>JAURHD010000009.1 GCA_030833445.1 Cephaloticoccus sp. | reverse complement strand
ATGCTTGGCGGCGTGGCTACCACTTGGGCCTGCAGGGTGTATTGGAGGATATAATCGGCACCCACGGTCGTATCCAGCTTCATTCCGGCCGGGAGTTCTAGCGTATTGGTGATATCGGCCTGCCAGTCCTTGGTGTTGGCATCGATCCGAAGCGGAATATCCTGACGGTTCAGGGTCACGTTGTCCGAGGCAATGCTGATGCCACGCACGTGACGGCGCTCGTCGATGTCCTTGCTCACGTAAAAGGCCAAACGGAAATTGGTATTGTCCGTGATTTTGGTAAGGAAAGTCGCATTGATGAAGATGTCCTTGTTATTCCAGAGGGCATCCTTGCCGCGACCCGGTGAAAATTCCTTGGTCGAGTAGGGATTGAGCACCGCCCACTTGGGATTCAGCGTGCTGCCCCCGCGGGTGGACGAATAATCGAGGAAATCTTCCCAGTAAAAGTATCCGTCGTCCTGATAGTAATAGCCGCTCAGCGTGAAGCTGGTATTCGGGCCGAACTGGAAACCCAGTGCACCACCGAGGAACTTATTGTCCTCCTCCTCGATCTCCTTGTCCTTGTCGCCAATGTTGTAGCCGAGGGTCAGCCGATAATCGAGCTTGAGGTTGTTCTTGTCCACCAATGGGCCGGTGACATTGGCCTGCAGGCGGTAATAGCTGTTCTCACCCACAGTAAGCTGAACATCACCCGTCTTCTTATGAGAAGCACCACGGGTCACGAAATTCACCGTGCCGCCCAAGAAGCTGTTATTACCGAGCAACATGGCGGCGGGGCCCCGGATAACCTCGACGCGCTCGACGTCATACAGCGGATTGCGCTTGTAGGCGACCTTGGTGATACCATCACGCAAGGAATACAAGGAGCGGAAACCGCGAATATTGTAGTCGTCGTTGATGGTTTGGTTTTGCGACACACCAGCAACACCGACTTGGAGCAGTGAGTGCACATCCACGGCATTGAGATCTTCGATCGTTTGCCGGTTGATGATCGCGATACTGTTGGACACATCGAGGACGGATTTCGCCGTGCGGCTGCCCACAAGGGTCTTGTCCGAACGGTAACCGTCACCGTCATCGTCCTGCACTAGGAAGGGGCTGAGTTTGACAACATCTTCCGAGTCTTTTTCGGCATCGGAGTCCGCGGTGCTGGTTTGCGCTGACAACGCGACCGACGCAGCGAAGAAAACTGCGAAAGCCGGGAAAATCCGCCTAAGAACGGATTGTGGTGAGTAAGTCACGAATTTCATAGTTAGTGTTAGTTAGTCCTGGGGTTGCATACATCGGTATAAACCTGTGGTCTCCTGTCAATGATTTTAAAACATGCAGTCACAATCCGAACAAGTTGCGCACACAAGAGCCCGTAAGCACAGCATGGGCCATTTCCATGACCCCAATTTACATAGCAACCACAGCCCGCAGGCTGATCACCCGCTGTATATCAGCTCTTCATCGGTCAGCACGCGCGATATTCCACCCTCTCCCGACATGGCGATCGCGCGCAGGCTCTTGTCTATGATGTCCTGTATATGGTGTTCCATGGCGCGCTTGGCAGCCGGAGCATCATGTTTGGCAATGGCCTCGTAAATTTCATCGTGGCTTTCCATCACCTTGAGCCGATTGCGGTCACTGTCCTTTTTCGAAACCGGCGACAGTTGTTCCTCGGTTTCAGTGCTGGGTAAAAACAACAACCGGTTGATCAGGTGCAGACGCAGGATTTCACTCTTAATGAGGTCATTCTTCGCTGCTGTCATGATCGCGACGTGAAAGTGGACATCCTCAGATCTCAATTCGTCGATTAAGGGCTCCTCGGACTTGGCAGCGACAATGCGCTCCGTCAGTCCGCGCATAGCCTCAAGGGCAAACTTGATCCGGCGCAAGTCCGTCTGGCTATGATTCAAGGCCGCCAATCCGGTAGCATGTCCTTCCAAGGCCAGCCGTAGGTCACACATTTCCCGAAATTCCTTGACCCCCATCTTTTTGACACTGGCACCCAAGTGGGCCTTGATACTGACCAAGCCATCGGCCTTGAGCCGGTGCAACGCTTCACGCACAGGGGTGCGGCTGACTCCGATCTCACTGGAAAGAACCTCCGTCATCAATGCATGGCCCGGAGGGTATTTACCATTCAGGATTTTTTCCCGGATAAATTCGTAAGCTATATCCGAATTGACTTTCTTCATGGGGTGATGAAATGCACTTGTATACAGATTTGCAATATTACTATTTTACAAATTGGCGAGAGATTCACGGCCGCGAAAAATCCGGTGTCTTGCTGACCGCTCAAACTTATTGAATACAACATCCAATATCTTTGCTAGCGGGCTACCACCGGATGGCGAGCGAGTTTTGCTCCACCACCCTCACATTTCAATTCACTTAACCCTGACGATTGGCACTTCGTGAACCATTTTATGAAAACCCGACCCAGTCGCATTCTCAAACTCCTCAATGACGGCCAGTATCCCACTACCTTAAAGATCAACCTCTCTGATCCTCGTGTAATTGAAGCCGCCGCTCTGTGCGGGGTAGACGCCGTGTGGCTGTGCCATGAGCATGTGCCCAACGACTGGTTATCCCTTGAAAATCAAATCCGGGCGGCCCGGATTCACAATATTGACACGATGGTCCGGGTTGGGCGCGGCAGTTACAGTGACTACATCCGCCCCTTTGAGGCTGATGCCACCGGCATCATAGTGCCCCATGTGGCCAGTGAAGCTGAGGCGCGCCAAATCGTCGAGTGGGTCCGTTTCTACCCTGTCGGTAAACGCGCCCTCGATGGCGGCAATATTGACGGGCAATTTTGCCTATTATCAACCGACGAATACCTGAAGCATTCCAATGAAGAGCGGATAGTTGTCCTGCAAATAGAGTCACCCGAAGCTTTGGAACAGGTGGAAAAGATCGCGGCCGTGCCCGGTTTTAATGGCATCCTCTTCGGTCCCGGAGATTTTAGTCACCGCATTGGCAAAGCCGGACACCTGGATGACCCCCAGGTGGTCGCCGCTCGTAAGCGCGTCGGGGCCGCCTGCAAAGCCAATGGAAAATTCGCGATGACGGCCGGATTAATCGCCCCTCTCGAGGATCTGATCGAAGACGGCTATCACGTAATCAACATCGGCGCGGATGTCGTGGCTCAGACCACTTACGTTACTCAACGTCTGGAACTCGTGCGCGGCAAAATCGGCGAACTTCCCGCCAAACTGAAGCCAGCCACACGTTCGCCCTACACCTGATCTGCAGTGTTCTTGGATCGCGGGGCCCTGATCCGGCATTTAATGAATGGGAATGAATCCCCGCGCACGGACTCATACCCAGATGCGAGCATTGGGATTGATAAGTGGAGTGCTTTGGTTGACCGGTCTCACGGCCAGCCAGGCCGAACAACGATTCACCAGCGGACCAGCGCAAGTTGCACTATTGGAGTTATTCACCAGCGAGGGCTGCAGCAGTTGTCCGCCCATGGAAAAATGGTTGGGCAGCCTGCGCGATGATCCTCAACTCTGGCTCACGGTGGTTCCGGTCGCCTGGCACGTGAACTATTGGGATCGGCTGGGCTGGAAGGACGTTTATGCGTCCAAATCCTATACCCATCGCCAATATGCCTACGCCAAATCCTGGCGTTCCAACTCGGTTTATACTCCGTGCCTAGTGCGCAACGGCCAAGAATGGCGGCGCGGATCCAGCACCAGTCAGGCGAAACCCAACATTGGTGAACTCACCCTGAGCTACCAAGCAGACCAATCCTGCCGAATTACCTATAAACCGCCTGTCGGCACCACCGGATTAAAATACGAAGTGACCGTCGCTTTATTGGGCAATGACATTACGAGTCGGGTCCGCGCGGGAGAAAATGCCGGCCGCAATCTGGCGCATGAGTTCATTGTGCTCAGCACGGTTAATTCCGCGATGACACTGGACGCTCACGGCAATCTATCGACGACGCTAGTTCTCCCCGCCAGCCCTGCCCCCGCGCCACCGCGTTACAGTATTGCGGCCTGGATAACGCGACAGGGCGAGTTCGAGCCGGTGCAGGCCACGGGTGGTTGGTTGCGGCAATGATTCCCGGGAGTCGGGCGCGCAAATCGGTCCACTGGGAGTGGATAGTTCATGCTGAGGCCATGAGAAGAATTGACGCGGATTTTTCCCTGCCGTTTCCTGTTTACCATGCACGCCAAAAAGTCCGCCAAACATGCGGTCAAATACAAACGGATCATCTTGAAGCTCAGCGGCGAAGTCCTCCGCGGCGGCAAGAACGGTGACGCCATTGATGCGGCCACCCTCGAGAAGACCTGCGAACAGGTTAAGGAAATTCACGACATGGGCGTGCAAGTGTGTGTCGTGATCGGCGGAGGAAATATTTTCCGTGGACTCAACGGCGCCAAACGCGGCGTCGATCGCACGACCGGCGACTACATGGGCATGCTGGCCACGGTCATCAACGGCTTGGCCATTATGGATTGCCTCGAAAAGCTCGGGGTGACCACCCGCGTGCAAAGTGCGATCCCGATGAACCAGATCGCCGAGCCATTCATTCTCCGTCGGGCCATCCGTCATCTCGACAAGGGCCGCGTGGTTATCTTTGTCGCCGGCACCGGCAACCCCTATTTCTCCACCGATACCACCGCCGCCCTGCGCGCGAGCGAAATGCACGCCGACATCATTATGAAGGCAACCAAGGTCGACGGTATCTACGACAAGGATCCGAAGAAGCACGCCGACGCCGTCAAATATGATGAGCTCACCTACATTGATGCCCTCAAGCAGCGCCTCAATGTGATGGACTCCACCGCATTCTCCCTCTGTCTCGACAACAGCGTGCCTATTCTTGTCTTCGATCTTAACGACGAACACGCCATCCGCCGGGCAGTGGTAGGTGAAAAAATCGGCACCCTCGTCCACAGCTAATTCGCCGAATATCCGCGGGCAAACGCCCTACCATTCAACCCATTCAATCAATCCTCGCTCATGAGCCATCCCATCCTAACCGACATGCAGGCCAAAATGACCAAGGCGGTCGACCATACGTTGCATGAATTCAGCACGATTCACACCGGTAAAGCCACGCCCACCATGGTCGAATCCGTCATGGTCGAAGCTTACGGTTCATCCATGCGACTCAAGGAATGCGCCGCGATCAGCACCCCGGATCCACGTATGATTCAGATCCAGCCTTGGGACATCAGTCTGGCCAAGGCCATTGAGAAAGGCATTCAGCAGGCCAACCTCGGATTTAATCCCATCGTGGACGGTAAACTCATCCGCATTCCCCTGCCGGAGATGAGCCGTGAACGCCGCCAGGAATTCGTCAAAGTTGCCCACAAATTGGCTGAGGAAGGTCGCGTGCACGTGCGTAATGTCCGTCGCGACGCCATGGATTCACTGAAGAAGGCCGATTCCCTTTCCGAAGACGATCGCAAGCGCCACGAAAAAGACGTCCAGACTGCAACCGACAGCGCCATCAAGGACATCAACCAGCACCTCGCACACAAAGAGCAGGAGTTGCTGGCCGTCTGACCAAAGGCGCACCGATCCGGTGCCATGACGACCCCATCCGCCCCACTTTCCCGTCGCAAACCGCCGCACCGCGTCGTGGTCAAGCTTGGCACCGGCGTGCTCACGTCGGGCATCGGCCAACTGGATACCGCGCGCATTCAATCCGTCTGTGCCCAAGTCGCCGCACTGCGGCAGGCTGGCACCGAGGTCGTTTTGGTTTCTTCAGGGGCGGTGGGTCTGGGCATGGGCCGGCTGGGTCTAAAACGTCGGCCCAACGATTTGACCAAGAAACAGGCCTGCGCCGCCGTTGGCCAGAGCCTGTTGATGCAAACCTGGCAGGAAGGATTTACTCCGCACAATCTGACGGTCGCCCAAGTGCTGCTGACTCGTGAAGATCTGCGCAGTCGCGAACGGCATCTCAGTGTCAAGGCCACGATCGAGTCGCTCCTGACATACAACACCATCCCGGTCATCAATGAAAACGATACCGTCAGCGCGGCCGAAATCCAGGCCATGCTGAAGTTTGGCGACAACGACCAGCTCTCCGCCCTTGTGGCCAGTCTGTTGCACGCCGAGTATCTCATTATCTTATCCACGGCGCCCGGTCTGATCGACTACCATAACGGCGGCAAAGTCGTGCCAGTGGTGGAAAAAATCACCCGTGAAATCGAGGCCCTGGCCGGTGGCACCACCAGTGAAACTGCCGTCGGCGGCATGATTTCGAAAATCACCGCCGCGAAACTGGCCGGCCGAGCCGGATGCGGCGTATTCATCGCCAGCGGTGCAGAGCCTGATGTGATTTCACGCCTGCTGAACGGCCGAGGCCCCGGCACGTTTTTTGCCCCGAGCGGCATTCCCATGGAGGCCCGTAAACGCTGGCTTGCGTATTTCCAGCATCCCACCGGCACGATTTACGTCAACGAATGTGCGGTGCCGGTGCTCTGTGAACAAGGCCGCAGCCTGCTTGCGGTGGGGGTAACCCATGCCTTCGGCGAATTCGGTATCGGCGAAATCGTCAATGTCGCAGGACCAGACGGCGCCGTGATTGCACGGGGCAAGACCACTTACAAGCACACGGAAATTCCAGCCATTGCCGGAAAAAAGGGCGACGCGGTCGCGGCACTGCATCCTCACCGGAAACGTCACGAGATCATCCATCGCGACAACCTCGCGTTGTTATGAGCAACCACACTTTCCGTTCCGCCGCGGAGAGTGACCGTGACTGGGTTGGGGAAACCAAGAAGCTCTGCTTGGGCGGTTACGTGAAACAGACTTTCGGGGAATGGGATGAGAACGCCCAGAACACCCGGTTTTGTGCATCATTCGATGCCCAAGAGGTTCAAATCATCAGGCTCAGCAATCAGGACGTAGGCTATATAGCGGTCGATCGCAGCGAACACGAAATTCGCCTCTTCAACATCATGATCCTGCCCGGTTTTCAGAACCACCGACTCGGCACAGCGGTCATGGAAGGGCTATTAGGCGAAGCTAGGGAGAAACAAATCCCCCTCCGGTTGCAGGTATTGAAAGTAAATCCGGCACGCCGCCTCTATGAGCGTCTCGGCTTTGCCGTCATCGGCGAGACTGATACGCACTACCAGATGCGTTGGGCGCCTTAAATCGGCGATTACACATTTCCGCTTTGCCTCTACGCCGCTTTGCATGAGGGTTTGGGCGCTTCATGGATTTCGAACTCAATCAGCCGCGACCCAGTCAGATTCCGCCCATCGATTTCCGTGCGCTCCTGAATGACGAGCAATTCAACGCCGTCACCGCCCCACCAGGACCTTTACTCGTGCTGGCGGGGGCCGGATCCGGCAAGACCCGCACCTTGACCTACCGGGTGGCCTACCTGCTTTCCCAAGGGGTCAAACCGAGTGAAATCCTGTTGCTGACATTTACCAACAAGGCCTCGAAGGAGATGCTCCATCGCGTGCAAGATCTCACCGGCATCGAGCCCCAGCGGTTCTGGGGCGGCACGTTTCACTCCCTGGGCCATCGCGCCCTGCGCATCTACGGAGAGGCGATCAAACTCTCGCGCAACTTCACCATCCTTGACGCCGATGAATCGGAATCGCTGCTCAAGCAGTCGGTCGAGGCCGAGGATAAAACCTTTTTCAAGGACAAGACCCACCCACGCCCGGGACCGTTGTTCAACGTGCTTTCCCTTGCCCGAAACACCCAGCTCAGCATCGACACGACCGTCACCCAACAATTTCCCCAATACGATGACATCAAGCATCGCTTTGGGGCCTTTGCCGACACCTACGCCAAGCGCAAGGCTGAGCAGAATGTCGTGGATTACGATGACTTGCTCGAACTCTGGCTGAAACTGCTCACCGATGCCCCCGAGGTGGCCGCGTATTTTGCCCAACGCTTCCGTCACGTGCTGGTGGATGAATATCAGGATACGAACACCCTGCAGGCCCAGATCGTAGACAAGCTCGCCCCGCATCACCGCGTGATGGCCGTGGGCGACGACGCCCAGTGCATCTATTCGTGGCGTGGCGCGGATTTCGAAAATATCATGACGTTCGAGCACCGGCATCCGGGCACGGTCATCCATCGGATCGAAACCAACTACCGCTCGACCCCGGAAATTCTCGCTCTGGCCAATGCCGTGCTGCTCGCCCAACCCGTCGGTCGACACTTCGACAAGGAACTCCGGGCGGCCCGGGGTCATTCGCAAAAACCCTATGTCGTGCAGACCATGGATGATCGCGAACAAGCCGAGTTTGTGCTCAAGCGCATCCGCTCCCTGATTGATGACGAAGGGGTATCAGCCAACGAGATTGCCATCCTTTATCGCTCGCACTTTCTCGCCCTCGAAGTGCAACTCGCCTTCTCCAAAGCGGGCATCGCCTACCAAATCACCAGCGGCGTGAAGTTCTTCGAACGCCAGCACGTGCGCGACCTCGTGGCACTCGTCCGCTTCGTTTACAACCCCTCGGACACCCAGGCCTGGCAGCGTATCGCCATCCTCCTGCCTAAGGTCGGAGAGAAGGGCGCGCAGAAAATCCATGCCGCCGCGCTCGAACACGGCCGGTTGCTCCAGCAAAACTTTCTCGATGCCCTTTCCACTGACGACGTGCGCAGCAAGGTCGCCAAGGATGCACGCGACGATTGGGAAAACTTCTGCGTTTCACTCCGCCAAGTTGCCGAAGTCATGGAAACCGGCACTCCGGCCGGGGTCTTCGAGACTGCGATCGATGGGTGGTATGGCGACTACCTGAAAGGCGCCTTTGCCGATTACGTTGAGCGGCTCGACGAATTGAAGGCTCTCATCGGTTTTGCCGGTCGTTTTGAGGAAATGCAGGACCTGCTCGCCCAGATAGTGCTGCTCAATGGCGAGACCAGTGACCGGCAGGTCGATCCAGACGCGGAAGCGATCAAACTCACCACGGTGCATCAAGCCAAGGGCTTGGAATATGATGTCGTCTTTGTGGTGGGACT
Source organism: Cephaloticoccus sp. (assembly GCA_030833445.1). Classification (GTDB taxonomy): domain Bacteria; phylum Verrucomicrobiota; class Verrucomicrobiia; order Opitutales; family Opitutaceae; genus Cephaloticoccus. Next base: position 135,275 of record JAURHD010000009.1, on the reverse strand, counting down.
GGCCGATGGACAGTTTCCCGGTCGACGCTCCATCGAGGCAGATGACGTCGAGGAAGAGCGCCGCCTATTTTACGTGGCGGTCACCCGCGCCCGCAACGAACTCTACCTGTGTTACCCCAAGGTCGCCACCCGGGCCGGCCCCGGCGGCATGCTGCTGCAACCCAGTCGCTTTTTAATGGAAATCCCGGGAGACCTCTACGATCCCCTCCGCATTAAGCGCAGTTTCGGTTGGTAAATCCTTTCGGTTGCCGGGGCTGGAAAAGAACCCCTTCGGGAATTTCATGAACTGGCACCGAGGATGCTAAGGTTACGGCAGCCCCATGTCACAATCCGGACTGCTTCCTGCCATTGATGAGGTCCTCAAGGCCATCCGTAATAAACAGAGCATCGATGATGTATTGTATCTAATTTTGGAGAAGGCCTGCGATTTGGCCAAGGCCGCACACGGCTCGTTCGTTCTCGTGGATCACGAAGCCCGGCGCCTGACCATTTCGAATGTGTTCGGTTCTGATTGGTCGACCCAAACCAAGCTTTGCCAGTTGCAGATCGGCCAAGGCCTCACCGGTAAGACGGCTGAACACGGCCGTCCCCTCCTCTGCACCGATAACAGCAAGGATCCCGATTACTACGCCTTGTTCAGTTACGTGCGTAGTGAACTGGTCGTGCCGGTCATGGTGAAGGAGCAAGTCTGGGGAGTGATCAATATCGACGGCGCCAATCCGGACGCCTTTGACCATCAGACCTTGGAACTGCTGATCGTATTTGCCGAACTCGCGTCGTCGGCCATCACGCTGCAGATGGAAATTTCCGACCAGGAGCGGCTTTATCGGAAGCTGGTGCAGTCGGAAAAATTGGCCTCATTGGGCGAAGCGCTCGCCGGTATTGCCCACGAAATCAACAACCCACTGACCGCAATTCTGGGCTTCAGCAGTTTGCTCAGCAACGCCCCGGGGCTCAGCAAGCAGGACTGTTACACTGCCGGCGTCATCGCTTCGGAAGCACAACGGGCGGCCGGACTGGTTCGCGGGTTGTTGGATTTTTCCCGCAAGGATACCGGGGCGCGTGAAATGGTGGACGCCTACCAGTTGGTGCAGAAAACGGCAGGCTTGAAGCGTTATCAACTCCGCCAGAGCAACGTGAAGCTGCAGGTGCATCGTCCGGCCGACACGTGCATGGTCTATGTTTGCTCACAGCAAATCACCCAAGTGCTGCACAACGTGATCACCAATGCCGAGCAGGCCATGGCCAAGGATCGGAACAACGGGCAGATCGACGTAACCTTGAGTCGCGAAATCGACGGAGTGCAAATCCGGATCAAGGATAATGGATCCGGCATTCCCTTCAAAATCCAGTCGCGCATTTTCGATCCGTTTTTCACCACCAAGAGCCCCGGGGAAGGCACGGGGCTGGGTCTGTCGATCTGCCACACGATCATGTCCGCGCACGAGGGAGATATCACGATGAACAGTTCATCCCATGAAGGCACCGTTTTCACCCTTCAATTTCCGGTGCCCAATCCAGTCCAACTCCTGCCGGACAGCACGCCACCGTTTGCCAACATAACCACCTCAGATATCCCGGGCAGTAGCATTTTGATCGTCGATGACGAAGCCCACATTACCGAGGCATTCGCCGCTTTTCTCCGGAAAAAACAAATCGAAGTGCGCTGTTCCACCAGTGCCCGGACCGCACTTGAACTGCTATCCCGTGAAAAATTTGACCTCATCCTGAGTGATATCCGCATGCCCGAAATGGATGGACTCGAGTTTTACGATGCCGCTACCAAGCGATACCCCCGCTACAAGCAGCGTTTTATTTTCATGAGCGGATATCTGATGCAACCACGAGTGAAGGCTCACTTGACCACCACGGGGCTGCCTTGCCTGGAAAAGCCATTTTCCTTTGATGAACTCCTGCGCATGATCTCAAGCCAACTCGATGAGCTTATTCCCAAAAGGGAACAGTTGATCGGATAAGGCGGGATCAATGTTCATCCATTTGTAATTTCTCTCGGGATTCGGCGTCATAGGATCATGCGAACCCTCCAGCAACTTGCCGGCGCACTGTGCGTGTGCGCCCAAATCGTCGTCCTGCACGCGCACCCCAATCACAACGCCACCCAAGCCGGGATGGTCACACCCGTGCCCTCCACCGAGGCACCGGTGGGCAAAAATGAAGTGAGAATCACCATTGAGAATGATCGGCGTATCATAATCGCCAACGGACTCCCCGAACATCTGACCGGACAATTCCCCAATCGCGACAACCCCAACGCTATTCGGGCCCAGCAGTATCGCTTTTCCGTGCCCCTGCATCCAGTCGCCCATAGCGAGCGAACCCCGCTGGTTCGCCAGCCGTTTGGTATCTGTGTGAACGGCGTGCTGTTCGATCCCGGCACCGCGGAATATTGGCACAATGACCGGGAGTCTGACTGGCATTATGATGCCAAGGGCGGCGCCTTTTCGCTCGGTTTGGATACCAACAACGCCCATGTGCAACCCAACGGAGCTTATCATTATCACGGCATCCCGGTCGCACTTTTGGCAGAGAAGTCCAACGGCGAAAAAGTGATGACCTTGGTTGGCTGGGCGGCAGATGGATTCCCAATTTATGCAGTCTGGGGTTATGCCAAACCCAGCGATCCTCAAAGTGAAGTGGTTCGACTAAAATCCAGCTACCAACTCAAACCCGGCTCCCGCCCAACGACTGGAGGACAGCCAGGCGGGCAATATGACGGCATCTTTGTGGAGGATTTCGATTATGTGGCCGGCAGCGGAGACCTCGATGAATGCAGCGGGCGCTACGGTATAACCCCGGAGTTCTCCACCGGCACTTATTACTACGTGCTGACCGAAGACTTTCCCTTCATTCCCCGGATGTTTAGGGGGACACCAGATCCCAGTTTTGCCCAGCGCCGAGGTCCGCCGGGACGACGCTGAAACGCACCCGACAGACCCCGTTTGGGACAAAATTCCACCAAGCGGGCACTTTCCCCTTCCCAAGTGTGCTATGTTACGGCTGAAATCTTATCCTTCGTAACATGTCCAACACCGTTGAAAACGTCGTAATCATCGGCACCGGCTGCGCCGGTCTGACCGCTGCCATTTATTCCGCCCGGGCCAGTCTCAATCCGCTCGTCCTTGAAGGTCCCCTCCCCGGGGGCCAACTTACCACCACCAGCGAGGTGGAAAACTTCCCTGGTTTCCCGGAAGGCGTGGATGGTTTTCAGCTGACCCAAAACATGCGGGAGCAGGCGACCAAGTTCGGCACACGTTTCGAACAGGCCTTGGTGACCTCGGTCGATTTTAGCTCGATGCCGCGCAAACTCGTGCTCGGCGAACGCACCATTCTGGCCAAGACCGTGATCATCGCCACCGGCGCTTCACCGCGCATGACCGGCATCCCCGGTGAAAAGGAACTCTACGGCGGCAAGGGCGTAACCACTTGTGCGACCTGTGACGGCGCATTCTATCGCAAGATGGAAGTGGCGGTGCTCGGAGGAGGCGACAGTGCCGCCGAAGAGGCTCTCTTCCTCACACGTTTCGCCAGCAAGGTTTACCTCGTGCACCGTCGCGATGAATTGCGTGCCTCCAAGATCATGGCCGACCGCGCCATCAACCACGAAAAGATCGAGATGGTCTGGGATACCATTCCAGTCGAGGTCGTTGGCGTGCCGGAAGGATCAGTCAGCGGCCTAAAGGTGAAGAACGTCAAAACCGGGGCCGAAAGCGTGCTGCCAGTAAAAGGTATCTTCGTCGCCATCGGCCACATCCCGAACACGGGTCCATTTGCGCCACCACTCGAGGTGGATGAAGGCGGCTACTTTAAACCCCAACCCGGCTCCCAAGTGTTGACCAACATCCCCGGCGTTTATGTCGCGGGTGATTGCTCGGACCACATCTATCGTCAGGCCATCACTGCCGCAGGTATGGGCTGCCAAGCAGCCATCGAGGCCGAGCGCTGGCTGGCCGAGCACGGCGGTTAAGCTACATAGCCTGAAAACAAAAACGCCGCCTCACACTCGTGGGCGGCGTTTTGTTTGTTGAGACAACTGGAACTCAGGCGAGCTCATCGGCGTGGAATTCCTGCCAGCTGTCGAGGTCGTTCAACCGAACGGCATCCTTCACGGCGCTGCCGTCATCGGCGAGGCCATTGTTGCTCAGGATACCTTTGCGGGTCTCGTCGTCGTGGTTGTAACCGAGCACGGAATCGTTGTGCGCCTTGATCGAGGCCGCATCGAGTTTGACTCCCGGCTGCTTTTTGACCCAAGCCTCAAACTGTGGGTAACTGGGCTTGCTATCCTTGATGAACGCGATGACGGCGTCCCGATTGAGACCGAGGGCACTGATCGTCATTTGATCATAGCCTTGGCCGGCACCGGGATAACGGGAGTCGAGCTTGCCACGGGCCTCAAGGGAGATTTTGAGCCACATGCGGGGCAGATGAAGCACACCGAGGGGACCGGCTGTGCCGGAACTGATAAGAGGAACAAACGTTGCCATATTTATTTAGATTTAGGGTTTAACACTGGTGTGAATCCGGCGGATTCACTTCCAGTTGCAGTCAACGGAAACCCCGGGGCGATGGCAATGGCGGGATCGAATTTTATTGAAACAATTTGGCCACAATAGCCTTGGCGACATGAGTCAGCCCACCATGTTGGAAGACATATGCCCCCACATTCCCAACCTCCACTCTGGGGTCGCTATGAGCGGCTGATGCCCGCTGAAATCGAATCCATTTTTGCCGCCCACCCTATCGCCTATTTGCCTTGGGGTGCCCTCGAATACCACGGCGAACACGCCGCCGTGGGACTCGACGGTCTCAAAGCCCATGGACTTTGCGTGGAATTGGCCAAGGTCTCGGGTGGTTTGGTCCTACCCGCCGTTTACATCGCTGCCAACACGATCAAGTATGCCCCCGGTCTGGTGCATAAGCGCCACTCTCTGAATTTTAGTGAGGACACCCTCCGCGTGTTGGCGCGAGAACATTTCGCTCAGTTGGCCGATGAAAAATTCCGCGTGGTCTTCACGCTCTGCGGGCATGTTGGCCAGCCCCATTACGACATCATCAAAGACGAGGCGCATAAATTTAATTCCAGCCAGTCCGACACGCATATCATCGCGACGTCCGAGACGGACTTGATTGCCAAGGAGATCGTAATCGTGAACCACGCCGCTTTGGGTGAAGTTTCCTTCTTGATGCACACGGATCCTGACTGTGTGAATTTGACCAGATTACCCAAAGACCGCGTGCCAACGCTGGAAGTCGATGCCGTCTGGGGTCCGGACCCGCGGGATTCATCCGCCGAAAAAGGCGCGCAGTATACCGCCGCCTTTGTGGCCTCCGCTCAAAAACTCATTTTCGAAACCCTGCAGAAATTCTGATATGAATTACCGTCAACTCGGCCGCACCGGCCTATCCGTCAGCGAAGTCAGCCTCGGCACTTGGGCCTTCGGTTCGCCGTCCATTTACGGTTCGGTGGATTCTTCCGATGCCCATCGCGCCATCCGCGGCGCCCTCGATGCCGGCATCAATTTTTTCGACACGGCCCCGCTCTACGGCACCAAGGAAGCCGATGGCATCGCGGAGCAAGTGCTCGGGGCGGGCCTCGGCGCCGATCGCGACCAGGTGACCATCGCCACGAAATTCGGCCGCTATCATTCCCGCGTGCACACCAACGAACTATTCGATGGGGAAACCGTCACTTGGTCCGTCGAACAAAGTCTGCAACGTCTCGGCACGGACTGGCTGGATGTGCTTTTTTTCCACTCACCCACCCACCCGGACAAGATCAAGGATGACGTCTGGACTGCGTTGGATAAACTCAAGTCCAGTGGCAAAGTGCGCTTCATCGGTCTCTCCTGCGGATTCATCCAGGACACCGCTGATATGACCAAGTCCTGGGCCGACACGGGGCGCATCGACGTCGCCCAGATCGCCTACAGTTTAACCTATCGCGAGTGGGAACCCATCATCAAACATCTCGGTGAAAAAGGCATTGGTATCGTCGCTCGCGAATCACTGGCCAATGGGTTCCTTGCCGGGGTGTTCACCAAGGACATCGTCTTCCCAGCCGGTTCGCTTAATTCACGCTATTCCCGCGAGGAAATTGTGGAGCGGGTCAGACTGGCCGACGCCTACAAAGAAATTCTGGTGCGTGGTGAAATCAAATCTCTCGCCGCCGCCGCCATGCGCTGGGTGATCGATAATCCGCACATCTCCACCGTGCTTTCGGGTTCGCGCAAACTCGCCGAAATCCTCGACTGCGCCACCGCCTCAACTGCGGCTCCTTATTCTGCCGCTGAGCTCGACGCGGCGCGACAGCTGCACACCAAGGATTTCTCGCCGGCCTGATGATCCCGGCCCGCGATAGATATGCATGCGGACTACCCTGACCAGATAGCCACAATCCATCGTGAGTTGGGGATCCCGGCTGATTACGCCAAGTCCCGCGGTCTCAGACTGCACGCAGAAGCCGAATCGCAAGCCATGGTCACCATTGCCGAGAATTCGGCAGGTAAACCCATTCAGTTGATCGAACAAGCTTCAGCGGCATGGACACGAATGCAAGTTGCCGCGCATGGCGAAGGCATCACCATCACGCCATTGTCCGGATTTCGCAGCGTGGCCCGTCAGGTTGAACTGATCCGTAACAAACTCCAATCCGGCGCGGCAATTGAACAGGTTCTCTCAATAATCGCCGCCCCGGGTTACAGTGAACACCATACCGGTCGGGCCATCGATCTCGGCATACCAAACCAGCCACCCCTAGAGGAAAGTTTCGAGCGAACCGCTGCATTTTCATGGCTTGCAAAACACGCGGCATCTTACGGATTTCATCTTTCATTTCCGCGAAATAATCCCCACGGCATTGTCTACGAACCTTGGCATTGGTGCTGGATCTCCATTTGAATCGGTCATGGACGTGCGGATTTACACCCCGGGAGTTTCCGGCCAAGCAGAAGCGTGATCCCGGAATTTTTAGTCTCCATTGGCCTATCCAATCCCTGGACCTACCTTGGCGTATTTCTGGGATTCTCCTTGTTGATGATGTGGCGGCTCGAGGCCATGCTCGATCATGGTTTGGAAGGGACGGCTCTGGGCACCCTGATCGTGCCCTATTGCTCAGGTTTAGGTAATTTGATCTTCGTCAGTCTCATGGTTTCGCAAAAGGATTCGGGCCATGAGGTGTTGATCAATTGCCTCGTAAATAATGTGACGAACCTGACTTTGCTGCTTGGACTACCGGCGCTGATATGGGGCTTGATGGTGATTCCGAGTTCTGCCGGAAAATCGCGCAAATCCACCCGTCCCGGCAAGGCGGCCACCGAGAGTCGACTGAATCGGTTGTCGCTCATGCTCACTATGACCGCCGTGCTCTTTTTCAACGGGGCCGTATGGGCTTTGGGCCAGGATGGAGTGCTCAACCGCAGTGACGGGCTGATCCTAATCGGGGTATTTTTGTTTTGGCAGTGCTTTCAAGTGTTTGACGTCATGAAGCACAACGTGCGGCAGCGAGTTTCCTACCGTCCGATGTTTTATGTGGATTGTGCCATTGTGCTAATCTGCGCCTGGGGTCTTTATGAGAGTATCGACTGGCTGGTGAACTGGCTCACCCAACGTCAGAGCGGATTTGTCAGTGCCACCAATCTTGGCTGGCTGACCGGCTGGCTGATGGTCCTGCCGAATGCGATCCTCGCTCTCTACTGGGGTTGGAAACGACGGGCCGATGTAGTCTACACCTCGCAAGTTGGGGATGGGCATATCTGCATTCCCCTCTGCCTGGGCATTTTCGTCCTGTTTCAGCCGATGTCCCTGCCACCCTTGTTTGAAACCAGTATGCTGCTGTTATTCGGGGTGATTGGATTTCACGCGATCCTGTTGCTGATAACCGGTGGGCTTCCGCGTTGGGCCGGTGGGATCATCACGGCCGCCTACGGTTGGTTTGTCTGGCAGGGACTGCTTGGCTAACCTCTATTCCAGCGGATCAGTCACGAAAAGGTTACTCAATTCGACGAACGGTTTTTGCGCGGTGATCCAGCGGGGACTTTGACGAATTTCGTCCATCGTTTTTTGCGTGTGATTGCAAAACAGGTAGCTGCTTTTGCCCAAACGAATGCAGGCATCGAAATGCGTGCCACGGGCCTGCCCGACAAAGGCGAAACCCCCAATTTCCAGCCGCTCCTGGCCCAATTCCGTCCTCAACGGGGCCAAGTCCTTCAAAAACTCTGCCTTATAGCTATCTGCCCGAGGGCCCTGATACGCCAAAATGGCCCCCTGTTCGCTGCTCAAACGAACCAGCACCCATTCATCAAATACCGTAGCCTGAAAAAGTGCATTCATCCGGCCGACAGAAGAGATAATGGTAGTGCGGGCGTCTTCAAGGTGCATGTCGGCAGGTCTGCCCCATGCTAGACCATCGAACCAGAAAATTGTGATTTTCGGGGGCATTTAACCCGATATTCTCCCATTTAGCCCGAGTGATCGCTGGAGTGATGACACAGACTTCAACACACTCGATTATAACTGAGAACATTTTAGTCATTAAATTCCAAGTAGTTATGATATATCGAGGTTAGCTATCTAGAATAATTCTAATTCTCACTTGCGATTTAGAACCATTCCAATTGGTTGACCTTCCCACATGTCCGCCACTTCCACAGTTACCACCCCAAGCTTTGCCCAGGCTCTCGCTGAGAGCGGGCTGCGCTCCACCCCCCAGCGCGAAGTCATTTACAGCATTCTGCTGAGTGAGCGCAATCATCCCACCGCAGATGAAGTGTTCGCCCGGGTCAAAACCGAGCTCCCCAGTATCTCGCTGGCGACGGTCTACAACTGTTTGGAAACCTTGGTGCAGTGCAAACTCGTCAAAGCGGTTAATTTTGAGCGCGAATCCACCCGGTATTGCCCGAATTTGCAGCCCCACGCCCATTTTCACGACGACCAGAGCGGCGCCACCCATGACATCAGCCTGCCTCAGGAAGTGCTCAGCCAGATCAAGTCCATCCTCCCTCCGGGCTACGATGCCGCATCGGTAGAAATTACTTTCCGCGGTAAAAGCCCATGTGCCAATCCCGCCGACCAGCGCAACTAAGCCATCCCATTACTCAACATGTCCAAACTGGAAATCAAAGACCTCCACATCGCCATCGGCGAAAAGAAAATCGTCAAGGGCCTCTCCCTCACCATCAACAGCGGTGAAGTCCATGCCATCATGGGCCCGAACGGCACGGGTAAATCCACCCTCGCCAAGGCCATTGCGGGACATCCGGATTACACGATCACCTCGGGTGACGTGCTGCTGGACTACAAATCGATCCTGGACATGGAGCCCGACGAACGCGCCCGGGCCGGTATCTTCCTCGCCTTTCAATACCCAAGCGAAATTCCGGGTGTGAGTATTGCCAACTTCCTCCGTGCCGGCGTGCAGGCCCGCATGGCCGACGGTGAAGAACTCGATGCCAGCGGTTACTACAAGCGGCTCTATAGCAAGATGGACATGCTCAAGATCGACCGGAAGTTCACCTCCCGCGCCGTTAACGACGGTTTCTCCGGTGGCGAAAAGAAGCGCTGCGAAATCCTGCAGATGGCCATGCTGGAACCCAAGTTTGCGCTGATGGACGAAACGGATTCTGGTCTTGATATTGATGCCCTGAAGATCGTTGCCGAGGGCGTCGAATCCATGCGCGGCGACAAATTCGGTGCACTCATGATCACTCACTACCAACGGTTGCTCGACTACATCGTGCCCGACCAAGTCCACGTCATGTTTGACGGCCGTATCGTAAAGACCGGCGACAAGTCCCTCGCCCTCGAACTCGAGGCCAAGGGCTATGACTGGGTCAGCAAGGAACTCGCCTCCGCCTAACCGCCAATACCAACGCCCATGGCAGATTTAACCGATACCCACACCCTCGAGGCACCCGCCGAAACCGTTAATCCCGTTTCCGGCATCGACCAGACCCGCGGCGACTTCCAATACAAGGTGGATTACGCTTTCGACGCTGGCACCGGCCTTAACGAAGACACCGTCCGCTACATCAGTAACGTTAAAAAGGAAGCTCCGTGGCTCCTCGATTTCCGTCTCAAGGCGTTGAAGAAATTCGAATCCATGCCCATGCCCACGCATTGGGCGACCAAGGATCTCGAAAACATCAATTTCGGAAAGATCCGCTACTATCTCTCGCAGGGCCAGAAGCCGAAGCGCACCTGGGACGAAGTGCCGGATGACATCAAAAAAACCTTCGAGCGTCTCGGCATACCCGAGCAGGAGCGCAAATTCCTCGCCGGCGTCGAGGCCCAGTTTGATTCCGAAGCCGCCTACTCCAACATCAAGGAGATCGTCGCCAAGCAGGGAGTCATTTTCGTCAATTCAACCGAGGGCCTCCGCGAGCATCCCGAGCTTTTTAAAAAGTTTTTTGGCAAAGTCATTCCGACTGGTGACAACAAATTTTCCGCGCTCAACAGTGCTGTGTTTTCCGGTGGTTCATTCATCTACGTGCCCAAGGGCGTCAAAGTCGCCCAGCCCCTGCAGGCATACTTCCGTATCAACGCCGAAAACTTCGGGCAGTTTGAGCGCACCTTGATCATTGCCGACGAGGGCGCCGAGGTCACCTACATGGAAGGTTGCACCGCCCCAAAGTTTTCCACCTCCACACTCCACAGCGCGGTCGTCGAACTCGTCGCCCTCAAGGGCGCCAAGATCCAATACATCACCGTCCAGAACTGGGCCAACAACGTGTTCAACCTGGTGACCAAGCGGGCCATTGCACACGAGGACGCCGAGGTGAAATGGATCGACTGCAACATCGGCAGCCGGCTCACCATGAAATATCCCGGCGTTGTCCTGAAGGGCGAACGCGCCCGGGGCGAGGTCATCTCCATCGCACTCGCGAATGACGGTCAGCACCAGGACACCGGCGCCAAGATGATTCATGCCGCCAACAACACGACCTCCAACGTCGTTTCGAAATCCATCTCCGTCGGCCAAGGCCGCTCGACCTACCGCGGTATGGTGCACATCCCGAAGCATCTCAAGGGATGCAAAAACAACACGGAGTGCGATGCGCTGCTGATCAATTCCAACAGCCGCACCGACACCTACCCTGCCATCACCGTGCGCGGCGACAAGAACTCCACCCAACACGAGGCTTCGGTCTCCAAGGTGAGCGAAGAATTGATTTTCTACATGCAGCAACGCGGTCTAACCGAGGCCCAGGCGATGAGCCTGTCCGTCAACGGTTTCATCAACGATCTCGCGAGCCAGTTCCCCATGGAATACTCGGTCGAGCTCAAACGCCTCATCGATCTGGAAATGGAAGGTTCGGTCGGTTGATCAAACCATCCCCAAACTCGCTACGCCACGAATGTCCGCCTTACCGAATACAACCGACCTTTCCATCGGCCTGAACGCCGAACGCTTCGCCACCCACATGGGCCAACGCGCCGCTCTGCCCGACTGGTGGCTGGAGTCGAAAAAAGAAGCATGGAATCAGTTTAACGCCCTCCCATTGCCCACCCGTTCGGACGAACGCTGGCGCTTCTCCAACCTCAAGGGTTTGGATATCGAGGGTTATCTCCTGCCCGAGGAGGCATCCATCCACGTGCCGCAACTGCCGGACTTTGCCCACGCCGCGGAGATCACTTTCTCCAATCGGCAGGTAGTCGGCCGTCAAACCCTGCCACCAGAACTGATTGAAAAAGGGGTGGTCTTTGCCCCGTTAAACGAGGCCCTCCGCGATCACGGTGCTGTGATTCGTAAATATTTTCAAAAATATCCGGCCAATCTCGGCAGCGAGAAATTTGTCGCGCTCAACACTGCTTTTACCGCCACAGGTGCGGTGCTTTATGTTCCGAAGGGGGTTGAGATCAATTCCCCGGTGATAGTGCAGCACACTCTGTCCGGCGATCACAAGGCGGCCTTCCCGCACACGTTGGTGATATTGGAAGATAGCGCCAAGGCGACCCTCGTGGAATATTTTGTCTCTGCCGTCTCCGACGAAGTGCATCTCGTGTCGGGCGTCAACGATCTGCACGCCGCTCCCGGTGCCCAACTGACCTATGTGGGTGTGCAAAACTGGTCACGCCGGACGCTGGCGTTCCAGACCAATTCCATCGCCGTCGAACGCGATGCCCGGGTGTTGTCACTCAATCTGCATCTCGGGGGCAACCAGACGCGGCACGAATCCCACAGCCGGTTGTTGGGTTCGGGTGCCCACTGCGAAATGCTGGCACTCACCGTCGCGAGCGGGGATCATGAATTCGACCAGCGCACCCTGCAGACCCATGTGGCCCCCAACACCTCGTCAAACCTGCTCTACAAGAATGCCCTGCTCGATCAGGCCAAGACCATCTTCTCCGGATTGATCGTCGTCGAACCCGATGCGCAGAAAACCGATGCCTATCAGAGCAACCGGAATCTGATGCTCAGCGATGACGCCGCGGCAGATTCCCTGCCCGGGCTCGAGATCGAAGCCAACGACGTGCGTTGCAGTCATGGCGCCACGAGCTCCCGAATCGATGCCGACCAATTGTATTACCTGCAGTCGCGAGGCATCCCGGCCGCCCAAGCCAACGAATTACTTATCTTTGGTTTCTTCGAGGAAGTCCTCAACAAACTCGAGGACCAAAAACTGCACGCGGCTCTGAGCACCCTGATTCAAAGTAAAATCAAAACCTGATCCCATGTCCGCCAACAAAGAACGCACTGTTTCCCGCGACGTCATCGCCACACAGATTCCCTCAGGCGACAAACAGACTCTTACCGAGGGCACCACCCTCTTCATCCATCAGACCCTTGGCGGCAGTTACACGGTGCAAACCGACTTCGGTTTGTTTCGCATTGATGGCAAGGATGGCGATGCCATCGGAGAGGAAACTGCCGATCACAGCGTAGAAACCAAGGCTCTGGCGGATGGCTCACCCGATCCTGAGACTGTCTGGGCTCAGCTGCGCAAGGTGTTCGATCCCGAGATTCCGGTGAACATCGTGGACCTAGGTTTGGTCTATTCGATGGATATCGAGAAAAAGGAAGATGAGGCCTACAAGGTGAGTGTGGCGATGACGCTCACAGCACCGGGATGTGGCATGGGCCCGGCCATTGCGGAGGATGCCAAGGGCAAGATTCTCCTCGTCCCGGGCGTCGATGAAGCCGACGTCAACATTACGTGGGAGCCACCCTGGAATCAGTCAATGATCTCGGAAGAAGGTAAAATGAAACTGGGTCTGATTTAATTGCGGGACAGAATCCCTCAATCAGACAATTCTCTTCTCGGCCTGCACAAGGTATTGCAGTGAATTAGCACAACCGCCGCCATAGCGGCGGTATTTGGTATTTGAGCATCCAGGGCAATCCATAGAAAGACGCTTGCTGGATCGTAAGCCCATGTGAGAACTTTTTATTCCATAGTGCCCATTACCCGACGCAAAACTATTGCCTTTGACCCCAAAGATCCGGCGTGGCGCAATAAACTTTGGGTGCGGCTGAAGACCACCGAAGGCGCCAAGCTGTTCATCATCTGGCCGCGGGTCTGGAAACTCTCGGCCATTTTGTTGTTCATCAGTTGGCTGAGTCTGGCTGGTGCGGGCTGGGCGTTTATCAAATATAAGCGAGGCATCAATGAAGCCAGTTTCATCGACATCGCATTTCTCCCGTTCCGTTATGGCCACTACCGATTGACCCTTAGCACGCATTATCAGACGCTGGCACAGAAACAACTGGAAGCGGGTAAATGGAATGAAGCACTGGTCAGCTTGCGGCTGGCGGTGGGCAACAACGCCAAAAATCATGAGGCGAGGCGTCAACTCGCCGATATCTACCGCCAATTGCAGCGACCGGATTTTGCCCTCAAATTATTAAAGGAAGGACTTGAACGGGGGGCGGACGATATAGCCTATCTGCGCGATCTATTTCGATTGTTAGACACCTCCAATCAACAGAACCAGATTATCAGTCTGGGCACCCGACTCCTGAATACTCTGCCGGAAGACACCCCCGAACATCGGGAAACAGTGTTACAGATGGTGCAGGCTCAAATTAGGATGAAAGATCCAACAGCAGCCAAAGGCCTGCTCGAACATTGGCATCTGACAGACTCCATCGACGGACAGTTACAAATGGCGGAGATTGAGAAACTGTCCGGTTACCCCCGGTTGGCCATTCTGCGCTTGGAAGGCCTGATGCGAAATAATCCCCAGAATGAGATGATTGGCCTGCGCCTGGTCTCATTGTATACCGAAAATGGCCAACTAGCCGAAGCCCGTCAGCTTGCGATTCAACGCACGCTGCGGCGACCCGAGAGTCCGGGTGCACCGGTCGATTTGATCAATCTATACCATGCCAGTGGCGATCAAGCAGCCTATCAAGAGACCGCGGATAAGTTCGTTGCCAAATTCTCGCAAGACCTTCGGGCTTTAATGTTGCTCTCAACTTCTGCCATCCGGCTGAAGGAACCGGAACTGGCCCGACAAGTCCGGGATGCTGCGTCCCGGGATGAGAATGGATGGGCCCCCGTTATTTTGCAGGTAAATTTGATGCAAGCCCAATGCAGTGCGGGGGACTATGCTGCCGCCTTGGTCAGTGCTGATATAGTGGATGGCTATAAATCCACTTCACCCATGATTCAGGGAATAACTTCAGCCTTGCGGGTCTGGGCCAGTTACGCCCTTGGGCAAAACCAATGACGGCGAAACCTGGTTGAACCAGTTGCTTACACTCACCACCCCATCCTTGAACCAAAACGGACCGATGCTGGCCTTCCAACTAGACCAATTAGGGAGGAAACCCGAGTCTCGACGGGTGCTGCTTACCTTGGTTGAGCGGAATCCGGACAGCAGCGCGTATCTGGTGGCCCTCGTCAAATACGATCTCGAACTCCAATCTTGGGATGAGGTCAAAAAGCGCCTGCCCGACCTGCTGGCGCTCGATCCCACCCCGGTCGAGTTATTGGGCACAATCTGGTCGCTGCAGGATGTGCTTAACCTGAATCCTGAGCTCCGGCAGCGTTTGAACAACCTGCTGAACTAATGCCCGTCCTAAAATCGCCTGAGCCCTTGCCAAATCGGGGCTGAGGCCCAATTTTGCCGCTCTATGCATTTCGCCAATTTACAATCCGGACTCAATGAACCACTCCCACGCGCAGACGAGGATGACGATGATGAGTCTGAGTCCTCCCAAGCTAAAAATCCTGCCCCGGTGGCCGCGTTGATTCAAAAGAAGTTTCTCGAACAACGTAAAATTTTTCTCTGGGGGGCCGTCACCGACGAGACCGCCAAGGATATCACGGAAAAGCTGCTTTATCTCGAGGCCACCGCACCGGGCAAGGACATCACTTTCTACATCAATACTCCCGGCGGTTCCATTACCGCAGGTATGGCAGTCTATGATACGATGAAAATGCTGACCTCACCGATCACGGTGGTGGTTACGGGCATGGCGGCCTCCATGGGCTCAATCCTACTCTGTGGGGCAAAGAAGGGCCGCCGATTGCTCTATCCCCATTCGCGGGTGCTCATCCACCAGCCGCTGATCTCCGGCCGATTCATTGGTCCGGCCACTGACATCAATATCCAAGCGATGGAGATGGAGAAGTTACGCGTTGAGTTGAATCAAATTTTGGCGGATTCCTCCGGCCAACCCATGGAACGCATCACGAAGGACACGGATCGTGACTTCTATTTGAAGGCGCAGGAAGCCATCGATTACGGTCTGGCGGACAAGATCGTCGACAAGGTCTGAGCCCAACAACGGCCAACCACAGATTGAAAAGGGCGGACTCCGGTCCGCCCTATTTTTTTACTTCGCCCAGAATGCGAGTCATCTCATGTTCCCAGGCAATGGCTTGACTCATATTACCCGCCGCACTGGCCAGCTTGGTTGCGTGCCGCAACCACTCTACCCGCAGTGCATCCGGCACTTCCTTCATGGAAAGCAAGTTGGCGTAAACCTGCATGGCCTCGGCCGGTTTTCCGCAGGTGTCCAACAAGTCCCCGGCATCGCGTAAGAGGCCCCAGTCGTTGCAAGTGACGGTTTTGAGGTGCGGGGCAAATCCGATAGCCGCAACGGCACCTGCTTCATCTTCATTCGCATTTTTCAATTCCGCCAAAGCCAAGCCCACGGCCAGACTCGGCCAAGCTTTCTGCTCACAGGTAGCAAGGGACACTGCATCCTCTTTCAAGCCGGCTGATTGCAAGCGGCTCATCTCACGCAGAGTCATATAGGCCCTATGTCTGGCAGGCAACTGATCACGTTGCCCCCACTGTTCAGTGAGACTGAGTTTAAATGGTTGATAGAGGGGATCCCCCACCAGCACGTTCTGCCAGCTCAAGACCGGCAGGGAAAAATAGGCGGCATCACCGACATTCATCCCATCCGCCAGTGCATCCAGCAAGCTATGTGGAAAATGCATCAACTGGAGATAGGGCTCAAAGACCGCACCCGTTGTTACGGCCGCACCCCGGGCGATCAGCGGACCACACCAGCCACTCGTGCTTGATCGGAGTGACGCAGCCGAATAACTGTGGATGTGAACGGCAATCGCGCCAGGCGCGAAACGGAATCCGGGTAGGGCAAAGGGTCCGTTCAGGTTACCGGCATACCATCCAAAATAGAGCGCCGGCATATCTATGCGAGCCCCCATCTCGAAAGTTCCTGATGCGCGATTGATCTCCGGGGGAAAATTGAGCGAATCCAGTCGTTTGATAATCAACTCCATCCATTCTTCACCCTGTTTATAGGGACCTTTTACATCCACGTATGATCGTCCCACCAAGCCGTGAGATTCGGCCTCGAGCGTTCCATTGATCAGTCCAATCACGTCATTGACCGAGGGTCCGTCCAGTCGTGCCACCTTGATGATGGTCCCCTCTACAAGCTGGGATGGGGCTTTGTTGCGAAAGAGTGGATTGGGCACGAACGCATTAATATTGTAGGGACCAAAGGCCATCAGGCTCAGTTCGGAATCCACGCATGCGTGATTGGTCTTAAACTGATTGCGTTCGCTTAAGCCATTAACCTCTGAGATCAGAGCCGGGTCATGATTGATCCGCAAAGGCACCCCGCGACAGGCCACGAGATAGGAAATACGATGACCCGCAAAAGCCATTTTTCGCCGGCCCACGTCATCGAACAATTTCATGGCCGTGCCATCAATCCAGCCACGCTCTACCAGCTGATCCTGCAATGGCTGCCAGATTCCGAGGACGAATTCTCGCCAGGAAATCGTTTCGTTGGTCGGCATGGGCAACGCGATGATGTTTTCGACCGGCACGGCACGCTTCTCCGCATAATAATGCGCGATGCGCATGGAATCCGGGTCATCCGAGTTCGCCAGAATGATGACGCGGTCGGCGAGATCAGCGCCCCACCCCATCGAGGTGAGCATGAGCAGTAGGATGTTCGCAATAAACCGGCGCACCCGAACAGCGTGGCCACGTTGATCAATTTGACGAGGCCTCATTCACCCTGCTTGCCAAATGTGATCCAGTTTGCCTAACTCAGATACGGCGATGGATTCCGCCTTCCCTTCTGGGAAAATCCACTTGTGGATAAACCGCCCTCTCCGGGCTGATGACTCCTGTTAATTCAATCCTAACAGTCGTCCATCCTATGCTCTACGTATTCATTGCCCTCGGTGGGGCCATCGGTAGTGTCACCCGCTACTGGCTCTCCACGCTGATAGACACCCGGCTCAACGCTGCCTTCCCGTGGGGAACTCTCTGCGTGAACATCACCGGCTGTATCGCCATCGGTCTCTTTGCCAATCTCACCGGCGCCGATGGCCGCCATATCGGCAGTCTCGAAAATCGTTTCTTCTTCATGACCGGGATTTGTGGCGGTTACACGACTTTCTCTTCATTCAGTCTGCAGACTTTGAATTTAGTGCGAGAGGGAGATGGAGTGCGCGCAGTCGCCTATGTCCTGGCTTCGGTCCTCTTGTGTCTGCTCGGGGTGTGGCTTGGCCACCACACCGCGAGCCTTATCAACCAAAGCCATGCAGGTTAATCCCCAGCGATGAATTGGTTCTACTGGGCTTTGCTCTCTGCAATTTTCGCCGGCATTACAGCTGTCCTGGCGAAGGCCGGGGTTGAAGGCGTAAACTCACATCTCGCCACGGCCATACGCACGGCGGTCATTTTGGTATTCACTTGGGCCATTGCGTTGAGTGTCGTCCCGATGTCGGACATTGGCTCCCTGACCCGCCGCACATGGCTTTACCTCGTGCTTTCAGCCATCGCCACCGGGTTGTCTTGGCTGTGTTATTTCCGCGCCTTGCAATTGGGTGAGGCCTCGCGGGTTGCCCCCATCGACAAACTGAGCGTGGTATTTGCCATTCTGCTCGCCGCGGTATTTTTGCGGGAGAAACTCACATGGCAGCACTTTGCGGGTGGCGCACTGATCGTCAGTGGCGCCCTCCTCATTTCCTGGAAACCCGCGGCGTGAACTGAACTCAGGGGGCCGCTTCAGATTTTTGACGCTTGGCCAATTGCCCTGCCAAGTAACCGTCCTCTGGCGCATTCCGCCACGCCGTCAGCCAAATCGATGCCAGCATTTCACCACCTTTGAGGAGCTGGCCCTCGATAAAGTCACGTCCCGTAGTAGTTTTGCCGATGTTATCCGCCTTGAAAACTCCCGTCTTTTCCAATGCGTATAACGGTTCCACCAAGGCATTCTGCGCGCGTAGATAATCCATGGTGACAACAAATACCGGATTACGACCATCCGCCGGCAACGTGACTTCAATGGAGGCTACCGTCTCCACCCGCGGCAAAAGTCCGGCGGTATTGATACCTGCTTTGGCAATAAATCCGCCATCGATCCATGAATGGATCCCGGGCCACTTGGTGTAACCCTGTGGATTATCACCCACCCACCCGTTGTGGTGAACCGAAGTATGCAAGGGTTGGGCCCCGTCGCCGACGTAATGCCCCATCACCCCCATAATGTAGACGATGTTGGCCTGCGCGTTGGCAACTTCCTCCGGAGTTCCGGCTTTTTCAAAGGTCTTCAAATACGAGAAGGCCGATTTCAGTTTACCGTAATATTCTGTCACTGCCCATGGCAGCAACCCGGGCCATTCGCGCGTGTGGTCGGTATTTTTTAGGGGATCGATCTCTGGAAATTTATCCAGATGCGCTTCACGTCCTGCGGCAAAAGTGGTGGCAAATACATAACGCAAATCCGACACGGTCTGCGGATCGATCCCCGCATCCGGCAGTTGTTCGATGTCCAAATAATGATCGACCGAATTGTAATGCTTGATTGGCAGATCCGAATTGTTGCGCCAACGATCGGGTTCACCCGCCAAAAATGCGATCCGTTCAGCATTAGACGGCGAATGAACAAAGGCTGGGAAATCATCCGGCAAGGCCGCCAAGGCGAGTTCATTGACCATGCGGTGACCGGAATAATCCCAAGCCGCCATCGGCAAGGTGATGCCGGAACCCAAGACCGTAAGGATCAGCGCGAAATGTATTTTCATGTTGGTGGTAAAGCTTGGTGATTATTGTCCGCCGCGCACTTTGCGCACTCCAGCCAAAACATTGCCATAAACCTGGATGCCGTTCGCGATGGCCTCGGCAATCTTCTGCCGGTAAGCCGGGGTGGCTATTTTGCGCGCCTCCGCATCGTTGGAAAGAAATCCGCTTTCAACCAAAATTGCCGGACACTCCACCTGACGCAGCACCGCCCAGCGGGCCCGCTTCAAGCCCCGGTCGGTGACATGAAGTTCTTCGATCATTCGACGGTGCACTTGGTAACCCAATTGGATATTCCAATGGTCGTTGGTGTTTCCAGGATTGGCCACCTGCGCGCCCTTGTCATCGTCATGTTCAGGGTCGGCGGTGGAATATTGGCCGCGTGGGGTCAGGGTATAAACCTCCAAGCCGGTCACCCGTTGCGCGTCACTACCCACCGCATTGAAATGCAGACTGATGAACAGGTCCGCGCCGGACTTTTTGGCAATGGTCGCACGTTGCAACAAATCCGAAACCTTGTCCGGTCCCAGAGCCATGTCTTCATTGCGCGTCATGATCACGCGATAGCCCATCGTTTCGAGCACACGCTGCAGTCGCCGGGCCGTATCCAGGGCGAGAGTTTTTTCATTTACGGACAATCGCCGGTTTTCCTTGCCCGGATCACGTCCACCGTGGCCCGGATCCAATACAATGGTTCTGAGAGCTGGAACCGGCACATCGCGGTCGCCCGCCAAAAGGATCGGGGTAAAAAGTTTCTCCGCATCCAATCGGCTGATATGAATGCTTTTTTTGTAATACCATGCGGCATCACCCAGAAATACCCGCAGGCCATTGATCGAACATTCCCGACTGTCGGCCTCTAATTCCAATTTCGTCCAAGCACTTGTCAGCAGCAGTTTTCGTCCACTATTGGTTGCGGTGGCCTTAAGGCCAAATCGCGCCCCAAATTCGTCGGCATTTACATATTCGATACCACCCAATCGCACGGTTTTCAGGCTTTGGGCGGCTTGCAGTTGCAACCCACTGCCCACGCAGCACCAGATCACGAGCGTAACCAGGACCCATCTGCTCACGTAGAGGCGCCTGCATTCAGCCACGGCGCATATCCTCAATCGTCCTGCTCTTCGGAATCTGCCGCATCATCACCATCATGATCATCCTTCCCCTTGGTATCCGAGGGAGGTGGTGGTGGTTCATCGTGGAATTTCAGTTTCCGTTTATTGGCCGGCAGTGCCGTCAACATCACGTTGATATTACGACCGATCAAACGGGGTTCTGAATCCGCATGGCCCATCTCGGCGAGTTCGGCAATGGCCCGTTTCATCACGTCAAAGCCGATCTCGGTGCGGGCCATTTCACGGCCGCGAAATTTCAAGCGCATCTTAACCTTGGCCCCGTGCGAGAGGAATTCCTCGGCCCGGCGGAGTTTGGTGTAGAAGTCGTTCTCTTCAATGCGCGGAGTAAATTCGATCTCCTTGATTTTGCTGGCGGTAACCTTGGAGTGGGAAGTTTTCTTCGATTCCTCGTAGACATACTTACCGAAATCCATGATGCGACAAACCGGTGGTTTGGCATTGGGTGCGACCTCGACAAGCTCCAAGCCCACTTCCAGTGCGAGACTGATGGCGGTGGAAGTTTGCAAGATCCCGAGCTGTTTGCCCTCGGGCGAAATAACCCGGACTTCGGGAACGCGAATGCGATGATTACGACGGATTGCCGCAAACGGGTTGGTGTTATTGCGTCGGTTATAATTACCGCGGTTGCCGCCGGCAGAAGGAAACGAATTGGCCATCAAATAAGGTATATACTGGAAATCAGGACGTGGCGGTTTTCAGGGTTTGGCAGGTCAATGACAACACCTATTTAGCAAACCCGGTCACGAAAACGTTCATACACTGAAACTTTCGCCACAGGAACAACTCGCCTTGGCATTGGGGTTCGTGAACTTGAACCCCCCGGCAATCAACTGACTGGAATAGTCCAATACCGTGCCCCGCAGGTAGAGCGCCGTCTTCCCATCGACAATCACCGATATCCCGGCCGACGGCACCAAAATGTCACCGCGTTTGGGCTCGGATGCGAATCGTAGTTTGTAACTCAGCCCATTGCAGCCCCCGCCGGTTATGGCGATACGCAACAGGTCACCTTGTTCTTCCCGGGCAATCAATTGACGAACTTTACCGCCTGCGGCCTCGGTCAGGCGCACCAGATTTTCGTTACCCACCCGCACTCCTTCCGGCACAACGGGATGGGCCGGAGCTTCAATGGAGCAGGTGGTGGTTTCAGACATGATGCTCAAACTATC
The DNA here is from genome assembly GCA_030833445.1 of Cephaloticoccus sp. Classification (GTDB taxonomy): domain Bacteria; phylum Verrucomicrobiota; class Verrucomicrobiia; order Opitutales; family Opitutaceae; genus Cephaloticoccus. The sequence goes on along the minus strand of JAURHD010000009.1, from coordinate 113,494 downwards.
GCGAATCCTGGCCATGAATCAAGCGTCGGGCCAACTTCACGGCATTTGCGAAGCTTTGCATCGATGCCTTACCCTGTCCTGCAAGATCAAAGGCGGTCCCGTGATCCGGACTGGTGCGCACATGCGGCAGACCGAGCGTGACATTTACGGCGTTGTCAAAATCAACGGTTTTTAGCGGACCCAGCCCTTGGTCGTGATAAAGCGCCACCACGACATCAAACTCACCACGCAGGGTGCGCCCAAAGACCGTATCACCCGGCAATGCGCGCGATAAGCCAGGTATTCCTGCCCGTAAACGATCTAACACCGGATCGATCAGCAGATTTTCCTCCATTCCCAACAGGCCACCCTCACCCGCATGCGGATTGAGTCCACAAACCGCAATCCGCGGAGCCACAATCCCATCGGCCAGAGCCAACTGCCCCGCCGCGTGCACTGTGCGTTCCAATAACATGGGCGTGATCGCCCCGGGAATTTTAGCCAACGGGATATGCCAAGTCGCCAGAACCACCCGCAAATGATCGCCCGAAAATCCCATGACCGGTGTGCCCCCCCAGCGCGCAGCAAAAAATTCAGTTTGTCCGGGAAAGGCATAACCAATCCCGGCCAACTGCGCCTTGCTGACTGGTCCGGTTACCACCCCGGTAAAGCGTCCTTCCCGACATCCGGCCGCCGCCAATTCCATGGCCGCCAACGCAATCAAAGCCCCTTCCCCATTAGGCTTCCCAGGCAGGGCCTTAAAGTCCTCCAACCCCACCGAGATTTTTTCGCCGGCCTCGGGCAAGGTCTCCAACCAAATGCGCGGTCCGATCACCGCCACCTTAGCCGCTTCGGCCGGATTTGCGCGCAACCAGTCCGCCACAATTTCCGGACCGATTCCGGCCGGATCGCCACAAGTAATCGCGAGCTTACTCGTCATCCACCGCGCCTCCTGTCGGTCGACGCCGGGCTCGCACAAACCCGCGTTTACCTTCCTTGAAGAAATCTAGAAACTGGCGTGCCTCAACGGTGGCATACTGCGACCCGGCAAGCATGTCTGCCGCCACGTTGCGAATATTGCCCGTCGTGAAAAAGATTTCCGCAAAAGCCCGCTTTAGTTCGACCATGGCTTCACGACTGAATCCCCGGCGGCGCAAACCCACCACATTGAAGGCGATTACATCATCCCGTTCGGCCACCATCAGATAGTGCGGCACGTCCCGTGTAATGGCCGCCAGACCGGCTACCATTACACTTTCACCTATGCGGCAGAATTGGTGAACCGCCGATCCACCACCCATGAAGGTGTGTGCCCCAATGGTAACGTGACCCGCCAGCAAGGCAGCATTGGCTAGCACCGCGTGATCCCCGACCACGCAATCATGCGCCACATGACTCGTCGCCATGAGAAAACAATTCGCCCCCACCATCGTCGCTTGGTCGGCATGAATCGACCGGTTGATCGTCACATGCTCCCGGATGACCGTGCCACTGCCGACCGTGACACCGGAGGCTAACGAACGGTCAAATTTTAGATATTGGGGGTCTCCTCCCACCACGGCAAACGGATGCACCACCACGCGGTCCCCTAGCACGCAATGTTTGGTCACGATCGCATGCGCCATGATCTCACAATCGGCACCCAACACGGCACCGGGTTCGACGATCGCAGTCGGATGAATGCTCGTCGGCATGATCAGTTACGCCCGCGCTTGGATGGGGTCGATCGGTCGGGAAACATGTCGAGTTGTCCGTCCTTCAGTAGATCATAGTTCTTCAGAATGCGGATCACCTGCAAGGTATCGCTTTTCCGGTAACTGCGGTTGACTTCGACCTTGTCGATCAAGTCCAGCAGCATGGAGCGAAATGAAATAATGCCATCCACTCCACGCTCTTTTAGCACCTCCACACTTTGCGAACGGAAAGGTTCCGCGGTGGGGAGTCCGGGCAACACCAGGATTTTCGTCAATTCACCCGCCCCTTCATCCTTGCTTTCGGTCGGAAAAAATCGGGTCGCTTCCTTCAACACATTTTCCTCTAGGAAGCGGAATATTTCCGGGCTACTTTTGAGCATACCGGGAGAAAATACATCCGTGTGCCAAGGTTTCACCGCGACCACCGCGCGCTGAATGAAACGCAGTTCACTGGAGAAAAGAAAAAAGTCCGGTTTCTTTGCTCCGCGTCGCCAAGCGGGATTATAGACCAGCAAATCGATTTCCTCGTCACTGGTCTTGCGACGAGCCTGCACCTGATACTTGCGCATCTGGCGCACAAGAAATCCGTTTTGCTCGAAATACTCGCGCACAATCCCTTCGTCGATGGCGGCCATGTGGTGTAAGTTAGCCTGAGTGTCGCGGTTTTGTCACTTCAATCCACGGCCCCGATATTTCGAAAACAGGCCTCGGCCAAGGGTAGTTCAATTCCATCTTGGGTAACGGCACGTCCCAGCGCGTGAAGCACGACGAAACGTGGCAGTCCCGCCCGCACTTTTTTATCCCTCGCCACAGCCGCCATCAGATTTGTCAACGGCAGGCCTTCACGCAGGCTCACGGGCAAGGCATGCGCCTTGAGCACCGTCGTTATCCGGGTTACTTCGTCCGTTGTGATATACCCCAGTTGCTGCGACAAATGAGCCGCCGCGACCAGACCAATGGCAACGGCTTCACCATGCAGATAAATCCCATAGCCAGCCACCTGTTCAATCGCATGGCCAAACGTATGGCCAAGATTTAGCAGCGCCCGACCACCTTCCTTTGCGGTCTCGCGTTCGTCGGCTTCCACGATCGCCGCTTTGATTTCGCAGCAACGCCGAATAACACCGGCTAAGTCCGGACTCCGCACAGTCAAAGGAGTCCTTTCCAGCTGCGCTAGTAACGCTGCATCAGCAAGCAAACCATATTTGATCACCTCGGCCATGCCGGCCGCAAATTCCCTCGGGGGCAAGGTGGTCAGCAGACCAGTAGCCACAAACACTCCGCGTGGTTGGTGAAACGCGCCCACCAAATTTTTCCCTGCGGAAATATTGATACCAGTTTTGCCACCGACCGAACTGTCCACCATGGCCAGCAAGGTGGTGGGCACTTGAATAAATTCTATGCCGCGCAAATACGCCGCCGCGCTAAATCCACCTAAATCACCGATCACGCCGCCGCCAAGGGTGACGAGCACTCCGCCACGATCACATTTTTCTGTCGCCAAAAAGTCCCAAACCTCACCCAAGGCACCCAAAGACTTCGTGCCCTCACCGGGGGGTAATATTAAGCGGGGACATCCGGCCAAAGTTTCCACCAGCATCCATGGTAAAGCATGCGCGATATTTTCATCAGTGAGCACGACGACTTTCCTTCCCGCTGTGACCAATTTCGCAATCTCAGCTGAAATGACAGCTGTGAGATCACTGCCGAAGTGAATTAGGTAGCTTCTTTCACTGAGATTAATCCCAAGGGCTTCCATCGTGATATGAGTTAACACCTTGATTTTCAGCAACGTCAATCGGCTTGTTAATGAGACTGAGATTCTTTCACAAAAATAATTGACGCCGGGAGGCTCTTCTACGCTACTGAGACCCGGTCTCTATTATATCTGATGTCATTTCCCTCCACCTTTACCGAACTTAATACCAGCGCAGCCAGTCGGGCAGCGGCACTTACGGCCCTGTTATTGAGCAGCGGAGCCGCAAGGGCGTTTGCCGAAGATTATCTGGTAGAAAACAGCGAACCGGAGGTGCTGCCCCAGTTTGAGGTGACTGAGGATACTGCCTCTACCCTTGCCGCAGCCAAATTCAACACACCCCTCATCGACACGCCACAAACCATCACCGTCATTCCAAAGCAGGTGATTGAACAGCAGGGGGCGACGAATCTACGCGACATTTTAAGAAACTCTCCCGGTATCACCTTCCAGGCGGGCGAAGGCGGCACCCCTGCCGGTGACCAGATGACCATTCGCGGTTTCAGTGCCCGCACCGACATGTTTGTCGATGGGGTCCGGGATTTGGGCGGCTATGCCCGGGACTCTTTCAACTTGGAGCAGGTCGAAGTAGCCAAGGGTCCCTCCTCTTCCACCGCCGGTCGCGGTTCAACCGGAGGTTCAGTCAATCTTGTGACCAAGTCCCCGCATGCCGGAGTAAGTCGGGTGGCAAACGCCGCGATCGGCACAGACGATTTCAAACGTGGGTCGATCGATATCAACCAGCCGATTGATACCGACAAAGCCGTTCGACTTAACCTCATGGCCACCAAAGCCAATGTGCCAGGACGCGATGTGGTGGAAAATTCGAGTTGGGGTATCGCTCCCTCCCTCGCCATCGGCTTAACAAAACCGACCAAACTTGTGCTATCCTATCAACGGCTCGAACAGGACAACATTCCTGATTACGGTCTGCCGCGCCAAGTCTTCAGCTACCAACCTCAGGTCTCGTCCACCAACTGGTATGGATTAAAGGCGCGAGACTATGAGAAAATTGAACAAGATCTGGTCACCGCCATTGTCGAGCATTCGAGCGCGAATGGATTCAAGCTGCGTAACCTCACCCGTTACGGCAGCACCTATCGCGACTCGGTCATCACTGCACCGCGCTTTGTATCGGGAAGCACCGATGTCATCCGTCGCTCCGATTGGAAATCCCGCGACCAAACGGATGACATTCTCGCCAATCAAACCCACCTTGATGTCGATGTCATGGTTGGCAGAATCAATCACGCGATCGCCGCCGGCGTTGAAGTCTCGCGCGAGAAGGAAACCAATTTCAATCGGGTTGAAAACCCCGCCACCTTATTGCCGGATACCGACGTCTATGCGCCCAATCCGGACGATGCTTACACCGGCCGCATCACCCGAGATGGCGCGTATAACCGAGCGGTCGCCGATACGGTTTCACTTTACGCCTTCGACAACATCTTTGCCGGACAGCAGTGGCAGGTATTCCTCGGACTGCGCTACGATATCTTCGAGGCGACCCACGACGTCGTCGACGATGCCGGTGCGAAAACCCGCTATTCGCGCGACGACAAGGCACTATCGGGTCGGCTGGGCATGGTCTACAAACCCACCGCCCAATCCAGCGTCTATGCCGGTTATGCCAACTCATTTAATCCTTCCGCCGAAGGTCTGAGTCTGACTACCCGGAGTGGCTCATTGGAGGACGTCGCACCCGAAAAGACCGACAGCTATGAACTCGGGGCAAAATGGGATGCGTTGCAAGGTCGTTTGGCCTTCACTGTAGCCCTCTTTCGCACAGAGAAAACCAATGCCCGCACCCCCGGGATAGATCCCAATGATCCTCCCACCGTATTGGATGGGAAAGAACGAGTGGACGGTATTGAGCTCAGTTTAGCCGGCCGCATTACCCGCGAGTGGGAAGTTTTTGCCGGTTTAGCTTTGATTGACAGCGAGATCATCGCTTCGAACACCGCTGGTTTGGCAGGCACTGAATTCGGTCTGACGCCCAAGACGACTTTCAATATGTGGACTACCTATCGCCTGCCTTTCGGACTCACGGTCGGGAGTGGCGCGCAATACATGGACAGTGTTTTTCGCAACACGGTGGCTAACGCAGACACCATTCCCTCGTATTGGCTTTTCAACGCCATGTTGAGCTATCCGCTTAACGATCAAGCCAGTCTCCAGCTCAACGCCACCAACCTGTTCGACGAGGAATACATCGATCGGGTCGGCGGTGGTCACCACATCCCCGGTCAGGCTCGCCAAATCGTGCTATCCGCCCGGTTCAATTTCTAATGTCGAACTCGCTTTAGCATGATACTGGCTATTCCTGATATTTTGACCGGTGCAGAACTCGGCGAGGCACGGGCACAACTGGAAGCGACGGAATGGATCGATGGCAAGGCCACCGCCGGCCACCAAGGCGCGCGCGTGAAGGACAATCAGCAACTCGCCCGTGACAATCCCATCGCGGATGAAGTTGGGGCCCGGATAATCGCGGCGCTGCACAAAAATCCGCTGTTCGTTTCGGCCGCACTGCCGCTACACATCCTGCCGCCGATGTTCAATCGTTACAGCAGCGGGCAAACATTCGGCACCCACGTGGACGGTTCCATTCGCACCCTGCCCACCGGGCAACGCATCCGCACCGACTTGTCCTGCACTTTGTTCTTCGGTAATCCGGAAGAATACGACGGAGGTGAACTAATCATCGAAGACACTTATGGCGAAAAATCGGTCAAGCTGCCGGCCGGTCATCTCATCCTTTATCCATCGACGAGTCTGCATCGGGTTACCCCCGTCACCCGCGGCACCCGGCTCTGCGCCTTCTTCTGGTTGCAGAGTATGATTCGTGACGATACCCGCCGCACACTGCTTTTCGACATGGATATCGGCATCCAACGAGTGGCAACCGATCAACCAGATCATACCGGTGTGATTCAGCTCACCGGCGTATACCATAATCTCCTGCGCCAGTGGGCAGAAGTATAAGGCGACACAGGCCGTGCTATCCGCCAGGTCATATGCTTCTATCGCGCAGCTGGATGCAGCCAATTGGCTGCGCTGCGGTCAGAATCTGGAGTCGAAGGGGGATCCCTCCACCCTGAAGGATGCGGTCAGGTGCTACGATCATGCCATCGCGATTCTTCAAGCAAAGCACCCCCTCGACTCGCGCACCATTCGCGAACTCGCCGTCGCGTGGATGAATCGAGGGAATGCTCTGCAAAAAATCCCCGCAACCCCGCAAATAGCACAGTCCGTCGAAGCCTATGATCAGGCTATCGTGCTCTTCACTTTGTTGGATCATCGGGGTGACGAAGCCCTGACCAACAGTATCGGCTCCGCCTGGCTGAATCGTGGGCATGCGTTGCAACAATTCAAAGACATCGAACACACCCAGAAAGCCAGCGAATCCCTGGAAATTGCCATCAACCTGCTCAACGCCCTGCCCTATAATGAAGTGCTGGACTACCGGCTCAATCTGGCAGGGGCTCAGGTCAACCTGGCCCATCTGCTGCTGGATACATCGGCCGACGATCACTGTTTGCGGGCGCACGCCGCCGCAACCACGGCATTAAATCTCACCGCCAAATATGAACTGGAACGGACCGGGTTTGCGGATCTCGGCCTCAAAGCCCGTCGGATAGTATGCGAGGTCACCGGTCAGTGGTTGGTAGAAACCGATGATGCCGACCGGCGCAAAGATCTGGTCGCCAAGACCAGCGATATCGTCGACACCGGACTGACCTTGGCTCGCCGATGGGAAGCCATCGGCGTATCGCAGTTTCGCCCATTGGCGCTGCGCTTGTTCCGCTTTGGCACCGCCTATTATCGGCGTTACCAACCGCACTTTCTCGCCGACTTCATTCTGGAAAATATTGACGCCACACCCACCTCCGACGCGTTCGTGGCTGAACCAGAATTCAGCGCCATTGCCATCGAGGCCCTGCAGGTCACCCGCCAGGAGTTGCGCAACGGATATCCTGTGATCATGGATAATCCCGACACCAAACGGCGGTTGCAAACCTTGGAGGGTATCGAAGATGCCTTACAACGTCTGCAACGCCTGACCCATCAATTCTGACCATCTTGCCAAGCTGATTCCCATGACTGTTCGCAAAACCATTTTCTGGATTCATCTGATCGCAGGTGTCGCAGCCGGCCTCTCAATCTTCATCATGTGCTTCACCGGCACGGTGTTGGCCTTTGAAAAACAGATTGTCGCCTTCGCCGAACGCGATGTGCGGCAGGTAAAGCCCGGGGAGTCCGCTTCCCATCTCCCGGTAGCCGAACTGCAAAAGGTCATCAAGGCCGCGCATCCCGATGCCAAGCCCACGGCGATTACGATTTCGGCTGATCCCGCCGACGCGGTCGTCTTTCGACTGGGCCGCGACGGGGCGCTCTATGCAAATCCTTACACGGGCGAAATCGCGGTTCCCACCACCACGCGCACCCATGATTTCATGCATTTCATGGAAGACTGGCACCGCGTGCTCGCCTTGGTTGGAGACAATCGTCCCATCGGCAAGGCTATCAATGGCGCGTGTAATCTTGCGTTCTTCGTTCTCGCTGTAACCGGACTCTATATTTGGTGGCCACGCAAATGGCGCACCAAAGGCCTGCGCCGTTCACTCTGGTTTATGAAAACCGACAACGGTAAAGCACGTGACTGGAACATTCATAACGTCATTGGTCTCTGGTCCGCGCCGTTTCTGATCATCCTGACGCTCACCGCCCTGCCGATCTCTTATCGTTGGGCCGCTAATCTGATCTATAACGTGGCCGGCGAAGAAGCTCCGGTTCGCACTGGTCCACCCGGTTCAGCCGCACCTGATAGTTCTATCCCCCCACCCACTTCGGGCACCAAGCCGGCTAGTCTCGACGACCTGTTAAATGCTGCCAAAAATGCGATTCCGGAGTGGACCGAAATTACTTTGCGCCTCGGCGGCGGAAGCCAGCCCCAACCAGTCACCATTGCAGTCAAAGCACCCGGTGCATGGCCACGCACGGCCACGACCAGCCTTAAGCTAAATCCATATACGGCGGAGATAATACAGGTCGAAAAATTCGATGATCTATCTGCCGCACGTCGCTTCCGTTCATGGTCCCGGTTCCTCCACACCGGTGAAGCCCTCGGCTATGTTGGGCAATTCATCGCCGGCCTCGCGTCACTCGGAGGATGTTTTCTCGTCTATACCGGTTTCGCCCTGACTTGGCGGCGCTTTGCGCGCTGGCGCAACAGCCGGCTCGGTTAATTTCCGATTACACAGGTCGGATTCTCAAAATCCAGAAACCCGAAGGCACCCTGCTTTCGGGTTTTCTGTTTGCCACGGCAATGTGTCATGGCCGGCAATAATGGCTTCCCTTCCACGGACACTCACCCAAATTCCCCAAACCCTTTCTTCGCTATGAAAACCCACAAGTCCCATTTCCCTCGCATCAAGACCATTGCCTACGAAGGCCCCGGATCGACCAGCTCGCTGGCTTTCCATCATTACAACCCCGATGAGGTGATCGACGGCAAGACGATGAGCGAGCACCTGCGCTTCTCGATTGCCTACTGGCATTCTTTCCGCGGCGTGGGCTCGGATCCCTTCGGTCCCGGCACGATCGTGCGGCCATGGGAAAAAGGCAAGGACTCCCTCTCCATCGCCAAGACCCGCATGGAAGCCGCCTTTGAATTCTTCCAAAAGATTCGCGCGCCTTTCTGGTGTTTCCATGACCGTGATATCGCGCCTGAAGGTCGCACCTTGGCTGAATCAAACCGCAATCTCGAGAAGATCGTCGCGCATGCCAAACAGCTCCAAAATGCCACCGGCGTAAAGCTCCTCTGGGGCACGGCCAATCTGTTCAGCAATCCGCGCTTTATGTGCGGTGCGGCCACCAATCCCGATGCCCATGTCTTCGCTTACGCAGCGGCCCAGGTAAAACAAGCCATGGATGCGACCAAGGAACTCGGCGGTGAAAACTACGTGTTCTGGGGCGGTCGCGAGGGCTATGAGACTTTGCTCAATACGAATTTGAAACGGGAGCAGGACCATCTGGCGGCCTTCCTCCACATGGCCGTGTCCTACGCCAAGAGCATCGGCTTCAAAGGACAGTTCCTCATCGAACCCAAGCCAAAGGAACCGACCAAGCATCAATACGATTTCGACGTCGCCAGCGGCATCGCCTTCCTGCGCACCTACGGCCTCGAGAAGCACTTCAAATTCAACATCGAGACGAATCACGCCACGCTCGCCGGTCATACCTTCCAACATGAGATCGAAGTGGCCGCCGCGCAGGGACTGCTGGGTTCCATCGATGCCAATGCGGGTGACCTGTTGCTCGGTTGGGATACCGACCAATTCAACACCGACGTGCGCGAATTGACCCTCGCGATGATCTCAATTCTGCGGGCGGGTGGTCTGGGCACCGGCGGTTTCAACTTCGACGCCAAGCTGCGCCGTCCCTCCACCGATTTGGAAGATCTGTTTCACGCCCACATCGGCGGCATGGATGCCTATGCCCTCGCATTCAAGCTGGCCCGCCGGGTCCTGGCGGAAGGCAAATTCGAGCAATTCGTGACCGACCGTTACAGCTCGTTTGACCAAGGCTTCGGCCGGGATATCGAAACGGGCAAGGCCTCCTTCAAATCCCTTGAGAAGCTGGTGCTGGGTAAGCTCGGTGAGCCGAAGTTGAAATCCGGCAAACAAGAATACCTCGAAAACTTGCTGGCTACTTATCTTCACGGATAAATCCGACGTAGCCAAATTATCGCAAAGCCGCTCGCTAGAGCGGCTTTTTTGTGACCTTTTTGGAATAACAGCGTCTATATCTGCCCATGCGTGTCCTCCTTTCCCTCCTTATCCTGTCTATGTTATCCGCGTGTTCCTCGGTGAACGCCCGGCGTGACCCGGCAGTGGACCTCACCAAGTTCCAGCACTTCTACGTCGAGCAACGATTGAATGATAACAACGGCACCGGGGAGTTGATTGCCGCTGATCTGCGTCGTCGGGGCTATGATGCCACATGTGGTCACCTCACCATGATGCCTGATAACGTTCAGGTAATTATCACATATGATGCCCGGTGGACCTGGGACTTCCGCTCGTATCTGATTGATCTCAACATTTCAGCGAATCTTAACCACAGCAACAAACTCATTGCCACCGGTTCCTATCACCAACCTGGGATCATCCCGAAAGAACCGGCCAAGCTCATCAAAGTTCTGCTTGATGGTTTCTACAAGTAGACCTCGGCTGAGTTACGGATAAGCACAGACAGGGCAGCACTGGCCTCCTGACCTCAAACTGTAAGAATTGGGTAGGATTGAAGTCCACACACTTCAGATCATGTGTCGGGTCATGCTGCCCACCCCTGGCACATTTTCGGTGTTACCCCGCTGGCTGAGCCGTTGGTGCAAACTAACCGGCATCGCGTTAGGTATCATACTGCCTGCTACCGGCGCGAACGCTGACCCCACCGATCCGTGGCAGTCCGCTCTGAACCTTGATTACAATACCGCCTCCGATGGCCTCGCGCGTCAGCACGACGTTGCGCCCGATGACTTGCGGATCACCTGTGCCTACGCCGCAAGCCTGCTCGTGCGCGAACCAGTCACCGATGCCAATGTGGAGAAGGCTCGTAGTCTCCTGGAAAGCGTAATCGCAAACGCACCGCGGACAGATGTGCAGCATCGCCCGCTGGCACTCTATCTCACCGCCCGGATTGATCACGATCACATCAACCCGCCTCGCCTCGACGAGGCCCAAGTGCGCTATGAGCAACTCCGCCGCGAATATCCCACCCACCCCTTGGCCGATCAGTCTGCCGTTCATCTTGGCCTGCTCCAGGCAGTGCAAAGCCCTCCACCCGACCCGAAAACTGCGGTAGCCATCGTTGAGGCACTGCTCGCCCAAGTATCCACGCCCGCGTCCCGGCGTGAACTGCATCACGCGATCGCCTATCTGCACTGGCAGGTTCGACACGATGCCGCCGCCGCCCTGCCTCACTATATTGCCGGTCGCGAGATCGGTTTTGAAACACCTTATCGCAACAGCGAATTGGACCTCACCATTGCGGGGCTTGCGGCGGAGACCGGGCAGAATGAACTCGCGGCACAATACTACCTCAAATTTGCCGAAACTAATCCGCGTGACGGTCGCGCTCAATCCGCCCGCCGACTTGCCGCCGAAGCGTTTGCTCGCACCCAACCCAGACCATGAACTCGGCCAAATTAAAACACCGGCTGGCGGCGCTCCTTCTGTTGGTCGTTTTCTCCGGGTCCGCCTGGCAAGTATTCCATCGGCAACAACGCTCAGCCCGATCCGACATCATCGAAATACAACTCGGCCACTGGTTGCTCCATACCGGTATGCGTGAGGCTTTCGATGCCGCGATCGAAGGGTATCAAAAACTTCATCCGGAAGTGCGTATTACGCAAATCCCGGTGCCCGTGCGTTCCTACGCCGCTTGGAGCCGCACCCAATTGGTTGGTGGGACTGCGCCCGACTTAACCGGCATGCTCACGTTGAACGAGGTGCTGATCAGCCGTTATTATGTGCCGCTCACCCCGTGGCTCGACCAACCCAACCCTTATAACGCAGGCACCGAACTGGAGCATGTCCCGTGGCGGGAAACCTTCATCGATGGACTCACCGCGATGCGGAATCTCACCCCCACATCCGGCGAGGTCTGCGGGGTCACTTTGCAGCTCAATTCTCTGCGGCTTTTCTACAATCAGGAGTTACTGCGGGAGATTACCGGCTCCGATACCCCGCCGGCCGATTTTGCCGCCTTGATGAAAATCGGACGGCAAGTTGCCGCTTACAATGCGCGCACGGGTAAACGGCTGGTGACCATCTCCGGCTGCGGGCCCTACGCCCGGCAGTTGTTCAACACCCTCTTGCCGTCGCAAACCCAGCGTTTGACCCCGCAGCTCAGCCCCAATCGCAACCTGCGGGTGTTACCTCTGGAACTCGCGGCACTGATCCTCGAGGGCAAAGTAGACTACGACACTCCGGAACTGCGCAACAGTCTCCGGCTCATGCAGGATGTTTCGTCCCTGTTAACTCCGGGTTACACTCAGCAACAACGCGACGAAGCCATCGCGGCCTATCTGCAACAAAATGCCCTGATGTTTTTTGCCGGTAGTTGGGATTACGCCATCCTCGCGCAGGACGGTTCGTTCACGACCGGTATGATTCCTTTCCCTTTGCCCGCATCGGATGATCCAGTCTACGGCCGGTTTGTGCTCGGGCCGGTCTCGGAAGCCACGGGTTATCCTGAGGCAATGCTTGGCATTATCCGCCACAGCGAGCATCCGGAAGTCGCGCTGGATTTCCTGCAATATCTGACCAGTCGCGGCGTCGCTGTAGAATTTTCCCGGATCAGCAACCGAATCTCTGCCATCGTCGGCACTCCACCACCACCCGATGGCGCCCAACTCCGTCCCCGCTTGGCGGGTGAACTCACTGGATTTACGGTCGACTTTGGTTGGTTCGGGGCTGACCACAGTTCCAACTTCTTTCAACGACATATCTACACCGCGATTGGACCGCAGGCCGATGTCCCCGCCTTTGCCGCCAAACTCAATGCCGAGCTGCCGCGTTATCTGCGGCAGGATATCACCTGGCAACTTACCCGGGAACAACGCGACGTCCGGCAACTCGACGCCTTGGTCGCCTTTCATCTGACCCTGCCGGAGGACGATCCCGTGCGTGAAAACTGGACCCGACATGCCGAGACCCAGCATCTGCGCCAGTTGGAAATCCTGCACTACCGTCGGTATCTGGAGCCTTAGGGGCTGGAGGACATCACTTGGCGGACCGTAATTCCCGGGTTGATACCAACATTAATGCTGACACTTTAAAGATCATGACTTCCTTCGGTCTAATGCCCCTCCGAAGCCAACTCAGGACGCTGCTGGGCTATGGATTATTCTTCGCAATTTCCTCATTGGCTTCAATCGCTGGTGGTGAACCTGAAGAAAATGAGAAGCAACCAGCTCACACTTCTCCCGAGGTTGAACCGGCCGTCACCACCGGCCCACTGATCAAACTGGAACCCTACGTCGCAAATGAATCACCGCCAAAACTGTGCTTTGGCGTCAGCCTGACGGTGATAGGAAACGTCAACACCGGCAAGGTGATGTCCATTTATATCAATCGAGTGAAAGAAAAGTCCGACGCGCTGGTCGCAGGCTTTGGCCCACGCACCCGAATCTACCGGATTGACGGGATACCCGTGGAAGAAATGTCCTCTTCTTTCAATGATGGCAGCGAACTCAATCAGCTCTTCATCAACCGAAAGCTTGGCGATAAAATCGTCGTGGAAGCGGTGCCAGAAAGTAGCAAGGAGAGCAAGACGGTCACGCTGATGGAACGGGTAAATCTAGGCGTGGACTTCCGGGTGATCGACGTCCAAAAGCCCGCGCCGACGCCTTAATAAGACGGACAACAGATCAGCCCAGCACCTTGCGTAAAGCGGCGTGAGCCACCGTCATCTCTTTCGGAGTCCCGATGGTTATCCGGCACCAATCAAGATATGGGGGAAAGGGACGACCCACGATCACACCTTCCGCCTGCATCGCGGGACGGAATTCCGCAATCGGCACGCCGCTGTGGAAGAAAGCAAAGTTGCCCTGTGGTTCCGCGTAATCGCACCCCAATTCCTTGAGCACTTCGATCAAGGCATCCCGACCGACCTTGATTTTCAGGCGGGTTGATTCGATGTAATTTTCATCATCCAGGCTGGTCTGCGCCGCGACCAATCCAAGCAGATTGGCTCCACCCGTCATGCCGGCCTGCAGGGACTTCGCTAGCTCAGCTGACATTACCCCATAGCCAATACGTTGTCCGGCGAGTCCATGGATTTTGGAGAAGGTGCGCGAGACCGTCACGTTGTAACCTTTATGCACCAGCCCGACCATGGTGTTGGCCGCAAAGTCATCGCAACATTCCAGATAGGCCTCATCGACAAACACCGGCACTTGTTGGGCTACCGCGATGATAAATTCCCGCAACGCGGTTGAATCAACGATGGTTCCAGTGGGGTTATTGGGATTGCAGATATAGACACATTGCGTGGTCGCAGTAACCGCCGCCGCCATAGCCGTCAGGTCGTGCTCCATGGCATCGTTCAAGGGAATCCCGATCGCCCGGGACCCCTTGCGCACCATCGCATTTACCAGTTGCCCATAACTGGGATTGGCGGAGATGACCTCACCACCGGGTCCACCAAAATGCGCGGCAAAGGCCTCCAATATTTCACCCGATCCCGATCCCAGCAGAATCTGATCAGGCGAGACGCCTTCCTTCTCCGCAATCGTCGCGACCAATTGGGTGCCCTCGGTGATCGGATAGCGACATGAGCGCGCCGCATTAGCTTGCATCGCCGCGATGGCGGACGGAGCCGGTCCAAATGGATTTTCGTTCAAGGACAATCGGACTGGCCCGATTGGGATGGACGAGGCTGGGTTCGTGGTGGTCCCGGCAGACACGAATCTTGATGCGAGGGTGATGCCGGCCACCGCAGCACCGGTAGATTTCAGCCATAGGCGACGATTCATGACAGGAGGTGTTTTCATAATGGACTAGTTTTTGAAGGTGGATTGGGACTCCCGGTATCGAGCACGAACTTCCACTGGCCGTCTGGTTGGCGCTTCCAAATGCTCACATAGTGGCCTCGGCCAATCCGCTCCTTTCCATCTGGGCCTGGAGCACGATATTCATAAGTGCCCCACGTATAGCCCAACTCGCCGGAATCGGCCACCGTGACCTCGACGGGTGTCCAGGACAGGATCGCCTGTGGATTCAGGCCATCAAAGCGCAACCGAACAGCTTCAGGTCCACGATGCTGCGCCGGATCCACATCGAAAAACACCGCATCATCCGCGGCGTAGCGTGCAAAGGCAGCCTCAATGCCCGACGATTTTGCCAAGGCACAAAAATCGGCTTCGATTTGCCGGAGCTCAGCCTTGAGATCGGGGGTGGCGGACATCGCGGTGACACTGCTGATCGCAGCGACGCATAACAAGCGGAAGATGAAACACATCATGGTAATGGGGTTGTCCCACCATGATCAGACTACGCCCAGCGGTCGAGTCCGGAGACTTCAGACAGACCATCAGCGATCCTCATTCTTCGCCTTGAACTCCGCAATTGCCCGGATGGCCTGCAGTTTCTGGGCCTCCACTTCTAATTGTTTCGCGGCGACGATATCAAATTTGGAATGCGCCAGACCGGCTTCGCGATTCAGTTCATAGAGCCCAGTCATCACCGAATCTTTTTGTCGGACCGTATCGTGAAACACCTTCGACACGCGTTCCATCTCCTCGGTAAGCGTTTTTGGATATAGGGGTCGGGTTTGAGCGATATACGCATCGGCACTGGCTTTTTCCCCGCTCAGTAAATACACGTTCTGATTAAATATGCTGGTCGATTGGGACCCATAATTTTGCACAATCAGGCCGGCAATATAGCCATCCGAAATCGGTCGAAATGCTTCCGATACCTTGGGCACGGGAACCCCTTTGATCACCGGCAACCAAGTCGACATCTCCGAAAATTTTGCATTCGAACGCCGACTCGTCATGAATCTCAAAAAATCAATGACCCGCGCGGGGTGCTTGCTGGAACGGGTCATGCCAAACGGCAAGGAAGCAAAGATGTTCGCCTCGGAAGTGGGACCCAAGGCCCATTTGCCCAACACAGGATCGTCGGGACTGATACTGGGAACCCTAAAAGCGCCTACCTCAAACTGTGCTTGCTGCAGGATACCACCGGCATCCCATGTGCCGGTGGAGAGCATGGCGGCCTGTCCTTGCAGAAATTGCAGCATCGCATCCTCCCGATCCAATTGCACCCAACCCGGCGACATGTATTTACCTATCGCGCTCACGGTCTCAAAACTGGTGCGCACGGCAGGGGTATCCAACGACCAACGCCCGCGCATGAATGCGACAATCCCTTCGAAAGTGGTCAGATTAAGGTCGTGGCTGTAGTCCAGATTGATCGCCAGTTTCTGGGTGGTGCCACTGAAAAATGAAGCCGTCATCTTGGTGATATTGAATATCGACCCGGCTAGTGGCAGGATCGGCTGGCCGGTTCTCCGGCTGTAGGCCTGTAGAGCTTCACAGGTCTCAATCAGTTCGGCAAACGTTTGGGGGGCGCGGTCCTCGCCCAACGCGGCTTTCATGATTTCCCGGTTATAGAACACCCGCACGGTGACCATCGCATTGGGCACCGCATAATACTCCAGCAAGTTGTGGCTGTAGTAATGCACTGTCTCCTCCGGGACCAATTCCGCACTGAATGTCTTGCGCCATGACAAATCACGAAGATCCGGCTCATCCGCATTGTAGGGATTGGTCTCTTCCAGATAGCCGGTCAGTGGCACAAAATAGCGCGCCAACATTTCGTCAGTGATCTGGTAGTTGGCTACTTCGATTAGGTCGGGTGGATTACCGCCGACCAGTTGGGTGCGCAGCCACTGTTTCCAGACCTTGCCCGGAATCGGCAGCTGTTCCACTTTCACGTCGGGATGCAGCTTCATGTAGTCCGCCGCAATTTCATCAATCGCTTCCCGGACACCCGGCTCCAGTTGCCAATGGGCCAATCGAATCACCTCCACATCAGAATTAGCCGATTCATCACTGCTATGGACGAACGCCTGCCAACCCGAATAAGAAAAACCCATGATCAGGAGGGCAACCGCGAGATAAATACCAATCTTGCCAGGTTTCATGATGACGCATCCTCCAGTTCGTGCAGACGGAGTTTCACCGTATTGTAGCGCTGGTCAGTGGGCACCGCATTGGCCAAAAATTCCCGGTAATATTTCTGCGCTTTCTCTGCTTGTCCGACGGCTCGGGCCGTTTCGGCAATTTGCAATGCCAGGTCGATTTGTCGCAACTGATCGACGGAGCCAATGGCGTGCGCCTGTTCCAGCCAGTCTACCACCTGGGGAGAAACCCGCTCATAAAAGAGTGAAGCATCCGCCAGCAGCCGATAATAGCTCATGGCAACCTCGGGCAAGGCCGGACCCACCGCGGCCGATTCCAATTCCTGCGCCAATCCCAATCGTTGATCCAGTGAAAGGTCCGTTCGCTGATAAAGCAGCACCAAGGCGAGATGACTGGCCGCAATCTGGGTTATGGCCGTGCCGGGTCCTGCTTGGAGAACTGCGCGGTAGGCCGCTTCGATTTCCGGCACCGAAGCTTCCCGGTGCATGTGGTAGATCCTGGCTAAAAGGTAACGGGCATACAGGGCGGTAGTGTCGTTTGACTCGCCTGTCACAATTTGATGCAGCAATTGCTCGGCCTGCTCGATCTTGCCGTTCGTGACCGGCGGTTCATTAAGCAGACTCGCCGCCCGGCCAAGGCTGATCAACCGGGTATTGGTTGATGGCGTTTGCTCGAATACCTGACCGGCATCCCGATAAAGATAACGTGCCAGCAGTTCCCAACCTTCATTCAAGACGGGGCCCTGAGCCGCCGCGACATTCACAAAGATCAACGCACCCGACAAAGCAGGGATAAGTAGTCGAAGGGGGCGGAGTCTCCGCGCGAGGATGGTGGTTAAATCTTGTATGAGCACGCGGGGGGATTCTGGTGATTAGCTTGCTGGGCAAAGTCAACGCTCACTACCCCCATTTGCTGACGATCTTCGTCTTATGTTGTGGCGGATCCTTCGTGATGACTCGTCATGGCGGTCCACCAGCATCATAGAACAACTCAATTATGGGAGCCTACGATTTCAATTTCGACCTGCCCGCAGGCGAGACCTTCATCCCCCGCCCCGAACGGGTCGTGGCTCTGCTCAAGGCAATGCCGCCGGAGCCCTTTACGATCGCACCGAAGGCGGACGACCGGGCTGCCTGGGCGCCTTGGATGAAGCATCCCTTCGGCCAACTCGTTCAGCAAAGCGCCCGCGAACTCGCCGCCCAGCCGTTACCGGATTACAACAATGCCACCTGGCTGGAAAGTCTTGAGCAGCGCAGCAGCATTATTCGTCAATCCTGCTTTTTCGCAGAAAACAGATGATAAGCCTGAAGAGGATGAAGTTATCAAACTGTCCACTTTCAGCGTATCCACTGACGCCTATCACGGTTATGTGGCGTCCTCGACCCTGATCGGTGGCAAAACTGCCCAGAAGATCACGGATGTGCCCCAGACAGTCAGCGTAGTCACTCGCGATCTGATCGATGACATCGGTGCGGTTACTCCGCAAGAAGCTTTGAACCGTTTGGTTCCGGGCGTCAGCGTGGTGAGCAGACAAGGAAGTTCATCAGCTGGTACCTACATCCGAGGCTTCCGGGTGCAGAACTGGGCGGTGGACGGTGCGACCATGCGTGCACTCGACACACTCTCCACATTTAACGTCGACGCGATTGAAGTCATCAAAGGTCCGGCTTCCGTGACCTTCGGCGCCTTCGCTGCTTACGGTGGCTACGTCAGTATCCTGCCCAAATACGCTCACCGTAATCAGAAGAACAAGGTCCAGTTCGATGTCGGCACGGACAACTTCTATTCCGGTATGATCGACATCGGTGATGAGCTCGGCAAAGACGGCGACTTCCAATACCGACTCGTCCTCGGCTCGTTATCCTCTGATCGCGCCGGCTGGGAATACGACTTCGACAAGTCCCTGACAATCGCCCCTTCCTTCGCTTACGATTTCAGTGAAAATAACCGCGTCCGGGTGCGCTTCGCCATCACCGAGACTGATACCAAAAACAGCACGACCGCATTGGATATCAACGGTAACGTCGTGAAAGGCTTCTCCAGCAACGGCCCCTCCGATGAATACCACAATGAGGAGCAAGGCTATTCCACCCAGATGGTCTGGGAGACCGAGCTCAACGACGAATGGAGCACGAAGATGAACATCTTCGGCGCTCGGGGCCACATCGACTGGATGGGTAACAACCTGCGTAGCTCAACCACCTTGGCACAGGACTACTTCGTCAACCCCTACAAGCGGGACTACACTTGGACCAACTTCTACGTCGACTACTCAGTATCCTTCAAAAAGGACGAAATCGCCAACACCGGCATCAGCTACCAGGCCGTCGGCAGTCTCAGTATGGACCACTGGAACAACCATTACACCCTGTGGGATGTAAACCAGTATGCTCCGTGGAGCGGCTACAAGATTGATCCCACCAACCCCAACTGGGCACTCCTACCGACGAGTTCGGAGCTGCTCTTCCCCACCCGCTACATCTATTACAATACCGAGTGGCTCGGTGGCGCGGTGATCGAAAACGTCGTCGGTTTATTTAAGGACAAGCTACTGCTCTCGGCCGCGATCCGTTTCAATTACGACAACCGTTCCAGTCATACGGCTTGGCGCGAACCTCGCACCAACGCCCCGGGTGGCACCTACGTGGGCGACCCAACCCCACCAACATCAACGAGAAGGCCACCAAACGATTCGGTATCGTCTACAAACCCACCGACAAGATGTCCATCTATGCCGGGTCCACGGAAGCCTTCCTCGCAGTCGGGGCAATCTTCAAAGCTGACGGCAGCCGTCTGGATCCCGAGACGGGCAAGAACGAAGAAATCGGCTTCAAACTCGATTTCCTTGAGGCCCTCGGCGGCAATTTCTCCTTCACCGGAGCCATGTTCCGCATCAACGTGGTCAACAAGTGGCGCGGCGACCCGAACAATGCCGGTTTCTTCGTGCAGGATGGGGCGCAGGAAAGTAACGGTTTCGACGCCCAGCTTTCCTACACGAGTCAAAAGCTCTCGTTCATCGCCGGTTACTTCCAAGCCGACGATCCGAACGACAAACTCTCCGGCCTGCGCGGGGTGATCGTGCCTGAGACGACCTGGAACTTTTGGGGTAAATATAGCATCACAGAAAACCTGATCGTCGGTGGTGGCTTAAAACACATGGGTGATGCGCTCGCCAACGACCGGCGTTTTACC
Organism: Cephaloticoccus sp.; assembly: GCA_030833445.1. GTDB lineage: Bacteria > Verrucomicrobiota > Verrucomicrobiia > Opitutales > Opitutaceae > Cephaloticoccus. The sequence goes on along the minus strand of JAURHD010000009.1, from coordinate 93,153 downwards.
GTTCCTGCTTTCACGACCGCAGACCTGTTTGCTGCCTATACCACGCCAATGTATCATGGCACGATGACCTACCGCCTTGGTGTCACCAACATCACCGACGAAGAAGCTGTCATCGTCATGAGTGGTGCCTCCACTGTTCAACGCGAGGAAGGTCGTCGCTACAAGTTCTCGGCCAGCTATTCCTGGTAATCCAAGGCAGTTTTTATTCAAAGGCGGTCTGCTGTGATGGCAGGCCGCCTTTTTTGTTAAATCACTCGTGGGTCAGCTTGCACTGGCATAACCGCCGGCCATAGTCGCCGCCATGGGAGCCTACGATTTCAACTTTGACGTGCCGCAGGGCGAATCATTCGAACCCAACCCTGAGCGCGTGGCGGCCTACGCCCAGCTCATGCCCCAAGGCAACTTCGCCTTCGCCCCCTGCGTGTCCGATCGTGAGGCTTGGACTCGCTGGCAGCAGGACCCCTTCGGCCAGCAGGTGTTGCAGGAGGCCCGCAAACTCGCGCAACAACCCACCCCTCCTCTTGATGACGCAGCTTTCAATCGTTGTCTCGACGACAATTCCGTCACCGAAATCAATCAGCTCATGCCGGCCGTCCGCACACGCTGCACGGTCTTTCTCCTCGCCGAGGCAATCTTCGACACCGGCGAGTTTCTCGCCGTCATTGAAGCCGACGCGCGTAGTCTCGGGCGGCTGGGCACGTGGATCCATCCGGGCAACGATCTCGATCGCAAAAACCTGCGTCGCGAAACCCACGACAACGATCTCGCCTCCTGTCACACCGCGGTCAATTTCGCGCACTTCCACTACATTCTCGGTCCCCGGCTTTCAGTGGATTTCCGCAACTACCTGAGCACCGAAGTGGACCGCCGTTTCTTCAACCCTCTGCGCAGCCGCATCGAAGCCGGACGGGACATCGATTGGTGGCTCATCGTGAAGCACAATTGGAATTCCGTTTGCCTGAGCTGCTACGCCCACGCCGCGGCAGCCATGCTGCCGCACGCCGAAGATCGCGCCTGGTGGTTCGCCTTCGCGGAAATGCATACTTACAATTTCACCGACGGCTTCGCCGACGACGGCCTCTGCACCGAAGGCGTGGCCTATTGGGGTTATGGCGTCTCCCACTTCTTCTCCCTGGCCGAAATCATCCGTCAAGGCACCGGCAATGTGGTTGACTTGCTTGATACGCCAAAGGTCCGACGCATCGCCCGATTCCCGGATCGTTCCGAGATTCAACCCGGCATCTGGCCCGCCTTCTGCGACTGTTTCCTTGATGCCAAACCGATGGCATGGGCCCGCATGTGGCTCGACAACCGCGTTGCCAGCCAACCCGACGAACTCACCGAGGCGGTTCCGGCTGACTTCGATCCACTGGCGGACATGAAACTCCAGTTTACCGATGGTATTTTCATGTGGATGTTTCGCACCCGGGCACCGCGGCAACCGGTTCGCCGGCGCACTAGCACGGACCTGCGCGATTTCTTCGCGCCGTCTCACTTTTTGATCTGCCGGCCCGCTCCTGCGACCAAACGCGCGTTCTCCGCCACCTTTCTTGGCGGCAACAACGGCGTGAATCACAATCACAACGACCTCGGCACCTTTACCGTCCTCCTCGACGGCAAGTCCTTGATCTATGATCCGGGACTAGAGGTTTACGGCATGCGCACCTTCAGCAAGCAACGCTACGAAAGCCAGCTGCTCAATTCCTACGGGCACCCCGTGCCGCGCATCGGCGGCCAGATGCAGGCCACCGGGCCGACCCATCAGGCCCCAACCCTGCTGACCGAGTTTACCCGCGACACGGATCGCATGGTGCTCGATCTGCGCGGAGGCTACGACTGCCCCACCCTGCGTAAACTCGAACGCGAATTTGTTTACGATCGGCGTGGAGACGGTTCGCTTACCATCACCGATAAGGTGGAGTTCTCTGAGCCCACGGAATTTGAAAGCGCATTGATCACCCCAGCCAAAATCACCGAGTCAACCGGCCGCCTGCACCTCGCCGATGGTGACACCGCCATCACAGTCGACTACACTTCCAGCAGTGGTCCCTTGAGCATCACACAGAGTGGGATAAACGAACCCGTCACCCTACAGGACAAAAGTAAGACACCCCCGCAGCCCACGCGCATTGCGCTGAGCCCCACCGCCAAGGTCACCACCTTGACGGTGAGCTTTGTGATTAAGCCCGCGTAACTCCCGTCGATTGCTCAGGCTTTGGCGCCGTAGCGCCCGATCCGCACCCGAGCCGTGATCGCGTGGGCCTGCATGCCCTCCAACTCGCACTGCCGATCTGTGACGGCCCCAGTCTCGATACTGGCTGCGGGAGTCATGTGTTGGTAAGTGCAGGTCTTGAGAAATTTACCGACCCAAACCCCACCGGTATAACGCGCCGCCCGGCTGGTCGGCAGGATGTGATTCGTCCCGATCGTCTTGTCGCCGTAGGCCACCGTGGTTTCCTCCCCGATAAACAGGGAGCCGTAATTCTGCAGGCGCTCGGTATAAAAATCGCGGTTCGCCACATGCAGCTCCAGATGCTCGGGCGCATAGTCATCGCTTAGTTTCACGGCCTCTTCATCTGATTCCGCGACCAGCACGATACCGTGGTCCCGCCATGAAAGCTCCGCGATCGCCTTGGTCGGCAACACCGCCAGTTGCTTGGCGAGTTCAACCAAAACTTGCTGCCCGAAGCCCTCGCTGCGACAGATCAAGCAACCACCGCTGTTGGGATCGTGTTCGGCCTGACCCAGCAAATCACAAGCGACCAAGGCCGGATCAGCCGTATCATCGGCAATCACCAAAATCTCGGTCGGTCCCGCCAGTAAATCGATCCCGCAGCGACCGAAGAGTTGCCGCTTGGCCTCAGCCACAAACTTGTTACCTGCACCGCAAAGCATATCGGCCTGCGGGGCTCCATCGAGCCCGAAGGCCATGATCGCCAACGCAGGCACCCCGCCCGCAATGTAGATCGAGTCGGCTCCAGCCTTGGCAATCGCATTGATCGTCGCCGGATAAAAGCCCTTTCCTTTCACTGGTGGAGTGCAGGCCGTTATATGCTTCACCCCGGCCACGCGGGCGGGGATGATGCTCATCTGGGCGGAGCCAAACATCGGATACCGTCCGCCGGGAATATAACTGCCCACCGAACCCACCGGAATGTGCTTGTGACCCAGAATAACACCGGGGCGGGTCTCGACTTCCAAATCCTGCATCGTGGCCCGCTGTGCCTCGGCAAACTTACGCACGTTGGCCTGGCAGTAATCGGTATCCTGAATCGCCTGGGCCGAAACTTGGCTGATCGCATCGGCGATCTGGTGCTCGGTCATCCGAAAGGATTTCGGCGACCAATCATCAAACTTCTCACTGAAACGCCGCACAGCATCCATGCCGTCGCGCTCAAGTTCACGCAGCATCTCGGTGACAATACTGGCTGTTTCCGGATCGTGATCGAACAGGCGGTGAACGCCGGGTTTCAGGGTTTTCATGGCGGTGGCAACTCAGTGCGAATTCGAACCGGACTCAATCCAAAATGTATACATTTGAATATTTATTATTCTTAATTTCTTAAAGCATGCGTATTTTACCTATGATAATTGACCTTTCCATTATGTATCCAGTTTGAGGTTATTTTCAGTCTTTCCCCAGTATACCCTGCACGTCAGTGTCGGCCATTCATGACTGTCGATTTGCTGCAACTCAAAGACCACGAGCCTCCGATGGGAGATTTGGCGGTCAATCCGTCTCTTTCCGAAGCCCGTGCGCTCTGGACTACGCCAAACGCCAATGAAGCCAATTCACCTGCGAATCGCCTCATCCATGCGCGAACCGTTCGACTTCACCGTCCCGCCCGGCTTCATCGAATCGGCCTTCGATCAACCAAAGGGTTTCATAACTGCGGCAGTCGCACCGATCTTGATTGGGTCACCGCATTTCGCGTGCTCGTTTACCGTGAGGGAGCTTGGAGTGAAGCCTGCACCCAACGCGATTTGACCCGCCCAGAGAACGGTGAAATCGATTGGTATGTGCTTCCCAGCATCCCTGTTCAGGGGGTATTGGTCGAACTACGTGGATCGGGCTTCGATGAAGGCTGGGTGCCATGGGCGCTCGCGGAATCAGCGTGTGTATTGGAAGGCGAACTGTTGGAGCCTCTCGCTGAACGCTGCCAACGCACTCTCGAGACTCTACCCATCAGTCTAGATTCGCTCCCCACCGGGGTGACGGCAACCGTCGCCGATGGCACCGTCGAATACTCCACCGATAACTACACCGTCGGGTTTTATTTAAACCGTGCCGGCCTCTCTTTCCTATCGCTGGTGGGTGAAGACCCTGCCCTCGCCCAGACCAATATGCTCTTCGTCCAAGCCGGTTTTTTCATGCAAGGGCCGCAATTGCATCTGATCGGACAGGAACCCGCCATAGATCCTTTCACCCGCTTCGATGCAATCGGCACGACGACCGTAAGAGGAAATTCCATCACCTATGATTTCGTCACCGGAGGGCAGCATTACACCCTCAAGTGGACCGTGTCCTCCGACGGGCTTCGCTTAAGCGCCCAACGTCAATCCGATCACGACGCGCATGCCTGGATCAGTTCTCCCTGGATGTTGACGATGCGCAATAGCGTCTCCCCCACTCACGCGATTGGACGCATCACTCAATCAGGCGAGGCCGGATTGCTCGATCTGCCCATGGCCGTCAATTTCCCGCGTTTCGGCACACTGCAATTTTCGTGCGAAAGTCCCGATGTCGCGATTCGCTTCGATGCTTACCGTCAACGCGATTACAACACCCTGGAGATCAAACTCGGTGAAACGCCCTTGGACAACGGCACATATTTTCTCCCCGCCGGAACCTTTCAGGCCGACATCGAGATTAACCCCATCTCTCCACCTGCAATTTTGCGCGGGGACGCTCCCGCCGAGGCTCACGCCGCGATCAAGCGCATCTACTACACCTCGCTGACCTATCGCCCTGAAATGGGCACGCTGAGCAACAATGGTGCGTCGATGCCCTGTGCAGTTTCACTGGATACCTGGTCCTCGTTTATTTTGCGCTTCGGCAATCTCCTGCCCGGTTTCCCAGCACACGAGCTTTACCGGGCCACAATTGAACGTTGGCTCGATGGTGGCCAGAGCTACACCGACGGCCGCGTCTTCCAAGATGGCAAGATTCACGACGCTCAGGATGAATACCTGATGACCGGGGCCGCTGGTTTGCAGGGGCTATCCGACTACTTGCAGTATGCGGCGACGGAGGAATGGTTTCACCAAAATCTATCACCGATCCGGGAGAGAATCGCGGCGATGAAGACCCGCGACCTCGATAACGACGGTCTCGTCGAAAGTCCGTGGCGCACCGGTATCAGTGGCACCGGCCAGTGGGGCACCAATTGGTATGACGTTACCTCCTACGGCTGGAAGGATGCTTTTTCCAATGCGATCCTCCATCAAGCCTTGCGGGGCCTTGCGCAAAACTTCACGCGATTCGGCCTGACCGAGGAAAGCAACGCACTGACCACGTGGGCAAATCAACTGAAAGCCAATTATCTGCCGACGTTCTTCAACCCTGAGACAGGTTGGATTGCCGGCTGGAGATGCAAGGAAGACAAACTACACGATTACGCCTTTCTCGCCGTCAATGGCTGCGCGATCAATGCCGGGCTCGTGCCCGACGATCAAGCTCGCGACATCTGCTCGCGCCTCCTCGCCGAAGCGAAACAAGTTGGCATGCCCGATGCCGTCTATGGTCTCCCCGGAAACCTCCGTTGCATACCCGATTGTGATCTGGCCGACATCATGCAGGGCTTCTCCTTTGGCTATTATCAGAACGGAGGCCGAAATCATTCTCATGCGCGCCACTTTACGATGGCACTCTACCGCACCGGATTCGTGACGGAAGCGGATCATCTGCTCGGTCGCATGTGTGTGGGCTACGCCGGCGCTCTCGTTTATGGTGGAAACAAAAGCGGCATCGATTGGCGCTATTGGGATGACCGGCCATGTGGTTATGAAGGATTGCTCACCGATCAATTCGGCATGATCGAAGTGATCCTGCACCGCTACGGTCGCAATTAATCGACCGGTTTAGGCGGGGGATATTTTGCGCATTGCACGACCGGTATTGCGCGCCAAGCTCCGCCTTCGATGAGTTTGTCCACTCCGTCCGTTCCTGCTGAACCCGCGGTGCCCACCGCCGATCCCCACCAGTCCGGCCACCCCAAGGGTTTGAGCACGTTGTTCTTCACTGAAATGTGGGAACGTTTCTCCTACTACGGTATGCGGGCCTTGCTCGTGCTGTTCATGACCACGGCGGCGGTCGATGGCGGCCTGGGTTTTAGCACCGAGCGCTCCGCGCTGATTTATGGCTACTACACGATGGCCGTCTATATGCTTTCCGTCTTGGGCGGATATATCGCGGACAAAGTCATCGGCGCCCGGCAATCGGTGCTGGTCGGCGGCATCATCATCGCCTCCGGCCATTTTACCATGGCGCTCAGTTCCACCGGCTCGTTTTACGCCGGTCTGATCTTGGTCGCACTCGGCACGGGTTTGTTGAAGCCAAACATCAGCTCGATGGTCGGTAGTCTCTACGAGCCAAGCGACGAACGCCGTGATGCAGGGTTTTCGATCTTTTACATGGGCATTAACATCGGCGCGTTTACCGCTCCTTTGCTGACAGGGTTTCTCGCCCAGCATCAGTGGTTCCGCGATTGGCTGAGCGCTCGCGGCTGGGACCCGCATCACAGTTGGCACTGGGCATTCGCCCTCGCCGGCATCGGCATGACCTGCGGTATCTTCACCTACCTGCGCAATATGCGCCAACTGGGTGATTTGGGGGCAGCCCCTCCCCTCAGTGTGGCCCAAAAAGGTCTGAACCTGCTCTATTGTTTTGTCTTCGCTGGCGTATTGGGTGGCCTTGTCTGGGTCAGCAGTCAATTACCGGTTGTCATGTGGCTTCTGGCTGCGGGCATCTTCGCGGCGGTGGTTTACTACGCCATTCGAGGGGGCACCGATGGCAAGCGCGTCGCGGCGATCTTCGTGCTGTTTGCGGCCAACATCATTTTCTTCGCCGTCTTTGAGCAAACCGGTTCTTCGATCAATCTGTTCGCCCGCGATTTTACCGACAACACGGTCCTCGGTTTCAGTTTCCCCTCCTCTTGGTATCAATCCGTCAATTCGCTGTTCATCATCCTGTTGGCACCGGTCTTCGCCTGGGGCTGGGTGCGGATGGGCCGGAAGCAGCCGTCGAGCCCGATGAAATTCACTTTCGGTCTCGGTTTCGTTGGACTGTCCTTCGCCCTCATGGTCCCCGCCGCCCGGCTCGCCGATCAAGGTCTGGTCAGTCCTCTTTGGCTCGTCGGACTCCTGTTATTGCAGACCATCGGTGAGCTTTGCCTCAGCCCCGTGGGGTTGAGCACCGTCACCAAACTCGCTCCAGCCAAGTTGGTCGGCGTCATGATGGGTGGCTGGTTCCTTGCCACCTCCATTGGCAATTTCCTCTCCGGCTATCTGGCCCGGACGTTTGGCAGTGGTGGAGAAGGCGATTTGGCGGTCTTCTTTCAGCATCAGGCCTACTTCGTCTTCGGTGCAACTGCCGTCCTGCTATTGCTCGTGCCGTTGGTCAAAAAACTCATGTGCGGCGTGCGGTAATGTTGCGCAGATGTTATGAATAGCTGGCTGATCCTCATCGTAGCCGCGATTTTTGAAATCGTGTGGGCGGTGGGCCTGAAATCGACTCATGGCTTTACCAAGCTGTGGCCGTCCGTCGGCGTGATCGCCGCAATGGCGACCAGCATGTGGTTGCTGGCTCTGGCGGCACGCGGACTGCCCATCGGCACTGCCTACGCCGTCTGGACCGGCATCGGCGCGGTGGGCACCACCATCGCGGGTATCCTCTGGTTCAACGAAAGCGCCTCGGCCATGCGCCTGATCTGCATTGTGCTGATCATTGCCGGCATCACCGGGCTGAAATTTTTCGAGAAATAGTGCTGGGCTGCAATTTTATCTCCAACACAGTCCAACCCTCGACCCCAACTTCCAAAGCAGGGTAAACCTCGGTTTCGTAACCCTCGCACGAGACCACCAGATAATACTCACCCGGATCCAGCAACCGGCGTGCCCGGCCAAATTGTGCGTCACTGAAACGCCGATCCACTGATTCGTTGTCGATTCGGGGCAGCCAAACCTGCGCGTGCAATGGTTCACCCGTCACCGCATCGGTCACGCGCACCGATAAACCGGGACCATCGGCGTGCGCGATGAAAGCCGTGATTCCCTTGAGATTTTCCGCAATGATCCCCGGCACATCCTCGGGCGGAAACAGATGCGAACCCTTGCCCGTTTCGATGATCATATCGAGCACACCCCGACGTCCGTAAAACCAAGGGTAGCTCTGGCTCGAAGGACCGCCGGGTGAAACCGCATAGGTGCCTTCCCCGTCCATACGGGTAATGTGCGCCGCCACGTCGGTCGCGATGCGTTTGATCACCTTGTCATCGGGCGCCGCCATCTTGCCCCAAATCCAAGGGTAATAGATTACTTCGCCCTGACTGTGATACGAAATCGACATCAACAACTGCCGTTGGTCGGCGAGGGATTGCATGGCGCGATTCTCCGCCTCGGAAAACGGATGCGCCCCGCGGAAACTGGCGCCATCCGGATCATTGGTCCCGCCCATCGCCCAGTTGAAACTGTAGCCCCGGTTGACGTCCACGCCCTCCGGAAATACCCCCACAATGCCGTCACCATTTACATCGCGGGCATTTTTGCGCCAACGCGGATCATGCCCCGAGTTCACGTAGGTGTGCCCGTCCACATTGACCACCGGCACCAAATAAATCTCCAGTGTATCCAGCCACTTGGTCACGAGTGGATCCTCGCCATAACCCGCGACCAATTTTTCCATCAGACTCAGCACAATCTCGGCGCCCATCACTTCGTCGGCGTGATGGCAGCCATCAAACAGAATTGCCGGTCGGTCATGGACCTGCGCAGCGGCATTGGAGAGCCGGTAGGCATAAATCGGACGATGAAACTGAGTGGTCTCGCCAATTTGAAAACGCACCATCAGGTCGGGCCGCTGCCGCATGAGTTCCTCAGCCCTAGCGGTGATCTGATCATAGGTATGATAAACTGGATCCGGTTTGAGGCTGGGACCGTAAAGCGCGCGACGGTAAAGCGTCAGTTCATCATCACTCTCCATCAGGATGGTCGGAGCAAACCCGGCTTCCTTCAGCTCAGTGACTTCATCATCGGTTGCGAGCAACAGGGCATTGTTGCGCACCAAACTCACAATCCGCTTACGGTTGTAATCGTTGTAGGCAAATGCTCCTTCACCCTCCTGGGCGGTGGCCGGAATAGCTTTCACTTCCAAGAGCAGGTGGCGCACAGTTGCCTGACTCTCGTCTTCGGCCCGGAGGGGGCTCATCATGACCGTCAGTAAAAGCAGCAGGGAAAGTAGCTTGGATGTTTTCATTGAAATTAGGCGACCACTTTACCCTTCGCACCCTCGGCGTCGAGATGAGCCTTAATGCGTTTCATGGTATCGGCCATCTTCACTTTGTAAGCTTCAAACTCACGGGTGGAGGCATGGGTATGCAAGGTGGCCCGGCGACGATAAGGCACGTAATTGCCGATATGCCACGCACAGTTGCGATAGAGCACCAAATCACCGGCCTGCAGAATAATCTGCACCGCTCCCGGCATGGATTCACAGTATTCCTGCAAGAACACTTCCTGCTCGGCCTCGCTGCGTTGCTTAGCCCAGTTTTCCAATTCCGCACGGGTCCGGGAATCCTTCACCGCCAATTGTTCGGCGGTTGCATCAAGCCGCGCATGCGTTCCCGGCACATACCAAGTCGAGGTATCCTCGTAGAGTGCACAGTTGATTTGATTGAACAGGTTATAGTCGGAAGCGTATTCCTCCCATTTGCCGCCGCCCAGAACAGCCTCATACATCTCGTCCGGCACATGATCCCGCAGATCACGGTGCCAAGCAGTGGCCCAGCAACGGTTCTCTGGCTGAAACAAAATCGTCATGGAATCCCCCGGCGCGAGAGTGTGTCCCGGCGAGAGTATCGTGTGAAACGCCTCATTGATTTCCGACAACGCCTGAAATTCGCGTGCAGCGGTGGTATCAACATGTTCGCCGATCCGCATCAGTCGCTGGGTCTGCGGTCCCTCCAAGCGGTGCGCCACCGTCCGGGCCTCCTCCGCCATGACCCGCAGCCGGTCAATCAAGGGCGCGGGCACGGCTCCCCGCAGAATGAAGTAACCTTGTTCTCGGTAAAGCTGGGCATCACTCGGGGTTACCTGCGTCTTCATGGCGTGACCTAAAACCCCTCGCTGAAGCGCCAAAAGGAAATTCGGCGCTGATTTTTCACAATTGCGGGGAATTTTCCCGAAATGCAGGTATAATGGTCAATGCTCGTCATTCGCCGACTCGTGGATCGTCACCGCGCCTACACCGCCATCTTCCTGAAGGGCGAGCCACCGCGGATATTTCCCACCACGGAATACGAACACGGGCGAATCTTGCAGATCTACAAACAGGACCGGCGTCACGAGGGTATCCTTAACGATTTCACCGATTTCGATCTGCAGCCAGTGCCCCCGGCGAAAACCAAGACAGACCAGGTCGAAAATTGAACTTTAGCTCAGTGATGTAAACGGCTACTGGAATGGCCTGTGTCTGATCCCACCGAATCCACCGAGCTGAAACGGCGCAGCTTTCGGAGTTTTTTCTCCTCGGTCCGCTACTCGGTGGAGGGATTCTTCGCGGCGATGAAGCACGAGCCTTCTTTTCGGGAGGATCTCATCTTTGCCGTATTGCTGACACCCTTTGCCATCATTCTGCCGGTCAACGCAGTTTCGACCGCGGTCATGGTGGGCTCATTGGTCCTTATCCTGATCGTGGAGCTGCTCAACTCTGCCATCGAATGGACCATCGACTACGTGAGGCCGGAGCAGCATCCGTTGGCGAAACGGGTCAAGGATATGGCCAGTGCCGCGGTGTTTTTAAGTTATATCAATTGCATCATTATCTGGGTAATCCTGCTCTGGCCGAGCAACGCCGTCTGGCACCGCATTGAAGACCTCGTGAGCAACTGGTTCTCAAACTGAGAACCAAGTTAACGCAGTCGGGCGAACAGCCAAAGCGCGACGCAACTCATGCCCAAATTGGGCAGCCATGCTGCCAGCATAGGATCGAGCACCTCTTTCGTGGCCAGCGAAGTAGCGAGGTTCATCAGGATGTAATAGAGAAAAAACAAGCCGATCGATTTGGATACGCCAACTGCCGGATTCACCCGCACGCCCGACACCGCAAACGGCACCGCCAAGGCAATGACGATCAATGGTCCAAGCGTATCCGCCAACAGCCCAAAATACCGCACCGCATATGGCAAAGCCTTCGGGTTGTGATCCACGGCAAAAAAATTGATCAATCGGCGCAGCTCGAAAAATGAGAGATCCGATGCCTTGCGGTCGATCAACAACATGAGCTGCGGGTCCTCGTTATAGTTTGGCACGAAGCGCTTGTAGAAAGGCCTGGGCTCAATCATTTCACCGGTCCTCGGATTAAACATCAGTTCCTGTCCACGGCTAAAGAGCCAACCTTCATTGTCCCGGTCATACCACGCCTCTTCGGCCACCAACCGGCGCAGCTCTCGTCGATTTTCATCCAGTTCAGAAACCGTAATGCCGTAAGCCTTGCGGGTGTATTGGCTGTAACGGTTGATAAACCACATGCGCTGGGTCGCGCGGTTATCGAAGGCCACGCTGTAGACCACCCCGATATGATCCTCGGTCAGGGATTGGGACTGGTGCCGGAAAGCGAGTGAATCACGCAGGGACCGTGACGCCTCCACCGACCAGGGCACCACACTGGCATTGAGATACCAGGTCAGCCCGCAAGCCAGCACTCCGATAAACCAAACCGGGGCCGTAATCCGCAGTATGCTCACGCCTGCTGCACGCAAAGCAATCAGCTCATTCGCGCGGTGCAGTTTGCCTAAAACAAACAGCAGCGAAATCAACAGAGCCACCGGAAGCACGATGGCCAGAAATCCCGGCAAAGTCACAAAGAAGTATAAACCAAAATCCGCGCCGCGAGCCCCAAGGTCGTTCAGGTTGCGAAAATCATCATACAGCACCTGCACAAAGAGCAGACCCAGCATCATACTCACGACCATGCCGAGAATCTTCAGCCATTCACGGAGGAGATGTCGGTCGTAGGTATTCAACGCAGGATCATGAAACTCGCCGGACCGCCATTGGCCAGACTCAAACTATCAGTCCTGCCCCTCTCGAAATTGCACCGCAGCAAACGCGACAAATTAGATTAACTTGGTATTTGCCCGAAACCGTGATCGCGGTATTCATCGCTTCCCATGGCTAAAGCACAAGAAGCGTGGGGTTCGCGTCTCGGCGTTATTCTGGCGGTGGCGGGCAGTGCAGTGGGATTGGGAAATTTCCTGCGCTTTCCCGGGCTTGCCGCCCAATATGGAGGCGGCGCATTCATGATCGCCTACTTCATTTCACTCCTGTTGATCGGCATTCCGATCTGCTGGGTGGAATGGACTCTCGGGCGCCACGGCGGCCAGCACGGCTTTCATTCCACCTCGGGTATCTTCCAAGTCATCCTGCGCAAGCCTTGGGGGAAGTATCTGGGCGTAATCGGTTTCATCGTGCCGGTCTGCATCTACATGTATTACGTGTATATCGAGGCTTGGTGTCTCGGCTATGCCCTCAATTCCATTACCGGTAATCTGAGCGTGTCCGGGCTCGATTACGGGGCATTTTTCGGCAGGTTCACCGGCGCGTCGGCGGACGGTGTCGCCCTTCATTTCGGGCTCGGTGACGTGGGCATCTTTGTGCTGATCGTCTACGTGCTCAATTTCTTCTTCATTTACCGTGGTATCTCGAAGGGCATCGAGGCCGTCTGCAAATTGGCCATGCCAGCCCTCATCGTCATTGCCATTGTGATCCTCGTGCGGGTCTTGACCCTCGGCACGCCGGACCCCCTCAAACCCGACCAGAATGTGATGGCCGGTCTGGGCTACCTTTGGAATCCGGGTGACATCGCAACCGGCCTGCGGAATCCACAACTCTGGCTCGCCGCCGCCGGTCAGATCTTCTTCTCCCTCTCAGTCGGCTTTGGCGTTATTATCACCTACGCCAGTTACCTGCGCAAAAATGACGACGTCGTGCTCAGTGGCCTGACCGCCTCAGCCGCGAATGAATTTTGCGAGGTTGGTCTCGGCGGCCTCATCACCGTGCCAGCCGCGTTCATCTTCCTCGGGACAGCGGGCATTGTAGGCCAGGGCACCTTCGGTCTCGGGTTCAACGTGCTACCGGAGGTATTCGCCCACATGCCGGGTGGGCAGGTCTTTTCATCGATTTTCTTTCTGCTGCTCTTCCTGGCGGCGATCACCAGTTCGCTTTCCATGCTCCAACCGGGCATCGCATTTCTGGAGGAAGGCCTGAACATCAACCGCAAGCAATCCGTCGCCCTGCTGGGTTTTGTCACGGCCATCGGCACCCTATTCATCTGGTATTTCTCCAAGGATTTGAAGGCGCTCGACACGATCGATTTCTGGGTCGGCACCGTAATGCTGTTCATTCAGGCGACTATCCTCGTTATCATCTTTGGCTGGGGACTCGGTATCAAGCGGGGTTGGGAGATTGCCCACGAAGGGGCGGAAATGCGCATTCCCAACGCCTTCAAGTTTATCATCAAGTTTGTGACCCCAGCCTTCCTGCTGCTGATTTTCAGCCTGTTCATGATGCAGAACGTCTTCGGCTGGAACTACTCGTTCAGCAACCCGGAGTTTAATCCCACCAGCTATGTGCTGGATCTCATGGGATCGGCCGATGTCCCGGCCAGTTCGGTTGCGAGGCTTAGTGTTGCCTGGATCATTATTATGACCGTCTTCTCACTTATTCTCGTGAACATCGCGGGAAAAAACTGGGCCAAGCGTGAAACCCTTAACCACTGAGGAACTACCATGACTACCGGAGGCTGGATTACCATGTTACTCTCGGTCGGATTCGTCACGACCCTGTTTCTATTCTGCATCGCCCGCGTGCTGCGTGGGCCGCGTGAAGACCCCGAGCACCATTTGGCACATATCGAACCCGTAGAGGAAGACGAAGCAGATCAACGCTAAAGCTGGTCACTAATTGCAGCGGGATGGTTGCATAAACACACCAAGTCATTAGCTTGAATGGATGAACTTGCTACGCATATCGCTCTTGTTTGGCCTGCTGGGTTTGACCGGATTGAACGCCGACACCGATTCACACTACGGCAAGTTTATTGACCAAGCAGAGGCCGAGGCCCCGGGGGAAGTGCAGTTGCACATTATTCAGACCTACGGGCGGCTATCCGACTTCATCATCAAGGTGAGGGAAGTGGAGCGAGTCGCCGGTTGGCAGCAGATCCGGGCCAAGGGCCATGCCGCCTTCGCCTCGTGGGACAGTCTGCGCAAGGATTACGTCTGGCATGGCGGCAAGTTTGAGGTGCTCTACGATATCGTCGATGCGAAGAAACTGAAATTAAACGCAGTGACTTTTGATGGCAACACGACCCGGGCCGAACCTTGATCTATTCGGGCTAAGGACCCCCGAGTGGTCGATTCATTCGTCTCAGTAGCATGTCCGATAAACAGCCATCATGGAGCTTCGTCCACGTCACCGATATCCACATCGGCTCTCCCGATTCCTATCGTTATCAACCCGGTTGGAACGATAACTGGAGCACGGCCACCAGGCAAATCCAAGCCTTGAAACCCGACCTCATGTTGGTCGGCGGTGATCTGGCCCGGGATGGGAATACCGAGCCCCAGCAATTTGATCTCAGCCGCAAGGTCATCGATGCCGTCGGCGTGCCATGGCATGTCATCCCTGGCAATATGGACACAGGGAACAAGATCACTGACCGGCAAGGTGCGTTGACTGACCGCGACGATGTCGCCTGCAACGTTTCGGAAGAGTTGCTCCAAATCTTCAAGGATTGCGTTGGACCATTCCCTTGGAGCGTTGTGCACAAGGATGTCCGTTTCAGTGGCTGCTACGAAATCATCAAGGACAGTCCCCTGCCCTCGGCCGGGGAATTGGATCGCTGGTTGGAGCAACTTGCCCTACTTCCCAAGGCTCGGTATCATGTGATGCTAAACCACTACCCACTCTTCATCGATGATATCAACGAAGGTGCCTACGACATCACCAAGACCGACGAATACCACGCTTGGTATTTCGCGATGGATCCCGCGCCAAGAAAACGTCTGATCGAGGCTTACCACAAAGCAGAGGTGACCCACGTTCTCAGCGGTCATATCCATTGCCGACGTCCGCCGATGACCATTGACGGCATCACCTATTGTTTCGGTCCCTCCACCGCTATGCCTCAATTCGGCGACCGCTGGTCCGATGGGGATGACACGCTCGGTTTTCAGGCCTTCACGGTTTCGGAGCAGGGCATCGTTTGCCAGTTCCACCCTCTGACTGAAGTCTCCAACCGCACGGATGGTTGGGGACCCGGCGGCCACCCCAAACCCGAGGCGCGGTAAAAGTAATTCTCCACCCAGATCGGGCATTTTTCGCATCCGCAGCTTGATTTTTCAGCTCAGCGGTTAGAATAGCAGATTCATTGTCTGTTTAACCCTTTTACAAAACCCATCATGTCCACTGCCACACCGCAAAAATACGAGTTCCAAGCTGAGATCAAACAGCTGCTCGATATCGTCATCCACTCCCTCTACACGGAAAAGGAAATCTTCATCCGTGAGCTGGTTTCCAATGCTTCCGATGCCTTGGAAAAGCTGCGCCACACGCAGATCACCGAACAGGACATTCTCGACGGCGATCTGGAACTGGAAGTCAACGTCACGACGGACGACAAGGCCAAGACCATCACGATCCAAGACTATGGTATCGGCATGACGCGGGACGAACTCATCGAAAACCTTGGCACCATCGCCCACTCCGGTTCCAAGGCCTTCCTCAAGGCCCTCAGTGAAGGCGGGGCCAAGAACAGCAACCTGATTGGTCAGTTCGGTGTCGGTTTTTACTCGGCCTTTATGGTCGCCGACTCGGTCAAGGTTTACTCCAGCTCATGGAAGAAGGACGAGAAGGGTCACGTATGGACCAGTGATGGTTCCGGCAGCTACGAAATTGAAGAAAGCACCGACGATCGTCGCGGCACCAAGATCGTGGTCCAGCTCAAGGAAGACTGCGGCGACTACGCCCAGGATTCCACGGTCAAATCCATCCTCGAACGCTATAGCGCATTCGTCTCCTTCCCGATCAATCTCAACGCCAAGCGCATCAACACCGTCCAAGCCCTTTGGTTGCGCAGCAAGAACGAGATCAAGGACGAGGAATACACCGAGTTCTACAAGTTCCAGTCGCATGCTTACGACGAGCCACGCCTGCGCCTTCACTTCTCGGCCGACGCACCGCTCTCAATCAATGCCCTCTTATTCGTCCCGAAGGACAACACGGAGAAGATGGGCTTCTCGCGCCTCGAGCCTGCCGTCTCGCTCTATTGCCGCAAGGTGATGATCGATGCCAAACCCAAGGACCTGCTGCCTGAATGGCTGCGTTTCCTCAAGGGTGTCGTCGATAGCGAGGATCTACCGCTCAACATCTCGCGCGAGACGATGCAGGACAAGGCGCTCATCGACAAACTGAACAAGGTCATCACCAAGCGCTTCCTCAAGTTCCTCGAAGAACAGGCCAAGAACCACACGGACGCCTACAACGAGTTCTACGGTGAATTCGGCATCTTCCTCAAGGAAGGCGCCGCGATGGACTTCGCCCACAAGGACCAGATCATCAAGTTGCTCCGCTTCGAGTCCTCCCTCACCGAAAAGGGCAAGACTACCTCGCTCGCCGACTACGTGACCCGCATGGGCAGCGAGCAGAAGGAAATTTATTACCTCGTCGGACCCAACCGCGCCTCAATCGAAAGCGGGCCGTATCTCGAAGGTTTCAAGGCTCGCAATCTCGAGGTGCTCTTCTGCTACGAAGCCGTGGACGAATACGTGATGAACAACGTCCGCGAGTTCGACGGCAAGAAGCTCACCGGGGCCGACCACTCTGACGTGAAGCTGTCCGACCTCGATCAACCCGAGGGCGCCCTCAGCAAAAAGGAAGTCGAGACCCTCACCAAATGGCTCAAGGAATCCTTGGGCGACCGTGTCAACGAGGTGAAGGCCAGCGACCGTCTGGTCGACTCCCCCGCCCTCGCCCTCAACGCCGACGCCTTCATGTCACCTCACATGCGTCGCATGATGAAGGCGATGAACAAGGGCGGCGAAGAGACCCCGCTCAAGGTCAACCTCGAGATCAATCCACGGGCCGCCCTGATGAAACGCGTTTACGACCTGCACACCGCCGAACCGGCGAAGGCTGGCCTGGTTGCCGGACAGATCCTCGACAATGCCCTGATCAGCGCCGGTTTGCTCGAAGATGCTACGCCGATGGTGCAACGGCTCTACAAGCTGCTCGAGACCGTCTGATTTATATTTTATTATAAATCAATTGGTTGGCTTATGTGCCATACTTTACAATTGAAGTATGGCACGCATGCCATACCTTTGCGTTCGTTATGAAGATGACGATGCACATCAACGAGGACGTCCTCGACCGGGTGATGAAGGTGACGGGAGCCAAGTCAAAGACCCAAGCCGTCGAGATCGCCCTCACCGAGATGGCCCGTCGTCACAAGATGAAGGAACTCTTCAACGCCGGGCTCGGGCTTACTCCCGAGGAACTCAAGGTGGAATTTGCCCCCACGGCCGCGGATGCACTCGACGATCACGGACTGAAGGTAGCCGAAGACAAGGAGCCTTATGGCGGGCCTGCTGCTCCCGGACAGTAACTTCTATATCTCCTCCGCGCGTGCGGGTCGCGATCCGTTCAAGGCATTGATCGCGCATGAGGAGGAGTGGGAGTTCGCCACCTGCGGCCAGATCGTGCTTGAGGTCTGCCGTGGCCGAACCCAACCGGAACTATGTGACCGGTTTCGCGAACGCTTCGCCATCATGATGTTTATCCAAACGAGCGGTCAAATTTGGGAACGAGCCACCCAGCTGGCTTGGGCCTTGGATCGCAAGGGTGTGGTGCTGCCTTCGGGCGATCTCGTGATCGCCGCTTGCGCCCTCCAGGCCGGTGCTACCGTGCTGACAGGGGATGCACATTTCCAGCAGGTGCCGGGTTTGGACGTGCTCGAAACCCTCGGTTGATTGCGGTTTCGAACCGCTAGAGCGGGGCAGCATCGATATTATTCACTTTCCCCTTGTCAGTGACCGTCCGGTGCATTGCCCTCCTCGCCCCCTGATCTCCGGGAACGTGCCCGCCCCAAGGCCGTTGTCCCGTGCCCCTTCTTCCCTCCTTTGACCGACGCGGCCTGCGGCGCCCGCGCCGGTTTTGTCGTATCCGCATCCCTCGTTCCATCCATGAGCACGTTTGTCTACGGCATTGATTTCGGCACCAGCAATTCCTCCGTCACCATCTGGGATGTGGAAAAACGCAGCCTCGTGCGCGATCCCCGCATCGAGGGCGTGGAATCTTCCTTCATGTATTTCCCCTACACCCTGCGCAAGGACCCGCCGCTGATTGGCGATGCCGCCAAGCTGCGCTACGTGCAGGATGAGATGCGCGGGCGGTTCTTTCAGGCGATCAAGACCATTTTGCCCAACCGCACCTTCGAGCAGACCATCGTCAACAACGACGTTTACCTGCTGGAGGACCTGATCGCCTTTTTCCTGCGCTACCTGAAGACCAAAGCTGACCTCGTGACCAAGCAGGACGTCAAACGTGTGGTGATGGGTCGACCCGCCGTATTTTCCGCCGACCCCGCAGAGGATCAAATGGCGCAGGACCGGCTCAAGCGCGCCGCCGAACTGGCTGGCTTCGAGGAAATCCATTTTCAATACGAACCCATTGCCGCGGCCTTCGCCTACGAAGCCCGCATTAAATCCCCGGAGCGCGTCCTTGTAGGTGACTTCGGTGGCGGCACATCAGACTTCACTGTCGTGCAGCTCGACCCGCGCCGCCAAGGTCTCGTCGATCGCGCCAGTGATATTCTCGCCACCGGCGGTCTGCCGGTCGCCGGCAATAAATATGACACCGCCACGATGTGGCATAAACTCACTCCACTCTTTGGTCGGGGCGCCACCTACGAGGACTTTGGCAAACAGCTCGAAGTGCCCTCCACCCTGCACCGGCAGATTTGCCAATGGGATCAGATCGTCTTTCTGCGCAACGCCGCCAAGCTCGACCTCATCTGGCGACTGGCCCGGCTCTCGAACAATCCAATCGGATTTGAACGGCTCCAAGCCCTCGTCACGGAGAATCAAGGTTTCGCCCTGTTCCAAGTCATCGAAGCGGCCAAAATCATGCTTACGAGCGACGAGGTTGCGCCGATCATCTTTTCGCACCCGCGCATCCAATTGGAGGAAACTCTGACCCTCTCGCAATTCAACACCAACACCGCCGATCTCACCGCCCGGATCACCAACAAACTCGATGCCTTCATTCGGGATGCATCCATCGATCCGGCCTCCATCGAAACCGTCTTCCTCACCGGCGGCACTTCCTTGATTCGCAGCCTGCGCAAAGAGTTTGTCCAACGCTTTGGCGCTGACCGCATCCGCGACGGCGGTGAGTTCACCAGCGTCGGTGATGGTCTCGCTCTGAGCGCGCCCTTGTTCTTTCCTGAACTCCACCAGCGGTCCTGAATTCCCAGACCAGTCGGGCACAACTCTTTGAGCGAAGACCGCGTTCGGATTGGGATACATCAATCCCTCTATTGCGCACTCGATCCATTAACCGCATGGTGTCCGTGCCATGAACCCCGACCCCATTTTGACTGCCGCCCAGAAAAACGCCTACCGTGACGATGGCTTTATCGTGCTGGAGTCTGTCTACAATGCCGAGGAGGTCGAGGCCCTCCGTGCCGCCGAATCATCCCCGGCAATCCAAACCGCCCTCGAAGCCGGTGGGATCAAACATCAGACCGTCCACCTGCTGGAACTGACCACGCGTCATCCGGCCTTTCATCATCTGGCTCTGGATCCTCGCATCATCGGCGCCATCACTCCTTTGCTTGGTCCAGACATCCAATTGCAGCATTCCAAACTGGCCACCAAACCGGTAACGCGTGGCACCGGCGAATTCGGCTGGCATCAGGACCTGATGTTTTATCCCCACACCAACACTTCGCTGCTATCCGTGTTCGTCTATCTCGATGATGCAACCCCGGAGAATGGTTGCATGTCGATGGTGCGGGGCAGCCACCGCCTCGGACCCCTCAATCACTTGGACGCCAATGGACTCTTCGATGGCAAATGCCGCGCGAGTGAACATTGGCTGGATCAACCTGAAAAGGTGGTGGCCATCACTCCGCGAGCCGGCGGCATCAGCATCCACCATTGCCTGACCCTCCATGGCTCTCCGCCCAATGTCTCCGGACGACCCCGTCGTGGCGTGGTGTTTTCCTACCGCGCGGACGATGCGCAGCAACTCGGGGATACCATCTTCCAAGACACCGGTCTCGTCGTGGCCGGACAACGACGTGGGCTCACCCGATGCGAAACCGGCACTTGGTTGCTTCCGCGCCGCTCCGGCCACAATTATGGCAGCGCCCACCACCAAGTCGGGACTTGGGCCCAATCCGAGAATGAAAAAAACGGCGTCTAAACCCATCACCCCTGTCCCGCAATCCGTCTGGCTCGATACAGATATCGGCGACGACACCGATGATATCTTTGCCTTGGCCCTCATACTCGCGAGTCCCGAGTTGAACCTCACCGGAGTCAGCACCGTGTTCGGCGAAACCGACGCTCGGGCGCGCCTTGCCCAAACGCTACTGAAGCTCCACGCACGTGACAATGTGCCGGTATTCGCCGGTTGCGGTCATCCCTTGCTCGGGAATGGCCGGATGGACATCCTGCCCAATGGACCCATGGTGCGCGAACCAATTGCTCAGGGAGCCTGCGCACTGCCCAAGTATAAACTTCCGACCCTGCCCAAAACGCATGCGGTTGAAGCCATGGCTCGACTTATTCGGTCCAACCCCGGCCAGATGATCCCGGTGGCCATCGGGCCTTTGACCAACATCGCCACCTTGATTTTGGAAGACCCCAAGATCGTGAAGAAAATTCCCCGACTGGTCGTGATGGGCGGCGAATTCAAAAAATGCATGTGGGAGTGGAATATCCATTGCGATCCCCAGTCGGCGGCGTGTGTGGTCGAGAGCGATTTGCCCATCGACTTTATACCTTGGGCCATCGGGATGACCTGCACGGTCAGCACGGTTCAACTGAATCAACTGTTCGCCTCCCGCACCCGCACCGGACGTTTACTGACCCGGGCCGTCAAACTCTGGCGCAAGGCCAAACCCCGGCTGCATCACATGCCGCACCTGTTCGATCCCATGGCGGTGGCCGTATTGCTGCACCCGGAATGGTTCGAATGGCAACGCGGCCGGGTCAGTGTTTCCTTTGCTCCGGCAAGCTTTGCCCACACCCAGTTTACGCCTGATCCACAAGGCCCCCATCGCATTGCCAGGCAGGTCAAAAAGTCCGTCGCGGTGCGCACGGTCTGGGACCGGATTCTTGCTCTATAGGCGGCGTATCCGGGGCCCGGAATTGTTACGATTCGGTGGCTGACCAATAAAAACTGGCGAACCCGGACCATCCGAATAGGGTCGGCGGCTCGTTCATGCCCAAAAGCACCCGTCAGCCCATCCCCGAAAAACCCAAAGCAGAAAAGGCTCCCGCGACCACCACTCGCGCCGCTTATTTCAATCGGGAGCTTTCCTGGCTGGCATTCAACCGCCGGGTGCTCGAGCAAGCGCAAAACGAACGTCACCCGCTTCTGGAAAGGGTGCGCTTTCTCGCCATCGTCAGTTCCAATCTCGACGAATTTTTCGAAATCCGGGTGGCCGGCTTGATCCAGCAGGTTGACTCCGGGGTAACGGAATCGAGTCTCGACGGTCTTGGGGCCCGCGAGCAACTGCGCCGCATCCACTCGGTCGTCGCATCCATCGTGGAAGACCAATATTATTGCTGGACCAAAGAGTTGGTGCCCGCCCTGGCCAAAGAGAATATCCTGATTCGCTCGGTCAACGATCTCACCGCCAAGGAACTCACTTGGATCAAGGGGTATTTCCACGAGCAAGTTTATCCGGTGCTTACCCCGCTGGCACTGGATCAATCCCACCCGTTCCCCCAACTGGGCAACAAAACGCTCAACATCGCCGTTACCCTCGATGATCCCAACACCCCGGCGGATGAAAAACTCCTCGCCATCTTGCCCGTGCCGCGGATTTTGCCGCGCATTGTAGCGATCGCCCCCGCGAAGACAGGACCCCAACGTTACATTTTCCTCAGTGACATCGTGAAACTTTGTGCCGGCGAATTGTTTGCCGGCTACAAGGTGCTCGGCGCCTTCTCGTTTCGGGTCACGCGCAACAGCGATCTCTACATCGACGAGGAAGAGGCCGAGAACCTGCTCAAAAAAATCGAAGAGGAGTTGCGCAACCTCCGCCGCGGCGCCGCCGTGCGACTCGAAATTGACGAAGGCGTGCACGAGCACATTTTTGAAACCCTCTGCGAACATCTTGAGTTGTCCCAGGAATACGTCTTCCGCCTCAACGGCCCGCTCAACCTGCTGCGTCTAACCAGTCTCGCTGATCTGGACCGGCCGGACCTGAAGTATCCGGCTTTTACTCCGGTCAATGTATCCGCCCTGCGCGACACCACTCGAATCTTCGACACAATTCGCCAGCAGGACGTGTTGCTGCATCATCCCTATGATGCGTTCACCCCGGTGGTGGATTTCGTGGAACAGGCCGCCCGGGACCCCAAGGTTTTTGCGATCAAGCAGACCCTCTACCGCACCAGCGGCGACTCGCCCATCGTGCGCGCCTTGATGGAAGCCTCGCGCAACGGCAAGCAGGTCACCGCACTGGTCGAATTGAAAGCGCGCTTCGACGAGGCCAACAACATTCAGTGGGCGCGGCAATTGGAGGAAGCCGGGGTGCACGTGGTTTACGGACTCATCGGGCACAAGACTCATTGCAAGCTCTGCCTCGTTGTGCGGCTTGAGGGCAAGCGCATGCGGCATTACGCCCATCTCGGCACCGGCAACTACAATCCCCGCACTGCACGGCTCTACACCGACCTTAGCTGCTTCACCACCCGGGCGAAGATTACCAGTGATGTGGCCAACCTTTTCAATACCCTCACCGGTTTCGGACTGGATCCCAAGTTCCGCCACCTGCTCGTCGCACCGTTTAACCTGCACCGGCGCATCAATGAATTGATTGCACGCGAAGCCCGCAACGCCGCCGAGGGCAAACCCGCGCGCATCACCGCCAAGATGAACTCGCTGGTGGACAAGACGACCATCGACAGCCTCTACGCCGCTTCGCAGGCCGGGGTGAAGATCAACCTGATTGTGCGCGGCATCTGCTGCTTGGTGCCCGGCATCAAGGGACTGAGCGAAAATATCAAGGTGCGCAGCATCGTCGGCCGCTTCCTCGAACACGCCCGGGTCTTCTATTTCGAAAATGCCACCGGGGCCAAACCCCTCATCTATGCCGGCAGTGCGGATTGGATGTCGCGCAACTTTTTCCGCCGGATCGAGGTGCTCTTTCCCATCGAAGATACCGGTCTGCGTCGCTGGATCACCAAGGAATTCTTCCCGATCGAGCGCAAGGACAACGAAAACGCCAGGGTGCTTCACGCCAATGGCGCTTACTTGCCGCCTTCCCGACGGGCTGAGGAACCGCCCTTTTCCGCGCAGGCCTACTTTGTCGCCAGTGCTTATCAGCGGGCGAAAACCCAAAAGCAGGCGGAAATACCGCAGCTTCCCGTCCAGGCACTCCCGGTTAAAACCAGCTGATTGATTATTTGTGCGGCTAACCGCACGACTTGCCGCAGATTTGTGGCAGCTAGGCTTGAATTTTTGCCGTTCTGCCGCGTCTTTATGACATTCCGGCTCGCTTTATGCAGTCCCCCTTCCCTGAATTGCATTCTGGCCACCACGAACTTGCGCCGATTAAGACCGACTGATCGCCCATGCGGGACTATTTCATCCGCCGTTTTTTACTCATCCCACCCACGCTGCTTGGCATAACGCTGATTGTGTTTCTGATCACACGCGTGGTGCCGGGAGGTCCCCTGGAACGGGCGATCATGGAAATGCAGCAGGTGGATATGGGCGGTGGCCGGGGTGCAGGCGGGCCTGCCGGTGGCAACATGGCGATTTCGGATGCACAGCTGGAGGAATTGAAAGCCTACTACGGCTTCGATAAGCCGGCCCTGGTCAGTTATGGCCTCTGGCTCGGCAAAGTGGTCCGCGGCGATCTCGGCCAGTCCTACCGTTACAACGAACCGGTATGGGACATCATCAAGTCGCGCTTTCCTGTCTCCTTGTATTACGGCCTGATCACCCTCGTGATCACCTATGCGATTTCCATTCCACTGGGTATTCTGAAAGCCATTCGGCACCGGTCCCTGGTCGATAACGCCACTTCCATATTCATATTCATGGGGTATGCCGTGCCGGGATATGTCCTTGGCGCCTTGTTGCTGCTCTTCTTTGCCGCCCGGCTCGAGTGGTTTCCCATGGGTGGCTTTACAAGTTACGACTTCTCCGACCTGTCGTTGGGTGGAAAAATCTGGGACCTTATCCGGCATTCGACCCTGCCCTTGATCTGTTACCTCGTCGGCAGCTTCGCCGTGACGACCCTGCTAATGAAGAACCATCTGATGGACAATCTGGCGGCGGACTACATCCGCACCGCCATCGCCAAAGGGGTTTCGTTTCGCCAAGCCGTGCTCAAGCACGCCCTGCGCAACTCGCTGATCCCCATCGCCACCACATTCGGCCAGAATATCACCCTGCTGGTGACCGGGTCATTTTTGATCGAGACAATTTTCGATATCAATGGCTTCGGCTTGCTGGGCCTGTCCTCCATTTTTGACCGGGATTACCCGGTCGTCATGGGCATCATCTTTATCGCCAGCTTACTTCTTCTGCTCGGCAACATCATTTCCGATGCCTTGGTCGCATTGATCGATCCGCGCATTCGTTTCAAGTAACGCCCCCGACGCATGGCCCTCAACCCGCTTACCGTTCGCAAACTCCGCCGCTTCCGCTCCATCAAGCGGGGTTATTGGTCTTTCATGATCCTGGTCGGCCTGATCGTGGTTTCCCTGATCGGAGAATTATTGGTCAGCAACCGTGCCCTGCTCGTTCGTTACGAAGGACATTGGTATTTCCCGACCTATGGGGCCAACCTGCCCGGCAATACCTTCGGCTTCGATTATAAATACGAAACCAACTATCGCGACCTGCAGGCCAAATTTCGCGCGGAGAACAAGGGTGACTGGGTGCTGCTGGCTCCGGTCGCCTACGGGCCCAACGAAAACACCCCTTACGAAAACGTCTTCAAGCCGGCCCCGCCTAGTTGGATGAACGGCCCGGCGGGCCACTGGCTCGGCACCGACACCACCGGGCGCGATATCTTCGCCCGGCTCTTTTACGGCTTCCGCATCGCGATCTTTTTCTCCCTCGCCTACATGGTGCTGACTTATCTCGTCGGCATCACGATTGGCTGCCTGATGGGTTACTATGGCGGGGTGTTTGATTTGATCGTCCAGCGGTTGATCGAGATCTGGTCGAATATCCCGTTCCTTTACATGGTGATCATTCTTTTCTCGGTGGTCCCCTCGACTTTCAGCATCCCGGCTCGAATCGGTCTGCTGCTGGTCGTCATGGTGTTATTCTCGTGGACCTCGATGACTTATTACATGCGCACCGCCACCTACCGGGAAAAAGCCCGTGATTATACCGCGGCCGCCACGGTGTTGGGCGCAGGAGCCGGTCGAATCATTTTCCATCACATTCTGCCCAATACCATATCCACCATCGTTACGTTCATGCCGTTCACCGTGGTCTCAGCCATCACGGCCATTACCGCACTCGATTTTCTCGGGTTTGGACTTCCTCCACCCACCCCGAGTATGGGTGAACTGCTCAAGCAAGGCACCCAGACCCTCACCACGGCGCCATGGATTGTTTCCAGTGCCTTCGCCGCCCTCGTTTTTATCCTGATCCTCGTCACATTCATTGGTGAAGCTGTGCGCGAGGCCTTCGATCCCAAGAAATTCACCACCTACCAATAAATTTATGCACAAACTGAAACCCACCCACTTGATTTTCAGCTGCCTGCTCGCGGCCGGGGCTCTCCTCCTCAGTGCCTGCGGCAAGAAAGAAGCCGTTGATACGGCCCCCAAGACCAGCACCAGCGATGCCGCCAAGGCCTTCTACGACGCGCATCCCGAGTTCTTCCATTACAAGACCCCCGCCGATATCCCCGCCGATCTGGTTTGGGATGACGGCATGGATCTACCCGACCTGGGTTCGCCAAATGCCAAGAAGGGTGGCATGATGAATTTCTGGGTGCAGGATTTCCCGCGCACTTTGCGGACCGTCGGACCGGATTCCAACGGCAGTTTCCGTCCGTGGATTCTGGACGACAACGCGATTCCCTTTGCCGAACGGCACCCTAATGACACCAGCCTGACCGCGGACGGGTTTCACTACTATCCAGGCATTGCGGATCGTTGGGCCCTCGATAAGGCCACCAAGACCGTCTACGTGCACATCAACCCGAAGGCCAAGTGGAATGATGGGGTGCCCATCACCACCAACGATGTGTTTTTCAATTTCTACTTTTACCGCAGCCCCAACATCAAGGCCCCTTGGTATAACAATTTCTACGGCACAAAATACGCCGGGGTGACCCGCTTCGATGACCTCACCTTCGCAATCCATCTACCCGAGTTGCGGCCCGACATCTATGCGATGGGTCTGGAAATTACTCCTACGCCGGAACATTTCTATACCGAATTTGGCGAGGACTTCCCGGAGCGCTATCAATGGAAATTTGCCCCTTCCACCGGACCCTATACTGTCCGACCAGAGGATGTGGACAAGGGTCGCTCAATCACTTTGACCCGTGTCAAAGACTGGTGGGCCAAAGACAACAAGTATTACCATTACCGTTTCAATCCGGATCGGATCCGGCTCTCCGTCATTCGTGACACCGCGAAGGCCTTCGAAGCTTTCCGCAAGGGTGACATCGACTGGTTCAACATGTCGCTGGCGGAATACTGGTATGACAAGCTGCCCGACAGTGCCCCCGAGGTCCAAAAGGGCTACATTCACAAACTGAAGTTCTTTAACGATATCCCGCGGCCCACTTACGGCCTGTGGATGAACGAAAGCGTGCCGTTGCTCGACAACCGCGACATCCGTGTCGGTCTGCAATACGCCATGAATTGGGAACTCGTGATTGAGAAGTTCTCCCGTGGTGATTGGACCCGGATGCAGACCACGGCCGATGGCTATGGCGAGTTCACTCATCCGACCCTCCGCTCCCGCACCTTTTCGGTAGAGCAAGCCCAAGCCAGTTTCGCCAAAGCGGGTTTCACCAAGCGCGGCCCCGATGGCATCCTCGTCAACGACGCCGGCACCAAACTCTCATTCCAAGTAACCACCGGATATGAAAGTTTGAAAGACGTGCTCACCATCCTGCGGGAGGAAGCCCTCAAGGCGGGTGTGGATATACGGGTCGAAGTGCTCGACGGCACCGCCTCTTGGAAAAAGGTGCAGGAAAAGAAACATGAGATTCAATTCTCCGCCTTTAACGTCGGCCCCGAATTGTTTCCCCGCTACTGGGAGACCTACCACTCGGCCAATGCCTACGATGTGCCCTTCCTGCCCGATGGTTCGGTCAACCCGGACCGGAAACCCAAAACCCAGACCAACAATCTGCAGTCCATTGCCTATCCTGAGTTGGATCGCATGATTGAGGCCTACGACAAGTCGGAGGATCTGGAAGAAATGAAACAACTGGCCTTCAAAATGGAGGAATTCATGTATGAAGACGCCTCGTTCTCCCCGGGTTTCAACATTCCCTTCATACGCACCGGTATCTGGCGCTGGCTGAAGGTGCCGGAAGACGGCAACTTGAAGATCGCCACCAGTTTCAGCAAATACGCGCTCTATTGGATCGATGAGGATGCCAAGAAGGAAACCGAGGCGGCGATGAAGACGGGCAAGAGCTTCCCAGCTGAGGTAAAGGTTTACGATCAATACAAGCTGGACTGAATAACCCGTGGCTTCTTCCCCTTCAGCCAATCCCACTACTGATGCTCCCGTGTTGGAGGTGCGTGACCTTGTCACCACCTTCGATACGGACAATGGAACCCTGACCGCCGTTGATGGCGTCAGTTTTCAGGTGCACCGCGGGCGCACCCTTGGGATTGTGGGCGAGTCCGGTTGCGGGAAAAGCGTGACCGCATTTTCGATGATGCGCCTTCTCCCTCAACCCATGGGGAAAATTGCCGGCGGGCAGGTTTTATTCGACGGTAAGGACCTCACGCAGGTGCCTGCCGAGGAAATGTTAAAAATCCGCGGTGGGCGCATCGGCATGATTTTCCAAGAGCCGATGACCGCCTTGAATCCCGTGCACACCATCGGGCGGCAACTGAGCGAAGTATTCTTGTTGCACCGCACGCAGGACAAGCGCGCGGCCTTGGCCATGTCGATCGACATTCTGAACAAGGTGGGAATTCCCTCCCCCGAGGTTCGAGTCGGCGAATATCCTCATCAGCTTTCCGGCGGGATGCGCCAACGCGTGGTGATTGCCATGGCCCTCGCGTGCAAACCTTCCGTCGTCATCGCAGATGAGCCTACCACCGCTCTTGATGTAACCATCCAAGCCCAGATCCTCGAGCTGATGCAATCGCTGCAAAACGAAATGGGGATGGCGATTGTGCTAATCACACATGATCTAGGGGTGATTGCCGAAATGTGTGACGATGTGGTCGTGATGTATGCCGGCCGGGTCGCCGAAGCCGGACCGGTTGAAGAGATATTCGCATCGCCCAGTCATCCTTACACGCGCGGCTTACTCGGTTCGATTCCCCGTTTGGAACATGAGCGTAAAACCAAACTGCAGACCATTGAGGGCATGGTGCCGAGTCTCGCAGATATGCCGGTTGGCTGCCGTTATCAAAATCGTTGTCCCTACCGCGCTGAAATCTGTGCTCAACATCCGCCGGATGAATCCGTCGGCCCGGACCATCGCGTGGCCTGCCACCGTTGGCGTGAACTCCCTCCCTTTAAGGTATGAGCAACCCAAAGACACCCCCGCTGCTCGAGGTCATAGATCTGAAAATGCATTTCCCCGTGCGGGAGGGCATCTTTTTACGCGCCGGCAAAAGTTGCCGCGCCGTGGACGGTGTGAATCTGACCGTGGCCCCGGGAGAAACACTCGGACTGGTCGGCGAATCCGGCTGCGGCAAATCCACTCTCGGGAAATCGATCGTGCGTTTGCATAAACCGACCGACGGTAAGATCATTTTCCAAGGGCAGGACCTGGCCCACGAAAAAGGCGCGGCCCTAAAGGCTCATCGCCGGCAATTGCAGATGATATTTCAAGACCCCGTCGAATCCTTGAATTCACGGCATACCGTCGGAGATATCGTGGCGGAACCTTTCGTGATCCACGGCATGGGTGATGATGCCTGGCGTAAGCAACGCGTGGGTGAACTCCTCGCGAAGGTCGGCCTACCCGCGAATGCAGCAGAACGGTTCCCTTTCGAATTTTCCGGCGGCCAGCGTCAACGTATCGGCATTGCCCGCGCCATCGCCCTTGAGCCCAAGTTGATCGTCTGCGACGAACCAGTCAGTGCCTTGGATGTTTCCATCCAGAGCCAAGTGCTGAACCTGATGCTCGATCTCCAGCGTGAGATGAAGCTCAGTTATCTTTTCATCGCGCATAATCTCGCGGTGGTGAAACATGTCTCCGACCGCATCGCCATCATGTATCTCGGCCGGATCGTCGAACTGGCCGATGCCGACACGATTTACCGGGCGCCAAAGCACCCTTACACCCGGGCATTGATCTCAGCGATTCCTGAACCGGATCCCAAGCGCAAGAAGCAGCGCATCGTGCTCCAAGGCGATGTGCCCTCGCCAATCAATCCGCCCAGTGGATGTCCGTTTCATCCGCGCTGCCCGCATGCGACGGATCGCTGTAAGACTGAGATGCCCTTGCTGAGGACCGCCGGTGAAACTGGCCAGCAAGTCGCCTGTCACTACGATTTGTAGACCGGTATGAGTCGATTATTCGTTTCTAAACCCAATCGACCCAGTGCAGATACCCAGAGCCCGTCGCGATTCAGCCAAAGATGAGCTATAACATCTATTTTGAGAAGACCGACCACGAAGGAGTTCTAAACGCCCTTGCCACCTATGGTTACTGCGTGGCCCGCAACGTGATCCGTCCCGACCTCATCGACCGCCTTAAAGGAGAAATCGATCTGGCCCTCGATCCTGAACGCACCCTGCCACCCGCCAACGGCAAGTTTCATCTGACTTTTGCGGAAGAATCCCACGCGCTCTGGGACTTGGTGGACAATTCTGACTATATGAATCTGTGCGCCGCCCTGCTCGGTGACCGCCAACTTTGCCTACACCGCTCAGCAGCCATTCTCCGCACTCCCGGCGATCCAATGGGCGCATGGCATTCCGATCATCGCGGTCATCGCAAGGGTCCTCCAACCAGTGCCAATGATTTTCTGAATCTTTATTCCATGCCCAGTGGCGGTTGGTTTTATCTTAATGGCAGCCACCCCGATCGCAGCGGACTCGCCGTGATCGAATATTCCCACACCCCGGATTGGCAGCCGCCCGAGGGATTTCACATGGATCAGGACCGCATATTCTTATACCGGGACGGTGAGGAAACTCCCTTTAACCAGTCCGACATCCCTGGATACGTTCCGCTCATCAGTGAGCCCGGCGACCTCCTCCTGTTCGCCGCCATGACAATCCACGTCAATCTGCCGACCAACGAACGCCGCTACTCTTGCGGCATGGCATTCCGGCCCAAGACCGTCCAAATTGACGTGCCGTGGGCCTTGCCCGAGTCGGTTGAACGACTCAAGGCCCGCTTACCCGCACACCAGCAAACACTCCTCGAGGGTTACACCGGCATCGTTCCAGATTGGAAGCCCTAGGACAAATGGCCGTGCCTTGCGAAGCTGCTTGGAGCGTCTTGTCCGCCATGGCCTTGGCGTAGATGGAAGCATGGCGGAGAGGGAGGGATTGGCCGGACTTAAGTCCGGGTGTTATGCACTCGCGCTCTGCGCGCACCTTCTCCATCCAGCTGCCGCAGGATTCCGTCGAACCCGGGTTCTCATCCCACTTAGAACTGGCTGTGCCATGCGAAGCTGCTTGGAGCGTAGCATGGCGGAGAGGGAGGGATTCGAACCCTCGTTACCCTTGCGGGTAAACCTGATTTCGAGTCAGGCGCGTTCGACCACTCTGCCACCTCTCCGTTCAGGAAGGTCGAAACGTAGGGCCCATGCCTCAAAACGGAAGCCGAAAATCGGCAAGTCTCACGTATTCTCGTCCTCATCTTCCGCCACCGGTCGCTGATTCGCCGGCAAGTGATGCGGCAGGAACAGATAGTAGTTCATCAGCCACCAACTGCGCGAAGAACGGTAAAACAAGGCGGGAAACCCGATTGCCCCTACCCCCGCGAGGACGATCGCAAGTGTCACCCCAATAATCTTGAAATAGGCCAGTAACATGACCGGCGTCAGGAAGCACACCAGGGTCACGCCATAATTCAGGGACAACGATCCCAGGAAGAACCCTTCATCCCGCTCAATTTTGAGCCCGCAGTTTGGGCATTCTGAATTGGTTTCAAAAAAGGTGCCCTTCTTGAACAAGGTGTGTTCGCCGCAATTGGGACAACGGTTGCTCAGGCCGCGCTGGATGATTTGGATGCGGGTAACTTTCATAAATAAAAACGCTCCACTCAATGAGTGGAGCGTTGGGAAAGAATCGCAACGTTGATCGCGGAATCAGGCGCCGAGCTGAAACCGGACGAAACGGCGGATTTGGATATTCTCGCCGATTTTGGTGATACGCTCGGTGAGCATTTCCTTGATCGTTTTCTCGGGCTGCTTGACGAAGGGCTGATCAAGGAGAACCACGGTGGAGTAGTATTTCTCGAGTTTGCCTTCGACGATCTTTTGGACTGCGGCGGGAGGTTTACCGGCGACTTGGGCCATGGCGATTTCGCGCTCCTTGGCCACTTCGTCCTCGGGCATCTCTTCGCGGGTCACAACGCGCGGGCTGGCCGCGGCGATCTGCAGGCAGAGGTCCTTGACGAAGGCCTTGAAGTCCTCGTTACGGGCCACGAAGTCCGTCTCGCAGTTGACCTCGATCAACACGCCGACTTTGCCGCCAACGTGAATGTAGCTCTCGATGAGACCTTCCTTGGTGTCACGGTCGGCCTTTTTGGCAGCGGAGGCGGCGCCTTTCTTACGCAGAATTGTGCTCGCCTCCTCAATGTTGCCGTTCGCCTCGGTGAGCGCTTTTTTGCAGTCAAGAAGCCCGGCGCCGGTGGCGACGCGCAGGTCATTGACCATTTTCGCGGTGATGGGATTACTCATTGGATCGTTTCGAAATCTGTGGATTACTCGGCCTTGACCGGAGCCTTCTTGGTGCGGGTGATCTTCTTGACCACTGGAGCGTCTTCGGTGTCGGCGTCAATGTCGTCGTCGATGTCGACGTCAGCAACCGGGGCCACCGTCGTGTCAATACCGGCGGCCGCGGCCACGGCGGCCGTGGCAGACTTCAGATCGGCGGCACCACGAGCGGCGCGGCGGGTGTCACGCTGACTGAGACCATTTTGCACGGCTTCAAGAATCGTCTCGACGATGATGCGCAGGGACTTGACTGCGTCGTCATTGCCGGGGATCGCGTGGGTCAGCAGTGAAGGATCGGAATTGGTGTCCACCAGACCGATGCTGGGGATGCCGCAACGATCGGCTTCGGCCACCGCGATCTTCTCGTGGTTGACGTCGACGATGAACATCGCGGAAGGCATGCCGTCCATGTCGATGATACCATTGAAATTGCGCTGCATGCGGCCCATTTCACGTTTGATGGCGGCCTGCTCCTTGGAGGAGAACTTGGCGAGTTCGCCATCGGTTTCCATCTGCTGGTATTTCTTATACTTGGCGATGGACTTCTTGACGGTCTCGTAATTGGTCAGCGTGCCGCCGAGCCAACGATCGACGCAGAACGGCATGTTGACGGAGGAAGCGGCCTCACGGACGATTTCCTGCGCCTGCTTCTTGGTGCCGACGAAGAGGATGTTGCCGCCGTTGGCGACAGTGTCCTCAACAAAGGCGTAGGCCTTCTTAAGGGCCTCGAAAGTTTTGCCGAGGTCGATGATGGAGATACCCTGGCGGTGATCGAAGACGAAGGGCTTCGAGCGGGGATTCCAACGCTTGGTCTGGTGCCCGAAATGCACGCCGGCATCGAGCAGGTCTTTTGGTGTGACGTTCATATGATCTATGTATCCTGACGATAACACAGGCCGGCCAATGGGCCGCCTTGCGATCGATCTAATGGTTTTAGTTTGTTGGTTTTACTGACAGAGCGGTCAAAAACAGAGACCCGACCCGCCTCTGGCAAGCGTGAATTCGGGAAACCCTCAAAAAGCCATTGACACGTAACATTCCCCTGAGCACGTTTCCCCTCCCTTTGATGCAGGGTGGAGCAGTCTGGTAGCTCGTCAGGCTCATAACCTGAAGGTCGTCAGTTCAAATCTGACCCCTGCACCCAATTTTTAAAGCCTCGTAAGCAATGACTTGCGGGGCTTTTTTGTTGGCCGTTTTGCCGACTATGTATAAATACAGAGCGGACCTGCCACCTTCGATCAACGAACTTTTAAAAAGCAAATGCGAGAATTTCGCGCTTCGTTGATCCCTAGTTGCCTAGTTGTGGACTTGCTTCCAAGCATGACAATCCAAGCTAGTCGGAATCAGTAGGCCGCCACTACCCAGCGTGACAGTGCCCTTGAGGAAGTAGGCGATGCCGCGACAACACGTTGAACGCACGCATGAATCTCGGTTTTGCGCAATAGAGTGAACGAGGAGGGGCTTTAATTCCGCCAGAGTAGCCTTCACAACCCGTGCTCTTGAATCCACCCCGGTGGAAGTCCCCCCACCCTAAACCAACCCCACCCATGAAAACCTACCTTGCTCGTTGCACGGCCGATATTGCGCTTTTTGCTTTGGCCAGCGTCAGCTTGTCAGCGCAGACCACGATCAACCAAACCGAATCGGCCTCCTCCGAGGTCATGCAATTATCGCCTTTCACGGTTTCCTCTAACTTCGACGAAGGCTACCGCGCTGAGAACTCTGTGTCCGGCACCAAGACCAACACTGAGATTCGCAAGACGCCCCAGTCCATCCAAGTCGTCAACAATTCCTTCATCTCCGACCAGCAGGCCCTCGTCATGGCTGATGCACTGCGTTACACCAGCGGAGTCACCGAGGGCAACAATTCTCGTGGTGATCGTTTCGAAATGCGCGGATTCACCACGGGCATCCCCTTCAAAAACGGCTTTCGTGACACTGGCCGTGCACCACGCGATACAGCCAATATTGATCGCATCGAGGTGGCCAAAGGCCCGGCCTCCGTCATCATGAGCCGCACGTCTCCGGGCGGCGCGATGAACATTCTCTCCAAGTTGCCCCTGCCCACGGCCGCCACCGAGCTAGAAGCCCAAGTGGGCGCAGATGACTTTAAACGCGCAGTGCTAGACACCACTGGACCGCTCGGCGGCACCAGCCTCAACTATCGCCTCACCGGCGCGTGGCAGGACTCCGGCTCCTATATCGACACCTTTTACATCCAGCGCACTTTCGCCTCGCCGATCGTGAGCTTCCAGGTCACGCCCGAGCTACGACTACTCGCCGAATGGGAATACATCCGGGACGAACGCCGCCCCTACGATGGCATCTTGGCCTACGGCACCGCGCCGCTCAACGTCGGCCCTGAGACTTACTACGGCGAGCCCTTCGCCTACAATGACGTGGAGTCGCTCACTCAACGTTATGAGGCACTTTACACTCGCGGCTCGCATTTTTCCGCCCGGGTCGCCTTCCGCGACAATCGCACCGATGAAATCGGCGATATCGTCAACCAGACCGGCGTCACCGCCAATGGCCAGTCCGTCAACCGACGCGTATCGCGACAGGACAACTACGTTGATAACCAATATTTCCAGACCGACCTGCTCTTCGATTTCCAAACGACCAACATCCGCCACAAACTGCTGGTCGGTTTCGAATACGGTTGGAACCTCACCGGTGGCGCAGTCGATCGTGCAAGCCTCGCCGCCATCTCGGTTCAAAACCCCATGCGTGGCGTCGCCCTGCCCGGCACTTTCAGCCCCTTCTCCAACAACGCAACCGACACATGGTATCGCGACTATTACGTGCAGGAGCAGGCCTTCTTCTTCGACGAAAAACTGTCCGTGATTGCAGGCGCGCGCTGGGCCGATTTTGATTCCTACAGCCGCAACTACCGCAACGGCTCCTCCAGTCGCGAAGGCGGTCGAGCTCCAAATCCTCGCTACGGCCTCGTATGGCTTCCGCGCGAAGGTGTCTCGCTCTACGCCGTGAGTTCAGAAATCCAAGTGCCCTCAACCACGGCTGATCCGGACGGCACCACCTTCGACCCGGTGCAATCAGAGCTCTTCGAGGTCGGCTCGCGCTTCGAATTCGCCCAAAAACGTGTGGCCCTTACGGTCAGCTACTTCGACTTGGTGCAGCGCAACGTTCTGCAAGAAGATCCCAATCGACAAGGCTTTCGCATCCAATCAGGTGAAAGTTCCAGCAAGGGCGTGGAACTGGACCTGACCGCCAATCCGCTGCCTGGCTGGCAGATTCTTGGGGCCGCGTCCTTCATTACCGCCGAGGTCAGCGGCGATGCGAATCCCGCGCGTATCGGTCTGCGCCTGCCCAACACTCCCGACAGGACGTTTTCACTTTGGAACAAGTATACCCTCCAAGGCGGCAAACTCAAAGGTATGGGGTTCGGTCTTGGCGTCATCAATGCCACCGACCGCACCGGCGACGCCAACAATTCCTTCATCGTCCCCGGCTACACGCGGGTTGATCTGAGCCTCGGTTACAGCCACCGCAATTGGTCAACGGACCTCATCATCCGCAATGCCTTGAACGAAGACTATATCGAGGCGGTCAGCTCGCGCACATCTGTGCGCCCCGGTGCCCCCGCTTCCTTCCTCGCCCGGCTGCGGTATCGGTTCTGATTGGGCAACCGTATTCCCGGGGCGTCACCGCTGCCCAGGGGTCATCATCTCCCATGTCCGATTCAACGACAGCCTTGACCGCGGCTTTTGTCGTTCCTTCCGATATTCTGGACGAGGTTTACGGGGCCGCCGCCGTGGCCGAGGTCAATCGCCATGCCCGGCTCGCCCACCCCCCGCTCTCCGCAGATGAGTTGCTGGGCGCAGACCATCCGTGGACGTGTGAGGTCGATGTGCTATTCACCAGTTGGCGGGCTCCGGTGTTGAATGAGTCCATGTTGGCGCGTTTCCCTCGGCTCCGCGCGGTATTCTATGCGGCGGGCAGCGTGCGCCACTTCGTTACACCGGCATTCTGGCAGCGAGGCATCACACTGAGTTCCGCTGCTGCGGCCAATGCGGTGCCCGTGGCGGAATACACGAT
The DNA here is from genome assembly GCA_030833445.1 of Cephaloticoccus sp. Lineage (GTDB taxonomy): Bacteria > Verrucomicrobiota > Verrucomicrobiia > Opitutales > Opitutaceae > Cephaloticoccus. The sequence continues at coordinate 56,503 of JAURHD010000009.1, read as the reverse complement.
CGCCGCTATTTTCATGGGACTCAAACGGGTGTGGGCCACCGCCCGTCGCACCCGGGAGACCAAGTCGTTTGACCGTGGCGCCATCGTCGCCGATGGCGCTTATCAATCGCGCGTGGGCCTCGTATCTCTCGGCGCCATCGGCCGTCTGGTCGTCGATCGTTTACGCCCGTTCGAAGTCGAGATCGCTGCCTACGATCCATTTGTCTCTGCTGCTGACGCCGCTGCGCTGGGTATCAGATCGCTCTCGTTAGAGGAACTGTTCGCCACTTCCAGCGTCGTTAGTCTCCATGCTCCTCGACTACCCGAGACCCTCGGACTGATCAACGGTCGTTTGCTCGCCAGTATGCGTCCCGGGGCCACGTTCATTAACACTTCGCGCGGCGCCTTGGTGAAGGAAGGCGAGCTGTGCGCCGTGCTCGGCGCGCGCCCAGACTTGCAGGCCGTGCTCGACGTGACCGATCCCGAGCCGCCTTTGGCCGACTCTCCACTATACACCCTGCCCAATGTCGTGCTCACCCCGCACATTGCTGGTTCGCTCGGTCCGGAACGCCGCCGACTGGGCGCGTTGATGATCGCAGAGTTTCATCGCTTTCGAATCGGAAAACCGCTGCAACATGGCGTGACCGAGGTCCGGGCCATGCACATGGCCTGAGTTGTGTATTTTTGCCATGAACCGTCGCCACTTCATCCGCTCCACCGCCGCCGGTGCCCTAGCTTCAACCCTGATTCCCCGAATCACAACCGGGCAACCCCAGGCCGCCCCTCGACCCAACATTCTTTACCTCTGGACCGATCAACAATCGGCCGCGGCCATGAGTAATGCCGGTAATCCCTGGCTCAGCACTCCCGCCATGGACCGGCTTGCGCGCGAAGGCGTAACCTTCGATCGCGCCTATTGCACCAACCCCATCTGCGTGCCTTCGCGCACCAGTTGGATCACCGGCCGCATGCCACACGAGACCACGGTCACCTACAATACCCGCCAGCACCCCATCGGAGCGGTGCCACTCAGTCCGCAATTGCGCCATGACGGCTACACCACTGGCTACGTGGGCAAATGGCACATTCCGCACGACCCGCACGATGGGGCATGGCATGGTTTTGACTATGTCGAGAACGTTGCACCCAAAGGCACTGATCCCGCCCTGCCTGCGGCTTGCGAAAAATTTCTGCGCCAGAAGCACGAACAGCCATTCTTCCTCGTGGCCTCATTGGTCAATCCCCATGACGTATGCGAATGGGCGCGCCGGCTGAATGGCTTGGATGAAACTCTGCCCAACGGTGCCTTGTCCGCGCCGCCGCCGCCAGAAGATTGCCCTCCCTTACCCGCAAACTTTGCCATCCCCGACGGAGAGCCCGAAGTGATTCGCCAGCTTCAATCCCTCGCTTCTATGCGCACCTACCCCACTCGCGGCTGGGACGAAGGTCGCTGGCGTCAATACCTCTGGGGTTATTATCGTTTGATCGAAATGGCCGATGCCACCCTCGGTCGGGTGCTCGCGACGTTGGATGAAACCGGGCAGGACCGCGATACGCTGATCATTTTCAGCAGCGATCACGGCGATGGTTCGGCCGCGCACCAGTGGAATCAAAAGACGCTGTTCTACGACGAAGTCGTCCGCGTGCCCTTCATCGTGCGCCCTCCCGGCGGCTTTGCCGGCGGCCGGCGTGACGCCCGCAATCTCGTGTGCACCAACCTCGATTTCTTTGCCACGGTCTATGACTACGCCGGTATTCCCCAGCCCGTCGATTTCGCGGGCCGCAGCGTTCGGCCTCTTGTGGAGCGCCGGCCCGCTGCGCGCGGCCATCCCTTCGTGGTCAGCCAAAACGACCTCGCCCCCGTTTTCGGCGAGTCCGGCGGTGTGCGCGGCCGCATGCTCCGCACCGAGCGCTACAAATACATTCGCTACTCAAGCGGGAAAAATTCCGAACAGCTTTTCGACCTCGATCTCGATCCGGGCGAAATGCGCGACCTTAAAAACGACTTCAACCACGCCGCCGTGCTGGACGAACACCGCCGCCTGCTGGACGAGTGGATGCAACGCCACAACGATCCTTTCCCGGCGATTTAATCCGGTTTCACCGCCGTGCCGGTGCGGCCCGGCGCAAAAGCGCCCGCTCCTGGGTTTGCTTTTGCCAGGTTACGGATTCCCCCGATTGCCAACGCCCGCAGACGAGCACGCGTATCCGATTCACCGGCTCGCCGCAGGTATTGTGCCGCAGCAAACCATCGAGCGTGTCCACCGCTTGCTGGCCCACGGCGTGATCGTTCTGATCAATTCCCGCGAAGAACGGCACCTCGGGGTTGAAAATACTCACGGCCACCCCGATGTCCTCGGGGATGCGCAGCCCGCTCGCGCATGCATCCTCGAGACCCGTCTTCCCGTGCAGCACAATGGCATCCAGCCCCTGCTTATTCACCCATTGCAAGTATGCCTGCCGGGCCTGGGCGCCGGTTTGATAAAAAACCGGCGGCGGCGGCCCGAATAACCGACGGTATTCGGACAGATATGCTCCCTCCAAGATACGCGGGATCTGCACCTGCCCGGTGCGCTCCGTCGCATCGCTGTCATTCGTGATATGCAGTCCCACGCGCCGGTAGCCGAGCAACTGCAATTCCATCAACAGGTGCGACATGCCGCTCACGTGATCAAAGGTCACCCGCGTGAGCTCAGGTTTCGCCAGTGAGTAACCGAAAGAAACCGATGAGAACTTATCCCAGGGAAAATCCGACAACACCATGCCATGACTGACCGGCGGGATGATTAATCCGCGGATTCCCCGCGCGAGCAGGATGCGCGCCGCCCGCTGCTGCCCCACCGGCGTGCCGTCCAAGGCGATCTCATCCACCGTAAAGCCCAACTCCCGCGCCCGCCCTTTCGCCCCGGCAAGATAGCGGGAGACAAAGGCCGGTCGCGGTCCTTGGTGCATCTCCAGCCAACCCAATGTGGCCACTCCCGCCACCGGAGCTTGCAAACCCAGCCGGTAGGCATTGAGCGCCGCCAACACCGGATCCGGACGATACCCCATTCGCCGCGCCACATCCATCACACGGTCTCTGGTCGCCTGCGATATCCTTGAGCAGTTGCGCAATGCCAGCGATGCGGTCGAGGGGTTTACACCCGCGGCTTGCGCCACCGCCTTGAGGGTCACACGATGCATCGGAAACGAGCCTGACCGGGTCGTTTGCAAGGGCAAGAGCATCCTCAAGACCCCGCGGCGCCGCGGGCGCGCGCCTGTCGCGCCGTCCACACGAGCAACCCGCCGATCCCACAGATGAAGGTCGCCAAGGCCGCGATCGCCAGTCGCTGCACGAACGGGTTGCCAGGGATCAGGAACAACAAGAACAACGCGCCACTGCCGCAAATCACCCAACCGATCAGTGAGGCCTGCTCTGCATCGCGATCCTTGCCTACCTCCTTGGCGAAATCGACGGGCCGGTTAATAGTGGCAAAAAATTCATCCTCTCGCGCCCGATACCCCGCCGGGGATCTTCGCGCCATCACCAAGCATATCACCAACGCCACGATGAAACAAAGCAATCCCCAGCCCCCCCGCTCCTGGATCGTCCACGCCGGGCCGCCCAAATGCTCCTGCGCCAACGAGACGATGCCAGGCACAGCCGCTGTCATCATCATGAACAAAAACCCCCACCGAGGCAGATGCCGGATGAATATCCCGGCCAGCAAAGGCAGAAACACCGGAAAATTCACGATCGACGCAAAAAACAAATACGCGTCAAACAGGATGAACCGGCTTTGCTGCGCGAGCATCAGGCTCAATCCGATGATAAGCACCCCGAGCAACGTCGTGATGCCACGGCACCACCACACTTGTCGCTGCTCGCTCAAGGGCGCCCAACCAAGTCGTGACCTGAGCCCCGGCACCAAATTGCGCACGATAATGCCCGTCAAATGGTTCATCCCCATGTCCATGCTGCTCATCGTCGCGGAAAACATGGCCGCGATCATCACTCCCATCAGCCCCTTCGGCAGCAGCTCCCGCGCCGCCACCGCATAGGCGGCCGTCGCTGGGTCCTTGATCGCGATCGCGCCCACCAGGGGTTCGTAAATAAAACGGGCAACCATCGGCGGCACGAACCAAATCACGCTGCCCAGCGCCATCAACCCCATCGCAAATGCCGCCGCCTTTGATGCCTCGCGTCCGTCTTTGGCCGACAAAAACTTGCTCGAAGCACCGAGGTGAATCTGCCCGACCAGTTGCATGATAAACACCACGATCATCCATGGGCCCGTAAACCGATTTTGGGGAAACTGACCTTCCGCCTTAATCCAGCGAAAGTCCTCCGCCACTGCCGGATCACTCCAATGCTCGAAAAATCCCGCCCAGCCACCGACCGCATGCAACGAGAGTGCAGCCACCAGCAAGGTGACGCCAAACAACACTGTGCCCTGTAACACATCTGTAGCCATCACCCCCCACATCCCACCCGAAGCGGAATAAAAAATCGTGACTAATCCGATCACCACGATCAACGGCAACAACGGCAATCCGAACACCGCGTGCACAAACACCGCCAGCGACCACAATTGCACCGCCGCACCAAAAGGCGCCTGCAGCACGCTCACGCCGATGTAGATTTTTTCCACGCCGGGACCGAATCGTGCGCGCACCACGTCGGCCGAGGTCAGAGCCCGCGACTGCCGGTAACGCCGCGCTAGGTAAAAGGCCCCGATCGCATAGCCAAGGATGTTCGCCAAATAGATGATCAAAAACGTCGGACCGGCATCATAGGCTGCCGAGCCGTTACCCGTGAACGTGAATGCGCTGATTCCCGCCATCAACGAACTCACGCCCACCAGCCACCACGAACACTGGGCGCCGCCGCGCGTGAAATCGCTTAAGTTTCGGTTAAACCGGGCAAATATGCCGCCAATGAGAATCAGGAGCCCAAAATAGCACGCGAGCGTGAAGTATTCTATAGTCATTGTGGGGGTAGTCGCCATGCCCTATGGCTCAGAATCAATGGGGGAATTGAACCGGGTGGCACCATTGCAGCATGCCCAGTGCAGGCATGACCAAAAGCTGGTTGCTGCGCAATGCATTGCGCAGTCCCGCCGATATCTGTTGGACCTGACTCCCGTCTAGCCGAATTTTCGCCCCTACTTCGCCAGTCCCAAACTGCGAGCCACGCGGACACCGCTGGCCTCACGAGCCTCGGCTTCCGACCAACCCAGGAACTTTTGAATATTGATCAGACTCGCGTCCATCGTCAGCGATGAGCCCGCGAAATTGGGTTTTCCCGGCTCGCGCACGACACCGTCCGCCCCCACATCCACCTCGAAACGGCCGATGCGAAAACGGCCCTGCCCCGCCCCGGCCGCCGACATGCAATCCGTCGTGAAAATCACTTTCTCCCGCGGCTTGGCGCGCACGAAATTCTGCAGAATGGAACCGGGAATATGAATTCCGTCGGGAATAAACGCCGCATAAAGTTCATCGCGCGCGAGCAGGCGTTGCATCACGTTGTCGTGACGGGGCAACTGCACCGGAATCCCGTTGCCGAGGTGCGTGCACATCGTGAGTCCGGCGGCAATCGCCTCGTCAATCTGCTTATCGTCTGCCTCCGAATGGCCGATCGAGGCCACGACATTCCGCTGCGTAATGTGCCGAATGAACTCCGCCGAATTCGGTTGTTCCAGCGCGAGCGTGATCAAGCGGATATTCCCGTTGGCCGCGTCTTGCAGCCGATCAAACTCGGCTGTGTCGGGGGCCTTCATCAAAGCCGGATCATGCGCTCCGTGGTAACCGGGCTTGGGGCTCATGTAGGGACCCTCGATGTGATAACCCACAATCATCCGGCGCAATTTCGGATCGGCGGCACATAGCTTTTCAATGTTGGCGAGCTTGGCGCAAAGCGAATCGATGCGATCCGTAATGAGCGTAAAGAGAATCCGGTCGGTCCGATGAGCCAACAAACCATCCACGGCCTTGGTCAAAGCTGCGTGATCAATACCGGGTTGTTGAAAGTCCACGCCGGCAAAACCGTTGACCTGCAAATCGAAAAATTGCGTGTAAGGTTCGGCACTCATTTCAGAATCCAATACTCACGCCACCATCCACTGGCACAATGGTTCCGGTGATAAACTTGGCGGCGGGTGAACAAAGATAGGCCACCGACCAGCCAATATCGGAAGTATCGCCGAGTTCGCCCAGCGGGGTGCGACTCAATATTTTTTGCTTCCGCTGCGGATCACTTTCGAAGGCCTTGCGCGACATGGCCGTGTCAATCCAACCCGGGGCCACGGCATTCACCCGGATTTTATCTGGCCCGAATTCTATCGCGAGGGTGCGCACGGCACCGGTCAAGGCGGACTTGGAAATCGAATAAGCCGACACCCATGGGATACCAAACAACGCGGCCATTGAGCTGATAAACACCACCGAGCCTGTGCCGCTCGCTTTTAACTGCGGATGCAAGGCTCGGGTCAGGGCAAGTCCGCCGACCACATTGGTCTGAAAAATCCGGAGAAGATCTTCTTCCGTCGTATCGACAAATGCCTTCTTGGCATTGATACCAGCGTTGTTGATCAGAATCCCAATCGGACCATGCGCAGCCTTGAGTGACTCAGCGAGCCCCGGCAATGAGGCCGTATCAGTCACATCCATCACTTGAGCCACCGCTGAGCGGCCGATCTCAGCCACCGCATCGTTGAGTTCTTTTTCACGGCGACCAGCCAAGATCACCTTTGCGCCGCAGGCCGCCAGACATTTGGCCGTGGCAAGTCCAATACCGGAGCCACCACCGGTAATGAGGGCCGTGCGGCCGGAAAGTGAAAAGGGCGTAGGTGTCATGTTTGGTTTGCTTCGCGGGTTACCTGTTGGAGCAATGCGCGCATATAGCCGAGGGCAAAAGCCATGCCGGCATGCCATGGAGCGTCGCAGGTCATCTGGGGCGCATGATCGGGAATCAATACTCCTTTGAAATGATTACGGTGCAGGATGCGCACGATCTGGAGCATGTCGATTTCACCATCATCGACAAAGGTTTCCTTGTAATGCGGCACCTTGCCGCGGACGTTGCGAAAATGCACATAGGCGAGTTTCCCCTGCCCCGCATAGCTGTCGGTGCAGTCGTAAATATCGCCCTCGGTCATCTCGGCGAGTGAGCCAAGGCAATACTCCAGTTGGTTCGACGGGCTCGGCACCAGATCAATCAGCTTCTGGTATAGCTGCGGCTGATAAACCAAGCGTGGGGTGCCTCGGATCGTCGGCATCGGTGGATCGTCGGGATGGGCTGCCAGTGTTACCCCACTAGCTTCGGCAACCGGGAGCACCGCAGTCAGAAAATCATTCAATCGCGCCCACAGCTGATCATGCGTGCACGGCGGCATCGTGCCGGGGCCGAGCTGCTCCGCCACCTGCATGTTCCAGACCAAACCGGTGGGAACCGGATCATCAACCGGACCTTCCATCCCCACCGCCTCGGCTTGACCGCGCGCATAGGTTCCCCGGGTGCGACCGGCCACCCCGGCCAGACTGAAATTATAACCGATGCATGGGATCCCCGCCGCGCCTACGCGACGAATCATGGTCTTGATATTTTCCAACTGTTCCGCCTTGCGCGGACCATCGAGCAATACGTCATGCCAGTGGGCGGGATCGAAGTTCTCAATCGCTGCGATTTCCAATCCGTGGGCCTTGGCCCGCTTGACGACGTCTTCGAGAAAGCCCTGCTCCCAAAGTTGGTCCGGGTCCCCCGCCCGCCCCCAGCCGTGGAGGTCGCCGGTAGGTTGGTCGCCGACCTTGTTGGCCTTGGCTTGGTTGAAGTAATCCACCATGTGGATGACCAGCGCTGTGCAGCCCGCCTGGGCCGCAAAGCGAAAATGTTCGTCGTTGAGTTGGTGACGGTAGAGGCCGAGTCCGAGTTTCATGCGCAGGGACTCACTGTTGTCGCTGGCGCGCTTCAAGCAATTCGATTTGCAGGATCAATGCACGTGGCAGATGAAATGGATCTTTCACCGGCAGGGCGACGACCCCTCTCATGGGTGTCAGATCATTATTCAGCTTCTGCCGCCATTCGCCATTATCCCAATCCACGTAGTGATTGAGGCAAAGCTGCCACAGTTTCTCATACCAATCGAAATAGGCGGAATCACCCGTTTCACACCAACCGAGCAGGGTCGCATACAAGGCCTCGGTCTGTGGCCACCACAATTTGGTGTCGGCAAATTTCCAGCCGACCTCGTCGCGGCCCTCGCGATCAATTGCGAGTAGAATGCCGCCATGCTTGGAATCCCAACCCAATTCAAGATGGCGCAAAATCAAACGTAGCGCGAGGTCCCGCGGCGCATCCTTCCAGCCGGTTTGCCGAAAAATATGCCATTGAAACCACATATCTTCAATCACGTGACCCGGCACCGTTGCGGCTCCCTGCAGACCCGGATAAACCCCGCCGCTTTCCGGCACAAACTCCACGACACGATCGATTTCTGCCTGATAGAAATCGCGGAAGATTTCCTCTGAAAATTTCCGCGCCGCTCCCAGATACCGCGGTTCGCCGAGCTGCTCGCCTGCATCGGCCAGAACCTGCGACCAGATCATCGGCACGCCATGGACCTTGGCGCCACTAGGAATGGGATAGGGAAAGTGCGGAAGTTGATCGTAAGGTGATTTGATTTTGGCCATGGCCGCATCTGCCGTGCGAATGGCCCATTCACGATAGTGTGGCGACTTGGTGGCCCGAAAGAGTTCCGCCAAACCGTAAACCGCGAACCCATCGGTATAGATACTTTCGTGCCGACGCAGGATCTTGCCATCCTGAGCGAGTAACAAGGCCCACCCTTGCTCCTGCTCGAGCCAACCGTTTTGGAGACAAAACTCCGCGATGCCCCGTGCCCGTTCCAGCCACTTGGGATTGCGATCAATCGTGTTGTAGAGCCGGCTGAAAACCCACACCGCGCGCCACTGGCTCCACAGCCATTTTTCCGTGAGCATCACTTCACCGGTATCACTCAGGCAGTTTACGATGCCGCCAAATTCATCCGTAGAATGACGTTCCCAAAACGGCATCACATGCTCGAGTAGGTGATGTCGGAGCCAAGCCGTCAGTTCGACTTCGTTGCTTTGGCGGGCCGCAGCCAGGGCCTGCTTAATTGCAGTCGTGGATTCAGACTGGGTGGGCCGGGCCATGACTCAAAGGGGTGCCGCCATCACTTCGCCGTAAACCTCAACCGCAAGAGCGAGTTGGTCCTGTGTCACCCATTCATCCTTGGTGTGAGCCTGGGCGAGATCGCCCGGGCCGATCACAATCGTTGGAGCACCCACGGCCCCGAAATGACTGGCATCCGTAACATAGGGCTCCCCTCGCCCGTTCGCATCCAGATTATGAGATTTTAAGATCGGCTGCAGCACAGCCATGAAGTCATGCGACAATTCGTCGCCCATCGCCGGCACGACATAGGGGGCCGTGTGCTCGACCTCCAAACCGGTCAGCACGGCGTCACGCTCCGCCCAAATCTGTTCCTCGGTCTCACCCGGAACCGTGCGGCGGTCGCATTCGATTTCACAATATTCCGGGATAATATTCACTTGGGTGCCGCCGCGAATGACATTCACGCTCATGGCCGACGAGCCGGTCATCGGATGTTTTTTAGTGACCGATGGCACATAACGCGATTCGAGCGCATCCACCACGCGCAGCATCTTGGTGATCGCAGAATCGCCTTTGGCCGGCATGGACGAATGTGCCGCCCGTCCCCGCGTAATCGTCTTCCAACGAATCACTCCGTTTGTGGCGACTACCGGTCGCATCAGCGTAGGTTCGCCCACAATCATGCCGCGCAGGTTGGGTAAAAATTCCTTCAGCTCATTCGCGGCAAAGGCCTTCGCGCCCGTCATGCGGGCTTCCTCATCCAAGGCAAAGATCAGCCCGACATTATGCGGCTGATGCACTTGCCGGGAGTAATTTTGCAAAGCCCAAAACATCGCCGCGCCCGACCCCTTGGTATCACAGGCCCCTCGCCCATAGACGCGGCCCTCCACCACTTTCACCATCAAGGGATCCACCGTCATCCCGACCGTGCTCACGGTGTCCACATGGCTCTCGAATAGCAGCCAGGGGGCATCGGGATTAACGACCACGGAGATGAATAGATTATCACGTCCGGTCGAAACTGGCATCCGCCGGGTTTGCAGTCCCCATGCCATCGCGAGCTTTTCCAAATGCCCCACCAGTTTTTCTTCGCCGCCGACCGGTCCGCCAAACATTGGATTGACCGTTTCAAATGAAATCATCTGGGCCAGCAACTCCTCGCAGGATTGCGGCAGATCGGTGGTGCGTGTGCTCATGGAATCAAGCCAACCACGAATCGCGGTGCGCCGCAATAAAGGCGTCGTCAATCAGCGAAGGATAAGCGCGGCAGACCCGGTCCAGTTCCTCGGCTTGCCCGGGTGACAGCACTTCATGCGGATTCAGACAGTTGATCGATGGCACGAGTCCCTGGCGGCGAAGCACCTCAAGGATGCCCGGGATACAGCCGGCAAACTTGTTCGCCGAATCGAACAAAGCCGCATTCATGTCAGTGACGGCGATCGCCTTGTCCAGCCACGCCGCATCGATCGAGCTGCTCTTGCGCGCGGTCTTGATCTCCTCCAGCAGCTTTACCGAAGCATGCGTCCAAACGCCCCAGTGCCCGAGCAGGCCACCTTCGATCCGCCGAGTCACCGATTTGCCCTGCACGTCGAAGGTAAACGGCGTGAAGAGATCGACCACGATGTTATCATCATTACCCGTGTAGAGAATGATATCATCCCGGCCACTCTCGGTCACGGCCCGCACTACATCAATCGTCTGATAACGATTGAACGGTGCCATCTTGATCGCGATCACATTGGGGATCTCGGCAAATTTACGCCAGAAGCTGTAACCCAACAACCGACCTCCCACTGAAGGTTGCAGATAAAACCCAATCACCGGAATCGTCTCAGCGACCCGGGCGCAATGCGCGAGCATGGCTTCCTCGGTATCATTCTTGTAAGCACCGAGACTTAGCAGGCCGGCTTGATAACCGTAGCCGAGGGCGGTCTCCGCTTCACTCAGGGCCTGTTCGGTGCGTCCGCACAAACCAGCAATCTTGATAAACGGGCGCGGCGCACGGGCCAACTCTTCATCGATGGTGCGCGAGGCGAGTTCCAAGACCGGTTTGAATAAACCGTGTTGCGGTTCGCGGATTTCGAACTGCGTGGAATGCACGCCGACCGCGAGACCACCGACGCCGGAGGCCATGTAATATCGGGTGATCGCACGCTGATGGCGCTCGGAGAACTTACGCTGGTCATCCAAGGCCAGTGGTTGCGCCGGGATGACATGGCCGGCTTGGAGATGTTTACGCAGATCCACGGTTAGAATTTTCCGTCGCGGGTTTCGAAGTGGGTGGGTTTGCCAAGCAGCTTGCCACCTGCCAACTGGTGGTCAGCCACCATTTTCATGATTGATTCCAAGGAGGTCTCCACCGGACCGAAAAGTCGGATCGATTCACGTGCGTCGGCGATCCAGGCGGATTCCGCCTCGGTGCCAGTGATAATCGCGGGTTTACCCAGCAATTCGCCGAATTTCTCGGCCACTGACCGGATCGATATCTTTTCCGATCCAGTCACATTGAGGAGTTTCGGCGGACTGGCCACGTGGTCTAAGCACTGGATCGCCCGGGCGCAGGCATCACCCTGCCAGATCAAATTAAAGGATCCCATCGTCACATCAACCGCCTCACCCTTCAGCACTTTCATAGCGATGTCCACCAACACGCCGTAGCGCAACTCGACCGAATAGTTGAGCCGATAGATCAACTGCGGCGTGCCGTATTTCCGCGAGTAATGGGTGAAGACCCGTTCGCGGCCCACGCAGGTGCTGGCATACTCACCGAGAAATGCGACGGGAGTAGATTCGTCCGCGCCCGGTCCGCTGATCGGCACAAAGGGGTAAACGCATCCGGTGGAAAAAACCACGATCTTGGACTTGCGGAATTTACGCGCCACCAGCGAGGGCACGATCGTGTTCTGAATCCACGTCTCATCCGGTGCGCCGGCCGTGCCAAATTTCTGGCCCGCCAGATATTGCACATTCGCCACTTCGGGCAAAGCGGCCACCTGCTCGGGATCAGCCAGATCACAGGCCACCGGAATGATCCCGAATTTCTCCAGATCGGCCTTGGCTTCGGGCCGGCTGAAGCGTGAAACACCGTAAACCTTGGCCGCACTACCCGCCTCATCCAAGGCGCGGCGCAACATGACCGCCAGGGAAGTGCCCATCTTACCACCGACGCCCAGCACCATGAAGTCTCCTTTCAGGCCCTTGACTGTGGCCACCGCTCCGGCGGTCGGCTGGGAAAGCAGTTGTTCGATATCGTAGTCGGTCTTGGCTTGAGTCATGATATTAGGAGTGATGATGCACTACTGACCGCCCGCAGCCAAACACACGCATACGCGCGGTCAAACCCGAAGTAACTTTTTAGTTACTTGGAGCTCGACCCACCCCCATTTCACGCCAGTTTGTATGTCATGCGACCATTCCGGGCTTTAGCGAATCTTGATTCCGTCGAGCAAGAGACGGGTGACATGTTCGATCCCCTTCGCCCGCACCCGGGGGCTGCCCAAATCCATCCGCAAAGCCTGCGACAGGGTATAGCGGTTGGAACTGTAGATCAGACAAAGACCGATGATACTGATCAGGAGGTGGCGCGCATCCATGTCGGGCCGGATGCGCTTCGCGGCAATCCCCACCCTCAACAGGCGGTTAAGCGCAGTCAGCGCGGGGTCCTTGCTCAGCTTGGAGTCCGCCTTGGCCAACCCGCGGCCATCGTTGAGGTTCTCAAACAACAACAAGCGCACAAATTCAGGGTGCGCGGACAAAAAATCAAAATACGAACGCACCATCGCCCCGGTCAGTTCGTCTATATTCTGGGTATGAGAAAGCGCCTCCACTTCGACTGTTTCCAATCCTCGGTAAGCTTCCGTGAGCACGGCATGATACAGCCGCTCTTTATCTCCGAAATAATGGTAGACCATCCGCTTGTTGACCTTCGCCTCCGCCACAATCTCGTCGACCGTCGTCCCCCGGTAGCCCGTTTGGGCGAACAGCCGCGTCGCTGCCTGCAACAATCGCGTGCGGACCGGCAGGGGTTCCGGGAGTTTCGTTTTGGCGATTCGAGGCATCGTGCCCCACACTTAGGTGAACAACCCGCGCTTGTCACGATGAACTCCCGCCGCTAATTTCTTCATTCGCCCATCATGCGCATTATTGACGTTCATACTCACCCCATTTTTTTCGGCGACGGCCGCAAGGAAACGGCCGTTAATCAACTCGTGACCCACGGTCGCACCTTGGGCATCGAGCGGATGATCGCTCTCGGGGATGTCCTGCGCTACGGCGCGCGGCCCGATGAAAAACAGTTGGTCAAACTGAACAACGAGAACGGCCGCCTCCAACAACTGCATCCGGACTACTTTATCGGCTTTTGCTACCTCAATCCCTTGCTCGGCGAGCGGGCAGTCATGAAAGAAGCCGAACGTTGCGTGACCAAGTTCGGCTTCAAAGGCATCAAGCTGGAGATCGCTAACAATGCCTCCGATCCCTGCATGCGTCATGTCATGAAAGCCGCCCGCACGTTCAATATTCCGGTCCTGCAGCACAGCTGGAGCACTGTGAACATGGGACCCGACATGAAGGATCACAGCGATCCGGATGACACGGCCGGACTCGCGCGCCGCAATCCCGATGTAAACATCATCATGGCCCACCTCGTGGGTATAGGATATCGGGGGGTGCTCGCCGCGAAGGGCCTGCCGAATATCTTCGTCGACACTTCCGGGGCTTATCCCGAGGACGGTTTGGTCGAATACGCCGTGGAACACCTTGGTGCTGACAATGTGCTCTTCGGCACGGATCTACCGATCCGCGAATGCAGCGTCAAACTGGGCTCGGTGCTCGGCGGTCGGCTGTCCGCCACTGCGAAGCACAAGATTCTATTTTCCAATACCGCCCGTCTGCTGCAACTCTACTGACCATTCTCATGCTCATCGATACCAACACCCAACTTGGCGTGTGGCCTTTCACTTTCACGCCAGATCGCACCGCCGCCGAACTCCTCAAACATTTACGGGCGAGTGGCATCAGTCGCGCATTGGTGTCACATCTGGGGGCCGTGTTTCAGCCGGACCCGATGCCCAGCAATCGCACTTTATTCGCGGCGGTCAAACGGACTCCAGCGCTCGTGCCGGTGCCGGTCGTCAATCTGCGGCTCGCCAATTGGCGGGAACAACTCGAGGCCTGTGTTGCGGCCAAAGCAAAGGCCGTGAAGCTGCTGCCCAATTTTCACAACTACAACCTGGCTGCACCCGCCGTTGATGAGTTCGTCGCCACCTTGGCCAAAACCAAGCTGCGTCTCGTAATCAATTTTCGGTATGAAGACGAACGCCACCGCTACTTCGGCCTCAATGTGAAAGGCACCCCGGTGGCGGATGTGCAGGCCCTGCTCCAACGGCAGCCCAAGCTCAATCCCTTGCTCGCCGGCATCTATCGCCCCGAACTCAAGGAACTCGCCAAAGCCTGCGCCAATTTTTCCGCCGAGATCTCCTTCTGCGAGTGGCACAATACCCTGGAGGATTTGCTGAAGGTCATCCCGGCCCGCCGGCTCATGCTCGGCACCTGCACTCCCATGCTCTCCACTCGTGGTGAAGTGGATAAACTGCGCTGTGCCCATCTTCCCGTGAAAACCAAGGCCCTCATCGGTTCCGCCAACGCCATTCGTTTCTTCAAACTCTGATCCGTCACCATGAGCATCACCGCCCAACCTCCCGTCTTAAAACCCATTGTCGACGAACCCCAACCCCAGCAGGCGCGGTGGGGTGAGGCCGAACTCACGCGGTTGGAAGCGATGGTAAAACAGCGATCCCTATTCTATTGGAAAGGACCCCAGACCGAGGATCTGCTCGGCGAATTTCGCCGCCACTATCCCCTCAAACAAGTTTTCCCTTGTTCGTCTGGAACGGCCGCGTTGCACATCGCGATCGCTGCGTTGCGGCTGAAGCCCGGTGAAGAAGTGATCGTGTCACCGATCACGGACATGGGCTCCGTGATTGGCATTCTATATCAGCAAGGTGTCCCGGTTTTCGCCGATCTCGATCCCCGCACCTATAACCTGACCCCCGACAATATCCGGGCGGCGATTACCCCCAAGACTCGCGCGATTATGGCCATCCACCTCGCCGGCAACGCATGTGATATGACGGCTATCATGGCGATCGCCAAAGCACACAACTTGGTGGTGATTGAAGACTGTGCGCAATCCTGGGGGTCCCGTCATCAAGGCACTCTAGTGGGACTGATGGGGGACTTCGGCTGTTATTCGTTCAACGATTTCAAGCACGTATCCTGCGGCGACGGTGGCATGGTAGGCACCAATCGCGATGACTTTGGCGCGGGCCTCTCCAAATGGGGCGACAAATGCTATGACCGTGTGGCCGGCACCCGTGACCCCGCCGAACTGGCCCCGAATTACCGCATGAGCGAACCGCTCGCTGCCATCGGGGCCGCCCAACTGACCAAGTTGGATAGCATTGTCTCCCGTCGCGTGCACAACGGCACCCGGCTGGCCGGACTGCTGGCAGACCTCCCCGGCGTCCTGCCGCCGGTCACGCGTTCAGGTGACACGCATAGTTATTGGTTTTTCCTGTTCCGCCTTGAACTCGATGCGCTCAAATGCACGCGCGACGAATTTGTCGAAGCACTGCGAGCGCAAGGGGCCAATGCCAATGGGGCGTATCTACCCTGCCCGGTTTACCGCTATAAAGTATTCCAGAATCACAATTTCTTTGGCGGCACATGGCCGGCCCGCCTCATGGGCGCGACCACCATGGACTACACCAAAGTCGACTGCCCGGTCGCTGAAGCCATTCTGCAGGACTGCGTCGTGTTGCCGCTTAATGAAGCCATGACCGATAGCTACATCGACAAAGTCGCGCAGGCCGTGCGGCACGTCGCGAACAACCATCGGAAATAACCAAATCACTTCATGAGCCTAACTCCGCCCGTGCTTCGCGATCAGTCGATAGTTGACGCCGAACACATGCGGCTATTGCAGATATTTCATTATATCCTGGCGGGATTGGCCCTCGTGGGCCTCGGTTTTCTGGCCCTCCACTACGGAGTGATGCATTACGTGCTTACCAATCCAGAGATGGTGCAAAAGCAAAAGGACGGTCCGCCGCCGGAGCAAATTTTTGCCCTGTTGCGATGGTTTTACTGGATCGGCGGCGGCCTCCTTCTGTCGATGGGCACAGCCAATTTGTTGTCCGGTTTATTCATCCGGAGACGGGTAAACCGGCTCTTCTCCATTATCATTGCAGGGATAAATTGCATCCAAATACCCTTTGGCACTGCACTCGGTGTCTTCACAATCATTGTGCTCATGCGGGATTCCGTGCGTGAATCCTACTCGGCAAGGAATATACCCTAGGGATCGTGCCTTGCCCGGGTAAGTAGGTGCAGTCACTTTCCGGCGCATGAGATTTTTCCCCAAGCGGTTTCTGTGCAGTGTCACCACTTTCATTTGCCTCAGCGCAGTGTCGTGGTTGCAGGCGGACGAAACCACCAGCAAGCCGGACCCCGAGGTCCGCGGCACCAAGGTAAACGGTGTTTACGATGGCAAGGTGGAAATCTGGTCGACCCCAACCGTCAAACAGGCCGCGGGTGGTTTTGCCAACGGTGAGCCGGACGGGACTTGGACTTTCTGGGATGAATCCGGGACCAAGATCGTCGAGTTCAACTACCAATTAGGCACTTTCACTGGTGCAGTCACCATGTGGTATGACACCTCGGCCGGTCCCCGTATCCGGGGCAAAATCAAATTCCGCGGTTCCTTCGACGACGGCATGTGGGCCGGCAGCGTGTTGACCTATTATCCCGATGGGAAAATGCGCAGTGAACGCGTTTACACTGACGGCGTGGTCACCCAGAGTTATGCCTATAACCCCCGGGGCCAGACCTTGTCGGAGGAGGATGCCAAACGGGTGGCAACCGAAGACGAGAGCACCGACAACGCCTACGTCGATGCGTTGGATGAATTTATCCGCAAGTGGGCATGTGCGGACGCTGAATAATCGGTCAATTCGCTGATTTTCCCCGTGACTTGCGGGGCACACTTGGCTTCACGTGGATCCCGTCATCCCATGAGTGTAATCACCCCCACCCCGGAGTTGTTAGCCCAGTATCAACGCGACGGCTTCCTCGTCCTCCCGGATGCGCTGTCGTCCACGGACGTCGCAACCTTGAAAGCGGGCGTCGAACGGGCCTTTGCCAAACACTGTCCCGAAGCCGATCTCTACGGCATGCAGGAAATCTGGCGACCCAAGATGTTTGAGCATGGTCCCGAGTTCGAGGCTCTCGTCGATCATCCCAACATCATCCCGCTCATTGAGACAATCCTCGGTGAGAATTGCCACCTCATCGCCAACAGCGCGCTGCGCACCTCGCCCGGAAAAACCATCACATTCTGGCATGTGGACGACGAAGTGCGCTTCCCGCGACCAGCCGATGTGCCGTGGGATCCACGTGTCACCGTCCCCACACTCAACATCAATCTCAATTACTACCTGTGCGACGTGGACGAGGAACTCGGTCCCACGGAATTCATCCCAGGCAGTCACCGGGCCGGACGTCACCCCACGCCCGAAGACAACGACGCCAACGGCAATCCAGTTTATGACGGCCAGCACATGGTCAAAGCCTGTGGCAAGGCCGGCACCGCCGTGCTCTGGAATGACCAAACTTGGCACCAAGGTGGACGCAACACTTCCAACGGACGCATCCGCTGGGTCATCCAAGCCCCTTACGCCAAGCGCTACATCGCGCAGCGGTTTTATCCGTTCATCAATTACCGGATGCCGCAGGAGATACTCGACCGAGCCAACCCACGGCGCAAACGCCTGCTCGGCCTCCACGCCATCGGGGCTTACGGTTGATTGACGCGCAGGCTCGACCGACAGCGCCCCGGTGTCACTATCGCGGTATGAGTCAGTCCCAAGATCCATTGCATGGGGTAACCCTTGAAAAACTCCTGACCGAATTGGTGGATAACTACGGGTGGGAAGCCTTGGCGCTTGATGTGAACGTGCGCTGTTTCAAATTCGACCCTAGTATCAAATCCAGCCTGCAATTTCTTCGGCGAACGCCGTGGGCCCGGGCCAAGGTGGAGCAACTTTACGTGCGGCATCTGGAGCGGTCGTGAAACACGATTTACCCATCACGCAGTTTGGGCTCAGCGCCGTGGACATGGATTCCACGGCACTGGAGGTGCTCCAAGGAGATAAACGCGCCACCACCGGTCTGCACGCCTCCTACCGGCACGATCACGAACCTCTGCCCCAAATCGGAAACCGCAGCATGGTTCAAGACAGCCGGGGCCGCGATATCGCCATCATCGAAGTCACCAGGGTGGAAATCCGTCGCTATTGCGATGTGGATGCGACTTATGCCGCCATCGAAGGCGAGGGTGACAAGTCACTGGCTTACTGGCAGCGGGTGCATTTGGCATACTTCGCCGCAGAATGTCGCCGGATACGTGTTGCTTGGGATGAGCAGCAGGAAGTTGTGTTGGAATACTTTAAAGTAGTGCAGCTCTGCATCACACCAGAAGAATTCTCCAAGGCCCACTGATCGAAAGCCAATATTGCAATTTTGGGCCATGAATCCCAAGCTGTGGCTTCCTTCCATCACAATCCAACCTGTTACGCCGGAATGAAAAAATTACTCGCCCTGTTTGTTGCCCTGCTCTTTGCCGTCGTCACGTTTGCCGCCGTTGATTTGAACACTGCCGATGAAGCCACCCTCGTGAAGCTTCCGGGTGTTGGCAAAGTGACCGCCAAGGCCATCGTAGCCGAACGCGATGCCAATGGTCCATTTGTCAGCTTCGAGGACTTGGACAAACGCGTCAAAGGCGTTGGCAAAAAGACCGTCGAAAAACTGAAGGATGCTGGCGCTACCATCGGATCGGAAGACGTTTCCTCCGAGAAAGAATAACCACCACAATCCAATCCTGAATCTTTCAAGCGCAACCCGGCTGGGTTGCGCTTTTTTGCGGCTGCTTACTACCGGACCAGCGAAGCGTGCCTGTTCAACCGCAGACTTCGCGGTGAATCTTCACCACCGAATCCCCGATGTAATCCGCGTCCTCCTCCGTGTAGAGCCAGCCGATCGGCAAGGCGATGTAACGCTTGGTCAGGTCTTCGGTGCGTGGGAAATCCTGCGCCCGGTAACCTGGGGCCGGCCACTCCTTGAAATCCTTGAACGGAGAGAGAGCTGGATGGTGCGCCAACCCAGTCTTCACATAGTCGCGGTTGTATTGGGGATAGGTCCCGGTGCGGGCCCCGCAGTTCACGTTGAGGGCGTTTAACTTTTCGTGGAAGGGCGCAACCTGTTCGAGGTTTTCAAACATCAGGTAAATTTCGAAACCAAAGTCACCGGTCGAATCCGGCACGCGGCGCAAGTTGATCCCTTTGAGTCCGGTTACCTTCTGCAAGACCCGGGACTGCAATTTGCGACAATGTTCGCGGATCATGTTTATTTTCCGCAACTGCGCCAACGCAACCGCCGCGGCCAGTTCACTCATGCGATACTGTCCACCCACAAACGCCGGCTCCTTTGGGGTTACGATGCCGGCGTGGTAAGGCCGGTAGTTGCCGAGATCGCTGAGCCGGACCGCCCGTTCGTAGATGCGCTGATCACGGGTCGCCACCAAGCCGCCTTCGCCACAAGTGGCGGTTTTGTTGTATTGGAAGCTGTAGATCGCCACGTCGCCCCAACTGCCGATCTGCCGGCCACGATAGGTCGTGCCAAGTGATTGGGCACAGTCCTCCACCACAAAAAGTCCTTTGCGATGCGCCGCTAACACGATCTTGTCCATTTCGACAGCCACCCCTTGGTAATGAATGACCGAAACCGCCTTTGTCCGCGGGGTGACCAATCGGTCGATTTCGCTCGGATCAAAATTCAAAGTGTCGTCGATTTCACACAACACTGGCCTGGCCCCCACCCGCACGATGGCAGTGAAACAGGAAACCCAGCTCCATGCTGGCACGATGACTTCATCACCGGGCCCCAGCCCAATGGCGGCATAAGCGACTTCAAGGGCGGCGGTCCCGCTCGATACGGCCAAGGCATATTCAATGCCGATATACGCCTGCATTTCCCTTTCCAAGGTCGCGACCATCGGCGGCGGTGACTTGGGATCCAGACCGTAGTAACGAAATGGCTCTTTGCGCCGCAGCACATCGAGCACGAGTTCTTCTTCTTCCTTGCCAATGGCATTGGAACCAAGGCCGGGGACGGGACGGGGGCGGAGCGAGTCTGACATCCCCGGCATGCTTCAACAAAATCCTCCGCTGCCGCAAGCGTGCTGTGATGCATAAACTCAGAAAAGCACGTTGCAGTGTAACCTCGCTCCACCTTTAATCGCCGGCCATGCATCTGCCCCTCCGCCTGAGCTGGTTGTGGGTGAGTCTCCCCGTGATCATGACTGCCCTACCCCCCAGCGTTCGCGATCTTGGCATTCCCGTCAAAGGAGTGAGTTGGACCCGGCTGCACCCCGGCCAGACAGCCGATGGGCAAGCTTCCCTCCTCGCAACCATGAGTCAGAACAACGACGGATTTTTCGTCAGTGATATCGATCTCGAAACCGGCCATTGCACTCAGTTTTACACCGAGGCCCCCAAACGTTCCACCTTTTCACCCGCTTCCTACCGCTCCCTGCTGACAGGCATCCTTTATGTATGCTCGGCCTGGGATGGCCATCTGCACCGCTTTGACGCCAATCATCCGGAAAAAAGAATCGAGGATCTCGGTCGCGTTGATGAAATTGCCACATTCGGCAACGGCATCACTGAGACTCCTGACGGAATGATTTGGATCGGCGCTTACCCCGGAGCCACCCTCACACGCTTCAATCCGACCACCGGCGAGTTCACCCGTTTCGGAGGCATCGTGGATGATGATAAATACCTCTATCCCGTGGCCGGGGGCGACGGTTCACTCGCGGTATTCATCAAATCCAACCGCCCACGCGTGAGGTTGATCGATCCACTCACCGGTGAATCGCAGCCGATAGGTCCCATCATCACCGACCCGACTGACGAGACCCAATTTCTCAAACTTTATCGCGGGACGGATGAGAGCCTCTACTTGGAATCGCATGCAGGGACCTGGCGTATTTCAGGAATGGCCGCTGAACCGGTGGATCAAGCCCCGCCACCCCGGCCGGGCATTGCCGCCACCTACCAACACAACTATCAGGACCCGCTCGATATGCCGGGTGGTTGGACCGCGGAATTTACCGATGCAGACATGAACGGCACCGGTGCACCGCGCGATCTCGTCCTAACCAATCGCGACCCGGCGATCGCCCCGCGCCACCTGCGCCTCGATTGGGTTGGCGGCGGCAACAATTTGCACGTCATCGGGGTCGGACCTGACGGCGATCTCTACGGATCGAGCTATCTGCCCAACCGCCTCTTTCACGCCAAGCCGGACGGCAGTGTGATTGAGGATCTGGGAAAACACAGTTTCGCCGGCGGGCAGGCCTACTCGCTCGTCAACCTCGACGGCAAACTCTACCTCGCCTCCTACCCCGGTTCACACCTCACGGTTTACGATCCCACGCTCCCGCTCCACTACGGCACCGAGCCTACCGACAACCCACGCGATCTCGGACGATTGGACAACGTTAGTTTTCGCCCCAACGCCCTCATTGCGACCCCCGACAAACGGTTGTGGATGGGCTCCGCACCCGATTACGGGCTGCACGGTGGCACGCTCGTTTGGTATGATCCGGCATCTGGCGAATCCAAGACCCACCGCTCCCTCCTCCCTGATACTACACCTTCAGCCTTATTGTATCTGCCAAATCTTAAGCAGATTCTGGTCGGCCTCAGCATCGAAGTCGGCACCGGCGCCACCGTGCGACGTAACGAGGGTGCGTTTGCTTTATGGGATCCAACGGCAGACAAACTCATCTGGTCCGGTGATCTCGGGATTGAGGATATGGCCGACCCCGTGGCCTTCACCCCGACCGTCGACGGTTTGGTTTATGTGCTCATCGGCCGCGGCGATCAGATTCTCAGTGCCGGCGCTCCAGCAATTCGCCCGCGCATTGCGCTGATCGACCCCGCCCAGCGGAAACTCATTTCCATCGCGTGGCTGCCGGAGGACTTCGGTCCGATCGCGTGGCACGGCCATTTTTCCCTGAGGGTCGGCCCCGGTGGCACGGTTTACGGTGCCACGGGCTACTGTGTTTTTCGGATCAAGCCCGGCACCTGCGAAGTGGAACGCGTCTGGCAAAACGACCAACCGCCGCCTCCGCGTGAAGATCCCGTCTGGCTCACCCACTCCACGCCCGATGCCATCGATGTCGTCGGCCCGATCATCGGCAACCAATTCTACTTCTCCACGGGCTGGCGGCTGCGCGTGCTGACACTCGATTAATTTCCCTGATCGTCAAGAAACCAATCTCCTGATGACTGCTTCCCTTTTGTCAGAATCTGATCAGCACACCGCCGCCGCGGATTTCGCCCGCGATGGATTTTGGATTGCGCCACCCCTCATCCCCGCGGAGTTGCTCGCCCGGGTGCGCACTCGGATCGACGCCGTCTATGCCGGCAACTATGAGACGGGCATCCCTCCCCTCGGCCCTCCGCCCAAACGCACTCAACCGCCAACCGCACTCGTCAAAATTGATAATGCTCATCGCTCGGACCGGACGATTCTCGAACTCATAAGCCATCCCGCGATCGGGCAATGGGCTTCCGCGCTGACTTCCGCTAAATTCGTGCAGGTCTTCGCCACCCAACTCTTAATCAAGCCCCCGCTACCAGAAGGCCAAGTCAGTGTCGGCTGGCATCAGGATCAAGAATACTGGAACCCTGCGTTGGAGGGGGAACTGTTCACGGCTTGGGTAGCGATCAGTGAAGTCACGGAGAATTCCGGGCCGATGCGTTTTGTGCGGGGCTCCCAACATTGGGGCCTCTTGAATTCAGGTGATTTTTTCAGCAGCAACCTCGATGCCTTGAAATATAGCATCCGCGAAAAAAGCGACCGAAACTCCTGGCAGGAAGTGGCCGCCGTGATGCCGCCGGGAGCCGTCAGTTTTCATCACAATCTCACGGTGCATGGCAGCGGTCCCAACTTGAGCACGGCAGCACGGGTCAGTTTTGCGATCCACTTGCGCACCGACAAATCCGGGCTGCGCGAAGGGATTAACTGGCGGGATGTGAATTACTTGAATGATTTCGCTGATCCGCAGGGTTGCCCCGTTTGTTATCGCGCGGCTGGACTGCAGTAATCCTGCCCTGAAACAACCGCACTCCCATTTTCATGTCCTCCCCTGAATCCAATTCCGCCATTCGCGATCTCGGCATTCCCGTCAAAGCCATCAATTGGGTGCGCCTCCATCCCGGTCTAACCGCCGATGGCAATGGCTCCCTGCTGGGCTCAATGGGCCAGAACAACGGCGGACCATTCGTGATTGATATCGATTTGGCCACCGGCCACTGCCGACAGTTTCCCGTGCAGTGTCCGGGCGCTGAAGCACCCACGGCGTCAATGCGCAGTCTGCGCACGGGCATTCTCTGGGTCGGCACCGCCTGGCAGGGACATCTGCACCGCTACGATCCCGCCCATCCCGAGCGCGGTCTGGAAAATCTCGGCCGCCTCGATCCGGAACTCGCCACCTTCCCCACCGGCATCACCGAAACACCCGACGGCATGATCTGGGTCGGCGCCTATCCAGGCTGCAGTCTGACGCGCTTCAATCCCACTACCGGTGAGTTCACCCGTTTCGGCCGCATGGATCCGGTGGACAAATATCTCTACCCCCTCGCCTCGGACGACGGTCAACTCTTCGCCCAGGTCAAGATGGCGACCTACCGGATGATTTCCATCGATACCACCACGGGCCAAGCCACCCGCATCGGGCCCGTGCTAGAATCACCGCCCACCAACCCAAAACGCTACGAGTTTTTCAAGGGCACCGACGGCCAACTCTATCTCGACAGCTATGAAGGCGCTTTTCATCTCACCAACGGCACTGCCACGCCAGTGACTCAAATCCCGGCACAGATGCCCGGCGTGCACGCCACCTACAAGCACGGCTACCAGCAGATCCGGCCTTTCCCCGACGGCTCCATCGCCACCTTCAACGACGACCATAGCTTTGAGTTCCGTCGTCTGCAAATCACGGCCGCTGACGGCACACCCACCCGCGAACTCAAACTCGATTGGACAGGCAGTGGCACAGCTTTGTGGACCCTTCATCTCGGTCCCGACCAAAAGCTCTACGGTTCCAGTATGTTGCCGGAACACCTCTTCTCTTGCGAATTGGATGGTAGTAACATGGTCAACCACGGCCAGTGTAGTGTCTCGGGTGGCGAGGCTTATTCCATGGTCAACTATCAAGGGAAACTAGCCATCGGTTCCTACCCGGCGTCGCGTATCTCGCTATACGATCCTGCTCTGCCCTACAAGTTCGGCACCGGTCCCGGGGCCAATCCGCTCGACGTCGGTCCGGCCGATGATCTCAGCACACGGCCGCATGCAATGATCACGACCCCTGATGGAAAACTTTGGATCGGATCAGCCGCGGACTACGGATTGAATGATGGTTCACTGGCGTGGTTTGATCCGGCGACCGCCAAGCGCGGCAGCACTCGTGGCATCATGCCTGACCGCACCCCGTTCGTCCTGCACTGGTTGCCGGCACTCAAGCAGATCCTGATTGGATTCAATAGTGAACCCGGCACGGGTGTTTCGGCCAAACATCAGCAAGGGGGCTATGCGCTTTGGGATCCGGCCAAGAACTCCGCCGCTTATATCGGCGATTTTGACGATCCCAATCTCGTCGATGTCTGCTCTTTGATTGATGCTGGCAACGGCTTGGTCTATACGCTTACGGGCCGCAATCCGCGGTTGGTGACTCACTACGAATGCACTCCTGCGCCCAGCCGGCTTTGCTTGATCGATCCCGCAAAGCGCAAAGTGCTGCAGTCAACCTTACTGCCGGAAGCTTACGGCAAACTGCCATTTGAATCCGGGCATATCCTGCGAACAGACACCGATGGCACACTCTACGGTGCCACGACCGAAACCGTTTTTCGCATCAAGCCCGGCACAGTCGAAACCGAAGTAGTGACCAAGATTTCCGGCCATCCCCTCAGTGTGGTTGGCCCCATCCATCAAGGCACTTTCTACTTCGCCAGCGAATGGGTCGTCAGATGCCTGCAACTCTAGTTGAGTTCTCGGGCATCAAACAAATTTACTTTTTATACCAGCGGCCGCTTTCATCCTGCAGCCAGACTCCCGCCGCACTGTTGTTGGCAATCTGGCGGGCCCGCGCCCGACCGACCAAATCGGCACTGGAGCCTGTCTTCCGCGCCAATTCGGCATAGACCGTTACACGATCACTGTTCTCGGCCGCCACTACCAAAGCGGCATCACCACCGCCATCCCGCACTTCCAGCAAACCCCGGTTGTTTTCGCCCACCGCTCCACTGCTCTTGAGGGTATCGATTCGCCCGATGCGCTGTTCCATGCGGGCGCGGATGGTATTGAGGTCTTCTGCCCGACTCATCGGTGCAGTCAGGACCATGGCGGTCAGGATCAGGAAGGAAGAGAGGAAAAGCTTTTTCATGACGAGATCAGTTGGAGTTTTCGTAAGTGATGGTGGTGGATTTCTTGTCGAGATCGCCAAAGAAATCATCGAGGGCCCGATCCACCTTCACATTCACATCCACCGTGGCGTGGACTTCGATGGGATCCATCTTGACGTGGATACAGCCGCCCAGAACCGGGAACATAAGAAGGAGGAGGACGGATGGACGCATAGGTTAATCAGAGGCTTTGGACCGCGAAGCGCAATCCGGGTTTCATGGTTTCGTATCGACGCGAAATTTTACCTTATCATTGGTGCCCAGCTTAAGCACTTCATCCAGCGGACCGGAGACGTTGACCTGAAACGAAACGAGGCCGACTGCACTCCCGTCTGCAGGTCTGGCTTGCACCACCGCCGTGGCTGAACGCGGGCCACTTGGTCCGTCGGGATACAATTCGACCCGTAATTTTTCCACGACCAAGGGGAGTTCGCCGAGCTCTATGCGGCGGAGGGTATCATACGCGGGATTTTCCACGGACAACCACTTCCCAAAACGCCCAAAGCTATCAGGCAGAAATTGAATGCGCTCCGTGGTATGTTGCGTTAGAAAACCCGGCGTGGACGTCAAACGGATGCTGGCGGGGGTATCGGGTGAAACCGTCAATAATCCGTCACCGGGCTGGATGCCCAATTTGGAACTCCAACGCACCGCAATTCGCCCACTGACCCGTCCTTTAGCCTCACTCAAAGCCTCTGGGACAAATGCAGCCAATGCCGACATGTCCACGCCATCCAAATCAGCCGTCGTATCAATGACAGGATTACCGAGATCAAGCATGAATGGCCGCAGGTTTATGCGTCCTCCCAGCATGGACAATTCGGCTTGTTGAATAAGCAACCGATGCTGTGGATCACCAGCAGCATAGACTGCTATCTCAGTCGCTGTCATCCCGACTGCATTCGCTTCATTCACATGCAGTTGCAGGGATTGTAGCAGAGCCCCCCCCGAAGCTAGGTCCACCTTCGCTTCCAAATCGAGGCGATTCAGGTTCCAGTTTTGTTGAACACTGTGTGCACTGCCATCCGCCAGTGTTGCGATGAGATTTCCGGCCAGGTCGCTTCCATTCAGGGTGCCGCTTCCAGAAAATTTCAATAGGCCGGTTACCAAAATATCAGCCGGGACGGACGTCCCACCAAAGTTGGCCGCCAACGGAGGCCCCCAGACACTCAGGTCAATCTCCGCACTACGGATTTGCCACGATATCGTCCCTTCTTTTTGCGCCAATTGGAGATCCATCACCGCCTTCAACCCGTGCGCATTGAGCTCCGCCATCAACTGATTTTCACCGGTATTCGTTGGCCGTGCCCGGATTTGCCAATCTATATCTGGCAATTTTCCCCAACTCTGCAGAACCAGTCGGCCGGACAAATCACCGGTCAGTGGAGGCAAAGTGAATGCACCAAGTGACGGACCAAATAGGGTCAGGCAGATGATAAATGACACGAAGCGCATTGGGCTTAGATTCGTGATTCGCGGAAAGGTTGCTAGCCTGTTTCCGCCGCATCCGGTTGCAAAACAACGCTTCATCATGTAATGAATGCGCTCATACACATGCAATTGACCTGCAAGGTGATGTTAAAAGTTTCTAAAAATTAACATCGCACGCCGCAGTCAGGCCATTTTGCTGCGGACAGCTTGCGGATAGCGCCGGTTGTCCGCATGCACAACTTCATCGATGGATTCCAAACCCTCATCAGAAAATTACACTGCGCCAATTCCCACCGAATTGTTGAAGCACCTGCCTGACCGGGTCTTAAAGGCTTACCAACGTTTTGCCACCACTGGCGACGTTGATGCCGCTGATGAAGTGGTGCTGGCGATCATCAAGGATCATGTGCCGGCCAAGCGAGTGGCGCACATCCCCGCCAACCTCACCGACTCCTCTACCTTGGTAGGCGATCTGGGCATCGACTCAGTTTCAATCGCAGATGCCCTCTATGTTTTGGAAGATGTTTTTGATGTAAACATCTCGAACCAAGATCTGGCCAAACTGCGCACCATCGGCGATTTGAAGGTATTTCTCAGAAGCAAGCTCGCCAAGAACTCAGCCTGAGGAAATTCTACCGGCATGCCGCGCCAAGCCCTCGTTACCGGCCTCGGATTCATCACCCCAATCGGCAATACCCGCGCGGCGGTCACTCAAAGTTTGCGCGCAGGGTTGCACGGCATCGAGACCGTTGAGTTTCTAAACAACCCCAACCTGGCGGTCAAAGTCGTCGGCACGATCAAGGACTTTGTCGCCGGTTCTCCCAATTGGCGCGACTGGAGCTACCCATCGAATTATGCCATTCCCCGCGAGGCCCTGCGTGGACTTTCCCCCCACGGCTTGTTTGCCCTCTGTGCCATTGAACAGGCTCTGACCGACGCCCATTTGAGCGCGGCGGATATCCGCAACGGGGATACCGGACTTTATTGCGCCTCGGCCGGATCCACCTTGCTCGCCAATTACCATCTGACCCGACTGCTGGAAACCCGCGGCGAACGCTGCGGGCCATTGAGTGTGGTTTCATCCATTGCCGGCACTTTGAATTTCAATCTAGCGGCCCATTTCGGTATCCGAGGTGCCGTGGGCGGTTTCGTCGCCGCGTGTGCTTCATCCAGTCACGCACTCGGTTGTGCGCTGGACGACATTCGACTCGGACGGCAAAAACGCATGCTCGTGGTGGGTGCCGAAGAGGCCACGGCGGAAAGCATCCTCCCATTTGCGGCCATGCGTGCGCTGTCCACTAATCCGGACCCGGCTACGGCTTCCCGGCCTTTTGATGTGAATCGGGATGGCTTTGTTGGTTCTGGTGGAGCTGTCGCGATGATTATCGAAGAAGCCGAATACGCCACCCAACGCGGAGCACCGGTCTACGCCGAATTTTCCGGCTGGGGCCAGGCGGCCGACGGTTACAACATCGCTATATCCCACCCTGAGGGCACCGGGTTGGTGGACGCTATGCGACGGGCCTTAGCGGATGCTCAGCTCAATACCGCGCAAATCGGCTATATCAATGCACACGCTACTTCGACTCCGGCTGGTGATCGCTCCGAAGCCATTGCGTTGCAAAAAACTTTTACTGAAGTCGGGGCCAAACCCTTCGTCAGCAGCACCAAGGGTCTGACCGGCCATCCGCTATCCATGGCCGGGGTGATGGAAGCCGCCTTCTGTTCACTGGCCATCAAGGACGGCTTTGTCCCGGGCAATGCACATCTGGTCACCGCAGATGACGCCTGTGCGGGACTGGAATTACCCCACGAAACCCTACCGCAAAATCCCGGAGCGGTGCTCAGCACCAGCAGCGGTTTCGGCGGCAGTAATGTTGCGCTAATCTTTCAAGGTGCCTGATCAGGGCACGGCGACCGCCGGCAGAACCCAGATTTGCTCGGCGTATTCGCGGATGGTGCGATCGCTGGAAAACTTGCCAACGCGGGCCGTGTTCAAGATCGCCATCTCCGCCCATTTCGCCTGATCGCGGTAAGCCGCATCAACCTTCAGCTGGGCATCGCTGTAAGCCCGGAAGTCGGCCAGAACCATGAAGGGATCCCCGCCATGCAACAGACTGTGATGCAAGGCCGCGAAGGCATTGTGTTCACCGGGCGTGAAATAGTCGCTGCCGATCCAGTCCACGATGGCGCGCAGTTCTTCATCGCGTTCGTAGAAATCAATCGGGTTGTAGCCACGAGCGCGGAGGGCTTCCACCTCCTCCACCGTCATGCCAAAGATGAAGATATTATCGTCACCCACTTCTTCGCCGATTTCAACGTTCGCCCCGTCCAGCGTGCCGATCGTGAGGGCTCCGTTGAGGGAGAGTTTCATGTTGCCGGTGCCGGAAGCTTCCTTACCCGCGGTGGAAATCTGTTCGGAAAGATCCGCCGCCGGGATGATTTTCTCGGCCAGGGAAACCCGGTAGTTGGGCAGAAAGGCTACCTTCAGTTTGCTGCCGATCCGTTCATCCGCATTGATCCGTGCCCCAATAATATTGATCGCCCGGATGATGTTCTTCGCGAGGTCATAGCCGGGGGCTGCCTTGGCCGCAAAGACGAAGACACGCGGCACGATGTCGAGTGAAGGATTTTGCAGCAAGCGGCGGTAGAGCGCGAGAATGTGCAGCAAATTCAAATGCTGGCGCTTGTATTCGTGCAGTCGTTTGATTTGCACATCAAACAGCGCGTCGGGTGAAACCTCCACGCCGCAAGCATGCTTGATGACGGCAGCCAGCTCCACTTTGTTGGCGCGCTTGATCGCCATGAATTTTTTCTGGGCGGCCGGTTTCTTGGCCGACTTGGCCAGCTCCTGCAGCAGGTCGAGATTCCGCACCCACCGTTTGTGGCCGAGGGTTTCGGTAATGAAAGCGGACAGCAAGGGATTGCACTGGAGCAACCAACGACGCGGTGTGATCCCATTGGTCTTGTTTTGGAATTTGCCAGGATAGAGGGCGTCGAATTCGGGGAAGAGATGTTTGCGCAACAGCACGGTATGCAGGGCCGCCACGCCGTTGACCGTATGCGAACCGGCCACCGCCAGATTCGCCATCCGGACCATCTTGCCGCCGTTTTCCTCAATGAGGGAGCAGACCCGCATCTTGTCGTGATCTTCCGGCCACTTCTCGGCGCAGGTCTTCATCAGCCGGGAATTGATCTCAAAGATGATCTGCAGATGGCGGGGCAATACGCGCTCAAAAAGTGGCACGCCCCATTTTTCCAAGGCTTCGGGAAGGAGCGTGTGGTTTGTGTAGGCAAAGGTCTTCGCGACAATGGTCCAGGCGTCGTTCCAGCTCTGGTCATGTTCATCAAGCAGGATGCGCATGAGCTCGACCACCGCGATGGCCGGGTGCGTATCGTTGAGCTGGATCGCCACTTTGGCGGAGAAATTTCCCCAAGAGTTCGACTTGTCGCGGAAATGACGCCGGATCAGATCGCGCAAAGAACAGGCCAC
Source organism: Cephaloticoccus sp. (assembly GCA_030833445.1). Lineage (GTDB taxonomy): Bacteria > Verrucomicrobiota > Verrucomicrobiia > Opitutales > Opitutaceae > Cephaloticoccus. Next base: position 25,869 of record JAURHD010000009.1, on the reverse strand, counting down.
GAAGAAATACTGCTGCACGAGCCGCAGTTCCTTGCCGTTCTCGGTCTTGTCGTTCGGGTATAGCACCTTCGAGATGGTCTCGCCGGCGGCTTTTTCCTTCACCGCCTCCTCATACCCACCGGAATTAAATGCCGCGAGGTCGAAGTCCTCCGTTGCATGGGATGACCAGAGGCGCAGGAGATTCACGGTCTTCGTGCCATAACCCGCGATTGGAATATCGTGCGGCACACCCAGCATTTCCTTGGTGTCTACCCAGCGCGGCCGGTAATTGCCCCGGTCATCGAAAACATTTTCCACCCGGCCGTAGAGTGGGATCTTCTGGGTGTAATCCGGGTGCATGACTTCCCACGGACTGCCGAACACCCGCCACCGGTCCGGATGCTCCACTTGATGGCCTTTGACAAATTCCTGCTTAAACAAACCGAATTCGTAATAGATGCCGTAACCCAGCGCCGGGTAATCCAAGGTGGATAGTGAATCGAGGAAACATGCTGCCAGACGGCCGAGACCACCGTTGCCCAAACCCATATCGAGTTCGGATTCCCGAATTTCATCAAAGTCGATGCCAAGTCCGGCGAGGGCCCCGCGGGCCGTCTCCAATTGATCGGTCGCGTGCAGGTTGCTCTCAAACAAGCGGCCCATCAAATACTCCATCGAAAAGTAGTAGAGGCGGCGGACGTTCTTTTCCGCATGCACGCCTTGGGTCGCAATCATGCGATGATGGATGCCGTCCCGCACCGCCAAGGCGGTCGCCACCCACCAGTCCCGTGCGGTGGCCCCAGCCTGATGCCGCGCCAGCGTTGAGGTCAAGTGACGCAAAATCAACGAGCGCATCACCTCCTCAGGCGTATCCGTGGACGGTGGGGCGGTCGTGACTTTTGTAGACGTTACTTTTTTGGTTTTTGGCATCTTTGGAAAATGGAAGCTAACATGAATCGTGCCACATGGAAGCTGTGGTCATGTCAATTTTTGGAAACGACGGGCAAGTTCGGCGTGGTTGAGCTCGATATATGTGGGACGGCCCGCGGGGTTCGTAAGTGGATGACTGGTCGCCAATAACTGGCCGAGGAGCGCCCGAATCTCGGTTTCGCGGGCAATTTCCGGCAAACGCACGGCCTTGGCTACGGCCAAACGGGCCAATTCTTCCCGCGCCAAATCCACATTTTTGCCCTGCAGACGTCCGTCCCGCAACAGGCCGAGTAAATCCCGCATAAACCCTTCCACATCTCCTGGTTCCATCCAGGCCGGCAAGGCCTCTACGCGAAAGAAATTTCGGCCGAATTCCGACACTTCAAAACCGTGCGCGGACAGAAAATCCAACCGATCCAGCAGCAAGGCGGAGGCAATCGGATCCAACTCCATTGGCACGGGGAGTAACAAACGCTGACTCGGCACTTGGCCCGAACGGAATTGCTCCTGCAACCGCTCAAACCAAATCCGCTCATGCGCCGCGCGCCGATCCAGTAAAACGAGTCCCGCAGCGGTTTCGAACAACGCAAAATTACCATGCGCCAGCCCAACGAAACGCCAGTCCGGCGTAGGTGAATTCGGCTTAGCCGATGTAACCGGAGCCGGCTGATGGTCAGCCACGGGTTTGACGGGGGCCGCTGGACTCGGAGTCAAAACCCTCGAAGTATCTGGTGCTGGTGGGCTCGGCGTCGTGCCTGATGTTGGCCGGTAAACCGGCGTTGAAACCGGCGGCGCAACGACCGGTGAATTCGTCGGTTTTGTCGGTGGCGTAACGGCGACCACGGGGCCGGTGCCGACCGTGTATTCGCGCAGTCGACCGAGCACACTGCGAATCACAAAAGCACGCACAGCCGGCTCGCTGCGAAACCGCACTTCGCGTTTCGCCGGATGCACATTCACGTCCACTTGGGCCGGCTCACATTCGAAGAAAACAAACGCGAGAGGGTAACGGCCTTTCGGCAGGGATTCGTGATAGCTCTCGATCAAGGCATAATTGAGTGTGCGGCTGTCCACCGGCCGTTGGTTGACGAAGACCACCATTTCATGCCGGGTCGCCCGCCCCACTCCGGGTCGGCCGATCAGACCACTCAAGCGCATGCCATCCTCCTCCGCCTGAATCGGCAGCAGAGATTCCGCCGTCTGCCGCCCAAATATTTCCGCGACGCGCTCTGCCAACGTGGAACACTCCGGCGAGCGGAATATCACGCGGCCGTTCTCAATCAGGGTAAACGCCGCCTGCGGACTAGCCAGGGCGTAGAATCGGACGCACTGGATGATATGCGCCGCCTCGGTCTGATCCGTTTTGAGAAACTTTCGACGCGCTGGCACCGAGTTGAACAAATGGGTCACCACGATTCGGGTGCCGACCGGTCGGCCACAATCGCGCACATGCAGGAGCTTGCCACCATTGACGAGAATCTCCGTGCCGACATCGCGGTCGGCCTCCCGCGTCTGCAATTCAAAGCGTGACACGCTCGCAATCGACGGCAGGGCCTCGCCCCGAAAACCATAACTGGCGAGCCGGTCCAAATCGGCAGCTTCGGCGATCTTGCTGGTCGCATGCCGTTCAAGGGCCATCAAGGCGTCATCCTTGCTCATCCCATAGCCATTATCCTCGATCCGCATCAGGGAACGGCCGCCGTGCCGAAATTCCACTTCGATGCGGGTCGCTCCGGCATCCAACGCATTTTCCACCAGTTCCTTGATGACCGCAGCTGGCCGCTCAATCACCTCTCCGGCGGCGATTTGATTAGCAACCTGGTCGGGCAGGATTCGAACAGTGGCCATGGAAGGGTCAGCCAATCACGGAAACCCGGCCGGACGGAAGCGCGGAATTACTCCCCCGGGGAATTGGCCGGTTTTTCCCGACCCCGGGCCGCCCCGGGCAAATCGATCAAATTTACCATGTAACTCGCCGCCCGGAATGGGCGGAGCAATGCATTGCCCATGATCAACGGTTCGACAGACGTTTTGTTGTCCTCCTTCAGCCGGGCCACGAGCATCGAAAGGATGCTGAAGCTCACCAGCAGGCAGACGAAAAACCACTCAAATACCGTGGCATTGATACCGGGGGACCCATCCGCATTGGTCTCCTTGAGAAACAAGCCCCAGATGATGGGCGCACAGCCACCCAAAAATGCCGTGACCGCGGCATGGATGGAAATATACAAGGGTCGTTCCGCCGATGGCACCACCTTGGGCAGGTAATTCAAGTTGGCCACATTCCAGCACACGGCCCCCAGCCCGACCACAAAGTAGATACCAAACAGCACCGCCCCACCGCCCATGAGGCCGCGCAGATACAACCACCAAAATACCGCCACAAGGGCATAAAGCAGCAGCGAGAGCAGGAAAAACGGTTTGGCCCCGGTGTGGTCGATTCGCCGACGTAACAACCAGGCACCCACGATCACCCCGATAAAGCGCAACACCTCAAAGAGCATGATGCGACCCGAACTCAGGTGCACATCTACTTTCAAAAAATAAGCCGAGAAGGGCGGGATCGATGTAATTGTGCCGGCATACCACGCCGCCAGCCAAAGGTAATGCCGGAAGGGTGACGGTTTCAGGATGTGACGCGGCGTATCGCGCAGCACAGATGCCAGACTGATCGTCGTCGGCTTGGCGATATCCGGCAGGCGATCGAGCGCGCCATAACTCAAAACCGAACCGATGACCGCAATACCGTATTGGATCAGCAGCGCTGTGTAGATCGGCATAAATGCAAATAACGACGCACAGGCCACCAACGTTCCGACACCGGAAATACCTGAGAGCATTTGGTCATTCGCAAAAAAACGGCCCCTCACCTTGGACGGCAACAAACCGAAAAACCATGGAGTCATCGCTGAAGCCCCAACGGTCCGGAAAAAACTAAAGAAAAATACACTCCCGATAAATGCGCTGATCATCCAAGGGCGGCCGATGTCCGGTGCCAGAATCGCCAGATAAAGTGGAATCGCCAGAAACACACTCCGGGCAGCCCACCCTCCCATCGCCATGCGTTTGAAGCCGAAGCGCGGCAGGAGCGCGGTCGCAAAAACCAGCAACGGCGTCTGCAGAAACACGAAGGAATAGGCCATCCCGACTTGCAGGGAACTCGCGCCAAGTCGCTCGGCAAACAGCACCATGGGGGTGCCGATCGCAATCTGCCAAACCAGTGCGTTGAAAAAACCAAAGAACAATCCGGCCCGATATGGGACCAGTTCAGGATCGGACTTCTCCGTGGGAAACAATGTCGCCATGGCTCAAGCTCCGCCTCCAACACGGGCGTTTGGTCCTGCGTAACCGGCCATCATCCTCAGACCTTGCCACCAAGACGTTTCTGCCAACGTTGCATCTGACGATTGAGCTGTTTGGGTCCGGGCATCCCCGTGCCTTGGCGCTTGGCCATGGCACGTTGTAAATCAAATACCTCGGCCCAATCGGCTCCAAAGCCCTTGTGCAACTTCATCACTTCCTCGGTCGGCAGATGATCCAATTGCATGGCATTTTTCTCGGCCAATTGCACCACGGCCCCGACCGCATGGTGGGCCTCGCGAAAAGGCACCCCCCGTTCGACGAGGTAGTCTGCGAGGTCGGTGGCGAGCAAAGCCGGATCGGCCACTGCAGCCGCACATTTGTCGGTGTGCACGGTCATCCCGCCAACCGTGCCGGCAAACACGTCGGCACACAGCGCGGTCTGATCGTAGCTGTCGAACACCGGCGGCTTGTCCTCCTGCAGGTCACGATTGTAGGTCATCGGCAGGCCCTTCGCGAGAGTCAGCAGCGTATGCAGATTTCCCTGCAACCGCGCGGACTTGCCCCGGAGCAGTTCGCACGAATCGGGATTCTTCTTCTGCGGCATCAGGGAGGAACCGGTGCAAAATGCATCCGGTAATTCGACGAATTTGAATTCCGCGCTACTCCACAAAATCAGATCCTCGGCCATCCGGGAAAAATGCACGCCAACCAGCGCACAAGCTTGGGCAAATTCAATGAAGACGTCGCGATCCGCCACGGTATCCATGGAATTTTGCGTGACCTGCGGCCGGCCTTTCGCATCCACGAAACCAAGTTGCTTGGCGGTAAACTCCCGATCAATTGGCAACGTAGTGCCGGCGATGGCTCCGGAGCCTAATGGACACCAGTTGGCCTGCGCGGCGACATGCTCAAACCGCAGACGGTCCCGCTCCAACATTTCCAACCAGGCAAAAAGATGGTGCGCGAGATAGACTGGCTGCGCCCGCTGCAAATGCGTGTAACCCGGGATGAGCACTTCGCGATTGGCCGTCGCAACCGCCAACAAAGCCTGCTGGGCGGAGAGCAATTTTGCCGCGAGTTCTCCGCAGGCATGCTTGAACCAAAGCCGCATATCCGTCGCCACTTGGTCATTGCGACTCCGGGCCGTGTGCAACTTGGCCGCCGCCGGGACCTTCTTGGTCAAAGCCTGTTCGATGTTCATGTGCACATCTTCCAGCTGCGCGTCCCATTTGAACTTGCCGGCCGAGATCTCCTGCAGAATGGCATCAAGTCCGGAGTGTATCGCATCCCGCTCCCGGGTGGTGATCAAACCCACGTGGGCGAGCATCGCCGAGTGCGCTTTGCTGCCGGCGATATCAAACGGGGCCAAGCGATGATCAAACGACACCGACTCGCTGAATTTCAGCATCAGTTCGGCGGGACCGGCGGAAAACCGGCCGCCCCAGGTGACTTGTTTGTGCTTCTTGGCCATGGGTTTTAGCTGACGCCGGGCTGACCCGACGCGCAATGAGAAATTACGGCTGAACTTCCCGTTTGCGCAATGGTCTGAGCAGATCATGGTTCCTGCCATGCGATTGTCCCGCCTGTTGCCCCTGTTAGGCCTGTTGTGGTTGAGCCCACTTTTTGCGGCCCCGCTCGCGCAGCCAGAATGGAACCGCGTTGAGGTGGGATCGATGAAAACCTCGATCTACGTCGGCAGCGTCACCCTCCAGACCAGTGCCTTTAAAAGTGAGGACGACCAGTTTACCGCCACTTACAGCGCCAAGGTGTTTCCGTGGATTTTTTGGAATGAAACCGGCCGGATCACCATCAAGATCACCCATGAGGATTTCTTGAAACTGAAACGCGGAGAACGCTGTGAGTTCACCGGCGAGGCCATGAATCACAAAAACAAACCCCGCCACGTGACTGGTTATGCTGATCCGGCGGGTGATGCCACGGGGAAAATCAAGGTGCGCATTGGCGTCGACGATACGGAACTGATTTTCAACGGTACGTATAACTTGAGCACGGTTTCGTATCAGGCCTCGTCGGCCCAGTGAAACACGATCGGCTTGTCGATATCTGGGTGCAGACTGCGATGCACCGGGCAACCCAAGGCCACCCGTTCAAGCGATCCAGTCGGATCCTTTGACTTGGGAATCGGCAGCCAGACCTCCGTGCCGATGCGCACAATCCGGCGCGGTGCATCGGTGGACATTTCCTTGGTCACCACCCAACGCACACCGGGGATATCAAAGCCCAACTTGCTGCGGGCTGAGATCGCCATGGTCGTCACAATGCATGAACCCAGCGAGGCGGCGGTCAGATCGGTCGGTGAAAAAGCCTGCCCCCTTCCCTGATTATCCACCGGCGCATCGGTGGAGATCACCTGCCCGGAAGGGCCATGGGTAAGTTCGCAATTCAGTTCGCCGCGATAAATGCCGGTGCTCTTGACCATCCCCTATCGCTAAATGGGTCCGTCGATTTCGCAACCGGTAAACAGGGTAATCGGAACCGTAAGTTCCGTGTCAAACTCGACACGATGGGGTAATTGGTGGTTGGGTTTGGTTATGCCCCAGAAAAAGTCCCGTAAAATTCGCAAGGCACTCGTCACCGGTGGAGCCAAAGGTTATGGTCTCGGCATCACCCAAGCCCTCGTGCAGGCCGGTTACCAAGTCTGGATCACCGGACGTGACACGAAAGCGCTGAATCGCGCCGCAAGCAAGTTAGGCGCCACCGCCATCCAAGCCGATGTGACTTCAACCGCCGACTGGGACCGCGTGTTCGCCGTGATCGATCAAGCCCCGGGTAAGTTTGAGGTGCTGGTCAACAATGCCGGTGCCGGTATTCACATCGCCCCGGCCGTCGAGCAATCTGATGCCGACATGGATCTCGCCCTCGCCGTGAATTTGAATGGCGCCCTCTACGGCTGCCGACGAGCGGCTCCGCGCATCGTGATGGCCGGCGGCGGCACCATCGTCAATATCAGCAGTGTGTGCGCGCGGCAGGCTTGGGCTGGTTGGAGCACGTATTCCGCCGCTAAGGCCGGGCTCGAACAATTTGCCAAGTGCCTCTACCTCGAACACCGCGAACAAGGACTGCGCGTAACCTCGCTTGCGCCTTCATGGGGCGCGACCGAATTTGGCGCGGCCGCCAAACTGGACAAACAGGCCGCGGCCGTGCGCAAAAAAAGTATTCAACCAGCTGAACTCGGCAAAATCGTCGCCGACATCTGCGCCCTACCTTCGCATCTCTTCGTGCAGGAAATGGTCCTCTGGCCGTCCATTCAGCCAGTCGAACCGCTTTGACCATCCGCTTGGTGGCCCGCCTTTGCCCTTAGCTTCGGCGGGCACATTTCTATCCACATTGGAAAAAAGTGGTGGAGCAGAGGGGGATCAAACCCCTGACCTCGTCATTGCGAACGACGCGCTCTATCAACTGAGCTACTGCCCCGAAAGGAGGTGTGGTTTTGCGGAAACCACGGGACTGAGTAAACATCATTTTTTGCCCTGAACCCGTTACAGACCGGCAAATTATCCGTTACGAGGCAACTTGGTCCCGGATTTGCTATGGACACGGAACCAGCCACCCTGTTTGGCAGACATAACAATTCATCCATTTCCGTCATGAAAAAGACCACTAAAACCAAGGCGCTCACCCCGGCGAAAAAGACGGCTGCAAAGCCCGTCGTTAAGAAATCCGCGGCCGCCCCAGCCGCCAAAAAGGCGAAGACCGTCGCGAAGAAACCCGCGGCTCCCAAGGTCTCGATCACCACAATTACCGCTCAAATCGATGTCGGCTTTGGCAATGCCCTGTTTCTCCGCGGCGAAGGCCCGGGGCTGAACTGGGAAAAGGGCCTGCTGCTCAATTGCGTCGCCGATACCGAATGGAGCGTAAATCTCAGCGGGGCCAAGAGTCCATTGACCTTCAAGTTTCTCCTCAATGACGAAACTTGGTGCGTCGGTGAGGACTACACCCTCGCTCCCGGCAAAGTGGGCACCTTCGCCCCTGAGTTTTAATCCCACGTGGGATTCACTTAATTCCGGTCGGGATTCAATTCCACCAAACGTGCCTGCAGTTGGTCGAGAGCGCCATCGCGGTCGGCCAGTTGCTCCGCTGTGACCAATTCACAACGCATGCGCACCTTGGAGAATGGTTTGGGCAGGTAAAACCGATCCCATGCCTTGTTGAATCGCCAGGCTGACTCAAAATCGGCTCCGATCAGCAGCAGGGGCGTCTTGGTGCGTCGGGCAACAATCAAGGCCCCGGGTTTAAACACATAGCGCGGTCCACGCGGTCCGTCGGGCGTGATCCCCAAGTCGTTGCCCGCGCGCAGGGCACTGACGAGCGCACTCGCCGCCTCGCGGCCCAGATTGCTACTCGAACCCCGCACGGCACGCAGACCGATCAAACTGAAAAAGGCGGTCAGCCACGCGCCGTCCTGACTCGGACTGACCAGCGCATACATCGGTCTTGGCTGGCGGTAACGCCGGAATATTTCCGCCGCCAGAAACAGGCGGTTGTGCCAAAGCACCATCGAAACCGGCTCGTCGTTTTTGGTGTAGTTACGCAGATCTTCCGCGGATTCCTCAAAGCGCAACGACATGCCCCACAAACGTAACAGCATCCCAAACGGCCACAGCACCAAACGGCGCCAGCCAGTGATACCTTGGATGGCGGCCTGTCCGTCGGAGGCTGTCGGATTCGATTTCAGGACCTGTGTTCTTGGCGATAGTCGGCCATGCGCCAAGCGCGAAACCGATGCGTTCCGGTTGACGCCGCGAAGCATCGCCCTCACCAAACCGATTCATGGCCGCACCATTTCCACCCTGCCCTCACCTGCCGATTCCACGTGCAGGCCTGGATTGGCGAACCCTGCATGTCTTTCGCGGCGATACTCGCGGACCGGATTTCTACCACGCTTGCTTGGAATATGGGCATTCCCTGTGGTCACGCGGACTCGCCGCACGCGCCATGCTCTGTCTCGACCGCGCCATGGGCGCAGAACTGCACGGCGCCGAGCCCGTGCTGGCGCAATGGCCCATGCCTTATGCCGCCATGGTATGGTTCATGACACATACCCCATCGGATGTGTTCATCGGCAATCCCCGGGTGCATTTTCAACATTACGCCGACCGGTTGCGCGAACCTCGACGGGATCAACGACGCGCCCGGGCCTGGGCTTGTTGGGCTTTGGCCTGTGCCGCCAGACCCGAATGGCCGGGTGACCCCAAGCACGAGGTGGAAGAACCCACTCTCGAAAAAATCGCTGGATACCTGGATGCCCACGGCCACCCGGGCGAAACCACCCTCTGGCAATCGGTGCTAGCAGCCATCAACCCCTAATCGACGTCCGTTAGAAGCTGGCCGTGCCATGCGAAGCTCGAACGAGCGAAGCATGGCGCGGTGGGCGGGCTAATCTAGGTGCAACGCACCTGGCCTGACACCAACGACCCGCGTGGGTGAGACTGGCGCGGTGGGCGGGACTCGAACCCACGACCGTCGGTTTAGAAAACCGATGCTCTATCCAGTTGAGCTACCACCGCTTGTCAGTGCATGCACGGGTATCGGGAGGGACATTTTTCGACAAGCGGAAAACCACACTTGACTTGACTAGGGTGGATTCTACGTTCCGCCTCTTTCCCCTTTAACGGGGTGGTAGCTCAGTTGGTTAGAGCGTCTGCCTGTCACGCAGAAGGTCGCGGGTTCGAGTCCCGTCCATCCCGCCATTTTAGCCTCCGATTCATTCGGAGGCCTTTTGTTTACCGAACAAACCGGACTCAGGTAAGATTCATAAAGCGGGCGAAGACCATCTTGCCACCCACGGTGGGCAGCACACTGGTGACCTCAGCCTGCACGCGCTGACCGATGTATTCGTAGCCACCTTCCACTACCACCATTGAGCCATCGGCCAAATAACCCACGCCTTGGCTCGGCTCCTTGCCTGATTTAGCCAGTTCAATGGTAAGCAATTCGCCCATCATCAACTCAGGTCGCAAGGATTTCGCGAGTTGATTGAGATCAAGGCAGGAAACGCCGTGAAATTCCGCCATTTTGGCCAAATTGAAATCTGTGGTGATTAATTTGGCCTTCATCGATTGGGCCAGAAACACGAGTTTGGCATCCACATCCTCCCGCTTGGAAACTTCGCTTTCCGGTATACGGATATCGATATGCTTGATACGCCGCAATTCATTGAGCACCTCCAACCCTCGCCGTCCCCGGGCCTTTTTTTGCGGATCGGTCGCATCGGCCACGGCATTGAGATCGGCCAGCACAAATCGGGGAATCACCAGGGCTCCGGTCAGGAATCCTGCCTCGCAGACCCAGGATATCCGGCCATCGATCAGGGCACTGGTATCGACCACCACCAAGGGCACATCCACCTCGTGGGGCACAAAGCGCACATACGGGATGACGAGGTTGAACTCATCTTTGCCCCGCAAGGCGATCACGGTGCACAAGTAGGTGCAGACCAGAAACAATACGAGGCGGGCGATATAGATATTCTGCTCGTCCGCCCGGTCAAAAAGAGGCGAGGTGCTGAGGAGGAAGGCGATCAGGGCGCCAACCGCCAAACCGAAGGAAATAGCCGACAATCCGCGCAGCGAAAAGCCTTTCAACAGGATATCCACCAGCACCACCAAGGCACCGATCATAAAACCCACGAGGATCGCGAGGGCACGGTGGTCATCCCAGTCACTTACGGCATAGCAGACCAGCCAGCCGCCCGTGGTGCAGAGCGCGATAAAGACCAGCCGGATGGAAAATAGGGTTTTGTTTAGCACTGAGATCAGTGAGTCAGGATGTAGATCAGGATGGGACCCGCGATCAATAACACCATCAAGGCATAAATAAACCGGATCGTCCGCCGGGCTTTTGCCTTTTCAGCCACATCCATGTTCATAATGGTTAAGTTTCACCGTATCTCGATTCATGACAAAGCAATACTGGCTGGTTAAATCCGAACCCGAAGCCTACTCGTGGGCCAACCTAGTGCAGGATAAGCACACGGCTTGGACCGGGGTCCGTAATTACCAAGCCCGGATTCACCTGAATGCCATGCGAAAGGGTGATCGGGTCTTCTTTTATGAGAGCGTCAAGACGAAGGCGGTGGTCGGCATGGCGGAAGTGACGAAACCCGCATTTCCGGACGAGACCGCACTGGAGCCAGGTTGGGTAGCAGTCGAAATCAAGACGATCAAGCCCCTCACCCACCCAGTCAGTCTTGCCCGTATCAAAGCGGAATCGTCCTTGGCCGGCATCGCGTTGCTGCGACAGAGCCGTCTTTCCGTCATGCCCTTGGCCAAGGCGGAATTTGATCAGATCGTTGCGCTTAGTCGGACCGACTGACGTTCCCTGATTCCAGCAAAACCCGGAAGCCGATCGCTCGGGAACGGGTGTCCTTCCGGCGAACCGTCAAGTCACCTCCCGTTTCCCCGGTAAAAATCTCTGCTTCTGAGTCACTCGGCTCGGCCGCGAGCCACTCGGAGACACCGCCGACTAAATTAAGGTAGGCATCGCGAGTATCGGATTTGGCCGGGTCCACGGCGCCGCGGTCATTCAGGGCGGATTGCATGACTTCACGGCTGGGCAGCCGCACGGCCTGCCCGAGGATCCAACCCAACCGTCGACAGAACTCAGTGGCATCTTCCAAAGACACGGACTCGACGGCTTGCTGCGTAGCGGGTTCGCGACTGGGATTGAATTTCATAATGGCGGTATAGAGTTCCTGCGAAACCTCGTCCCGCAACAGCATCTGGCCAGCCCGTCCGGCCAAGGGCACCAGTTGATCGTAAATCCCATCCTGAATCTGGCGTAATTGGTCACCCAATGAGATTAGATAGGCATATTTTCGGCCTAGACCTTGATCACTGTTCTGACTTCGGGGGAAATTTTCGGCCAACTGAAGGGCCATGGCCTGCAACTCAGCGAGCTTTTGCTTGGAGACCCATGTTTGCCGGGCGGTCAACGATTCGGTCAGTTCACGATCCTGCTCGAGCATCTGCGCAATCAGAAGGTTCGAAGACACGGTCTGCCGTTTTACCTCCAGCTGATCCAGTCGGTTGGTCGACACAAAGCGGCTTAGCGGCCATTGCTTATTCAACTTTTTTTGCAGGCTCATCGCCTGAGTGAAATACTCCGCCGCAATCTCCGGGCGATCGTTAGCGGCCGCGTCACCACCGGTGATCAAGAGCGTGATCTCAGCTGCCTCTCGCGCGCCTTGGAGGGAAGTCTCTTGATTAAACAATCTATTCCGCAAGGCCAGGTCGGCAAACTTTGATCGGGCATACTGCCGGTTTATTTCTTCCATGATTTCACGTGCGCGGGTGTAGTGCTGCAACGCCGCTATCCAATCTTTACCATCCGCTGCTTCCTTGGCCTTTGTGGCCAAAGCATCTGCCTCCTCCCGGAGTGGCACGACCTGCAAGCGCTCTAGCTCACGATCCAAATCCGTTTCCCGCACAAGATTCTTGTAACGCGGTTCGGCCCGACTGCGATTAATCGTCTGGCGCAATTTCAAGAGTTCTTCCAGCCGTTCGATCCGGCTTTCCGTCGTCGGGTCGTTTTTCAGTGTAAGTTCCAAAGCCAAAACCCGGTCCCACTGGCGCTGTGCCAGCACCGTGTCCCGTGCGGTCTGCAGTCGATCTAGGCGCATTGTCTGTTCTTTGCCTGCCCTCGGATTTGCCGCCAAAAGTTGCTCCTGCCACCGGATGGCCCGTGCCAGGTCGTCTTCAATTCCGGTCGGAGGCAGTTTATCCGTCGGCCATTCCCGGTAACGTTTTTCGATGTCGTCAATTTCATGGGCAATCTGCCATTGTTCCCCTGTTAATCCCTCCGAAATCGGGGATAAGTCCACTTTTTTGGGGCCTTGATCGATAAGGAAATCCGTCAGCCACGCCAACAGACCAATAGCCACCGCGGCGCTGACCCAAGCGCGTGCACTCAAACCCAACCAACTGCGCGGTTCTTCCATTGGCATAACCCGCTCAATTTTAAGGTCGGCGAGCAAAAGGCAATGCGTTCGCCTCACAGTTGACACATGGTAGTGACTCGACACCGGCACGGTTTCACCATTGCAAAGAGTAATGCCCGATCAGTTGACCATTATCGCTCCCGGTTTACTCGGCGCCTCCGTGGCTCGGGCCGCCTATGATCGCGGACTGGCCAAGAGAATTATTATCTGGGCTCGACGACCGGAAGTCCGACTCCAAATCGCAGAGCAACCGTGGTGCACGGACGCTCCCACCAGCCTAGCCAAGGCAGTCACCGGTTCCAACATGGTGATAATTGCTGCGCCGGTGACGCATATTATCGGATTGGCCCAAGAAATTGCGCCGCATCTCTCACCCGGGACCGTGGTGACGGATGTAGGTAGCGTCAAAGGTGAGATCAGCCGGCTGGGGCAAGCCGCACTGGGTCCCCGTGGACATTTTGTCGGGTCACATCCCATGGCAGGATCAGAGAAAACCGGCTGGGAACATGGTGACGCCAAACTATTCGAAAAACGCACCTGTTTTGTCACGCCCCTGCCGGAAACTGATCCCACTGCCTTGGATACCGTGGCGCGCTTCTGGCATAATCTCGGCAGTGATGTGGTCACCATGGCCCCAGATCAACACGATGAAGTAGTGGCAAATATCAGTCACCTGCCCCAGGTGATCGCCTCGATGTTATGCGCCTATCTCAACCGCAAGGATCTGACTTGGCGCAACTATGCCGGAGGCGGTCTGCGTGATACGACCCGTATTGCCGGCAGCGACCCCCAGCTTTGGCGCACGATCTTGGAGCAAAACCGCGACGAAGTGTTGCGGGCACTCCGCGAATTTCAGGATGAACTACAGGCTTTTCACGCCGCGCTTTCCAATCGTGACCTCATTGATGTGACGGCCCGACTGGAACGAGGCCGGGCCTACCGCCGGGAATTTCGCCCCTGAGTTAACTGGGCGGGTTATCAGGAGGAGTAAATCGGTCCGCCGCCATTTTTCTACCGGGGATGAGTGAAAAACAACTTGGCGCGGAGTCGGACCTTCACGACGCTGTCGTTTCGCATGTCTCTGATCGATCCTCTGCCCATCAACCCTTTCACCCGCCCCGCCAAGGGCACGGTGGTGTTACCCGGGTCCAAGAGCATCACCAACCGCGCACTGATATTAGGCGCACTCGGCCGGGAAACCGTCACGCTGCAGGGAGCTTTGTTCAGCCGGGATTCGTATCTTATGGTCGCAGCCTTGCGCGCCCTGGGCTTTACGGTGGAAACCGACGAATCATCCGCCACCATCACGATCAGCGGACGGGACGGCGTCATCCCCAAACGTGAGGCCTCGATCGACGTAGGCAATGCCGGCAATGTCGCCCGTTTTGTCACCGCCTTGGTCTGCCTGTGCGACGATGGGCTTTTTCATTTCGACGGGGATGCGGCGATGCGTGAGCGACCAATCGGAGCCCTGTTGGACGCGCTCAGTTCTCAGGGAGCAATCTCCAATGCCCGCAAATTTCCCTTCACCCTCAAGACCGCCGGCCTGCCGGGAGGTTTGGTGGAATTGGACGCATCTGAAAGCAGCCAGATGCTGTCCGCGTTGTTGATGGTCGGTTCGCATGCCCAGACACCCTTCCGCATCAGCTTGTCCAAGGCCCCCGGTTCCCGACCTTTCGTCAAGATGACCGAGCGCATGATCGGCCAGTTTGAAGCATGTCCCACGACTTATGACATCGAAGGCGACGCTTCGGCTGCCAGCTACTTTCTGAGCCTGCCTCTTGTATCAGGTGGCTCAATCACCCTGCCGAATTATGGCGGCAGCCTGCAGGGTGACGTCAAATACTCCGAGGTGCTTGAAACCATTGGACTGCAAGCTGGCGATCCGGATGAACCCCCATCCTATTCGGCGGAACGCGGAACCAAGTTCATGGGTATCATGCAAAACTTCCGGGAATTCTCTGATACCTTTCTGAGTTTGGCCGCAATCGCACCCCTGCTCGATGGTCCGACCAAGATCACGGGGATTGCCCATACGCGAAAGCAGGAGACGGACCGCGTGGCTGGCATGGCCCGGGAACTCCGAAAGCTGGGTCAGCATGTGATCGAGGAGGAAGATTCGCTCGAAATCCATCCGCGTCCCCTGCAAAGCGGTCAGATCATTGAGACTTACCACGACCATCGGTTCGCCATGAGTTTTGCGATCCTCGGCTGTCACGACTTGCATGGTGACGGACGGTCATGGCTCTCCATCAAGGACCCGGCCTGCTGCGCCAAAACCTTTCCGGCATTCTTCGAAGTGCTGGAATCAGTCCGGCAAAATTCCCTACACCCCTGATGTCCAAAGCATCCTTGATCATTATCGCCATTGATGGCGGAGCAGCCTCGGGCAAGTCATCCTCATCGTGTATTCTGGCGGACAAGTTTAACCTGTTGCACGTCGACACCGGTTCATTTTACCGGCACATCACGGCCGAATTGTTGCGCCGGGCAGTTCCCGCGACCGATCTCGCCGCGCTTAAAGTTGCCTTGGCCACCCTGCAATTTTCCACGAGACTGGCCGGTCGTTCCGCCCAAATGCTGATTGATGGCCAACCTGCCGGGGATGAAATCCGCGATCAGCGCGTCAACGAACATGTCTCACACTACGCGGCGATTCCCGAGGTGCGCCAAACGTTGCTGGCGTATCAGCGCGGTCAGGTCGGAGTCGCCGAAGCACACCACTTCCAAGGTCTGGTCATGGAAGGCCGTGATATTGGCTCGGTAATTTTCCCCGCGGCTGATTTCCGCTTCTTCCTGCATGCGGACCCGGTGGAGCGGGCCAAGCGCCGTGCCGCGGAGGGTCGGCAGGACTCAATTGCCGAGCGTGATCGGCTTGATAGCTCCCGCAAAACATCACCACTCGTGTGTCCCAACGGTGCCATTGATATCGACAGCACCCACCAATCCTTGGACCAAGTGGTCGCCGTAATGTCGTCCCTAATCGCCACCAAGCTTACCCCGGCATGAGCCAATCTTTTCGCCAAGTTGAAATGCAACGGGTCTATGGATTTTTCCATTACCTGGCCACGGTGGTGTATGGCATGTTTTTCCGGGGCGACATCGTGGGGCTGCATCACCTGCCCGCAAAAGGTTCATTCCTGATCGCCGCCAATCATGCCAGTTTCCTCGACCCTCCATTGATCGGCAGTCAGGTCCCGCGCCAGATTGCCTACTTTGCGCGCAAGACGCTGTGGGTCGGCGGATTTGCTTCCTGGTGGCTCGACGAGGTGGGCACCATCCCGGTCGATCGCGATGGCGGCCAGGATGTCAGTGCCATCAAACGCGTGCTGAAGGCCCTCAAGGAAGACAAGGGTCTCATTCTCTTTCCGGAAGGCACCCGCACTTCAAATGGTTGCCTGCAGGAGCCCAAGGCCGGCGTTGGGCTCATAGCGTGCCGCGCGCAAGTGCCGGTCGTGCCGGCGAGGATCTTCGGATCCTTCGAAGCCTATGGCAAGGGACAGCCGCTGCGTCTGGGCACACCGGTGACCATCGTATTTGGTGAACCAATACCTCCGGCTGTTTATGATGACCCAGCGGCGGGCAAGGAGCGCTACCAAATAGCCAGCACGCGCATATTCGAACATATCACCCAACTGACCAAGCCGGGCTATCGCGTGATTTGAATGTGCGACTATCGCACGGCGGGAATTCTTTTTTGTAACTTCTGGGAAATTGCCGGGTTCTTTACCTGACCTTGGCACAACACGAGGCAACTAACTCAATCGTTAACCTCCTGTCCCGCTCACGCGGATTTCCAAAAATGAAAAAGTCATCTCTTCTGTTCTGCACCACCCTGTCGTGCATTCTGTTCTCCGGTCTCGGCGTCGCTTCGGCCGTCGCGAATTCCTCCGATAAAAATCTACCCAAGCCTGTCGTGGTCGTCGCCCCCGACAATGTGCCGCGCAACTACGTCAACACCACGGTGCGCATCGGCATGACCCTCGACGAGAATGGCTACCCCAGCAACATCCGGGTCGTATCGCCCGCCAGTGCTTACTTGGCCAAATCCATCGTGCCGGCCATGGCCCAGTGGCGCTTCACCCCGATGCAAGTGAACGGTAAACCGGTCACTCAAGAAGTGGTGCTGCCCCTCGAGCTCAAGGCTCCCGCCTTGTAATCGCAATCAGGCTTACAAGCAAATCCAGCGACTCCGCCTTCGGTGGTGGAGTCGCTTTGCCTTATGCTTAAACCAGCCCGCAGGCGTGACGGGCTCGCTGCAACACATCACTGGCCACCGCCCGGGCGCGGGTGGCGCCGGTCGCCAGCACGCCGTCCACGTAACCCGGATCCGCAGCGAGTTCGGCGCGCTTGGCGCGGAACGGCGCAAAGTAATTCCAAGTGTGCTCGAACAATGTTTTCTTCAGATCCCCGTAACCCAATCCACCCGCGCGTAGACGAGTCTCCGTTTCTGCCGCAACTTCGGGTGAAGCCACGAGTTTGAGCATTTGAATCGCGACATTCTTATCGGCATCCGGCTTGGGTTCATCGGGGGTGCGGCTGTCCATGACAATGCCCATGATTCTTTTCCTGATGGCTTTTTCTTCGCCGAAGATGTCGATGGTATTGCCGTAGCTCTTACTCATCTTCTGGCCATCGAGGCCCGGCACCGTGGCCACGCCTTCGCGAATCTCCTCTTCCGGCACCACAAAGGTCTCGCCGTAGGTCTGGTTGAATTTAATCGCGATATCGCGGGTCATCTCCACGTGCTGCTTTTGGTCTTTGCCGACCGGCACGCGCTCAGAGTTGTAGAGCAGGATGTCTGCCGCCATCAGCACAGGATAGGCGAACAAGCCGAAGTTCGCCGCTATACCCTTGGCCGTCTTGTCCTTGTAACTGTGTGCTCGTTCCAACAGCCCCATCGGGGTCAGGGTGCCCAGAATCCAGGTGAGTTCACATACCTCGGGCACATCACTCTGTTTCCAAAAGACACTGTGCTGGGGGTCCAATCCGCATGCCAACCAATCCAACGCGACATCCCGCGTGTTGGTCCGGCGCTCGACGGGGTCGGTGAGCGACGTCATGGAATGATAGTCCGCGATAAAATAGAAACATTCGCCGCGGGACTGGGCCTGGATAGCCGGCAGCATCGCGCCAAAATAATTGCCGATATGCAGGGTGCCCGAGGGCTGGATGCCGGTTAGCGTTCTCATTAATGGGTCGTTATCATTCTTTGTTCTCTTTATCTTTCGCCAAGGAGTTCAAAGAGAGAACGAGAAAGATAAAGAGAACGAGAAAGAATTTCTAATCTCGGCGCGGCACCTGGCTCATGGCGGGACGGTCCCGGGCAATCATGCCATCGGCCAAGATGCCACCGAAGGGAGTAAGAGGCATCACGATGGCTCGCCGGCCCAGCAGGGTGCCGGGCATCAACACGGCGTTGCATCCGACTTCAGCTTTTTCCCCGAGAATCGCACCAAATTTACGCAGACCCGTGGCGACAGCCGCTCCGGCAATACTCAGAATGATTTCAGTTTGATCGAGCCGCAGATTCGAGCAGACCACCCCGGCCCCCAGATGTGAGTCATTCCCCAGAATCGAATCGCCCACGTAACTGAAATGCGGCACTTGCACGCGGTCCATCAGCAGGCAGTTCTTAAACTCGCAGGCGTTTCCCAGCACGCAGTCCTCACCGACAATCACATTGCCCCGAATGTAAGCGCCCGGGCGGATTTCCGTGCGGGCACCAATCCAGACCGGACCGACGATCGTCGCATAGGGCGGCAATTTGACCGTGGGATCGATGTGCACAAATCCCTCCAAATGCACCCCCGGTGGCACCTTGGGCAGTGCGGCCTCAAACTGATGTGCCGCCAAAGCCTGGGCTATTTTCTTAATCCACTCCCATGGCTGCGCCGTGGCCCCAAAACTTTCCGCAAACAGTGCGAGTGACTTGGGGAGGGTGTAGAAATCGGCGGCTTGCATGGGGTGGGTCTAACGGATTTCCGCCAACTTAACAGGTCGATTCTCAGTCAAAGACCGATCGGCCGCGAAGATGACCTCATGGGTGGCCACCGCCTCGGTCAAACCGGTCAGTGGCATCGACCGCCCCGCGGACAGAGCTTTGAAAAATGCATCGAACTGCGCGCGATAGGGATGATCAGCCACGTCGCCCGAATCGATCGGCTTCATGTCGGAAACGGTCCAATGTTTCCGGTCGTAGTCGGGAGTGTTGAGCGAGAATTTCTGATCGAGGATGCTGCCCCCGCTCCCCACCAAATGAGTGTGAAAGTAGTAGGGTTGCACACAATCGATCACCGAGGTGCACTTCCCCACCCGGCCATCCTTGAACTTCAACAAAGTGACACTGGTCGTGGGGTATTCGTATTTCTGGAAATCTGGATTCGCGGACTGCGCCGCATAAGTCATCACCTCATCCACCTCACCGTCCATGCATAGCAGCAGCGCATCCAGGGCGTGGCAGCCGGCTGAGAGCAGGCTCGAGCCGCCCCCCAACTTCCTGATGTTCCAGCGATACTGACCATACCACGGGCCGGAGCCGTGGTAATAATCCACTTCGCCATAATGCACGCGGCCGATCTTACCTGCCTCAAGCATTGTCTTGATTCCTAGAAACTGGCTCGACCATCGACATTCAAAACAAAGACAAAAACCTACGCCCGCATCACAAACGGCCGCCTCCACGCGCCTCAGATCGTCCAGCGTGAGCACCATGGGTTTTTCGAGAATGATATGTTTACCCGCCTGAGCGGCAGCGATGGCTTGGGTCGCGTGCTCCCATGGATAACTGGTGATACTGACCACATCGATCGTGGGATCTGCCAACAAATCCTCCAGGCTCGCATAAATCCGAACCGGAGCACCGTGCTTGGCCGCAAGTTCATCGGCCGAGAGTGGCCGAGAAGAACATACCGCCGTCACTTTACCACCTGTGCCACCATTGATGGCATCAATATGGGCCGTGGCCGCCCACCCATAGCCAATGACGCCGACATTGTAGGTTTTCATGCGCAGTAACACGAAAACGGGGAGGACGGCTTTGCGCAAGGATGGCCTGTGCACCCCACAGGTAGTTGTGTAATATTTCCAAGTTGGACTTGGCGACTCCCGCTCTGACGGTAACGTTCAACCGGTTGACCGTTACCCGGCTTCTACCGCAGTTGTCATCACCTACCCTCCATACCCCATGAGCTTCACTCTCGGCATTGATTACGGCACCAATTCAGTTCGCGCACTCGTGGTGCGCTGCGCAGACGGCAAAGAATTTGGCACGGCCGTCGTCAATTACCCGAGCGGCCAGCAAGGCGTGCTACTGGATTCGCGCGATCACAATGTCGCCCGGCAAAATCCTGCCGACTACCTCCACGGTCTCGAAAAAAGCGTGAAGGCCGCATTGGCGCAGGCCAAAAAGCAACCGGGCTTCGATGCCAAGAGGGTCATCGGCCTCGGCGTGGACACCACTGGCTCAAGTCCGATTCCGGTGGACAAAAACAACGTGCCTCTCGCGATGTCGGCCAAGTGGCGCAAAAATCTGGATGCCCAATGCTGGTTATGGAAGGATCACACCAGTTGGCGCGAAGCCGCCCGGATCACTACTCTCGCAGCCAAGCATCGGCCGCAATACATCGCCAAATGTGGTAACACCTATTCTTCCGAATGGTTCTGGGCCAAGATCTGGCACTGCGCCCAAGTGGCCCCCAAGGTATTCGAGGCCGCCTATTCGTGGGTGGAACTTTGTGATTGGGTCCCTGCTGTATTGGCTGGTGTTACGGATCCACTGGCAGTGAAACGCGGCGTCTGTGCGGCGGGCCACAAGGCGCTCTATAGCGAGGACTGGAATGGTTTGCCGGATAAAAAATTCCTGAAGCTACTGGATCCCCGCTTGGCCGATCTGCGTGACCGCCTTTATACCCAAGCTCACGATGCATCCGTGGCGGCCGGGCAACTCTCCGCCACTTGGGCGAAGAAACTCGGACTTCCTGCCGGCATCCCCATCGCCATCGGTGAATTTGATGTCCACTATGGTGCGATTGGCTGCGGAGTAAAAGAAGGCACTCTGGTCAAAGTGATTGGAACCTCCACTTGCGATTGCGGGGTGGTTTCCGCCAGCAAAACCGTGCCGGACATTCCCGGCATCTGCGGCATCGTGAAAGGCGCCATTCTCCCGGGATTCTATGGTCTCGAGGCGGGCCAATCCGCCGTGGGTGATATTTTCAAATGGTATGTCGAAGGCGTACTGCAGGACGAAAAACTCCACGCCAAGCTCACCAAGGAAGCGGCCAAACAAAAACCCGGGCAAAGCGGCCTGCTCGCGCTGGATTGGAACAACGGCAACCGCACCATTCTGGTGGATCAACGTCTTACCGGTTTGCTGCTGGGCCAAACCCTCGGCACCACCCCCGCGGAAATTTACCGTGCCTTGATCGAGGCCACGGCCTTCGGCGCCCGGGCCATCATCGAACGTTTCAAGGAATACAGTGTGCCGATTGATCGCATAGTCTGTGCCGGGGGCATCGCGGAAAAGAATCCCATGCTGATGCAAATCTACGCCGACGTCACCGGTTGCACCATGCTCGTGGCCGGTTCCTCCCAGGCCTGTGCGCTTGGCTCAGCCGTGAGTGCGGCGGTCTTGGCGAGGGCACATGCCGATTTCCCAACCGCGCAGCGCAAAATGACGTCGCTGAAAAAGGTTGCCTACAAGCCCAAGGCTGCGGCCCGCAATACCTATGACCAACTTTACCGTCTCTATCGCCAGTTGCATGATGCCCTCGGCGGCGTCAACAAGACAGCCGATCTTTCCGGCGTGATGAAAGATCTCCTTACCCTCAAGGAATCCGCACACACTAACTGATTCTTTCTCTACATCTTTATCGTGCTCTTTCTCTTGGACCGATCAGGAGAAAGATTCGAAGTCCGATCTACCCACCACCCACTACTCACTCCCCACTACTCTCCCCATGAAACTTCTCCCTTCGCCCGAAATCTGGTTTGTCTGCGGCTCCCAACATCTTTACGGACCCGGCCCGCTCAAACAAGTGGCCGCCAATGCCCAAGCAGTGGCCGCCGGTTTGGCCAAATCGAAAAATCTTCCGCTCAAGGTTATCTACAAAAGGCTGCTCACCACTTCGGACGAGATCACCAATCTGATGATCGAGGCCAACGCAGATGCAAATTGCGGCGGACTTATCTTGTGGATGCACACCTTCTCTCCTTCGAAGATGTGGATCCGTGGGCTCAACATCCTCAAGAAGCCCTTTCTCCATCTGCACACTCAGTTCAACCGCGATCTGCCTTGGGGCACGATCGACATGGATTTCATGAATCTCAACCAAGCGGCGCATGGCGACCGCGAGGCAGGATTCATTCACACCCGCATGCGGCTCGGCCGGAAAGTGGTGGTTGGGCATTGGGCCGACCCCGAAGTGCATGAACGTATAGCGGCATGGATGCGGGCGGTGCGCGCCTGGACCGACTGGCAGGGAGCCAAATTTGTCCGTTTCGGCGACAACATGCGGCAGGTCGCCGTTACCGAAGGAGACAAGGTATCCGCCGAGATGAAACTCGGATTCGCCGTGAACACCCATGGCGTTGGCGATCTCGTCGCCGTGGTGGATGCGGTAAAGGATCAAGACATCTCCGCCCTTTGCACTGAATATGAAAAAGTCTACCGCGTCGCGCCGGCCTTGAAAAAAGGCGGCAAACGCCACGACGAACTGCGTTACAGTGCACGCCTCGAACTCGGCATGGGTCAGTTTCTCGAAGCCGGCGGCTACAAGGGTTTCACCGATACTTTTGAGGACCTGCACGGACTGCGTCAGCTCCCCGGCATGGCCACCCAGCGTTTGATGGATGCCGGTTACGGCTTCGGCGGTGAAGGCGATTGGAAAACCTCGGCCCTCGTGCGGGCGATGAAGGTCATGAATGCCGGTCTGCCGGGTGGGACTTCGTTCATGGAAGATTACACCTATCACCTCTCGCCCAAGGGTCATCAAGTCCTGGGGGCGCATATGTTGGAAATCTGCCCGTCGATTGCGGGAGCCAAACCGTCGGTTGAAATTCACCCGCTCGGGATCGGTGGCAAAGAGGATCCCGTGCGCATGGTATTCGACGCCCCGGCCGGAAACGCGCTCAACGCTTCGCTGGTCGATCTCGGCAACCGCTTCCGGCTCATTGTGAACGAGGTAAAGGCGGTCAAACCGCCCAAGTTGCCAAAGCTGCCCGTGGCTCGCGCCGTGTGGGAATGCAAACCCGGCTTCAAGACCGCTTGCGCCGCGTGGATTTATGCCGGGGGCGCCCACCACACTGGCTACAGTTACTCGGTTACCACCGAAATGCTGGAAGACTTCGCCACCATTGCGGGCTTGGAAACCGTGGTCATTAACGCTGAGACCACCCTGTCCGCTTTGAAGCAGGATTTGCGTAACAACGAGGTATACTATCACCTCAACCAAGGCTTCCGGGCCTGAAACAACCATGTTGACCGAACTCAAACGAGAGGCTTACGAAGCCAATGTCGCTCTCCCCCGGCACGGGTTGATTAACCTGACGTTTGGTAATGCCAGTGCGCTTGATCGCGCCAAGGGTATCTTTGCGATCAAACCCAGCGGAGTTGAATATGCCGATCTCAAGGCAAGTGACATGGTTCTGGTCGATCTCGAGGGCCAACGCGTGGAAGGGAAACTCAATCCCTCCTCGGATACGCCTACGCATCGGTGCCTCTTCATCGCATTTCAGGAAATTGCCGGGGTCGTGCACACTCACTCCACTCACGCCACCGCTTTTGCCCAAGCAGGTCGGCACATCCCGATCTTTGGCACCACCCACGCCGATTACTTCAATGGAGAAGTGCCGATCACCCGAAAGATGACCAAGGCGGAAATTTCCGGCGGCGCCTACGAGTGGGAGACCGGCAATGTCATCGTCGAGACGTTCAAAACCCGGGATCCACTCGATTTCCCCGGGGTGTTGGTAAATCGCCACGGTCCCTTCGCTTGGGGACCAACCGTAGGCAAGGCCGTCGAAGCCGCCGTGGCCTTGGAATGCATCGCCGACATGGCCTTGATGTCGCTGCAACTAGCTCCCAGATTGAAGGTTATAGAATCTGCTTTATTGGCGAAGCACTTCAATCGCAAGCACGGTCCCAGCGCCTACTACGGCCAGAAAAAAGGGAAATAAAAAAGCGCCCCGGGGTTCACCCGCGGAAACCCTTCGGACTCACCGCATTTCACCGGTTCGCAGCTACCATCGTGGTATGGCTAGAGCCTTCAAGGAACTTATCCTGCAGATGATTGCTAGGACAGGTAGCTCACCGAAGGGCACAGCTGATATTGGACTGGTGAGGTATATGCCTCAGTAGAGGAAGTATTTATCCAGCAAAAATGAATCGACAGCGCGAAGCGCCTAGACAAGTGTTAGCGTCTTCAAGTCAGGATAGCCCGGCATTGCTGTACTCCCAGGAAATTAGACCCAGTAATTTCTGTGCACCCCGTATACCAAAACGAAAAAAGATAACATGCAACTACTTGAATCCATAAATCAGAAGATAGCGGGTATTTTCTCCGGTCTTCTTTCGCTGACTGCCTCTTTGCTTACTCCTGAGCGATTTACTCGTCTTGATGCCCGGCTCGGAGTCGTCGGCAACATGATGGCGCCGGTCACGGCGTTGCTTTTGCTCATCATGGGTATCTTTGGGGCTATCAAGACTGATAGTTTCATGGCTTTCGCTGCGAGCCTCGGCGCGATCATCGCGTTTTACGTGGCCCACTTGTGTGGCCGGGCGCTGATGTCCAACTGCGACCTCGCAATCGCCAACAGTTCCTCGCACATCTCTGGTTACGGCTTGTTCCGCACCCTCGCCCTGCTCGCCATCATTGGCTTTATCGCCCTGCTGTTCTTCGGCGTCTACATGGCGATCAAGATCTCCATGATGGAGCCACTCTATGTGCCGCTGGCCTATGCCACCGTTATCTTGTTCCTAGTCTGGTTTCTCCTAAATCCTGCACTAGTCGGTATCGGCGAGAATCCCGCCTCATCCCCGGGAGATGATGCCTTGTCCATCTACGTTTTCAGCCTCGCTAGTAGCATTAAGTTGCATCGGGTAGTTTTCGGCGTCGGCTTGTTGGTCGGCAACCTTTCTATCGCATACAGTATCATTAGGATTATGCGCGGCGAGTTTGAATACATGATGCAGTCTGGCGTAGCTATGTTTTCAGGACTCATCATGGTCTTTGCTGCGGCGCTTGCGCCGCTGGCTCTCTACTTGGGATTTGTTTTCTCATACCTAGTTATAGACCTGCTGCGCTCCGTTTTACGTATAGGTAAATGAGCTAAGAAATGCGTCGCACACAAAGGGCTGCTTTGGCCGCAGAAAAATCTGCAGTGGCCGAAAAGTGGCCTGCAGTGGCTGCCGTTCTTGCTGTTATTGTGACAGCTATTGGCCTGTTCAGGAAATAGCTTTGGGGCCATAGGCCCTCGCGATCCCATCGTGGCCTACGATCGAACTGCTCCAGCCCGTAACTTGCTAAGCGTGTCATTCCGATGGGGTCCCAGCCTCACACCGCTGGTGCCCGGGGTGGGGGTCGAACCCAAACTTCTTTAGAGAGCGGTAGACTTACAGACCCAGTGACCGGCCTCAAGTTTTCGAGCCACCCCGAGTGTTAGTCTGGGAGCTTGTTATGGGTTGTATCTGGATTGCGGTT
>JAURHD010000008.1 GCA_030833445.1 Cephaloticoccus sp. | reverse complement strand
TGGGACTTCCACGGCACCCGTGCCGCCGAGGATATCCGCGGCGGCCTCACGCGGAAGATGGCGCAGACCGACAAGCCGGTCGCCGCACTGATCCGCGACCTGCGGGCGCGCGGGTTGCTGGATGACACGCTCGTCGTGTGGGGCGGCGAGTTCGGGCGCACGCCTTTCCGCGAAGGCCGCACCTCCAAAGGCGACGTGCTCGGACGCGACCACTTCCCCGACGCGTTCTCACTTTTCCTCGCGGGTGGCGGCGTCACGGTCGTCTACGTGGTCCTGATGTTCTTGCTGCCCTACGCGCCGGCCGAAGCGGGCGCTCCGCCGATCGGAAAAATTCCCGCCAAGAGCCGGGAGTTCGTGGAATTCGTGCGCGCCAAGCTGTCGGTCGCCACGAACTGACCGGGGTCGTCACGGCCAGAAGGAAATCCCGGTGAGGCGGGTCGATATCCTCCAGGCCCGCTAGGGCGTCCGGTCTTCCTCCTGAATCCGCAGGTTGGGATCAGGAACAAACAGGCGCCAGAACTGCGTTGGGTGCCAGATCCCCCAGAAGATGCCGCCCAGGCCGCCGGGCACCGGACGCGTTTCCACCATGTCCGGTGTCTCGGAGTGTGCCCAGATCTTCACGTCATCGAGCTGTTCCGGGATCGGCGTATCGAGTTCTTCGGCGCTGACAAAGCGCCGCAGGTCACCGAGGCGCAGGTCGAGCTTAAACTCCTTGGGAGGATCCGCTTCAGGCGCGGTGCAAACCGGCCCCGCCTAGAACCCCCGCCTGACGCCAAAGTTGAAGGCGATGTCGGGCGATGCGCCGCCCTGGACGTCCTCGCTGATGCCCAGGTCG
Organism: Cephaloticoccus sp.; assembly: GCA_030833445.1. Lineage (GTDB taxonomy): Bacteria > Verrucomicrobiota > Verrucomicrobiia > Opitutales > Opitutaceae > Cephaloticoccus. The sequence goes on along the minus strand of JAURHD010000008.1, from coordinate 150,264 downwards.
AACTGCCAGCCAGCTGCGTTCCGGTAGCTGCCGCCGAAGGTGAGCACCACGGCATCCCCCGAGAGCTGGGTACTGCCGCCGTCGAACACTGTCGAGTTGCCTTCCAGCTGCACGGTCAGGTCGAGCCCCTTCCACGCGTTCCAGGTAAGACCGGCCATCGCGGACCACACCACGTCCTTCTGCAGTTGCGGCAGCAGGTCGCCCTTGCCCAGCCAGGTCCCGTTGACCTGCCCGAACAACTCCCAGCGGTCGCTGAGCTGCGATTGCCCGGCCAGGCTGAGCGCCACGTCGGTCGCGCCGCTGCCCGTCAGGCTGTCTGCGTCACCGACCGGCGCCTTGACCGTCAGCCACGCCGCCAGCGAACGCTGCTCCGAGACGAACAACTGATAGCCGAGCGACAGCGGTATGTCGCCCGCTCCCGAGCTGTCCTGGTCCCGGTGCAGCAGCGGGACGCCGCCGACGCTGTAGTCGATGAGGAACTGGTCCTGGGGCAGGCGCTTGCGAGAACCGGTCGGCAACCCGAAGATGTGGTGCCAGTCGTCGATGAACCCATCGAGTGTCCCGCCGGAAACCTGCCGCCAGGGCAGTTCGGCCCGCAGGGCGATCGTCGGTGACAGCGCGTACTCGACATCGAGCCTGAGCTCGACGACCTCGGCGTCGAGCGTGAAGGTGGGATCGCCAGCGTTCTCGAGCTTGGCCGAATTGCTCCAGTTGACCAGGGCGGCCATCCGACCGCTCCCCGCCTCCGGCAGACGCGCGGGCAGTGGCGATGGCAAGCCGTAGAGCGCGAGCAGCGGATTCTGGTTGCGGGTCAGGAACGGCCCGGCGCTTGCGGCCAACGGCAGCAGCAGCCCGGTGCAGAGGGTCAGTGAAGTCAGCGCCAGCGCGCGTTTGGCAGACAGGCTTTTTCCCACGACATCCCCCGACGTGACCGATTACCGTATCGCGGGGAGTCTGGACAGTTGACGTCACCCTGGCATCGCGGGGTTCCGAAAGCGGACCCAGCGGTGATCTGCGCCGGTTATCCGCCCTGGACTGCCTTGCGGGTGACGCGTCCGATGGATAGCCCCTGCACGAGTATGGAGAAGGCAACGACCCCGTAGGTCAGCGAGACGATGATGTCGCGTTCGCCACCGAGGGGCAGGGACAGGGCGAGCGCCACCGAAATGCCGCCGCGCAGTCCGCCCCAGGTGAGCACCTTCCAGGAGCCGCGCGGCAACTCGAAGGTACGTCCCAGCAGGCGCACCGGCATCCCGACGGTGAGCAGCCGGGCGAACAGCGTCACGACCACGGCCAGGCCCGCTGCGATCAGCACGCTGGCAGAGAACAGCACCTGCAGCACCTCCATGCCGATCAGCACGAACAGCACGGCGTTGAGAATCTCGTCCACCAATTCCCAAAAGGTATCCAGATGATGCCGAGTCTTGTCACTCATCGCAAAACTGCGGCCATGGTTGCCGATCAAGAGTCCGGCACAGACAATGTCTATAGGTCCGCTGGTGTGGAGCGCACTCGCCAGCGCATAGCCGCCCATCACGAGTGCGAGGGTGAGCAACACCTCGACTTGATAGTTGTCGACGCTCTTCAGCATGCGGTAAGTCACCCAGCCCAGCAAGAGACCGATCAGCGCCCCGCCTACCGCTTCCTCCAAAAAGATCAGCACAATATGCCCCGCCGACGGCTGTGCGCCAGCAGGTCGAGATTGGGCGTCTCATAAAATGAACTGCCGTAACAGGTGAGATCGCGCCAGCCAAGGTCGTCGATCAGTATAAATAGGATGTTCGGCTGCATGGGGTGGCGCCATGCTGCGTCTACCAACTGGCACGTCAAAAATTTACGCCCCAGGCCGGGAAAAAATTGTGCGCTACAATTTGTAGCTGAGAAACACCCCGGCGACGACTTGGTCGGCGCTGCCCCGTTGCTGCACCAACGGGGAATCGACGGCATCGCCCAGCAGCCGACTATAATTCAAGATAGCCACCAAGGTCAGTCGACCGCTCAAGGGCTGCACCAGTGTGGTCCCCCAACCCGCCGATTTCAGGCCCACCCCCGCACGATAAACCGGCAAGCCCGAACCCAATGCATCCCGTGCACTGACCCCATAATAAGTCGACGTATAGTCCGCATCCGCCCAGCTCACCCGGGGACCGGTGGCAAAGATCAGCGGTGGCACAAATCGATCACCTCGGGTCGGTCGCAGATTCGCACTGTATTCAAAGCCCAGTTCCGCCGTGAGTCCCTCATGACCATTGAGGCCCTGTAGTAATTCCAAGCTGCCCGACCAAGCATCCCATTTGCCCTTGAGAAAAGCCCCCGCCTGCACCGTCCCGTCAACATCGGCAAAACCGGTCAAAGCGGTGGAACGTTTACCCGCGATCCGAAAAGGACTTTTGCCATCCGATTCGCGGCCAAAATCATATTTTACCAAGGGTCCGGCCGACCAATTACCCTTGGCTAACATAGTGTAACCTACCCCATCTCCCACTGAGGCAAAAAATGTGTCACCATAGGTAACCCGTAGGGCGGGCACGGCCATCAATTGGTAATCCTCTGAGCCACTGAACGCGGGGGCATAGAGCACTCCGCCACCGACATCGACCGACCAGCCCGCCGGGGTTCGCGGCGATTCAGCCGCAGTCATACCTATTCCACCCACTACAATCAGGATCGAAAAAATCAGTTTGTGCATCTTATGGCATACGCGCGATCTCGGCGGCTGGATGCGCCACTTCGGTTGAATCCGCAGGTTCTTTGACGGCTTTTTCGCAGATTATTCCGCATCCAAGGGCAACCGCGGCGACCCTTCGCACGAATCACTGGGATGCATGAAACTAAATATCCGGTCAGTTTGCGGCCGTCACTCGCGATCAGTTTCGCAGGCTTTTCACACAACCCTCATTGCTTACACCGGTCTGTAATCCTATGCTAAATTCTGCGATGAAATCATCGGCCCATAGCACGGCAGCACAATCTTGGCGGATCCTCTATGCGGATGACGTGCGCGAACTGCGTCTGCTGATGGAGCAAATTCTCGCCTGCGACGGTCACACCGTAAAATGCGTGGAGGATGGAGTGCAGGCGTGGGCCGAATTGAAAAAATGAAATTCGCCTATGATGTGGTGATCACCGATCACAACATGCCACGGATGAACGGGCTCGAGTTGGTGCAACAATTACGCGCCACTGGTTACCCAGGCAAAATCATTGTCGTAAGTTCCGATTTAAGTGAGGCCGTGGATCAAACCTATCACAATCTGAACGTGGATCGGGTATTCAAGAAGCCATTTCAATTCGCCAGATTAAGGGATTTGGTGAAGGAATTGCAGCAAGCCACCGTTTGAGTATCCCAGCCGCCAAACAAGTCCGCCCAGCAATGCGCGACCGCGGCGTGCTCTCCCTCCGGCAGTTTCGGTGCAAACGGCAACCGATCTCGCTGCGCCATATCCGCGGTAAACTCCGCGATCGCACCCAGCGATGCCGCCATCAAATTTACGTCAACGCGACTCAGGTCATCATCCGCCCGGTGATGAAAGAATCGACCGCCGGCACAGTTGGGACGCATGAGGGTGAGGCCGGGCACCCCGGCGGCATTGAAGGGAAAGTGATCGGCATACGGCAGCACGCCGTAGTCGCGTCGATAATACTGCCCGTGCCGCGCAAAATAATCCGGCAAGAGGGCATCAAGTTCCGCCGGACCACTGCCGGAAAGACTGTTCCACCCCAGCAAAGAACCAAAGCTGTCGAAATTGATCATCAACTTCCCGGATTTCTCCAATTCGGCCCGGTGCCGACGCACGTAGGCGGAACTGCCGACCGAAAGCTGTTCCTCCGCCCCAAACGAAATTAAACGGATGGTGCACTTGCGCGGCAGCGGGGCGAGCACCCGCGCCAGTTCAATCAAGCCTGCCGTGGCCGAGCCGTTGTCATCCGCCCCCACCGAATCGGCCTGCGTATCATGATGCCCACCCAAGTAGAGCACGCCAGCCGACGGATCCGCACCCGGCAATTCTCCGATGATGTTGGCCGATTCGGCAGGACGCGGCCCGCCAACTACCCGGAAACGCGCCCGGGTTGCCCCTCGTTCCTTCCATTTCCAGGCATCGAGATATGCTACATTGAGTGAAGTAACGGCGCCACAGGCTGCCACGTAGGTGGGAAATATCGCATCCGCCAAGGCGGTCGCCCCGGGATAGCGCAAATCCGCCATCAACACACCGGCCGGCTGCGCTTCCACCAATCGGCGGTAGTTATCGCGCGATTCGATGTGGCAGCCGAGGTGCATCACTACGTTGCCCCGCATCAGCCTGGGCAGATCGGTATTTTGATAGCCGGTCGGACCATCAAAAAACACCAACGGTGCCTCCACCCACTCGCCTTGGGTGCCGGGGGTATTCGCAAACAATGAACACCCCGCGTCATGCCACGCAGCATCATGAAAAACCTGCAATTGTTGTTCCTGCACGTCCCGCATTTGCACAGGAAATGACTCACGACTCACCACCGCCCCGACCCGCTCAAATTCCGCCGCCACATAATCGGCGGCGGCAGATTCACCGGCAGAACCGGCCAGTCGCACCCCAATGGTTTCGACCAAGACACGAAGATGACATTCAAGTTGGGCGGGATCGATCGGCAGCATGGTAACCCGCGCAGCCAAGCCGGCTCGATTCAGTGTGGCCACACCGCAAAACCATCCCGCGCAAAAAATCAGGTTTTACTCCCACCGTATTGTGCGGCCTGTTGGATGGACCCATGGCCAACGATATCGTGCTTTCCCTTGCCGCCAAACCCGGCAATCCCCGCAACTCTGAAGGTTCCTTTGTAAACCTCGCCAACGGCGATATCCTTTTCGCCTACTCACGCTATACCGGTGACAGTTGGCAGGATCATGGCGCCGCCGACATCGCCGGCCGTTATTCCCATGATGGTGGACTGACCTGGAGTCAGGAAGACCAACTCATCGTGGCCAACGAAGGCGACTGTAACGTCATGAGTGTTTCACTGCTCCGACTGCAGGACGGTCGCATCGCTCTCTTCTATGTGCAGAAAAATTCCGCCCGGGACTGTCGCCTGCGGATGCGCATCTCCATGGATGAAGCTGTGAGTTGGGGCGAGCCCGTGCTCTGCAACCCACCCCAGGGTTATTTTGTCACCAACAACGACCGGGTGGTGCAGCTTGCATCGGGCCGACTGATCGCGGTCGCTTCATATCATAAGCCCAAGTCAGTCGATGGTGACATCGAGGCCGGTATCGAATCACACGGCGAGTTGGTTGTATTTATTTCAGATGATACCGGCGAAACTTGGCGCGAAGGGACCCAACGTATGCGAATTTCTGAAAAAATTCATTCCGGCATCCAGGAACCAGGCATCATCCAAAGAGGTGATGGCACCCTCTATGGTTGGTGCCGCACGAGTGCGGGCCAGCAATGGGAGTTCAACTCCGAGGATGACGGCGAAACCTGGAGCAGCCCCCACCCCTCCCGCTTTAAATCCCCCACCAGCCCGCTATCGCTGAAGGTCATCGCGCCGGGGCCACTCTGGTTAGCCATTTGGAATGAACCACTCGTGCCGGTGGAAAACGAAACCGGGTTTGCTCAGAATTCGAGTTGGGGTCGCACGCCATTGGTCGCGGTTACCAGCCGAAACGAAGGCCGGACTTGGTCGGAACCTGTGTTGCTGGAAGACGACCCCGAGCGTGGATTTTGCTACACCGCGATACACCCGGTGGGAGATACCGTGCTCCTCGCGTATTGCTGCGGCGGTCGCGGGTCCGCCGTCCTGCAAGATTCGTGCATTCGCCGCGTGGCACTGGCGTCTCTCCTGCGTTGATTCTCCAGCTTCTGGGCTGGCCATTGCACGTCGCAGGATCCGTCGCGAGTGGGTCTTGCGTATTGCATGATTTTCGGGCCCTCGGATTGCCTGCTACTGTCGAAGTGAAATTTTAATTCATTTTACGGCAATGATTTAAGTGCTACCCGCCGTTACCGCGGCATGAATCTGGCATCTGAGATAGGCAGTTCAACCAATCGCAACCTCAACGAAAGTATATCCAATGTTAAGCTGGACTCTCACATTTCTCATTATCGCCCTCATTGCGGGCGTGCTCGGCTTCACTGGTATCGCAGGCGCGGCTGCCGGTATCGCGAAGGTGTTCTTCTTCATCTTCCTCGTGCTGTTGATCGTCTCCGCCATCGCTTCGGCCTTGCGAGGCAGACCGCCGGTCTGAGTCAGGCCGCATTCGCCTCGATCCCCATCAACCCAAATAAATCCAAATATTTTATGAACATGAAAAACCAACGACCAAAAGTCCTCACCGCCATCGTCCTCTCTGCCCTCGCGCTCACCGCCTTCGGCTGTTCCAAGAGCGATCGCGAAACCGCATCGGACAAAGTCGAGCATGCCTACGACAAGACCAAGGCAGCCGTGTCCAATGGCTGGAGCGACCTGAAGGACTATACCTTCGAAAAGAGCAGCGATTTCAAGGATCGGGCCGCGGCCATGTCCTCCGATCTCGACGCCAAGCTCGAGAAGCTGAAGGCGGACACCGCCGACGCCAAAGCCAGTGCGAGCCGTTCCGCCGCGTGGGAGGAAGTGAAGAGCTCCCGGGCCGACTTGTCGGACAAGCTCGACGCATTGGGTAACGCCAGCGCGGACACTTGGGACAGCGCCAAGGCCAACGTCATCGCCGCCGCCAAGCGCGTCGAGGCCGCCTACGACAAGCTCAAAGCCGACATGTCGTAATTGCGGGAACACCGCATTTTGTTTCTAACAAGGCCGGGGCATATGCCCCGGCCTTTTGTATACTGAACCAGACCTTCAACCAACCACCCTCATGCCTTCCGCCAAATCCACCCCGCCCAGCTGGTTCAAGTCCTTCGGCAATGCCATCGTTCGCTACTTTGCCCGTGGCGTGCTGATCTTTGCCCCGATCCTAATCACGGTTTCGATCCTGCACTGGATATTTGTCAGTCTGGACGGACTGCTCCAACCCTATGTCCAGACCCCCGGACTGGGATTCGTGATCGTGCTGGTCGCCCTGCTCGTGATTGGCTGGGTCGGTTCACTCTTCGTTGTCGGTCGGTTGATTAACTTGGTCGATTCCTGGTTGGAGCGATTGCCCGGAATCAGTTTTATCTACACTTCGGTGCGGGATCTCTTCAAGGCGTTCGTGGGCAACAAACGGCGCTTCCAACATACCGTGCGAGCCCGGCTCTATGCATCCGACGATGTCTGGGTGATCGGTTTTCTCACGGACGAAGATCTGCAGAGTTGGGAACTGGGCAAGGATCACGTCGCCGTGTATGTCCCCCAAGCCTACAATGTCGCGGGCCAGCTCTACCTCATGCATCGCGATCGGGTCTGCCCGTTGAAAAATGTCGGAGACGGAGAGGCTATGAAGTATGCCGCCACCGGGGGCGCCATAGAAATGACCGCCGCCAAGGAATCTCCCAAGGTTTAGCGGCCGGGATCAAATGCCGTAATCACGGGTAACGCCCCGTGGAATCCGGCACTAGGGGGGCACCCGGCCCCCCCCGGTAATTTATTGTGTCATTTTTGTGACACTCAGCCTTGCCGCCTGCACTAGGGGTTCTCCATGGTCGGTCACCAAGACCCCACATGATCGGCACTACACTCACGATTCTCGGCAGCTTGGGCCTGTTCCTTTTCGGAATGAAGGTCATGAGCGAGGCCCTGCAAAAGCTCTCCGGTGAACGTCTGCGCGGCATGATGCGCAAGATGACCAGCAACCGGTTTATGGGACTCGGCACCGGCTTTGGCGTGACCTGCCTGGTGCAATCCTCTTCCGCGACGACGGTGATGATCGTGAGTTTCGTCAACGCGAGCCTGCTGACCGTCACCGAAGCCATTGGCATGATCATGGGTGCCAACCTCGGCACCACCACGACCTTTTGGATCGTCTCGTTCCTCGGTTTCAAGTTCAGCATCTCATCCATCGCGTTGCCCATGATCGGACTGGCTCTGCCGCTGATCTTTTCGCGTCAGGCCAAACTGCGGGACACCGGTGAATTCATCATGGGCTTCGGCATCCTGTTCCTGGGACTGATGTTCCTCAAGGATTCGGTGCCGGATATCCGTAACAGTCCGGAAGTGCTGACCTTCGTGCAGGGCTACACCGGTCGCGGGCTCATCTCCGTTTTGTTTTTCTTCGCGTTCGGCACGATTCTCACGGTGATCGTCCAATCGTCCTCGGTGGCCGGCGCCATCACTTTGACCATGGCCTACAAAGGCTGGATCGATTACCCCAGCGCCTGCGCCATCATCCTCGGTGAAAATGTGGGCACGACCATCACCGCCAATATCGCCGCGATGGGTGGCAACACCAACGCCAAGCGCGCCGCCCTCGCGCATCTCGTGTTCAATCTAATCGGCGTGATCTGGGCCATCGCACTGTTCAAGTATTTCGCCAATTTTGTGGACATGGTCATGCCCGGGGACGCCTTGGAAAAGAGCAACATCCCGCTGCATCTGGCCGCCTTCCATTCGCTCTTCAATCTCATCAACATCTGCCTGCTGATCGGCTTTGTGCCCCAGCTGGGACGCTTGGTTGAGCGCTTGATATCGGACCGGAAGGGCAAGGCAGCCGATCACGTATCGCGGGGCGCTTCCTTCCTCCCGCAAACCGGCGAACTCAATATTGCCGAAGCCGAACGTGACGTGCAACGCATGGGCCAATTGACGCGCGACCTCATGACGGGATTCGTCGAACTGTTCCTCAATGAGGACAAGGATTTGGGTGAACGCGTTAAGGAACTGAAAAAACTTGAGGAGGAAAGCGACCGGCTGGCCTACGAAACCACCAGCTACCTGCTCGAATGTTCGGCTCAGGGCATCAGTGACACCAGTATGCTCAAGGTCACGGCCATGTTGCGGGTGGTCGCCGAACTGGAGGACATCTGTGACTGCGGCTACCGGCTCGTCATGCTGGCCGAACGCAAATACCGGAAGCGTCGCGCCCTGCCGCCGGAAACAATCAAGCAGGTCGAGCAATTTGCCAAAATCGTGCTGCAGTTCATGGACTTTTACTCCTCGCGCATCGTGCGGGGCGTGGAAATGCAGGACATGGAAACGGCTTACCAGTTGGAAAACACCATCGACCGCTTCCGCAAATCCCTGCGCCGTGAATCACTCGCGCGCATGTCTTCCAGTGGCGAAACGGTGAAGGCCGAGATGATCTACATCGATATGCTCAACAACATGGAGAGCATCGGTAATCACTCGCTCAACGTCCTGCAGGCCCTGCGCCACCGCGACTAAGAGAGGATGCCGCCACTCGTGCTCAATCCGGGCCGGCAACCAAACTGACAACTAGGGATGCAGCGGGCCGCATTCTATTATTTTTTAAACTACGTCACCCATCCGACCGTGAACGACGTCAGTAATACTATGTCCTTATTCAACGCCGCGTCTACCCTCGCCTCATGAAAATCGACGTCGCCATCATTGGAGCAGGCCACAACGGCCTGGTCGCAGCCACCTACCTCGCCCGCGCCGGCCTCAACGTTCACGTCTTCGAACGCGAAGACAAAATCGGTGGCGCCACCCGTAACGAGGAACTCTGGCCCGGCTACATTTTCTCCACCTGCGCCCACTTGCTCCACGTATTTCCCGCCCGGCTGGTGCGTGAACTCGGTTTGCGCGAACGCGGCCTGCAGGTCGTGCACCGCGACGAGGTCATCTTGCTCAAACGCGACGGCACCTATCACTCAAATCTGGATTTCAATTTGCCCAATAACCTGACGGCCGCTGCCAAACTCAGTGCCGAAGAACGTGCCGGTTGGGATCGCTATGTCGCCTTCAAGCAAATCATCGCGCGGCTGGTTCGGCCCCACCTCATGTCGCTGCCCCCCACGCTGGAGGAGCTGACTGCGCGCGCCGCCGGCACCCCCGCCGAGGAGGCCCTTCGGCTCGCGACCTCGATGAGTTTGTGGGAAGTTCATGACCATTTCCTGCCCACGGATCGCCTGCGTGAACGCGCCGCCTTGGATCTCTCCGCGGTGTCGTGCAATCCATCGGCCATGGCATTGACTTACACCGCGCTGGGCCAACCCGATCCCGAGACCGGCGAGGCGAACCCGTGGGGTTTCGTCAAGGGCGGGATGGGCCGCCTCGCCGCCATGATTGCCGATGCTGCGATCGAAGCCGGTGCCACGATTCACACCGATACGCCAGTGCAGGAAATCCTCGTGGAGCAAAACCGCATCACCGGTCTGCAACTAGCCAACGGGCAAACGATCCAAACCCCCTGTGTGCTCTCCTGCGCCGATCCGAAGACGACCTTTCTAAAATTGCTCTCACCCGCAGCCATGCCCCCCGGACTGCGCGAACGGGTTGAAAGCATCAATACCAGCGTCGGTTGTTTCAAATTGGTCGCCGCCGTCAGTGAACTGCCGCAGTGGAAAGGTTGGGACGGCGATCCCGACCTGCCGCACCGCGGCTCCGTGCAATTGGAAATGAATCGTGACGCGATTCGCACCAACTATGCCGAGCTCAAGGCCGGAATCCCTCCCTCCCGCCCGATGATGAGTGTAAATGTGCCTTCCATGCTGGACGATACCATTGCACCTCCGGGCAAGCACACCGTATCGATCTACGTTTACTCCGCCGCGGCCAAACTAGCCAAAGGCACGTGGGACGATCACCGCGTCAGCAGTGCAGAAAGTCTCATCGATCAGATCACGGAATACGCTCCCAATTTCCGCCGCTCGATCATCAATTACGAGTTCCGCACCCCGCTCGATCTTGAACGCAAAGTCGCGCTGACCGACGGCTCCATCTGGCACGCGCACCACGACGCACATCATCTGCTGGCCAATCGGCCATTGCCTGAATTGTCACACTACCGCGCGCCAATCAGTGGACTCTACTTGGGCGGGGCGGGCCAGCACGGCGGTGGCGAAGTCAGCGGTATCCCCGGTCACAATTCCGCACACGAAATTCTGAAGGATCTGCAAAACTCATGACCCACTCACCCCTGCCTCAGGGCCTGCTCTTCGATCAATCCGAGCTTCCTCGTATCAAGGAAACTTTGGCCCGCCCCGAATTCGCCTCGTTCTGGCGTTACGCCCGCGAAGCTGATTTGGCCGATGACGAGCGCTTCCTGCGCGACGAGATCAAGCTCGACCACGTCAATGCCGACCTTGGCCGCGCCGCGAATATTCTGCAGCGCTGTGCATTCGTTCACGCCATTGCACCAGACGCGCGGCAGCTCGCCCTCGCCAAACTGGCCTTAAATCGTGTGCTCTCGTTTCGTCGTTGGGATTGGATCCTCGAAGCCGGCAAGGACACCGTCGGTGTCATGCGCAACGGCACCACCAGCATTGCGGTCGTGCTGGCCGCGGATTGGCTGGCCAACGATTTGACGGACGAGGAACACGCCGCCGTCGTGCGGTTCATCGGCGATGAGGCCGGACCCGCCGCCGAGCGGGCCGTCTTTGGCATGACGCATCCCGATCAAGTCATCGGTTGGGGCATGGATCCGGAGGCCAAGGGCTTTGATCAAGCTTACCTCGACATCGATTTCAGCCGCTGGCCGCGAATCCTTGATGTCAATAATCTCCGTATCATCGCCAGTTCCGGACTCGCCGCTGCCGCGGCATTCCTGCAAGGCCACCACCCACGGGCCACGGAATGGGCTGCGATGGCCGACGCCAGCCTGCGCCTCTTCGTTTCGCGTCTGCCGCAGGACGGCGCGTTTCCCGAGGGGCCGGACTACTGGCACTTCACCTTCAACTATTACTGCGTGTCCGCGGAGCTGTTGCGGCGGCGTTGCGGTATCGATGTGCGCGATGCTTTCGATTTTCCGGCGATGACCCGCTATGTGCAAATGGTCTCGGTGCCGACAATCACTCAGCCCGATGCCTGCCTGAACATCGGCGATGCTTTCAAAATGTCCGGCGCGGAACCCCTCGCATGGATCGGGCGCCACTTCCGTGATTCCACGGCCAATCAATTGGCCTTGCAACCCGGCACCGTGCGCGATCTGCCCGTGTCTGCCTGGGCTGCAATCTGGTTCGATCCGACCGTGCCGGCGCGACGCAGCGCCGACCTCCCCCTGGATCGTGTGTTATTTCCCGGCATCGTGATTTCGCGCACCGGCTGGAGTCCGACCGACACGGTGCTTTCGCTGCGTAGCGGTGAACCGGAGAATCACGAACACGCCGACCGCAACAGTCTGATATTCGTCGCGCATGGGGAGCGCTTGTTACACGATCCCGTCAAGGCCAGCTACATGCGCACCGATCCCAAATGGCAGCTGCGCCTGACCGCCGCACATACCGCCCTGTTGATCGACGGTCGCGGCCACCAGTATCACAACGGCGAGGAAGGCACCAACGCCTCGCAAGCCCACGCCACCTTCGTCGATCATCGGTTCGGGCGCGATTGGATGAGTGCCACCAGTGACGCGGCAGCAGCCTACGCCAAGGCCGGACTTCCGGTCACCCGCGCCCAACGCACCGTCATTTTACTCAAGCCGGATATCCTTATCGTTTGCGACGAGGTCGACCTAACCGTCGCCCTGCCCGTGCAAACCCGTTGGCAAGTGTTCAACGACGACAGCCAAGGCACGGTGCAAACCCAAGGCGGCACCTTCACGATTACGCGACCCCATGCCAGTTTGCAGGCGTCCAGCGCAGCATTGGGTGAAGCTATCATCACCACCGGCAAACTCACCATTCCCGATAAAGACGGCGTCTATCCATTTGTCGAAGTGACCAGTGCATCGGCTGTGCGGCATTGCCTGCTCACCATCTGCACCGCCGCACCGAAGGGACAACCCCACGGGAAAGTGTCCGTCAAACGGGAAGCCGATAGTTGGCGGATCACCGGTGAACATCGGGGGCAAGCCGTGGCTGTTTCCATCGTCCCGCGCGAATCTGGTGCGCCGCGGATTACGTTATGAGGCCGCACTGGAGGAAATAATATATTTCGTTCTAATAGGTTGTCGGCTGCTTCGTCACCGGATTGAAAGAAACCCTCAAACCAGTCCAATCGCCAAAACATTTCTTATGAAAACCACTTCCCTTATCTCCACACTCGGACTTCTCACAGTGCTCGCTTTTACCACTTCGGCTACGCTCGCGGGCACTGCGACCAAGCCCGCCAAACCAGAGCGCATCGCCTTCGGTCAGGAAGTGGACATCACTCAATATCTCGTCCCGGGCAAAACCGTGGTGTTTGATTTCACGAGCGAGTATTGCCCGCCCTGCCGCGCAATCGCACCGCACCTCGACCAGCTTCACGCCAACCGCGCCGATGTCGTGGTGGTGAAGGTGGACATCAACCGTGAAGGCCACAAAGGCATCGACTGGGAGTCTCCCGTCGCCGACCAATACAAACTGCGCAGCATCCCCCATTTCAAAGTCTATAACCCGCAAGGGAAGCTGGTGGCGGAAGGCAATGCCGCACGCGAGATGGTCAGCGCATGGTTCGAATAAACCGTTGGTAAATTCTTCGAATAGGAACGCGGCCCGGCGATGGCCGCGTTTTTGTTTTTTAGACACGGGATCAATCCAATCTCGCAGTATGCAGGACGTTCTCACTTATTGAATGTCCCCTCTCCGTTTTGATGCCCCGCCTTTGCTTATCCGTCCTGTTGCTTTGCTGTGCCCTGTGTGGCAGTGGCCAAACCGCTGAAGGTGACGCGGAAATCCAATCAGGCTGGCGGGAGTTGAGCCGATTGAATCCAGTTCCTGCCGAGAAGCTCTTCGCTTCCGTGCATTCGCGTGAAGCCCGGCTGGGCGCGGCCCTCGCCACCTTCACCATCCAGCCACACACATCGGCCCGCAGAGAGGAGGCCCAGCGCTTGTTGGCGGACTTAATCGAGGAAAATCCCGACGACGACTACGGCATCGCCGCGACCTATTACCGCACGCGGTTGTCCACCGAGGGAAGTCCACCAGCGGATACGTTGACCACGATCAATGCCTATCGGCAATTGCTGCACGAGCACCCAGGCAACCCCATTGCTGAACTGGCTGCCCCCAAGCTCGCCATCCTCCTGCTCTACGCGGACGTGACGGCGGAACTCTGGGAAGCGCACGTCGCCGAAATCACCGCTCTACTACCGCAACTCGTATCGCCCGCCACGCAACGCGATACCCGGCTGGCCCTCGCCGATGCATTATTAAGATTGCACAGTGACCACGCACGCGCCCTGCCTCTGATCGCCTACTGCCTCGACCGTGACCTGATCGTGCGGCCGCCACGTCGCGGCAACCTGTTGCTCCAAGCCGCCGAGTCCGCCCGCCTGCTGCACCAACCGCAGGAAGCCATTCGTTACTACCGGCGTTATCTTGAGGAATACCCGCGCGAATTCCGGACGGATGAAATCACGCGACGACTGCAAGCGTTGGAAACGGAGGCTGGCCCGTGAAACCCTCCCAACTCATTCGCCGCGGCCTGCTACTGCTCGGCACTGTATTCGTGCTGTTCTGCGCGTGGCAGGCACTGCGACCATTGGGCAAACCTTCAGCCGACGGCAGGATCACGATTCGCTTCGGCCACTGGCAGCTCGAACCGGGGATCCGCACCGCATTCGAACAACTGATCCGCGACTACGAAGCGCTGCACCCCAATATCAGGGTCGAACAAATCACCGTGCCGGGGCGCATGTATCGCCAATGGGGCAGCACCCAGTTGATCGGCGGCACCGCGCCCGACCTCGTGCAAATCGGCCTCGGCGTGCAGGGCGGATTTTTCTACGATTACTTCCAGCCGATCACCGCCGAGATCAACCTGCCCAATCCCTACAACGCCGGCACTCCCCTCGAGGGTGTGCCGTGGCGCAACACCTTCAAGGACGGCATGGTGACCAGCTACGACCCGGAAACATTTGAGTGCTATGGCGCCTCCCTCTTCGCCGCCACCATTCGCATCTACTGCAACATGGATCTGTTGCGGAAAGTAACCGGGAGCGATCAGCTTCCGGTGACCTTCCGAGAATTTCAGGAATTCTGCGCGCTAGTTCACGACTACGCGCAAAGCACAGGCGAACATATCGAGCCGATTGCGGGTTCCTCCCTGACTGGGATTCTCATGCTGGACGATCTCTTCCGTTCGCAAATGCAGGATCTGACCAGTCGGCTGAATCCCACCATGGACCTGCCGATGGATAACGATGAGTTCTATCTTCAATATCTGCTCGGCCGATGGACCCTCAAGGATCCCGCTCTGCAATCTGCGGCTGAACTGATGCGCGAAGCTGGTGCGCTCCTGACGCCGGGTTTCACCCAGATTGATCACGACCAGGCGCACTTCCGTTTTGTGCAGGGCCGCGCCGTCATGCTGATGGGTTTCAGCCTGCAAGCCACTGGGATCCTCGATCAGATCAATTTTCCCATTCAAGTGATCCGCAGTCCGCAACCCGACGTCGACAATCCTCGCTTCGGTCCGCAAATGCGGGCGCGCAGCTCCGAGAACGGCCTGCGCACCTACGGCGGCTTCGCTCTCACGCGTTCGTCCCAGCACCCGGCGGAGGCTCTCGATTTCCTCCGCTTCATCACCAGCGCGGAATCCTGTCGCAAGTTCTGCGAGATCAGCCGGTGCCTACCCTCGATCATTGGCGTGGAATCTCCAGATATCATGCAAGCCTTCATGCCGGACACCCATGGCTATCCGCCGGGACCCACCTTCTACATTTCGCCCGACACTCGCGCGCTGATTCTCAATTCCCAATACCTCCTGTTCGGACCCGAGGCCAGTCCGGCGCGCTGGCTGGCCAGGCTCAGTCAGGAACTGCCCTCTACTATGCGGCGGGATTTGCAGCGCACCACTGACGCTCGCGCCGCCAGCGTCCAACGGATTGAGGCCGCCATCGCCGCTGGCCAACGATTATTGGCCGACCATCCTGACGACGATATCCTATCACGCAAATACCAGAGCCAATTGGAAACGCAGAATGAAATGGAAGCCACCGTGCACTACACCCGGCTGCGACTCAAACAGGCCGAACGGCAGACGGGCCGCGGACCCAATTGACGGTTGAAAAACTTTGCTCCAGCTTCACGGCGATGAAAGCCGCCGCGAAGATCCAAACCCCGGAGCAGTATCTGGCCAGCTTACCCGCGGACCGGCAGGCTGCGTTGACCACCCTGCATCAGGCCATTCGCAAAGCAGTCCCGAAGCTCAAGCCCGTCATGGTTTATGGCATGCTCGGTTACGGGCCCTACACTACAAATACGAGAGTGGCCGCGAGGGCGATGGCGCCATCATCTGTTTGGCCAGTCAGAATAACTACATCAGCCTCTATCTCTGCGCGCGCACGCCGAAAGGGTATCTCGCGGAGACTAACAAAGCGCGGCTCGGCAATGTATCGGTCGGCAAATGCTGCATCCGTTTCAAAAAACTCGAGGACCTCAACCTCAAGGTCGCCATTGAACTGGTTCAAACCGCAGCGGAACTCGCCCAAGTCCCCGGTGGTTTCGCGATGTAGTCTGCCAGTGTAAGACAGAGACAGTTTGCATCGCGCTCGACTGCACGCCCCACCGCGTCAACGTCGCGCTTTTCATGCTGCGCCACTTCCTGCTGCTACTGTTCGGCGTGATGGTCTGCTCCACCGCAGTCATCATGATGAATGCCAGCCACACGCATCCCATCGTGTTGGCCGCGATGCGCTTGTTGTTGGCTTCGATCGTCATGGCTCCCATCGCGTGGCGGGAATACCGCCGCCATGAGGCCGTGTTTACCCGGGAGCATTTGCGCCGCACTCTCCTGCCCTCGGTGATCTTTGCCCTGCACATGATCACGTGGGCCTATGGCGCACGCATGACCATCGTCGCGCAGGCCAGCCTGCTGGTGAATTTTGCCCCGGCCGCGATTCCGTTCTTTCTGCACTGGTTGGTCGGTGAACGCATCAACCGGTGGGAAATCATCGGCACCGGCATCGCGCTGACCGGCGTGCTGACGCTGGGCATCCGGGACGCCTTGGCGGGGGGCGGCAGCGTCTGGGGAAATATCGTGTGCTTCGTCTCGATGCTGCTCTTTGCCTGCTACCTGGCGCTGGGCCGACGCAACCGCGACTTCCCCTCCATCTGGCTTTACATGGTGCCGGTTTACCTCAAAGCGGGTTTGATCTGTGCCGTGGTCGCACTCCCTTGGTGGCATACCTACGCGGTGCATGACCGCCATGAATGGTTAATGATGATCGGACTGGCCCTGCTGCCCACCATCATCGGCCACACGGTGCTCAATGCGAGCATGAGGCATCTGCGCGGCCAGATCGTCAGTCTGTGCAACGTGGGGCAGTTCATTTTTGCCGGCATCATGGCCTGGCTACTCTTTCATCAATTGCCACCCGGCAGTTTCTATCTGGCCAGCGCCCTCGTGGTGATCGGCGTATCCATCGTCGTCTTCAAGGCACCCACCGCCCCGCCCCGCATGCGTTAACCCACGGCCAAGGCTTCTATTTTCTTTTCGCCATTGGCCCGCGGGAGACTTTGGCTCCCTCGCGCTTCCCCATGCATACCTACCATCTTGACCCACGAGGTCGTGATCGCGCCGCGGGCACCCCCAAACAGCCCTGGCGCACCCTCGCCGGTGCCCGCGACAATCTTCGCAGACTGAAGGCCACCGGCAAGGTCACCGGTCCGGTCACCGTCCTCGTCCACGACGGTCGCTACGAAATGACCGCGACGGTGAAGTTCGGCCAGGAAGATTCCCACACGCGCTATGCGGCCGCCCCCAAGGAGAACCCGGTCTTCGATGGTGCGGAAAAGCTTACTGGTTGGAAAATCGGCCAGCGCAACGGTCGCACCGAATGGACGCTCGATCTGCCGGAGGTCGTGCAGGGCAAACGTTTTTTCCGTTCCCTCTTCGTCAACGGCCGACGGGCGCCCCGGGCGCGCTTCCCGAAGTTCACCCCGGACCTCAAGGGTGGCGGCAACGTCTTGCGCGTCGGCGAAATGCTCGAACCGGAAAAGCACGGCCTCGGTGACGGTCGCGATACGTTCAAGCCCGCAGCCGGCAACATCTCCGCCGACTG
Source organism: Cephaloticoccus sp. (assembly GCA_030833445.1). Taxonomy (GTDB): domain Bacteria; phylum Verrucomicrobiota; class Verrucomicrobiia; order Opitutales; family Opitutaceae; genus Cephaloticoccus. The sequence goes on along the minus strand of JAURHD010000008.1, from coordinate 132,260 downwards.
GGCCTCCCTGCCCGACGCCGAGTTCGTGGTGATGCATTATTGGATTGAGGAGCGCCTGCCCAAGCCCGCTCTTAATCCCCGCACCGGCTGGATCAGCTTCGCCCGCCGTTCGGCCTTCTGTCTCTATGAGTCGCACGGCAGCGAGCACGCCCGTTACTACATCGACAATCTTTTCGAGGCGCTGACCGAACCCGGCGAATGGTATCTCAGTCGCGAGACCGGCCGGCTCTACTACTTGCCGCGACCGGGCGAAACCCCGGAGACCACCGAAATCTTCGCGCCGCGGCTGCATTCGTTCATTCGCGCCGTGGGCAGTGTCTTCGGTGAATCCGGCGATCGCCTGGATGTGCATGGCACCAAGTATGTGCAGGGTCTTGAGTTCGTCGGGCTGACTTTCCGCCACGGCGATTGGTTTTCACCGCTCACCGAGAAACACATTCCTTCGCACGATTCCCTTGAGGGCCAGGATCTCCCCATCGGCGGCAGTGTGCAGGCCGCGATTGCCGTGCCCGGCGCCGTGCTCTTTCGGGCCGCCCGGGACTGCCGCGTGGCCGATTGCACCCTCGAACAGCTCGGCCTTTACGGCGTGGAGTTCGGGTATGGTTGTCGCGATTGCGCCGCCACCGGCAATCATCTCCACGACCTCGGCGCCGGTGGCATCCGCATGGGCGGCGCCGATCTCGACGGTATGGGTGCCCGCCGCACCGGCAACCTCACGATCACCGACAATCACATCCACGACATCGGGCGGATCTTTCACCAAGGCATCGGCGTCCTGCTGACCAACGCCGCCGACTGCGTCATAGCGCACAATCATATTCACGACACGTGCTACACCGGCATCTCCCTCGGTTGGACCTGGGGTTACCGCGACACGATCACGGGCCACAATCGCGTCGAGGCGAATCTCATCCACGACATTGGCGCCGGCCTCCTCAGCGACATGGGAGGCATCTACACCCTCGGCATCCAACCGGGCACAATCATCCGCGGCAATCACCTCCACCACATCTGGTCGCACGATTACGGCGGTTGGGGCGTCTACCTCGACGAGGGCACCGCGCACGTCCTCGTTGAACACAACCTCGTCCACGACACTCGCGACTCCGGTTTCCATATTCACTATGGGCGCGAGAACGTCGCTCGATACAACATCTTCGCCCGCGGACGCCGCGCCACTGTCGCCGTCGGCCGCATCGATCCGGGCCACTACGCCGCGAGCTTCTTCAACAACATCCTGCTCGGTCCCAGCGAATCGCTCTTTCGCAGCGGCTATCAAGGCAACATCGCCAAGGGCGCGCTCATTTCCAACGGCAACTGCATCTGGTTCCCTGACGGGAAACTCGCCCGGAGTGTCAATCCGGAGAGCTACCTCAAGGATAAGGCCATCCCGCATTGCCTAAACTTCGCCCAGTGGCAAAAAGCCGGTCACGACGAACTCTCTCTCGTCGCCGATCCCAAGCTTACCGAAGGCAAAAAAACCTGGAACCTCGCGAAGAATTCACCCGCCTTGAAACTCGGCTTCAAGCCGTGGGACTGGTCGAACTGCGGCGTGCGGCCAAAGGCGAAGCGAGGCTAGGTCAGACCGCATCCAAGTCTTCTACCTGTATTCTGGGCGATTTTCCTTTCGCCAGTAAGACAGCTCTGCGTTTGGGTTGAATGGTATTCATGCAAGTCTTTCACCTCTCCCCTCAAGGTAACGATAAATGGAGCGGTCGCCTCGCGACTCCCACCCGCAGCCGTCGCGACGGTCCCTGGGCCACGCTCGCCGGTGCCCGCGACAACCTCCGCGCACTGCGGTCCGCCGGCAAACTGATGGAACCGGTCACGGTGCAGGTCCATGACGGCCGCTATGAACTGTCGGAGACCGTCGATTTTACGCCGCTGGATTCGCACACGCATTATGAGGCCGCACCCAAGGCGAATCCGGTCTTCGATGGTGGCCAACAGCTGACCGGTTTGAAAGTCGGCGAACGCAACGGCCGCACCGAGTGGACCCTCGACCTGCCGGAAGTCGCTTCCGGCGCATGGTTCTTCCGTTCCCTCTTCGTCAATGGCCGCCGGGCCGCGCGCGCGCGTCTGCCCAAATTTGCGCCTGAACAGAAATCCGCGAACAACGTCTTTCACATTGGCGAGATCAAGAACCCGGATGCCGGACATCTCTTTGCGGGGAGTGACACCTTCAAACCCAAGCCAGGCGACGTGGAAAACTGGGACTCCCTGCCCGACGCCGAGTTTGTCGTCCTGCATTACTGGATCGAGGAACGCCTGCCGCGTCCGCAACTGAACCCGCGCACGGGTTGGCTGCGTTTCGCCCGCCGCTCCGCGTTCAATCTTTACGAGGCGTTTGCCGCCGCCTACGGCAACCGCGAGCTCGCACGTTACTACGTCGACAATCTTTTCGAGGCACTCACCGAACCCGGCGAATGGTATCTTAACCGCGAGACCGGCCGGCTCTACTACCTGCCCCGCCCCGGCGAAACGCCGCAGAACACCGCGATCTTCGCCCCGCGGCTCCACACCTTCGTGCGCGCCAGCGGCACGTTCTTCAATGATTCGATCGAGGCCTGTGATGCCCACGCCACGCCCCATATCCGCGGGTTGCAGCTGACCGGGCTCACCTTCCGGCACGCCGATTGGTTTTCACCGCTCGCCCATGTGCCGCAATTTCACCAAGCGCAGACCTACGGCGTCGACCAGCCCATCGGCGGCAGCGTGCAGGCCGCCCATTGCGTGCCCGGCGCACTCACTTTCCGTGCCGCGCGCGACTGTGCGGTCAACGACTGCACCATCACGCAGACCGGTCTCTATGGGTTGGAATTCGACGAAGGTTGTCGCGACTGCGCCGCCATCAGCAATCATCTCCACGAACTCGGCGCCGGCGGCATCCGCGGCGGCGGCACCGATATGGACGGCCACCTCGATGGACGCACGGGGCACCTCACGATCACCGATAATCACATCCACCACATCGGCCGGATCTTTCATCAGGGCGTCGGCGTGTTTCTCGGCCATGCCTTTGATTGCATCGTCGCCCACAATCACATTCACCACGCCTGCTACACCGGCATCTCCACCGGCTGGACCTGGGGCTACCGCGAGACGCCGTCCCGCAACAACCGGATCGAGCATAATCTCATCCACGACATCGGCGCCGGTATCCTCAGCGACATGGGCGGCATCTACACGCTGGGGGTGCAACCCGGGACCGTCGTCCGTGGCAATCACCTCTATAACATCTGGTCACAGGACTACGGCGGCTGGGGCATTTATCTCGACGAGGGCACGTCACACCTGCTGATCGAGCACAACCTCGTGCACGACACCAAGGACGCGCCTTTCAACATTCACTTCGCCCGCGAGAATGTCGTGCGGCACAACATCTTCGCTCGCGGACAGAACGCGCTGACTTCCGTCTCGCGGGTTGAGCCGGGACAATGGAGCGCGAACTACTTCAACAACATCATCGTCGGCCCCAGCCACAGTCTCTTCTGCGGTGGCTACAAAGGTAACATCGCCGAAGGGGCCCTCGTTTCCAACGCCAACTGCTTCTGGAATCCAGAGGGACCGCTGCCCGCCAGTTCTAATCCCAGCAGCACGGACCGCGGGGTGCCGCCACGCGTCAGCTGGACAGCCTGGAAGAAGGCGGGCCATGATTCGTTGTCGATCGTCGCTGATCCGAAACTCACCGAAGGCAAAAAGACCTGGAGACTCGCCCAGAACTCCCCTGCCTTGAAACTCGGCTTCAAGCCGTGGGACTGGTCAAAGTGCGGCGTGCGGCCGAAAAGCAAACGAGCCTGATTCGAACCGCTAATTTGCGCCCACCGGCAATCAACATGAAGCCAAACAAACAATCCGCATTTGTCCTGGGGGGCTTTCTCATCGCCTCCTTTTCGGCGGCGGCGATTGGCGGCTATGCGACGGCGGAAAGTGTGCGCACTTGGTATCCGTTGCTCAACAAACCGGCTTGGAATCCACCGGCCTGGGTGTTTGGACCGGCGTGGACTCTGCTCTACACCTTGATGAGCATCGCCGCGTGGCGGGTCTGGCGCCAACAGGATCAACCCGGTGCCAACAAGGCACTGGGACTATTCTTTGCCCAACTGGGTCTGAACGCGCTCTGGTCAGTCCTGTTTTTCGGCCTGCAGCAACCCGGCTTGGCCTTGGTCGAAATCGTGCTCCTCTGGTCAGCCCTTGCCATTATCCAAAGGGACTTTTGGCGACTCGACCACATCGCCGGGATCCTGTGGATCCCCTATCTCGCCTGGGTGAGTTTCGCGACCACCCTCAATACCGCCATCTGGTGGCTCAACCGCTAGTTGGTAATACCCCGCCATGCACCTCCTTCATCATCTCTCATTCGCCACGAACGACCTGCCACGCGCAGGGGAATTCTATGATGCCACCCGGCTACCGTCGCGTGTGCGACGGCGATTGGTTCATCGGATACGGTGTCGAGGAAAACCGCGACAAGTTTGCGCTCAAACGGCAGGAGGAACCGATCAGCGTTCCCCGGGAAGGCTTTCACCTCGCCTTTGCGGCGCCGAACCGGGCATCGGTCGATGCGTTCTATGCCGCGGCCATGCGACACGGGGCCACTGACAACGGCGGATGTGGCCTGCATACGGAATACGGTCCGAATTACTACGCCGCCTTCGTGCTCGATCCCGATGGTTACTGGATCGAGGCCGTAATTAACACCCCGGTCTAATCAGATTACTCCACTAAAGTCGGACGCAACGAATCGAACAGCAGCAAAGTGGACATGGCCGCGACCACGGGACCACGCAGGTCGGGATCGAGTTTTGGAGAGATCCAGATCGCTCCGTTATTGATCACTTCGACCGCCGCCAAAGCACTGCCGTTCAGTTCGAAAACATAACCGGTCGTGCCATCCAATGGCAAGGGCGTGCCCTGCATACGATTGATCCCTTTCACCAATAGCTTGGTGTGATCATGGCGTAATGAGCCGGCCAAGGGTCGTTCTCCCGTCTCAGTGAGTTCCAAAATCCAAGTCACGTCGGGGGTAGACACCGGCACCAAATTGGCATTCAGCCCGGAGCGATTGCGCATTTCAATGTCGACCCCGAGATCCACGGCCCGACGATGCAGATTGGTCGCCGCCACGACCTGCCAAACCAGTTCACCTTTTTCCGACAAATTGAAACCGAAAGTTTGTCGGCGCTTGCTGCCCTCATAGGCCATGATTTCCAGATCGCTGCCCTTCGTGATGGAGCGTTGCACATCATCGGCCAGAAAGTCGCCAAACCGCAGGTGCTGCAGTTTGCGCCAACCTTGACGGCCCTCGACTGCGATTCGTTCCGTCGCCACCAGTTCATCGGGCAAGCGCATGACCGCGGATTTGGCGCTGACCAAGGTCGACCAGATAAAACCCAAGGCGATCAATACAAGCGGGAGTCGTAAAATCATGCTTAGTGGACGCTTATCCCCCCGATCAGGTTCCATACCTCCGGCGCAATATAATTCCCAAGCCCCCACCGAAGTTTCGTGTTGATTAGGACAAATAATAAAAATTCCGTCCCGGCTTGGCAGTCTTATTCCACCGCCGGAGGGACCGTCAGATCAGCAATGACCTTGGCGGCGTTCTCATTGGTAGGATCGAGAGCCAGCGATTGACGGTATTCCGCCAGTGCGGCGGCCTTGTCGCCACTCGCGAGTAAGGCTTCGCCGAGACTGTCATGGGTGTTACCCGAGGTCGGAAACAGCTCCACGTTGAGCTTAAAGACTGCCAACGCCTCGGCCAGTTGTGCCTTGCCGAGGTAAGTGTAACCCAAGCCATTCAACTGAGACTCACTCACGTAGTAGTCCGCAAAATCCAATGCCTTCAGTTCCACGAAACGACTCAGGGCCGCACCCAACCCATCACGCTTGATCGTCAGCTCCAAATAGTCGGACAACGCTTTGTCTTTCAGATCGAGCAATTCCACCTCGAAGCGCAGGGTTGAACCAGCCGGGATGTCCGGACGCTCCCGCTGACCGTAGGCCAGTTCAGGTGGAATGATCAAAGTCGCCTGGTCGCCCACGTGCAGCAGGGCAAAGCCTTCATCCCATCCCTTGATGACGTGACCGTAACCCAAGGTAAACGCGAAGGGTTCATCACGTTTGCGCGAACTGTCGAACACCGTGCCGTCCATCAGGGTGCCGGTATAGTGTGCAATCACCACCTTCCCTTTCTGCGGGGCAACCCCGTCTCCGTGACGTGTAATTGAATAGCGCAGGCCGGTTTCCGTCGTGACAAATTCCGGCGCTTCCTCCGCACAGGCCAAGACAAAACTGGAAACCATCAGACCGAACAGAGCACACCACAGGGATGAGTTTTTCATATGGCCCATCATGCGTTCAGACGGGTCACGGGCAACTGCGATCTGAGTCTAGAAGGGAGAGTGATGCCTTGCTAACCCTATCACAAATCAAAGCGTCGTGGAATGGATCACGGATTAAGGTCGATGTGATCTTCCGGCTGCTGGTAACGCGTTTTATAGGTCTGGTTTGAAGCAGCCAGTTTGAGAAAAACATCCAAGGGCACGACCTCCACCTGTTCGCTCAGGCTGTCGAAAATCTGCCGCACCTTCTCCACCGTGTTGCGCTCCCGCACATGCATCAGCAGATAGTAGGGGCGCTGGGGATTCAGTTGGATCAGCTCTTCGAGATCAGCGGCAGCTTCCACCACGGGACGTTCCACATCGAGGTAGTAGTCGTAACTGATCATCGGTTTGCCGTCGCGCAGGTCGTAAGTGCGAGCGGAGCCGTAGCCATTGATAAAGCCGATCGCGTTGGGAAACTCGTGATAATAACGGTCCACCAATTCCTTCGGCAGGTCGGTGTTACCCACGTGCCGGTTGCCCTCGGAGTAATCCATGATCTCCATCACGCGCAGGTCGAGCTGCTGCATCAGGTTCCGGGCGTCCGCCATCAGTGCCGGGAAATCGGCGACCGTGATAGATTTCGGATACATGTAGCCGGGGCCGCTCAAACCGCCGATGAAGTAGTCGTTCGGATGCTTGCTCTCGTAGAAATATTGCAGCGCCAGCGGATTGAGCCGCAGCCAGCCCATCAACACCTGCCAGCCGTAGGGAATCTCACCGCGACCCGGTTTTGTCCAGGCGCCAATACCCATCGAATCCGTGGCGATTGCGGCGACGTAGATTTTCTTTTCCACCTTCAGCTTGTCATCGGGTGCAACGCTATGGTTGTTGCTGAACTTAAAATCTGGGGTCAGCGGAATCTGACAGGTAAAAGAGATGTTCGGCAAATTGTGCAGACCTTCCATCTTCAGCCCAAAGCTACCCGTCAGCGTGGTGTGCTGCCCTTCCGTGTCCTTGCCGTAAGAGTGCCAGCCGATGACCGTGCTGTGCTTGTTCTGCCCACCGAGTATCTTTTTGAGCAGGGCCAACTCATCAGGATGTTTCGGATTGGCCGAAAGATCACTGAAGAAGGCACGCTGCATCACGCCGAAGTCGGCGATACCCGGTTGCATCTCGGCACCGGCATGCCCGCCGAGCACCACATAATAATCACGTGAACACTCCGCCCAATACTGGTCGTAGGCCCATTGATATATTTCCGCATCGGTCTTGCCGCGGAAGATACCGCGCAGATCCACCAACGGTTTCAACCCGTGCTTCTCGGCGAGCGGGATCTGGTCCTCATTCACCACCAAGGCATCCCGAATGCCTGAAACCGTAAACGCCACGATCAGGGAAGATCGCACTTCCTTGTCCCATACCACATAGCCCTTGGCGAATTTCGCATAGCGCTTCAGGGCGGCGTCGACGTCATCCATGCCAAGGCGCTCAAACCTCACGCCATGGCGGGTTTCAAGAAACCCAATCAAAGGCTTGGCAATCTCCCATTGCCAATCATCGGGATACTCCAAATAGATGCGGGGATAGTCCCGATTGGCCAAACCTTGCAAAGAAAGGATCGTGGCATGCACCGGCACATCCCCATCCAACCGCCAGTTGGAAGAGACGGGAATGAGGGTAGCCTCGGCCGGGGCTTTGTCGACCCGGTGCGGCATGGGCTGGGCCCAAGCGCCGAAGGTGACGGAGGCAAAGAGCAGCGGGAGAAAAATAGAACGTAGTCGCATGATGATAAGGATTGTCAGGTTATTCCGCGTTACCGGTCTTGCGCTGCGCATCTTTGGAGACGCGCTCGAAAACATACACCACCGGACGCGTCCGGGTGCTACGCAGCTCGATCAGCGTGAGCTGCTGTCCATTCGTCGAAATGGTGAAATTATCGAGGATGTTCACCCGCCGGTCACCCTGTTGGGTTGCGAGCACAAGGTCGGTGTTGAGGCGGAACACTCGCCCGCCATCCAGCCATTGGCCGTGCACGTTTTTGGTTTTGTCCCCGCCAATGTAAGCTCCGATGTGCCGGTTGTCGGGCCACATGGAAACCGGGATCACGTTGTCGGCTTTGGCAAGGTCAATCGGTGTAACATCCTCAAAGGTGCGCCGCCCGGCGGCAAAATTGCGCTGCAATGTCACGACGTCGCCTTCGATTTTGATATCCAAGTCGAGCGCCTTCCAACCACTGAGATCGGTGCTGCGCTCGGGAAGTAACCGCCAATGGCCGGCCAAAGGGGAGGCCCCCGCCATCACCCATCCACCGACAAACAGGATACAGCAAAACAAAGATCGTGGCATCATGCCCCCAGCGAAGGTAATCTCTCCGCGAGGGCAAACCCCAACGACACTTAAGCCAAACTTAGTGTCACTCAGCGCGCCGTTTTGGCCACTTCGGGCCAGGGACGAATCGCCCGCAAACCAACCGTGACACTATCGTAGGTCTCACGACGTTTCACGTATTCCGCGTAGTCCGTCACCTTCTCGGGCGTCTTCGCACTGCTCACCAGAAAATCTGCCTCGGGTGGATAACAGGCGACGTTGATCTTCTCGTAAAATTCATCATCCGCCCGACCTTCATCAGTCACCAATTCGGGCCACATGCCTACATTGTTCGGCACCTCGGCAGATTGGTAACGCAGATCCGTGCTCCACCGAATATGATCCGAATAATTCGGCGTCGAACAATGCGGGGTGAGATTGGTCATGAATACCACCCCCCCGCGCGGACAGTTCGCCGTGATCGCCTGCCGCGGATCGGCCGGAAGATCCTCATCCTTGATGACCAGAAAGCCCGCATTGCCACCCGCGTGGTGCTTGGCCAGCGCACCCTGATGCGTGCGCGGCAAAATCTGCATGCAGCCATTCTCGACCGTCGCATCCACCATCGGCACCCAACACGTAATGATCATTTGGTCATCGCAATGCGAAGCCAGATAGCCGCTGTCCTGATGCCACGGCACATTGCCGCGACCGAGACTCGGCAGCTTCGGGCGAATTCGATAAACTGAGGACGCCACGACTTCCTTCGTGTCCAACAATACACTCACTGCTGCGAGCAGGTTAGGATGAGCAATCACCTCAAACATTTCCGGGGCATGAAAGCCACCGCCGCGCAATCCTTCGAGGTGACGCATGACCGCCATCCCATTTTCCGCGGAGTCCTGATGAATCGCGGCCAGTTGGTGATCAAAATCCAAATCCGCATGCAGATCGGTCAACTTGCCCTCCGCCTGCAACTCGCGCACTTTGTGACCGATCTCCGCATGCAGTGCCTTGCGCAAGGGTTCGAGATCAGCCGGGTCGAATACATCCGGCACAATGACATAACCCTCTTCGTGGAAGAATCGGATTTGCTCAGGGGTAAGCTTGGACTGGGTTTTCATCACGAAGTCATCCTGCCAGATAATGTCGGTCTGCGCAATGGGGCGCTGTCACTTTAGCTGGTATTTAATCACTCATCTTCCACCTAGTCGGACATAAAAAAGCCGACGGGATAAATTCGTCGGCTTTGCAGCATTTGCGTGGGTTTGCTCAGGCGAAGCTGCCGCCACGACTGATACCCATGGCCTTGCGCCGGGCATTGCGGTCGGCTGCGGCTTTCTTTTCGTAGCCGCTACGACGGTGTTCCAGCAATGGATCCAAGGGCAGTTTATTTTTCTTACGGAATGCCGCCAGAGCCGGCGTTACATCGGTAAAGAAGGCCTTCTTAAGCAGAAGCTCGGCATCAATGACGTTGTTTTTGGCTTGGGCGCGACGCAGGGCGTCGTGGTCAACAATCGCTGCCTTGGCGTAGAGCTCCTGAGCCATCACCACGGTCTGGATCATGGCTTCGACTTTGGCTTTCTCGTTGTGGCACTGGTCCACCATGTAGGCGATCTTGGGCATCTTTCCACGGTCAGAGGCAAAGAAGTGAATCTCGTGAAAGATGCGAAACACTTGATACGGATCGATTGAACCGAGGGTCAGGTCATCGTCCGCATACTTGCGGTCATTGAAGTGGAAACCGCCGAGCATGTCCTCGTCCAGCAGCCACGCGACGATCTGTTCGATGTTGGTCGCGTTGTAGTGGTGGCCCGTGTCGACCAAAACCTTGGATTTCGATCCGGCCTTTTTGGCGTAAAGATAGGCCATGCCCCAGTCAGCGATATCGGTGGCGTAGAAGGCGGGTTCGAACGGCTTGTATTCGACCAACATCGTTTGTTTCGGACCGAGTTGTTTGTGCAGTGCCTTCAGACACTCTTCAAAGTAGCCCTTGCGTTCGCGAATGCTGCCTTGGCCCGGATAGTTGGTGCCGTCCGCAAACCAGAGTGACAGATACTCGCTGCCGGTCGCCTTCATGATATCGACGGAATCATAACAATGCTGCAGGGCCTGGGCGCGCACCTTCGCGTCGTTGTGACCGAAAGAGCCCCACTTGTATTCCTGATCCTGAAACAGGTTTGGGTTGATCGCGCCGATTTTGACGCCGTGCTTGCGGGCCATGGCGGCGGTCTTTTTTGGATCCTCGCCGGCAACAAAATCCCACAGCACGTGCACCGCCACCGTGGGGCAGCAACCCGTCAGGGCATGCACTTGGCCGGCATCGGCGAGCTTGTCATTGGTGTCGATGGCAGCGGCATCTTGGAAAAATTTTCCGAAACGTGTGCCAGTGTCGGCGAACCCCCAACTGGGAGTTTCAACATTAAAGGAAGCGAGCGCCTCGACGGCGCGACGAAGGGTTTTGGGCGTCATGGGAGAACAGTTATGATGGAATCCACCCCCGAAAGTCAGGTCCGAAATGCGTGAACTTTGAGAACGGCACCGACTTGCCCTGTCGAAGCATTCATGCCGTGCTGTCCGGATGTGCGATGATTGTCTGCGTTTGGGTTCACCCTGGCTGCCCGGGCTTCACGGAGGCAAACCGCGTCCGCGTCCCCGTGCGCGTCGTGCCAAGACCAGCGCCACCAAGGTCACCCCTACCCCGCGACGTAAACCCGGCGCAGGCTGATCAGAGCGGCTCCGGAGAGTCGGGTTCGGTGGTTTCTGTTGGAACCGGGGGTGGCAGCGTGAATTTCAGCATGAGGCCGGCCAGCAGCGCCAAGCCCATACAAGTCAGCACAAACCAATCGCCATGTTTCGTGTAGAAACTTTCGCGACCGATCCAACGCCGGTCCCGCGTCACCACCGCAAGTTGGGAACCGCGGAAAAAAATGCTGTCCTCATAGTTTGTGACGGTTTGGCGAATATTACCAAATTCATCAATCCAACCGCTCCAGCCAACGTTACCCACCCGCACTACCGGTCGGCGCGTTTCCACGGCCCGCAAAACGGAATGGGCTGCATGCTGATACGCCGCCCCACCCTCACCAAACCAACCGTTATTGGTATGCACCGTCAGCAATTCTGCTCCCGTGCGGGCGCTTGAAAGTGCAAGCTGCGGGTAAATATCCTCATAGCAGATCAAGGGTCCGACGATTACCATGTCGCCATTGCGGCGCGGCACGAGGAGCGGATGGGCATCCTCACCCGCTTGAAAATCATCACCAATCGGCACGAACTTGCTGAGCCAACCCAGCACCGGACGGAGCGGCACGTATTCTCCAAATGGCACCAAATGGCGCTTCGCATAATAGCCGGTTTGCAGGCCATCATGGGGAGTCACCAAAAACACTCCGTTGAACCACGCTTCATCCGGTTGGTTCAGCTGCTCAATGGCAATCGAACCCAGCAGGAGCGGAATATTGGCCCGGGCGGACAGGGATTCGACATAGGCCTTTGTGTTGTCATCCCCCCGCACTGCCCACGGCGTAACCGCCTCCGGCCACAAGATAACATCTGGTCGATCCAAGGCGGCATTGAGCGTGGTTTCCTCCAAAACATCCATGATGCCGGGGCCCATCGCCGGATCCCATTTCAACGTTTGCGGCACATAAGGTTGCACGAGGGAAAACCGAATCAGTTCCTTTCGGTCCTGACTGAACACCTCGGTCAACAAGAGGAAGGAAGGAAACATCAACACCAGCAGAGCGGCCATGAATTCAGGACTGCGCTTACGCAGACCCTTATGCTTTTCGCGCAACAGCCGGTGAGCGTAGGCCGCAAAACCCAGGTTGAATGTGATCAGGATAAACGAAATTCCGTAGGCACCGGTGTAGGAGGCGATCTGTAAAAGGATCGAACGCTGCCACTGGCTGGCGGCCAAAGGCAGCCAAGGAAATCCGCCGAGAAACCAAGTGCGCGTCCACTCGATAAAAACCCAGAAAGCGGCAAGTCCCAACACCCCGATCACTCGACGCAGCGGAGTGTGGGGTCGAATCAACGGCATCGCCCACCAGACTGCCAGATACCAAAGTCCGATCCAAATACCGACAAAGGGTCCGAGCAGAAAGAGGCCACCCCAGGTCACGTTATGCAACCAGCTGAGGATGATAGTCCACGCCACCGCCTGGGCGGCCATGAGGGTGCCGGCATAAAGCTTAAGCGATGGCCGCAGGTAGGCCCAGAATATCGCTGGCGCCGCGAAGGCGTAGGCAAATTCCGGGGTCGAATACGGGGGAAACGACAGGACTGTCAGCACCACCGTCAGGACAAACATGGCCACAGCCCAAGTGCCGGACTCATGTTGCCGCCAAAACGACGGGCGTTCGGCGTAAGGGTCGAAGGAATCTTCAGCGGTGGTGGCCATGGCAAAGTGTAAGCATCCGTGGCCCCTTGCCCGCACTCAAGTCAGAAGGATCAGCCTAATTTGGCGGCCGGGCAAAGGGTGGGGTCGTCAAATCCGAACCCAGCACGGCGGAGGGACCGTCTGCACTGGCCGCACTCGTCAGCACACTGAACGTATTGTAGGCCATTTGGATATGGCGGCGGGTTTCCAACTCCGCGACCAAACGCCGGTTGATCCGGTTGCGCGTGGCGGAAAATTTGCGGTAGTGGGCGACAAAAACCAGCGTAAGTGTAACCCCACTGTCGGCGATGTGCGTGTAGATCTTGGGCACATAATCGGCATCCGGCACCCCGTAACGTCGCTGCATTTTCGAGGCGGCCTGCTTGGCATCGGCAAACTGATCGGCCGTCTCTTCTTCCAATATCCGTTTAAAGAGCGACATCGCACTGGCAACCGGCGTGGCGAAGGTGACGGTGACATCAATTTTTCCCCAGATGAACGGATGCCCATGGGTGAAATTGAAAACCTTGTTTTTGAAGATGAAGTTATTGGGAATTACAATTACTCGACCGGTCGGCTGGTCCATCCCGAGCCACGCGTTGATTTCCAGCATCGTGGTGCGCAGCAGTTCGATATCCAAGACATCACCCCGGGTGCCATCAATCTCAAGTCGGTCCCCAATGCCAAATTTGCCCCCAATGGTGATCACGAACCAACCCGCAATTGACGTAAAGACATCCTGCAGTGAAATAACCAAGGCGGCACTAACGATCCCAAGTGTTGCCGCCACCGTGGTGAGATCATCGAACAGAAAGCCAGCGACTGATACCGTGCCCACCAAAATCAGGCCATAGCGCAACAAGCGCCGGGACAAGAAGAGTGTCTCATTTTTGCGGAACACCGGCAGGACCAGATAGGCCAGCACGAAATGCAAAATAACCAGACTGACCAAGATCACCGCCGGCCAGCGCAACCGCAGGTAATAAGCGGATCGTGCCTGGGTAAACTTTTCTTCCTGCCAAGCCTTGGTCGCTTCATCAAGACTTTGCCGCATGGCGAGGGCCCGCTTGGAATGTTGGATCGCTTCAACCTGCCGGATCATTTTCGGCAGAACTTCAACCAAGGCAGCTTTTTGGCTGCGCTGCTGCGCCATCAGCCGCTCGATCTTGGGATCACGTCGAAAAAATCCGGTCTGCTTTTCCAACAGGGCCAGTTCCTCATCAAATTTAGCCAGCTTCTGCCGCGAAACTTCCATTGAGGCTTGGTTGATCGCAAGGTTCTGATCGAGGTCAGACATGAGGGCCGCCAATTGGCTGCCGGACTTCCGCTCCTGTTTCAGTTGATTATAGGCGTCGAATAAAGAACGGAGACTCGGATGCTCCTCAGCGGTTTCGGATAATTTGAGCAGTTCCCGCACATGATCCGCATCGCGCACCAGTGCGATTTCTCCCTCGGTCGCCTCCTGTTCAAAAGCGAGGGCTCGCAATTCCTCGTTGATCGTAAACATCCGATCCTCCGCCTCGGCTTGCCGTTCGGCCGTGGCACCGGTGGACAGATTGCGGCTGGCGATCTGGGAAGCCAAGGCATCCCGGGCGGAGACTACCGCAATACGACGCTCAGCCAGTGCCCGCAATCGGACCTCGGCATCCGCCATGGTTGTTTCGAACCCGCGCAACAAGGTCCGCAATTGGTCCAGCGTGCCGGTGGGACGATCGTCGCGCAGAGATTGTTCACGGGCCTCTAGGGCCTGGCGCTCCTGGACGATGCTCAATTCCTGACGCAGACGCTGCAGCTTCTCTTCCAAGCGGGTCTTTTCCCCCTTGTCCGTCGCAGCCGCTACCACGGTCTCTAATGTCAGGATCTGCTCCTGTAAGAGGGATTCACCGGTTATCCGCAGTGGCGGCATAAGCCCTAACGCCGGATTGGGCCAAAATCAGGCCAAGCAGCAGCGCAGCAAAAACCCTGCAAAGAAAGGGCCCGAAAGTGCGCTTCACGTCGAAATCCTCAGCAGACGTTGAGCGCGCGACAAGTTCGAATTCTCGGATTTTATCCGGCTTACTGACCGTGACAGTGCTTGAATTTCTTACCACTGCCGCAGGGACAAGGATCGTTGCGCCCCACTTTCGGGGTGTCGCGCCGCACGATGACCTTGGGCAATTGGATTTCCGTATCCTCGCCCGGAGCGGCGGTCGCGGGACCGGGCCGGCCAGCCGGCAAAGCCGCAGGTTCATCAGCGGGACCAACGGCCTTCACAGTGCGACCAAGGATCGCGAGCATGTTTTCGAAGGACTCCAGATTTGAAGCACTGCGGAACAATCCGGTGCAAATTTGCAACCGCACGTTGTTCATCAGTTCCTCAAAATAGGTGTATGCCTCACTCTTGTATTCCACCAAGGGATCCTTCTGGCCGTAACTGCGCAAACCGATGGAACGACGCAGTTCTTCCATTTCCGTGAGATGCTCCTGCCAATGATGATCGATCGCATTGATGATCACGTATCGTTCAAGTGAAGCCAGCGCGGTTGGCACCTCGACCGATTCCTTGACCGCGTAGGCCTTGCGAATGCGGTCGAGGACATGGTTGGCGAGCGCCTCCGTGTCGCCGGACTCGAGTTCAGCCGCCTTGAGGCTGATCGGGAAATGCATGTTCACCCAACCCACGAAATGATCGACCTCAGTCTTACCGGCCGGGCGCTTGCCGTCGTAGCCAGCCAACTCGAGACGACTGAAAAGCTCTTCTTCGACTTGCTCAAAAATAATGTCCTTCGGCCGGGTCGCATGGATGGCGGCATTGCGAATACCATAAATCACCTCGCGCTGCTGGTTCAGCACATCGTCATACTGCAACAGGCGTTTGCGGATCGAGTAGTTCTGTTGTTCGACCTTCTTCTGGGCGCTTTCGATCGAGCGATTCAGCAGCGAATGTTCGAGCTCTTCGCCATCGCGCATGGACCCTTCCATGAGCCGCGATGCCAGATTGCCCTGCAGGAAGAGTCGCATGAGGTTGTCCTCGAGCGACAGGAAGAACTTGGTCATGCCGGGGTCACCTTGACGCGAACAGCGCCCGCGCAACTGGCGGTCGATACGCCGCGACTCGTGACGCTCGGTGCCCAGCACGTAGAGACCACCCGCTTCGCGCACGCCCGGCCCCAGTTTAATGTCAGTGCCGCGACCGGCCATGTTGGTGGCGATCGTTACCGCACCACTTTGACCGGCCCGGGAAACGATTTCCGATTCCTGCTGGTGGAACTTGGCGTTGAGGACGGTGTGGATGATGCCAGCCCGCTTCAACATGCGGGACAACACCTCGGATGATTCCACGGATACGGTGCCCACCAGCACGGGCTGGCCACGTTTGTGCGCGGACTCGATCTCGCGCACGACCGCGTTGAATTTGTCGCGGCGGGTCTTGAAAATTGAATCGTTGTTGTCGACACGGATACAGGGCTTGTTGGTCGGAATAACCTGCACCGCCAGCTTGTAGATGTCTTGGAATTCAGCGGCCTCGGTTTCCGCCGTGCCGGTCATACCGGCAAGCTTTTCATACATGCGGAAGTAGTTTTGAATCGTGATGGTCGCGTAGGTGCGGGTCTCACGCTCAATGGTCACGCCTTCCTTGGCCTCGATGGCTTGGTGCAGTCCGTCAGACCAACGGCGACCGGGCATCACGCGACCGGTGTTTTCATCAACGATCATCACCTTGCCCTCTTGCACCACATATTCGACATCGCGTTCGTAGAGTGAATAGGCGCGAAGCAACTGTGAGATCGCGTGGATTTCCTCCGACACTTCGGCGAAGCGTTGCTGGGCGGAATTTTTCTTCGCTTCGCGCTCCTCGGGCGTGCCGGCGCCTTCACGATCCAAGTCCGAATACTCGGTGGCCAGATCGGGCAACACAAATGCATCGGGATTGTCCGGCCGCAGTTTCTTGCGGCCGATTTCCGTCAAGTCCGCCTGCTGCTGACGTTCGTCGATCCCGTAAAAAAGCTCTTCCTTGATCTTATAAAATTCGGCCTTGTTAAAATCCGAGCTCATCTCGGTCTCGAACTTGTCGAGCGACTTACGCCATTCGGGATTTTCCTGGAGTCGGAGCAGCAGCTTGTTCTTCGGGTGACCCAACTTGACCTGAAGCATCTTGCGGATGGCCTCCTGTCGCTCATCGGACGAAGCGTCGGCCTTGTCCAAGACCTCTTTGGCCTCACCGATGAGCTTGTTGCAATGCCGGGTTTGTTCACTCACCAAGCGGTCCACGGCCGGACGCAGCCGGGTAAAGGGTTGTTCGCGCTCAATCGGTGCCGGACCGGATATGATCAACGGCGTGCGAGCCTCGTCCACGAGGATCGAGTCGATTTCGTCGACGATGCAATACCAGTAGTCGCGCTGGACCTGGTCTTCCTTGCGCGTGGCCATGCCGTTGTCGCGCAGGTAGTCGAATCCGAATTCACTGGCGGTGCCGTAAGTGATGTCACGGCCATACATTTCGCGGCGGATGTCGGACGGCATCTGTTGCTGAATGCAACCGACGGTCACGCCGAGGAAATTGTAGAGATGCCCCATCCATTCGGAGTCACGGCGGGCCAAGTAGTCGTTCACCGTGACCAGCTGGGTGTTCCGTTTGGTCAGCGCGTTGAGATACAACGGCAGGGTTGAGACGAGGGTCTTGCCTTCGCCGGTCGCCATTTCCGCAATCCGGCCTTCGTGAATCGCCATGCCGCCGATGAGCTGCACGTCGAAATGCACCATGTCCCAGGTCAGTTCATGATCGCAGACCGAAATGGTCCGACCTTGCAGACGACGGGCGGCGTTTTTGACCGCGGCAAAGGCCTCCGGCAGGATGGCCTCCAAGGCGGCGTTCTTGTCCTCGGCCGTGGCGATCCGCTCGCGAAATTCGTCCGTCTTGGCCCGCAATTGCTCATCCGTCAGGGCTTGATAGGATTGCTCCAACTCGTTGATGCGTGCGACGACCGGGCGGCATTTTTCCAAAAACTTCTTATAATGCCGTCCGGCAAACCGTTTGAACAGAAAGGAGAACATGAAGGGTCAGAACATAGGCCCGAGGGGTGACTTGGCAAATGGCAAATACTGATCAAATATATGGGCAGCCCGGGATTTTTATGCCATTACTCGAAACAATTCGAAATTAGCACGCAACCTGCTCGTGCAAACCGCTGCGCATGGCCAAACCTATCCCCCCTTCATCGACCGAATCAGAAGCCGCCCAGACTTTTTTCCGCCCCTAAGATACCGGGAAATACTTTGACGAGATGCTGCTGCCGGACGGTTCAGTCCGGCCCCACTACCAGCGCTTGTTGGAACGGCTCACCACGATGAGCGAGCCCGAGTATGAAGAGCGGCGACGGGCGGTGGATCTATCTTTTTTGCGGCAGGGCATTACGTTCAACGTTTACGGGGACACCAAGGGGGCTGAGCGCATTTTCCCTTTCGACATGGTGCCCCGGGTTATCCCCGGCAAGGAGTGGGATCACCTCGAGGCCGGGCTCATCCAGCGCATCACCGCCCTGAATCTTTTCCTCCATGATATCTACCATGATCAGAATATCCTGAAGGACGGCACCATCCCGGCGCATTACGTGCTCTCGGCCCGGCATTTTCGGCGGGAGTTCGTAAACTTCGAGGTGCCGAAGGACATCTACATCCACATCTGTGGCACGGATATCATTCGCGACGACAAGGGTGAATACTTGGTATTGGAGGACAATGCACGCTGTCCCTCGGGGGTCAGTTACGTGCTGGAGAACCGCCGCGCCCTGAAGCGCACCTTCCCGCGAAGTTTTGAAGCCATCGGCGTGCGACCGGTCGAACACTACCCCGACGAATTGCTACGGGTCTTGGATTATGTCGCTCCCTCCGGCGGGGTCGATCCAACCGTCGTGCTGCTGACCCCCGGCGCGCACAATTCCGCTTATTTCGAACACACTTATCTCGCCCGGCAAATGGGCATCCAGATTGTGGAGGGGCGTGACCTGTTGGTGCGTGATCAACGGGTGTTTATGCGCACCACCAAGGGGCTGCAACCGGTGCACGTCATTTACCGGCGGATCGACGACGACTTCATCGACCCCACCGTATTTCGCCGCGACTCGGTGCTCGGGGTGCCCGGCTTGGTCAATGCCTACCGCGCGGGCAACGTCTCGCTAGCCAACACCATCGGCACCGGCGTGGCCGACGACAAGGTCATGTATTATTTCGTTCCGCGGATGATCAAATACTACCTCGATCAAGATCCGATTCTGCCGAACGTGGAGACCTACCTCGGCAGCGAGGAAAAAGATCTGCCCTACATACTGGAAAATATCGAACAGCTGGTGGTCAAGGCTGCCAACGAATCCGGCGGTTATGGCATGCTGATCGGTCCTCACGCCACCGCCAAGGAGTGCGACGAATTCCGCCGGCAGGTCAAAGCCGAGCCGCGCAATTACGTCGCGCAGCCAACCATTTCACTTTCCCGCCACCCCACCTACACTGGCACCGAGTTTGCCGGCCGGCACATCGATCTGCGGCCCTTTGTGCTCTACGGGGAAAACACCGTGGTCGTCCCTGGCGGCCTGACCCGGGTGGCCCTGCGTGAAGGTTCGCTCGTGGTGAATTCGTCGCAAGGCGGCGGCAGCAAAGACACTTGAGTCCTCTACGGAGACGAATAATTATGCTAAGCCGCGTCGCCAACGGATTATACTGGATGAGCCGCTACATTGAGCGGGCGGAGAACACCGCCCGGCTCGTGGATGTAAACCTCCAGTTGCTCCTGAATTTCCGCAACCTGAACGACAGCACCCTGGCGGGACATTGGATGCCCATTGTGCAGAGCACCGGGGAGGAAGAAATGTTCGCCAAGCTCTATCCCAAGGCCACGGGTGAAAATGTGTCGGAGTTCTTTGTCTTCCAGGATGCCAATCCCAATTCCATCGTTTCGTGCATCTATCTGGCGCGTGAAAATGCGCGCACCGTGCGGGACCAAATCACGACCGAATTCTGGGGTGAATTGAACCGCATCTACCTGTTCCTGCGTTCGCCGGGAGCCCACGCGCTGTGGAATCAAAGTCCCTACGACTTCTTCTTGGAGATCCGTAACAGCTCATTGCTGCTGCAAGGTCTCGCCGATGCCACCATTGTGCGCAACGAGGGTTGGTATTTCATGGTGGCGGGCCGGCATATCGAGCGGGGCGACAAAACCTCCCGCATGCTGGATGTGCGACAGGCATCCATGCCCGAGAACGGGCCGCCGATGCTCGCAAATCAGGCCGATGCCTTGGGCTGGTCAGCCATGCTGCGTTCCTGCAGTGCCTGGGATGCATACAAGGCTTTGCATGGCTCGGAGGTCCAACCTGCCCTAGTCGCCGAATTCCTTTTGCTGTCGGAGGATTTCCCGCGGTCCGTCCGGTTCTGTGTCGAGCAGCTCAATCAGGCCCTGCGGCGGATTTCGGGCGTGGCCGCCGGCCACTTCTCCAATGATGCGGAAAAGCATGCAGGACGTTTGTTGGCTGAACTGCAATTTTGTGATCCGGCTGACATCTTTGATCACGGGCTACATCATTACATCGACCAAATTCAGGCCAAGCTCGACGCCATCAGTGACGACATTTTCCAAGCTTACATATTCCAACCTTTCCAACCGGACTCCGACAACGAGCTCCAACAACAGGAAGAGCAACAGCAACAAATCCGCTGAGTCATCAGCCGATTCCCCCGCTACTGCCCAGGATGAAACTTAAGGTTTTCCACCGCACCCACTACAGCTACGCCAAGCCGGTCCATGACAGCTTCAATGAAGCCCGGTTGCAGCCGACCGACAATGCCGAGCAAATCCGGCACAGCTTCATTCTGAAAGTGCTGCCTTCCACCCGGCTAAAGCACTATCTGGATTTCTACGTCAACTGCGTGCACCTCTTTGAGCTGACCCAGCCGCATAATGAACTGACAGTCGAGGCCACTTCGATCGTAACCACATGCAATAACCTGCGGCTGACGGCTGAAGAGCGCCCTGCCCTGCTCCAAGAACTCAGCAACAGCAGTGAATTGGATCGCTGTTATGATTTTCTCCAAGGCAGCTCCTACGTGGATGTCAGTCCGGAAACCTGGCGACTGGCGTTGGACATCATCGGCGAAGAGACGGATGTATGGCAGATCGCCCAGTTGATCATGCAATACATCAACCGCGAGTTCCGTTACGAACCCAACTCCACGCATGTTCACACCACCATGGCTGAGGTCATGAAATTGCGGGCGGGGGTTTGCCAAGACTTCGCCCACGTGATGCTGGGCTTGTGTCGCTCCATCAAACTACCCGCCCGCTATGTCAGCGGCTACCTTTACAACGGGCCGGTGGAACAACTCAAAGGCGCCCAAGCGAGCCATGCCTGGGTGGAAATCTATATTACCGGTCATGGTTGGGTGGGGTTGGATCCGACCAACAACCAACCGGTCGACGGGCACTACGTAAAGATTGGCGTGGGTCGAAACTACGGAGACGTGCCCCCAATCCGAGGAACCTATCGCGGCACCCAGGAGCGCAAACTCACGGTCGACGTGCTGGTCAGCCTGATTGATGAGTTGGCCACGACCCCCGCGATTGCCATCGCTGTCTAAACCTGGGTTTTAAAATACTCGATCGTGCGCTGGAGGCCTTCCTCGAGTTCCACCGTCGGCGCCCAGTTCAACACGGATTTAGCCAGCGTAATATCGGGCCGACGCTGCTTGGGATCATCCGCCGGCAAGGGTTTGTGCACGATCTTGGATTTGCCCCCGACCAGTTTCAACGTCAGCTCGGCCAATTGGAGCATCGTGAACTCGCCGGGGTTGCCAATGTTCATCGGACCCACGGTCTGGGTCTGATTCATCAGGCGCACGAAACCCTCGATCAAATCATCCACGTAACAGAAGGAGCGGGTCTGCAGGCCATCGCCATAAATTGTGATGTCCTCACCCTTCAGTGCCTGGACAATGAAATTGGAAACCACGCGTCCGTCGTTCGGGTGCATGCGCGGTCCGTAGGTGTTGAAGATGCGGACCACGCGAATATCGACTTTGTTTTCGCGGTGATAATCGAAGAACAGCGTTTCGGCACACCGTTTGCCTTCGTCATAGCACGAACGCCGGCCGATCGGATTGACGTGTCCCCAGTAGCTTTCCGGCTGCGGATGAATTTCCGGATCACCGTAAACTTCGGAAGTGGAGGCCTGAAAAACCCGGGCACGCACCCGCTTGGCCAGGCCGAGACAGTTAATTGCGCCCATCACCGAGGTCTTGGTGGTCTTGATCGGATTGAATTGGTAGTGCGGCGGAGAAGCGGGACAGGCCAGGTTGTAGATCTGCTCCACTTCATATTTGAATGGATCAATCACATCATGCCGCACGAATTCGAAGTGCGGATTGTCACGGAGGTGCGCGATATTGGATTTCCGCCCGGTGAACAGGTTGTCGATGCAGATCACCTCGTTGCCGTCCTTGAGCAAACGATCACAGAGATGGGAACCGAGGAACCCGGCGCCGCCGGTAACGAGAATACGCATGCCCTGAGTGAGGGAAACTTTCGCGTGGCACTCAAGCCAGCAATGTCCGGTCAGGATTGGACCTAGGATTTGCGGGCCAGCGCACCGGCCTCATACCGGGCCACCCAGCTTCGGTGCCAAGTCCCGTAGTCTCCCGCTTCAATATGCGCCCGGGCCTGGGCCATCAGATCGAGATAGAAATGCAGGTTGTGCAGCGTCAGCAGCGTGCAGCTGAGGATCTCACCCGCTGCGGTAAGGTGCCGCAAGTAGGCGCGGGAAAACTGTGTCGTGTAAT
This sequence comes from Cephaloticoccus sp., assembly GCA_030833445.1. Lineage (GTDB taxonomy): Bacteria > Verrucomicrobiota > Verrucomicrobiia > Opitutales > Opitutaceae > Cephaloticoccus. The sequence goes on along the minus strand of JAURHD010000008.1, from coordinate 109,442 downwards.
TCACCACTTCATCGCTGATCGGCCGGGCATCGCTGCGGTATTGTTCGTTCCGCAAATTCATCGGACCGTCGGGCGTGAAGACCAGACCATTGCGCGCCACGCGCGAGGGCAGCACGCAATCAAACATGTCGACGCCCAGCGCGATCATCTTGAGCAACTGCGGCGGTGTGCCGAGACCCATGGTATAACGCGGCTTGTCCGCCGGCATGAACGGCGTGGTCGCGCCTACCTGTTTCAACATCTCAGGTTCGGGTTCGCCGACACTAACGCCGCCCACCGCATACCCGGGAAAATCCAGCGCCGCCAGTGATTCAGCGGCCTCGCGCCGGAGATCATCAAAGGTCGAACCCTGCACGATCGCGAACAGATGCTGGCCGTTCGCCAGAAAACCACTCTCGGTCGCGATCTCCTTGCATTGTTTTGCCCAACGATAACTCCGAGCCACTGCCTCGGCACAGGCATCGCGCTCGCAAGGCCACGGCGGACATTCATCAATCACCATCGCAATGTCGCTGCCTAGATTAGTCTGGATGCCCATGACTTCCTTCGGTCCGAGGAAGAGTTTCGCGCCATCCAAGTGGGATTGAAATTCGACCCCGTCGTCGGTCATTTTGCGCAGTTTGGCCAAAGAGAAGACCTGAAATCCGCCACTGTCGGTCAGGATGGGACCGTCCCAACCCATGAATTTGTGCAATCCACCCAGATCGCGGATCAATTCGGAGGTGGGCCGCAGGTTCAGGTGATAGGTATTCCCGAGGATAATTTGCGCCCCGATTTCACGCAGATGCGCCGGGCTCAGCGACTTCACCGTGCCCTGCGTCCCCACCGGCATAAAGATGGGCGTATCGATCACGCCGTGACGGGTCAGCAGCCGTCCCCGGCGGGCTGCCGTGGCCGAATCGGTCTTAAGTAGATGAAAATGATTGGCCATGAGGCTTTAACATAGCTTACCCGCACGCTTGACCCCTATGTCAACCCGGCGATAGATGGCTTTGTGCTGTTAGTCATCGATAACTTCGATTCCTTTACCTTTAACCTCGTCCAATACTTCGGTCAATTGGGCGTGGAGCAGCGCGTATTTCGCAACAACGAGATCACGCCTGAGGAAGCGCTCGCCCTCAATCCCGACCGCGTCCTCATCTCGCCAGGGCCCTGCTCCCCGACCGAAGCCGGTGTTTCCCTCGATATGATCGGGGCCTTTGCGGGCAAAAAACCCATTTTCGGCGTCTGTCTCGGTGCCCAGTCCGTCGGTCACTATTTCGGCGGTAAAGTCGTCCGCGCCGGGCGCCTGATGCATGGTAAGACCTCCCCCATCTTACACAAAGGAACGGACGTGTTCAAAGGTCTGCCGCAAGGATTCGCCGCCACCCGTTACCATTCCCTACTGGTAGAACGCGCCAGCCTGCCCGATTGCCTTGAGATTACCGCCGAAACCGCCGAAGGTGAAATCATGGGCCTGCGCCATAAGACTCTGCCTATCTGGGGGGTCCAATTTCACCCCGAGTCCATTGCCACCGAAAATGGTATGAACATCCTGCAAAACTTTCTGTCCCTCAACTGAACCACGCCCATGCGCTGCCCCAAGTGCACTTCCATCGAAGACAAGGTTATCGACTCCCGCATTAGCAAGGAGGGGAATACCATCCGCCGTCGGCGCGAATGCCTGGAATGCGGCAACCGGTTCAGCACCACCGAATCCTTCGTGCGCGATGGATTGGTGGTCTTGAAGCGTGATGGCCGCCGCGAAGAATTTGAGCGCGAAAAACTCGTGCATGCCATTCGTTCTGCTTGTCACAAACGACCGGTCGACCTCGAGCAGATCACGATGATTGTCGACGACGTGGTCGATATGGTGGAAGCCCAGTATGAAAACGACATTCCTTCCCGCGCCTTGGGCGAGAGCGTGATGCAACGCCTGCGCGCCATCGATCAAGTGGCCTATGTGCGGTTCGCCAGCGTTTATAAGGAATTCCGTCACGTCTCCGAATTCATGCAGGAGATCAGCACGCTGCCCAAGCCGAAGAAATGAAGCCGGCTCGCGCCGACTTGCGGCGGCTCTACTTTATCAACGCCCTCTTCGCCCACGTCACCGGGCAGGACCTCTATCTCGCCGAGCAGATCAAGGCCGCAATCACTTTCAGCCTGCAAGAACTAGAGGCCCAGACTGCCGCGCACCCCGACTATGCGGATAAGTTTGATACCGCTTTCAACTCCGCGGCGGCCAAACTGCTCGCCAAAGCTTTCTCCCATCTACCTACCCACGGGTTCTATCACTGGGACGCAGCCCGCACCTTAACCTCGGCCACACCGCTCTTTGCCCGTGATGAAATCATGACCGGGCTGAAACAACTCGCCAGTTATCGCGATTCCACTCTGCTGGTGACGAACCTGCGCCCCGCGCTGATTCCCCCGCCCAAACGCGCCGTGGGCAAACGGCTGCAGGAATATCAGGATGCCCTCGCTTTCATCCGCGACCTCGCCGCCGCCCGCACCGCACCCAGCAGTAACCTGCAACTGCTCTTCCTCTGATCTTGGATATGGAACTCAGGAAAGCTGGAAACAATTTATCGGATTTCCGTTCCTGACTTTTTTCTGTTTTCCCTATTCAATCAATTCCGATGGCCCTCACCCTCTTTCAGAAAATCATCGCTCGGGAAATCCCCGCCAAGATCGCCCATGAGGACGAGCTCTGCATCGCCATTCACGATATCCAGCCACAGGCACCTGTGCATGTGTTGGTGATCCCAAAAAAACTGATCGCACGCGTCGGCGAAGCCAGCCCTGAAGATCAAGCCCTCCTCGGCCATTTGTTACTCACTGCGGCCCAAATCGCCAAAGAACTGAATCTCTCTGCGGGCTATCGCATCGTCATCAACAATGGCCCCCACGGCGGGGAATCCGTTCCCCACCTGCACGTCCATCTCCTCGGCGGCCGGCAACTGACCTGGCCCCCAGGTTAAATTTGCGTTCAAGCGCGCGCATGCTTCAACCGATAGCCACGCGCGTCCATGCCGGTAAAGCTGCGGAAGACCCGGGCAAAATACTGGCTGGAACTGAAACCGCACTCAAAGGCGATATCGGTAATACTCCGCGGCGTCTCGCGGAGGAGTTGCTTGGCCCGGTCCACGCGAAGACGATTAACCAAAATCAAAGGACTGTCGCCTGTTAGTCTCCGGCAGAGAGTGGCAAATCGTGAACGTCCCAGACCACAACGTTCCGCCATGTTTTCAAGGGTCCACGCCTGATCACATTCCGTTCTCAGTAAAGTCACCAAGGTCTCCACCCGGCGCACGGATGCATCCTCCCCTTGACCGCCACTCCCAACACTCTCAATGCAGCGCCCAAGTTCCAGGATCGCCAAACGACCCAAAGCGGCAATGTAGACATCCCCTTGGCGGCCAGGATGGGACAATTCCTCCACCAAGGTCTTGATCACCCAAGCCGCCTGATTTGTCGCCGGATGGGAGTGACGTTTGGCATTCGTCAGGGTCGCGCTCACCTCCCGGGATTCGCGTGCGGGTAAACCAAATTCAGGATGGAAAGAGAAATTGCGTCGCGGTCGATCCACCCGGCCGGTCAGTCCAAATTGCACCCAATGCCAATAATGGCCCGGTTCAAATTCATCCACGCTGCCATGCTCTTCCCAAGGCAGGGAGAAGAAAACCGAGCCGGCCGTCACCCGTTCCACCCTGCCCTGCACATGCCAGTTCAAGGCTCCTTTCTCCAAATAAATGATTTCCAATCCGTAGTCGCGATGGGTGCCCAAGGTGCGGGCACTGCCGCGGCCATAAAAACGAATGCCTTTCACAATGTGCACTATTTACCACTGCCATTCCTTGAACGCAAGACTACCCGCAATGTGTTAGGGTCTAAGTGTTCCCATGAAACTTACCCCCGAACTAATTGCTACCTTCCGTCGCCAAGGCTACGTGGCCGTGCCCGGATTCTTCAACGCGGCCGAGACCGCTGCCTTGCAAGCCGACATCAGTCGGCTCAAGCGGAATAACTTCCTCCGCAACGTCGCCACTGACGGAGACGGCAAAACCACCTCCGGTTCCAAACAGAACCTGCAACTCTGCCCCGCCAATTTTTACAGCACCCTGATTCGCTCCCTGCCATTTGCCCCCAAAGTAATCGATGCGGTCACCGGTCTGCTCGGAGAGGAAATCACCCTCCACCTCGACCAGATATTCCTCAAACCCGGCAAGACCGGCATGGGCACGGCCTGGCATCAGGACAACGCCTACTTCAAGATTCCCCAACCGCTGCGTGGCACGGCCATGTGGATCGCGATCCATGACGCCACCATCGCCAATGGCACGATGCGGGTCGTGCCAAATGCCTACAACTCCCTCCTGCCTCATGAACGCGACGGCAACAGCGATCACCATATCCGTTGCTTCCCCGATGAATCAAAGGCGGACACCGTTGAACTCAAGGCCGGCAGTGTGCTCTTTTTTTGTTATGGCACTCCGCACTGCACGGGCGACAACACCACTGACACCGAACGCGCCGGGCTGGCCTATCATTTTCTTTGCGAAGATCAGACCAACGAACAGTTCTACACCACTGAACGCATCGGCAATCCTCGCCCCCGCCTCACCGGGCCAAAGGCAACCGGTGGTTTCGAAGAATACGGAGCCACTATCGCCGGCACTTGGGATGGCGAAGTAGCCAGGGCCAACCGTCAGTAAGCTGGACCAATTTAGGATCTGACTTCGAAACTACCGTCCAATCGTCGGACCAACAGACGTTTGAGTTCGAGCATCATCAACACCGAGGATAGCTCGGAGGCAGACAGGCACGTTTGTTCAGTAAGCGCATCTGGTGTTAGTATCGACCCGCCGGTGAAACAGGCCATGACCTTGGTCTCGTCCGGCGACAATACGCCCGCGTGATTATTGCCCGTGGCTCCAACCCGATCCTTGGGGGGAATCGGGGCCGGTCGCAGTCCGTCCAGATAGTTGAGTTCGGATAGAATATCGTCCACACTCGTGATGAGAGTAGCGCCATCCCGGATCAGCTGGTGGCAGCCGTGACTCGTCGCCTGATCAATTCGTCCGGGCACCGCATAGACCAATCGACCTTGTTCACCGGCGAAACGCGCCGTGATCATCGACCCGCCATTGACATCACTCTCCACCACAATGACCGCGTCACAGATTCCAGCCACCACGCGATTGCGCATCGGAAAACTTTGGCGATCAGCCCGTCGACCAAATGGAAACTCAGATAAGATGGCACCCGCGGTTTCAATCTGTCGGTAAAGTTCGAGATTTTCCGGCGGATAAACGATATCAATCCCACACCCGAGCACTGCGGCGGTCTTGCCGCCCACGGACAGTGCACCTTCGTGCGCCGCGGTATCGATCCCCCGGGCGAGTCCACTCACGATGCAGAACCCGAGGCGCGCCAGTTCTGCGCCAAATTTTTTCGCGATACTCTGACCGTAAAGTGACGTGCGCCGACTGCCGACAATGGCGATGCAGGGTTGGCCAAATTCATAATCGCCCTTTCGATAAAGCCCGATCGGTGGGTCGTTGATTTCCTTGAGCAACTTCGGGTAACCCGGATCGTCCGGAGTCACAAAGACCGTGTGGGCTTTTGCCATCCTCTCCTCCTCCCGCTCCAAATCGAAATGCTCCCGCCAATTCAAGATGGTGGAGCTGATTGCCGGTCCCACACCGTTGACTTGCTCCAACTGTCGCGCCGTGGCCGCAAAGATTTTTCGCGGATCATTGCCTTGCTGTTCGAGAATTCGGTTCAACGTAATCGGACCGATATTCGGCAGCGCGTTGAGCACCAGCAAAGCCTGTGGTGCGGTCAACTCAGCTTTCATGCCTACATTCTTAGGGCGTTGGGCAAAAAGTCGAGCAACTGGGTCGTGCGCACTGCCACCGCCCCGTGTTTCCGGGCAAGGGCATCCGCCGCCAATCCATGCCACACCACCCCACGGCATACCGCCGCCAACCCATCATCCGGCGTCCGCGCCAGTTGCGCACCGACAATGCCAGCCAGCAGATCTCCGCTGCCACCTCTGGCCAAAACAGGCCCGCCTAAAAGACTGTGATAGATTTCTTTTCCGCCACAAATTCGGGTGACCGGTCCTTTCAAGACTACGGTCGCCGGCACCGATGACGCAAATTCCTTGAGCTCCCGCTTTCCGGCAATGCGTGCATATTCGCCGGCATGAGGCGTCAGCACCAGCGGGGATGTCGCGAGCGCAATCACATCGGGTTGCAACGCATCCGCATCGATCAAGATCGGCACCGGGGATGATTTCACCATATCAGCCGCCAAGGCGATTGTCTCAACCTCCCGTCCCAATCCTGGACCCAGCACCAATGCCGTAGCCCGTGACATGCGCTCTAGGAGCAAATGCCGTCCTTCCAATGCAAGTCCTCCGTTGGGTGTTTCTGGCCAACCTACCCAGATAGCCTCGGGCACTTGCGCCGCAAAAACCGGGACCAATGATTCCGGCACAAAGGCCGTCACTAATCCTGCCCCACTGCGCAATGCCGCCGTCACCGTCATCAAGGCAGCTCCGGGATAATTACGCGAACCCGCCACCACAAAGAGATGACCCTGACTGCGCTTATCCGCATGGGGATCACGCCACTCGCGTAGTGGCTCCAGCACATTGTCCGTCAGGACAGAATCCCGAGACCCAACTGCACCGCCTGATTCAAAAAATCCTAAATCGAGATACCGTAACCGACCCGCATTCGGCCATGAAAGAACCGGTTTCTTTAATACGCCGGTCGCGTAGGTAAAATCGGCCTTGAACGCGTCCTTTTCATTGGCACCACTCGGCAAATCAACCGCTGCCCGTAACTTTATTGGCAGTGCATTTATCTTCTGTAGTAGCCGGGATGAGCGGTCGTCCAAAGGAGGTCGAAATTGTAAGCCAAAGATCCCATCCAGACAGAGGTCGTAAGCATCCAACAAACCGTGTTCTGCGATTTCGCGGACATTACAGGCATGGTTGTTTTGGAGCTGCTGCCAGCATCGCAAGGCCAACGGGCGCAATCCACGCATGCCATAAACCAAGCGGACATCGGCCCGCACTTTCGGATAACGCTCCAAAATGATCTGCGCCGCCAGTAGTGCATCACCGCCATTGTGACCTTTGCCTGCCAGGACCAATATTTGCGAACCCTCAGGGATCCCGCCGATTTCATCGAAATCCGCCAGCACGGCCTCAGCCACGGCTCGACCCGCCAACTGCATGGCCCGCCACTCCGCCGCTTCATCGTCGGCGAATAGCCGCGCTTCCAACACCTTGGTTTCCTCGACCGAAAGAATCGGATGCGCCCAGCCCGTGGTCATCTCACTGCGGTTTGGTAACCGGTTTTTCAGGCGGGGCGATTTTTTGAATTGAATCAGCGATCGCCTTCCATGTTTCGGCATCGCGTTGCTGCAGCCATTCCTGCCGTTTCAGATCAGGTTCGGTAAACAACAAGGGCGCATTAGTATCCACCCCATGGGTCAGAACTGGACGGGTCAGCCGGGTGATCGATCGATAGTAGTAGTTATCATTGGCCCGACGGATTTCATAGAAATGGGAGTATTGCTTGGACTCAATGTCCCAGAGAGCGACCTCGGTCAGATTATTGTCCCAGACGGCATATCGGTCCCACATAGCAAAGACCGCTTCGATCTTGGTGAAATCCGGTGACGAACGCGTGGCCACCAAGGGAGCCGGAGTTTCGTCCTTAACCGGCACTTCAATCACCTCGGGCGGAGGCTTGGGCAGAAACCAGATGAATAGCACGCCGAGAATGAAACCCAATGATATCCAGGAAGGAGTCTTGGAGAGTTGTGAAGGCGACGGTGGCCGAGGATCAGGATTGTCCATGACAATTAGCTCCGCACCAAAGCGGCTACCGCCATGGCGTGTGTTTCGGTATGGGACAATGAAAGCAGGACGCCGGTGCCACCCAGTGATTCAAGCAACGCCTGCGCCTTGGCATCCAAACGCACCAAAGGCTCATGCCGTGAACCATGATAAACGGAAATTGAAGTCCACTCCAAGTGACCGCCAATGCCGGTGGAAAACGCCTTGGAGACCGCTTCCTTGGCCGCCCATCGTGCAGCATAATGCTTGTGCGGATGTTTCAACCCGGAGCAGTAAGCTTGTTCCTCATCAGTAAATGTGCGTTTGAGAAAGCGGTCAGCGTGGCGTTCAAGCACACCATGGATGCGCTCCACTTCTACGAGGTCGCAACCAAGTCCCAATAAGACGCCACCGGGCGGCAAAGTAATTCCCATGCCGCCACTCATGGATTCATCCGGGCTTTCATCGTGACTATGGCTTCCTCGATCCCGGTAAACAGTGCCCGGCTGATGATGCTGTGGCCGATGTTAAGTTCGTGCAGATGCGGCAAGGTCCGCACTTCCGCAATATTGACGTAGTTGATGCCGTGCCCGGCATTGACGGTCAACCCGCAGTCGTGCGCCCGGGCACACCCCAATCTCAATCGTTGAAACTCCTGCGCGCGTTTATCCCCAAAGTAGGCGTTGGCATAAGCCCCGGTATGAAGCTCAACCCAAGGGGCACCGAGTTCCGCCGCCAGTTCGATCTGCGGTTCATCGGGATCAATAAAGAGGCTCGTTTTGATGCCCGCCGCATTCATGGCATCAACACAAACTTTAACCTTCTCACGATTACCCACCACATCCAGCCCACCCTCCGTGGTTATTTCCTCCCGACTCTCAGGCACCAAGCATACGGAGGCGGGTTTCAGCTCCAAAGCCAGTTTCACCATTTCAGGGGTGCAGGCCATCTCGAGATTCAAGCGGGTGGCTATACTTTCACGGAGGCGCCAGATATCCCGATCCTGCACATGGCGCCGATCCTCCCGGAGATGGGCGGTTATCCCGTCCGCCCCGGCACGTTCAGCCAACAAGGCCAGCGCAATCGGATCCGGTTCGACGGCCCCACCGACGGCTTCGACCGCGTCGCGGTAACGGGCCTCCCGCACGGTGGCACAGTGATCGATATTAATACCAAGGAGAATCATGGGACAGAAGTTTGACCTGATAAAACAGCGAGTAATTCTCCATAGCAAAACGAAATGAACGCTCCTGACAAACCTGCCCCAAAACGCGAAAATCTACTGATCAACCTCATCTGCAACGTCGCGTTGCCTACCTTGGTGCTCACAAAATTCAGTGGCGTCAACGGGTTGGGACCCACCTGGGGACTCATCATCGCCCTGCTCTTCCCCATTGGCTACGGGTTGCAGGACTTCATTCGGCGGCGGCGCGTAAATTTCATCTCGGCAATCGGATTCGCCAGTGTGCTCATTTCCGGGGGATTCGGTCTGATGAAACTGGATGGTTTCTGGTTCGCAGTCAAAGAAGCTGCCATTCCCACCGTGATCGGCTGCGCAGTGCTGTTCTCCACCCGGACCAAGCTGCCCCTAGTGCAGGAAATTCTCTACAATCCTCAACTCATGAATATCGATCGGATTGATGCAGCACTGGAAGAACGCGGCACCAAGGGAGACTTCCCTCGCCTGATGTTGTCCGCTAGTCGACTGCTTGCCCTGTCATTTTTTGTCAGTGCCGTGCTAAACTACGTGCTGGCAAGGTATCTGTTGGTCAGCCCGGCTGGAACCGAGGCATTCAACAACGAGCTCGGGAAAATGCATCTCTGGAGCTGGCCCGTGATTGTTGTGCCCAGCATGGCCATGATGATGCTGGCCCTCTGGCGCTTTATCAAAGGACTGCAGGTCAGCACCGGACTGAAACTCGATGACCTGATGCACGACCCGGCCGCGGCAAAAAAAGCCGCCGAAACCAATTCTTGAGGTGATCAGCCCCGATCACCCATCGGCGTGTAGTCGCGCTTGACTGGCCCGGAATAGATTTGCCGAGGACGATAGATCCGACCCTTCGGCTGCGAGGCCACTTCCCGCCAGTTGGCGATCCAACCCGGGGCACGGCCAATCGCGAAGACCACCGTGAACATGTTCACCGGTATCCCCAAAGCGCGCATGATGATGCCAGAATAGAAATCAACATTGGGGTAAAGTTTGCGGGACAGGAAATAATCATCCTTCAGCGCGGCCTGTTCGAGGTTTCGGGCGATTTCGAGTAAAGGATCATCGATACCCAGCTTCGCCAGAACCTTTTCACAGGCATCGCCAATGATCTTCGCCCGTGGATCGAAATTACGATACACGGCATGACCAAAACCCATCAGACGGCTGCTCTTGCTGCCGGACTTGGCGGCCTCGATGAATCGGGTGCCATCGTCGCCTTCATCATGAATCATCTGCAGCATGTTCATCACCGCGGTGTTGGCGCCGCCGTGCAACGGACCGGACAGTGCGGAAATACCCGCCGACAAAGAGGTGAAGAGATTGGCTGCGCTGGATCCAACCATGCGCACCGTGGAGGTGCTGCAGTTTTGCTCATGATCGGCGTGCAGGAGAAGGAGCAGGTTGAGCGCTTTGGCAATCTCGGGCTCCGCGACGTAATCCTTATACGGCTCGGAGAACATCATGTGCAGGAAGTTCTCGCAGAACGGTATATCCTTCGGATGCACATAGGGCATGCCGTTTTGGTAGCGATAAAGCATCGCGCCGATAGTGCGGATCTTCGAAATGGCCATTGCAGCCGCAAGGTCGAAATTCTGCAAATCCCGTTCGAAATTATTCGTGGCCAGTTCCGGGTAATGCGCCGCCAGTGACGCCACAATCGACGAAAGCATCGCCATAGGTGGCGCATCGTCCGGAAACCCTTCAAAGATGCGCTGCATCTGCGTCTCAATTGCCGCGTTCTTCCGCAACAAGGTGCCAAAGTGGTTCCGTTGCTTTTCGGTGGGCAATTCGCCGTAAATCACCAGGTAGGCGGTTTCGACAAAATCACTGTGTTGGGCCAGCTGTTCGATCGGATAACCGCGGTGACGCAGTATACCGTTATCGCCATCCAGATAGGTAATATTGCTCTCGCATGAGCCCGTGTTGCCATAGCCTTGGTCAAAGCAAATGTAACCGGATTCGGCCCGTAACCGACGCACATCTATGGCCTGCTCCCCCTCGGAGCCGGTCATAATCGGGAGGTCAAACGGTTTGTCGTCGATTTTGAGTGATGCCGTCTTTGCCATGATGAGCTAAACCAATCCGTTTCCTCCCCGCATGCAAAGCAAAGAAGACCGGTAAGCTGAACTTTGGGCCAAAATTAGCTCAGCGACCACCAACCGTAAGCAAACGTGAACACCAACCGATCAAACTCGGCCAGCCACGGTCACAAAATTTCGGTAGAGTTGAATCCCCTTGGTCTGACTTTTTTCCGGGTGAAACTGCGTGGCGAAACACCGGCTACGGGCGATGGCAGCGGTGAATTTCACGCCATAGTCGCACTCGGCGAGCACGAGTGCAGGATCAGCCGGTGCGCAATAGTAACTGTGCACAAAATAAAATGCTTCTCCTTCGTTCGCGAGCCCCTCAGTCAGGGGCGTTTCGGTCTGGGTGAAGCGCACCGTATTCCAGCCCATGTGGGGCACCTTGAATTCGGGCGGCAGACGAAAACGGACCACCCGGCCCGGGAAAATCCCCAAGCCCTCGGTGTCGGCCTCCTCGGAGAAATCGAACAAAGCCTGCATGCCAAGACAGACCCCCAGAAACGGCCGGTCAGCGGCAATCCAGGATCGAACCGCCTCGCCCAAACCGGTCGAACGCAGGGCCGTCACGCAATCTGCCAGCGCGCCGACCCCGGGCAGCACTATCCCGTCCGATGTAGCCAATTCATCGGGTTTGGTAACCACTCGAACGTCGCCCCCGGCCGCTTCGACGGCCTTGGCAACACTGCGCAGGTTTCCCATGCCGTAATCGATTACGGCGATTCGCGGAGCCGTTTTCATGGCTTAGAGCGAGCCCTTGGTGCTCGGTAGCGAGCCTGCCGCCCGTTCATCGATCCGGGTGGCTTCATCCATGGCCCGCGCCAACGCCTTGAAAATGGCTTCGGCCACATGGTGCGGCTCCTCGCCGTATTCCAATTTGACGTGGAGATTGCAGCCCAAGGCATTGCTGAAAGCCCGGCTGAATTCCTTCACTAGAATGAGATTAAAATCGCGCACAAACATGGTCGGCGGCACGGCGTCGAAGACCAGACAGGCCCGACCGCTCAGGTCCACGACCACGCGGGCCAAGGCTTCATCCATTGGCAGGAAAAAGAATCCGTAGCGGCGGATGCCCAGTTTGTCGCCCAAGGCCTGCTTGAACGCATCGCCCAAAACCAAACCGACATCTTCCACGGTATGGTGGTAATCAACCTCGACGTCACCCACGGCCTTGATCTCAAGGTCGAAGAGCCCATGCTTGGCGAACAAGGTGAGCATGTGATCGAAGAACGGCACCCCGGTGTCGATTTTGGAAACACCCGTGCCGTCGATCCCGAGTTTGAGAACGATGTCCGTTTCGGCCGTTTTACGGCTGAGGTTCGCTATGCGTGCTTTAGCCATGCTTCGAGGGATTGCTGGAGGATGAGCATTTCCTCATCCGTGCCGACGCTGATACGCAGAAACGGAGCGGTCAAGGCATGGCTCGGAAAGTAACGAACCAAGATTTTGTCCGCCATGAGGAAATCATAAGCCGCTTTGGCGACAGCTGGCCCACTCTCCCCTTGAGCGTTGCGCGGCTCGGTAAAGATAAAATTGGCCTCAGAAGGATAGGTGAACCAACCGAGTTTCTGCCAGCGAGCGACCGCTTCGTCGCGGGTGCGGCGGACCCGGTTGATCACATCGGCATAATATGCCTCATCCTGCAGGGCAGCGAGCGCGGCCACTTGGGATAAGCGACTCACATTGTAGCTGTCCCGCACCCGATCCAACAGGCCGATAATATCCGCATGCGCCAGGGCATAGCCTACCCGGATACCCGCCAAGGCATAGGCTTTGGAAAAGGTCCGCACGACCACGAGCCGGGGATGTTGGGTCAGCAAGGATACGGCATTTTCGCGAGCAAAGGGTGCGTAGGCTTCATCTACGACCAACACCCCGCCAAATGAATTCAAAATCCGGACTATATCGGCATTCCGAAAGCCCACTCCGGTGGGGGCATTGGGCGAAGTCAGGAAAAATATCTTCGCCCCACTCTGGGCGATTTTCTCCAACGGCAATTCCATCGACCGACCAAATTCAATCACGGTTGCACCGGCGTCCTGTATCCCGACGAGAACTGGATAGAGGGAATAGCTCGGCAGGGTAAAACCGGCCGGATTTTCCTGGGTGCAAAAACACCGCATCAACAAGTTCAGGATATCGTCAGAGCCGTTACCCACACAGACATTATCCGGCTGCAGGCCATGGTGAGTGGCCAAAGCCGTGCGTAACGGCTGACTCTTCGGGTTCGGATAAAGCCTTAAGGTGTCACCGGTCCGGCCAATGGCCAGCTGCAGGGCTTCCGCTACTTTCGGGCTCGGTGGATACGGACACTCGTTGGTGTTGAGTTTCGTCCATCCCGATTCCGTCGGCTGGAGACCAGGAGTATAGGCATGCAGCTTGGCCACGTGCGGCAAAGCGAGGGAATGAATCGGCAGCGGGTCCACAATTCAGCCCTTGGTGCGGATTTCCACCGAACGTCCGTGGGCATCAAGTTTTTCCATCGCAGCGAAAGCCGCGACCACCTTGTTGCCAGACCGCACACTGCGTGAATCGTAACGCACGATACTGGTGCGGCGCAGAAAATCTGCGACGCGCAGCCCACTGAAAAATCTACCCGTGCGACCCGTAGGAAGCACATGGCTAGGACCCGCGGTAAAATCACCCAATGCGGTCGGGGTGTAGTTGCCAATCATGATGGCTCCGGCGGTCGTTATCGCCTTGGTCAGTCTTTTGACTGCAGTCTCCTTGACGATCAGTTCCAAATGTTCGGGCGCCACAAAATTGGCCACCTCGGCAGCCGAGGTCAGACTGGGTGCCACGACAGTCAAAAAACCATCGGTCAATACCCGTTGAGTCTTCTCAGAACGCGACAGAGTGCCGACCTGTTGCTGCACTTCAGCGTGGATTTTATCCGCAATTTTTTGATCGGTCACGACCAAGTATATCTTCTCTCGGCCCGAACCATGTTCCGCTTGAGCCAGCAAGTCCGCGGCCACAAAATCAGCCCGGGCAGTCTGATCGGCAATTACCATGACCTCACTTGGTCCTGGCAGGCTGTCTACACCCACGGTGCCAAAGACCTGTCGCTTGGCCTCGCAAACATACGCATTACCCGGGCCGAAGATTTTATCGACCGCCGGTATGCTTTCCGTGCCATAGGACATGGCACCGATCGCCTGCACCCCACCGATGCGATAGACCTCATCGATACCCAAAAAATGCAGGGCGGCCAACAAACCATCGGCGATCTTCCCTTTGTTATCAGAAGGGGTAAACACGGCGATCTCCGGGCAACCAGCGATCTTGGCCAGCGAAGCGGTCATCAACACGGTCGATACCAGTGGCACCTGTCCTCCGGGGACATACAAGCCCACCCGGCGAATTGGATCAAATTTCTCGCCCACCAGCGCGTCATGCCGGTTTTTACCCTGCCAAGCCTGGGGCAATCCCTGTCGGTTGAAGGCCACAATATTCGCATGGGCGGCTTTGATCGCTTTTCGATCAGATACCGATGTCCGTTTGGACGCTGATTCGAGGTCGTCCGCCGATACCCGAAATTCCCGGGAACGCAGTTTTACCCCGTCAAAACGAGCGGCATAATTGGCTACGGCCATGTCTCCATGAGCGCGAATATCCGCCAATATACCCGCAACGGTGTCCACGATTTCCCGTGGAACTTCCGTGTTGCGACAGAAGTCCGCTAGCTGGGTGGCAAATTCCTTGGAATTGGTGTGAAGCAGGCGCACAGCAAAAACCTAGCGCAACAAACGGGCAGGAAGCAATCCCGCCGGTTATTTCGAGACGAGCAATGGCATCTCAAATGCATCCGCAGGGACCGGTTCATTTACGGTGACCGAATCAAATCTAATGGTGACGGTTTGGGTGGTGCCGTCTGGCCGTGTCGCTTCCGTGGTCAATTCCTTGGGAAACTTGATCCCCGCTACTTCGATGGAACCGATCTCACGGATTCTTTCTCCCAGCATAGTCTCCGTCAGCACCAAGCGGCCAGTGGCTACGTTGAAATAGCGGTAGAATACAACTTCAGGCGAATGGATGAATGCCAGTTTGCGACAGGTTTGATCATCCATAGTGGTCACGCCCAGATCCTCGATCTGGCCACCGGCCTCTTCCAGACCCCGAAAGAATGAAAGATTCTCCCAAGCATTAGCCCGTAGATTCTTGATTTGGGGTATTTGCAACAAGGTGAGATTCCAGCGCGTATCATCGTTGGCGGCGGACACCCGCTGCCAGGCATCATAACCGTTCAGAACGGTTATCTCGGTGCCACGTTCAGAGGTAACGGTGCTGCGTTGGTGATAGGGCCGTTCAAATATGATTTCAATCGTGATGGGGCCTTCGGGGCCATCGGCGTCCATATCGCTCAATTCTAGTTTGCCGGAATAGTGCAGCGTATTGACGGCATTCAGTGCTGCTTCAGTGCCGAGATAGGCGCGAGCCTTGGTTATGATGGCGGGCTCCGCCGCACGCAGAATCGGAGTTGCCGAGGTCAGGGCAATCGTCGCTAGGCAGAGTAGACGCAGGAGTGGAGATTTCATTGGTTGGTTTGGTTAATCGGGCGGGGTTTATTCCCATTCAATAGTAGCAGGCGGCTTGGAACTGATATCATAGACCACGCGGCTCACACCTTGAACCTCGTTGGTAATGCGGTTGGATATATGCTGCAACAAGTCATACGGCAAGCGGGTCCAGTCGGCCGTCATGGCATCTTTGGATTCCACAATACGCAGGGCGATCACATCGGCGTAGTTGCGTTCATCACCGATGACTCCGACGGATTTGACGGGTAGGAATACGGCAAAGGATTGCCAGACTTTCCAATACCAACCGCTTTTTTGCATCTCGTCCTGCAGGATAGCATCAGCCGCCCGCAGCACGACTAGATTACTCTTGGTCACTTCACCCGCCACCCGCACACCGAGACCGGGGCCGGGAAACGGTTGCCGCCAGACTACCTCACGGGGCAAACCGAGAGCGGTGCCGACGGCGCGAACTTCGTCCTTAAACAACTCACGCAAGGGTTCAACCAGCTTGAGCTTCATGCGCTCAGGTAAACCGCCCACATTGTGGTGGCTCTTGATCAGCGAGGCGGGATTGTCCCCAATGGTGACACTCTCGATTACATCCGGGTATAGCGTGCCTTGGGCCAGATAATCAGCATGGCCGATGGTCTTAAGAGATTTTTCAAAAACTTCCACGAATGTGCGACCGATGATCTTTCGCTTTTGCTCGGGGTCGGTCACGCCCTTCAACCGGCGCAGGAATAGCGACGATGCATCCACGACACGCAGGTCGATCTTGAAGTTCCGCTTGTAGAGTGAAGCGACCGCGTCGCGCTCACCTTGGCGCAGCAAGCCGTTATCCACAAAGATGCAGGTCAACTGTTTGCGAATGGCCTTGTGCAGGAGTGCCGCAGCTACGGATGAATCCACCCCGCCCGACAGTCCCAGGATAACCCGCGACTTGCCGACTTGCTTGCGAATTTCGTCCACGGCGTGGACGATAAAATCCTTGGTCGTCCAATCCTGGTTGGCCTCGCAAACCCGCAAGAGGAAGTTGCGCACGACATCCACGCCACGTTCGGTATGGAACACTTCGGGGTGAAACTGAATGCCGTAAAAATTACGCTTCCGGTCTTCGATTGCGGCAAAAGGTGAATTGGCCGTTGTGCCGATCGGACTGAAGCCCGGTGGCAATTTGATCACCTTGTCACCGTGGGAATTCCAAACCCGCAGTTTACGGGGCAATTTCGCGAACAGGCGGCCGGGCTTTTTGATTTCCAGGGTGCCGTGGCCATATTCACGTTCCTTGCTGGGCACGGTCTGACCACCCAGTAGATGGCCCATCAATTGAATACCGTAACAAATACCCAGGACTGGCACGCCCAGTTCGAATATCGCACGGTCGGGAATGGGTGCATTCTTGGCCAGCACGGAGCTGGGTCCACCTGATAGAATAATGCCAATGACCCCTTCCTCACGTAACTGAGCCGCCGAGGTGCGGTAGTGGTAAATTTTTGAGTAGACCTGACACTCACGGATACGGCGCGCGATGACCTGCGTGTATTGTGAGCCAAAATCCAGAACGGCGATAATCTGTGGCATACGGGAGAAAAGTAGGAAGGTGGTGAAATTACAAAAAGGAAATGCAACCGCAAGGCTACCTAGAACCTTAGACGCTGATTCTCATGTCCACAACGCGGGCAGACAGCCATCTCGTTTCCGGCGGGGGACTCATAGATGCGATCACAACGGATACAGTGAAAAGTTCCCCGGCGCCGTTGGCGTTCGAAACGTGCGTGATCCCGGCGGTCATAATACAGCCACAGGCTGATGAACAACAGCCCAACTATGACACAGTATATGACGACGGCAGGAGTCATCGCGACAGGTGAAAAATGATAAATAAAAACGCGCCGAAGGGAATCTTCGACGCGTTGAACTTAGATTGAGATCAGAACAAGGTCAGCTCTTGGCTTCGCCATCGGCCTCCGGGGCGGCTTCCGCCACGGTGGCTTCGGCAGCCGCTTCAGCGGCCTTGGTCGGCTTGGCGGCCTGCTTGGCCTTGGCGGGTTTGCGACCCTTGGACTTCTTGTAGCCGGCATCGTCGGCCTTGATCAATTCGATAAAGGCCATCTCGCTGGAATCGCTATCGCGAGGTCCAAGCTTATAGATGCGGGTGTAGCCACCGTTGCGATTGGCGAATTCCTTGTGCTTTTCGTTGAAAAGCAAGGTCAGGGCATTCTCATCACGCAAGTCAGCGTGGGCGAGACGACGCAAGTGCAGTGCATCCTTCGGGTCGGTCTTCGCCGCGGCATTTTTGGCCTTGGTGATGATTTTCTCGACGAAGGGACGCAGGGCCTTGGCCTTGGTCAGGGTGGTCTTGATGCGATCGTGGGTGACGAGCGAGGCTGCCATATTGGACAGCATAGCCGCACGGTGTTCACGAGTGACGCCAAGAGAGGCGCGGTGTATTTTGTGACGCATGGGTATATGGGTTGATCAGTCCCCGATCGGCGATCCGGCCGCAGCGTGGAGCGGACCGGACGGCGCAAGGACTGAAATTGGTTAGATTTCTTTCTTATTATCGAGGAGACGCTCGTCGAACTTCATGCCAAGCGAAAGACCGAGGGCCTCCAGCTTGTCCTTGATTTCGTTGAGCGACTTCTTGCCGAAATTACGGTATTTAAGCATCTCCTGCTCGGACTTCATCGCCAGTTCACCAACGGTGGTGATATTGGCGTTATTCAAGCAGTTAGCGGCACGAACGGAGAGTTCGATTTCGTTGACCGACATGTTGAGCAGCTTGCGGAGCTTGTTCTGCTCTTCGCTAACTTCGCTCTGTTGGTTTTCGAATTCGTAAGCTTCCTTGGAAACGCGATCAAACACGTCAAGGTGGTGCTTCAGAATGGAGGCCGATTGCTTGAGGCCGTCGTCGGGCGTGATGCGACCGTCGGTCCACACTTCAAGAATCAGTTTGTCGTAATCGGTGATCTGGCCCACGCGGGTGTTTTCGACGGTGTATTTGACGAGCCGAACCGGGGAGAACAGGGAATCGATCGGAATAACCCCGATGGACTGCTCTTCCTTTTTATTCTGATCGCCAGGGCAATAGCCACGGCCGGTCTTGATCTCGATCTCAGCTTCAAACGCGCGCTTGGCATCAAGCGTGCAGATCAGCTGGTCGGGATTGACGATCGTGATATTGGCGTCGGCTTGGATGTCGGCGGCGGTAACCGCGCCCGACTTGTTGACACTGATCTGCAGGGTCAACGGCTCGCGCTTGTGTGAAACGATCAGCACCTTCTTCAGGTTGAGGACGATGTCGGTGACATCCTCCACCACCCCGTCGATGCTTTGGAATTCGTGACTGACCCCTTCGATTTTAATCGAGGAGATCGCGGCACCTTCAATGGAGCTAAGCAGCACGCGCCGCAGCGAATTGCCGATCGTGTGTCCATAACCGGCCTCGAAAGGCTCGGCAATGAACTTGGCGTAGGTTTCCGTGGAACCTTCTTCGACCTTGGTGAGTTTATTCGGGAGTTCGAACTTTCCGAGACGTTTGGGCATGGTGATGAACTCTAGGGTTGAGCTTGAGGGTTGAGAATGGGTTGGACTGATTAGAAGCGTGAGTAGAACTCAACGATGATCTGCTCGTTGATCCCCTGTTCCATTTCGTCGCGGTTGGGCAGACGGGTAACCTTGGCCTTGAGGGCCTCGTTATCTATGGTCAACCAGCCGGGCACGTTACGGATGCGGTTTTCCTCAAGGTTGCGGGTCGCCATTTGGCGGGACGCCGGGGCACCCTTGACCTCGATTTCATCACCGGATTGCACGCTGTAGCTTGCGATGTCGACCTTGTGGCCGTTGACGCGGATGTGACCGTGATTGACGAACTGACGGGCGGCGGCACGCGACTTGGCCAGGCCCAGCAGATAAACCACGCTGTCGAGACGGGTTTCCAGCAGCTGGAGGAAACGCTCACCGGTAATGCCACGCTCGCGCTTGGCTTTTTCGAAGAGACGACGGAATTGACGCTCAAGCAGTCCGTAGATGTAACGGAGCTTCTGCTTTTCGTTGAGGCCGACTGCGTATTCGGATTGCTTGTTGCGGCGCATGCGCGGGCCGTGTTGGCCGGGCGGGAAAGGGCGACGCTCAAGGGCCTTGCCGGAACCAAGAATATGTTGGTTAAAACGACGGCTAAGACGGGTGGTTGGTCCAGTATAACGAGCCATGAGATTAAAGTAGGTTTATAGTTGGAGTTGCCGGATCAGACACGACGGCGCTTGGGCGGACGGCAGCCGTTGTGCGGCACCGGCGTAACGTCGATAATGGAGGTGATTTCGAGCCCGATGGCTTGGAGGCCACGGATCGCACTGTCGCGACCCATGCCGGGTCCGGAAATACGAATGACGATATCCTTCAGGCCATGGGACATGGCGTTGCGAGCGGCGTCCTGGGCCACCACTTGGGCGGCATAGGCGGTCGACTTGCGGGAACCGCGGAAGTTGCACTTGCCGGCACTCGACCACGCAATCACCTGACCTTTTTGGTCGGTAATCGAAACGATCGTGTTGTTGAATGAAGCCAGCACATTGACGATGCCGGACGTGACATTCTTGGAGCCCTTGGCCTTGCGAATCTTGATCGCACCCAATTCCTCTTTGAGGAGGTCTTCGGCGGTCGGTTGCTTGGCGACACCGCCAACGGTCTCAACCGGCTTTTGCTCGGCAGGAGCCGCTGTGGCGGGGGCATCGGCAGCCGGTTTGGCAGCCTTAGCCTTTGGGGCTTTTGCAGCCGGAGCGGCGGGCGCAACGGGTTTTTCAGTATTTGTATCGGACTTTTCTTCAGCCATGACGGGAAAGGGTTATTTAGCAGCTTTGGTCACACCCACGGTTTTGCGGGAGCCCTTGCGGGTGCGGGCGTTGGTGCTGGTGCGTTGACCACGCACCGGCAATCCACGGCGATGACGGATGCCGCGGTAACAATTGATTGCCTGAAGACGCTTCAGGTTGGCGGCGAGATCACGACGGAGATCACCCTCGAGCAGCCATTTGTGCTCAGTGATGACTTGGAGCACCTTGTTCAGTTGCTCTTCATCGAGATCATTGGCGCGCATGTCGGGATTCAGACCGGCTTCTTTGACGATCTGATCGGCACGCGACGGGCCGATGCCGTTGATGTAACGGAGGGAGTAAGCGACTTTTTTGTTCGCAGGGATTTCTACACCGAGGAGACGTGGCATTGTGGATTAGGTTGAGAGTTGAATTTTAGATTGAGAAAAGTGGATTAACTGGCGGCCGACTTGGTGACGGTCAAAATTTCCGGACCTTGGTCGGTAGTGAGCACGGTATGTTCGCAATGGGCAGAGGCGGAATTGTCCGCCGTGACGACGGTCCAGCCATCGGATAACGTCTTGGTGCGGAAGCCTCCGATATTGACCATGGGTTCGATGGCCAAGGTCATGCCGGGTTTGATTTTGGTTCCGGTGCCGCGCCGGCCGAAATTGGGAATTTCAGGCGGTTCGTGCATCTGTTCCCCCACTCCATGACCGACCAGGTCGCGCACCACACTGAAACCGTTGGCTTCAACATGGGACTGAATCGCATGCGAAATATCACCAATACGATTACCGGTTACGGCCTGCTTGATCCCGGCAGCGAGGGATTCCTCGGTTACGCGGATCAGTTTTTCCAAACGGGGGTCGATTTGACCAACCGGAATGGTAATGGCGTTGTCACCAATGTAACCGTTGTATTCGACGGTCACATCGAGGGAGACAATATCACCATCGTGCAGGATGCGGCGCAATGAGGGAACGCCATGAACGACTTCCTCATTGACGGAGATGCAGGTATGGGCGGGATAGCGTCGCGAGCCGATTTGGTAACCATAATCGGCACTGCGTGCTCCGTAATCCGCCATTATATCGCGGCCAGCTTCGTCCAAGTCTTGGGTAGTAATACCAGGCCGCACGAGCGACCTGAGTTTATCAAGCACTGCGGCGGCGATGGTGCACGACTCACGCATCCGGGAAATCTGTTCGTTGGTTTTGATCAGACTCATGCGGCGGTGAGTTCCGGCCTTTCGATGAAGAGGCCGAGGGTGCGGTAATGTTCGACTAAGTCCGGTGAAGCATTTTCACCGGCGATGATGCCTTGCAGCGATTCGCCGCGGACATCCAACCATTCATCGAACATTATTGCTTGGAGCAGCGTAGCCGGGAAGTCCGTGAGGACAAAACCCGCATCAGGTTTGCGCGTAAAAAACCAGCGTCGCATTGCGGCGAGTGCCAGATCTGTTCCCACCGTTTGACGGGAACTACGCGAAATCTCCGACCGCATCAATTCGGTGGGAGAGACGTGCTCAAGATTCAAAGAACGAAGCCCGGACAACAGGGGTAAATCTGGTGTGCCGAGGAGGATTACCTTGGTTTTGGCGGAGACGCCGTGACCAAGGAAAAGGTCGAAGATTGGCTTCCTCACGACCGGAGTAAAGAACTAAAGTGCAAACTTCTGGATGGCCCAAGCGGCGATACCAATGAGGAAGATCGCCAGCATCGGGGTGGCAAGTTTCATGACTGCCTCCGTGCTGAGAGCATCCCCGGACATTCCCTGTTTCGTGCTGCGAGCCCGGACCCGGCCTTTTTTAAGGAAACCATCATAATGACGCTGCAACAGGAAGGTCTCAACCTGCCGCATAGTGTCCAAAATGACGCCAACGGTAATGAGCATGCCGGTGCCGCCAAAGAAGATGGCAATACGCTGCGGCACATTTAGCTCAAACAAGAGAAAGTCGGGCATGACCGCGATGACCGTCAGGAAGACAGCACCGGCCAAAGTCAGGCGGGTCATGATGAAATCGAGGAACTGGGCGGTGGGTTCACCCGGACGAACGCCAGGAATGTAACCACCGTATTTCTTCAAATCATCCGCAATTTGGATCGGCTTGAACATGACCGATACCCAGAAATAGCTGAAAAATAGGATCAAGGTTCCGTAAATCGCGTAATAGGTCCAGTGACCGCGCAGCAATTCCTGCGAGAAATCGATCAGGAATTTGATGTTAAAGGCGGCTCCGATTTGGGAAAAAATCTGCTGGGGGAACAAGAGGATGGCACTGGCGAAAATCACCGGCATCACACCCGAATAGTTGACCTTGAGTGGCAGGAATGAACTTTGCCCGCCCATGACCTTGTTACCCACCACACGCTTGGCGTATTGCACCGGAATTTTCCGCTGACCCTGCACCACCATGATGATACCCATGGTCACCAAGAGGAATAGCAGCACCATAATGATGCCCTCAGGCAATCCGAGACGGGCCACACCGATAGGGGCAAAAAACAACTGATAGGTCGTCGTGGCGGCCCCCGGGATATCCGCAAGGATACCGATCGTAATCAACAGGGACACACCATTCCCGATACCGCGCTGGGTAATCTGTTCACCCAACCACATCAGCAACATCGTGCCGGCGGTCATGTAGATCACCGAAGTGATCAGAAACCCCATTTTTCCAACCATCACGATAGGGCCGTAAGTGGCCAAATCATAACCGGGAAACAATCGGCCAGGATTTTCCAAGGCCAGGATCAACAAGGCACCCTGCACGATACAAATCAGCACCGTGGCATAACGAGTATATTGGGTCAGTTTCTGCCGGCCCACATCGCCTTCCTGCTGCAGGCGGCTCAAGGCCGGCACCACCGCAGTCATCAATTGGAAGATAATCGAGGCACTGATGTAGGGCATGATGCCCAAAGCCGCGATGGCACCCTTCACCAGCGCGCCGCCGGTGAACATGTTATAAAGCCCGACCAATGCCCCACCCCCACCTGCCGTCTGATCAGTAAAGAACTGCTGCAGGGGATGTGGATCGATCCCGGGCAACGGAATGTGCGCAGCCACCCGTGCCACAAACAAGAGCGACAGGGTGTAGAAGATGCGGGACCGCAGCTCAGGGATCTTCAGGGAGTTCGTGAAAGCGGAGAACATTAATTTAGTAAGACTTTAGACGTGAAATCAGGCGACAATGGCCTGACCACCAGCCTGCTCAATTTTTGCCTTGGCGGAGTCGGAGAATTTCGTGGCCGTGATCTTGAGGGCGCGGGTGATTTCACCATTGCCGAGGATCTTGATCTGGGTCTCGTCCTTGCGGATCAGCCCGTTGGCGTAAAGCACGGCGGCATCAACTTCGGAGATTCCGGCATCGATCACGCCGAGATCACCCAGATTGACGATGGCACACTCACTGCGGAAGTTGGCCTGATTGAAGCCACGCTGCGGGAGTTTACGATATAGGGGCATCTGACCGCCTTCGAATCCAGGACGGATGCTACCGCCAGAACGAGCTGTCTGCCCCTTGCCACCGCGACCGGAGGTCTTGCCGTGGCCGCCGCCTTCGCCGCAGCCCACACGCTTCTTGCGATGGATCGCGCCCTTAACGTTTTTGAGTTCGTGTAATTTCATAATGGTTCCTCAGTTTTGGTCGCCCGCCCGGTTATATTGCCGGCCAGACTCGGATTGAATTTAATATGGATCAGCTTTGCAGGGCCGCCTTGTAGTCCTTGGCCAACCGCAGTTTCAACAAACCTTGCATGGTGGCATTGACTACCGCGATGTGATTCTTGGAGCCCAGTGACTTGGTCAATACGTTCTTGACGCCAGCCGCTTCCAACACGGCACGCACGCCACCACCAGCGATCAAGCCGGTGCCGGTCGTGGCGGGGCGCAGGAGCACCTTGCCGCCGTCATATTCACCAAAGACTTCATGGGGAATCGTGTTGCCCTTGATTTTGACGGTGACCATGTGCTTGTTCGCATGCGCGGTGCTCTTGCGAATTGCCTCAGGCACTTCATTGGCCTTGCCGTAGCCGACGCCAATCTTGCCGTTGCCGTCACCGACGACGGAAAGTGCAGCAAAGCTGAAGCGACGACCACCTTTGACCACCTTGGCACAGCGGTTGATGAAGACGATCTTTTCGATCATCGTCGGGCCATCGGAAGGAGCGGCATCCCGATTGCGGTTATCACGACGGGGGCCACGCGCATTGTCGCGCCGTTGCGGCCGGTTGGCCGGTGCACTCGTCGGAGCAGGTGTCGGGGTTTCTGGACTGGTAGTATTGGTATCGGTGCTCATGAGCGAGGCTTAGAATTGAAGACCACCCTCGCGGGCGGCGTCGGCGAATTGTTTTACTTTACCGTGATAACGGGCGCCACTGCGGTCGAAAACAACCGAAGAGATGCCTGCGGCAACGGCCTTGACGGCGAAGGCGGTGCCAAGTTCCTTGGCGCCAGCGACATTGGCCGCGAGCTTCTTCTTGCGAAGATCGGCATCGAGACTGGAGAGGAATGCCAAGGTCGCACCGCTGTCGTCGTCGATGGCTTGGGCGTAGATGTGCTTGGCACTGAACTTGACGCACAGGCGTGGGCGGGCCGCCGTGCCGTTGACTTTCTTGCGGATTCTCCAGCGACGCTTCTGCAGGAGTTTGGATTTGTGAATGGTGTTCATGGGTAGTCCCCTGAAATAATTGGTTAAGTTGGGTGTTAAGCGACGGTCTTGCCTTCTTTACGGCGGACGCGCTCGCCCACAATGCGGACACCTTTGCCCTTGTAGGGTTCTGGCGGATAGTAGCTGCGGATTTCCGCGGTGACGGCACCGACCAACTGCTTGTCCGGTCCCTCGACCTTGACCTTGGTCTGGTCGGTTACGGTGACTTTGATTCCATCAGGGATATCCATCAGAATCGGGTGCGAATAACCCAATGCGAGGTCAAGTTGCTTGCCCTTGAGGGTAGCCTTGAAACCGACGCCTTGGATTTCGAGATCCTTGGAGTAACCCTCGCTGACTCCCTTGACCATGCCGGCAATGATGGATCGGGCAGTGCCGAACATCGCGCGGGAAAAGCGGGATTCATCAACGGGCGCTACAGTCACGCTCTCGTTGGCGCTCGTGATCGTGACGACCGGAGCGAAAGTTTTGCTGATCTTGCCCTTGGGGCCTTCGACGTGGACGGTGTGACCCTTGACGTCAACTTTGACCTTGGCGGGAATAATAACTGGTTGTTTACCGATGCGACTCATGGTGCGTGGTTCCTGGTTACCAAATTTTGCAGATGAGCTCGCCACCCGCTTTGTTACGGCGGCAATCCTGGTCCTTCATGAGGCCCTTGGAGGTGGAAAGTATGGAAATACCGAGGCCGTTAAGCACCCGGGGAATCTCAGTGTAGCTGTAGTAAAGACGTCGGCCGGGCTTGGAAACCCGCTGGAGGTCGGTGATGACGGGAGAGCCATCAACATATTTCATTTTGACCACGATGGTTTTGTGGCCGCGGCTGTCATCAGCCACGCTGTAATCGGTCACATAGCCGTCATTCTTCAGAATGCTGGCGATGCTTTCCTTGAGCTTGGAGTGCGGAGCAACGCACTCGTCGAGACGGGCCCGTGACGCATTGCGCAGGCGGGTCAGAAAATCACTGATTGGATCGTTCATTTGGATGTTTGTTTATTGCGGCTGACGGGTCATATCCGACTCCCATCAACCAAAATTGAATTTACCAGGACGACTTGGTTACGCCGGGGATTTTTCCAGCGAGCGCAAGCTCACGGAAAGTGATACGCGATACACCGAACTTGCGGATGAAAGCGCGCGGACGGCCGCTGAGAGAACAACGGTTCTTGATGCGCACTTGGGCGGAATTGCGGGGCAGCTTGGCCAGTTTCTTCTGAGCAGCAAAGAAGGCTTCGTCATTGGTGTCGGGATTGGCCAGGATGGCCTTCAACTCGGCACGCTTGACCTTGTGCTGGGCGACGAGGCGTATGCGCTTCTTGTTACGTTCGATGGCGGATGTTTTCGGCATGACGGGAAGTATTAAGCTGCTACGGTCTTGGCGGGCTCAGTGCGACGGAAAGGCATTCCGAGCAGTTGGAGTAATTCACGACCTTCAGCGTCAGTTGACGCAGAGGTAACGATTGTGATGTCCAGGCCCATGGTCTTTTTGACGTTTTCCACGGTGATTTCCGGGAAAATGGTGAAATCGGTGATGCCGATATTGTAATTGCCGTTGCCATCCAGCTTCGGCGACACGCCACGAAAGTCACGAATGGTGGGCAAAGCTACGGCCAGCAAGCGATAGAGAAACTCCCACATGTTGCGGCCACGCAGGGTGACGCAGCATCCGACAACCTGGCCTTGGCGCAGTTTGAAATTGGAGATAGCCTTTTTGGCCTTGGTCAGCACGGGCTTTTGGCCGGCGATCAGGGCAAGGTCACGCTGGATGTCAGCGATCTGGTTCTTGTCGGCTTCAGCAGAGATACCGGTATTAAGGACGACCTTAACAATCTTCGGCACATCGTGCTTGTTTTTATAGCCACGGCTGGTGATCAGCGCGGGCGTGATTTGCTCGACGTAGA
Organism: Cephaloticoccus sp.; assembly: GCA_030833445.1. Lineage (GTDB taxonomy): Bacteria > Verrucomicrobiota > Verrucomicrobiia > Opitutales > Opitutaceae > Cephaloticoccus. The sequence continues at coordinate 82,398 of JAURHD010000008.1, read as the reverse complement.
GGGTTTTGAGAGAAGGAGTTGTGCTCATAATGAGAACCACCGGATTTCCAACCCGGAGGCGAAGGGATGAGTTTTAAGTGGAAAAGGGTTCAGTAACGCAGGCGTCGGCCGGGTTTGGCAAGTGCGCAGTTGAGATCAGGCCGTAACGGCAGTTTTGGCCCGCTTGCTGGAGTCATGTGCTGACTTGAGCATGAGGTTAGAGACGTGGATGGAGCCTTCCCGCTCGGCAATCGTGCCCTGCGGATGCTCTTGAGACTTCTTGAGGTGGCGCTTGATCATGGCCACACCTTCAACCCGAGCCCGGGACTTGGGGGCAAGCACTTCGAGGATTTTGCCTTCCTTGCCCTTGTGAGCACCGGCAATAACGACGACTTGATCGCCACGTTTGATATGAAATTTAGACATGTTAAAGGACCTCCGGAGCGAGCGAGATGATCTTCATGAAGTTCTTGGCGCGCAGTTCACGGGCGACCGGACCAAAAATACGGGTGCCCTTGGGGTTGTTGGTGGCGTCGATAATGACCACGGCATTGCTGTCAAAGCGCAGGTAGCTCCCATCGGACCGGCGGACCGGAGCCTTGGTGCGCACGACAACGGCCTTGGCGACTTCGCCTTTCTTGACGCTGGCATCGGTCGCGCTTTCGCGAATGTGCACCGTGATAACGTCACCCACGCCGGCGGTGTCAGTAATCTGACCCGTTTTACGGATCATGCGTGCCTTGCGGGCACCGGTGTTGTCAGCGACATTAAGAGTGGAAAGTAGTTGGATCATAGCAGGCCTCCAATTGGAGTGTGGTTATAAAAGGATAACTAACGGTTCAGGCTTTGACGGTCTTGGTCGGGACAGAAGCCGCGACATCATTTTCGGAAACCGCAACGTCTTCGGTGCTAAGGGCGTGTTCGATCACCGAAATCACCCGCCAGCGCTTGAGGCGGCTGAGTGGCCGCGTTTCCATGATCTCCACTTTGTCACCCATCTTCGCCTCGTTTTTCTCGTCGTGCACATGCACCACGGTTTGGCGGTTGACGACCTTGTGATAAAGCGGATGCGGGGTTTTATAAGGGATGGTTACCTTGATGGACTTGTCACCCGAGCGGCTCGTGACGAAACCGATCAGGCTCTTGCGACTATTGTGGCGGACGTGAGTGGACATGGCTATGGGCGCCTCAGGCGGCTTGGCGGTTCTTTTCGTTAAGGACGGTCTCGAGGCGGGCAATATCCTTGCGGAGGGTGCGCAGCTCGTGGGTTTTCTCCACTTGGCCGGTCTGTTTGCGCAGACGCAGTTGGAGGAGTTGCTCGCGCAGTTCGCGGAGCTTGGTGGTGATCTCGACGGGCGAGAGTTCGCGGATTTCTTTCGAAGTCATGGAAGGATGCTGCGTGTTTTACTTGGTAAAAGGAACGCGTTAGCGGGTGATAAAACGGCAGTGAAACGGCAGCTTGGCGTCGGCCAGGCGGAAAGCCTCCTTGGCAATCGTCGCTGAGACACCGGAAAGTTCGAAGAGCATCGCGCCTGGCTTGATGACGGCTACGTAGAACTCGACGGAGCCCTTACCCTTACCCATGCGGGTTTCCGCAGGTTTCTTGGTGACAGGCTTGTGAGGGAAGACGCGAATCCAGAGCTTACCTTTGCGCTTGAGGTGGCGTGTGATGGTCACACGGGCAGCCTCAATCTGGCGGCCGGTCATGGGGCCACGGGTGAGCGATTGCAGGCCGAACTCGCCGAAAGCGAGTGTATTGCCGCGCTTGGCATTGCCGGCGCGGGAGCCCTTTTGGGATTTGCGATATTTGGTGCGGGAAGGTGCGAGAGCCATGTGTGCTGTCTCCTAATTCAATGGGATCCGACGAAGGATCAGTTGTTGTCGGACTCCTTTTTACAGATCCAGCACTTGATGCCGATCTTGCCGTAGACGGTGTTGGCTTCAGCGAAGCCGTAATCAATATTCTCGCGCATGGTGTGCAATGGCACGCGGCCCTTGCGCTGCCATTCGCGACGGGCGATGTCACCACCACCGAGACGACCGGAGCATTGGATACGAATACCCTCGGCGCCCAAAGTCATGGCGATCTCGACCGCCTTTTTCATGGCGCGACGGAATGCAATGCGACGCTCGAGCTGCAGACCGACATTCTCGGCGACGAGCTGGGCTTCGATCTCAGGTTTTTTGACTTCCTGGATGTCGAGGAGGATTTCCTTGCCGGTCAGCTTGGCGAGTTCTTCCTTGATCTTCTCGATCTCCTGACCCTTGCGACCGATGACGATACCGGGGCGAGCCGTGTAGATCTTGACGCGGACGCGGTTGGAGGCGCGTTCAATGAAAATGCGTGGCACCGAGGCCTGCTTCAGCTTCTCCATGAGTTTCTCACGGATGATCTGGTCTTCGAGGAGCAGTTTGCTGAAGTCCTTCTTCGTAGCATACCAGCGCGATTGCCAGTTGCGACGAACAGCGAGACGGAAACCGATAGGATTGGTTTTTTGGCCCATGGTAAAATTAGTTGGAGTTGCCGTCGGTGAGGATGATGCGGATGTGCGACATCTTTTTGCGGCGCGGTTTTGCGGTGCCCCGGGCTCCGGCTTTGAAACGCTTGAGCACCGGACCGTTTTCGATTATGGCGGATTTTACCGTCAAGGAATCGGCCGACAGGTTATTGTTGTTTTCGGCATTCGCGATCGCGCTCTTGAGCGTCTTGACGATCAAGCGGGCGGATTTACGCGGGATGAGCGTCAAGTAATCGACGGCGGCCGCGGCCTTGCGGCCTTGGATGGTGCGGGCAACTTCGCGCATCTTCTTGGGCGACATGCGAGCGTTGCGGGTTAGTGAGAGGACTTCCATTGGTTTGATTCCTTGAGAGGCGACAGTAGCAGCGCGGAGCGGTACCCTGCCCTTTGAATTATTTATCAGTGACTAAATTAGATTACTTTCTTGGTGGTGGCGCCGTGCGCCTTGAAGTTGCGGGTCAGGGCGAATTCGCCGAGTTTGTGACCCACCATGTTTTCGGTCACGTAGACGGCGATGAATGACTTGCCGTTGTGAACGCTGAAGGTGTGCCCAATAAAGTCCGGGGTGATCGTGGATCGACGGGACCAAGTCTGGATGGGTTTGCGAGCACCCGCCTTTTCCGCCTTCTCGATCTTCTCGAGCAGGTGGTAATCAACGAAGAACCCTTTTTTGATGGAACGTGCCATGGTGCGTAAGCGCTAGAGGTTATTTCCGACCGCGAGGTTTGCGGCCGTTATGGTGGACAATGATCATGCTGTTCGAGGTCTTGGAACGGCGACGGGTCGGGAAACCCTTGGCCAATTGACCCCATGGTGAAACGAGCTGTTGGCGACCGCCGCCACCCTTGGATTTTCCGTTACCACCACCGTTGGGGTGATCAACCGGGTTCATCACCATACCGCGAACGCGGGGGCGCTTGCCGAGCCAGCGATTGCGGCCGGCCTTGCCAAGTTTCTGGCTACCGTGATCCAGGTTACCGACTTCACCGATGGTGGCGCGGCACTTGGGATTCACGAGGCGGATTTCGCCGGAAGGCATTTTCAACTGGGCCAGCCCACCCTCGACGGCGACGAGTTCAACCGAGGTTCCGGCGGAGCGGGCGATCTGCGCACCACGGCCAGGAATCAGTTCAACCGCATGCAGACGCGTGGAAGGAGGGATTATCTCCAGCGGGTAATTGTTACCCACGATGAAGTCATTACGATTTGCCGTGTTGGATGTGACGATGGTCGCACCGACCGTCAGATCATTGGGCGCAATAATGTAGCGCTTTTCGCCGTTCGCATAAGCGACCAAGGCAATATTGGCGGAACGATTCGGATCGTATTCGATGGCCTGCACGCGGGCGGGCATGTCGAGAATGTCGCGCTTGTAGTCGATGATGCGATAAAGCTGCTTGTGACCACCACCCCGGCGACGGGATGTGATGCGACCATAGACATTGCGTCCCCCGGTCTTGTGCTTGGGCTCGGTCAAGGATGCCTCAGGACGTTTCTTGCTGAGAATCTGCTGACGGTTGAGCGTGGTGAATCGCTGACTCGGCGTCAGCGGGCGGGAAGGTTTAAGTGGCATGATGGATGGTCTCCGGTTGGGGATGCGGCTTAGACGAGCTCAATCTTGTCGCCGGCCTTAAGCGTAACGATGGCCTTCTTGTAATCCGAGCCAACGGCAGGCTGACCCGTGCGGCTGCGTTTGTTCTTGCCGCGGTAATTTTGGATATTAACCCGCTTGACGGTGACCTTGAAGGTCTGCTCCACCGCTACCGAAACGGTGTGCTTGGTCGCATTGGGATAAACCTCAAATGTATATTGGCCGAGCTCAGCGGATTGCTTGCTCGATTTTTCCGTAAGACGTACAAGTTTGAGAACTTTATTGGCGTTCATTAGTTCTTACCTCCGTTGGCGCGGGCAATGATTAGTTCGATGGCCGATGTGCTCACGATGATCTTGCCGTAACGGGCGAGATCCAAGGTGTTGAGCTCAGCGGCTTCCTGCAGGGAAACCCGGTCAATGTTGCGGGCCGCCCGGGCAGCTTCAGCGGAAAACGGTGCATCAACCAAGAGGATCTTGCCCTTGGGCGCGATCCGACTGACGACGGTGTTCATGAGCTTGGTCTTGGGTTGATCGACGAGGAACTGTTCGATCACGGCGATTTCACCGGCGAGAGCGCGGTCATAAAGGGCGCGACTGAAGGCCAGGGCCTTAACGCGGGAATTGATTTTTTTGGAGTAGTCGCGCGGCTTGGGACCAAACACGACGCCACCGCCAACCCAAATGGGTGAACGATTGGAACCGGCGCGGGCGCGGCCCGTGCCCTTTTGGCGCCAGGGCTTCTTGCCACCACCGCTGACTTCGCCACGGGTCTTCGTCGAGTGCGTGCCCTGACGATTGTTGGCGTTGATGGCGACAATGACTTCCTTCACGGCTTGCAGGCCTTTATCGCCTTCAAAGGTGGGCAGATTGGCGAATTCCTTTTCGCTGCTCTTGGTGCCGTCGGCACTAAATACGGTAAGTTTCATGACTATGGTTGCTCCGGTTTAGGCGTTTTTGGGCTGGCCCTTGATAGCCAGACGGACGAGCACGTCGTCACCGTTTGCGCCGGGAATGGCGCCCTTGACCAGAAGAAGATTCTTTTCACCGATCACCTGGACGACACTCAGGTTTTGCACCGTGCGGCGCTCGCTACCCATGTGACCGGGCATCTTTTGATTCTTCCAGGAGCGGCCAGGTGTCTGACGCATACCGATGGAACCGATGCGGCGATGGAACATCGAACCGTGGGAGGCCGGACCACCAGCAACCCGGAAGCGCTTCACCACCCCGGCGAAACCCTTACCTTTGCTGATGCCGATCACGTCGACCATCTGGCCGGCGCTAAAAATTTCAACCGTCAACACGTCGCCGGCCTTGGCCGTCGGGGTGTCGCCGAGGCGGACTTCGCTCAAAACGCGGGGCGCGACTGCGAGCCCTGCCTTCTTGGCGTGGTTCAACTCTGCCCGAGTCGAGTTTTTGGTCTTTTGCTGTGAAAAGCCCAATTGAACGGCGTTGTAACCATCCGTCGCAGTCGTCTTGACCTGAACGATTGAACAAGGGCCAGCTTCTACAACGGTCACGGGGACTAAGACGTTGTTAGCGTCGTAGACCTGCGTCATGCCGAGTTTTTTACCTAAAAGCGATGTGATCATAATGCTAAGCGGTAGGTGGAAGAATTCCGTTTAACGACCTACATTAGACAGCTCCAGCGGTGCGCGGGCGCACTTGGGCAACTGCTAACTATGGAGTTAAGTGAGTTATACGTTGATGGTGATATCTACGCCCGAAGGGAGATTGAGTTTCTTGAGCTCATCGACGGTTTGAGCGGTGGGCTCAATGATATCGATCAGCCGCTTGTGAGTGCGGGATTCAAACTGCTCCATGGACTTCTTGTCCACGTGCGGCGAACGGTTGACGGTCAACTTTTCGATGCGGGTAGGCAGCGGAATGGGACCGGAGACACGGGCGCCGGAGCGCTTGGCGGTCTCGACGATCTCGAGGGCGGACTGATCGATAACCCGATAGTCGAAGCCCTGGAGTTTGATGCGAATGCGTTGACCTTTCATGACGGTAAAGCGGGATTAAGTGCGAGCCGGAGCCTTGACGGAGGATTCGACGATCTTGGGCAGAAGCGAATTGGGCACCTGCTCAAAGTGGGAAGGAGTGATCGAGGCACTGGCTCGGCCCTTGGAGAGAGACCGAATATCGGTCACGTAACCGAACAGCATCTCAAGGGGAACGTGGGAGGTGACGATCGCCGCACCATTCTTGTTTTCGATGCCTTGGATTTGGCCGCGACGGCGGTTGATATCACCCATCAAGTCACCCTGGTATTCTTCAGGGGTGGTGATTTCCACCGTCATGATGGGCTCAAGCAGGATTGGGTTCGCGGCCTTCATGCCTTCCTTGAAGGCAAAGATACCGGCCATCTTAAACGCAAGTTCCGAGGAGTCGACGTCGTGGAACGAACCGTCCACGATACGGATCTTCACATCCACAACGGGATAGCCTGCGACGACGCCGTTGTTACAGCCCTCGAGTAGACCATCGGTGGACGGTTTGATGAATTCCTTCGGGATGGAGCCGCCAACGATCTCGTTGATGACTTCCACGCCCTTACCTTTTTCATTCGGCTCAATCTTGATGACGACATGGCCGTATTGGCCCTTACCACCGGATTGACGGATGAATTTACCTTCGCCATCGGCGGAGGCCAGAATGGTTTCACGATAGGCGATCTGTGGCTTGCCCGCGGTGGCCTCAACCTTGAATTCGCGCTTCATACGGTCGCGGATAATGTCGAGATGCAACTCGCCCATACCGGCCAAAATAGTCTGTCCGGTATCCGGATCGGTCGATACACGCAGGGTCGGGTCTTCAGCAACCAAACGTTGCAGGGCCGTGCCCATTTTCTCTTGGTCAGCCTTCGAGTTTGGCTCGATGGACATCGCAATAACCGGCTCAGGGAATGATGGCGGCTCGAGACGAATGTCGAAATCGGAATCGCAAAGCGTATCGCCCGTGATGACTTCCTTGACACCTACCAGAGCGCAGATGTCACCGGAGTATGCCATGTCAATTTCATCACGATCCATGGCGCGCATGAGCACGAGGCGGGAAACACGCTCAGTGCGACGGGTGCGCGGATTATACATCGGCATACCCTTTGGTAGCTTACCGGTGTAGACGCGGAAGAAAACCAGTTTACCGACGAAAGGATCGCTCCAAAGCTTGAAAGCCAGACCAGCCAACTTGCCCGCATCGGTAACGACTGCTTCAACTTCCTTGCCGTCAGAATCCTGACCGATCATCGCGGGAACATCCAACGGACCAGGGAGGTAATTTACTACGCAATCAAGCAAACGCTGCACGCCCTTGTTCTTAAAAGCGGAACCGGGGATGACACCGACAAAGCGCATCGAAACGGTGGCCTTGCGGACGCCGATCTGAAGCTCCTCAACCGAAATTTCTTCACCGCCAAGATATTTTTCCGCAATGACGTCGTCGAAGTCAGAAATGGCTTCAATCAACTTATCGCGATATTCTTTGGCCTGGTCGACGTATTCAGCTGGAATCTCGCTCGTGACCGGTTTGAGGCCGAGAGCATCTTCTTCGGTGCCGAAGATATAGGCCTTGTTCTGGACGAGGTCGACCAGACCGGTGAAATTCTCTTCCTTGCCGATCGGGATGAAGAGCGGATGGGCGTTGGCCTTTAGCTTCTCCTTCATCTCCTCCACAGCGCGGAAGAAATCCGCACCGGTGCGATCCATTTTATTAACGAAAGCGATACGCGGCACGCCGTATTTGTTGGCTTGACGCCAGACAGTCTCGGACTGCGGTTGCACGCCAGCCACTGCACAGAAAACGGCGACGGCACCGTCCAACACCCGCATGGAACGCTCCACCTCGGCCGTGAAGTCTACGTGCCCGGGTGTGTCGATAATGTTGATACGTTGGTTAATACCAGTCCAAGGACCGTTGGAAGCATTCCAAGCACAGGAAATAGCTGCAGCTGTGATGGTGATACCACGCTCACGCTCCTGCTCCATCCAGTCGGTGACCGCGGTGCCCTCGTGGACTTCGCCAATCTTGTGCACGGCACCAGAGTAGAAAAGAATACGCTCGGTGGTGGTCGTTTTGCCGGCATCGATATGCGCAGCAATACCGATATTGCGGGTCCATTCCAACGGAAATGGACGCTCCTTGGCATTGACCGGCGAAACCTTCGCCTTGTCTGTAACGATAGTGATTTTGGGAGCGGCAGCGGACATGACAGTATTACCAGCGGAGGTGAGCAAAAGCGCGGTTAGCCTGCGCCATCTTGTGGGTATCTTCCTTCTTCTTAACCACCCCACCCGTGTTATTGTAGGCATCGACGATCTCGGCTGCGAGGGCATCGTGCATCGGCATACCCTTGCGGGCATTAGCCGCAGCCACCAACCAGCGGAGGGCGACCGATTCCTGACGCTCAAAAGAGATTTCTACCGGCACCTGATAGGTAGCACCACCAACGCGGCGGCTCTTGACCTCAAGGCGTGGGCGGGCGTTTTCCATCGCGCCGAGCAACAGATCGACCGGATTACCCTTGTCGAGCTTCTCGGAGACCTTTTCGAAGGCGCCATAAACGATGCGCTGGGCAATGTTCTTCTTGCCGCTCTTCATTACGACATTGACCAAGTGGGCTACCAACGGGCTGTTGTAGCGGATATCTGGCTCAACCTTGCGTTTGGTTGCTCTGTGACGGCGTGACATGGCTTAGTATATTAGGTTGAAAAAATGATTAATTGGCGGCCTTCGGACGCTTGACGCCGTATTTGGAACGACTGCGCCGGCGCTTCTCCACTCCGGTAGCATCCAAGGCACCGCGGACGATATGGTAACGCACACCGGGCAAATCCTTCACACGACCACCGCGCACGAGCACAATGGAGTGCTCCTGCAGCGAGTGACCCTCGTCCGGAATGTAGGAAATGACTTCATTGCCGTTGGTCAGACGAACCTTCGCCACCTTACGAATAGCCGAGTTGGGCTTCTTCGGGGTGCGAGTCATGACCTGCACGCAAACGCCACGGCGAAACGGGTTGCTGTCCAAAGCCGGAGATTTCGACTTGGCAACGACCTTGCGACGGCCTTTGCGAACGAGCTGATTGATAGTCGGCATACGAATTTAAGAGTGAAAATTAGAGAAAAGAGGAAGAAGCTAGCACCCACCAAATGCTCGGCAAGAACTTTTTGGCGAAAAGTATCAAGGTTCGCGAAAATCGGGATTCAGCCCCGTTCCGCGAGTCATAGTTGTGGTCCATCGAGGGCGATGAAACACGTCTGAGAAGATGAGGGTCGTGCAGACTTGGTGGTTTCCTCCCCCGCTACAAGCAGGATTTTCACTAATTCTATTCAATTCGCCCAAGAAAAACGCCCGGCCACGAGGGCCGGGCGTTAAACCACACGGAGCTAGGCTCAACCTGTGATTTTTGGCGGGAGGTAATGGAAATTCTACAAAGCCTGACCCCATTACAAGCTGTTTCTTACCCAGTAAAAGCAAGGCCGCGGATCCATGGATTCGCGGCCTGAGAGTAGTAACTTGGATTTGGCTTAGCTGGCTTCGGTCGCTTCAGCTTCGGCCTCGACTTCATCCGCCGGCAAGGCTTCACCAAATGGAAGGGTGATCTTAAGCCCCTTGTATTTCGGTAAGCCAGTGCCCGCCGGAATCAAGTGACCCATGATGACGTTTTCCTTGAAACCCTTCAGCAGGTCGACCTTGCCCAAGGTGGACGCATCGGTGAGCACCCGGGTGGTTTCTTGGAAGGAAGCCGCCGAGATGAAGGATTCAGTCTCGAGTGACGCCTTGGTGATACCCAGTAGAATCGGTTCGGCTTCGGCAGGTTTGCCACCAGCGGTTTCGATCCGACGGTTATCCGTCAGGAAGGACGAGCGGTCGACTTGCTCACCCCAGAAGAACTCGCTGTCACCCGGATCGGTAATCCGAACCTTGCGCAGCATCTGGCGGATGATGATTTCGATGTGCTTGTCGTTGATCGTCACACCCTGCAGGCGGTAAACCTCCTGCACTTGCGAGATAAGGAAGTCGTAGAGTGCGGACGGGCCGAGGATCTCGAGGATCTCATGCGGATCGGCGGCACCTTCCGTAAGATGCTGACCTTTGTGAACCACGTCACCGGGCTGCACGATGATGTGCTTGCCGGTGGCAATGAGATGCTCTTCTTCCTGGGCGGTTTCGTCGTTGCGAACCACAAGTTTGCGCTTGGCGCGGACGGTGCCCTCGAAGGACACCACTCCGTCGATGCGGGACATTTCAGCAGCTTCCTTGGGACGGCGGGCTTCGAAAAGCTCGGCCACCCGGGGCAAACCACCGGTAATATCCTTGGTCTTGGAAGCCTGACGAGGAGTCTTGGCCAAGAGCGCACCGGGAGCGATGGTATCGCCCTCGTTGACCGCAATTTGGGCCCCGACCGGAATCGAATAGGCTGCCAGAGGATGATTTTTAGCATCGCGCACTTCGATCTGAGGATTGAGATCCTCCTTGTGCTCGATGACTACCGTGGCGATGCGGCCGGACGACTCGTCCAACTCGCGCTTCACGGTGACCCCGGGAATCATGTCCTTGAACACCAGCGTGCCACCCTTTTCGGAGAGCACCGGAATGTTGTAAGGATCCCACTGCGCCAGCACGGCACCCTTGGTGATCTTTTCGCCATCGCCAACGTGGAGGAATGAACCGACCACGATATTGTAGGTTTCAAGTTCACGGTCCTCAGCGTCAATGATCTGAATCGTGCCAGTCTTATTCAGCACGATCGAGGCACCATCAGCGGTTTGCACCAGGCGCAGGCCGCGGTATTTAACCGTGCCACCTGCACGCACCCGAATTTCGGGGGTCTTGAAACCGCCGGAGGCAACACCACCGATGTGGAAGGTCCGCATCGTCAGCTGAGTTCCGGGTTCACCGATGGACTGCGCGGCAATGATGCCGACGGAATCACCGGTTTTGGCGACCTTGTTGGTGGCCGGGTTGATACCGTAGCTCTTGGCATCGATGCCGTAAGGACTATTGGACGTCAGCGGTGACAAAACCTTGACGCGCTCAATACCCACTTCGTCGATCTTGGTCGCTGTTTCCTCGGAAATAAGTTCACCGGAGGAGAGGATGCGCTCGGTAGGGTTGAGCGGATTGTAAACGTCGTCACTGGAGCAACGGCCGATGATGCGTTCGCGGAGGCCGACGATTTCGTCGTCACCTTCAAAGATCGCCTTCTTCCAGACACCATCGCGGCTACCGCTGTCTTCTTCGCCAATAACCACATCCATGGCCACATCGCAAAGTTTGCGGGTGAGGTAACCGGCGTCAGCCGTCTTGAGTGCGGTATCGGCCAGACCCTTGCGGGCGCCGTGGGTCGAGATGAAGTATTCCAACACCGTCAGACCTTCGCGGAACGAAGACAGAATCGGGCGCTCGATAATTTCACCGGAAGGCTTGGCCATCAATCCGCGGGTGCCGCAGAGCTGGCGGACCTGCTGCTTGTTACCACGGGCCCCGGAGTCCATCATGATGTAAACCGGATTCACCTCTTCGCGGCCATCGTTATGCTCGAGTTTAGCAAACACTTCCTTGGCGATGCGGTCGGTCGTGCCGGTCCACAAGTCGATAACCTTGTTCTTACGTTCACCTTCGGTGATGATACCCTTGTTGAATTGACCTTCGACCTCAGCAATTTTCTTACGGGTGTCGGCAACGATATCCTTCTTCGCCTCGGGGATGATCATGTCATCGATACCGATGGAGATACCAGCTTGGAATGCAGCTTGGAAGCCGAGCTCCTTAAGTTTGTCGAGGGTCTCAACGGTCATCGCCTCGGCGGAAACCTTGTAGGTATTGAGGATCAGGTCACCGAGTTTGGACTTCGGCACCGGGAAATTGACGAATCCAACATCAGCCGGCCAGATCTCGTTGAAGATCGCCCGGCCGACCGTGGTGCGGAGAACGCGCTTTTCCTTGTTACCGTAGACGGTATCACGACCAAAATCAGGATTCGGGATATCGACCCAGTTATGCACCTTGAGGGCGCCGTCGGCCTTGGCGAACTGCACTTCCTGAACGCCACTGAGCAAAGGCACATGCTCGTTCTTGGACGGCTTTTTGCGGGGTTCGATCGTGAGGTAATAGGCACCCAACACGATGTCCTGTGACGGCGTGAGGATGGGCTTACCCGATGAAGGCGAGAAAATGTTGTTCGTCGCCATCATGAGGAGTTTGCACTCCATGATCGCTTCGAGAGACAACGGCACGTGAACCGCCATTTGGTCACCGTCGAAGTCGGCGTTGTAAGCCGTGCAAACGAGCGGGTGAACACGAATGGCTTCACCTTCAATCAAGACAGGCTCGAATGCCTGGATCGAGAGACGGTGCAGGGTCGGCGCACGATTCAAGAGAACCGGGTGGCCCTTGGTCACTTCCTCAAGAATATCCCACACTTCTGGGGACTTCTTTTCGATCATCTTGCGGGCACCGCGAACGGTGTGCACGAAGCCGAGCTCCTTGAGGCGGCGGATGATAAACGGTTCGAAGAGCACGAGGGCCATCTTCTTGGGCAGGCCGCACTGGTTGAGCTTGAGCTCTGGACCGATCACGATCACGGAACGACCAGAATAATCGACGCGCTTGCCGAGCAAGTTTTGACGGAAACGGCCCTGCTTGCCCTTGAGCATGTCAGAGAGCGATTTCAGAGGACGGTTACCCGCACCGGTTACCGGGCGACCGTGACGACCATTGTCGAACAGCGCGTCGACTGCTTCCTGCAGCATGCGCTTTTCGTTATGGATGATGACGTCAGGCGTCTTCAACTGCATCAGGTTTTTCAACCGGTTGTTGCGGTTGATGACGCGGCGATAGAGATCGTTGAGATCGGAAGTCGCAAAACGACCGCCTTCAAGCGGAACAAGTGGACGCAAGTCAGGAGGAACGACGGGAAGCACTTCCAACACCATCCACTCAGGACGCGAATGCGAATGAATGAATCCTTGGATCACTTTCAGGCGCTTCGAGAGCTTCTTCTTAATCTGCTTCGAACGGGTGGCACGCATCTGCTCATGCAGTTCGGCCACGGTGCCTTCTAGATCGGTGCGGGACAGACCATCGCGGACCGCTTCGGCACCCATCTTCGCCACGAATGAATCTTCACCGTATTCATCAAGCGCCTGGCGATACTCGGTATCGGTTAGCAGCTGATGTGGTTCGAGCGGGGTCTTACCCGGATCGATCACCATGTAGTTCTCGTAATAGATAACGCGCTCGAGAGCACGGGCGGTCATGTCGAGCAGCAAACCGAGACGGCTGGGCATGCTCTTGAGGAACCAGATATGCGTAACCGGCACGGCGAGTTCGATGTGGCCCATCCGCTCGCGACGCACGCGGGCAATGGTCACTTCAACGCCGCAGCGATCACAGACGACATCCTTGTATTTGATGCGCTTGTATTTGCCGCAGGCGCACTCGTAATCACGCACGGGCCCGAAGATCTTTTGACAGAAAAGACCACCTGGCTCGGGCTTGAAGGTGCGATAGTTGATCGTCTCGGGGTTTTTGACCTCGCCCTTCGACCATTTGCGAATGGTTTCGGGCGATGCGACGGTGATTGAGACGCAATCGAACGGACTTTCGACTTCGCCCAAGGCGTTGCGAACTTCTTCGCGGATGGCGGAACCGGCGGTTTCAGAGGGTAGAATGCTCATGGATGCTTTCCTTGGTCTTGTTTAAAGGATACGTGATGACTCAGGTGCCAAAGCCCAGTGAGTCGCGTTTGTTGAGCTTGATATCCAAGCCGAGGGATTGGATTTCCTTGATAAGAACGTTGAAGGACTCGGGCGTGCCGGCCTGCAGCGTGTTGTCGCCCTTGACGAGCGATTCGTAGATCTTGGTGCGGCCCTGCACGTCGTCGGATTTGACGGTGAGCAATTCCTGCAAGGTGTGCGCCGCGCCGTAAGCTTCGAGCGCCCACACTTCCATTTCGCCAAAACGCTGGCCGCCGTATTGGGCCTTGCCGCCCAAGGGCTGTTGCGTGACGAGGGAGTAAGGACCAACCGCACGAGCGTGAATCTTGTGCGAGACCAAGTGATTCAACTTCATCATGTAGATGTAGCCCACCACCACTTGTTGATCGATCTGCTCACCGGTGCGGCCGTCAAACAAGACGCTCTTACCGGAGGAAGGCAGATTCGCCTCCTTGAGATATTCGCGGACCTTCTTTTCGGAAATACCGTCGAACACCGGAGTCGCCACCTTGATGCCGAGCTTCTTACAAGCCCAACCCAAATGCGTCTCAAGCACCTGACCCACGTTCATGCGCGAAGGCACGCCGAGGGGATTAAGACAGATTTCAACGGGCGTGCCGTCCGGGAGGAAGGGCATGTCCTCTTCGGGCACGATCTTGGCGACCACACCCTTGTTACCGTGACGACCTGCCATCTTGTCACCGACCTCGAGCTTGTGCTTGGTGGCGATGTAAACCTTGACCTGCTTGATGGCGCCGGTGCCGTCACCCTCGCCCGCCTCGACTGCACCGATCTTGCGTTCACGGTCGCTCTCGAGCTCGTCGAACTTGGTCTGGTAGCTGCCGATGATCTCCATGATCTTGATGCGAACCGGGGACGGGTCGATCTGGACGTGCTTGGAAACGGCGGCGAGCTTACGCAGGAGGGTCTTGGTAATCTTGCGATTGGCCGGGATGATGATTTCGCCGGATTCACCGTTGATCACATCGAGCGGAATCTTTTCACCGAGGAGGATGTTGGAAAGTGCCTCGGTGAGGCCTTCACGCAACTTGTCCATCTGGGTTTTGTATTCTTCCTGGATCTGCTTGATCTGGCGACGACGATCGGAAGGCGACAGGCGCTCCACTTCGTTGTCGATGCGGGAGGAAACCTTGACGTCCATGACGATACCGGCGGCGCCGGAAGGCACCACGAGTGAGGTGTCCTTAACATCGGCGGCCTTTTCACCGAAAATCGCCCGGAGGAGTTTTTCTTCAGGGGCCAGTTCCGTTTCAGACTTGGGCGTGATCTTACCGACGAGGATGTCGCCAGGCTTCACTTCGGCAC
The DNA here is from genome assembly GCA_030833445.1 of Cephaloticoccus sp. Lineage (GTDB taxonomy): Bacteria > Verrucomicrobiota > Verrucomicrobiia > Opitutales > Opitutaceae > Cephaloticoccus. The sequence goes on along the minus strand of JAURHD010000008.1, from coordinate 67,255 downwards.
CGATACGGATGACACCGTTATGGTCGAGGTTCTTGAGCGCTTCTTCACCGACGTTCGGAATATCACGGGTGATTTCTTCCGGCCCGAGCTTGGTGTCACGCGCAGTGACTTCGAATTCCTGAATGTGAATCGAAGTAAAGATATCTTCCTTGAGCACCTTCTCAGAGATCAGGATGGCGTCTTCGAAGTTATAACCGTTCCATGGCATGAACCCGACGAGCACGTTGCGGCCGAGAGCCATTTCACCCTTTTCGGTCGAGGGACCGTCGGCGATGATTTGCTGAGCCTTGATCTTTTGGCCGTGCTTGACGAGCGGCTTCTGATTGAAGCAGGTGCCGGCATTCGAGCGCATGAACTTGCGCAATTCGTAAACATAGACGCCGTTTTTCGGGTCATGCTTCACCGTGCGCGGCAGTTCGCCGTCCTTGGTGATGATGATGCGCTTGGCATCAACGGAAGCGACCACCCCACCCTCTTCGGCAACCACGACAATCTTGGAGTCACGCGCGACGCGCTCTTCAATACCGGTGCCCACGAAAGGCGATTCGGCTTGGAGCAGCGGCACACCCTGGCGTTGCATGTTCGCACCCATGAGGGCGCGGTTGGCATCGTCATGCTCAAGGAACGGAATCATTCCGGCCGCAATCGAGATGACCTGCTTCGGCGAGACGTCCATGTAGTCCACCTCATCGGCGGCGACTTCAAGAAACTCTCCATCCTTACGGACGGTGACCTTGCCGACGAACTGGTTCTTGTCATCGATTTCGGCATTCGCCTGTGCAATAACCTTGGCCTCTTCCTGGTCGGCGGTGAGGTATTCGATCTTGTCGCTTACCTTGCCACCTTTGACCAAACGGTAAGGAGTTTCGATGAACCCGAACTCGTTGACCCGGGCATAGGTCGAGAGGGAATTGATGAGACCGATATTCGGACCTTCAGGGGTTTCGATCGGACAAATACGGCCGTAGTGCGACGGATGAACGTCACGCACTTCAAAGCCGGCACGTTCACGGTTAAGACCACCAGGCCCGAGCGCGGAGAGGCGACGCTTGTGCGTGACCTCGGCGAGGGGGTTGATCTGGTCCATGAACTGCGACAGCTGCGAACGGGCAAAGAAGTCGCGGATGACGGTGGTGAGAGCCTTCGGATTGATCAGCTTTTGCGGCGTGATCGAATCAACGCTCTGATCATACATCGTCATGCGCTCGCGCACGAGACGTTCCGTGCGGCTGAGACCCAGACGGCACTGGTTGGCGAGCAATTCGCCCACGGTGCGGACGCGGCGGGAACCCAGATGGTCGATGTCATCAACCACACCCTCACCGCGCTTGAGGCGGACGAGATACTTGGTCGCGGCAACGACGTCACCGGATTCCAAAATGCGCTGCTCGAGCTCAACCTTGAGACCGAGTTTTTGGTTGACTTTGTAACGACCGACGCGGCCGAGGTCATAGCGCTTGGGATCAAAGAAGAGGCGTTTGAGCAGTGCCTTGGCGTTGGCCGTGGTCGGCGGTTCACCGGGGCGGAGACGCTTGTAAATTTCCTTGAGAGCTTCCTCCTCGTTGCGAGTCGGATCCTTTTTAAGAGCACGGATAATTGCGCCTTCGTCACCTGAGGTGTCGATCACGCGAATTGTGTTGATATCATGCTTCTCAAAGGTGCGCACGATCTGCTTGGTCAGCGGCTCGAAAGCGCGGGCCAGCACGACACCCTTTTGGGCGTCGATGGCGTCTTCCACGAGCACCAGCGTTGAGACGTTCTCGAGGTCGAGCGCTTTGGATACCTTGAGATCCTTGATCTCATAGAAGAGGTTCAGGATGTCGATGTCGCTGGAATATCCGACGGCGCGCAGCATCGTCGTGATGAGGAACTTGCGACGACGACGACGACGGTCGAGATAGACGTAAAGCAGGTCGTTATTGTCGAACTGAACTTCAAGCCAAGTGCCGCGATCGGGAATGATGCGGAAGGAGTGCAGCAACTTGCCGTTCGGATGCGGGGTGACCTCAAAAGCGATGCCGGGTGAACGGTGCAACTGCGATACGACGACGCGTTCGGCGCCGTTGATGATGAACGAGCCACGCTCGGTCACCATGGGAATTTCACCCATGTAAATTTCTTCGTCCTTGATGAAGTCTTCTTCCCGTAGGCGCAGCTTCACATATAGGGGCACTGAATAGGTGACGCCATCACGGATACATTCGATCTCCGAGTTCTTGGGATCGCCCAAGGTGTAGGAGACGTATTCGAGGGTCAGTCGGCCATCATAGGACTCGATCGGGAAGACCTCGCGGAAGACGGCCTCAAGCCCTTGGGGCTTGCGCTGCTTGTCCGGCAGACCCTTCTGCAGGAAGTCCAGATACGAGGTGATCTGAATCTCGATCAGATTCGGCGGCTGGATGACTTCGCGAAGATTGCCGAAGTTGATGCGATCTGAGTGTGTGCGGTCGGCCATGTTTTTACCCGGTTAGATGAAAGAAAGGACTGAAAAGCGCGCCGAAATGCCGGCGCGACGGACTAACGAAAGAACGAAATGAGAAAAGGCAAAGGACAGGCCGCGTGAAAACACGGCCTGCCCCGAAAGATTCGGAAGTTTTGAGACGAAATCGACCAAGTGGATTACTTGAGTTCGACCTTGGCGCCGGCAGCTTCGAGTTTCTTTTTGATCTCTTCGGCGTCGGCCTTGGAAGCAGCCTCTTTGACTGGCTTCGGTGCGGCCTCGACGAGATCTTTGGCTTCCTTGAGGCCCAAGCCAGTGATGGCGCGGACTTCCTTGATGACGCCAATCTTGTTGGCACCAGCATCGGCAAGGATGACGTCGAACTCGGTCTTCTCTTCAGCGGCAGCAGCACCTGCGCCAGCGCCAGGAGAGGCGGCGACAACGGCAGCAGCGGCAGAAACGCCCCACTTTTCCTCGAGGTCTTTAACGAGCGCAGCGAGGTCGAGGACAGGTTGAGCGGACAGCCACTCGATGACTTGGTCTTTGGTAATGTTACTCATGGTAGTAGTTTTCCTGGGCCTGCTAGCGGTTTCGGGAGTGAAACACGTTTAAGAGACGTATCCCCTAGCTCAGCCCTTGGATGTATTGTTTTTTTGAGGTTGCCGAACCGTGGTCCGACGCTCTCGCAAAGTTATGTTATGGTTGTTTAGGCAGCGGGTTGATCTTTTTTGACCTTGGCGTCGAGGAGGCGGACGAAGGACGCAGCATTGCTGGTGAGCAAGCTGAGGAACTGCGCGCGCAAGACGTCGAACGGAGGCAGGTCGGCGATGGCGGCCAGCACTTCGGCGGTGACGAGCTTCTTCTCCATGACACCAACCTTCAGCTCGAGCTTCTGCTTGGTCGTGAAGAACTGCTTCAGAATCTTGGCGACGCCGGCAGTATTTTCACCGCCAACCACGATCGCGGTAGGTCCGGCGAGGGCGGCTTCAAACTCAGGCAGGCCCATGGCCTTGGCGGCCACGCGCAAAGAGCTGTTCTTAACGACGTGGAATTCCGCGTTCTCTTTGACGAGTTCGGCGCGTAATTCGGCGACGTCAGAAACCGTGACACCGGTGAAGTTGGTCAGAATGACGTAGTCAGACTTCTTGAGGTGGGTCTCGACCTCGGCGACTAGATATTGTTTTTCGGCTCTCATGGTCGGATTCCTTAGAATTTGCTGAACTCACCGGAGGCAATGCGCACACCCGGGCTCATGCTGGAAGATAGTGAAATGCTCTTGATGTAACCCGTGCCCTTGAAAGTGGCGGGGCGGGCTTTGCCGATGGCCTCGATTACGGCCTGGGCGTTCTCGACAATTTGCTCGGCGGTGAAGGAGCGCTTGCCAATGCCAACACCGATGTTGGCCGACTTATCCATCTTGAACTCAACGCGACCGGCTTTGACGGCCTTGATCCCGGCGGGGATATCGTCGGTCACCGTGCCAGATTTTGGGTTGGGCATCAGTCCCTTCGGACCCAGCACGCGTGCCAAAGTGCGAACCTGCTTCATGGCTTCGGTCGTCGCGATCGCGACGTCGAATTCGAGCCAGCCTTCGCTGACCTTCTTCATGAGCTCGGCCATGCCAGCCTCATCGGCACCCGCAGCGAGAGCGGCCTCAGGAGCGTCAGTGAAGACGATAACCCGGACCTTTTTGCCCGAACCGTTGGGCAAAGGCGTGGTGCCGCGAACCATCTGTTCGCCGGCGGTGGCGTCTACGCCGAGACGCAGTGAAAGCTCGACGGTCTCGTCGAACTTGGCCGAAGGAAACTTCGTGAGCAGTGCCACGGCTTCCGACAGGGCGTATTCTTTGCTGAGATCAGCGACCTTGGTGCCGCTGACGTAACGTTTGCTGTGTTTATCCATTGATGACTCCTTGCGGTGCAGACGTCCGAAGACTCCCGCGTTGAGTGGTTGGTTTGAGTGAAATTAGTCGATTACTTCGAGACCCATGTTGCGGGCGGTGCCGGCAATGATCTTGATTCCTGCCGCCTCGTCGTTCGCGTTGAGATCCTTGGCCTTGAGCTTGTAAATTTCGGCGAGTTGCTTGCGGGTAACCTTGCCCACTTTGACCTTGTTGGGGGTGGCGGAACCGGAGGCAATGTTGGCGGCCTTCTTGAGGAGCACCGCAGCCGGAGGTGACTTCAGGATGAACGTGAAGCTCTTGTCGGTGAAAACCGTGATCACGACCGGCAAAATCATGCCGTTCTGGTCTTTGGTCTTGGCGTTGAATTCTTTACAGAACGCCATGATGTTGACGCCTTGCGCACCAAGTGCGGGACCGACCGGAGGCGCGGGATTGGCCGCACCGGCGGGCAGTTGGAGACGGATATAACCTTGAATCTTCTTAGCCATGTGAGTGAAAGACGCGGATCAGTATGTGAGTAGTTGTTGCGGCAGGGTGTCAGAGAGAGCGTGCATCATTCGGTGATGCGCTGCACCTGCCAGTATTCGAGCTCGACCGGGGTAAACCGGCCAAAAATGGAAACAGAAATCTTGAGCTTGCCGCGGTCGGGATCGATTTCGTCGATCCGCCCGGTAAGATTGGTGAAGGCACCGTCGGTGATCTTAACTTCCTCGGCTTCGGCGTATTGAATTTTCGGCACTTCCTTGCCATTGGCGGCCTCGATGCGGGCGCGAATTTCATCGATCTCGGATTGCCGCAGGGCCGCCGGGGCTTCGCCGCCGACAAAACCAATGACCCCGTTGACCTCCTTGACGAAATACCAAGGCTTGTTGATCACCTTGCCGTCCTCACCGTAAAGGTGCATCTGAATGAAGACGTAGCCAGGATAGAGCTTGCGCGTCTTGGTCGACTTTTTGCCGTTCTTAACCTCAGAAACCACTTCGGTCGGCAGCAAGACTTCGAAGATGCTATCCTCGAGTTCCTCAACGACCTTAAACTTCTCAATATATGCCTTAACCTTGTTCTCCTGGCCGGAGAGAGTGTGCAGGGCAAACCATTGAGCGGTGGCGGGAACTGAAGTTTCGGTGGACATGGAGTAAAGGTCGCTTAGCTGACCAGTTTTGTGAAGAGATCCACAAAGTTAATGAGGGCGAAATCGCTGATACTGGTGAAGGCACCCAACAAAATCCCAGCCAGCACCACGACGATCGTGTAATCGCGCAACTCCGTCTTGGTGGGCCAGGACGCCTTCTGGAGTTCACCGACCATTTCACCTAAAAAAATACGTGTGCTGCTGAACGGGTTCTTCATGAATTAATAAGTTACGGATGGCAGGGGCGGAGGGAGTCGAACCCCCAACCAACGGTTTTGGAGACCGCTACTCTACCAATTGAGCTACACCCCTGTGCGATAGATTTTAAGACGACACCGCCGAGGCCCCGGGAATGAGGCCTCGGCGAGGTAGTTTAAGTGTTTGATTATGAGATCTTATTCGATGATCTCAGTGATACGACCAGCCCCGATTGTGCGACCACCTTCACGGATGGCGAACTTCTGGGTCTTTTCCATGGCGATCGGAACGATCAGGTCGATCTCAACCGCGATGTTGTCACCGGGCATAACCATCTCCACGCCGGCGGGGAGATTAACCACTCCGGTCACGTCGGTCGTGCGGAAATAGAATTGCGGGCGGTAACCGTTGAAGAACGGCGTGTGGCGGCCACCTTCGTCCTTGGAGAGGACGTAGATCTCAGCCTTGGCCTTCTTGTGTGGGGTGATCGACTTCGGAGCGGCGAGCACTTGACCGCGCTCAATGCCATCCTTGTCAATACCGCGGAGGAGGATACCGACATTGTCACCGGCTTGGCCGCTATCGAGCAGCTTACGGAACATTTCGATACCAGTCACGACGGTGGTAACGGTGTCCTTCAGCCCAACGATTTCAACGTTGTCGTTAACCTTGATGGAGCCGCGCTCGATACGACCAGTGGCGACAGTGCCACGACCGGTGATCGAGAATACGTCTTCAACGGACATCAGGAAGGGCTTGTCCATCTCACGAGCAGGCTCAGGGATGTCCTTGTCGATCGCAGCCATCAGGGCAGTGATCGCAGCATCGCCTTCCGGCTTGCCTTCAAGGGCAGCCGTGGCGGAACCACGAACGATCGTGGCGTTGTCGCCATCAAATTGATACTTGCTGAGCAGTTCGCGGATTTCCATCTCAACGAGCTCGAGGAGCTCTTCGTCGTCGATCAAGTCGACCTTGTTGAGGAATACCACGATCTTCGGCACGCCAACCTGACGGGCGAGCAGGATGTGCTCACGGGTCTGGGGCATCGGACCGTCTGCAGCGGAAACCACGAGGATCGCGCCGTCCATCTGGGCGGCACCGGTGATCATGTTTTTAACGAAGTCAGCGTGTCCCGGGCAGTCGACGTGAGCGTAGTGACGGTTTTCGGTCTGATACTCCACGTGAGCGACCGAGATCGTCACGATCTTGGATGCATCACGGACCGTGCCGCCCTTTGCGATGTCCGCATAGGTCTTGACCTCAGCGAGCCCCTTGCGCGCCTGAACGGCGAGAATTGCGGTCGTCGTGGTGGTTTTACCGTGGTCAACGTGGCCGATTGTGCCGACGTTTACATGCGGTTTGTTGCGTTCGAATGTGCCTTTAGCCATTGGGTTGGGACTTGTATTTGTTTAGACTGTAATTTTGACCTCATTTTTTTACGTCGCAGAAGCCGTGCGACGTTGACCTGGAGCCCAGAATCGGATTTGAACCGACGACCTCGTCCTTACCAAGGACGTGCTCTGCCAACTGAGCTATCTGGGCAGACCAAAGGAGGGTCAAAAAACGAAAAGAGCGATGAACGTGCAGGGCGCATTTTCCCCCGTCAACTGCAAACTTGAGCTTTCGTATAAAAATCTACGGCCCAACTGAAATACGATAAAATCCCGGCTTCAGTCTCGCGCCAATCAGCAGGGTTTTTTCGAGGTAATCTCGGTAGAAAGCATCAATTTCAACCACGCCCGAGCTCTGGACCAGGGTGAGTCTCCCAACCAAACCTGCAGCATTGACCACCCCCATGAGCTCAACGGGGCGCCAGTTACCATCCGGAATGGGCATTTCAGGCACCGCTTCGGCCAGCACTTGTTCACCGTTGCCGGTTAGGGAAACTTCCAAATAGCCTCCACGAGCTGACAATTTCGCTGGCAAGCCGTCTATCCGCCCAATGGCCTGGAATTTGGCTCTTTCTTCGACTATGTTAATCGTATCTTTCGAATTCTGAGGCACTTGTATTCTATCCGGAAACTGTAAACCCATACTCGTCTCAGCAAAAACCAATCGGGACGGATAGTCTTTAAACATCTGTCCAGGATCTCTCAAAACACTGGAGGGCAATATATTCTGCCCTGCGTTCCATTCTGTAGGGAGGAATAATGGGGTGGGATCCAAAAAGTGGGCTTCGGCCGCGACCAAGTTACTCTCCTCTTCCTGCACCAAGCGGGTAAGTCCAAGTTGCGATTCCACGGAGCGGTCAGGTTGTCTCAAAGAGACCGGAGTGTCCTCCGCCGTATGCCTTAGACTCAATAATAGCACCGCACCCAGCACCAGTGGGAATGCCAAGACCACGGCCAACCACCAGTTGCTCCCTTGCCTGATCGGACTCGCTTTCATGGCGCTGCGACGGTTCCAGCAGATTCAAGCGCGGCAATCTGCACTCGAAATCCGGCTTTGCGGGCCGCACTGGTAATCTCCGTCAGGTCGGACAGAGGGATCACTGCACTTGCCCGCACTAATAATGAGGCATCTTTGGTTACCCTCCCCTGTTGATCCAACCAAGCGGTCAACTGGCCCATATTGATCGCGCCATCGTCGGTGAATATCAAACCGGGTCGGGACACACTGATCACATGCGTCGTGCGGGACGCACCCGCATTCGCCCCATTCATTTCGGGCAGGCTGAAATCCACCCCCAACCCGGGCGCCAGCACAAAGCGCGAGCCAAACAAGGTGAAAAATAGCACCAATATCCCCACATTCACCCAAAACAATGCATCTAAACGACGCGCTTCTGTGCGCAGTTTCGAAGCCAGATCCAGGGGGCGCGTGATCATGACCGTGTCTCTGATTGGTCGGATCGGCTTTGATCCCCAGTTGAGCGGTATTCCGTCAGCAGATATTTCATGATCTCATTGCCCGCCCATTCGATGTCTCGCACGATGGCCCGCACCCGACCGGTCAAAAAATGGTGCGCCATGTGGGCAGGGATGGCCAATAGCAATCCTCCAGCGGCACATAACAACGCCTGCCACATGCCTACGGCTAACACGCTGGCGGTGGCATAATCTTTCTCAAAAGCGAGAAACGTGGTGATCATGCCCAGGATCGTCCCCAAAAGTCCGACCATAGGGGCAATTTGCGCAATGGCGGCGATCGATCCCAGTCGCCGCTCCAGTGCCGGTAGTTCGACCAAAGCTGCCTCCTGCACGTAGAATCGCATTTTTTCCGCGTCGTCGTCCGCATGTAGTAATGCCGCTTTGACCACGGCCGCCACCGGACCCGGAGTTTCCTCGCATACCGTCAGGGCTTCGACGATACGACGCTTGCCCAAAATATTCTTAATGCCGTCAAGAAACTCGGCTGACTTGATCTGGCCACGGTGCAGATAAAGCACCCGCTCAATACTCAGCATCAGACAGACAAAACCCAAGGCCAGCAGAACCCACATCATCGGGCCACCTTTGGCAAAGAGACTGAGATCAAATACGGACATTACGATTGGAGGGAGTTAGAGGGTGCGTGTAGTCGGAGGTAAATATCCAAGTTGGGCCGATTGGCTGAATTCAGGGGGCGGTGGGCGCAGGGTTGAATCGCCCCAGACGATCCTTGGCGAGCGACGCCCCGGGCAAACCGGTGTCGATGATCAGGGTCCAGGCATCCCGTGCCTGCTCTAGTTTGGCCTGTTGTTCGTAGAGAGTGCCCAACTCGAGCAAAGTGCGCGTCATCCAATACCTCCCTTTCGATCCAAGATCGGCCGCCATTTTTTTATCGATCAAAAATGCCGTGACCACATCCCGCCACCAAATCGCCTCGGCCCGGTCCGGCTGGCCTCGACGCACCATCAGGTAACCGAGATTGAATCCGGCCTCCACGCGCACATCCACCGGAGCATCGACCCGATCACGCAATTGTTCGAACAATGCGAGGGCCCGCTCGGTATGGTTGGTGTCGTTCATGGATTGGGCGTTGTGACACTCGGCCAAGGCCAACTGTGCGAGGATCACGTCCCGATGAGTCTGGTAATTATTGACGAGGGTTTCATAGGCCTGCTGGGCCAAGGGAAACCGGTTTAGTTTTCGCAACAAATCACCTTGTTTCAAACGGGCATAGAACACCAGCGCACTGTTTGGATAGCGCGTCACCATATCCTCGATCAATTTATTGGCTTCCAAAAGATTTGCATCCTGCCCGCGGCGCTCCGCCTGCAGGGCGGCTTGATAGAGCGCGTAGGGCGCATAGGTGGCGTTGTCGGGAAAGTCGTCCGACAACTTGGTATAAAGTCGCTGGGCCTCCACCGTCTGATCTTGATCGGCATAATATCCGGCCTCCACGATGATCGAATATACCGCGGCATCAGAACGGGGAAAATCAGCCCGCAACTTTTGCAACAGCGCCAGCGCATCCTCCTTCTTGCCAAGTTTGAAATTGGCCTCCGCCTGTAATAGCGCACCTGAACTGGCGACTTCCCGGGCGAGAGCGGGCGGGATATCCGGTGGCAGCGAACCAGCGAGCGCATCCACCAATCGGATGGTTTGGGCTGGTTGCCCCGCCTGCAGGGAAAGCCTGGCCTGCAACCAGACCATCCGGGCGCGCAATTCTGCCGGAAGTGACTCTTCTTTCGTGGGCGAGGCCAGCAGCTGGTTGACGCGTTCATAAGCGACGGCCACTTGTGCATTTTTCTGCAGGGCCCGAGCTAGATTCCACTCCGCCTGCCAGCGATTCACGGTGTCGAATCGAGGATCCTTGGCCATGGCATCCAATTGTTCGGTGCCGACCTGCAGTCGGCCGGCCTCAATATCAGACAGAACCCGTTGAAACATCAAATCACCCGCGGCAACCCCTGCCGGCACTTCCCGCAGCACTGCGGAATAGGCATCGGCGGCATTGGGGAAATCTCGGGCCCGAAACCAAGCCTCGGCCGCCAACACACCCAATTCCGCCCGGGTCTGTGCGGATTGGGGCGTTTTTAATTCTTCGCGAGCCTTGGTCGCCAAATCGGCCGCTGCCCGATAGCGATATTGTTCCCAAGCAGAACCGGTCAAAACACCGTAGGCCTCCGCCTTGTATTGTGAGCCGGGGAATTTTTCCAACAGCGTCCGGGCATCAGTTTCTGCTTGGCGATAGTCCTTCGCCGTCAACGCCGTCTGGGCGCGCACCAAAAGTAAATCCTCCAGGATTGGATGCGGAGGTGACTGGGACAGCAACTGATCCAATTGGCGTCTAAATTGAGCAACCGCCGGTTCCTTGGTGGATACTCGGGACAGAATTTGCAGGGCAACCCGCTGCTTTACCGGATCAACTCCGGTCGCCAATAGATTTTCCAAGGCCACGCGGCCGGGACCGGCCTGCGAGCCGGCGATCAGGCCCAGCAGCAGTTGAAAATCATCCCTTTCGTTGCGCTCTTCCGCCGGCAGGTTGAGCAATTGCTTCTGCAGAACCGTCATGGCCTCGTCCCGTTTACCCAAGGCATTCAGCATCGCGGCATAGGTGCGGGCAAACCCATAGCCTGCCTTGCGCCCCTGTAACCGATCCATGTTCTTGCGCGCTTCTTCGGCCAACCCGGCATCGACCGTTCCGAGGTGCAGGCGGGCCTGTTCACGGGCCAGCACGAATCGCGCTCGGGCCAAGCTGGAGGTCGCCGCTGCTTCCGCCTTTTCGTATTGGTCACGGGCTTTGCCGGGATCCCCATCCGCATCCGCCAGCACTCCCTGCAGGTAATACCACCACCCGCGGTCCGGCGGGGACAAATCATCAATCGACACATCAGCCAGCAGAGCGTGGGCCGCGGCGAAATCGAGCCGTTGGGCTGCCACCATCGCCGCGCGTAATTTCCACGGCGCGCCCTTCAAACCAACGAAACCCGTCAGAACATTACTGGCTTCATCTACCCGCGCTTCATCCAACAAGGCCGTCACCAGGGCCAAGGTCACCTGCGCAACATCAGTGCCGGGTTGTTTGAGTAATTCCCGATAAAGTTCCACTGCGGCAGAAGGAAATCCCATCTCCTGTGCCCGTTGGGCGGCGAGCAACGTCAAGGCATTGTTACCCGGCGTTTCCGTGGCCACCCCCGGCACATTCACCAACGGTGTGGGCGCATGCAACGGCTCCTGCGCCATCAGGATCGTCGCCGTCACACTGAGATAGATTATGGAAATTGAGCGAATGCGCACGGAGTAAACTTGCGGTGAGCCGTGGAAACAATCAACCGCGTTGTAACGACTTCCGTCTCGCCCCACCCTCTTCGGTTCCCTAATTTCGCGGCAAACTTAACTTCCCATCAATTATGAGCACCGCAATTATAGTCCTCGGCGTTCTCGCCCTTATCGTCGTTGTCCTCGCCCTCTGGGTGGTCGGCATCTACAACTCTCTCGTTGCCCTGCGTAACCGCTTCAAGAATGCCTTCGCCCAGATCGACGTGCAGTTGAAACGCCGCTATGATCTCATTCCCAATCTCGTTGAGACCGCCAAAGGCTACCTGAAGCACGAACGCGAAACCCTCGAGGCCGTGATCAAGGCCCGCAACATCGCCGCTTCCGCCGCCGAAGCCGTTGCCGCCAATCCCGCCAATGGGGCCGCGGTCAAAAACCTGATGGGTGCCGAAGCCGGACTCACCGGCGCGCTATCCCGCCTGATGGTCGTATCGGAGCAATACCCCGACTTGAAGGCCAACCAGAACATGATGCAGCTCACCGAGGAACTGACCTCGACCGAAAACAAAGTAGCTTTCGCCCGGCAGGCTTTCAACGACAGTGTCATGACCTACAACACCACCCGCGAGGTGTTCCCAAATGTTATCTTTGCCGGCATGTTTGGTTTCCAACCCGCCGAGCTCTTCAAGATTGAAGACCCGACCGAACGCAACGCGCCCCAGGTGAAGTTCAATTGAACTGAAGTAGTGGGTAGTCAGCAGTAAGTAGCGAGCATTTCGCGAAAGCATCTCCTTCTCGCTACTCGCTACTAACTACTCGCTACCGCCCGCATGGATTTCTTCGAGGCCCAGGCTCGCGCCAAAAAACGCACTTCCCGCCTTGTCGTGCTCTTTGGCGTCGCGGTGCTGGGCACGATCGCGGCGGGATATCTGACGGCCGTTCTGTTACTCACCCAAGTACCCCGTTCGGGATATCAGGGGGAATCTAACGGTTCAATGCCCATCACTTGGTGGGACCCACAGGTATTTGGAGCGGTGGTAGCGGGCACCTTGATCATCGTCGGGCTCTCCTCCCTCTTCAAATGGCTTTCATTCCGCACCGGCGGTGCGGCCGTCGCTGAGAGTGTCGGTGGACGTCGCATCGAACCGGGTCGAGCCACACCGGAAGAGCGCCAACTGCTCAACGTCGTTGAAGAAATGGCCATCGCTTCCGGGGTGCCAATGCCCGCCGTCTACGTTCTGGACCAGGAAACCGGGATCAACGCCTTTGCCGCCGGTCTTACCACCAGTGATGCCGTGGTCGCGGTGACACGCGGCACTTTGCAAAAGCTAAACCGCGATGAATTGCAGGGCGTCATCGGCCACGAGTTCAGCCACATCCTCAATGGCGACATGAGTCTCAACGTCAAACTCACCGCCTTGCTCTTTGGCATTCTGGTGATCGGCCTGATGGGTCGCGGAGTCCTATGGTCCATGCGTGGCATGCGGGTGCGATCAAGTAACAATAAAAACTCCGGCGGGGTTGTGGTCGCCATTCTCGCGGTCGGTCTGGCGATGATGATTATTGGTTACATCGGTTACTTCTTCGGCCGTTTGATCCAAGCGGCCGTCTCGCGGCAACGCGAGTTTCTGGCCGATGCTTCGGCCGTTCAATTTACCCGCAATCCCCGCGGCATCACGGGTGCCTTGGGCAAGATTGGCGGATTTGCCCTTGGTTCGCGCGTCAACACCAACAAGGCCACGGCCATTGGACATTTTTTCTTCGCGCAAGGCTTCAAGTCGAACTTTGGCGGGGCCTGGGCAACCCACCCACCCCTGGAGCAACGCATCCGCGCCATCGACCCGCAGTGGGATGGTAAATTCTTTGAACCGCCGCAGGTCGTTGATGTGAGCCAGGAGAGTTTCCAGACCAAAGGTTTTGCCCAAGCACCAGGCACTTCCTACGCCGTGCCACCGCAAATTGATCCCATGCGCCGCATCGCGTTTCAACCGGTCGCCGCCGTCGCCGATATCGGCCTCCTAAACGATGATTACTACCGGCAGGCTCAGGATATCTTGGCGAGCATTCCGGATCAATTGCGTGAGGCCGCTCGGCAAAACGAAGCAGCACCGGCCGTGATCTACGCATTGCTTATCAGCGATGATACGGCGGAAGCCGAAAAACAAACCGCCATCGTCAAAACATCCGATGGCGAAAAATCCGCGTCCACTTTGACCAAACTGCTCCCTGCGATCCACGCCCTCGATGCCCGTGCGCGAATCCCTTTGCTGTTACTCAGCACGCCGGCCCTGCGGCAGTTGGATCACCCCTCACTCGAACGCTTTCTCGGCACGTTGGATGAACTCGTGCATGCCGATGCCAAGGTCAGCACCTTCGAATTCGTGCTCCAAAAGCTGCTAACCCATCATCTCAAGTTAGCGCAGGATCCAAGCCGCACTCCGGCCTTTTTCTCGTTCAATCCCTTGGTGGATGATATAGCGGCACTCTTGTCCGTCTTGGCCCGCGCCGGCGCGGAAGATCTGCCTGCTATCACCCAAGCCTATACCGCTGGAGCCGCGCAGCTCAAAGCTATCGAACCCGGCCTGCTTTCAGCGGGAGTCACTGCGCCGGATTTTGCCGTGCTCGATCAAAGTCTCGATCGACTCGCCCAAGCATCTTTGCCGATTAAAAAACGTGTCCTCCTGGCGGTCGGTCATGTCATTGGAAACGATGGCACCATCACGGTGGAGGAAGGTGAACTCTACCGCGCCATTGCCGCCGCCATCGGTTGCCCTTTGCCACCGCTAACGGCATCCACAGCCTAAAAAACCGTTGCTTGCCGCGTTTTCCACGGGCCTGCTGAGTGCGGTTTTACTTCCCAATTATTATGCCGATAGACCCCTCGACCGTTAAACAAACTCTCAAACCGACCCGCACCGCACAAGCCAGTCTGGCCCGATGGCGTGCCGCCCGGTTCGGCCTCTTTATCCACTGGGGCCTCTATGCCATCCCCGCCGGAGTTTGGCGCGGCAAACGCGCGCCCTACATTGGTGAATGGATGATGTTTCGGGAGCAAATCCCCGTCGCCACCTACGAAAAATTCGCGGCCAAATTTAATCCCAAGAAGTTCGATGCGGCGGCCATTGTGCGACTGGCCGTTGAGGCTGGTCAGCGCTACCTCGTCATCACCGCCAAGCATCACGATGGGTTTGCGATGTATGATTCACCCTCGAATCCCTACAATGTGGTCGCCGCCACGCCGTGGGCTCACGATCCGATGCGTGACCTCGCCCGCGAATGCAAACAACAGGGCGTCACCCTTTGCTTCTATTATTCGCAGGATCTTGACTGGCACCATCCGGACGGTGCTTGGAACACTTGGGATTTCGAAAAGGCCAAAAAGAATTCCGGGCGTTACCTGCGTGAAAAGGTCTACCCACAGTTGCGCGAACTCCTCACGCAATATGGCCCGGTGGGTCTGATCTGGTTCGATACCCCGCTGACCATCAGCCGGGCTCAATCGGCCGCCATCCGTCGCTTCGTGAAGAAAATCCAACCCGGCTGTTTGGTCTCCGGTCGGATCGGCCATGGTCTCGGCGATTACGGCATCCCCCGCGACAATCAGATGCCGCCCGGCCGACTCCAAGGAGATTGGGAAGTCTGCGCCACCCTCAACCATACCTGGGGTTTCAAGCAGCATGACCACGAATGGAAATCCGCCGAGAACCTGATCCGCACCCTCATCGAGTCGGCGAGCAAGAACGCCAACTATCTCCTCAATATCGGACCCGATGCCAACGGTCGGGTGCCGGCTCCCAGCGTGGCCCGCCTGCGTGCCGTCGGCCGGTGGTTAAAGGCCAATGGTGAGGGCGCCAGCATCTACGGCACCACCCCATCACCCTTCACTCATGACTTTCCTTGGGGTCGAATCACCACCAAAGGCAACACCCTCTACCTCCACTTTTTCGAAAAGCACCCGCGGCATTTCGAACTGCGCGGGTTGCTGACACGCGTGGTTTCTGCGGTGCCATTGCGTGAGGCCAAGCGCACGCTCGCGTTCGAGCAATCGCGCGACAAATCCACCGGCATTCCCTGTCTCAAGATTGATCTGAGCGGCATGCGCTTCAGCGGACCCGCCACTGTGCTGGTGCTGAAACTGGCGTCTGCTCCGAAAGTCGCCCCCGGTCCTATCCAAGAGCCGGACGGCACGGTGAATTTACTCACGGCGGAAGCCCACGCCGGTGCCGATCGCGGCAAACCCGAACTGCGCATCACTCCCTTGGGCTTCAGTGCCGGTTGGCAACGCACCACAGACTGGCTCGAATGGAATGCCGCCGTGCTGAAACCCGGCAAGTTCACCGTGGAGGTCATCACAACTCATCAGCATCTCGAACCGTGGAGCGGTGGCCATACCGCCCGGGTCGAATCCGTGGGACGTTCCCTCCGCAAAAAACTCACCAACGATCGCGAGGTCATCTACACTCAAGCCGCCTATTTCCCACGGATCGCGACTAAAATGGGCAAACTCGAAGTGAAGGATGTCGGCTCTTTCCGGCTTCGGCTACGACTCGACCGCATCAAACCCCAGCCCAAGGACAAACCACTTTGGAATGATCTCAGCCCGATGGTCGTGCAGGTGCGACTGACGCCCGCCTGACGCAGTTTACGTCTCCATGAATGATGCCCAGCGCCAACTCCTTGAAGATCTCAACCTGATTGAGGATCCGCAGGAGCGACTGACCATTGTGGTGGACCGCGCACGGCGTCGCGCCCCGTTCGCCGACCCCGATCGCATCGACTCCAACCGCGTGGCGGGTTGCGTGTCCCAAGTTTGGCTGATCAGCGAATTTCGCGATGGTCTCTGTCACTTTAGCAGTGATGCCGAGGGGCCGCTGGTCAAGGGGCTTGTCGCCCTCCTGTGTGATTATTTCAATGCGGCCAGCCCGAACGAGATTCTTGCGGATGACACCAACCCGGTGACTGCACTCGGTCTGATGCAAAACCTTTCCCCCACCCGCCAAAACGGCCTCAACGCCGTCTGCAACGCCATCCGCACTTTCGTGCAAAACCACCAGTAACGGTGAAACTCTACGACGCACATAATCATCTGCAGGATGATTGGCTGCTGCCGCATATCGATCGGATCTCGGCCGATCTGGTTGCTGCAGACGTTGCCGGCAGTGTCGTCAATGGCACCAATGTGGATGATTGGCCGCAGGTCTCCGCTCTCGCCGCGCGATTTCCTTGGGTCGTGCCCAGTTACGGTGTGCATCCGTGGGACTGCGGCAATCGACCGGCGGATTGGCAGGGCCGGCTCGAGGCGCGCATCGCCGCCGAACCACGCGCGCACATCGGTGAAATCGGTCTCGATCGTTGGATCCTCGATCGCGCCAAACCCGATGACCCGCGCTTGGCCGGTTTACGACGCGCTCCACTCGCAGAACAAACCGAGGTATTCGTATGGCAGCTGGAGTTTGCTAGTGCGCAGGAACGGGCCGCGTCCATTCACTGCAATGACGCTTGGGGCGCCATGTTGGAGACGTTGCAATCAGCTCAACTCCCGGCGCGGGGTTTCCTGCTCCACGCCTATGCTGGACCCGCTGAGATGATCAAATCGTTCGCCGATCTCGGCGCCTATTTTTCATTCAACGGATCGTATCTCGATTCCAAACGCGAGAACCAGCGCAACACCTTCAAACACGTGCCGCCTGACCGCCTGCTGGTGGAAACGGATGCTCCCGCCATGCCGCTGCGCAGTGCGTGGCGGCTTTACGACCTGCCAGCCC
Organism: Cephaloticoccus sp.; assembly: GCA_030833445.1. Taxonomy (GTDB): domain Bacteria; phylum Verrucomicrobiota; class Verrucomicrobiia; order Opitutales; family Opitutaceae; genus Cephaloticoccus. The sequence goes on along the minus strand of JAURHD010000008.1, from coordinate 49,674 downwards.
GACCCGACAGCACGACGGTAAACCATCCGGCCAATATCGCCGCAATCTATACTGGTCTCGCCGCTTTTCTCGGCATGCGGGTCGATCAACTCGCTACCCGCGTGCAGCAAAATTTCACGCGGTTGTTTTGGTAGAGATCAACCGCACCACTTCACCTGCCGCCGCGAGACCAAAGGCGCCGGTGACAAATACCCCCGTGCCGAAACCGCTTTCGCAATCCAACTTGAGATTGCTACCTGGTTCCGGTTCGGCCTGGCAGGTGCCATCCGCCCACGGAAAGACCTGCACTTCGCTCGACCAAATGCAGCGCACCCCGAAATGCATTTTCCCTTTCTGCGTGCCGGCCTGAAACCCGTGATCGCGCCGCAGCTTCCGCCGCAAGAGCCGCAGCAGTTCATCACCCCACGCATCGCCAAGGTCGCCGGCTTGGATCTGGGTGGCATCGCGTTTGCCACCCGCTCCGCCTACCGTGATCACGGGCAGATTTCGTTGCAGCGATTCCGCAATCAATCGGGCCTTGTTGGCCACGTCATCAATCGCATCGACCACAAAATCAAACCGTTCGCTCAAAATGCGTTCGGCCGAGGCCGCGGTAAAGAACTCGGTCAGTGCCGTCACCCGACACTCGGGATTGATCAACTTCACGCGCTCGGCCAGCACGTCCACCTTGGTGCGTCCGATGGCTCCATCCAATGCCGGCAATTGTCGGTTCACATTGGTCACACAAACGTCATCGAGGTCGATCAGGGTCAGTGCACCGATGCCACTGCGGGCGAGCGCCTCAACCACCCACGAACCGACGCCGCCGACCCCCACGACGCAGACATGGGCCGCTTGCAGGCGCGCCAATCCTTCGCGACCAAACAGCCGCCCCACGCCGCCGAATCGTTCGGTGAATGCGCTGTTCATGAGGTGACCTCAGGACTCTGACTTGTCCTTCTTTTCGACCGGACCCCGGCCCGTGATCGCTTGAAAGTCACGACCCGATGGATTTTGGAAAACGCGCAAATCGAATTCGCCGATCACCGCCGTGAGGTGATCAAGGATGTCCGCTTGAATCGCCTCATAGTAAGCCCAGCGCGTGTCTTTGCAGAACACATAGATCTGCAGCGGTAGGCCGTGCTCGGTCGGCTCCAGCTGGCGCACGAGGAAGGTCATGTCCTGATGCACCTGCGGATGCGCCTTCAGGTAGGCCACGCAATAGGCGCGAAACGTGCCGACGTTGGTGATGCGGCGACCATTGCCCAGAATCTTCAGGTCCGTGCCGCGCTCCTTATTCGCTTTCTCAATCTCTTCCCGTTTCTGCTTCAAGTAGTCCTTGAGCAAATCAATTTTACCCCAGCGATCGACCAGTTCCTCGTCGGCAAACCGGATTGTTTGCACATCGAGAAACAACGCCCGCTTGATTCGCCGTCCGCCAGCGTCGGACATGCCGCGCCAGTTCTTGAATGAATCCGAAATCAGCGAGTAGGTCGGAATCGTGGTGATCGTCTTGTCCCAATTCTGCACCTTGACCGTCGTGAGCGATACATCGATCACATCGCCGTCCGCGCCGGCCTTGGGCATTTCGATCCAGTCGCCGACCCGCACCATATTGTTGACCGAGATCATGATGCCCGCGACGAAACCGAGGATGGCATCCCGAAAAACCAAGATCAGCACGGCGGTCAACGCCCCGAGTCCTGACAGCAAATAGATGGGTGATTTGTTGAGGATCGTAGACAGGATCAGAATCAACCCGAGCAGAGAGCCCACTAGTTTGATCGCCTGGAAAAAGCCTTTGACCGGCACATTGCCGCCATCCTTTCGCTTCTCAGTAATTTCTTGGACGGCATCCAGCACCGCGAAGAACACCGCCAGCAGAATAAAGGTCAGGTAGATGTTCACCGCGGCATTCACGCCGGCGAGCACTTCGGGACTGTTACCCAGCACATCATCGCCAAACGCGTTGATCGCCATCGCCGGAGCCAAGTGCGACATCCGGGTGAAAACGCCGGAATGCAGCAAGGCATCATCCCATTGGAAACGGGTGTATTTCACCACCATCGTGACGGCTTCCAGTATGATGCGCTTGGCCAGGAAATTGCCCAGCCAGGCTAGTATCAACAGCAGCACAATGCCGATCGCGGTCGACGCCATCGCCGCATCCGCCACCGACAGACCCTGAGTGGTCAGCCAATCATTTATCCATGTAAGCAAACTCTCCATATGTGCTGCAGCTTTCCCGAGAGCGGCGGTTCATGCAACCCCAGGGGTAAATTTTCGGGCATCACTTGATCACCGCCGACACCGCCTGAATCCCTTGCCGCAACCGCTCCTCGTGATTCCCGTAAATTTCCACAAAAGGCAATTCGCGCGAAACCAATGTCTCGCGCCAGAGCCGGCGACACATGGCCCGCCCCTCTGCATTGGGAAAACTGCGCTGTGGATCGGGGGTAAATTCGATATCGGTATCACACAGCAAATAGAAGGTATATTCCCGTGCCCGTGTCTCGGCCTTCGTGCGCATCCAATCCGGACAGTTCCCGCCGTATAGCAGGTCCGCCCACAGCACATTGGTCAGCAGGTCGGTATCGCAAAACAGGAATTCGCGCGCGCATTTGGCCGCAGCATCTTCCGTTTCCATCTGGATCCGCGCAATCGTGCCGAGATCAGCCGCCGTGATCACGCCTTGATGCGCATCCCAAAATTCACGCACATACTCCGGCACCCATGGTTCACCAAAATGCGCCGCCAGTTGCGCCGCCAAAGTGCTTTTGCCGGTAGACTCGGCGCCGAAAATGGCGATACGTTTAACCACGGGCGTGCTTACGATAGGATTTCAGCCACTCAAAATGCCCCCCCAGCGCCAGCACAAAGAACAACGCATAGAGCACCGTGAACCAATAGAGGCCCGCCATCCAATAAACCACGATCGCCGCCAGATTCACCACCATCCAGCCAATCCAGTTTTCCAATTTCTTTCGCGCCTGCAGCCACTGGGACAGAATGCTGAAAGACGCGATGAACGCATCCCGATAGGGCATGGCCGCATCCGTATGGGTCTGCAAATACCAACCCCATAAGAATGCCCCGATCAGTCCGGTGGCCACACAACCGATCCGCCCGGCCAGGCTCAGCCGCGTGACCGGCAGCACCACTCGATTCTCCCCCGGTTGCGCCCAATGCCACCACCCATAGGCCAGCACGATAAAGAAGAAGCCCTGTAGCTTCATATCGGCGTAGAGCTTGGCGTGGTAAAACACCACGCCCGACAAAACCACCTGAACTAACCCGATAGGGAAATTCCAGATGCTTTGCCGGATCGTCAGCCCCACCCCCACCAGACCGAGGATGGTCGCCAGTTGCTCATACCAAGAAGCGCCAATGATGGCGTCCCAAATGTTAAGCAGGATATCGATCATGAATGCGTGCGGCATAGGCTTCAAGCGCCTCGCGGGTCACAGCATGGCGCGCCGCACAACGCGGGCAACGGATTTCGATCTTCGGATCGTCGCCAAACAATCCGTCGGGATCCTGCTGCATGACCGGCAACAGCACCTGGAGCATCCGCTCCTGGTTGCAACCGCAGTGCCAGCGCTGCACCCGGGTCTCAAGCAGCACCAGCGTCTCGTCATGATCGATCTGCGCCATCTTTCCCGGTGTCAGCCCCTGCAGCCATTCCATGTCGCAGTCGGGATGCTCGGTGAGCATGGCGAAGCTTTCCTCGCCGGTTTGAAAATACCGCGCCGCGCGTTGTTCACTCTGAGTATAAAATGTCTCCACCGCCGCCAACGGATCACTGCCGGTCACGTTGACCATGCTCCGCCGCGACGGCTGGCGCCCGCGCACGACATCCGCGTAAAAGATCGCCTCCGGCAGAACCTTCACATCCTCGGCAAACACGCGTCCCGTCACGGAGCCGAACTCATTGTCGCCGGTCAGGAACAGGTTCACCAGCGGTTGCTGAAAATTCATCGTCCAGGCCGTCATCACATTGCGCGGCTGCGAGGCGCTGTGGAGCGTAAACGCCGCCAGCGCCCGCTTGAACATCACGTCGTGCCCCGGTGCCACCGTGATCTTGTGATCCGCGAGGTGCAGGTAGTAATCGACGAACAGGTCGCTGAAATCCGCGCGGGCCAGCAGCACGTTGCGGTTGCGCACGAAATAAGTGCGCACGTCGAGACCGGGTTCAGCAGGATTGACAGGATTCGATTCAGGCATGCGCACAAAGAGACACACCTTGCTGGAATCTCAAGTGCCCATCGAACAAGCCATTCGAAAGCCAATTTGCTGCCGGTGATTCCCCGTTTCAATCGGGCCTGAGGTCTGAATCTTTGAATATGGAAATCCCGCCGTCGCCAAGAGTATGGCGGACCGGCAGGAAACAAGGCAGGAACGGAAATACATTTAATCTGGAACTCATGAACTCTGGAAAAATACCCCGGACTGGATAATTGGCATTTTCCTGAGTTTCACCTTTCCTGAGTTCCAGATAAAATTGAGCAACGGTGTATCCTGAGCAGCGGTCGGTTGGCTCGTTTCCAATCTTACTGGGTTCCACATTAAATACCAATCCCTGCCGGTTCCAGCTCACAGCTTGATCTCAGTGCAGCGGTAAGCCTGCCGATAGCGGCGCGAGAAATACGTCGGCGACTGCCCCACGGCATGGGCTACCTCGGCGACAGTCGAAAACCGCCGCGCTTGAATCAGCTCGTGCGCCTTCTCCAGCCGTCGCTTCAGCAACAGGGCCGCGGGCGACAGTCCGAAGATCGCGACCACCCTGCGGCGCAGTTGCCGGGTGCTGTAACCGAGTTGCTTAGCCAGCTCCTCGACATCGAAACCAGCCCGCGGCAGCCCGCTCTCCATGCTGTTTTCCAATTTATCGATCCAGGCCTGGTCCCCCGATTCCGGGCGTGGCGCGAATTGTGGAATACTCGCCTGAATCCGCGCCAGCAATTCCGGCACCGAGAACGGTTTCGCCATGTAGTCATTCGCACCGGCCTTCAATCCTTCGATGCGGTTGTCCACCGCGGCCTTGGCCGAGAGCATGATGACCGGCAGCTTCTTCCACCGTTCGTCCGCGCGAATCCGTTGGCAAAGCTGCAGACCGTTCAGATGCGGCATCATGACATCCGTAATTATAATGTCCGGCGCCGCCATCTCCAGTGCCTCTAGGGCCTCCAGTCCGTTTTGCGCTTCCCGGACTTCATAATGCAGATCAAGGTGCAGTCGCAGGTAGACCCGCATATCGAGATTGTCCTCCACCAGCAGCAGCGAAGGCCGGGGATTCGCGGGAACGGAGTTCGAGGTTTCGTCGTCTTGCACCAGCGGCACGGGTGCACCGATCGTATGCGGACGTGCCTCGGGGACCTCGCTGGTATCAATGTCATCCGGATCCAAATGTTCACAACCCAATGGCAAGGTGAAAGTGAACGTGCTGCCTAGGCCGGGCTCACTTTCCACCGAGAGATCACCGCCGTGCATCTCCACCATCTCGCGCGCGATTGCCATGCCGATGCCCATGCCTTCGTGGCCGCGCCCCAGTCCGGCATCGCCTTGATAGAATCGCTCAAACACCCGATTGCGCGTAGTCTCATCCATGCCTGGTCCCTGATCCGATACCGCCACCTCGATCTCTCCACCGCCCTCCTCATTCGCCCGTAAATAGACTGCGACGCGGATAATGGTTTCGGCCGGGGAAAACTTAAGGGCATTGCCGATCAGGTTGCCAATTACCTTGTCGAGTTTAGTAGCATCGAAAAATACCCAGGCTTCATCGGGCGCTTCCAAAGTCAGTCGGATATTCTTTTGTTTCCCGACTTCCTCGAAATGCTCCACCTGCCGTCGCACAAACAGGCACAAGTCCCTCCGGTTGTCCTTCAAGGCAAAGGCTCCCGCCTCCAAGCGCGCGAGATCGATCAACTCCGTGAGTAACGCGTCGAGCCGGTCCACATTGCGAAAGACCAGTGGCAGCCACGTCGGCCCAGTAGCCGCTCTTTGGCACCCGGACTTCGCTCGTCGCGATCGCGAAGCCATTCGCCCGGGCCCACTCGATTGACAGAGCTTTCAGACGGGCATGTTCCGGGGATTCACTCGATGGCATCGTGTGAAAATGGCATGACTCAAGCGTATATTCCAGAGTTTCGAATTTCAGAGATCCAGAAAAAATCCAAGGCTCATTGAGTGTGGAAAACAGGCATCAACGCAAAACGCGCAAGTCCACTATCTGGAACGCCCGCCGTCGCCAAGGCTGTGGCGGACACGTCCAAACTCAGGATTCAATCACCGGACCGGGTTGGCTCTTTCGGCTGAAGTTTCCACCTTTCCAGCCTGCCCTCCATAGCTTCATGCGACGGTGGGCTTTCCACATTTAGAACCGATGCCTGTATCTTCAGCCCTCTGGCCATCACTTCCCGAGCTTCTGTTCGAGCTTCTTGATCTTCGGCGCAATCACAAACTGGCAGTAGCCCGCATTGGGATTCTTCTTAAAATAGTCCTGATGATAATCCTCCGCCGGCCAGAATTTTGTAAGCGGCACAATCTGCGTGACGATCGGATCGCGAAAGGTCTTTTGCGCTTCAGCCAGCGACTTCTCGGCCGCCACCTTTTGCGCTTCATCGGCGTAGAGAATGATTGAGCGGTAGGATGTCCCGTGGTCCGCCCCCTGACGATTCAGCGTGGTCGGATTGTGGATGTCCCAGAAGTAGGCCAGAACCTTTTCGAGTGAAATCACTTCGGGATCAAACTTGATCCGGATCACCTCGGCATGGCCGGTCGTCTCCGAGCAAACTTCCTCGTAGGTCGGATTGGAGGTCGTGCCGCCGGCATAGCCGCTGACGACTGATTTCACCCCGGGCAACAATTGATAAGACGCTTCCGTGCACCAGAAGCAGCCGCCGCCGAGCACGAGGGTTTCCGTTTTGGCTTCAATAGTCATAGGTAAGGCAAGGGCACCCAAGAGGGCGATAACACCAATAAGTTTCATACCGGTAGGAGACAGACTGCGCGAAAGTATTCCCGACGCAAGCGCCGGCGGCATTGCGAATCGTCTCGAAACCAACCCGCGTTGTTGTTCCATCTCACTGCACCCCATGCCCGCTGCCGCCACCCTGCCCCTCTTTTGGAGTCCCGATCCGAAATCGTCGGCCACCGACACCTACACCGGTTTTCGCGGCACGTTTACACTGACCTCCGCCGCCACCGTGGAATTCAAGCTGTTCGGCGCCGCTTGGTTTTCAGGATGGGTGGACGGCGAATGGTTTTGCGAAGGACCAGCCCGCTATCCACACGCATTCCCGGAATACCAAACCTTCACAGCCAAACTCGCTCCCGGCCGGCATACCCTCGCCCTGCTCGTCAACCACATCGGCATCTCCACGCGTATCCTTGAGCCGATCAATCCGTTCGTCAGCTGTGAGGCCGTCGTAAATGAAACGGCCATCCCAGTTGCCTGGAAGTGCATGCATTTCACGGCCTACGCGTCCGCCGTGCGCCGCGTAAATCCACAGCTCGGTTTCATCGAGTGGTGCGATACGCGCCAACTGCCCGACGCATGGCAGTCCGCTGATTTCGATGATACCGCATGGCACGAACCGGTCGCAGTCACCCGTCCACTCGGTCAGCTGCAACCGCTCGCCATCGCCAACCCGCGCAGCATCGAGCATCCGCTCCAACCCATCGGCTCTGGACGATTAACCGAGACGTTCGGTTATGAACGCGATGACATTCCGGCGCGTTTTTTCCTGCGTGACCTGGCTCCCGCCGCACTGCCGCCGCAAGGCAGCTGGCGGCGCTACGATCTCGGCCGGGTGCGGCTGATGCGCCCTCGCTTCGTCCTCGACCTCCCGGCCGGCACGGTCGTCGAGTTCGCCTATTGCGAGGCGCTCGTCAACGGTCGTGTGTCGCCTTGGATCACGCTCTCCGCCGGTGATTCCTGCAATCTCGATCACTACGTGGCGCGTGGCGGACCGCAGGAATTTTCTCCGATCACCCCACGGGGTGGCCGCTTTCTTGAAGTGCATATTTTCGCGCCGGAAGCGCAGGTAAAATTCCTGCACGAAGTCGTCGTCGAGCGTGCCTATTACGGCGAGGCGGGCGGCAGCCTCCGGACCGGCGACACCTTGCTCGACCGGATTTGGTCCGTTGGCGTCGAGACACACCGCGCTTGCGCCGAGGATGCCATCACCGACAATCCCACGCGGGAACGCGGCCAGTGGGCCGGCGATGTTGTCACGGTCGGCATGGACATTGCCGCCACCGCTTTCTCCGACCTCCGCCTCTGCCGACGCAGCCTCGTGCACTGCGCCCAATGCGCCCGTGAGGACGGACTGGTCGCCGGACTCTGCCCCGGTGGGGCAGCCTATCTCACCACTTACGCCGCGCAATGGATCAATGCCTGCGTGCATTATTGGGAGCTCACCGGTGACCGCAATTTGCTGGTGGAAATGCTGTCGCACGCGGAACGCAATCTTGCCGCCTTCGCCGCGCAAACCACCGCCGATGGCATCAAGGACGAGCTCGGCTGGGGCTTCGTCGACTGGGGTTACGTGCGCAATCCCGGCCCCAGTGACATGGGCGTAAACCTGCATTACTTCGCCGCGCTCCAAGGCATGATCCGCTGGTGCAACGAACTTGGACTCGCCGATCGCAGCACGCACTTTGCCGAAGTCGCCGGCACCTTACAGGCCTTGATCGCGCGCTACTTTGCTAACGAATTAACCCAAGGCGGCGACGCCTGGACCCGCATCGGTTACCATCGCGCCGCGCTCGGTCTGCGTCTCGGATTCTTTGACGCCGCCCAATCTTCCCAAGGGCGCGAGTTTCTGCGGGTGCACATGTTGCGCTGCTTCCCCAACAACGCCGCCTCGCCTCGCCTCAGCGATCCGGCGGCCAACAATCCGCAGCTCATCACGCCTTACTTCGGCCACTATGCGATGCCGGAACTTATCGAGCACGGCGGCATGGACTTCGTGCTCGATCAATACCGCACCTGCTGGGGTTGGTCGCTCGGCGATGGTCGCACCACTTGGTTGGAGGTCTTCGACACGCGCTGGAGTCACTGCCACCAATGGGCCGGCTGCCCCACTTGGCAGCTCTCGCGTTATCTCCTCGGACTCACCCCGCGTTTCGATCGCGGCGCGCTGCATTACGATCTGTCGCTCGCCACCGGTTCCCTGCCGGCCGCACAAGGCACCTGCCCAATCCCGGGTCGCGACGAAGTCATCAAGATTTCATGGATGAAGTCCGGTGACAGCATACACTACACCTTGCAGGCCCCGATCCCGCTAACCCTTCGTCTTTCCGCGAAACTCGGCGGAAAAACCATCACGGTCGATCGCGATTACACCGCAGCTTGGCCAGTCGATGATTGCATGTAGGGCGGGATCGCTGACGTGTCCGCCGAAGCCTTGGCGAAGGAGGATCCCGCCTTCGATCACCAAACGCCTTTCGAGGCGGGGTTCGGCGACCCCGCCCTACATTCGATCTTCCGAGTCTCCGCGCCTCCGTGGCCAACCCAATCCTACCGCGTCAACTTGCGGTATTTGATGCGGTGCGGTTGGTCGGCATCCTTGCCCTTGCGCTTGCGATAGTCTTCCAGATACGCCGAGTAGTTACCCGCGTAAACGTGCACGTGGCTGTCGCCTTCAAAGGCCATGATATGCGTGGCGACGCGGTCGAGGAACCAACGGTCGTGCGAGATGATCACCGCACATCCGGCAAAGTTTTCAAGGCCTTCCTCCAACGCGCGAATGGAATTCACGTCGAGGTCGTTGGTCGGTTCGTCCAGCAGGATCAGGTTCGCGCCGCTCTTGATCACGCGCGCCAGCAGCACGCGGTTACGTTCACCGCCGGAGAGCACACCGACTTTCTTTTGCTGATCCGCCCCGACAAAGCCAAACTGCGCGCAATACGCCCGGCTGTTCACCGTGCGCGCGCCGAGGGGCATCATCTCTTGTCCGTCGCTGATCACTTCCCAGATCGTCTTGCCGTCCTCCAGTGAATCGCGCGACTGCTCGACGTAGGCCGTCTTCACTGTCTCGCCCACCTTGAAGGAGCCGGCATCGGGTTGCTCCAAGGCCGTGATGAGTTTGAAGAGGGTCGTCTTGCCCGCGCCGTTGGGTCCGATCACGCCGACAATGCCGCCGGGTGGCAGGGCGAAGTCGAGGTTCTCGAACAACACCTTGTCGCCATAGGCCTTGGTCACCCCGTTCGCCTCGACCACCAGGTTGCCGAGTCGCGGCCCGGGCGGGATGATGATTTCAAACTTTTTCTCTTGCTCCGCCACGTCCTGCTTGAGCATCTGCTCGTAGGCGTTAATGCGCGCCTGACCCTTCGATTGCCGCGCCTTGGCCGAGGAACGAATCCACTCCAATTCGCGCGCCATCGCCTTTTGCCGACGGTCCTCGGTGCGCTGCTCGATGGCGTGACGCTTCTGCTTCTGTTCGAGCCAGAGCGAATAGTTGCCCTTCCACGGAATGCCGTGGCCGCGGTCGAGCTCGAGAATCCAGCCCGCCACATTATCCAAAAAGTAACGGTCGTGCGTCACCGCGATGACGGTGCCCTCGTAACGCGCCAGATGTTGCTCCAGCCAGTGCACGCTGTCGGCATCGAGATGGTTCGTCGGTTCGTCGAGCAACAAGATGGCCGGTTTCTGCAAGAGCAGCCGGGCCAAGGCCACGCGGCGGCGTTCACCGCCGGACAGGTGATCGACAATCGCATCCGACGGCGGACAACGCAGCGCGTCCATTGCCTGTTCGACCATCGGCGCCACGTCCCACGCGCCGAGCGCATCAATTTTCTCCTGCAGCTCCCCCTGCTTCGCCATGATCTTGTCCTTCTCCGCATCGTCATCGGTCGCGGAGAGTTCGTCCCACGTCGCATCATAGGCCGTGGTCAAATCGGTCAGCCGTTTCACGCCCTCCTCGACACTGGCGCGCACGGTCGAACCCACGGTCAAATGCGGTTCCTGTTCAAGCAGGCCGACGTTGTAACCCGGTTCAAACGCCACCTGCCCGTCGAACTCCTTGTCCCGACCCGCGAGGATGCGCATGAGCGAGGATTTACCGGAGCCATTGAGGCCGAGCACCCCGATCTTTGCGCCGTAGTAAAACGACAGCGAGATGTCGCGGAGGATTTCCTTGCGCTCGATTTTCTTCGAGACGCTGATCATGGAAAAAATTATTTTGGGGGTGTCACCAGTCTGGGCCATGACACGATCAATTACCGGCCCAGGCCGCGCCCGCAAGCCCGGCGCAGCATTCATGACTCGACTTGCCGCGCCGCTTGCCTGAGTTTGGCCCCCGACGCATGAACAACGAGATACTCTGGCTCGTCCGACTCGGCCTCGACCAAAACCTGTTCACTTGCGCCCAAGCACTCGCTGTGCGGGATGCCTTGGGCCCCAACGCCGAGTTGATGGATTTTGCGCAAAAGTTGATCGACGATGCGATCGTGTCGGACCACGAAACCCTCGAAAAGGTCGCTGGTCTCGCCATGAGCAAAGCCGCCAATGGCGCCCCAGCTCGGATCCATTTGAAGTTGATGAAGACGACGAGGATGAACCGATGGGCATGTCTGCGGGCGACGCAGCTGCGGCCGCGGCCACCACTGGACCCGCGCCTAAATTTGCCTTCGAGCAGATCGCCCAGATGGACGACACCACCCTCGCCGAGTCCTTCCGCCAGTTGCTCAAGGACTGAGCGGCCTACGGTGCGAGTGATCTGCATATCTCGACTGGCGCCCGACCTTTTATCCGCAAGAACCGCAGTTTCAGTTTTCTCGCGGAATACCAGATTACCGAGCAGGACTCCCTCCGGCTCAACACCGCCCTGCTTTCTGAAGGCCAGAAAAAGACCTTTCTCGAGCGCAAGGATTACGATTACGCCTTGGCCCTGAGCAAAACCGACCGCTACCGCGTCAATCTCATGTTCCACAAGAACGGCGCCGCCGGTTCCTACCGCATGGTGCCGGAAAAGGCGCGCACCTTGTCCGAGCTCGGTTACGCGTCGCGCCTCGAAACCCTGGAGAAACTCCTCTCCTTTCACAACGGCCTCATCCTGATCACCGGTCCGGTCGGCTCGGGCAAGACCACCACGCTCGCGGCGATGGTCGCCTACCTCAACGAGACCCGCACCGATCACATCATCACGGTCGAGGACCCCATCGAGGTCGTGCAACCGGCCAAGGGCTGCAATGTTTCCCAACGCGAAGTCGGCGCCCACACCAAGTCCTTTGCCTCCGCGCTCAAGGGCGCCCTGCGCGAAGACCCCGACATCATCGTCATCGGCGAACTGCGCGACTTGGAAACAATTGAGATGGCGATCAGCGCCTCGGAGACCGGTCACTTGGTCATCGGCACCATGCACACCAGTGATGCCGCCACCACGCTCAACCGCCTGCTCGATGTTTTCCCGCCCTCCCAGCAAACCCAGATCCGCGCCAGCGTGGCCGAGAGTCTGCGCGGCGTCATCTGCCAGCGCCTGCTCCCCTCCCCCGATGGCAGCCTCGTGCTCGCCTGCGAAATCCTCATCAGCAACCTCGCCATCCAAAGCCTCATCAAGGAGGGCAAGAGCACCGGCTTGCGCAACACCATGGAGACTGGCTTCAAGGAGGGCATGTGCCTGATGGATAACGTCGTCTTCCAGCTTCACAACGACGGGGCTATCGAAAAGGAAGTCGCCCTCGCCAACATCTCCAACCGCGTCCTGCGGGCGAGGATCACCTAGCTGAAAGCTCAAAGCCCAGCCTCCTAACCACCCACTCACCCCTCCAGCTTACCGCTTAAAGCTTATCGCTTACCGCTTTCTCCCAAATGGCCGCCATTGATACTCTGCTCACCGCCATGCTCGAAAAGGGCGGTTCCGACCTGCACCTGACCGTCGGCCTGCCGCCAAAGATCCGCACGTCCGGTGCCCTCGTCCCACTGACCGAGGACATCATCGACGCCAAGACGATGGAGTCGCTGCTCAAGGAAATTTGCCCCGAGCACCGCTGGAAGGAGTTTCTCGAAACCAAGGACCTCGATCTCGCGCACGAAATTCCCGGCGTCGCCCGTTTCCGCGGCAACTTCCTCTACAACCACTGGGGACAGTCGGGCGTATTCCGGCAGATTCCCGCCAAGATTCTCTCCTTTGATCAGCTCAACTTGCCCGAGGCGCTGAAGAAACTGTGCCACCTCAACGAGGGCCTCGTCGTCGTCACCGGCCCGACCGGCAGCGGCAAGTCGACCACGCTCGCGGCGATGATCGACTACATCAACGAGAACCTCTGCAAACACATCATCACGATCGAGGACCCGATCGAGTTTGTGCACCCGGTTAAAAAATCCGTCATCGTGCACCGCGAGGTCGGCGAACACACCGGCTCCTTTGCCGCGGCGCTCAAGGGCGCCATGCGCCACGACCCCGACATTCTCCTACTCGGCGAAATGCGCGAAATGGAAACCATCAAGCTTGCGCTCGGTTGCGCCTCGATGGGCATGCTCGTGTTCGGCACCCTGCACACCAACAACGCGCCAAAGACGGTCGACCGCATCATCAACACCTTTCCCGCCGACGAGCAAAACCAGGTGCGCGTCATGCTCGCGAGCTGCCTCGCCGGTGTCGTCGCGCAGTTGCTCTGCAAACGCCAGCCCAAGGGCCGTTGTGCCGTGCACGAAATCCTCCTCACCCACGAGGCGCTGCCCAACACGATCCGCAGCGGTCAGATCGCCAACATCCGCGCCATCATTGAGAGCGGTCAGGCCGACGGCATGATCACGATGGATAACAGCCTGATGGCCGCGGTGAAATCCGGCACGATCGACGCCAAGGAAGCTTACATGAAGTCCGCCAACAAAGCCCTCTTCGCGCCGTTGCTCAAACCGGGCGACCTCGAAGGCGGACACTGATTCAGCATTATAATATGGAACTCAGGAATTGAGGAACGGAGCTAGGATCGATTCCAGCTTTCCTGATTTCCACATTATCGTCCGGTTAGCTGTTCAAGGTTGTTAAGAAAACCGCCACCAACGAATTTGTTTTTGAGGATTTTGGGCCTTTTCGCGGCCAATTCCTCCCGACCGATCTCGCGGTATTCATTCGAAATTCATGACGGCTTCATCCAATCTTCATCCGTCGAGCCCATGCTTTCTCCCCATGCTTAACCAACGAATTCTGATTATCATCGCCGCGGTTGCGGCCCTCCTTCTGGTGCCCCTGATCGCCATGCAATTCGACACCGGGGTGAACTGGAGCCCGTTTGACTTTGTCGTCGCCGGCGGGCTCCTGCTCGGCACCGGTCTGGCCTACGAATTCGTGGCCCGTCGGGTCAGCGCCCTTTCGTATCGCCTCGGCGTAGCGATCGCCCTCACCGCCGGCTTGATGCTGATCTGGGGCAATCTCGCCGTCGGGTTTATCGGCAGTGAAGGCAATCCCGCCAACCTGATGTATGCCGGCGTGCTGGGCGTGGGGATTGTCGGTGCGATCCTCGCCCGGCTGCAACCTCGCGGTATGGCCATGACCTTGTTGGCGACCGCACTGGCCCAAGCCTTGGTGCTCGGGGTAGCGGCGGTGGCTTGGCCCTCGGAGGTCAATGGCAGCGTGATCATCGGCAACCTGTTCTTTGTGGGTCTCTTTGCCGTGGCCGCCATGCTGTTCCGTCACGCCGCGGCTTCTGCCACCCACGCCTGAATCACGGTCGGTTCGATCCGTAATCATCTGCGCCTGCCAGCCATAGCCTGGCGAAGGCTGGTGTTGATCCGTGAAATCCGTGGTTAACAAAAAAAGCGCCACCCCGCGAATCGCAGAGTGGCGCTGAAAACTAAATCAGGGGTTGGTCCGAATCAGGCGACGTCGAACCGGTCGGCGTTCATCACCTTGTTCCAAGCGGCGACGAAGTCCTTCACGAATTTCGCCTGCGCATCGCTCTGGGCGTAGACTTCGGCGATGGCGCGCAACTGCGAGTTGGAACCGAACACCATGTCGACCCGACTGCCGGTCCACTTCACATCGCCACTGGCGCGGTCTCGCAGTTCGAAGGTGTCCTCGGCTTCCGAGGTCGCTTTCACTACGTTGCCCATGTCGAGCAGGTTGACGAAGAAGTCGTTGGTCAGGGTCTCGGGCCGATCCGTAAAGACGCCGAGCTGCGACTTGCCGTGGTTCGCGTTGAGCACGCGCAGACCGCCGGTGAGGACGGTCATTTCGGGTGCGGTCAACGTGAGCAACTGGGCGCGGTCCACGAAGAGCTTTTCCGCCGGCATGGCGTATTTCTTCTTCAGGTAATTGCGGAAACCATCGGCCACCGGCTCGAGCACATCGAAGGCTTCGATATCGGTCTGTTCGGCCGTGGCGTCGGACCGGCCCGGCTTGAAGGGAACTTCCACCGGGGTGCCGGCTTTCTTGGCCGCGGACTCCACGGCAGCGCAACCGCCGAGGACGATCAGGTCGGCGAGCGATACTTTCTTCGCACCAGCATTGAATTCCTGCTGCACGCCTTCGAGCGCCTTGAGCACCTTGGCGAGACGCGCGGGTTGGTTGACTTCCCAATCCTTTTGCGGGGCGAGCCGGATGCGGGCACCGTTCGCGCCACCGCGCTTATCGGAACCGCGGAAGGTCGAGGCCGAGGCCCAGGCAGTCGAGACGAGCTCGGCCACCGAAAGAGCGGTGGCGAGAATCTTGGCCTTGAGGGCGGCGATGTCCTTCGCGTCGATCAACGGATGTTTCACGGCGGGAATCGGATCCTGCCAAATGAGGTCTTCGGCCGGGACTTCCGCGCCGAGGTAGAGTGACTTCGGGCCCATGTCGCGATGGGTGAGCTTGAACCAAGCGCGGGCAAAGGCATCTGCGAACTGATCGGGGTTCTCGAGGAAGCGGCGGGAGATCTTTTCGTAGGCCGGATCCATCCGCAGTGAAAGGTCCGTCGTAAGCATCGTTGGGCGCTGTTTCTTGGCCGGATCAAAGGCATGCGGCACGGTCTCCTTGGCATCCTTGGCGACCCACTGGTGCGCGCCGGCGGGGCTCTTGCTCAATTCCCATTCGTATCCGAACAGGTTTTCGAAAAAGTTGTTGCTCCACTTGGTCGGCGTGGTGGTCCAGGTGACCTCGATGCCGCTGGTGATGGTGTCGGCACCTTTGCCACTGCCGTAACTGCTCGTCCACCCGAGGCCCTGCTCCGCCATCGTGGCGGCTTCAGGCTCGCGACCGACGTGCGACTCAGCGGCCGCGCCGTGGGTTTTGCCGAAGGTGTGACCACCGGCGATCAACGCGACGGTTTCTTCGTCATTCATCGCCATGCGCTTGAAGGTCTCGCGGATGTCTTTCGCGGCGGCTACCGGGTCGGGATTACCGTTGGGTCCCTGCGGATTCACGTAGATCAAGCCCATCTGCACGGCGCCGAGCGGGTTCTCGAGTTCACGATCACCGTGGTAGCGTTTGTCGCCCAGCCATTCGGCCTCGGCACCCCAGTAAACATCTTCCTCGGGTTCCCAAACGTCGGCGCGACCGCCACCGAAGCCGAAGGTCTTGAAGCCCATCGATTCGAGCGCGACGTTGCCGGTCAGGATCATGAGGTCGGCCCACGAAATCTGGTTGCCGTATTTTTGTTTGATCGGCCAGAGGAGCCGGCGTGCCTTGTCGAGATTGGCGTTGTCCGGCCAGGAATTGAGCGGAGCAAAACGTTGCTGACCGGTGCCGCCGCCGCCGCGACCATCGCCGGTGCGATAGGTGCCGGCGCTATGCCAGGCCATGCGGATGAAGAACGGGCCATAGTGACCAAAGTCGGCCGGCCACCAGTCCTGCGAGTCCGTCATCAGTGCGGTGAGATCGGCCTTGAGCGCCTTCAGATCGAGTTTCTTGAACTCGGTCGCATAATCAAAATCCTCGCCCATCGGATCCGACAGGTTGGAATTCTGGTGCAGGATTTTCAGGTTAAGCTGGTTCGGCCACCAGTCGCGGTTGGAGCGGCCGCCGACGCTGGTGTGGTCGGGCTTGGCCGTGGTGCCGTGGAGATGCGGGAACGGGCATTTGCCGCCGCTGGATTCATTATGTGGTGCGTCCATATGTATTTCTGATCTTTGAGGGTTTCAGGATGTTCCGGATGAAGTCGCAATGACTTCGGGAAAGGGGGCGGGGGCAAACGTGGGGTTTAAAGCCATGAGAAGCGTCATTCTCGCCCCATTAAATCTGGTTGCGAGCTATTGTTGAATACTTTATTCCTCTAGGCACAATAGTCCCTGCCTATGGAAATGCACCAACTGCGCTACATGGTCGCGCTCGCCCGCACCGGTAATTTCTCCCGCGCGGCGGAGCAGTGCCACGTGGCCCAGCCTTCACTAAGCCAGCAGATCAAAAAACTGGAGGATGAGTTGGGCGAACGGCTCTTCGACCGCCTGAAGCGTCAGGCCAAACTGACGGCGCACGGCGAAGCGTTTCTGCGCCGGGCGGTGCGGATCCTCGAGGAAGTCGAGGCCGCCAAACGCGAGGCCACCGATGCACTGGATCTATTGCACGGCACGGTTGCGATCGGCGTGCTGCCCACCATAGCCCCCTACCTCTTGCCTGAAGTCATGGCGCAGTTCAGCGCGAAGTTTGCCGGGGTCGAAGTCGTGGTGCAGGAAGACACCACCGCGCAATTGTTGAAACTGCTTCACGCCTACGAAATCGATCTGGCGCTCGTCAGTGAACCAATCAACGACGACCGGCTCATCACCGTGGAACTTTTCACCGAAGAACTCCTGCTCGCACTGCCGCCAAAACATCCGTTGATCCTCAAACGCACCGTGAGCGTCGCCGACCTCGCGGCGGAAAAACTCATCGTGATGAAGGAGGGCCATTGCCTCGGCGACCAAGTGCTCGGCTTTTGCGAACGCAGTGACCTGAAGGCAAAAATCAGTTTCCGCAGCGCACAATTGGAGACGGTGCAGAAACTCGTCTGCGCCGGACTCGGCATCTCGCTCATTCCTGCGATGGCTGCGCGAGGCAAACGGGGAAACTCGCCGCACTACCGTTCACTCAAAGCCCCGTCACCCGACCGCAAGATCATCTTGGCGTGGCCGAAGCAGCGTCCGCTCGGTCGTGCCGCCAACGAACTCGCGCAGCTGTTCACTGCCCGGTTGAAACTGTAGGGCGGGGTCGCCGCCCCTGCCTTGCGTAAGCTCACATAAAGCCAAATAAGGCGGGATCAGCGATCCCGCCCTACAAATGAGCAATCTCACTCACTTCAGTGACGCCAGCACCTTGGCCAATTGTCCGGCGTAATCCTTTGTATCCACTTTCTCGATCACGGCCAAGACCGTGCCATCGGTGCCAATCACGTAAGCCGCGCGCGCCGGTCCCTCGTAGGTGCGGCCATACATCGATTTCTCGACGATTGAATCAGTGGCCTGGGCAAAATTGTCGTCGGGATCGCTCGCCAAGACATAGCTGATTTTCTTCTTCGCGGCGTATTTGCGATGCGAGCCGCAGGTATCGCGGCTGACCGCGACCAGGTTGTAGCCTGATGCAGATATCTCAACCGCATGCGCAGCCAGACTGTCGTTCTGCCGATCGCAACCCGGCGTGTTGTTGCGCATGTAAACCGAGAAAACCGTGGGGCGGGTCAACAATTCCTTAAGCGTTACCTCTTTCTCTGCATCATCTTGCACAACTTTAAATCGGAGGCCAAGTTTGAGTTTTTTGCCGGGCTTGATCATGGTCACCCAGTCAGCGCACTCCAAATCACAGGTCAAACCGAACATGCTTGCGCCGGTTTTGACTCCGATCAGATTTAAGTCCTACCTTTCACCTGCATGAAGTCCGTCAAGATTCCCGCCTTTGAACTTTTCCTTCACGAGATGATTCCGCTCGCGAAGTCGATGGGCGTGGGCGTGGAAGTGAGTGACGACCGTGCACTCATCCTCAAGGCCCCGAAGGAGCAGAATAAGAATTCACTCAACACCGCGTTCGGCGGCAGCCTCGTCTCCCTCGCCACCCTCGCCGGCTACGGCGTCGTGTGGGAATTGATGAAGAACGAAAAAGGCGCGGAAAAATCCGAGTGGCGCATCGTCGTCAAGGAAAGCCGCGCCGCTTACCGTCGTCCCGTGATCGGTGACCTGCGCGCCATCTGCGAGCGTCCGGCCCAAGCCGTCATCGCCGAGTTCAAGGATGCCCTTTCGCGTTACGGCAAAGCCAAGCTCAAGCTGCATGCGAAGGTCGTCGAGTCCGGTGAGACCGCCGTAGATGTCACCGCGGCGTTTGTCGTCTCGCGGTAAAAGCATATCACCCTTTGTCCGGCGGGATCACCCGCCGTCGCCAAGGCTAGGGCGGGCAAGCTTCATACCGCCTATACTATGCCCACATATATAGTGGACTGGATTAATGTGGAACGCTGGAAAGTTGGAAACGACCCGTCAAATCCATAGCTCCGACTTTATATCTGGAGGTCTTGTATGTTCCTGTCTTGTTTCCTGATTTCCACATTCCACCCTTACAGCTTACGCAAGAACCGTTCCGGGTTGGCTAAAAAACTCCGCACCAAGGTGACGTGTTCCAGCTGCTCGTAGGCCGTTGCGCGCACCCCCGCCCCATCGAACTGCAGGATGCGTGCACCGGGATACGCCAGCAGCAGCGGCGAATGCGTGGCGATGATGAATTGCGAGCCCTCGGTCTCCACCATCCGTTTCAACAAACTGAGGAAGGCCAGCTGGCGTTGCGGTGAAAGCGCCGCTTCCGGCTCATCGATCAGGTAGAGCCCACCCGCCACAAACCGCGCCTGAAAGAATTGCAGAAAACTTTCACCGTGCGATAGCGCATGCAGATCCTCGCCGTAGCGGTTATCCATCGCCGCCTTCTGGGCCAACATGTAACCGCGCACATCCGGATCATCCTTAAACCGATCTGCCATGGCTTCCATCGATTCGCCGCGACTTTTAATATTGCGGGCAAAATTAAAGAAGTCCTCCGCGCGCAGGAAAAAGCCTTTCTTGGTGCGCGGCAGCCAGCCTAGTTTGATCGCCTGCGCCAATGGCTTTACCGCATCGAGGGTGGGATCGCGTTCCAAGGGCTGGCCGGTCGCTGGCGGCAACTTCGCCTTGAGCGCCATGGCTTCGAGCAGGGTTGATTTGCCCGAACCGTTCTCGCCGACAAAAAAAGTAACCGGCGCTGAGAATTTGATCTGCTCCAAGTCCCGCAATGCCGGCACCGAAAACGGATAGTGTCCGCGAGTCGCGTCAGCTGACGACACCGACGCACTTCGCAGATATATCATGGCGCCGGTCGCGGGAAGCGTGACCTCAGATATGCTTCGAATCGGCCTCGTCCTTTTTGACGTAGCCGCTGTCCTGCCGCTGATGGTTCACGGCGTTCTTCTTGAGGTAGGCCTGATAAACGTCATCGGCCGTCATGCCGAGTGTCTGGGCCAAGGAGACCAGAAAGTGAAACAAATCGACCACTTCGACCTTGGCGTTCTGCTCGTCGAACTTCTGGTATTTCGCCCACCACTTCCACGGCACGCTGTCGATCAGCTCAGCCGTTTCCTGCTGCATCGCCCGGGTGTAATTGAGGATCCACTTGGCCTTTTCCTCATCGGTCGGCGGGGGTAGATTGACCCCGATGCGTTGATTTAGCGCGTCCTGCATTGAGAAGATATCTTCGAGCTTGTCCATGGGAGCACGCTGGGCATCCGGGCGGCGGCTGGCAAGTCCGCGCATGACCGGTAGCATGATTTGCTATTGTTTTATGAGCAATAGGTTGCGAAACGCAATCTCCAGCCCAAGTGAAGCGTTTCTAATTTGAGATTGCTCCTAGGTTGCAATTAAGCGATATTACTTCCTTACGGCGGATGTTGAGCCCCACTTTTGTGGCTCCAGACGCCTCCTCACAAATCGGCTGCTCTCCACTTATACCGGATGAGCGCCTTAGCCAAAAACAAAAACATACCATGTCAGATCCAGTCACGTCCGGCACTGCGGCCACCGAGCCCGCCGAGACGAACCACGCCGCTAATAGTGGCGAATCCAAGCCGGACTTCGCGTTCGGCGCCTCCCGCGGTTCAGGATTAGCCCGCGGCAAACGCAGCAGCCCCGCTGCCCCCGCCGCCGCCTCAGACCCGGTCAGCGCGAATTACACGCCGACCGTTATTGAAATGATCAACCCCAAGAGCGAATACCAGAATCCGTTCGCACCTGTGGAAGAACCCGCCCCCGCCCCGGTTGAAGCAGTCAAACCCAAGTCGGTTGCCCCTGTGGCACCCACTCCGGTGGCTGCAGCACCTGCACCCGTCGCCCCGGCACCCGTGCCGGTAGTCGAGGATTCCACTCCGGTGGAAGAACCCAAGGCGGAATTGAAAATTCTCCCGCCCACGGAGATCAAACATCCGGCCCAAAGCTGGGAAGCGCCCGCCAAGTCAGAGGCCTCAGCCCGCCGGCACGAGGAACGCCCCACCTTCAAGCCTGAGCGCCGTGAGCGCCGCGACAATCAGGAGGGCGGCCGCGCCCCGCGTGAAGGTCGTGAAGGTTTCAAACCGCGTGAACCCCGCGAAGGATTCACCCCGCGTGAACCTCGTGAGATCCGCGAACCCCGTGCCCCCCGGCCGGAAGGTTCCTTTGATCGTGATCGCCGCCCGGAAACCAAGCCGGCCAAGTCCGGTGGTTTCATCGGCTGGTTAAAGGGTCTCTTCGGCGCCGGGCCGGAGACGCCCACCGAGGCCAAACCCAATCACGAGGACTCCCCGCACAATCGCCGTCGTCATCGCGGTGGTCGCGGTCGCAGTCGTAATTTCAACGGTCCGCGTGGTGAAAACAACTCGGGTCCGCGTGGCGAACGTTCCGACGGTCCCCGTTCGGAGCACGGCCCGCAAGGTGATCGGCCGCGTCGTCGCAGTCGCGGCGGTCGCAATCGTAACCGTGGTGGCAATCGCGGTGACAACCGTGGCGGTCCCCGTTCCGAAGGCCAGCAGGGCGGCGGCGCGATCTGATCGCCCCAGCCAAACTCCATTTCAAAGGCGTCCGCAATTTGCGGGCGCCTTTTTTTGTGCCCGAAAAGCATCCGTCGTCAGTATTACCTTCACACGGTTCACAGCGTGCGCTTACATCGGTCCACATGGCAGACCTTATCGTCAACGGCGGCAAACCTCTCTCCGGCACGATCACGCCTTCGGGCAATAAAAACTCCGTCCTGCCCATTCTCTGCGCCACGCTGCTGACCGATGACAAGGTCACGTTGCACAACGTGCCCAATATCACGGATGTCGAAAAGCTCGTCAGTTTCTTCACCGAGCAGGGCTCGAAGGTCGACTGGGACCGGGCGGCGAATACCGTGACGCTCAGCCACAAGACTTTTGATCCGAAACGGCTCAACGGCGAACTGCCCGCCGGCATGCGCTCGTCCGTGTTGTTGTTTCCACCAATCCTGCAGCGGATGAAAAAGCTGCTCATCCCGTCCAACACCAAGGGTTGCTCGCTCGGCATCAGGGAACTCGATCCGCACTTGGAAATCCTCGCCAAACTCGGCGCCCGCATTTCGCACCAAGGTGGCGTGACCCTGAGCCTGAAGAACGGCTACCGCGGCGCGCGCCATTGGCCTGACTACATGTCGGTTACGGTCACCGAAAACTTTGCCATGGCCGCCGCCTTGGCCGAGGGCGAATCCGTCCTCTTCAACGCTGCCAGTGAACCGCACGTGCAGGACCTCTGCGCCGTGCTGGTCGGCATGGGCGCAAAGATCGAAGGTGTCGGCACCAGCAATCTCACCATCACCGGTGTCAAACGACTGCACGGCGGCACCTTCACCATCAATTCGGATCATCACGAGATCGTCACTTTCCTCGCGCTCGGTGCGATCACTGGCGGCGAAGTGCGCGTGAAGAATTCCCTGCCTCATCACTTCGACTTGATCGACCGTGCCTTTGGCAAACTTGGCGTCCAGATCATTCACCGCGGTGATACCGCCATCGTAAGAAAGAACCAACAACTCCGCGTGACGGCGCCGTTCACCACCAATCTGCTGCCGCGCATCGAGGCCGCGCCCTGGCCCTACTTCCCGGTCGATCTCCTGCCCTGCATGATCGCCTTGGCCGTGCGCGCCGAGGGACCGATCATGTTTTGGAACAAGGTTTATGAGAGCGGCTTCAACTGGATGTCCGAACTGGCCAAGTTCGGCGCCCATGTCGTCGTCAGTGATCCTCATCGTATCACGGTCTTCGGCGCCAAACCACTGCGCCCCACCACCGTCGAGGCGCCCTACATCATCCGCGCCGCCGTCGCGCTCTACATGATCGCCGCGAGTATCCCCGGTCGCAGCGTCGTCAAAAATGCCGACACCATTAATCGCGCGCATCCCAACTTTGTGGAAAATCTCCGCAGCCTCGGCGCCGAGGTGGAGTGGAAGTAAAGATTTTCAATATGGAACCAAGGAACGGATCATTCGTTTTTTCCTGCCTTCCTGATTTCCACATTTAATCAATTTCATGGCTGATCCCGCATCCAACAAAGGCGTTAATTTTCTGAGCGCCGCGCTCGGCCAAGCCGATTCGCCCGCCGAGGCCGCCTTGCGCCCGCTTTCGTTCAGTGACTTCACCGGTCAGGCCAAGACCGTCGAGCGCCTGCAAGTCATGGTCGGTGCCGCCAAAAAGCGCGGCGAAGCCCTCAACCATATTTTGCTCTCGGGACCGCCCGGTTTGGGCAAGACCACCCTCGCCTTCATCCTCGGCAACGAGCTCGGCCGCAATGTCCGCGTGACCTCCGGGCCGGTGATCGAAAAGGCCGGCGATCTCGCCGGGCTGCTGACCAATCTCGAGGAAGGCGACATTCTCTTCATCGACGAAATCCACCGTATCCAGAAAACCGTGGAGGAATACCTCTACTCCGCGATGGAGGATTTCCGGCTCGATATCATGATCGACCAGGGACCCAACGCCCGTAGCGTCCGCCTTTCGATCCCGCGTTTTACCCTGATTGGCGCCACTACGCGCAGCGGGTTGCTCACCGCACCGTTGCGTTCGCGCTTCACCTTGCAGACCCGTCTCGACTACTACGACGCCAAGACGTTGGCCGGTATCGTGCATCGCAGTTGCGGCCTGTTGAAGGTCGAGCTCGATGAGGCCGGCGCCAAGGAAATCGCCACCCGAGCCCGCGGCACCCCGCGCATCGCCAACAACCTGATCAACTTCGTGCGCGACTACGCCCAGGAACGCGCCAAGGGCCGCATTACCCAGCCGGTGGCTGCGGCCGCCTTGGAGCTGCTCGAGATCGACGCGGCGGGCCTCGATGAAATGGACAAGCGCATGTTGCGGGTGATCGCCGAGAACTACTCCGGTGGTCCGGTTGGCATGAGCACCATCGCGGTGGCCGTCGGCGAAGAATCCGAAACCCTCGAGGAAGTGCACGAGCCTTTCCTCATTCAAGAAGGTTACTTGCAACGCACGCCGCAGGGCCGAGTGATCACGCCCAAGGGCTACACCGCCATCGGTCTCAAGTCCCTCGGCGGCAATCAGGGTTCGCTGCTGTAAGTAAATTAGACGATCAGGCGATGTAACATTGTTTCCCTATATATGCCTCTATGGAAACCCCGCCCGTCTTCCCCACTCCTCCGCCCATCACCCCAGACTACCGCGATCGTCGTGGCGGTCTGATCTTTTTCGGCATCTCGGAAATTATTCTGGGCGCGTTCTGCGCATTGATGGTGCCTCTAACACTGTTCGGACAGATAATGGTCGCACGACAAAGCGGACATGAGCCAATGCTCTACCTCCTCATGCCCACAGTGCTGATCTTCGCGGGACTTGGTGTCGGGTTGATCTGGCTCGGCATCGGATCCATTCAAGCGAGGCGCTGGGCACGCACCCTTCTGCTGTGCTTGAGCTGGATCGGCCTCGTGACCGGAATACTCAGCTTAATCAGCTTGGTGCTGAACTCCGGCGCAATGCGACAAGCGATGTTGCAGCAGGGTGGAAACGAGCTACCCGCAGCCGGCGCCAATGTCATTGTAGCCATGACCGTCACATTCGCCGCCATCATCTACGTGGTCATTCCGGGCGCGCTTTTACTCTTCTATCGAAGCTACCATGTGCGGCGCACCTGTGAAGTCCGCGATCCACAGCAGCGCTGGACGGACCGCTGTCCACTACCAGTGCTAATCATGTGCCTGCTACAGATAAGCGGTTCACTCTGCTTCCTCATAATGCCGCGATTCTGGAGTGTGATTCCCTTCTTTGGGACCTTAGTCACCGGTTGGCCGGCCCGCTTGCTCTGGATCATACTTATCATCGTGTCGCTATGTGCCGCGCGCGGTTTTTACCGCCTGAATTTTCACGCATGGCTTGTATACCTATTAACGGTAGTCGCATGTCTCACCTCCACCGGCATAACCTTCATCCATATCGAACTGATCGATTACTACCGAGCCATCGATCTACCAGAATGGCATCTCGAGATGATGGCAAAGAACCCACTTGCCACCGGCAACTACGCCTTCGCGTCCACAATACTAAGTCCCGTAGCCTTCGTCGGATATTTGATCTACCTGCGACGCTATTTCACGACAAGGTAGCCACGGAGATCGAACAAGCGTCTGTCTGCTCACTCCTTGCTTCTCTCCTCTGCAAACCAGTCGACGTTGCGCGTGAAGAACATCACCGCACCGAGCGCGACAAACAGCGCACCCGTGCCGGCCAGCAGCGCATAGTCTTCCATCCGCAGCACGACAAACAGCACACTGTGTTCGGCCGTGAGCAGTCCGGCAATCACTCCGGCACGCAGGTAGCTTTTTAAGACCGCCGCACTGTAACAGACGATCAGCAGCGATGATGCCGTCGCGGCCACCATGTAGGCCGACCCGGAGCGCATCACTTCGCCCAGCGCCAGCAGAGCGAGATAAAACAAACACAACGCCGCCCCCACCAAACCGTAGTGCACGGCGTGCAATCGCAGCCCGGCCAGAATCTCGAACAAAAAGAAGGCGGCAAAGGTCAACGTGAGCACCAGCACCCCGTGCTTCAGGGAGCGCTCGACCATGCGGTAGCCTTCGGCGGCTGAGACTGCGGGCGACATACCTGCGTTCGGTGCGATCTCCGAAACTACTTCACCCAACCGCACGTGGGCTGCTTCCCGATTGGCGGCACGCTCCTGTCGCAGATTATTGATAAAGAGCAAAGGCACTTGCAGGCCAATCACCGCGACGGCGATCAGCAGTAGTTTGATGGCCACCGGAAATCGGTGAGCCGAATTGGAGATAGCAAGGCGGGGAGGCGTCTGGTTCATGCCCTGACTCTGCCGCATCTGTGTGATACCCGTGTGAAGAACAGATGAAATCTTCCCGGAATCTTCCGCCAGACCGGCCACCCTATACCACTAAACCAACGCAATCCGGAAGGTCGCCCGCGCCCCTCCGGTGGATCTGTTCTCCAACCTGATCTCCCCCGCATGCAAATGTGCAATCTCGCGGACAAGCGCGAGGCCAAGCCCGGTGCTTTTCTTGTCTGTGCCGGGACGTGGCAGGGAATAAAAACGCTCGAATACCCGCGACAGCGCATAGTCCGGCACCCCGGGACCATCATCCTCAACCTGAAAACACACCTGCTGCGACTCCCGTCGCACTGTCAGTAACACGCTGCCTCCGACGGGCGCAAACTCCGTCGCATTTTGCAGGAGATTGACCAAAGCTTCCCGCATCAACACGGCGTCACCGAGAAACTCAACCTCGTCTTCCAAAGACACCGTGAGGCTAACGCTCTTTGCGATAGCCGACGGCCGCACGATATCGGTTGCCTCCGTCGCCACCCGGCTCCCGGTTAACTTGACCGTTTGTTGCAGCTGCTTGCGCGCTTCCAAAGACGAGAGCTCCAGCAACCGCTCAATGATCCGTTGAATGCGGGCGGATTCGTTCCGGATGTTGGCGAGAAACTTGGTGCGCTGCTCCGCCGGCATGGTTTCGTCCATCAGCTCGGCCGCTCCCCGGATCGCCGCCAGCGGAGCTTTTACCTCGTGGGCCAATGCCTGGGTATATCGTTCCACGTGTTGCCTGCCTTCAAGGGTATCGCGCAATTCCTCAAACGCGGCGCCCAATTCGGCGATTTCGCGGGCCCGAGATTTTGGCGGCGCGGACTTACGACCATCTTTCACTCCCCGCACATAGACGGTCAGTTTTTCCAATGAGTGGGTGAGACGCGTGGCGATCCACCAACCCAGCACAACCATCCCGGCGGCGATCGTTCCGATATAGAGCACCAGACGCCAACGGGCCGCGCGCACCCCCTCTTCCACCGCAGCCAAGGGTCGACCCAAACCGACCCAACCGACGTGTTGCTCACCCGACATGACGCGGGCCACCACGCGCAGCTCACCCTCCACCACCGCCACGTTGGGCTGGCTATAATTTTCCGAGGCCCATGGTCCGCCACCAAACATGTTCCAACGGTAGACTTGTCCTTCATCCCGGCCGGCTGAATCAAACAACACCCGGCCTTCACGGTCACAGGCAAAGACGCGGAGCAAATCCGTCTGCTTCGGCATGGCCGCAAGTTTGTTGGTCCAAGCCTCCGCCGGATCGGCCGGCGAGGCAAAGACCGCCATATAAGCCGCGGTGTCACCGAGGGTGCGACGCATGGACTCGACGTAGCGCAACCGAACATCGCGCAACACCAGACCCGTGACTGCGGCGAGTCCCAAGGCCGAGGCAACCACATAGACCGCAAAGATGGCCGTGCGAATCCTCATGCCTCACGCAGGGAATAACCGAGACCGCGGTGTGTCACAATTGGATCCTCCGGCGACACCTCGCGTAACTTGGCGCGCAGACTTTTGATGTGCGCATCGACCGTGCGGTCGAGTGCAGCACCCGGATCCTCCCAAGCCGCGGTCATCAGTTGATCCCGACTATAAACCCGACCCGGTCGAGCCAACAGTGCGGCGAGCAAACGATATTCAATACGGGTCAGTTCGAGGGTCACGCCATGAAATCCGATGCGGCATTTTTCCGGGTCATGCTTCCACACCGTGGACAGACCGGATGCATGCGCAGCCTGTCCATTGCTGCGACGTAGCACGGCCCGAATCCGGGCCGTCAGTTCCCGCGGACTGAAAGGCTTGGCCATGTAATCATCCGCCCCGAGTTCCAAACCCACAATCTTGTCCACTTCATCGCTGCGGGCGGTGAGAAAGATAACCGGCACGTCATGATGCCGCCGGAGTTCGCGACAAACATCAAATCCGCTCATGTCAGGCAGACCAACATCCAGCACCACTAACGAAACCGGGTGGGCAGCCAATACATCCAGCGCACCGCGGCCGGTCGTTTGCCAGTCCGTCTGAAACCCCTCCGTGCCGAGCGCATAGAGGATGGTTTCGGCAATCGCCTGCTCATCTTCCACCAACAGTATATGACCCGGTCCGGTTGCCATGCAGAAGTGATATGCGGGTCCCAAGGGTTCATGCAAGGCTCTGACAATTTATCCGACACTCGAAGCAGCATCTGCACGTGACCGACAGCCTGCGCTTGGAATCAGCGCTGCTTTCTGCTGAATAGCGCCATGCCCTCTTCTCTAGCCAAACACCTTGATGCTACCACCCTTATTTTCAACAAGGAGGCAGTATGAGCCGGCACATTATCGCACTGGGTGGGGGCGGGTTTCACAACGGGGAGGACGCCCCGGCGCTGAACAATTATATTCTGAAGCTCAGCCGGCGTCCCAATCCGCGGATCTGCGTGATTCCCACCGCATCCGGCGATTACGAGGAATTCGTCAAACGTTTCGATCGGACCTTCGCCTCATACGAGTGTCGGCCGTTCCACCTGTGTTTTTTCAATGAACCGCTGCCGGACTACCGCGCCCATTTGGCGGACTGTGACATCATCTACGTTACCGGCGGCAACACGCGGGCGATGCTCGCGATCTGGCGCGAGTGGGGCCTGATCGATATCCTGCGCGAGCATTATGAACGCGGCACGGTGTTGGCTGGCGGGAGTGCCGGCGCGATCTGCTGGTTTGAGCAAGGCCACACCGATTCCAACGGCCTGCCGCTGTCCCCGCTCGACTGCCTCGGCTGGCTCAAGGGCAGTTGCTCGCCACACTATAATGGCGAACCGGCCCGCCGGCCCTCGTATTTGAATTTTGTCGGCAATGGCACGATGTCCGACGGCTACGCGGTCGAGGACGGAGTCGGCCTTCACTTCGTCGATGAACAATTTACCCAGGCGATTACATGGCGCGAGGGCAAACAAGCCTACCGCGTGAAGCGTGAGGGTGATGTAGCCATCGAAGAGCCGATCAAACCGGTGCAGTTGTAATCGCCCGGCATTATTCTGCCGGCACTAACCGCACGATCCGGCCGGGTGCTTCCAAGCCAAGGTAAACAAATCCATCCGGGCCTACCGTGACCGATCGCACGCGGCCGATGCCCTTGAAGAGGATTTCCTGATGCGTGACGTGCCCGTCCTCGATCACGAGGCGGCGTAATTCCTGCGCCGCCAGCGAGGTGACCAAAAGATTGCCCGCCCACCGCGGAAACGCCGTGCCGTCATAGAATGCCATGTCGCCCACCGCGATCGATGGCGTCCAGTGGATCACTGGCTGTTCCATCCCTTCCTTGGCGGTCAGCCCAGTGATGGGTGTGCCATTGTAGTTCATGCCGTAGGTGATGATCGGCCAACCGTAGTTGCGGCCCGGGCGGATGACATTGAGTTCGTCACCTCCGCGCGGACCGTGCTCGGTTTCCCATAATTCGTCGGTGCAGGGTCGGAGGGCCAACCCCTGCGGGTTGCGATTACCATAGGTCCAAATGGTCGGAAACGCCCCGCGCTGACCAACGAAGGGGTTATCCGTGGGCACCCGGCCATCATCGTGAATGCGATGCACCTTGCCATTGGGTCGAGTGAGATTTTGTGCATCCTCCGATGAACCGCGCTCGCCATGCGTGAAATACAAGTAGCCGTCGTGAAAGACCAACCGGCAGCCGAAATGAACTCCGCCGCGTTTATAAAGGGCAGCCGGCACCCGAAACACATCCTGTTGGTCCGTCCACTTTCCGTTCTGCAAACGTCCGCGCACGATGGCGGTCATCGCCGTCCCATCGCGTCCCGGATCACTGTAGGCGAGGTAGATCCATCCGTTCGTCGCGTATTCCGGATGCACCGCCACCGCGAGGAGTCCACCCTGGCCTTTGGCCCAGACCTCAGGCGTGCCCGTCACCGGATTCGCTTGCAGCACACCATTTTCAATCACGCGCAACCGCCCCTCACGCTCCGTCACCAACATATTTCCGTTCGGTAAAAAAGCCATCGACCACGGCACTTCCAATTGATCCGTGATCACCTCCAAGCGAAATGCATGTTCCTCACCGCGCGAAACGGTCGTCGTTGATGGCTGGTTGAAAACCCGCTGCGACCGTTCGGCCTGAGCACCCATTTCCCGAATATATACGACGAGCGCCCGCACCTGCGCCGGGTCCAATGTGGAGCCAAATCCCGGCATGCCGTTCTCCGCCGCTCCATCACGAATCACCCGGGCGATGTTTTCATCATCCGCCCCATGTTTCCACAAATCGTCGACGAGGTTGCTGCCCAAGCCGCCCTGCATTTGTTCACCGTGACAGGCCGCACAAGATTCCTGATAGAGCTGCCGCACATCTTTGGCTTGGATGGCGGAACTCCAACCCATCAATCCTGCGACCAGAACCAGTTGAGAAAAATAGGGGCGGATCAACCTCATACGTGCAATCAAGCCGGCTCGGCCGCGTTGGCAAGCTTCAGCCCTAAACGCGAAGCTTGCCCGTGGCGTCGGCATGTTGTTTCAACCCATAGGCTCCGATGCACCGAGTTTAAACCGCTTCAGACCATTCCATGCAGCCCTACCTCACCCCCGCGCCCGATGCCGCCATCAAGATTACGGCCATCGAGACCGTCACCCCATCGGACTTAATGGGTAATCTGATGCTGGTTCGCATCCACACTGACGCCGGGATCGTGGGCCACGGTGAAACCTATTATGGACCCACGGCGGTGGCCGCCTTGATCCACGATTGGATGTCGGACCGGTTGCTCGGTAGTGACGCGATCGCAATCGAGAGTCACTGGCGGTTTTTCTACGAACGCTTTGGCAACTTCGGCATCGGCGGTGCGGAAATGCGCGCGATCTCCGCGGTGGACCTGGCGTTGTGGGATATTCTCGGCCAAGTCTGCAATCAGCCGATCTATCGATTGCTGGGGGGGCCGGTGCGCGATCAGGTCGCGGTCTACAACAGTTGCGGCAATCCCAACTACGGTCGCAGTGCCGGGGGCAAACCGGGTTGGCCGGCCTACGGTTCGCTGGGCGAACCGGGACCGCTCAACGACAGCTATCAACTCTTTCACGATCCCGTCGGGCTCGCCCAGGAACTCTTGGCGGAGGGACAAACCGGCATGAAGGTTTGGTGCTTTGATCGCGCGGCCCACCTTTCTGGCGGCATGCGCATCAGCCTGGCCGATCTCGAGGAGGCGATCGCCCCACTGCGCAAAGTTCGCGAGGCCGTGGGCAACAAGCTTGAACTGATGATCGACGGGCATGGTTTCTTCATGCTGCCGGCCGCCCTCCGCATCGCCGAGGCCCTGCGTGAAATCCAACCGCTCTGGCTCGAAGATGTGCTGAAGATGGACAACGTCGAACAACTGGCCGACTTCCGTCAGCAAAGCCGCATGCCGATCTCGGTGAGCGAGATGTTGCTCAACCGCCCCCAATACCAACGCGTGCTCGAAACCAAGGGAGCCGATTACATCATGGTCGACCCGACTTGGGCCGGCGGTATTTCCGAGACCGTGCGCATCGCCCACCTCGCACAAGGTTACAACGTGCCGGTAACCATGCACGACTGCACGGGTCCCCTCACTTTATTCGCCGGATTACACGTCAACGCCGCGGTGCCCGGGTGTTGTTATCAGGAAACGGTGCGGGCGCACATCCGCAGTTTCTATCAAGAGCTCATCGACGAATTACCCGTGATCAAAAATGGCATGGCGGCACTTCCCACCCGGCCGGGTCTGGGCGTAAAACTACACGACCGGGTCTTCCGGCCCGAGGCCAAGGGCTACCGCGTGACCCGACTCTGATGTAGGGCGGGATCGCTGATCCCGCCTCGCAAGCCTTGGGTTATTCGAAGACGTGGATCTGAATCCCCGCCCTACAGTCGGGCGATGAAGGTTAACCCTTCACCGCGACTTCACGGCCCTCGGTTGAGGACGTATAAAGCGCCTCCAGGATACCGATGACCTTGATGGTCTCGGTCCATGGCACGGGCGAGGGTTTGCCATTCTGCACACAGTCACAAAAAGCGGCGATCTCGTTCCAATGCGGATGCTGCACGTTGATCGGATGCGTGAGTGAGCCCTGGGCATGCGTGCCGTTGATCACGGTGGTGAACTTGGCGTCGGGCCATTTGAGACCACCTTTGGTGCCGTAAAGCTGGGCGAGCAATTCTTCGTTCTCTTCCTGATGACTCAGCCAAGCGGACTCGAGGATCATGGTGGCACCATTGTCAAAGTGCACATAGCCAGTGGCGAAATCCTCAACCGAAAAGCGTTCGCGATCCCATTCACCCCACATGTTGGGCATCCCATGACCTTTGGCGAAAACCGTCTTGGCCGAACCGGAAACGCGCACGGGTTTCGGAAATCCCATCAGCCACATGCAAAGGTCGAGTGCGTGGACCCCGATATCCATGCTGGGACCCCCGCCGGAAAGTTTCTGGTCGATAAAGCCAAACGCCGGGGGCAGACCCGCCCGTCGCATCGCGCGCACCCGCGCGTGGTAGGCCTCGCCGAGATTGCCGCCGTCCACCCAAGTCTTCGACGCCACGGCGCCCTGCGTGAAACGCTGGTGCTGGCCGGTCATTAATTTCAAATTTTTGCTGTCCGCCAATACGCCCATCGCCCGGACTTCGTCGGTGGTAACCGCGAGTGGCTTTTCACAGAGCACGTGCTTACCGGATTCGAGGGCGGCGAGGACGGCCGGTGTGTGCGCTTTGTTGGGCGTGCAAATATCCACCGCGTCCAAATCCAGCTCCAACAGATCACGATAGTCGGTGAAGACCTGCTTGGCCCCCGCCATCGCCGCGGCTTTTTGCGCGGTGGCCTCCGAGAGATCGGCCACGGCGACAATCTCAACCTGCGGGAGATTTTTCCAACCGGGAATATGCACGGCTTGCGAGATGCCGCCGGCGCCAATCAGACCAACACGGAATTTTGGGGTGCTCATAGGGGTAGAGCGCGCAAGCAAGGCGGGTCCGCCCCACCCGCTCAATCTCAAAAAAGAAGATTTTCCCAAGGCGCCAGGACTTGAAACCAACCGCGGCCTTGTCCCCGCGGCATTCCTTGGCTATGCTAACCGCGATATGTCCGCACTGACCTTTGATCCCAACGTGCTCGCCTTCCTGACCAATCTCCTCGACACCGACCGTGCCCGCACCGCCTTTCGCTTCATGTGGGGTGTCGGCGTCAATGAACCGTTCCCGGTGGCCAACCTGTATCCGGTCGTGCAGGCCGGAGATCCTGATTGGCGGGCCTACTACACCGTCAATTTGCTCAACCTGCCGAACCATTATCACAACGGCGGCATCTGGCCCTTTGTCGGTGGAATGTGGGTGCGTTTCATTCACCGGCTCGGTTTTCACGATGTCGCCTGCCGCGAATTGGTCCGGCTCGCCCAAGTCAATCGACTCGGCCGCGACCAAGAGTGGGAATTCAACGAATGGGTGCACGGCTCGACTGGCAAACCGATGGGGAAAGCCTTTCAAGCTTGGTCCGCTGCGTGCTACATCCGGGCCTGTCAGGAGGTGGAGATCGACCCCACCCATCTGAAGGATGACTAAACCCGCCCCACAGATCTTATGTTTTGGTGAAATCCTCTGGGATTTTTTACCCGACGGACTTTTCCCGGGCGGCGCTCCGTTCAACGTCGCCTATCATCTGAAGCAACAAGGCGCGGACGCCAAACTGATCTCGGCGGTTGGGCGCGATCTACTCGGTGATGAGTTGCTGCGGCGCGTGAAGAGCTGGGACATTTCCACCGAGACCATCGCGCTGCATCAGGGCCTGCCCACCGGATACGTGCAGGCTGAAATCGGATCCGATGGCGATGCCACCTACGACATCGTTTCCAGCGTTGCGTGGGATCAAATCATGACTGGGCAGGATTCGCTCCAAGCCGCCATGAATGCGCAGGCCATCGTTTTCGGTTCACTCGCCCAACGCTCTGCATTTAATCAATCCGCCCTGGACCGCCTGCTCGCCACGGTGCCAGCCGATGCTTGGCGCATCTTCGACGTAAATCTGCGGCCGCCCTACGACGATCTGGAGCTGGTGCGTCAACTCGCCCAAAGATCCACGCTCTTGAAATTGAATGCCGCCGAGGCCGCGCGGTTGGTCGATGGTGGAGATGAACAAGCGGGCCGGGAGGAAAAGGACGCGCGCGCCTTGGCCGAGAGCACATCCTGTGCTAGGGTCTGTATCACTTCGGGTTCCCGGGGCGCCGGGCTCTTACATGGTGGCCAATGGTCATGGGAACCCGGCCGCGAAATATCAGTCGTTGATACCATCGGTGCAGGGGATTCATTTCTGGCCACCCTCGCGACTCACCTGATCCAAGGCCAATTAACGGATGCGGAATGCCTCGCCCGAGCCTGCCGGATAGGCGAATGGGTGGCCACCCAACGCGGGGCCACTCCCACCTACAACTCATCCACTCCTCGATAAATAGACTACGAATAAATGACTTTGGATTCACTCCTCACCCTCTTCGATGCTTACCTGCCAAAAATTATCGCCGCCGTGCCGGTGGCGATCCTCGTCCTGATCGGCGGCTTGGTCGTCAGCATGGTTGCCCGCCGGGGTTTAACCGTGCTCGCCCGGCGCACGAGTCTCCCGGACTCCGATGTGCGTCCGCTAAAATTGGTCGCGCGGTGGGTTATCAACATCATGACCTTCATCCTCGTGCTCGGCGTCTTTGGCTTCGAGTTGGGCGGTATCTGGGCCATGCTCTCCACCATTTTTGCCATGGTCGCGATCGGCTTTGTGGCCGTCTGGAGTATTCTGAGTAATACCTCCGCCACCGTGCTGATCCTCCTACTCCGTCCTTTCCACATTGGTGATGCGATCGAACTTCAGTCCGAGAACATCAAGGGCCGGGTCGTCGATCTGAATTTCTTTTTCACGACTCTCCAAGTCGACGAACACAAAACCCACCTCGTGCCTAACAACCTGTTTTTCCAAAAAGTGGTCAGTCGAGTCCGAGGAGTTCCCGGCCAGTCATTGGCCAATCAACTGAACAGCGACAAGCCGGCGGAACTCGCCGCGCACAAGGTTGTTTCCGCCTCGGAGGATTTTGCGATGAACTCCGTGCCCGATCCCGGCAGCCTCACGCCCGGTCGCGGTTCGAAGTAACGGTGCGCCGACGCATCCAGACGACAATCCCGATCAGACCCAATCCCATCATAGCGTAGGTTGAGGGCTCCGGGACCGCCTGGCCTGAAGACTGAACTTTGTCTCCATCGAATAGTAAGCTACGCCGGTTGCATTGGAAATATCGTCCGGCATGTCCACAATCCGGGCAAAAACGAGCTTGGGTTTCGCTCGTCTGTCTAACCCTAAACACCCTCTACTGCCCCCAGATCACAGGGTAAACGCTCTATGCCGTATAATTTACAGCCCCTTTACAGGTCGCCGAGTTGCGGACGGAGCACGATTTCCTCGACGACGGTATTTCGGCCCAACCGATAAATATCAACGATGGCCTGGGCGATATCCTCCGCTGGCATGATCCGTTCGGGCTTCACCCCGCTGCCAGACCACGAGGGTGACCAGGTCGCACCGGGATGCACACAGCACACCCGCACACCCTTGGTTTTGGTTTCCTCGCGCACTACTTTAGCCAAACCAGTCACGCCAAATTTCGCCGAGCCATAAGCCGAAGCGTTGGGATAAGCCCCCAGCCCGGCGATAGAACTCATGAAAAAAACGTCGCCGCGTTTCTGTCGGACCATCGCCGGAAGGAATGCTTGGGTGACGAGAAACGCGCTGCGCAAATTCACGGCAATCATCCGGTCAAACTCCGCGACCTTCGTTTTGGCGAATGGCGCCATCGTGAACGCGCCGGCGTTGTTGATCAGCACGTCCACCACTCCGAATGCCGCTTTCACCGCCTTGGCCATTTTAGCCACGGCGGCTTCATCGCTTACGTCGCAGCTAAAAGTCACGGCCTTCGCCCCGGATTTCTCGCAGGCCCGGGCCACGGCCTGAAGCTTGTGCGCATTGCGCGCCACCAACGCGAGCCGAACCCCAGACAGCTCTTTCGCAAACGTCTTGGCCAACGCCGCGCCGATCCCCTGCGAGGCCCCGGTAATGAGAATGGTCGGATATTTCCTCCCCGCGGATTTTACGGATTTACGCGGATTTGTCATGATGTTCCCTCACAATGCGTTTCCACGACAGTTTGGCATGCTTAAAATTCGAAAACAGGGCCAGCTGAAGCTTGGTTATGGCAAGATAGCCAATCATCTGGCGGACATGCGTGTCGTTGAATGTCTCGACTACCTTGGAGTCGGCAATGATCAAACCGTCCACAATTAGGTCAGGAACCAAATTGCCGGTTAGCTCACCCGAATATTGGACGGGAAAGGATTTCTGCTGATCAACTTGGTGACCATGTTTTCTCATCTCGATGACCAAGGCCCGCTCATAAAGTTTTTCTTCCAAACCCGGCCCAAGCTCATTTAGCACCGCCATAGCGGCTCCAATGATTTCACCACTCAGTTTTTCGTGAATCAGGGGATTCATATCTATCCGCGTTGATCCGCGTCATCCGCGGAAAATAAAACACCATCAACAAAGCAGTGACCCGAAGTCCATAAAGTCGGCCTTAAAACCATCCTTCACGCCTTTGCAGATGACACTCACCGCGTCGTGCGAATGCAACGACTCCAAGTGCGAGCAGGCGATGCGGAAGTCAGCGATGCGCTTGTCGGCGTCGAATTCCTTGTAGAGCAACCGGGCGGCGTCCTCGACGAACTTGAGGTAGGCGCCATTGAGCTCGGCGAAGGCCTGCTCGTCCTCGCGTTTCACCATCACCTGGGTCTCGGTCTGCAGGGCACGCAGGCAAAGGGCATGAATGTCCTCGATCCAGATCTTTTTGCCTTCGACTTCCTCGACCGTGATCCGCGCCTTGCTGCGCTGGGAATGCGGCACGGTGTAGGCGCCCCGCTTGTCGCGGGCATGCTCCGAGAGTTCCGCCGAACAGGGACAAGCCGATGAATAGACAAAATCGAAATGGATGAACCGGCGGTAACGGCCGTCGCGATTCATGACCCCTTCGAAGGCCACATTGTAGAACTGGTAACCTTCCAGCCCGCTGCGCAGGCTTTCCCGCACCATCGGATAGGAGAATGCAATCTTCAACCGGGCGTCCTTGGTCTCCACCTTGCGCAGGTAGCCCTTGAGGATCTTGCCCATCCACTCGCCGGTGGTCACGCCGTCCTTGTGCTCATAGAACGTGCGCATGATCCGGCTCATGTTGATGCCCTTCAACTCGGCCTCGAGCGAGACGGTGCCGGTGACACTCGTCTCGAGCGTCAGGGTCTTGCCCCCTTTGGTGCGGTATTTGAGCGGCAGTTTGAAATTGTGGATGCCGACTTGTTGGATGGGCACATTGGCGCCCTGAATGGCATCGTGTGCCGCTTCCATCATGTCGGGTAACGTGGCCCGGTAGGCCGCGTTCGAGCGGAACTTGGTGTCGTAACCGCGCTTAATCTTCGCGGCTGATCCATCCGCCGAGCGGTGGAGATACATTTGTTTCTTCTTCATGTCGTTTTTGTAATTAGCGGCCAGGCGGTTGTGACGATAACCGTAGCCCCACGGGATGCGGGGTTAGCTGACCTCGGGACCAAAAAATTCGGCGTAGTTGCGCGGGGTTTCGTAAAGACGGACGCAGTACAATTTGCCCGTCTTGATGTGCGGTTCGATCTGCTGCCAGAAGGCGATGGTCAGATTCTCCGTGGAGGGAATGATGCCGCGCAGAAATGGGACTTCTTCGTTCAGGTTGCGGTGGTCACATTTGTCCACCACCGTGACATTCAGGATGCGCTTCAGCTCGCTAAGATCGATCAGGTAACCGGTAACCGGGTCGGGCTGACCCTTGACCGTGACCTCCAGCACATAGTTGTGGCCGTGCCAGTGCGGGTTGGTGCACAGGCCGTATTGGGCTTTGTTCCAGGCCTGGCTTTTCGTCGGGTTGTGCAAGCGGTGGGCCGAATTGAAATGCACCTGTCGGGTGATGAACACGGTGCCCTTGAGCGGACGCACCTTGTCTGCCTTCCGCGGAGACGCGGAGGTGCGGGAAGACTGGGTGCGCTGGGCTTGGGCGGACATGAACAGTCAGAGGTAGCACAAAACCACCCCCGGTCAACCCGGTCCTAATAATCTTCGTAACCCGTGAATAGCGGGGGCCCGAGACCACTCCGTTGCGCAAAAAGGTTGTGACCGTGCGGGCACGCGCCTTGCTGGAGACATGGCGATGCGCTTTTGCATATTAGGCAGTGGGAGTTCCGGCAACAGCGCCCTGTTGCAGACCACCGACACGCGGGTGCTGGTCGATGCCGGGTTTTCCACCCGCCGGCTGGGTCAATTACTGGAAGGCGTCGGGCAGGATCTGGCCCAGATCGATGCGATCTTTCTGACCCATGAGCACGGGGATCACGCTTCGGCCGTCGAGGGTTTGAAGAAATTTCCTCACATCCGCATCTTCGCCAATGCCGCCACCGTGCGGGCCGTCCAGTCGCGCCTAAGCCATCGACCAGACTGGCAGATTTTCGAAACCGGCACGTCATTCCAGTTTCGCGATTTGGAGATCACCAGTTTTTCGGTGCCGCACGACGCGCAGGACCCGGTCGGCTTTCGTTTCAGCACCGGCCATGAGGATGATATGTTTTCGCCCCGGTGCTGTCTGGCCTGGTTGACCGACCTCGGTTATGTGCCGCAACACATCCACGAGCACCTGCGCGAGGCTGACGTGGTCGTGGTCGAGGCCAACCATTGCGCGGAACTGCTCAAGGCGGACACCAAGCGCCCATGGTCGCTCAAGCAACGGATCAGCGGGCGGCACGGGCACCTCTCCAACCAGAGCGCGTGCGAACTGCTGGAGAGCATCGCGAGTCCGCGTTGGCGGCACATCTATCTCACCCACCTGAGCCGTGACTGCAACAGCCCCGAGGCTGTGCAAACCGCCTTCGCCCCGATGCAGGCCCGACTGGGTTGTGCATTTTCCATTGTGGGTCCCGGCGACGGCACTCCTTTCCTCGAACTCTCTTAAACCATGACACCAGACTTTCGACGCACCAAAATCATCTTCACCCTCGGTCCCGCGACCGAAAGCGAAGAGATGCTCGAAGCACTCATCCAAGCCGGCGTGGACATTGCCCGGCTGAATATGGCCCACGCCACGCACGAGTGGACGCGCACCATGATCCGCCGTATTCGCAAGGTCAGCGCCAAGGTTGGCCGCGACATCGCGATCCTGATGGACATCAAGGGTCCGGAAATTCGCACCGGCGACGTCTCTGCCCCGCTCGAACTGAAGGCCGGCGAGGTTTTCGATTTCACGGTCAAGCCCGGGGCGGATCGGGAAAACGCCGAGGAGGTCCGATCGGTCGATGTCAACTACCGCGACTTGGTCAACGACATCCGCGTCGGGGACACCGTGCTGGTCGACAACGGTCTGATCACGTTGGAGGTGCTGGAAAAGCACAACGCACACATCCGCTGCCGCGTGCTCATCCCCGGCGAACTCAAGTCACGCCGGCACATCAATCTGCCCGGGGTGAAGGTCAACCTCCCTTCGCTCACTGAAAAAGACAAAGGCGACGC
This sequence comes from Cephaloticoccus sp., assembly GCA_030833445.1. GTDB lineage: Bacteria > Verrucomicrobiota > Verrucomicrobiia > Opitutales > Opitutaceae > Cephaloticoccus. The sequence goes on along the minus strand of JAURHD010000008.1, from coordinate 9,865 downwards.
CACGGTCGGCCTCGAGGAAGGCCTGGACTTCATCGCCTTGTCTTTCGTCCGCAGTGCCGCGGATATCGCGGAGCTGCGAACATGGCTTGAAGAGAAAAAATCCAAGGTCCGCGTCATCGCCAAGGTCGAGGACCAATCGGGTATCACCAATTTGGATGCGATCGTGCAGGCTTCCGACGGCCTGATGATCGCGCGCGGTGATCTGGGTATCGAATGTCCGTTTGAGGAACTGCCGATCATACAGCGTCGTGCGGTGCGCGCCTGCCTCGCCCAAAGTCGGCCGGTCATCGTCGCCACCCACATGCTCGAGTCGATGATTTCGCAGCCGATGCCGACCCGCGCCGAGATCACTGATGTAGCCAATGCCGTTTACGAACTCGCCGATTGCGTGATGCTATCGGGCGAAACCACCATCGGCAAATACCCGCTCGAATGCGTGCAGATACTCGACAAGATCGCCAAGCGGATCGAGATCGAGGACGACACCGAAATTCGCGAAGTGGCGGTCTTCACCGGCGAACGCATGAAGGTGCTGCACTCGGCCGTGGTGCTCGCCAACGAAATCCCCCATTCAAAAATCCTAACCTTTACCCGCCACGGTTTCATGGCGCACGGCCTCGCTGCCTTGCGGCCGGTCCATTCCCCCATCCTCACCTTTACTCCGCACGCCCAGTTGCTGCGCCAGCTCCGTTTGCTGCGTGCCGTCGAGCCGTTTCAAATGCCCTTTGCCACTGAGCCGGACGCGACCATTGAAAACGCCAGCGCCCTCCTAAAGGAACGCGGCCGGATCGTGCCCGGCGACAAGCTTATCATCGCCACCGACATCCTTTCACAGGACCGCTTGGTCGACAGCGTGCAGCTGCGCACGGTGCGGTGAAAATGGAATAAAAGTTGCGCCCGGGAATCCGACGCATATCGGTTTGCCTGTCACATGAAACGTCTCGTTTGGCTTCTCCTCACCCTCAGCACCCTCGCCTTTGCGCAGGTGCAACCGGTCGTGGTCATTGAGCAAGCAACCGAAGCGTGTGATTGCTGTGAACCCGCCGGCGGCTGTGAGATGCCGGATTGCGCGCCGCCACCCGCTCAGGCGGTGGTCTCGCTGGATCGGCCCGCCGCAGAGATGCGTGCCGAGAACCGCCAGTCTGTAAAACGCACCGTTCCCGCCCCGGCCAAATTTTACTCCGCTTATGTGGAGACGGTAAACCCGTTCATGGTTTCGATCGCAACGGCCGCACCGTTGCCTCCTGCGAATGTGCCCCTGTTTACGGCGCATTGCAGATTCCTGATCTGAGTTCAGGGACGAGGTGTGCCCGCACCTAAACGTGGCCCCACCCAATCGTATGATTCCGCGGTGCCTCATTGTGCCCGCGTGTAAGAAATCCCGTCCCTGTCCGTCTATTCTCAGATCTGTCATGAAAACTTTCCGTCTATTCATTTTTCTTTCCCTGCTCCCCCTGAGCCTGACCGCGGCCTCTGCCACGGTTTACCAGTGCCCGATGCACCCATGGATAAAATCCGACCATGCCGGTGACAAATGCACCATCTGTGGCATGACCTTGGTGGCGGCCGCCGCGCAGGAAATCGCCGCAGATCCCAACCTCGTCGCCCTCACCCCGGCCAGTGCCAGCGTGATCGGAGTGCAAACGGCGAAGGCACACCGCGGCACCTTGATCCGAACTTTGCGTGTTACCGGCATCGTGGATGACGACGATACGAGTCATCGCATCCTCGCGGCCCGCGTGCCCGGCCGGGTGGAAAAACTCGGGGTCAAATTCGTCGGCGCCGAGGTCGAGGCCGGCGCACCGCTCGCTACCATGTTTAGTCCCACCATGCTCACCGCTCAGCGCGAATACGTCGAACGGCTCAAAGGCGGCGATGCCTTCCCCGGTTCCGAAAAATCCGCCGCGCGTGAGCGCCTGCTGGAACTCGGTTTGACCGACATGGAAATCGATATTCTCGAACACACGATGGAGCCTGTCGCCATGGTCAATGTCCGCGCGCCCATGTCCGGCACCGTGGTCGCCCGTTCCGTCTATGAGGGACAGTATGTGCAGGCCACCGATCCCCTCTTCGAAATCGCGGACTTCTCGAACATGTGGTTCGTGTTCGATGCCTACGAAAGCGACCTCGCCTGGTTGCAGCCCGGTCAGACCGTGGCCGTGACCGTCGACAGCCAACCGGGCCGCGTCTACCGCGAACCGATTGCCTTCATTGATCCCAATATGAATGCCGTGACTCGCACCGCCAAGGTGCGGGTGGTGTTGCCCAACCGCGACCGGGCGTTGCTACACAAGCAAACCGGAGCGGGATTGGTGGAAGTCAGCATCCCCGATGTGCTCTTGGTGCCGCGCACCGCCGTGCTCCAACACGGGTCCGAGCCGATCGTATTCATCGCCCAAGCCAATAACGGTTATCTGGCCCGACGCGTCCAACTCGGCCGGATCGGAGATACTGAGGTGGAAGTAATATCCGGTATATCCCAGGGCGACCAAGTGGTCACACAAGGTGGCCTGATCCTTGACGGTCAGGCGCAACTCGCCCGCGCTGCCATCACTGGCGAAGCGATCGGTCACCAACATAGCGCAAATCCCACGCCTCCCGCAATCGCACCAGTCGATGATCAGGGTTATGCTTTGCTCAAGCCCCTTGCATTTGCCGCCGCCGATGCGGCCACGTTCCTCGCCGCCGATGATTTGGCCGGCTACACTAAGCAACTTTCAACCCTGCGTAGGGCCTTGCAAAACTACTTGCAAGGTTATGCGCATGCTCGGCACGGGCCACTTGCAAAATACTCGGCCAGTTTGAGCGACCCGATCGATCTGCGCAGTGCCCGGCGTGAGTTCGAACCGTTTACCACCGCCTTGGTCGATCTGGCCCGGGAGCAGCATGTGCAACACCGCGAAGGGCTGCACGTCTTCGAATGCCCCATGACGCCGGTCCTCGGCACCGGCCGCTGGTTGTCGCGCAGCGCCGATCTCAAAAACCCGTTCTTCGGTTCCGCGATGTTGGAATGCGGCGAAGAATTAAACTGAGCCTGCCATGATCAACCGACTCATCCATTGGTCGCTGCACAACCGGTTTATCGTCATTGCCGGGTTTCTCGCCGTCTGCGCGTGGGGCTTGGTCGCCCTGCATCGCGTCCCAATCGACGCCATTCCTGATCTTTCCGAAAACCAAGTCATCGTCTATGCCGAATGGCCGGGACGCAGCCCGCAGGAAGTCGAGGACCAGATCACCTATCCCCTCAGTTCCGCCCTGCAGGGCCTCGCCGGGGTCAAGACCGTGCGCGCGACCTCGATGTTCGGGTTCTCTTTTCTCACTGTAATCTTCGAGGACCGAATCGATCCATACTTTGCCCGCACCCGCGTATTGGAACGACTCAACTCGCTCGGCAACCTGCTCCCCACCGACGTCGCCGCAAAACTCGGACCCGATGCCACCGGTCTCGGTTGGGTTTATCAATACTACCTCAAGGACGAATCGGGCACACAGGATCTAGGCAGCCTCCGCACCCTGCAGGACACTTATATCCGACCCCAACTCGCCGCCACCCCGGGCGTGGCCGAAGTCGCCAGTGTCGGCGGCTTTGTGCGTCAGTGGCAGATCGAAGTATCCGCCCTCAAGCTCAAGCAATACGGCGTGATGCTGGGCGACGTGATGGATGCAGTCTCCGCGGGTAACCAGAACGTGGGCGGCCGCACTATTGAGGAGAACGGCGCCGAGTTTATCGTGCGCGGCATCGGCTTGGTCGAAAGCGCGACCGACCTTGAAACCATCGCGTTGCAACCGCGCGGCGGCACCCCGCTCTATCTCCGCGATGTAGCCACGGTGCGCATCGGCGGCGACTTCCGCCGCGGTGCCCTCGACGTCAACGGCCGCGAAGTCGTCGGCGGCGTGGTGGTCATGCGTTACGGCGAGAACGCCTGGCAAGTGATCCAAGATGTGAAGGCCCGCCTCGCGACCATTGCCCCGGGCCTCCCCGAGGGTGTAACCGTCGCCACTTTCTATGACCGCAGTGATCTGATTGGCCGTGCCATCGATACTCTGAAGCACGCCCTGACCGCGGAGATCATCCTCGTGACCTTGGCGCACATCCTGTTCCTGTTTCACTTTCGCAGCATCCTGATCGTGACGCTGCCGTTGCCGGCCTCGATCCTGATTTCGTTCATCCTGATGGATCGCTTCGGCATACCATCGCACATCATGTCGCTCACCGGCATCGCAATCTCGATCGGCGTGCTGGTGGACGCGGGCATTGTGATGACGGAAAACGTCATTCGACATTGCGAGCGTGCGTTGGAGGAAAAACGCCGACGCGCCCCTGTAGCCGGGCTCGTTGAGCCCGGTCCGGGGTCGGCGCCCCCGGCTACAATCGAACTCACCCCCAAAGAAATCTTCAATCTGACCCTGGAAGCGGCGACGCAGGTCGGTCGACCGATGTTTTTCTCGATGATGATCATCCTCCTCGCCTTCGTGCCTGTCTTCATGCTCACCGGCCAGGAAGGAAAATTGTTTCATCCGCTCGCCTACACCAAGTCATTCGCGTTGATCGGCGCCGTGTTGCTGGCGGTAACCGCGGTGCCGGTATTTTGCACGTTGCTCGTGCGCGGTCCCTTCAAGCCGGAGGACAAGAACTGGTTAATGCAGGGACTGCTCTGGATTTATGATCCCGTGCTCAGTTGGGCTCTGAACCATCGCAAAACGGTCCTCGCCCTCGCGGGCAGTCTCCTCGGCATCACCGCCCTGATCGCCTTTGGTCTACCGCGCGCGGTGAATCAATTGCTGCCGGACTCTATCGCCCGACACACTTCAGGTTTCGGCACGGAGTTCATGCCGACCCTGGAAGAAGGCTCGCTCCTGTTCATGCCGGTCCTGTTACCCGCCACTTCGCTGACCGAAGTGCAGCGGATCATGAGTTGGCAGGACAAGGTCATCAGTGAGTTTCCCGAGGTCGCCACCGTCGCAGGCAAGCTGGGTCGCGCCGATACCGCCACCGATCCCGCCCCGGTCGAAATGATCGAGACGACCATCATGCTCAAACCCGTCGAGCAATGGCGTCCCGGTATGACCAAGGCCAAGATCATCGCGGAACTTTCCGCCAAGATGATGAACGTGCCGGGTTATGCCCCGGGCTTTCTCCAACCGATCGAGAATCGGATCCTCATGACCAGCACCGGCATTCGGGCACAGGTCGGCGTGAAACTGTTCGGCGATGATCTCGATGCCTTGCAGGCCAAGGCCTACGAAATCCAAGGCGTGATGGAAAAGATCCAAGGCGCCACCGGCGTGGCGCCGTCCCGCGTGCTGGGCAAACCTTACCTCGAATTCAGGGTGCGCCGGCCTGAACTCGGCCGCTACGGGCTCCGCGTCGCGGATGTGTTTCGCTATGTCGAAGCCGGCCTCGGCGGGGCCATCGTGGGTGAATCCATCAAGGGACGGGAACGCTGGCCGCTGCAGGTCCGGCTCGAACAGGCGGACCGCTCCGACATCGACAAGCTTGGCGAACTGCCACTCATGACGCCTTCCGGGGCCATGATTCGGCTCAGCCAAGTCGCGGACATCAAGCGCGTCGTCGGTCCGAGTGAAATCTCCAGCGAAAACGGCCGCCTGCGCGTATTCGTCCAAGCCAATGTCAGTGACCGCGATCTCGGCGGCTTCGTCGACGAGGTCAAGGCGCGCGTGACCAAGGAGGTGAAACTCGACCCCGGCATGACGGTGGAATATTCGGGCCAATACGAAAACCAACTGCGCGCCCGGAGGACGCTGCTCTATGTTTTCCCGGCGGTGCTCGTGATCATCTTTGTGCTGCTCACCATGACCTTTGGTTCCCTAAGCGAAGCCGCCCACGTGCTCCTCGCGGTGCCCTTTGCCCTGACCGGCGGCGTGCTGTTGCAAGCCATCCTCGGTTACAATTTCAGCGTCGCGGTTTGGGTCGGTTACATCGCCCTCTTCGGCACCGCGATCCAGACCGGCGTCGTGATGGTGGTTTATCTCAACGAAGCGGTGACCAAGGCTCAGAACGCTGTAGCCGGGCTCGTTGAGCCCGGACCGGGGTCAGCGACCCCGGCTACAAACAAATCGCTTCCCCACTTGACCAAAGATCAGCTCACCACCGCCATCAAGGAGGGCGCCCGGTTGCGGCTCCGGCCCAAGGTCATGACGGTGGCCACTACCGTGGCTTCACTCCTGCCGATCTTCTGGCTCGACCGCACTGGCGTTGAAATCATGCGCCCGCTCGCCGCTCCGGTCGTCGGGGGCATGCTCTCCTCTCTGTTGCACATCCTCATCGTCACCCCGGTGATATTTGCGTGGCTGCACGAACGGAAAATAGCCAAGGAGTAATGCCATGTCCCCGCGTGCTGAACAAATTGCCTTGGCGCTCAATGAACAGCGCAGCGCCTTCAAGGCATTTCTGAGCGTGCGCGTCGGCAGCGAGGCCGAGGACATTCTGCAAAACAGCCTGCTGAAGGTCTTGGCTCACGCCGACGACATCACGGACCCGGGCCAAACCACGGCGTGGTTTTACCGGGTGCTGCGCAACGCCACCATTGATCACTATCGGGCCAAGGGTTCCGCCCGGCACCGTGATCAACAACTCGGCGAGCTCGTGGCCAGTCTGGGCGAAGATATTGTGTCCGCCCCGGAATGGGCGGCGGAAATCTGCCGTTGTCTCGACTCCGTGGTGGATACCTTGCCCACCCGTTCGGCGGAAATATTGCGCCGCGTGGACCTCAAAGATGAATCGGTGCAGGACGCGGCCCAGGCCATGAAACTCAGCCCCAACAATGCGAGCGTCATTTTACACCGCGCCCGCAAGGAGCTGCGGGCAAAGCTGGTGACCTTCTGCGGGGCCTGCGCCGACGGCGCCTGTCTCGACTGCAATTGCGAGAAAACTGACGCCAGCCTGTAAGATATTTATCTCAGGTCCGTCTGAAGGGTGATTCCATTATGAACACCCACGATAATCTCCCCCGTTGTTTCGTCATGCCGACGTTTCGTCCGCATTGGCCTTACCTGCTCAGTTCGATTCGCGCAGTCATGGACCGGCGCTTCTTTACCGGACACGGTCCAGACCAGAGCCCTTACCCTGAAGCGCCCGCCGCTTACCTCTATCCCGCCGCCAAATCCCGGCGCGTTCCTCCGGTAAAATAATAAACCCTCACATTCCCATGTCCAAAGACACTCCTCCCGTCGCGCCCGTCAAATGTGGCTGCACCCGTTGCTCCTGCCGTCACCAACCCCACTGTCGATGCCACGTTTACGATGCCCTTACTGCCCTAGTGCTCTGGGATTATGCCCGGAGCATTCGACTTAACCGCGAATACAAATACATTGAGCTATGAAACACGCGCATTCGCCAAGCCAGCCGTCGGAGTCGTCGTGTCATGCCCCGGCCATACCGAAGTCCAGCCATGATCATCATCACGGTCATCAACATGGCAACCACCACGAAAAAGCCGAACCTGGCCCCCATGATCTTGTTTACATGGGCCTGCCGCATGAACGCTATCTACGCCCCAAATTTTGGGTCTCCCTCGCGCTGAGTCTGCCGGTCTTTTTCATCGCGATGGGCACGATGATTGTGCCGATGTGGTTCCACCAATTCGATACGGTTGTCCTCAATTGGACCCAGTTGATCCTGACCACGCCGATCTTCTTTTGGTGCGGGGCACCTTTCATTCGGCGGTGGTGGGTTTCGCTGCGCACCTTGGACACCAATATGTTCACCCTCGTGGTGACGGGCACCGGAGCCGCCTACTTCTACAGCGTGTTTGCCGTATGGTTTGGAGATCAATTTCCGGCATCCCTGCGCGGCGATCATGGCGTGCCGTTGTATTTTGAGGCCACGGCTTTCATCACCACCATCGTCCTGCTGGGTCAGATTATCGAGCAGCGCGCCAACTCGCGCACGGATGCCGCCATTCGCGCCTTGATGGATCTCGCGCCGGCGACCGCGCATCAAATCGACGCGGACGGCAAGGAAACCGATGTGCCCCTCGACCAAGTCAAGGTGGGTGACCGCTTGAGGGTGCGGCCCGGCGAACATGTCCCCGTCGATGGGCAGATCGAAGAAGGCCGCAGCGACCTCGATGAATCCATGCTGACCGGCGAGCCGGACGCCGTAAGCAAAAAGCAGGGCGACGCCGTCAGTGCCGGCACGCTCAACACCACCGGCACCTTTATTTTAACCGCCGGCAAGGTCGGTCGGGACACCTTGCTGGCCAAAATCATCAAGCTCGTCGAAGACGCCCAAGAGAGCGAAGCGCCCATCGCCCAACTCGCCGATCGGGTATCCGCTTGGTTTGTGCCCATCGTCGCCGGGATCGCGGTGCTAACATTTCTCGGTTGGTATTTCATCGGTCCTGAACCGGCGTTTCTCCACGCGATGCTTAATGCCGTGGCTATCCTGATCATTGCCTGCCCCTGCGCCCTCGGCATCGCCACGCCGGTCTCGTTGGTCACTGGTATCGGCCGCGGAGCCCAGTTCGGGGTGCTGGTCAAGGATGCCGCGGCACTCGAAAAACTCGCTCATGCCACGACCTTGTTGATCGACAAGACCGGCACGCTCACCGCCGGCAAACCCGAAGTCGTCGGCTTACACCCTCGCGAAGGTTACAGTGAGGAAAAGCTCCTCACTTTGGCCGCCGCCGCGGAAAGTGCCAGCGAACACCCGCTCGCCCGCGCCATCGTCAAGGCCGCGCAAGCCACCGAATCGAAGATTCCTGAGAGCACCGACTTTAATGCTGAGGCTGGTCAAGGCATCACGGCACAAGTCGAAGGAAAAACTGTTTTTGTTGGTCGCGCCCCCGCCGACGCCGAATCCCAAGAAGTCACCGCCACTCTCGTGCTCGTGAAGGTAGATGACCAGGAGATCGGCACGATCGAACTCGCCGACCAGATCAAGGATTCAACTCCTGACGCCATTCGCCAACTGCAGGCCCTCGGGCTCAAAGTCGTCATGGTCAGCGGTGATCGCGAAGCCGCCGCCAAAGCCATTGCGGAAAAACTGTCGCTCGACGGTTATCACGCCGGCGTCACACCGGAAGGAAAACAGAAACTAGTGCGCGCCCAGCAGGACAAAGGTGAGTCCATCATCTTCGCCGGCGATGGCATCAACGACGCGCCGGCCCTCGCCGCGGCGGATGTCGGCATCGCCATGGGCACCGGCACCGACGTCGCCATGCACAGCGCCGGCATCGTGCTGGTGAAGGGCGATCTTGTCGCCTTGGTCCGCGCCGTGAAACTCAGTCGCGCCACCTTGCGCAATATCAAACAGAACCTGTTCTTTGCTTTCATCTATAACGGCCTGGGTCTGCCTTTGGCCGCCGGCTTGCTCTATCCCTTCACGGGTTGGCTGTTAAATCCGATGTTTGCCGGCGCCGCGATGAGCCTGAGCTCGATCAGCGTGGTGGCCAATGCCCTGCGTCTGCGGCGGCTGAAGTTGTGATCTGAGCGCACTACGCATCCCGATCATTCGGGTGCGTAGCCCGGGGAATTTCAGGTTTCTCCATAAAATATCCCATTCATGCGGGGAAATGGCCGTTGATACTGTAACGATTGCTGGGAACTCTGGTTCCCAGTCCGATCACGCCAAGCCTTCAACCCCCCTGCATGTTTCGTCTGCGCCAAGCATTCCTCTGCGCCCTTACTGTCGCCACATCCCTCGCCGCCGCCCCCCAACTTGAAATCAATCCCACCAGCACACCGCCGGTGATTGACGGGGTGTTGGACGACGCGGCGTGGCTGGCTGCGGCCCATTCCGATGCCTTTCTGCAAACCTACCCGGGCGATGGCACGGCACCGTCGGAGCGGACAGAATTTTGGGTCACCTTCGACCGTGACAATCTCTACATTGCCGTGCGCT
>JAURHD010000007.1 GCA_030833445.1 Cephaloticoccus sp. | reverse complement strand
TTACCTTTCATGGTCTGGGTCCTTTCTGGGGCCCAGACTAACATCAAAGGTGGCTCAAAATAGCGAGGTCAGGTCACCATCGCGGCGCTGGACCGGATGAATTTCGATATCATCGTGACCGATTGGAAAATGCCTGGCATGAGCGGCATGCAATTTTACGAACACTTGCTCGACACCAATACGGCGTTGGCGCGCCGGGTCCTCTTCATGAGTGGCGATGTCGTGAATGATGTTTTCAATGAGTTCCTCAAGCGGCATAACCGGACTTGCCTGACCAAGCCGTTTGAACTTGAAGAATTCAGGACCGCGGTCGCCAAGGTCTTGAAGGAAAATAAAACGGAATAGAGCGGCAGCCTACAGCGGCCAACCCGCTTCGTCCTTGTAGGGACGGTGGGGCATGCCGCGAGTGAGATCAGCCATCAACGGACGTTGCTGTAGATGCAACGCATGGTGATCCAGTTCCTTGGCCGTAATTTTGCCAGCCGGGAAATAACGCAGCATGAAGACGTGTTCGCCTTGGTCGACCCATGCATAGTGCTCCAATTTGGCCGGCAGAATGCGTGGTTCGTGATGAGCGAAAGGACAGGAGCGCAGCAAGGTCAGATGCACGGCAGTTTCGTCACCACTGATGGCGAACACTTCCGGTGCAACGATACCGGCCCGCTTTCCGTCGGCGAGTTTAAGCAGAGTGCGGTCGCGGAGAGGCAACTCGCGGCCATCGCTGGACCGGCCTAGTCCACCGCCGGTAATGCCGTCTTCGCGGAATTTGATCACCTCGCCGGGGCCCCACGAAAGCCGCAGTAGTTTGTGATGTTCATGCCAGTTGATTCTCAGGCGGAGTTCGTAGAATGGGCGTCCACGGTAGCGGCGCCAGTCGGCGCAGATGCGACTTTCACCGATCCGACCGTCCATCCGCCAAGTGTGCCGAAGCGGGCCGGATTCGATCAATTCAGGTTGGCTCCAATGAGCGTGGTCGATCTGCGGTCCGGCAAACCGATCGATGAAATGCGACCAGGTATCGGATTTGTCCTCGATCAAACGAAGTTCAGGCAATGGGCAGCTGGGGCCATCGGCCACCAGTAATTGGCCTGTGCTGTCCGATTTTGTGCGTAAGGTGAAATCGGGGGCGATGCCTCTGAGCGGGGCGACTTTGCCATTGGGGTTCCGGGCAATGCGGATCGTGCTGTATTTTCCCGGTCCAATGGTCGCGGGGTAAAGCACGCGCATGGTGTCCGGCATCAGGGTCTCGGGCTCGATAATCTGGTGCGGCACCAACCGGTTGCGTTCATCCAACAGGCACCAATCCGGTTTCCAATGGGTCCACTCCAACCAGGGTTCATGTTCAATAAAGTCGTTAAATTTCTCTACTGTGAAGTTGGCAGCCACCATCCGCTGACGAGGATCGCCGGGCCAAGCGTGCACGCGGCGCCGGAACGTTTCACTCAGGACCGTTTCCGCTGCGGCCTTGGCTCCCGCGAGTTGATCGTCGGCCGCGCGGGCCGCGCTCGGCGTGCAACTGCCGCCGAGCGTATCGTGAAACGAATTGAAGCAGAGGGTCTCCCACGCGTGATCGAGCGTAGGTTTCGCGGACTTGCGCTCCGCGGGCTTGGCTTGGGCGAGTGCGTTTTGGGTTTGCGCGAGCAGATTCTCCGCGCGTCGGACGCCCAGCTTGACCGGCCGGTGCGCGGTATAGCAACCGATGGCGTGCATCTGCAATTCTCCGGTCACTACGGGCAGGTGTTTTAGTTCGGGAGCAAGGGCCTTGAAGAAACGTTCAGGCGAGGAGAATTCCAGACGCGCGCCGGGAATGGCGTCGCGATGATCCTTCACCCATTGGATGATGTGTTCGTTGGGACCGCCGCCGTGGTCGCCCACGCCGAGGAAACACATGGTGTGGCTCACGCCCTTGGGGAGTGGGGCGAGGGAAGTTTCCACCCACGCGAGGTCCGGCGGAAAGATCGTCGCGTAGCCCGCCGAGATGCGGAATGTATTGACCGTCGGGCCGCCCGGACGGCTCCGCCAACGAAACACATTGGCGGGTAGGGCGGTTTCATGGGCCATCGGCCGCATGAACACGTAATTCGGCTGGCCGTGGGCCGTCAGGATATCGGGGAGGTTGGCGGAGTGACCGAACGAATCGACGTTGTAGCCGATGCGCGGGAAGAGCCCGAGATGTTTTTTGAACCAGATTTTGCCGATCTCGATCTGGCGGTGCATGTTTTCGAGACCGGGCAGGTTGCAGTCCGGCTGAATCCACCAGCCGCCGACCACCGACCAGCGGCCGGCCTTAATGTGTTTTACGATCCTTTTGAACAGGGCAGGGTCATGCCGGCGCACCTGTTCATACACCCAGGCCTCGCCCTTGGTGAAAATGATCTCCGGATGGCGATCGAGGGTGTTGCACATGGTGTAACACGTGTTGAGGCATTCATCGACCCCCGCGGTCCAAGGCCAGAGCCAGACCGGGTCAATGTGGGCGTTGAGAACGATGTGGACGGTGCGCATAGGGTTACAATAGGGCTTAGTCGATCGGCCGTTCGGTTAAACATAAATTCCCGCAATCCTGATGTGGAATCAAGTGATCAGCCATTCACCACGTTGGCCGCGCCGCGGTTGATGCGCGAATTCCAGCCGCGCAGCACCAACTTGGCATTGGGATGCCCGTTGGGATTCTCCAATTCGTCGTGACCGGCGTGCATTTGCACGAGCACGGTTTTGCGCAGCCGGTTGGACCGGTTGTGTTTGGAACCGTGCAGGGTGAAATAGTGAAAGAAGACGACGTCGCCGGGTTCAGCCTCCAAGGCCGTGGCGCCTTCGAGGGGATATTGCTCCAACAGCTCGCAGGGTTCCTGCCCGCCGGTGTGGGCGGCGCGGCCGAGTTTGTGGGAACCGGGGTAGACGCGCAGACAACCCATCTTATCCGTCGCGGGGGAAACGTGGATAACCGCGGCGATCATCGTATCCTTCACCGAGGGAAAATAAGACCAGTCCTGATGCATGGTGAAGGGCATCCCGTTTTCGGTGGGCTTTTGAAAAAGCTTGGTGTGATGCAGGACGATGTCCGGTCCGAGTATTGCCTCCGTGACGTCAAGAAAGGCTTTGTCTTGGATGGCTCGCAGCCAGGCCTCGGAGTAGCACTGCACATTGTGCGTGTGGGTGATCATGCTCTTCTCGCCACCGATCTTCTTTTGCAGGTCGCCCGACCATTGCGCGGAGTTGAGGTCGCCGGTGCGGGTTAGCTGGCGCACGATGCGGTCAAAGTCGCGGCCGAGGATTTTCATCTGCGCGGGTTTGAAGAGGCCGCGGGCCACGTAGTAGCCGTTTTTAGCGAAGAACGCCTTGATAGATTTTGGGGTGGGCATTTTGGGGAACCCGAGCGGAAAGCGCATCGGACTCGGAGTGAAGGAAAAGGAGTTGTCGGAATCGTGAGAGTGTTGTCTTAATTCAATACTATGGGACGAAAAACCCCGACGCTTAATTGGGTTCAAGTGACCGTGCCGGTCATCCACAATGGCGGCCGTTTTCCCATGGTGGCGGACAATGCGGAGCTGAAATACCTATCGCTGCAGACCGTGGCGCTACACTTGCACGATTACACGGGTAAACTATGGATTGGTGAACGCACTTTCAATCTCCAGCCGGGCGATTTCACCCTGACCCCGGCGGGGATGGTTTCCTGTTACGACCTTGAGCGGGCGGGAAATCACCTGTGCATGCATTTTTCTGCTCCGGTGGCCGTTGCCGGGGACTTGAGGCTACCGCTGCATTGGCGGCCCGGTGCCCATGAGCGCTGGCTGAGCGAACGTATTCAGGAAATCATCCATTTACACCGCAAGGCAGACGCGGCCGGTGGTGGGCTGGCAGAAAAAGCCGCCGGGACGGCTTTGCAGAGTTTGCTTCTGTGGTTGGCAGTGACCGTGAAGGGGCAACTGCGCACAGGAAAGCGCCTGAGCCGGGTGGATGAGGATCTGGAACGGGTGCGAGGCTACCTTGACGAGCATTTCCGTGCGCCGATAGCGGTGCCGGCCCTCGCGCGGCAATTTGGGGTCAGTCAGAACTACCTCGCGCAGCGGTTTCGCACCCGGCACGGCATGACCATCCAGCGGTATCTGCTCAGCCGGCGGGTGGAACTGGCCCGGCATCTATTGACGGTCACGCAATTACCGCTCAAGGCCGTGGCCATCGAGGCGGGCTTGGGTAATCCGCAGTATTTCCACCGACAATATCTGCAGGCCACCGGGCGCAGCCCTTCGCAGGATCGTGCCCAAGCGATCGCGGCTGCTCTGCCGACTTAACTTAAAGACCGCGCGTCTGCAGGGCGGCACTCAGTTCCTGCATGAAGGCTTGGCCGTCGGCGGGAGTGGGGCGGTAGCCCGGTTGGGAAATCTGGGTGAAACCCGGACGACCGCTGTGATCGACGATCCATTTGCCGGTGACGCCATCACTGAAGGTCACGTCACCACTGGCCAAGGCGTTGGGATTCAATGAAACTTGGTCGACGGTAACTGTCACATTGCCATTGCCGGCCGGGGTTGGCGGCACGGCTTCGCCCAAATCTTCTTCATCTGCGCCGACGGCGGGAGCGGCAGTCGGTGCTGGTGCCCCTTTGCTCACATCACTGGCATCGGCCTTGGGCGCGGCGTCCTTAAGCGTTAGTTCCAGGTCATCGACGAGGAAACGCACGTCCATGTAGGTCATGGTGATCTTGAATTCCTCAAGGAGCTTCTTTTGGACGGCTGAAAGATTGTCACCAGCGGCGACCCAAGTGGCGACGGTGGATTTTTGTTCAGGTGTTAGGCTCATGAATGGGATGGTGTTAATCCGAAGTCTCCCACCATAGCATGGATGCAGCAGTCGTCCACCGACAAAACGAGGTTTACCGCTCAGCGGGAAAGCTGGGTGCGCAGGAACTCGATACTGCCGCGCATACCCGCGTCCTGCTCCATCATGTTGTCCACGGCCTTGCAGGCGTGGATGACGGTTCCGTGATCGCGACCACCAAAGGCGTCGCCGATATCCTGCAAGGAGTGCTTGGTCAGGGTGCGGGCGAGATACATGGCGATCTGGCGGGGAATCGCGATGTTGTTGGGCCGCCGCTTGCTGGTCATGTCGCTGTGCCGGATCTGGAAATGGTCGGCCACGCGCTTCTGGATCGTCTCCATGGTCAGGATGTTCTGGGCCTGCTCCATCAGCACGTCCTGCAGCAACTGTTCCGTGACAGCCAGATCTAGCGGCTTGCCGGTCAAGGTGGCATAGCTGCTGACCTTGATGAGTGCACCCTCGAGGCGACGAATGTTCTTCGAGATGTGCTGGGCGATGAAATTCACGATGGCATCGGGCACATCCACTTTCAGGGTGGCGGCCTTGGAGCGGAGGATCGCGACCCGGGTCTCGTAGTCAGGGGCTTGGATATCTGCCGGCAGGCCCCATTCGAAACGGGAGACGAGGCGGGACTCGAGCTTTTCGATTTCACTGGCCCGGCGATCACTGGAGAGCACAATTTGCTTACCGGATTCGAAGAGATCGTTAAAGGTGTGGAAGAACTCCTCTTGAATGCGTTCCTTGCCGGCAAGGAACTGAACATCGTCCAGTAATAGCACGTCGGCGTTGCGGTAGCGCTGGCGGAACTTGGTCAGGTTGTTTTCCTGCAGGGCCTGGATGAACTCGTTGGTGAATTTCTCCGTGGAAAGATAGCCGACCCGGGCTTCCGGGTTGTGACGCAAGATGGCGTGACCGATGGCGTGCATCAGGTGGGTTTTGCCCAAGCCGGTGTCACCGTAGAGGAAAAGGGGGTTGTAGGCTTGGGCCGGAGCTTGGGCGACCGCCATGGCGGCGGCATGGGCCATCTGGTTGTTGGAACCGACGACGAAATTCTCGAACGTGTTGCGAAGGTTGAGTCCACCGGCGACTGCGCCGCGGTCATCATAGCGTCCACCCCGCTTGGCCGCGGATTTGGCCCGGCTGGGTGCAGCTGGCTCGGTGGCGGGAGTCGATTCGTTGTTCGTCGCCGGAATGGGCTGCATCCCGATCTTCTTCAACGTAACATTGACCATCCGGCCAGCGGTCAGGCGCAACCGTTGCGCGATCAAATCCAGATAATTGTCGTGGATCCAGATGACGGCGAAGTCGTTGGGCACGCCCAGTGTGATACTTTCTTCAGTGGTTTCGAGGCACTTGAGGGGCTCGAACCACATATGAAAGACATCCTCAGGAAACAATTCCTTGAAATCACATTTCACGGTCTCCCAGAGGCTGGGAGGGAGGGACAAAGAAGGCATAAGCTGGCGGAAGGGCTGGGTTTATTCACAATTGGCACCGGATGGTCTGGGCGCACGCTGGTTGACTCCGGTTCCATGCCTTCTGGCAGCTGAAATATTGTGTCCGGCCATCACTCAAACAGGATGATGTAGTAATGATATGCAAAACATTGATGGCCAGGGGATAACGATGGGCGTTACCGCCAAGGTGGACGGGAGCTAGATACAACGTGGGAAAGAACACCTGATAGTGCAGAAAAAACTGACGGGAGATGTAGTAACTGTGAACCTCAAATTCATTTCAAGGTCAACTTCCTGACAAGTTGTTCACATCGATTTTGATTATAACTTTTGCGATTTTTTTGTTGCTTGAATGTTACTTTTCAGAGTCGGCGAAAATGTAGTTTTTATCGTATTACACACCGGATTCGGCGGTTTTCATAGGTTACGACTGGGTGCCGACTGGGTGCCGGCATGTAAATTTGGATACGCGCCGCGAGACTCATCAAACCGGCAGGGCTTCAACCCATTTACCGTGTTCTTTGATTAAGGAGATGAGGCGTTCATCAGCTTCGGCCTGCGGGATGTTGTATTGGACGCATTGCTTGCCGACATAGAGATTTATTTTCCCGGGAGCGCCGCCGACATAACCGAAATCGGCGTCCGCCATTTCGCCGGGGCCGTTTACAATGCAACCCATGATCGCGAGCTTCACGCCTTTCAGATGACCGGTCTTTTCCCGGATGCGCTGGGTGGTCGTCTGCAAATCAAACAAGGTGCGGCCGCAGCTCGGGCAGGCGACGAATTCGGTCTTGGAGGAGCGGGCCCCGGCGCCTTGCAACACGTTGTAGCTGAGCTTTAGGGCGCGGACTGCATCCGACTCGGTTTCGATGCTGATCATGTCGCCCAAGCCGTCGCAAATCAAACCCCCGCTGAGAAAAGCGGCGTCGAGCAGACGCGAGAGAAAGTCAGCCTTGGGCTGAATCGCGGTGCCGCTCGTGTTGCGAATCCACAACGGCGCGCGTGATCCGATCAACCTCAGTACCTCGGCCAAGCGACGATAGCCACCCAGGGCATGACCGCAGTCAGTTGGGGTGGCGGGTAGGGTAAAGATCAACGCTTGGTCCCCGTGTTCGCGCAAGGTCTCGCCCATGACGGCAAAATCTGCGGGTTGGATTTGCGCGGCCAGCAATAATTGGTGTTCCCGCACAAACCGGATGCAGGTGGCTAGGGTAGCCGCTTCATCAGACCCAAAGGTGCGGAGCAAAACGGTGCCGGGAGTGAGTTTCTCCTGCCGGACGAGCAAGTCATCGAGCGAGATTCCCGCGGCCAGATCCAAAACCAAGAATGTATGAGCCGATTGAGTAAGGTGTTTGAGATCGTCTACCGAGGCGATCGGCACCAGCAGGCCTTCCACGGGGGTATCGGCTAGACGCGCAGTCTTGAACTGCTCGCGCACAACCGAAAGGGATGCGGCGTCCGGCACGCGCACGACCACCGCAGGGGGCTGTTCCGGACCGATGGTGATCGAGTCACCCAAATGCACCAGATTGGTTTCGCGCCGGAGATAGTGATAAGGGTCGATGGAATCGGCGGCTACTGGGTCTATCCCGGGTTTTTGCCACAGGCTCATGGCCTTGTCGGCAATGGTCCGCGCGACCGGGACTTCGTAAACTGAATCCTCGGTCAAGGACACCCGGATCGTGTCTCCCAGTCCGTCCGAAAGGAGGGATCCGATGCCAATGGCACTTTTGATCCGACCATCCTCCCCGTCACCGGCCTCGGTAACGCCCAAGTGCAGGGGATAGTGCATGTCTTCGGCGATCATCCTTTGCACCAGCAAGCGGTAGGCTTGAATCATGACCTTCGGATTGGAGGCCTTCATCGAAAGGATGGTCTGCTTGAAACCATGCGATTCAGCGATGCGCAGGAATTCCAAAGCACTCTCCACCATGCCCAACGGCGTATCGCCGTAGCGGTTCATGATGCGGTCACTGAGCGAACCGTGATTCGTGCCGACGCGGAGGGCACGGCCAAGGATCTTGGCGCGTTTGACCAATGGGGAGAATGATTCGTGGAGGCGCTGTAATTCGCGCTCGTATTCCCCGTCCGTGTATTCCTTGACCGCGAACTTCTTCTTGTCCGCGTAGTTGCCGGGGTTAACGCGGATTTTCTCCACATGTTCCACGGCCTCCATGGCGGCGGATGGGAGGAAATGGATGTCGGCGACCAGTGGAATGGCGCCAAAGCCGGCGGCGGCGAATTGTTCGCGAATGGGCTTCAGGCATTTGGCGGCGGCGACATTGGGGGCCGTGATGCGCACGATTTCACAACCAACTTCGGCGAGCGCGATACATTGCCGGACCGTGGCCGCGACATCCTGCGTGTCGCTCGTGGTCATGGATTGGATTCGCACCGGGTTGGTGCCGCCAACCCCGACGCCGCCAATCAACACCTCATGAGTGGGGCGGCGGACGGTATGAAAACGAGAAGCGCAATACGACATGGGATGATGACTAAATGACTATGAACTAGGACCCATGGGTCAATGGTCACTCGCTTGCCCAAGCCACCCCAGTGGGGATCAGGGCTCGGCCGGGGCTTCGGGGACAGGCTTGGACGCGAAATTATCGCGCACGATTCGGCGCACATCGAAGAAGCTCACGTAGATGATCATGGAGAACAGCAGGAGCACAAAAGTGCTTTGCGTGGCCATGATGAAACTCGTCGGCAAGTCACGGCCGCGAAGCTTGGCGATCGTCGCGAACAACATTTGACCGCCATCCAGCACCGGGATCGGCAGCAAATTGAAAATCGCCAGGTTTACGTTGACCAAAATGGTGAACATCAGGATCGCACTGATTCCGGCCTCGGCGGCACTGTGAAATATACGGACGATACCCACCGGACCCGATACTTTGGACAGGCCGATGTCGGAGCTGGGGTTGATCAAGCTCATCAGGGTGCGAACCGTCATGAGCGCGTGATCGGAAATCTGGGACAGTGGTGAGGGGTGGGTCAGGGTGAAACCCGTGGTCAGGGTGAGGCCCACCTCGGCTTTGTTGTCGGCCCGGGCGGGGATGGTCAGGGTGATATCCCGGCCAGCTCGCCGCACGACCGCGGTAAGCGGAGATTCAATCTCGGCCGACATGAGCTCATAATAAACTTTGCCGTTGATCACGGTCTGGCCGTTCAAGGTGAGAAGCTCGTCATCCACCTTGAACCCGGCCCGCGCGGCGATGCTGTCCGCGGCAACACTCAGGACGAGTAATTCATAACCAGAGTCGATGCCGACGCGGCGCAATCCTTCCGGTCCCGACAATCGCGGATAGACGGATATATCCTGTTTCTGGCCTTCGCGCTCGATGGTGAAGACCGTCTTCGGTTCACCGGTGGCGGTGCGGCCGGAACCGGTGACGATGGTTTGCACGACGTCCATCCAGTCGCGAACTTTCTGTCCGTCGATTTCTGTAATAGTATCGCCGATCCGCAACCCGGCTTCAGCCGCGGGCGAGGGCACCTTGACATTGTCGGGCAAGGTGAGTGTCGGAAACACATAGCCGATCCGGGTGGTGGCGGTCTGACTGCTGGTGGGTTGGCCGATAAACCAAATCACAGAGGCGAGGGCGAAAGCGAAAAGGATGTTGAAGGCTGCACCCGCGACGAACACCAACATCTTGGTGCCATAACTCGGCGGAGGCAGTTTCTCGACATCGACCGAGCTCTCACCCTCGATGCCGCTCAGCGCGGCCAATTGAGGCAGGGTGACATAGCCGCCCAACGGCAGCCAGGAGAGGCGGTATTCCACGCCGTCTTTACCGCGCCAGGAGAATATCTTTGGGCCAAACCCGATCGAGAATCGTTCCACATGCACCCCGCGGCGTCGGGCAGCCAGAAAGTGGCCGAGTTCATGGACAAAGATCGAGCCGCCGAAAAAGAGCACGACGAGAAAGACCGACCAGACGTTGGAGAGGAGATTTTGGAGAATTTCGACGGACACGGTAAATTGATTTATAACTTGGCAATGACAGCGGCGGCGACCCGGCGGGCCTCGGCATCGCACGTTAGGACGGCGGCAAGGTCGGCGGGTTCCAGATGATTTGTTTGCTGCAAAGTGCTATCCACCACCTGTGGAATCGCAAGGAAAGGTATCTGTCCCGCGAGGAACGCCGCCACGGCGATTTCGTTGGCGGCATTGAATACCGCCGGGGCGCAACCACCGGCGACCATGGTTTCCTGAGCCAGTCTCAACATGGGAAACCGCGTCAAATCAATCGGGCGGAAATCCAGGGACAGTAATTTGGTGAAATCCAACGGCGACTCGACCCCGGGTGCCCGGCCGGGGTAGAGCAACGCGTGCTGGATGGCGAAGGTCATTGAAGGCGGGCACAATTGGGCGAGCATCGCGCCGTCCTGATATTCGACGAGACAATGCACGATGCTCTGCGGGTGCAGCACGGCTTGGCATTGCTCCGGTTTGAGGCCGAAAAGGTACTGGGCCTCGATGAGTTCGAGGCCTTTGTTGGCGAGGGTGGCGGAATCGACCGTGACCTTGGGGCCCATCGCCCAGTTGGGATGCTTGAGTGCATCGGCTGGGGTGACTTGGGCCAATTTCTCGACGGGCCAGTCGCGAAAGGCTCCGCCGCTGGCCGTAAGTAAGATGCGGCGCAAACCCGCCTGAGGGTGGCCCTCGATACACTGGAAAACCGCGTTGTGCTCACTGTCGACGGGCAGGAGCTGCACGTTACGAGCTTTGGCGGCCGCCATCACAAACTTTCCGGCGAGGACGAGGATTTCCTTCGAGGCTAGGGCGATGGTTTTCTGGGCGGCAATGGCGGCGAGAGTCGGCTCCAAAGCGGTGGTGCCGACCACGGCGACCAACACGATATCTGCGTCTGACAGCTGGGCCAATTCCACCAGACCTGCCATCCCGGCATGAAAATGGGTGCCGGGGGCAAACCGACCCGAACCTTTGGCGGTCAGACAGGCCGATTCGTCGAACAAGCCCACGTGGGGCACGCGGTGCAGCTGTGCGATGGCGGCGAGCTTGGTCCAGTCCTGCCGGGCGGCGATACCCACCAGTTCCAAGCGGTCCGGATGAGCGGCAATGACCCGCAGGGTATTTTCGCCGATCGAGCCGGTGGCGCCGAGCAGGACGACGCGTTTGCGGGAAGTTGGAAGTGTTGCGGCCACGAAAACGGTAAGACTGCCCGAGCCGGGTGGCTTTGGGCAAGCGAAGAGGCGGGGATTAGTTCAAGCCCAGGAGCAGGTAGCCCAGTGGCGCGGTGAGAATCAGGGAATCACTCACGTCAAACATGCCGCCAATACCTGGAATGATACCGCCTGAATCCTTGATGGCGGCGCGGCGCTTGATGATCGATTCCACCAAATCAGACACGATTCCGATGCCCGCAATTGGTGCGGCGATCATGGCGGCATAAAGCGGGGTAAGGTTGGCTGGCAGGGCATTCCGGGCCAGCCAGGCGATCAGGGCACCCACGCCCATCGAGACGAGCACCCCGCCGACTGCGCCTTCCCAAGTTTTCTTGGGACTGATTTCAGGCGACATTTTGTGCCGGCCGATGGCCAAACCCGTGAGCAGGGCGCCGACGTCACAAAATTTGGCCACGGCTACCAGCCAGAGAAAAAGCAGGATGCCTTGATTAGGCGCGGCGGGATTCGAGATCACGATGCGCACCAAGTATTGCAGCATGAGTGCCACGTAGACCAATCCAAACAAGGTCGAGGCCAGCGCCTCCACCCGCAGGTTGGCGGGCCGTTCACCGAGGATGCGCAGGGCGAAAATGATCACCGCCATGACCAGCAGATGGTCGCCGTTGAGCCCAAAGCGTTGGGTCAGCCAAGGGGACAACGTGATCAGACCGCCCAAGGCCATGCCCAATTTGTCGAATGGAGCGAGGCCAGATGCGGCGAGCAGCTTGTAGAATTCAGCCAGAGTGAAGACTGAGATCACACCGATGAGGATCACAGCCCCGGTGGTGCGAAAATACCAGAGGGCCCCGGCCACAATCGCCCACAGTAATACGGTGCTGTAAATACGTTTGGCCATGGAATCAGGATTTTTAGGTGTCAGTGGTTTTGAGCTGGGCACTGGTTTGGCCGTAGCGTCGTTCGCGCTTGCCGTATTCAGCGATGGCAGCGGCGAGATCTGCCTTGGCGAAGTCCGGCCAAAGCACCGGGATGAAAACCAACTCGGCATACGCGCCCTGCATAAGCATGAAGTTGCTAAGACGCTCTTCGCCTGAGGTGCGAATGATCAGATCAGGATCCGGTAAATCCGCCGTGTAGAGGTAACGGTTGAAGGTCGCCCAAGAATCGTCGTTGAGGTTTTCCTTTCCGGCTGCCACTGCGGTGGCATACGCGCGGGCCGCATCAATCACCTCGGTGCGGGCTCCATAGTTCAGTGCGAGCACGAGGGTATAGTCGGTGAATTCCTTAGTCGCCTCGATGGTGTGATTGAGGGCCTTTTGCACTCCGGCGGGTAGGGCGGCAGTGCGACCGATCGTGCGCAGGCGAATGCGATTTTTGATGAAGGTGTTGAGTTCCTTTTTCAGGTAGAACTCCAACAAACCCATCAAGGCACTGACTTCATCCTGCGGCCGGCTCCAATTTTCGACGGAAAAAGCGTAGAGGGTGAGGGTGCGCAAGCCGAGTTCGCGACCGGCATCCGTCACGGTGCGCACGGTTTCCACCCCGCGACGATGGCCTTCAATGCGGGGCAGCCCGCGCTGTTGAGCCCAACGACCGTTGCCGTCCATGATGATGGCGACGTGTTCAGGGGTTTTGCTACGTGAGGCTGCGGGCATCGGTGGTCCGGTGAGTTAGGGAGTCAGTGCGCGGTTTGACAAGCCGCCTTCGCACAAAGGTTACAGCCCTGTTGGTTACAGGGTGGTTTGCCATGGGGAATATCTGGTGTATAGTTGAAACCATGAGCACCCCCCTGACCCCCGATGAAATCACGGAAGCACTCAAGGGACTTCCCGGTTGGAAACATGAAAGCGATGCCCTCGTGAAGGAATTTGAATTCGCGAGTTTCCGCGAGGCCATGTCCTTCATGGTGCGAGCCGCCTTTGAAGCGGAGAGCATGAACCATCATCCGGAGTGGACGAATGTCTACGATACTGTTTCGGTCCGCCTTTCCACCCACCACTTGGGTAACAAGATTACCACCAACGACGTGGAACTGGCCCAGCGGTTTGAGAAGATCAACTGGCTGAAGTGATCAATCCCGGATACTGTTCGCCGAAGCGCACCCAGGTGTCGCTGGTAATCTCCGGCGCATTGCAACGGACGATGTTCAAGGTGACCTGCAGTTCGACGAGGGCCTTCGCGAAAGCTGCCTTCTTGGTCTTGTCGCCTTTGAGGATCGCCTTGCGCAAGGCCGGGGTGGTCATCGGTTCGATCCGCACCAACTCATAGAGCTTTCGCGCCAGTGGACTACATTTTACCAATGGCCGGTGATAGGCGGGATAGTGGGTTGCCTTGAGATAATCCAAGGTCATCAGCACGGATTTCCCTTTGGCTCCCTTGCCATAGAAAATTTCGTCCGGGTAATCGGCCGGCAATTGATTTTTCCAACTCCACAGCGCGCCGATCTTCTTTCCCTAACCCTTCTCGCCCGGTTGTTTTTCCGGCAGGTCAATCGCATCCCAGAGATTTGGCAGGTCCGATTTCGGATCGGCAAAGACGAGACAGATCCCGACCTTGCTAACGAACGCACGCGCTTGAGCGAGTGTTCGAAGGTGGGCTTTCGCTTTCATGGGTCTTTGTTAACCACAGATGAACCCCGATTCACACGGATAATGACGGGTCTAAGATCTTACGGTATACGGCCTCGGTTTTGGTATTCGTGTAACCGAGTGCCGGATAGAAGGCGTGGCTCTCAATGCGTTTTACATTACTGAACACGACGACGGCCTCCGCCCCAATTTCCTTGGCCCATGCTTCAGCCTCGGCTACGAGCAGTCGTCCTACTCCCTGTCGGCGATGGGTATCGGCCACCACCAATCCGGTGATCTGCACCCGGAAACCCGAGGCCAGGGTGTTAAAGCTGTGGGCGGTCAACCAGCCGCAGACACGATCTTGATCATCCTCGGCAATGAAAACACGCTGATCCTCCCGTGGGATAATCCGCTGCAAGCGCACCTGCATGACGGCTGGATCCGCCGGGTAGCCCAAGGTTGCAGATAATGATGCTATTGCTGGGGCGTCTTGGGTAGTTCCCTCGCGAATCGATAACATGTCTTTGAATCAACGGTTGTTCACTGAAACTGATGCTCACAACCCCAGCATGAAATTAAACGTGCGGTCGCTTTCGCCGGGCAGGCCTTCGTGGCCATAGTCGGGATAAAACACGACTTCCTTCTTGGAGATGATCTTATTGTAAGCGGCGAACTGGGTCGAAGGCGGGCAGATCGTATCCATCAGGCCGGTATACATGAGCACTTCGGCTTTGATCCGCGGAGCGAGGTGCTGGCAGTCCACGTAGCCGAGGCGGGTAAAGACCTCGGCTTCGCGCTCGTGCCGGGGATCCATCATCCGGAAATAATAGCGCAGCTCGTCGTAGGCATCTTTAGCCTGATCCATTTCCCACACGCGTTGGTAATCACACAAAAATGGGAAAATCGGTGCGGCGCGTTTGATGCGTGGTTCCAAGGCGGCGCAGGCGAGGGTGAGTCCTCCGCCTTGCGAACCGCCCATGGCACCGACCCGGGTGGCGTCCACTTCCTCAAAACTCATGACGACGCGTGCGAGTTGGGCGGTGTCGAGGTAGATTTGGCGGAAGGCGAGTTTGTGCGGATCGGGATCGTCAAGGCCGCGGACTATGTGACCGCGCAGGGTCGTGCCCTTGACGCCGCCGACGTCCTCCGACCGTCCGCCTTGACCGCGACAGTCAAGTGCGGCCACGCAGAACCCTTCGCTGGTGAAGGCCAGTTTGGATGCGAAATCACCGCCATTGCCGGAGTAGCCGTGAAATTGCAAAATGGCGGGGCATTTTCCGGAGCGAGTTTTCGGCCGGACGTATTTCGCGTAAATCCGCGCTCCGCCTACACCGGTGAACCAGAGGTCGAACACTTCGCTGTTGCGCGGGGCAATGGCTTGGCTCGGCACCAACTCGGGCTTGGGGTCGGTCGCGTCGAGTTCGCGCAGGGCCGCCTCCCAGTAGGAGTCGAAATCGGCGGGCCGGGGATTCCGGCCTTGGTATTGGAGGAGTTCGGGAATCGGTTTGTCGATGAGGGGCATAGGAAAATTGGGTAAAGTTGCGGGTGCAGGATTAGACCAACGCAGCGATGTATTCGATACGGACTAATATTGAGGCGGAAGCAAGCCGGAGCATGGATGGCTTTCGGATTGTCTCAATCGCCGGTTAAGGTGTTAGTGCCCGTATGAAAGTCGCATTTATCAGTGGCACCAGTATCGTAAATTCCGATCTGTTTGCGAAGTGGGAGGTGAAAACGATCCATACCCCTCATGGCGATGTGACCTATAAGACCAAGGGTGACTTCGTGCTGATCAATCGCCATGGCTACGGATTCCCTTTGCCCCCCCATTCGATCAATTACCGCGCAAATATTCGCGCCCTGGCGGAATTGGGCTGCAAGGATATCGTTTCACTCAATTCGGTCGGATCACTGAAGAAGGACCTGCCTCCGGGGACCTTTGTCTCCTGTAGTGATTATGTCGGATTACAACAAGGTCCCGCGACCTTCTACGATGACGAACTCAAGGGCGGCGCGCCTGGGATCGCGAATAATTTGATCCCACTGCTGCTCGAAAAGCTTGCGCCCGAATTCAAGATTCATCCGGGCAAAGTCTACGTGCAGATGCGCGGGCCGCGTTTCGAAACGAAGGCGGAGATCCGGATCGTGCAGTCCTGGGGCGATGTAATCGGCATGACGGCCTGTCATGAGGCCGACCTTTGCACGGAGGCGGGCCTTAATTACAACAGCCTGGCCCTGATCGACAATTACGCGAATGGGCTCGAGGGCACCGAAATTGATTTCGCCAAGTTCAAGGACTTGGTGAAAGAGAACCAAGCCAAGGTGAATCGGCTCTTTGTGCGGATGCTGGAAATTCTCGCCTGAGGAATTCTCAGGATAGCAGATGCTTTTCGATCCGACGATCCGGCACGAGCCAGAGCACCGCCACCACGGTGTATAGCGATACGCCCAACCAGGGCATCCAGCACGAAAGTCCGATGCCGAGGGCATAAAGCAGCAAGGACAGCCGGCCTTTGGTGTCTGCGCCGATGGCCTTCGCCAGTGGCGAGTCCGCATCGTGAAAAGCCAGCAGCGCGCGGGTCAGAATGTAATAGGCCACGGCGGCCATGAATAAAACGCCGCTATAGAGCGCCACGGTGTGGGCCGCAAAATGGTTTTCACCCACCCATCCCGTCACAAAAGGGAACAGCGAAAGCCAGAACAGCAGGTGGAGATTTGCCCAGAGCACGCCACCCTTCACCTGCTTCACGGCTTGGAAGAGATGGTGGTGGTTGTTCCAATAAATACCGATGTAGATAAAGCTGAGCACATAGCTCAGAAATACGGGCAACAATGGCGTCAGGGCTGAGAGTTCTTCGCCATGCGGCACTTTCATTTCCAGCACCATGATGGTGATCACGATGGCAAGCACGCCATCACTGAAGGCCTCGAGTCGCGCTTTATGCATGCGGGTATGAAAAGCCGCAATTCGACCGGTGCAATCTGGGAATGGGAAGGACGCAAAATAATTACCCGGTTCATTTTTCGTGGCGTTCGGGTGAATTGTGAACAACCTTTCTGGTGATGAAAATTGGCGTAATCGGACTCGGAATCATCGGCCGGATTTGGGCCGGACATTATCACGCCGACGGCGTTTTGGCCGGCGTTTGGAATCGCACGCCTCAACCCGATGCCCCGGGTTGGATGGAGTCGCCGGAGGCGGTCGCCACGGTGGCTGATGTGGTGCAAATTGTCGTGGCCGATCCCCCGGCGGTGGAGTCTGTGCTAACACGTATTTTGCCCGCACTGGGCCCGGGGAAAATTGTGATGCAGTCGAGCACGATCGATCCGAAGAGTAGTGAAAAATTTCATGCCCAGGTCGCAGCAACGGGTGCGCGCTATCTGGAAGCACCATTTACTGGCAGCAAGCCCGGGGCGGAAACACGCAGGACCGTCTATTATCTCGGCGGGGAGGAGACATTGATCAAGGAATTGGAGCCAATCCTGAACGTTGTGTCACAGGTGCGCTTTCGTATTGGTGACCACCAACAGGCTTGCGCGCTGAAACTGGCGATGAACCTCAACCTTGCGGTGCAATTGGAAGCGCTATGCGAGAGTCTGGCCATAGTGCGACGGGCTGGGGTGAACGATGATATCTTCTTTGATGTGCTCAACGCCAATGCCGCTTGCTCTGGTCTGACAAAACTCAAGGAGCCCAAGCTGCGCGCGGGGGATTATACTCCGCAATTCTCGACCAAGCACATGGCGAAGGACATGCGCCTGGCCTCCAGCATCAACGGTTGCGAAGATTTTCCAGTGCTTGATGCGGTGCGTCATCGCCTTGCCGAGGCGGAGCGCGCCGGTTTTGCTGACGAAGATTTCGCGGCGGTGATGAAGCTGCTGGGGTGAGTCCGGTTTAGCCCGTCCTTGTCCGAAATAGGAAATTGCCTTTCCGGTGGTGGCTGACGGAGTGGAGCGGATGGACCCCGCAACCTCCGCCAAGTTGCAGCTTGAACTGCAGCGCACTCACCCCGATCACATCGTATATGTGCCACAGAGCCTCGACGGCTCGACCCACGACACCGGCAATGAGCATTTCCTTGTCTCAGAGCATCCACAGGGCGGGTTCTTTGCCGTTTGGACGCAGAGTTCCTACGAGGGGAAACCGGATCAGCGGGTGGTGTTTGCGCGGAGTTTGGATGCCGGCGCAACTTGGACGGCGCCGACTTTTGTCGCGGGTCCGGCGGATGGCGGCGGGATTGCGAGCTGGCAGTTTCCCCTGATTTCGAAATCCGGCCGGATCTACCTTTACTACAACCGTTACATCGGGGTGCATGATTATGCCATGTCCACCTGTGGGGTTATGGCAGGAAAATATTCCGACGACGGCGGTAAGACTTGGTCGGCGCAGCAGATTGTGCCGATGCCCAAATCAATCTGGGACAGCCGGGATCCGAAAATTCCGTCGAACTGGATAATCTGGCAGAAGCCGTTGAAGTTTTTTGACGGCAAATATTTTGCCGGCTTCACCCGCTGGGTGAGCCCGGAGGTATCCGGTCCGCGCAAACTCGATGTTTGGTGGTCACAACCATCCGTTGTCGAGTTCATGCGCTTTGAAAATGTCGACGACGATCCGGAACCGGGTGACCTACAAATCAGTTATTTTGCCGCCAATGAACAGGCGCTCCAATATGGTCACATCGGTCACCCCGAGGTGAGTGTGGTGCAGGAACCCGCAATCGTGCCGCTGCCGGACGGCCGGTTATTTTGCGTGATGCGCAGCAATGCCGGGCATGCAGTTTGGTCTGAATCTGCGGATAAAGGCGAGACTTGGACCCAGCCGGTGGCTTTGCGCCAGACCGACGACCGGCTGCCGCTGCCGCACCCGTGCAGTCCAAGTCCAATCTACGAGATCTCGCCCGGCGAATATGTTTTCTTCTTTCATAACCATGACGGCCACATGGGCGGATGGGGTCCCATGAAGAGTGAACAACACCGGCGGCCGATCTGGTTGGCGCGGGGGCAATTTCGTCCCGGAGCGAAGCAACCCGTGTGGTTTTCCGAACCACAGTTCTTCATGGACAACGGTGGAGTGCCGATGCTGCGCGCGGATTTGGCCATGTATGCCAGCACCACGCCGACTCCGGACGGGTTGACCCTGTGGTATCCCGAACGAAAGTTCTTCCTGCTGGGCAAAACGATTTCGCGGACATCCCTCGCGGATGTCGCGGTGCCTTCATGATCAAGTTTACTGGTGCCACGAATTCGATTGTGGAGTGCAGCCGAGATTTTTTTTGAACACCCGGTGAAACTGTGGGTAGCTGCCAAAGCCAGCCGCAAGGGCCGCGGCTAGCATGGTGAGCCGTTGACCGTTGCCATAGAGGCGCAGAAATTTGCCGAGTCGCTGACGGTTGCGGAAATCCACGATTGTGGTGCCGGTTTGCTGCTTGAACAGGCGGCTCAGCCGCGCGGGGCTCAAGCCGGTCTGCCGGGCGAGCTGGACGAGATTTATTACATCGCTCTCTCGCTGGAGAATTTGCGCGGCTTTATCCACGGCGGGGTGGACATCTTCTATTGGAATGGCACTGGCTTTTTCGAAAACCTGCCACGCCGTCAGAAAGGCGTAACCGAGGCCGGCGTTGAAATGCGCCGCTTGTTCTTTGGTCGTCGCGACCTCTTCCAACAGAGTGCAGAGCTGCTGCACTTGCTTTAATGGCAGACGACGGCAGACCTCGCCGCTCGCGCGATCGCGCCGCAGGGGTGCATGGTTGTCATCGGTCGCGAGTGTCCCGAGAGCTTGCGGCCGGAATACGCCGATCCACATTTCGAAATCATCGGTTTCCTGCACGAGCACATGACTCTGGGTGGGGTAGAGCCAGATAAGGTCACCCCGCCGCACCTGATACTTTTCGTTATCCAGCAGGTAAACACCCGAGCCCCGCGTGATGAGGTTGAATTCCAACTCGACGTGGTGGTGATAGGTGTGCCGCCACTCCTGAAAACGGTAGTGCCAAAGATTCCCCTGCCAGTCTTTTGGGAGATTCAGTGCTTCAAGCATGACGACAAAAAATGATAACATGACGCCGGAAAACGAGAAGAAACCACGTTCCCGTTGTAGTATGCTATTCGGCCATGAGCCTTCTTACCCCCGAACAAAGCGCCCTCTATCACGAGGAAGGATATTTCATTTTGCCGGGCATCCTGCCGCCCGAAACATTGACGATGCTCCGCGAGGAGTGCTCGTATTTTCTTGGTTACATGGATGCTTCCATGGACGCCAAAGGGGTTGAAGTGGATGGCATCAATCACCGCGGAAAACGTTACTTTATTGGCAATCGTTACCGGTTGAGTCAGCGCATGCGAGACTTTGCCTTTAGCCCGATGATGGCCGAAGTGGCGCAGGCCGCGTTGGGACCTGATGTGTATTTATTCAATGAGCAATGGGTCGTGAAAAACGCGGAGCAGGGGATGAAATTTGGTTGGCATCAGGATAGTGGATACGTGATGAAAAGTCATCCCGAGGCGCCGCATCCAGCCTATCTCACCTGCTGGGTGACGCTGGACGATGTCAGTGAAATTAACGGCACGGTATATCTGCTGCCCCACTCCCGCGGCGGCACCAAAAACACCATATTCAGCCACGAGCTCGAACCCGGTTCGAATGACCTGATTGCCTACAAAGGCGATGATCCGGGCGATCCTTTGATTGTGCCTGCCGGCACGATTGTGGGATTCTCCAGCTACAATTTCCACCGCAGTGGTCCCAACACGACCAATCGCATGCGACGCATCTATCTGCCCCAATATTCCGCGGCCCCGATTGGCGGAGACGCCGTGCGTGCATGGGCGATGGCCGTGCCATTCGTGAAGGACGGCAAAATCATCTACGATCGCACCAGTGATACGGCGGAAAAATACGGCCCCTTCGGAAAGAAGAAATAAAGTATTCCTGGCAGAGCCTCTGTTACGGACTGGCACCCTCATGTCGGTAGTCAGTCCAGATTTCTCCTGCCGCTAGGCCAACTGGCGGTGGATAAATTCGGCAATGTGCCGGATGGCCTCTGCACTCTCCGGCAGTCCGCGGATTTGAAACACGTGGCATTGCCCCGGCCAGATTTCGAGTTGAACCGTTACGCCATCGGCCTGTGCCTTGGCGGCAACGCGAATGCTGTCATCGAGAATCACTTCATAATCGCCGACTTGGATGAGCAACGGAGGGATGCCCGTGTAGTCACCGAAAACCGGTGAGGCGAGGGGATCCTCGGCGTTGCCGCCGGCTAGATAGAGCTGCACAAATTTCCCGAGACTATCCGGGTGCATGTAGAGTTCGGTATCGGCCCGGCTCCGGATGGATTCGCTCGATAGGGTGTGATCTGCGAATGCCGACAAAGCGATGCCGCCGGCGGGCAGAGGCAGGCAGCGATCACGCAGCGCCAGTAAAGTGGCCAAGGTTAACCCACCGCCGGCGGAATCTCCGGCAATAAACGTATGCTTTGCGGAGGTCGGTCCCGTGGGGCCGTTAAGTGTCATCCAGCCGTATGCGTGGATGCAGTCATCCAATCCGGCGGGAAAGGGATGCTCCGGGGCCAACCGGTAATCAATTAACAAGACGGCGCATTTCGCCGCCGCCGAGAGCATTGCGGCCAAAGGAATGTAGTTGGCCCCCGAACCTGAGACAAAACCACCGCCATGGAGGTAAAGCAGTCGCAGATCAGGATCGGCCCCGGGAGCTACCACCCATTCGCCCGGGATCGTATCAATTTTGGTGCGAATGCATTGGACGTTGGGATCGGCGGGTTCTTGTCGTCCCTCCATCACCTCACGCAGGGTGATCAGACTGAATTCGTTCCCCTGAGCCCCAAATTGAGGATACTTCCGGGTCTCCAACCAATGCGCGTGGCTTTCAGGTGAGATATTCAAATTGGATTAAAGCTATGACATTAGGCTTCGAATGGTGCTCAAGTCTTGTTGCAGATCACCTTCTTGGCGGATCGCGTAGCTGGATAGCTCTTCGGGAGTCAGGCGGTCGAGATTTAGCAGGTATCCGCTGGAGCGTGCGTCTGCGACTGTCGCATAATTGGGGATTTGGGTGTAGTTGCCTACAGGCTGCAGGTCGGGGCGTTTGAATTTATTGAGCGGCGCCGAGTAGCCCGTGCAGTTTTGAATCAAGACGCGGCCCACGGTCGATTGAGTTTGAATGACTTTGAGGATGGACGGCAGCTCAACATCTCCCGTGCCCAAGGGCACCCCAACGCTATAAATCGTAGCTCCGACCCGAATGAGTTTCTGGTCCTTGATGTGCGTCGAAATGGCGACAGGGGCGAGCACCTGCGCGGCCATCAACGGGTCGCCGTAAACCACCAGATCGTTGCCGGTATCGAGGCATGCCCCGACAATCGGATCGTCGATTACTTTAATTAGCTGGCCCAGTTCAGCGGCAGTTACATCTTCGTGATTCTCAATCGCGATCCGGACGCCGAGTTTACGGGCGAAGGGCAGCACTTGGTCCATAGCGGCCCGGGTTTGTGCGATGGTCTCTCCGATTGAGCCTTGGAAGCCGATCACCGTGCGAAGGACATCCGCCCCCACTGCCGCCGCTAACTCCAATTGATGGGTGATCAGCGATGCGTCGGTGGCGTGGCCACCGCCGACTTCGGCAAAGAAATTCAGATCAGCGAGCCGCCTGCGGACGTGCTCAACATGGGAAGTGTTTGCTGGATCCGCACCAAGAAAGCGGCCGTCTGGTCCGTTGATATTGATCTGGATGCCCGTAAAACCGTGTTCTGCCATCCAGTCGAGCGTGCGGAAGACATCGTAACGGCCGGCGGCCAGCGCGATGTGAAACGAAAAAGTATCCAGGCCGATCTTCATTCGCGTTGAAAAAAGAGCACGCTGGCGAGCAAGGCCCAGAATACACCAAAAGCGGCCGCGAATAGCCCTGCCTTGCCAGCCACTTTCAGGCTCCAGACAGATTTGGCGAGACCGCCAAAAAACATCAGGATCAAACCGAGCTTGAGGCTCCGTTGCCAGAATGCGCTGAGTGATACGATCATCAGGGCCAGGACCGCGAGCAATGCGCCCACTTTTGCCGGCGTCCACGGCGGCGAAACGTAGGGTTTCTCCACTTCAATGAAACGTTCGACCCATGGATGGACGACCTGCGGTTTAGGGAACCAGCACCAGCTGGTCGCCAACCCCAATACCCCCAGCAGCAGCACCGGCCAGCTTTGTAGCCAGGCGCCATGGAACATTACGATGCCGAATACCGGTCGCATGAACCAGCTCCACGGATTTTTATGCCGTTCCCACAATTTGGCCAAGAGGGCATTCATGTTATGCCAGATGATCAGACGGTTTATGCTTCGGTGCAATGAAGATGGGTTTGCATTTGCCCAGATGGAGTTCGGCATTAGCTTGGGCCCATGAGCGACTTCGTGGGAGCAGACCAAATGGTGACGTCGGGTCAGGCACTGGAGCGACTGCGGGTCAACATGCGGCAGACGATCAAAGGCAAGGACGAGGTGATCGAGCAGGTGCTCATCGCCTTGCTGGCTGGTGGGCACGTCTTGATCGAGGATATGCCCGGGGTGGGCAAGACGACTCTGGCTTATGCATTGGCCCGTTCGATGGACTGCGATTTCTCGCGCATCCAATTCACCAGCGATCTGTTGCCCGGCGATGTGACCGGGGTCGCCATCTACGATGAAGCCGACAAGAATTTTGTATTCAAGAAGGGGCCCATCTTTGCCAATGTCGTGCTGACTGATGAAATCAACCGGGCCACCCCGAAGACGCAGTCGGCTTTATTGGAGGTGATGGATCGGGCTCGGGTAACCGTGGATGGAGTGGCGCATGCCATTGGCACGCCATTCATGGTGTTCGCGACCCAGAATCCTTTGGACTACGAAGGCACATTTCCGCTGCCCGAGAGCCAGATGGACCGCTTTCTGATGCGGCTGCACATGGGCTATCCTGATACAGCTCATGAGTTGGAAATTTTGCGCACCGCCCGCACCAACTATGATGCCATCGCGCTGAATCCTGTGGTTAACCGCGCCGAATTCACCGGACTGCAAGCGCTCACCAGCCAAGTCTATCTGGAGGAGACGGTGCTCGATTATATTCTGAAACTGGTCACAGCCACCCGAACCGAGGCTGAATTCAAGGGCGGGATCAGCGTGCGTGGCGGCTTGGCCCTGCGCACTGCGGCCCAGGCCCGGGCAATCCTGCATGGTCGGGATTTTGTGATGCCCGATGATGTGTCCGAGTTGGTCGTCCCGGTTTTTGCCCACCGGCTTACGTTGGTGCGCCCGGCCGGGGACCCGTTGGAAGAACGTCG
The DNA here is from genome assembly GCA_030833445.1 of Cephaloticoccus sp. Classification (GTDB taxonomy): domain Bacteria; phylum Verrucomicrobiota; class Verrucomicrobiia; order Opitutales; family Opitutaceae; genus Cephaloticoccus. Next base: position 139,573 of record JAURHD010000007.1, on the reverse strand, counting down.
AATGGTGACCGTGGCCCTCAAACGCATTGTAGGCGCAATCCCCCTGCCGGCCTGAGCATACCCATGGCGGATATTGCCAATTCGCCGGGTTGGGATGGACCCGATGGTGAGGGCCGGGCCAAAGCGCGCTTTCGGTGGCGCAACGTGGTATGGGCGCTGATCTATCCACGTCGTCATCATCATATGGTGCCGACGATCTCGGGTGTCCTGCTGATTGCCCTGTCACTGGGGATCGGCACGGCGGCCTACAACTCGTCGAACAATATTTTATTCATCACCCTGTCCCTGCTACTGGCCTGCCTGATCTTGAGCGGAGTCTTGTCGTGGTTGAATTTTTCCCACCTGCGCTGGCGATTGTTTTTTCCGGCAGCCGCCCGGGCGAAGATGGACACCACCGTGGCACTCGAATTGCTGAACGGAAAAAAGATGCTCCCGACTTATGGGCTCGAATGCACGTTGGCTGCCACCCCCGTCCGGCGAGATGCCGGCAGCAGACCGGAAACCACTTTCACCGCACGAGGCAAGGATGTGAAAGCTCTCTGGCGCCAAAAGCCCGAGGAGGTAAATGGTCGCCTGATTCTGCCGGGCCGGTTGGATGCCCAAGCCACCATCCAACTTGACTGGACGTGGCAGCCGCCGCGTCGGGGCAAGTGGGATGTCTCCGTGCGGCACGTGGCCTCATTTTTCCCTTTTGGCTTTTTCAACAAGAAGCTTGCCGCTCACCTGACCCGGACTCTGACGGTGTGGCCGGCCATCATTGAATACCAACGGCACCCGGTCGGTGGATTCCGCTGGTCAGGGGTAACTGAACGGCTTTCACGCGCCGGCAGCGGCAACGACCTTTTGGCGCTGCGTCGTTATGCACCCGGTGATTCGCATCGCTTGATCAATTGGAAGGCGAGTGCGCGCACGGGACAATTGCTCGTGCGTCAATTTGCCGCCGAGGCGAACGAAAGTTATACGCTGTGGCTGCAGACCGATCCGGCATTGTGGTCACGTCCTGAGCAGTTTGAACGTGCCTTGAGTCTGGCCGCGACGCTCGGCGAGGATTTGTTTCGGGCGGATCGATTGCATGCGGTCAGGATTGATCATCACTCCCCGCGGGTTATCCGCCATGGCCGGGATTTTGAGGCATTCCTGGATGATCTCGCTCAACTCGAGCCTCGAGAAACCAAGGATGTTTATAGGGAGGCACCCATCAACCATGCGCCTCGCAACCAACTCACCTTCATGCCGGACGGGACCAACGGTGTGATCGCCCTGATTGATGGAAACAAAACGGCCACAGCTTAATCTCGACGAACTACACCGGCTCAAGTGGTTCTTGGGCGGTGTCTTGGTGCTCCTGTCAGTTTCAACGGTGCTCTATCTGGATATCCCCGCGTGGTTTTTGATGTTCCTGACTATTGGTGGTGTCGGGGCCGTCATGTTTAAACCGGCTTGGCCATCGCGGGTGCCGGCCTTGGTTCACCGGCTGGCCTTTCCGGGCATCGTGGCAATTTTCATCGGTGACATTTATCTGACCACCGAGGTGCTGCCGGCCTTGGTGCGTTTGGATCTGCTCCTGTTGTTTTACCGCGGGGTAACTTACCGCCAACGACGTGATGACCTGCAGATCATTGTGTTGGGGCTGTTCCTGATCGTGCTCGCGGGGGTGTTGACGGTTTCACTTCTCTTTGCCGTGCAGATACTGGCTTTCAGTGCCTGTGCGCTGGCATTTTTGCTCATCATCACCCTGGTGCATGCCAGTGATCCAACCCCTGTTCCCTTGGTCGCTGGGACGGTGCCGACTTGGTCTCGTATTACGTTGAAAACGCTGTTGCGTCGCGTGCGGGCGGCCACGGATTGGCGGATCGCACTACTCGGCGGCAGTTTGTTCGGCGGACTGGTGGTGCTGTCCGCCCTCCTGTTCATGGCGATACCGCGTTTTGAACTGCAGAACAGTTTATTCATGGAGCGGTTCGTTTCCAAAAAATCACGCACCGGATTTTCCGACCGGATCAAGTTCGGCGACGTCACCGACATTCAGCAGGACCGCAGTGTAGCGCTCAGCATCGACCTTAGTGACCCAAGCCGGATACCGGCCCAGCCGTATTGGCGCATGGTGGTGCTTGATGAATACAAGGATGAGACCTTCCGGGTTTCACCGGTGCTGCAACGTGACGAGTTTTTGGCGAATCGCAGTAGTGCCTACTTACGAGGTCGTGCCCGGGCCCAACTTGGGTCACCGGTTTACTGGACCTTTTATTTGGAATCTGGCGTGAGCCGATACTTGCCGCTGGCAGGCCAATTTGAGCAGTTGTGGTTTAGGGACCGGCAGAACTTTCAAGTCGCGGGTGATCTGGGTGTCGTAGCTTTGCGCGATGAACCGGTTTCGATGACGGCCTACCGGGTCGAAGGCATGCCGACGGGTGCGCAATTGCCGGATCCGAATTTTGTGCGTGAGTGGGCGGTCCGTAATGATACGGAAAATAACAGTGCACAGTCTCTGCTAAAATTGTCTCTGAATCCGGCCGACACGGAACGGTTAAGGCAATTAACCCAGACAATTGCTGCGGGAGAGAAACTGAGTGTGACGGAATTTGCGCGCCGCGCGAGTGCATGGCTGGCGCGACAGCATCAATATGGTTTGCAATCACGCACTCCGGCGGGTGGGGGCGATGCCTTGGTGCGTTGGATGATTTCCTCGGAACCGGGACACTGCGAATTGTTTGCCGGATCGATGGTGCTACTGGCCCGGGCGGCGGATATACCTGCGCGGGTGGTCACGGGCTTTCGCGGCGGATCGTGGAACGGCTACAGTAACAGCTTCACACTGCGTAATTCGGATGCCCATGCGTGGACGGAACTCTTTGATTTTGAATCCGAGAGTTGGATTCGAGTTGATCCGACCCCGGGGGCTCCGATCACCGGCGCCGAGGCAACGGCCTTGTCGGCATTGCAAACCCGCGAAGTGGATCGGAGTTGGTCGGCCCGCTTGGACAGCTTGCGCATTTTCTGGTATCGGCGCATTGTTAATTTTGACCAGCGTTCGCAGGTGGAAACGATCAAGGCGGTCAAAACTGCGACTGAGGAAATGGGGAAGCGCATCCGGGAATGGATTCACGCCCAAACGACCCGCCTGAAAGCCTGGCTGTTGGCGCCGTGGAATGCGGGGCGGTTGGTAAAGTGGCTGATCGCGGGTGCCTTCACCGTGGTGGTGGTGTGGTTCGTTGTTCCGCTCTGGCGTCGACTGCGTCCATTGACTTGGCGTCACCGGCGCGGTCGGTTGAACCCAATCCGATTGGAAGCAAGCAAATGGCTGCAACTTCTGACGGGCAAGTCAGACGATGCCGACCTACGGCAAGCTTTGGCGCGTTTGCGCTACGGTCCGGAAACCGGTTGGTCGGAGTCTGCGCGGATATTTGGGCGTGCCCGCCACGAATGGCGGCAGGTGCGTGGAAGGCGGATCAGTTCGCCTTGAAGGCACTCAAACTCGGATTCGCAGGTTGGTTTTTCTTCCGAAAATATTCCTGCAGGATCCGGCTGGCGACGGGAGCGGCATAAAGTCCGCCCCCAAATTCTTCGCCGGCGGTGTCGCCCTCGATGGCTATTGCGATGGCGATCTCGGGTTTTTCGGCCGGGGCAAAGCAGATGAACCAAGCGACGTTCTTATTGCCGGGAATTTGGGCGGTGCCGGTTTTGCCTGCGATGGTCACGCCCGGAACCCGCAGGGCAGGCAGGTTGGTCAATACTTTGGCGGTGCCGATCGTGGTGCAATCGACCATACCTTTGAGCAGAGCGGCGCGTTGTTTGGGCGCCAGTCCGATGGATTCGGTGTGCTGGGTCGGGGCATTGGCTTGATGGATCAGTGTGGGCTTGGTGAAGACCTCGCCACGCGCGACTGAGGCCGTAAACGCGGCCATTTCCAATGGGGTTACCAATACGTAACCCTGGCCGATGGCCATGTTGGCGGTATCCCCGGGAAACCAATTTTGCCCGATATTGGCCACTTTCCATGCGTTGTCGGGCATGACCATGCGTGAGGTTTCATGCGGGAGCTGGATGCCAGTGGGTCCATCCATGTGAAACCGGCGGCCCTCGGCGGCGAGTTTTTCTGCGGTGGTCCGCCAACCCACCTCGTAGAAATAAATATCGCAGCTGGATGAAATCGCTTCCGGCAGCAGCACGTCCCCGTGATGTCCGCGGCCGTTGTAGCAGACAAAATTGCGCCCATTGCGATGGAGGACTCCATCGCAATTGATGATGGGGTCATCGGGGTTGATTGCGCCGCTGCGCAAGCCGGCGATGGTGGTCAGAATTTTGAAGGTGGAGCCAGGCGGGTAGGCACTGCTGATCGCGCGGTTGGCCCAGGCTTCGCGTTTTTCAATATCCTTGCTATCGGCAAAGGAGAGGCGCGGTGAAAAGATACCCAAATCATAATCGGGCACACTGGCCAATACGAGCACCTCGCCAGTTTTCACATCCATCGCAACGGCGGCGCCGGGGGTATTGAATTCGCGCAATTTGGATTCGGCGGCACGCTGCAAATCCATGTCCAGCGAGGTGACCAAATTCTCCCCTTGCACGGGTTGCTTTTTTTCCAGCGGTGGGTTGATCCGATATCCGGCGGGATCCACGCGGAAGATCGTGCCGCCGGACTCACCCTGCAGTCGGTTGTCGAAAACCTTCTCCAAGCCGTCTCGACCAATACTGCCCTTGAGTTTGAAAGTGCGCAGGTCATCCCCGGGGAAATCCTCGGCCTCAATATCGGGGTTGATGCCGACGTAGCCGAGCGTATGGGCGGCGGCGGCCCCAAAGGGATAATAGCGTGTGCTCGAAGTGTAAACCTGCAGGGGTGAAGTTACGGGCAGACTTTCCAGCAGGCGGGCATATTCCTTGGGCTCGAGATCATCGAGCAGGGTGTAGGGCAGGAGCAGCTCGCGCACGAAATGCTTGGTCAGATCACGGCCGTCGACCTGATCGTTGCGGCCGAGGATAGCATTCACCTGATCCAGGTAGCGCTGCACCACGCTGGCTCGGGCAATCTGCTCAAGTTGATAAGAGGTCGGCAGGTCCTTGTCACCGGTATCGCGGTAATTCTTGCGGATGCGGATATATTCACGACGGAATTCGCGCCGCAGCTCATCGAGATAAAGCACCACGGAAAAGCGCGGGCGGTTGCCGACGATCAGGCGGCCGTCGCGATCGTAGATATTGCCGCGTGGTCCCGGCACCAGGATGCGGCGCTGGCTTTGCATGCGTTCGCGTTCATGGTGTTCGTCGCTCTTGAAGAGCTGTTGGAACGCAATTCCCCCGGCGAGCACGAGCAATAACAGCGCTATGATGAAATAGAAAACGATGACCCGGACATCATAGCCCTTGTGAGATTCTACGAGGCTGCCCGATTGGGATGAAAGATCGCCGGACATGGTTAGAAACGGCTACGCATGGCGAATCGATCCAACAGGAGAATGCGCGACTGGAGGGAGAAATACCACGGACCCACCAGCACGATGAATAGTTGTGAAAGCAACAGATCAAAGAGCATCCGCGGCCACAAATTGCCCAACAGGGGCGCTTTCACCGTCATGATCACCGCGAGGACTGTATATAAAACAAAATTAGCGATGAGCGCGACGACCAGTTGGGTGGTGGGATCGCTCGCGGGAATACGATGATGCGCTTTGCTGATCAGGGCATGGGCCGTGGTAAACAGCAGCAGATGGGTGCCGAAGGGCACGGCGCTGTTGGCGTCGCAAAGCAACCCGGCGACCGCGCACATCAACAAGCCACCCCGGGCGGGCAGACGCAGGGCGGTAAAAGTCACATAGAGGGCACCGGCGAACACATACATATGCCAGGCTGACAGGTAGTGATTGAGCTGGGTGACAATCACCCAGAGTAGGAAAAGGGACAGAAACGTGAGCAACCACTGACGTTTCATGGTTACTCCTGGGAGATGGGCACGAGCACCGTGACCTCGGTGAGTTCACTCAGACGCGGATCGAGTTCGACCTCACCGGTCTTGAACAATCCATCAGTGCTCGGTTCAAGTTTGACGACACGACCCAAGGTGAGACCGGCGGGAAAGACCCCGCCTAGACCCGAGGTCACCAAACGCTTGGTGGAGTTGGCGCTGGCGAAAATGTCGATGGGCACAAACTCGATGATCCCACGGGCCGGACCAAAGGTGGGATTCAGTCCTCCTTGAAAACTCATCGGACGATCATCGCCCTCCACCACGGCGGTCAGTCGCACCCCGGGGCTGCTGATCAGCTCGATGGTAGAGGTGTAGGCGTGCACTTCACTTACCCGGCCGACGATGACACCGGAAAAGACCACCGGGGAACCCACGGTGATCCCATAGTTGCGGCCTTTGCGAATTGTGAGGCGCTGCCACCAAGCCGAGAAATCGCGTCGCACCACCCGGGCGTGTTCAAAACGATGTTCCGCGTGGGCGGGTATCCTCAGCAAATTCTGCAGTCGTTCGATATCGTTATGCAGTTTGGTGTTTTGCTGCACCGCCAGATCGTAGGACGCATTGATACGGGCCAAATCGCGACCCGCTTCGATCAATTCCAGTTTGGAGTGCGCGCGCAGCGACCAGAACTCCTGCAAATCACGAACGGCCGACGCGCTGACACTGATCGGCGCCTGCAATTCAAAGAAGGAGGCCCGCAGAAACGACTTGATGGCAACGGGAACAACCAGCCATGCCGCCACGACAATGGCTAGGGTCAGGAAGGGTTTGGCCTGATCGAATCGTTGGAGAGGCACGGTGTTGGCGGAAGCTAACCCGTGCGAACCTCATGGCCACCAGAAAGTTTATGCCCTGCGGCAAAAATACCCTCAGACGTGCTGCATCAGCCAAGCCAGATCACTCAAGACTTCACCGGTGCCATTGGCGACGGCGGAGAGCGGATCGTCTGCGATGGTCACTGGCAGACCGGTCTTGTCGCTGAGCAAGCGGTCAATACCGCGGATCAAGGCGCCACCACCAGCCATGACGAACCCGCGGTCTACCAAGTCCGCGGAAAGTTCCGGCGGGCAACGCTCAAGGGTCACGCGGACCGCATCCACTATCGCCGCGATCGTGTCGCTGAGCGCTTCGCGGATTTCCTGAGAAGTGATATGAATGGTCTTGGGCAGGCCGGCAACTGAATCGCGCCCTTTGACCTCCATCGTGAGTTCCTCGTCCAGCGGATAAGCCGAACCGACGCGGCATTTGATTTCTTCCGCCGTGCGCTCACCAATCAACAGATTGTAGGCGCGCTTCATGTAATTGATGATCGCGCTGTCCAGCTCATCACCCGCCACGCGGATGGATTTCGAGAATACGATGCCATTCAGGGAGATAATGGCGATCTCGGTGGTGCCACCGCCGATATCGACAATCATGTTGGCGGCGGGTTCATCAATCGGCAGGCCTACGCCTATGGCCGCGGCCATCGGTTCAGGGATGGTGATGACGTCGCGGGCTCCGGCATGGAGGGCGGAATCCTTGACCGCGCGCTTTTCCACTTCGGTGATTCCGGAAGGGATGGCGATGACGACCCGCGGTGGCGCGCGAAAGGAGGAATTGGAAACCTTGCGGATAAAATAGCGCAGCATCGCCTCGGTGACATCGAAGTCGGCGATCACGCCGTCCTTCATCGGGCGGATGGCGGTGATGTTGCCCGGGGTGCGCCCCAACATGCGTTTGGCCTCATCACCCACGGCACGAACCTTACGGGTATTGGTATCGAGTGCCACGACGGAAGGCTCGCGTAGAACGATGCCCTTGTCCTTCAGATAGACGAGGGTGTTTGCGGTGCCCAAGTCTATGCCGATGTCGTTGGAGAAATAGCCGAGGAAATTAGCTGCCATAATTGCGGGAGAAGGTGGCGCTGTTCCGCCAACGGAAACGAATCGGTGCATGCCGGGGGTGTCAACGCGGTAAATCGTATCATGGTCCGAAACTTACGAAGCGGACTTGACCCAAATGGATGGCAACGGCGGACTGCTGAACGAGTGAGGCGTCGTTATGCACGGAATTGATTTCATACAGGACTTGGCTGTGGTGGTGCTGGTGGCCGGGCTGGTTGGCTGGGCCTGTCAGCGCGCAGGCTTGTCGGTAGTGGTCGGCTATCTCCTCGCGGGCATGGCCATCGGGCCCTTCAATCTGCCCGTCGCCCTAGTCTCCGACATCGATCGGATCGAGACGCTTTCCCAGATGGGCTTGGTCTTCCTGATGTTCTCCATCGGAATGAAACTGAGCTTTCGTAAGTTACGTAAACTCGGCCTGCCGTTGGTGATCGCGACCGCGATTGAAGCAGTGGTTATTTACCAGCTTACCCGCGCGACCGGCGGTCTCATGGGCCTGAGCACCACAGAGACCGTTTTCGTCGGGGCAATGCTGATGATTTCCAGTTCAGCCGTGATCATCAAGGTGCTCGCGGATATCGGTGCGACCCACGAGAAGGCCGGTCAAATGGCGATGGGCGTCTTTGTGGTTGAGGACGTCATCGCCGTGCTACTGCTGACCGGTTTGAGCTCCTATGCCAGCTTGGCGGGTGCGCATTCCGCAACCACACCCCTGAGTCACACGTTGCTTCTATTGACCGCGTTTGTGGTCCTGGTTGGCGTCGTAGGCATCCTGTTTGTGCCGTGGCTGTTGAAACGGCTCAGCCTCACGGGAAGCGCGGAGTTGCCGACGCTGGTGCAGGCAGGATTGCTGTTTGTGCTGGCAACGGCCGCGCAACGGGCCGGCTTTTCACTCGCCCTCGGGGCATTTTTGCTGGGGGCGATTGTGGCGGATACCCCGCAACGGACCCAGGTGGAACGCACATTTGAGGGCCTCCGGGATGTCTTCAGTGCGGTGTTCTTTGTTTCGATCGGCATGTTGATTGATGCGACGGCGCTTTGGGAGGTTTGGCCATTGGTGCTGGCGGTGGCCGCGCTGGCGCTGATCGGACGTTCATTGGCTTGTGCGACGGGCTTATTGATTACCGGGTCGCCGACCGCCGAGGCGGTGCGGGTGGGTTTATTGGTGGTGCCAATCGGCGAGTTTACCTTTATCATCGCGCAGTTGGGAATCGCCGGTGGGGTGCTGCCGAAAAGTTTTCAAGCGGTGGCGGTGGGAGCAGCACTCTTGACCACCCTTGTCGCACCCTTTCTGGCACGCCGTTCTAATCGGATTGCTGATTGGACTGCCGCCAGTGAACCGACGTGGCTTTCCGCGTGGCTGACATCGTATCGAGGCTGGTTGGAGCGGTTGCGGCAGCACGAATCAGGCAATCTGTTATGGCAACTCAGCAAGAAACGTCTGATCCAGATCGGCGTCGAATTGCTGTTGGTGACCGGTTTGTTTGCCTTTTCCGGTCCTTTGCTGGGCATGCTGTTAAAGCTGATCCCGCGGGACTGGTTGTTCCCCTACGGACCGCAGATTCTGTATTGGGTCGGCATTTGTCTGTTGAGCGTGGCGCCGTTGGTGGCGATTTGGCGTAATTTGTCCGCCTTGGCCATGCTGGTGGCAGAAGTGGTATTCACGCCTTATCCCGGCCAAGCGGCACGTTTCGCCCCCATGCTTGAACTGACCTTGAAGGGCACGGGTGGGCTGCTGATTTTTCTGTGGCTGAGTTCCTTTCTGCCACTGGGCGGCGGCGCACGCTGGGTCCCATTGGTGGTGGTCGCCGTGGTGGTTCTGGTCGTTTCACTCTTCCGTCGCAAACTGATCTACTGGCACAGTGTCTTGGAGGTTGAATTGCAGGACCGCTTGGCCCAACCCGCCAAGAGTGGCACGGCCCCCGGCTGGTTGGTGCCGCACGCGGAATGGGATATGTCACTTTCCGAATGCATGTTGCCGGATTTAGCGGATGTGCGGGGATTGACTCTGGGAGATATGGGTTTGCGGGCGAAACTTGGCTGCACCGTTGCGGGGGTGGAACGCCAGGGTGTCATGATCGAAACTCCGCCGGCAAATTTCGCCCTTTATCCCCGTGATCGTGTTTTACTCTTGGGGCACCCGGAACAGACAGCTGCCGGCAAAGCTTTCCTGATGCGAGTATCGGGTGCGGTGACGGCATCGGAGTTTGATGATGTCCGCATGGAAACAATCAAGGTGCCGGCGGGCAGTGTGCTGGCCCGGCAAACCTTGGCCGAACTGGCGCCGACCAAAAAAACCGGCGTCCAGATTGCGGGCATCAATCGACATGGCCTGCGCATTCTGAATCCCGGCGGAGACGAGAAACTATTCGAGCAAGATGAGGTATTGCTGCTGGGCAGCGCTGAACAGATCCGGGCGTTCACGGCTTGGGCTGCAGAGCAGGCCACCGTTACCGGAGAATAAAAAAGCGCGCCCTGGGGCGCGCTGAGAAATCCAAGCCGATCTGTTCAGATCAAGCGGATGTGTCCGGACCCTTGGTCTCGGGCTTCTTTTTGGCTTCGGTCGACTCTTCCTCATCCTTGGTCGCCTTCTTGAATTCCTTGATGGATTGGCCGAGACCCTTGGCCAGCCCGGGCAGTTTGGCGCCGCCAAACAACACGAGCAGGATGACCAAAATGACGATCAGCTCGGTGGTGCCGAGACCGAAGATACCCGCGATAACTGCGGAAGAGGAGTCCATGGTGAGAAGCTAGATTGGTTACGGATACTGTAAAGCGGGAAACCGATCAGGGGCGCGGGATCAAGGCCGAGGCGAGGGCGGCGATACCACTGACGGCCGAACCGGGTTGTTGCTGCGCGTTGCCGGCGGCGACCTTGAGCAGGTTCTGCGCGTTGTCGATCTGTTCGGCATCGAAGAAGCCGTGCAGCTGGCGAATGCGAGTCGGATGGCGCATTTTGCGGAGGGCCTTGGCCTCGATCTGACGAATACGTTCGCGGGTGACCTTGAATTGCTTGCCGACTTCCTCGAGGGTGCGGCTGTAGCCGTCGACCAGACCGAAACGCAGGGACAGCACGCGGCGTTCGCGTTCCGTGAGGGAGTCTAGCACGTCGATGATCTTTTCGCGTAGGAGCGAGAAAGCGGTCATGTCGTATGGATTCTCGGCCGACTTGTCCTCGATGAAATCACCGAAGCTCGTGTCGTCACCGTCGCCAACCGGGCTCTGCAGAGAGATGGGTTGTTGGGCCATCTTCATGATCTGCTGCACACGCTCGACGGGCAGGTTCATCTCGTCCGCAACCTCTTCTGGGGTCGGTTCGTGACCGAATTCTTGGAGGAGTTGCTTCTGCACCTGCATGACCTTGTTCAAGGTCTCGATCATGTGGACCGGGATGCGGATGGTGCGGGCTTGGTCGGCGATCGAACGAGTGATGGCCTGGCGAATCCACCACGTGGCATAGGTGGAAAATTTGTAGCCGCGGCGATATTCGAATTTTTCGACCGCCTTCATCAGGCCCATGTTGCCCTCTTGGATGAGGTCGAGGAAGGAGAGGCCGCGATTGGTGTATTTCTTCGCGATGGAGATTACGAGGCGCAGATTGGCTTCCACCATCTCGGTCTTGGCCTGATGGGCCTCGCGGATGTGAACATTGGTCTGGCTGACGATCTCAAGCAGGCGGGCGGGCTCGACCCGTTGGGCCGCCTCGATCAACTTCAGCTGTGCCTTGATATCCTTGGTGTCGATAGCGGCATCACGCTTGGTTTTCGGGTGCTTGGAACGCTCCAGCTGGGCGAGCAGCAGCTCGACCTTCTCGATGACCGGCCGCAGTTGCTCAAGGTATTCCTCATAGACCTTCAGCTTGAAATAGAATTTGCCGAAATTGGGGCGCAGGACGTTCTCGCGCTTGCGGAACTTCGCCATGACTTTCTTGCGCTCGGCTTCGGACTTGGCCTTCAGGAATTCATCCCAACCGGCGGCCACGCTCTTTTCGCCCTTCTGGGTCGCTTCGACCAGCTTGGGCAGGGATTTGAAATAGGCTTCACGGCTATCGATCTTCTTGTCGATGACGATGCGGTCGAAACGTTCCTCGCGGTTCAGCAGACGTTGACCGAGGTAGCCGATATAGGCGCCGACGGCGGTGGCTTGGAACAAGGCTTCCTGCGCCTTCAGTTCCGCGTTTTCGATGCGCTTGGAAATTTCGACTTCCTGTTCGCGGGTCAGCAACGGGACCTGGCCCATTTGCTTGAGATACATCCGCACGGGATCATCGAGGATGTCGTGCTGGGAGGAACGGGTTTCCTCCTCCTCGGCCTCTTCCATTCGCTGCTTGTATTCCTTGACCTGATCAGGCTCGAGAATCTCGATTTCGAGATTCTGCAGGATGGAAAGGATGTTATCGATTTCCTCCTGATTTTCAACGGACTCGGGCAGGGCCTCGTTGATGTCGTCGAAAGTGAGGTAACCTTGTTCCTTGGACTGACGGATCAGTTGGCGGATCTTTTCGTTGATCCCACTGGCAGCCAAATCAGTTCCATTATTGGACTGGGCTTTATCGAGGACGTCTTCAACGGCATCGGAATGGGTGGAACTGGCTTTGGCGAACTTGGCTTTACGCGGCATGGTGGTTGGGAACAATATATCACACCGCTACGGATAATTCGAGCGGTTGGCGGAGCTGGCGTTGAATTGTAGAACGTTCTTTTAGGAGTGAAATTGGGTCAGTTTCACTGTCCGCGTGGTGGTTGGCTAAATCAAGTTCTATTTGCTGCAGGCGTGGTTCGAGTGCCCGGGCGCGCAACAGGCGCAAGCCCTCGTTCGCCACTTTGTGCGGATCATCAAATGGAGGCGTATCGAAAAGGAGGGAGGCGACAAGCGCTTTTTCCTCAGGGGTTTCGAGCAAATCGTCGAGGTGGTCGCGACCCGGCCAGCTGTCGTGTTCAAATTCGGCCAGAAAGCGGTTCAGGAGCACCCCCGCGACGTGACTGGCATCGATCCAATCGTGAGGAAGAACCGCGGAAAGGGGCTTGCCTGTGCGCTCATAATGAAGGCAGACCATCAAAAGGTGGAGTTCTGGCGAAGCAGCGTTGTTGGGAACCGGCTTGGGGGCCGGTTCAGGCGGGGTGGGCGTGCGACCTCGATTTGCGGTAAAATTCTGGAAATCATGCTGTAACGCAGATGGCGCTATTCTTAAATAGCCGGCGGCTTCGTTAAGAAACTCCGTTCTTGCTACTTCAGATTCCGTCGCGGCAACCAGTTCCAACAGGCTCTTGGCCGCTCGGGATTTCTGCTCAGATGAGGCATTGGTGGCGTCCGGCAGCACGGATTGGCAGGCATAGGCCATCGCGGACAGGGAACCGCGCTGCAATTCCGCATACGCCGGCAGGCCGTGTTCGAGAAAAAGAACGTCGGGGTCGACTTTCGCCAAGCCGGTATGGCGCAGAAAACGGATTTCCAACCCGGCCTTGAGCGCCATGGGAAGAAAGCGCAGGGCGGCTTTTTGGCCGGCCCCATCGCTGTCGAAGAAACACTCCACCTGCGTGTGATAGCGGCGGAGCAGCACCAGTTGGGTTTCCGTGATCGAGGTGCCTTGAGGGGCGATGGCGGTCTTGAGACCCACACTCCAACACCGCAGGGCGTCCAATTGACCTTCGACCATCACGAAGGGTTTGCCGTCACCCACGGAGGTGCGGGCTCGGTCCAAATTGAAGAGCAGGTTGCCCTTGGTGAAGATTGGAGTCTCCGGCGAATTCACGTATTTCGCCTCCCGCGCCGGATCATCCTCCGGGGTCAATTCGGTTTGGCGGGCGGTAAACGCGACCACTCGGCCTTGGTGATCCCGGATCGGAATCATTAGGCGACCGCGAAAGCGGGTCCTTAGCGAACTGAGGGTCAACGCCGCATGCTCGCGAATGAAAAACAGCCCGCATTGCCGGAGCGCGTCTTCGGAAAACTGACGTTTGAGTAACAGCGCGCCGAGCCCGTCGTCGTTGGGCGTGGCGGCGCCGATCTTGAATTCCTCAGCGAGCTCCGGGGTAAATTTCCGCTGCTCCACCCAGTATTTGCGCAAATAGTCGCCGGTGGGGGTGTGGGCTTTGAAGGCTTGATGATAGTGTTCTGCCGCCAGTTCGTGGATCTCGAAGATTTCTTGCCGCAGAGAACGTTCCTCCCGACTGGGCCCGGAACCTTTTTCGTATTCGATCTCGATGCCGAATCGCTGTCCAATGGCCTCGACCGCCTCGGTGAAGCCCAATTGTTCGGTTTCCCGCACAAACGTAATGACATCCCCGGCCTTGCCGCAACCGAAGCACTTGTAGAAGCCCTTGTCGGGATCGACGTGGAAGGAGGGGGACTTCTCGTTGTGAAAGGGGCAAAGTCCCTTCAGCCGGGTGCCACCCGCTTTGCGCAAAGTCACTACGCGGGAGATCACATCCGCGAGGTTTACACGCAACTTCAGATCGCGCACGCAGGTAGGCTTGATGACGGGCATTTATCAGCGATGCGCCGGGTAGACGCAAAGAATGCACTTTCAACCGGGGGGGCGTGCTGTCAAGTTTCCCGACTTGTGGAGGAAACATCGACAGTTTTTAGGCGACACATGCATATGCGTTTTTACATTTTTGCGGCGATTTTAATGGCCTTGGTGCCCACTTTGCGCGCGGCGGACGCCCCGGCACCGGTTGAAAATCTACCCATCTGGGAAGCCCGGCTACCTGATTTCAGCCAAGCGTCCTACGACCGTGAAGTGGAATTGCTGCTCAGTAATTTTGAACAGAGTTCAGGCCGAAAACTCGTCCCGGGCGCCAAGAAAAAGGTGGGGTTGAAAATCTATGCTGACTCCGGTCCGGGCATGGCGACACCGATACCCTTGGTGAAATCCGTTATCAGCGCCTTGGAGCGCCGTGGTTTCGAAAAAGAGGATATTTTTTTGGTGGGTCTGAACCAGTTGCGCCTGCGCATGACCGGTTACCTGCCATCACTGGCCAACGGCGTGTCGGCCTTCCCCGGGCATCAGATCTATGTTTTGGAATCGGGTCGTTTCTTTGATCCGGTTTGGTTTTACGACAGCCCGTTGCCGCAACGTTTTGATCCTATTTTTGCCGAATCGCAGACCAAGGGAGTGCCGAATAATTCAACCAAGGACGAAGATCGTAAAAGTTTCCTCGCCACGCCGTTGTTCCTCGATGCGGATTTCTGGATTAATCTGCCGGTCTACACCGATCACCCCACGCTGGGCGTCAACGGTTCGCTCGTGAATGCGACATTGTGGAATGCGTCCAACACGGCGCGCTTTTTCCGCAGTCCCGCCAACGCCCCGGCGGCGGTGGCCGAAATGAGTGCGATTCCGGAGCTGCGCCAGACGTGGGCCTGCACCATTGTGAGCCTGCAACATTACCAATACATCGGCGGGCCGTTCTTCAATTCGCTCTATTCGGTCTCCGAGCCCTTGCTCTGGCTTAGTCGCGATCCGGTCATGCTGGATTCACTCATGCTCGATCGCATCAACCGTTGGCGCAAGCTCTCGGGGTTCGTTCCAGTCTCCGAGGATATCCGGACGCTCGAGTTCGCCCAGATGCTGGGTGTCGGCTCGGATGACACCAAGTCGGCCAGGTTCATCAAGCTGGACGAATAAACCGCTTGTCAGCCGCCCTGTGCGCCGTGAATTTAGAAGTGATGACATCGACGTATCTTCCGTTTTTGATCCAAGCTGTGCTGGCCGCCGGTATTGCCGGATTGGTCATCGGTGCCACGCACCTGTTCGGGCAGCGCTCCCGGAAAAACAGCATCAAGGATACGGCCTATGAATGCGGCGTCCCGGCGGAAGGGATCGTGCACTCCCGTTTTTCGGTGAAGTTTTATGTCACCGCGATGCTCTTCATCATTTTCGACATCGAGGTGGTTTTCCTGATTCCGCTTAGTTTCGTCTACCGCGAATTTCTCGCCAATCACATCGCCATCCTCGGGCCGGTGCTCTTCTTTGTCGGGGTGCTAGTCCTCGGCCTCTTCTATGAAATCAAGAAGGGTGCATTGGAGTGGGAAAAATAATCCACGGATTCACCCGGCGGCCGCCAATTAATCATCGGGCAAATCCATGCGGCTAGAAAAGATCATCGCCCGCAGCCGGATCATTGATCTGCACAGTGTCACCTTGCGTGGCGCGTTGGAGGAATTGCTCGCGGTTAGTGTTTCAAAATTCAGCGACCTGAAACCGGAGTCGCTTTTGCGCGGCCTGCTGGCCCGGGAAAGCACCATGACCACGTATTTGGGCCTGGGCGTTTCCTTGCCGCATGTGCGCGTGAAAATGAACCGCCGCTATGTGCTCGCGATTGGCCGCAGCCGGGCGGGGGTGCGCCATGAGGGAGCCAAGGATGACGAACGCGTGCACTTGATCGTCATGCTGATCGCCGGGGAGAAGGCGCGCGATTATCTGCAGGTGCTGGCCTCGATTGCACGGCAGGTCAGGGAGCGCGAACTGGTGGAGAACCTGACGAGCGCACCCGATCTCGATACGCTGTATGAACGGCTGATCGGCGGATTTGGCAGCATCCGCCCGGTGCAGGCCCAACAGAACCGAATCAACCGGCTGATGTTTCAGGAAGCCCAGCGCGTCGCCAAGGGCTCGGGGTGCGACTCTATCATGGTGTTCGGTGATACTTTTGTCGGCGGCATCCAATCGGGGGCACTGCGTTCCCGCAGCAAAACCATTTTAGTCACCCGCAATCCGATTGAATCCAGTGAAGATCAGAAGGAATTCAACGTCACTTTGCAGGTGCGGTCGTTTTCGACGCAACGCATGGCCCAATTGCGCAGTGCCATTCTCGTGGCTCTGACTCGTGGGGTAATTACCTTCAAGGACCGCATTTGCTGTGTAGGCGGCGTGGCGGGCAGCAATCAGTTCGATACCCTGACGGTGGTGGATATCGAGCGCGAGTTTCAGACCTTGTTGACCGGACAGCAGGACCTGCTGCCCGATGACGTGAAGCCCGAGGTGCTTGAACGTTTGATTGCCGTGGCCACCGAACTGGCGGTGGAAGGGCGTGAGGGTAAACCAGTGGGCTGTCTCTTTGTCGTTGGTGACATCGAAAAAGTGGCCAAATACGCCAAGCCACTCGTCCTTAATCCCTTCTACGGCTACAAGGAAGAGGATCGTAATATTCTCAATCCGTTCATGGATGAGACCATCAAGGAGTTTTCATCCATCGATGGCGCTTTTTTGATCGGCGGAGATGGGGTGGTGGAATCGGCCGGCAGTTTGATCCAAGCGGTTGATACCGAACACACTTTGCCGAGTGGTTTGGGCAGTCGCCATGCCGCGGCGGCGGCCATCAGCCTGATCGCCCAATGCATCGCGATCGTGGTTTCATCCAGCGCGGGGCAGGTAACCTTGTTCCGCCGGGGGGTCATGCTGCCCTTGACCGATAAGCGCTACTGAGGCCGATCCCGGGGCAAACTTTGGGATTGCTCTGTAGAGGTCGCGGGCTTTGCTCTGACCCTTCACACCTTTCAATCATGCAAGAAAACGTCATCCTCGAATGCACCGAAGCCCGTAAAGAGGGCAAGCCCGTCTCCCGTTACCTCACCAAGCGGAACAAGAAAACCGTCACTGAGCGTATCGAGAAGAAGAAGTATAATCCCTTCCTCAAGCGGCACACGCTGCATAAAGAGATCAAATAACCTGACGGTTATGGTTTCGACCAAGAGCCGGGTTTATCCCGGCTTTTTTGTGCCCACTGATCAGGAATGCTCAGCGCTGCTTGGGCATCCGGACCACTGAACCTTGACTTTCCGGTTGGTGCAGACGGCGCGCGGAACGCCAACCTTCGCGGTGTTTGCGGATCCAGTCGAGGAGGGCGCGCTCAAAGCCAATATCGTAGCCCAGCCGCTCGGACTCGAGCCACTTGTGCTTCAAAATCTCATCCCGCTCGGCCAAAAATTCCTGATACAAGCTGGATTGTTTGACGAATTCGCGAGACGTCTCGGGCTCTTTGGCAGGTAAAGTCATTCCTCGTTCAGTTGGTAAATGAGAGCAACGAGACCGGTGCTGTCAATGCCAGTGATTTTGCAAGGATGTCATGTATGTGACACGGATTTGCGATCCAAATGCGCCAACATGCCGCCGGCAATATCGCGGAAGATTTCCGAGGCCATGTTTGCGGGTTGTCGCACCACGATTGGTTGTCCCAAGTCCCCGCCTTCGCGGATTTCCGGCACCAAAGGCACCTGGCCCAGGAGCACGGTCCCAAGTTTTTCCGCCGTGGCCGCACCGCCGCCGCTGCCGAAGAGTTCATGACGCCCCCCTGCCGGATCGACGAAGTAGCTCATGTTTTCGGCTACTCCGATCAGCGGCACATTGACCTTCTGAAACATCAAACCGCCCTTGCGGGCCACGTTGGTGGCGGCAGCCTGAGGGGTGGTCACAAGCACGGCTCCATCCAGGGGCAGGGTTTGCACGAGCGAGAGTTGTGCATCACCGGTGCCGGGCGGCAGATCGATCAGGAGAATGTCCAATTCGCCCCATTTCACGTTTTGGACGAATTGCTGGACCGTCTTCATGATCATGGGGCCGCGCCAGACCACGGGCGTATTGTCATCCACGAGAAAGCCCATGCTCATCACCTTGACGCCATGGTGCTCCATCGGGATTAGCACCGCATCAGCGCCTTCACCTTCAAAATTAGGCCGGCCGCTCAGTCCCATCATCAGAGGCACACTCGGACCGTAGATATCGCAATCCATCAAGCCGACGCGCCCAGGGCGGCCTTCCTTGGTCAGCAGCTGGGCCATGGCGCAGGCGAGGTTGACGGAAAATGTGCTTTTGCC
The DNA here is from genome assembly GCA_030833445.1 of Cephaloticoccus sp. Classification (GTDB taxonomy): domain Bacteria; phylum Verrucomicrobiota; class Verrucomicrobiia; order Opitutales; family Opitutaceae; genus Cephaloticoccus. Next base: position 120,910 of record JAURHD010000007.1, on the reverse strand, counting down.
GACCCCGCCTTTGCCGGAGGCGATTGCCACGGCGTGTTTGATCCCTTTGGGCAACTGGGCTCCGCCGGCCAGATTTCCGCCGGTCCCGCTGGAGGCCGGCGTTTTAACCGCACTGACGGCGATATCGATGATGGTCTCAGTCACCCCGGGCATCGCACGCAGGCATTGGTCCACCTCGGCCTTCAGTTGGAGGGGGACCTTGGGATCGTTGGTGGTCAGGGCCAGCGATACCTTGACGGTCCCGTCCACAAAGCCTGCCGAACGGACCAGACCGAAGGAGACAATGTCGCGGCTGAAGCCGGGATACTTCACTTGTTTGAGCTGGTTCTTGATGTCTTCGGTAGTCACGGGTGTAAAATGATGGGAACTGGGAGGAAATTAAGTTGTTATGCCTTCTGGGCGTGTAAATAGAAATGCCCCGAAGTAATAACCTTAAGCCCGACTTTCATTCATGCAAAATCTTACCCGTATTTTCCTCTTCTGTGTTCTTGGTCTCACCGCGGCGTTTGCGGCTCGAGATCTTGGTGACCTGATCATTGACGCAAATCTCAAGACCGTCCCCGTCAAGGTCACGGCCAACGTGCCCGAACTCAATGGGCTGGCCCAGCAGGCCTTCAACACCCACGGTCGTTATCGCCTGACCGGTAGTGGTTATAGCTACGATATCAAGTTTACCCAAGTCGCGGGCAACCAAGTCCGGGTGGACATTACCCGCAGTTCCGGTGATTCGGTGCATTCGGAGGTGGCGAGCGGATCCACCGCACGGGAAGCGCTGTTGCGGGCCGCCGACATCGCCGTGGAGCGCACCAATGGGATTGGGCTCAAGGGCTATTTCTCCGCCAAGCTCACCTTTATCGGCGAACGCACGGGCAAGAAAGAGATCTACACTTCCGACCTTTTCTTTGGGGATGTGAAGCAGATTACGCGCGATAATGCGCAGGCGATGACGCCACGCTGGTCGGCGGACGGTAGTAAAATCATCTACACGAGTTTCTTTCGCTCGGGCTTTCCTGACATTTTCGAGATCAACCTGAGCAATTACCAACGCTCCTCGTTTGTAAGCTTCAAGGGCACCAACAGCGGGGCACGCTTCAGTCCCAATGGTCAGCAAGTAGCGATGGTGTTGAGCGGCGAAGGTAATGCTGAAATTTATGTCGGCAATGCGCAGGGCCGGGGTATTCGTCGGATGACCCGCACCGACGCAGTCGAGGCTTCGCCCTGTTTCTCGCCAGATGGATCCCGCATCGTATTTACCTCCGACGCCGCCGGCGGTCCGCAACTTTACACGATGTCAGTGGCGGGAGGTGGGATGAGCCGGGTGCCGACCAACCTGAGCCGTTACTGCGCCGAACCCGATTGGTGCAAGGTCGACGCCAACAAAATCGCTTTTACGGTCGGTATCGGCAGCGGTTATCAGATTGCCGTCTACGATTTTTCTAAGCGCAGTGCGGCGACTCAGGTATCCCGAGCCCCGTTCGACGGCATCGAACCCTGCTGGCTCGGTGATGGTCGTCATCTCGTCTATACGGCACGCGACCGCAAAACGACGCGCATCTGTATTTTGGACACCGAGACCGGCCGCAGCGTCGGCGTGAGTCCGGTAAACTTTGGTCCGGTGATCCAAGCCAGTGCCTGGTGGCGCTGAAAACGAAGCGTCCACTCACAAAAAAGCCGCACCCCGAAAGGTGCGGCTTTTTGTTGAAACTGAATTTCGATCAGGCGATCGCAGCGGCGTAGTTCTTCGCACCGGCGTCCCAATTTACCACGTTCCAGAAGGCGGCGATATAGTCGGGGCGCTTGTTCTGGTAGTTAAGGTAGTAGGCGTGTTCCCAGACATCGAGGGCGATGACGGGTTTGCCAGCGATGCCAGCAACGGCGGTGCCCATCAACGGGCTGTCCTGATTGGCGGTGGAACCGACGGCGAGCTTCTTGTCGGCGGTCACATAGAGCCAGGCCCAACCTGAACCGAAGCGCGTGGCCCCGGCCTTGGCGAAGGCTTCCTTGAAGGCGTCGAAGGAACCGAAGGTTGCGGTGATTGCATCACCAAGCGCACCGGAAGGCGTGCCGCCCTTGCCCGGACCGAGGATGGTCCAGAAGAAGGAGTGGTTGGCGTGGCCACCCGCATTGTTGCGGAGGCCGCCGCGGATCGCCTCAGGAACCTTCGACAGATCCGCGATCAGGTCGTTGACCGAGAGTGCAGCGAGATCGGCGTGATCCTTGAGGAAATTATTGGCGTTGGTGATGTAAGCCTGATGGTGCTTGCCGTGATGAATTTCCATCGTGCGGGCATCAATGTGCGGTTCGAGAGCGTTAGGCGCGTAGGCTAATTGGGGGAGTTCGTATGCCATGATCTTGATTGATTATGTTTTGATATTTACGGGAAAGGACAACCTACACCGACTCGCGGATACGTCAACCGCCCGGTGTGTCTTCATCACTGCGTTTCAGTTTGAAAAAAGTCTGCAGGAGGTGACGGCATTCGTCGGCCATGATTTCACCACTGGATAATTCGAGATGATGATTCACGCGGGGCAGGGCATTGAGGTCCGTGGCCCCGCCGAGACAGCCCATCTTGGGATCGCCGACTGCATAGCAGACGCGTTTGAGCCGTGACATCAGAGTGGCCCCGGAGCACATCGGACAGGGCTCCTTGGTGACGTAGAGGGTGCAACCTTCCAGCCGCCAGTTGCCGATGGCATTCGCAGCCTGGGTGATGGCCAGAATTTCAGCGTGGGCGGTGGGGTCGTGAGCGGCCTCGACTGTATTGTGGGCGAGGGCCAGAATTTCACCGTCGCGCTCGATTACCGCGCCGATGGGCACCTCTCCCTGCCGCCAGGCATCGATGGCCTGGTTGTAGGCCAGACTCATGAAAAACGTGTCATCCCGCACAAGTTGGGAGGGAAACCGTTTTTCAAACGGACACTCAGGGGCGGTCTTTTTGGTGGGTTCCATGGTGGGTTGTAAGTCCCCTCCGGCAGTCGCTCCACGGGGAAAACCTTGACTTACCGGGTGCTTATAAGGCTTACAAGTGGGTTTTACGCACGCACACCATCTTCTATGAACCAAGCTACACCTGTTACGTCCCTCCCAATCTATGGCTGATGAGAATTCGATTGAGGTAGAGGGCAAAGTTGCCGCCGTCCTCCCCGGCACTATGTTCAAGGTAGAATTGTCCAACGGACATGTGGTTCTGGCCCATATTTCGGGCAAGCTGCGCAAGCACTTCATCAAGATCGCGACCGGCGATACGGTGAAGATGGAGATGAGTCCCTACGATTTGGAAAAGGCCCGCATCACCTATCGCGTGCGGGAACAAAATGCTCCGCGCCCCGGCGGCTTTCAGCGCCGGCGTTACTGAGTTTGCCCGGCCGTGAAAGGCCGCCGGCCAATCCGTCAGAGTTTGCGCAGCCGATCCACCGGCGGCTTGGCCGAGGACATCGATGGCTATCTGAACTTTATCGACCTCGAACGGGGTCTGTCGGCGAAGACGCAGGAAAGCTACGCCTCCGACTTGGATCAGTGTGCCGCTTTTTTGACGCGGCGTGGGGTGAAGGATTGGCGGACGGCCCCGGGTGATGTGGTTGCGCAATGGATTCATTCGCTTACGGGCGATGAGCTCAAAGTCAGTAGCCTCGCGCGTAAATTGACGGCGTTGCGGGGACTTGCCCGCTACCTCGTGCGGGAAAAATACCGGGATGATGATTTCACCGCGTTACTCGTCAGTCCAAAGCAAACCCGCTCCATCCCGGGCACGTTGACCGCCAACGAGGTCGAGCGCCTGCTCGCGGCTCCCATCGGCGGCACTCCGCATGCGCTGCGCGACAAGGCCTTGTTGGAATTATTTTATTCCAGTGGGCTGCGCGTTTCGGAACTTGGTGGTCTCACGATTCAGCAGGTCGATCTGGAGCATGGATTCCTGCGGGTTTTCGGCAAAGGTTCGAAGGAGCGCGTGGTGCCCATTGGCGGCAAAGCGACGGATGCGATCAAGGTTTGGCTGGAGGCCGGGCGGCCGCATTTCGTCAAGGCACGCACCGGCAGCCAACTCTTTCTCAGTGAACGCGGCGACGGACTGTCACGCGTGACACTGTGGTTTATCGTTAAAAAATACGCGAAACTCGCCGGTATCAACAAGACCGTGAAACCGCATTTGTTGCGGCATTCATTTGCGACGCATTTATTGAGCGGCGGAGCGGATTTGCGCGCGATCCAGGAAATGCTCGGTCACGCCAATATTTCTACGACCCAGATTTACACGGCGGTCGAGTCGAAGCGATTGATCGATCAGCACGCCAAGTTTCACCCGCGCAACCGGGAGTAGGCTCGGCTCTACTTCAAGTCGAGGTCGTCCAATTTTTCCTCAAATTCCTTTTGGCGACGCTTCGCAGCATCCGCTGTGCTCCAACTTGTCGACCAGGATGGATTGTCGGTGCGATGCCGCTCGTGGTTTTCCCATTCCAAGGCCGCGAGTGCACGGGCTTCTTTCTCATTTCCTGCGCGCCCAGTCTTGAGCTGCTGTTGGTAGTTTGAGTCGATGTAAGACTGGCGCTCACGTTGGGCGGCAAAGGCATCTCGAGGCTGGGTGGGGGTATGCACCGCTTGGGGAGCTGTGCCCTGACAGCTGCAGAGCACTCCGCTTAGGAGCAGCACACCGACCAAACGGGTCGCGGATTGGGGCATGCTCGAAAGCTAGCGACTTGGGCGGCCGGGTCAATTCAACATCGGCGACTGGTTACTGCATGCTTGACGATGGCACCACCCGTGAACCCCTTTATGGCATGGCGACGCCCACCGAAGATAATTTTAAAGCATACAAACAGGCCGAGAAAAAGGCCCTCGAAATCGTTGCATCGATGAAGAGTGTGGCAGCCAAGAAGACCGACATCGAACTGGCCTTGCTGGTCGCGGTGTTCGAGCTGCACAAAGGTTCGTTGCCGCCCGAAACCGTGGGGGCGATTGTGCAGGGTCACCTGAAGCAGATTATTCCGTTTTACGGCACGCAGGCCAAACCCACGGGCTGAGTTGCCTCACAGGTCCACGCCTTCGACGATCAGCCGGATGGAATCGAGGCGCAGGCGAGCTTGTTCGATCGCGGTGCGGGTCTGACGGACCTGTTTCTTGGCAAGATCAATTTCCTCTGGGAGCACGTTCTCGTTGAGCTTCCCGAGCGTGACCAGTCGTTGCAGATCAGCGGTCAGCACGGCCGCGGCGGTCTCCCGGGCGGTTTGCTTCAGGGACAGAGTGCGGGTGGTGGCGCGTTCCGTGGCGGCTTCGAGCAGATTCTTCAGCAGAGTGGAGTTGAATCCGGGTTTTTCCAAAAAGCGCGGCAGAGGCGCATCCGTGATTTCACGCGCCAGCGAGAAGGTGTCGCGTTCATCGGTAAGATCGCGACCGTGGATATCGACCAGCACACGCACGGGTGTGGGTGCGAGAAATTGGTCCACATGCCAACGGGCTTCGGCCATGGTCTCGAGCACGAAGACAGCTTCGAGCAACAGATTGGGCTTGTCGGCTTCCTGCAGGCAGAAGGCCGTGGTGCCGGCCGGAGAATCAATTAACAGGTCAATGGTGTCCTGTACGAGGGCGTGATCGGCGGACAAGAAGCGAATGTCCTCACGGACGATCGCTCGCGAACGGTCGTAGGTGGCCAGCATGCCATCACGGGGAATCGATGGGAACCCTTCGACGTAGGCATGATCCGCATTTAGCGTGATATCGCCCTCTTCGTGATCGGTTACCCGCACGCCAAAATGATCGAGCAGTTCCGTGAGAAAGGTTTTTAACCGTGGATCTCCGTCTGCGCCACGCACCCGTTCGATCACCTCGTTGGCGACGGTGCCGTTGAAAGAGTTGAGTTCGAGCAAATGATCCCGCCCTGATTTCAGCTTTTCTGCCAGCACACCATGGAATTTGGCGGTCTCCTTGATGAAAAACTCGAGCTTGGTTTGTGCGGTTTCTTTGAGCCGACCTTCGCCATAATCCACGGCGAGTTTCAGCAGGCGCTCGTGATAATTCTGATAGTATTCGTTGCCGCCATGCAGGGAGGTTTCAAAGGCATCGAGTCCGCGATGGAACCACTCCGCCACCGCTTCATCGGCGCTGCCGGTAAGATAAGGCACATGGATGCGGATGGTCTGGGTTTGCCCGATGCGGTCGAGTCGGCCGATGCGCTGCTCCACCAAGCCCGGGTTGAGCGGGAGATCGAAGAGCACGAGGTGATGGGCGAATTGGAAATTGCGCCCTTCGCTGCCGATCTCCGAACAGATCAGGAGTTGGGCGCCGTTGGGTTCGGCAAACCAGGCAGCCTGACGGTCGCGTTGCACGAGGGGCAGCCCTTCATGGAAGAGCGCGAGATTCAGGTTTAGCCGTTCCTTGATGGCGGCTTCGAGGGCGAGCACCTTGCGCTCGGTTTTGCAGATCAGGAGGATTTTTGCCGAGGAGTGCGACTTCAGCAGTTTTATCAACCAATCAATGCGCGGGTCGTCCTTGAAAGAGTAGCGGATGCTCTCGTGGTCGCCGGTTTCCTCGGCCTGCAGTTCGCGGGCGATGCGGGTGAGCAAGGTGGGTGAACCGTCGGCCAAGGCGGCCGGACAATACTTGCGCTTGGGGAAGCCGGTCATCGCCGCGCGGGTATTGCGAAACACGACCCGGCCGGTGCCATGCTGGTCGAGCAAGGTGCGAAGCAAGGCTTCACTCGCGCCGGGTTTGCCGGCGGATAGCGCTTCCAAATGGGCATCCAGTCCCGCCGGATCCCGGTCGAAGATTTTGCGCAGCGTGGTGTGGTCTTTGGTCGTGAGTGGCTGGTGCGCGATGATCTTGTCCGCAATGGCCGCCACGGCGCCGAAGCGATCCGATTCCTCCAGAAATGTCTGATAGTCGTCGTAACGATGCGGATCCAGCAGGCGTAACCGGGCAAAGTGGCCGGTGAGCCCGAGCTGAGTGGGAGTCGCTGTCAACAGCAGCAGGCCGGGGCAATTCTGGGCCAGTTGCTCGACGAGTTGATAATCGGCGCTGGATTCCTGTTGGTTCCACGCCAGATGATGGGCCTCGTCCACGATAACCAGATCCCAACCAGCGGCGACGATCTGTTCTTTACGGGATTCACTACCAGCCAGATAACTGACGCTCGCTAGCCCGAGTTGACTGGATTGAAATGGATTTTTGTCCGGCTCGCTTTCCTCGCAGGCGAGACAGCGGGGTTCATCGAAAATGGTGAACCAGAGATTGAAGCGGCGCAGCAGTTCGACGAACCACTGGTGCACCAGTGATTCAGGGACGAGGATGAGGGCGCGTTTGACCCGGCCGATGACCAGCAGGCGTTGCAGGATGAGACAGGCCTCGATGGTTTTACCGAGACCAACTTCGTCCGCCAGCAAGACCCGGGGGATGTGGCGGCTGGCGACTTCGTGCAGAATGTAGAACTGATGAGGAATCAGATCGATACGCCCCCCGAGATAGCCGCGCACGGCCGATTGTCGCAGCCGCGATTGATTTTCCAAGGTGCGCAAGCGCAGATCGAATACCTCCGAGGGATCGGCTTGTCCGGCCATCAATCGTTCGGCTGGAGAGCTCACACTGGTGATGTCGGAAATGCCCGATTCTGGCACGCGCTTGTCACTGCCGGCGTAGATGAGCACGCCGTTTTCCTCGGTCACGGTCTCAATCGTGAAGCTCGCTCCTTCGCGGGTGGCGATTTTGTCGCCCACATTGAATTGCACGCGCTTCAACACCGGAGTGCCCCGGGCGTAGATCCGCTTTTCGCGGGTCGCCGGAAATTCCACCGTGATCCGGTTGTGATCCAGCTCCGTAACCAGCCCGAGACCCAATTCGGGCTCGCGCTCACTCATGCAACGTTGTCCAACAAAACCAAGAGACATAGCGCACTATGCAACGCGTCCAACGGAGGGTTTACAAACGAGATTTGCAGTCATTTGAGGTCACTGACCGAACCAACTAAATGATCGGAAGTTACTGCAGGGTGTTGCGGATGATATTTTGTAAAACGGGCAGCAGCTCGGCCTCAAACCACGGATTACGTCTTAACCAGAGTCGGTTGCGTGGCGAAGGATGGGGCAGGGGCAGAAATTCAGGCAGGTATTCGCTGAAGTTGCGCACGGTTTCGGTGAGGTTCTTTTTGGCGCGCTCACCCAAGTAGCGAGCCTGGGCATATTGCCCGATCAGCAAGGTCAACCGGACCTTTTTCATGCGGTCCAGCAGTGGTGGATGCCACAGTGGTGCACACTCGGGACGGGGTGGCAGATCGCCGGATTTCCCTGTGCCGGGATAGCAAAATCCCATCGGGATGAGGGCGAAGTTGTTGGGATCGTAAAATACGGACTTATCCACCCCGTGCCAGTTACGCAGGTTGTCCCCACTGGGGTCGTTCCACGGAATGCCTGATTCGTGGACGCGTCGGCCCGGTGCCTGTCCGATGACTACGATTCGCGATTGGTCCGACGCTGCCACCACCGGCCGCACCCCATGGGGCAGATGGACCGCGCATACCGTGCATCGGGTGATTTTGCGCAAAAGCGATTGCATGCCTGTCTTAGGATTTCAGCGCCGCCGCGATCGCCTTCACGGTTCGATCCACGTCATTTTCGTCGGTCTGCCAACCACTCACGGAAACGCGCATGCAACGAATGCCGCGCCAAGTGGTGCAGGCAAACATCGCTTCGCCCGAGGCCACGATCCGCGCCGTGATCATTTCGGTCAGCCGGTCGTGATCCTCGTCGGTGGCTCCCGGCTTGGGGGCCAGGAAACGCAACAGGCCTTGGTTGATGTGGGGCACGTGTAAAACCTCCACGCCGTCCAGTTTTCCCGCGCCGGTGACGATGGCGTGCGCGTGGCGGCAGCAATTATCCACGATTTGGGTGATGCCTTCGCGTCCGAGGCTGGCGATGGCCGCATACGTGGGGAAACCCCGACCACGCCGGGAGTATTCCGGATTCCAGTCCACCTGGTCGCGCGCGATTTCAGAGTGGGTGAGATAGTTGGCGTGATGTGAGTGTGAACGGTAGTGCGCCTCCCGATCAGCCACGATGGCGTAGCCGCAATCGTAGGGCACATTGAGCCACTTGTGCCCGTCGGTGGCCCACGAGTCGGCTTGATCCATCCCAACGGTAAAGTGACGGTAGGCGGGACTGGCGGCCGCCCACAGACCAAATGCGCCGTCGACATGCACCCAAGCACCGAAACGATGTGCCACCGGTATGAGCTCCAAATAGGGATCGAATGACCCCGTGTTCAGATCACCTGCCTGCAATAGCACGATGGTCGGGTTATCCGGTGCCGCCACCAACACGCTCTCCAACGCCGCCGCGGTCAACTGGCCGTTGGGTGCAACCGGAATGTCGATCACGCAATCCCGGCCCATCCCCAACAAGCGCAACGCCCGTTCGATCGTGCCGTGCCGCTGATCTCCGGTCACCACCCGAATCGCGGGGGCTCCACCGAGTCCCTTTTGTTCAACGTCCCATCCGTGTTTGGCCAATACGGCATTGCGCGCGGCGGCAAGGCAGGTGACATGTGCCATCTGACAACCCGTGACCAACGCAAAACTCGCCGTCGCCGGTAGAGCGAGCAGTTCGAGCAACCAACGCCCGCAGACTTCCTCGACGACGGCCGCGGCCGGGGCGACGGTGAACATCCCGGCGTTTTGGTCCCACGTGGACGTCAACCAATCCGCCGAAAGGGCCGCCGGCACACTGCCGCCGATCACCCACGCGAAGAAACGACCACCGGCACTACCGGTAAGGCCGCCTTCCACATTGGCTACGAGTTGACGGATAACCTTGGCCGGGTCCTGGGGACTATTCGGCAGAGGGTAACCGAGTCGCTCACGCAGTTGTTCGAGAGTGGCGGTGGCTCCGACTGGGGCATCTGGCAGGGCTTGCAGATACGCCAATGCATGCTCCGTGGTTTGCCGCAGCAATGGAGCATAGGGGATATCGTTTTTCATGGCGGAGTTGAATTCTTTCCCTGCCCTCGCGCAAATTGAATCCAGCCGGCAGCCACGCTTCGCTCCAGCTACACTGCGACAGCGCGCTCCAACATATAAAGTGCGTCCAGTGGTTTCAAATCCGGGCGCGCGGCCAGGCGTTGTCGAATGAATCGAAACGGGTGGGCAATCTCCGGGGTGATCCACGGTGACTGCGTATCGAAGCTGGCAAAGGAATGGCCCTGATAAAGATTACCCCGGATCGAATGAATCGCATTCAGGAAATCCGCCCGTTGCAGGGTGACTTTGATCCCATCGATCGGGGCGATGATCTCGTCTCCCGTCACCGCCAGTTCCATATAAGCCCTGTATGGGTTGGTGATGCCGTTATTTTTCAACTGGTCCATCGGATTGATGATTCGGAATGCGATCAGGCAATTGCGAATTTCGCCCATGGAATCCTGTCGGCTTTGCAAAAAGGGATCGCGCGACAGGCCGCTCTTGACGATCTCATTGGCCAGGGCGATATCCTCGCCGATTAACTGCCGGAACAGTGTCAGCATGTCGACGAGGTGGTGACTCAGCAGGGTCTGCAGGGCGGTATAAAACAACGGTTCACGGGCATGTAATCGGTCCATCAGGTGGCGCACGGTTGGCGGATCGTAAACTATGCCGGCTGCGATCTCCCCGCGTTCGTGCAGATCAGCCAGTTCACGGGCCGCGCGATGCGGTTTGTCCGAAGTCAGGACCGCATCAATCAAAGCCTGCTGTTCGGCCGTGACCGGACGAATTTTTCCAGCATGCATTTTAACCAGATCATCCAACCAATGCACGGCGGCGGGTCGGTTGGACTCATTCACGTAATAAAGCACATGACCGTCGTCTTCAGAGGTCCCTTCATCGTAAGCAAACGGCGCATCGGTCAGTAGGTCCTTGGCGAGGGCGAGGTTTGATTGATCCACGCTGGGAATCGCAAACAGCGCCCACAACCCCGTATCGATCTCTACGTTTCCCCAAAGTCGCGGTGCTGAACTTCCAAAAATCGAAGCTGGGCCGCGGGATCTGCATCCATGGTTAGTAGATGGTTAGCCGACCCACTCGCGGGCGTTGTAGAACAATTTCATCCACGGAGAGTCATCCGTCGTCCAATCTGCAGGTGCCCAGCTCATGCTCGACGTGCGATGCACGCGTTCCGGATGCGGCATCATGATGGTCACCCGACCGTCAGACGTGGTGAGTCCCGTAATGCCATGCGGTGAACCGTTCGAGTTCAGGGGATAGAGCTCCGTGGGCGCGTGGTGGTTGTCCACGAATCGTGCGCTCACGAGTCCGGATTCGCTGCAGGTTGTAGCGGCTGCGGACGTGGCGAATTCCGTATAGCCTTCGCCATGAGCCACGACACAGGGAATGACCGATCCGGCCATGCCCTTGAGGAGGATACTTGGACTGGCCTCAATCTTGAGAGATACAAAGCGTGATTCGTAGCGCTCGGATTTATTCTGCACAAAACGCGGCCAATGATCCGAGCCCGGGATAATCGAATGCAGGTTACTCAACATCTGGCAGCCGTTACAGACGCCGAGTGTGAACGTATCCTCCCGGGCAAAGAACGCGGCGAATTCAGCGCGGGCTTTTTCGTGGAAGAGGATGCTCTTGGCCCAGCCTTCACCTGCTCCCAAAACATCGCCGTAACTGAAACCACCGCAGGCGGCCAAGCCGCGAAAGTCATTCAATGAAACCCGGCCATCCAAGATATCCGACATATGCACATCCACTGCAGTGAAACCCGCCCGGTCGAAGGCGGCGGCCATTTCGATCTGTCCGTTGACGCCTTGCTCGCGCAGGATGGCGAGCTTGGGTCGGTCCGCAGATGGCTGACTGCTCACTGCGGATGGCTTGGTCACAAACGTCAGTTTCGGTGTAATACCCGGATTCCGTGGATCGAGTTTGAGTTTGAACTCCTGCTCCGCGCACTCGGGGTTGTCGCGCAGCGCTTGGATGCGGCGGGTGACATCCGACCAGTAACCGCGCAGATCAAAAAGGTTTTCCTCAATCAGGGTTTCACGATTACGGGTCACCCGGAATGTGTGGGTTTGATTCAGCGTGCCGAGACGGGAAACGCAGGCCTTCAGGCCGTGGTGTCGCAGCACCATGTAAACGTCATCAAAATCGGACGCCCGCACTTGAATCACGGCACCGAGTTCCTCGTTGAACAACGCGGCGAACGGATCGTGCAGGTGGGGGATTTCCAAATCTACACCCGTATGACCGGCGAAAGCCATCTCGGCGACCGTGGCAAGCAGGCCGCCGTCGGACCGGTCGTGGTAGGCGAGTAGCTTTTTCTCACGTCCGAGTTGCTGGATGGCTTTCCAGAAATTTTTAAGATCCACCGGATTGTCCACGTCCGGTGTGGCTTCGCCCATTTGGGATACGACTTGGGCGAGAATCGATCCGCCCATACGGTGTTTTCCGCGACCGAGATCGATCAGGAGCAATTCGGTGTCCGGTTCCGTCACGAGCTGAGGGGTCAGGCTCTTGCGCACGTCAGTGACGGCGGCGAATGCCGACACGATGAGCGATACCGGGGCGGTGACGCGCTTTTCGCTGCCGCGCTCGGACCACACGGTGCTCATACTCATGGAGTCCTTGCCCACGGGAATCGTAATGCCGAGAGCGGGGCAGAGTTCCATCCCGACAGCCTTGACCGCGGCGTAAAGATCCGCCGCATCGCCCGGCACGGCTGGCGCGGCCATCCAATTGGCGGAGAGGTTGACCTTGCCGAGATCACCAATCTGGGCGGCGGCGAGATTGGTGAGCGCTTCGCCGACAGCGAGCCGGGCCGAGGCGGCGGCGTTGTTTACCGCAACGGGAGTGCGTTCACCCATGGCCATCGCCTCGCCGGAAAACACGTCGAACGATGCCGCGGTTACGCCGCAATCGGCTACAGGCACTTGCCAAGGTCCGACCATTTGGTCGCGCACGATCAGACCGCCAACCGAGCGGTCACCGATCGAAACAAGAAACGTTTTATCGGCGACAGTCGGGTGGGAGAGCACGCGTTTACAGGCCTCGCGCAGATTGAGTCCGCGCAGATCGAGTTCCTTTTGCGGCCGCTTGCGCGACAACTCACTGCGGTGCATGCGCGGCGGTTTGCCGAGCAAAACATCCAAGGGGAGATCGATCGGGGTGTTCTTAAAATGCGGATCCTCGACGATGAGTTGCTTGGCTGCGGTGGCTTCACCGACGATCGCAAACGGGGCACGTTCGCGCGAGCAGAGTTGAGTGAATGTATCGACCCGGTCGGCGGGAATCGCGAGGACGTAGCGTTCCTGGGATTCGTTGCACCAGATCTCGAGCGGCGACATGCCGTGTTCGTCATTGGGCAATTTGCGCAGATCAAATTTGCCGCCCCGGCCACCGTCATTGACGAGTTCCGGCAGAGCGTTCGACACGCCCCCAGCCCCGACGTCGTGGATGAAGGAGATCGGGTTGTGGTCGCCCATGGCCCAGCACCGATCGATGACTTCCTGGCAACGGCGTTCCATTTCAGCGTTGTCGCGCTGCACCGAGGCGAAATCGAGATCCTCACTGCCGGCGCCGCTGGCCATAGAGCTGGCGGCGCCACCTCCGAGACCGATAAGCATGCAGGGTCCACCGAGCACGACGAGTTTGTCGCCAGGGTTGATATCCCCTTTTTGCACGTGATCGGCCCGGATATTGCCGAGGCCGCCGGCGAGCATGATCGGCTTGTGATAGCCGCGGATTTCCTTCGCGTGGGTGTCCTTGCCCGTGGCGGGGACTTCCAACTCGAACGTGCGGAAGTAACCGTTGATGGCAGGGCGACCGAACTCGTTATTGAACGCCGCGCCACCGAGCGGACCCTCAATCATGATATCAAGCGCGGAAACGATGCGGCCGGGTTTGCCGTGGTTCTTTTCCCAAGGCTGTTCCGCACCGGGAATGCGCAAATTGGAAACGGTGAAGCCGACGAGCCCGGCCTTGGGGCGCGCCCCCCGTCCGGTGGCACCTTCATCGCGAATCTCGCCGCCTGAACCGGTTGCAGCACCGGGAAACGGTGAGATGGCGGTGGGATGGTTGTGGGTCTCGACCTTGCACAACAGATGAATGTCCTCGCTGTGTGCGGCGTAAATCTTGGTGGCCGGGTCCACAAAGAAGCGACCACCGCGTGAACCCACGATGACAGCGGAGTTGTCTTTATAGGCCGACAGAATGCCCTCGCGGTGCAGTTCGTGCGTGTTGCGGATCATCTGGAACAGCGAGTGGTCCTGCTTCAGGCCGTCGATATCCCAGGTGGCGTTGAAAATCTTGTGACGGCAGTGCTCGGAGTTGGCCTGCGCAAACATCATCAATTCGATGTCATTCGGGTCGCGTTTGAGTTTGGTGAACGCGGCCACCAGATAATCGATTTCGTCCTCCGCCAAGGCGAGTCCGAGCGCGCTATTTGCCGTGACCAAGGCGGCGCGACCTTCCGCCAACACCGGCACCGTGGTGTGGGCGCGTGGTTGTTCGTGGCGAAACAAGGCGGCGCAGGCATCGAGATCCGTATAGACGACTTGGGTCATCCGGTCGTGCAGGAGACTGCGCAACTTGGCGAGTTTGTCGGACGGCACCACATGCAGTGGTGGTTCCAAGCCGGCATTATCAAATTCAATGGTAAACGCGGTGACCCGCTCAATTCGCTTTACCCCGGTCAAACCACAGATGTGGGCGATGTCCGTGGCCTTGGAAGACCAAGGGGAGATGGTGCCGGGGCGCGGGGCCACCACTTGGAGCAGGCCGGAAACCGCTTGGGCGGCCCGACTTGGGCCGTAGGTGAGCAGTTTACCCAGCACTTCGCGTTGGGGCTCGGCTAACTCGCTTGTCAGCTCGCAGATATGGACGAATTCCGCGCTGAGGGACCGAACTGGCACGCCGGCCGCGACCAGATCTTGGGCAAGTTTGTTGAGGCGAAAAGTGGAAAGGGCCGGAGAGCCGCGTAGGATCAGCATGGTCGAGGGGCTAGGTTTTCCAAACATCATCGCGGCGGTCAAGGTGACTGAGTGTTTAGACCCAGCTTTTAACGACAAAATGGAGAAAGCCGTTGACGATTTGCGGGACCTGAACGCAATAAGCGGCTTTATCGCCCGTGAGGACCTGGAACCATCCGAACCGATCTCATCAACGACGCTTATCCGCTAGGAAAGCCACGGAGCACGCGAGCGCGCCCCTATGAGCGACAAGATCACTCACGAATGTGGTGTCGCCTTGGTCCGGCTCTTGAAGCCGCTCTCCTACTATCAGGAGAAATACGGCACACCACTGTGGGGATTCACCAAGCTCTTCCTCCTGATGGAGAAGCAGCACAACCGCGGCCAAGATGGCGCGGGCGTGGCCTGCGTGAAACTTGATGTGCCTGCTGGTGAGGCGTTTATGTTTCGCGAGCGCAGCGTAAAGACCAACCCGCTCGACAAGATTTTCAAGACCCTGCTGGCCCAATACAATGAGAAGGTCGATGCCGGGACCATCCATCCGGAGTTTCCGGAAACCGTCCACAAGGGCTTTGATTTTGGCGGGCAGCTCCTGATGGGACACCTGCGCTATGGGACGAGCGGCGGTTACAGCATGTCGTCGTGTCATCCGTTTTTCCGGCGCAGTCCCTGGCCGACCCGCAATCTGGCGCTTTGCGGCAATTTCAACCTCACCAACACGACGGAGTTGAATGCGTCCCTGACCCAAATGGGTCAGCATCCGATCTTTGCTACCGACACGCAGGCTGTGCTGGAAAAAATTGGGTTCTACCTCGATGAGGAACACGAGAACCTCTACCGCTCGCTGCGGGCCGATGGTCTGCCCGGTGACGTAATTTCCCAACGCATCAGCCAGGAGCTCGACCTTACCCGGGTGTTCACCAATGCCTCGCGCAAATGGGATGGCGGTTACTCGCTCTGTGGCCTCACGGGCAACGGCGACGCCTTTGTGGCCCGTGATCCGTCCGGCATCCGGCCCTGCTTCTATTACCAGAGCGATGAGGTGATAGCCTTCGCCTCGGAGCGTGCCCCGTTGATGACCGTGTTCGATCTCGAACCCGAGCAAGTCAGCGAAGTTCCGCCCGGACATGTGATCGTGGTCAAAAATCACGGCGCCATCACCAAGACCCCGTTCACCCCGCCGTTGCCGCGCACCGAATGCACCTTCGAACGTATCTATTTTTCCCGCGGCAACGACATCGATATCTATCGCGAGCGCAAAGCCCTCGGGGCCAAGCTGGCCGATCAGGTGATCAAATCCATCGACCACGATTGGGGTAAGAGTGTGTTTGGCTTTATCCCCAACACGGCCGAGGTCGCGTATTACGGGCTGATGTCCGCCTTGCGTGAACATCGGCGCAGTGAAGTGAAATCCGCGATCCTCGAGGCCAGCAACACCGGCAAACTGACCGAGGCGATGCTCGACGACCTGATTCTCAACAACTGGCCGCGCAGTGAAAAAGTGGTCAGCAAGGACATCAAGCTGCGCACCTTCATCGGCCAGGAAAACCTGCGCAATCAACTCGCGAGCCATGTTTACGACATCACCTATGGTTCGATCCATCCTGGTGATGCGCTCGTCTGCGTTGACGACTCGATCGTGCGCGGCACCACGTTGCGCAAATCCATTCTCCGCATCCTCAGCCGACTGCATCCGCGCAAAATCGTGATCGTTTCGACCGCGCCACAGATCCGTTATCCCGATTGCTACGGCATCGACATGTCTGAGCTCGGCAAGTTCATCGCCTTCGAAGCCGCGGTCGAGTTGCTCAAGGAGCGCGGCAAGGCGGATTTATTGACGGAGGTTTACCAACTGTGTCGCACGGAAGTCACCGACAAGGCGAAGGCCACGGTCAACCACGTGCGCAAGATCTACGAGCCGTTCACGCCCGAGGTAATCTCCGCCAAAATAGTCGAGCGCGTTTCGCCCCCGAAGAATGGCTGGAAAGGTGAGATCGAGATCATCTACCAAAAGATCGAGAACCTTCACGCTGCAGTCCCGAACCATACCGGCGACTGGTATTTCACTGGCAAATATCCAACCGCTGGTGGCTACCGCGTGGTGAATCAGGCCTACATCAATTACTACGAGAAAAACGAAGGACGGAGTTATTAGACCATGGCGTTGAGTTACGAATCCTCCGGCGTCAGTTACGACCAGCTCGACGCTTTCAAACGGGCCTGCCAGCAGGCGGCCAAGACTACCGCACCGCTGCTCGCGGCCCACGGTTATGCCGAGCCGGCGAATACGCGTGGCGAAAGCTGCTACCTCATGGAGGCCGCCGATCACTACCTCGGGCATGTCGAGGAGGGATTAGGCACCAAGAACCTCGTGGCCGATGCGGTCTACGCGCAATCGGGCAAAACATTTTATCGTGAAGTCGCGATCGATACCGTGGCGACCATCGTCAACGACCTCGTGACCTGCGGCGCCTTGCCGACCTCAGTCGCGATGCACGCGGCGGTGGGTGATTCCAATTGGTTCAGTGATGCCAAGCGCATGCAGGCCTTGGTCGACGGCTGGGCCGAGGGCTGCCGACAGGCCGGCGCCGTTTGGGGTGGGGGCGAGACGCCAACGCTCAAGGGCATTGTTAATCCCGATGCCATCGTGCTCGCAGGTTCGGCGGTCGGCCGCATCGCACCGAAGTCACTGCGCATTACCGGTGATGTATCCGACGGTGATTCGATTATCTTTCTCGCCAGTTCCGGCGTGCAGACCAACGGACTTTCACTGTGCCGCCTGATTGCCGACAAGCTGCCCGACGGTTATGCGACTCCGGTGGGTCACGGCGATTCACGCACCTATGGCGAAGCATTGCTCGCGCCGTCGGTCATCTACGTGAAGTTCGTCGCCGAGTGCCAAAAGCGCGGCTTGAAACTGAATTATGTTTCGCACGTCACCGGTCATGGCTGGCGCAAACTGATGCGTCTCGAGGAGAACTTCGTTTACGAAATCACCAACCCGCGCGAACCACTCGCGGTATTCAAGTTCCTGCAAGAGGCCGGTCCGATCACCGAACGCGAAATGTATGCGACCTTTAATATGGGCATCGGCTTTGCCGCCTATGTTTCTCCGCAAGATGAGGCCGCTGTGCTCGCCGCCGCGACCGAGTCGGGCTACGACGCCTGGGTCGCTGGCAAGGTAAAAAAGGAAGGCGACCGCAAGGCCGTCAACGTGCCCTCGCTCAATCTGACCTTCGAAGGCGACACACTGCAGGTGCGTTGAACAACCACCGCCTCCTGCCGGCTCCTTAAATATGTCGCTTGCCGCATCCAACCCCAAATCGGCAACGGCCAATCAGATGATTGGTTTGAAATCGCGGCCCTTCGCCTATGCCGATATCTACCGTCATCCACCGATGCAGGGCCTCGACCTGCCGCCTGAGCTAGCATCGATCCGAAAAAACGAGTCGAGCTGCACTGTGTTCCTGCACGACGGCACTTGGCTGACGACTTGGAGTCAAGGTTCCTCCGAAGGTGCTCTCGATGAAAAGATTGTTTTCACCACCAGCCGAGATTTGGGCCGCACCTGGAGCGAACCGCGCAAGATAGTCGCTTCCACCGCAGAACTTCGTCGTTCCTATGGTTGTCCGTTTGTCGTGCCGGATACGGGGCGTATTTATCTATTCTTGCATGAGGGTCAGCAGCACGGCGCCAAACTGTCGCGCAACGATGTGGCGGTGGATGCCGGTCGATTTGGCTTTCTGTTTTCTGATGACGACGGCCTCACATGGTCGGAAATTTACCGGCTGCCGATGTTCGATCGCGATATACTCATTTTCCCCGATCGTTTTCACGCTCACCTCAATCACCCGCCGCAGCTTATGCCCGGCGGTCGGGTGGTCCTGCCTTTTTCGCAACATATGCGCAACGGCGCGACCCGCCGTTTCTGGCAGCTCTGCTGGACTGAATCTTCGCTGATCGAGTGCGAGAACCTGCTAACCGAACGCGATCCGGCGAAGTTGCGCTTCTCGATTCTACCTCCAGGCACGCATGGAATGCGCGCCGATTTGGTAAAGCACGTGGACAATCCCGCCGTGGTGCGGCTGGCCGCGGCTTTTGGCGGGCGACCAAACGAACTCTCGGCCAACGCGCAGGAGCCCACTGTTGTCGCATTGGGGGATGGCCGTTGGGTCTGTGTGATGCGCACCTATCTGGGCTCGCCCGGTTTCTCCGTGTCGAATGATGGTGGTCAGACTTGGACAACCGTCGATCGTCTGCGCTACAAACCCGACGGTGCCTTTATAGATCATCCGCATACGATGTGTCCGCTGGCCAAGATGCCCGATGGACGGTTCATCCTCCTCTTCACGAACAACGACGGCACACACAACGGTGCGGAGCACGTTTGGGATGGGGGCGTTCGCACGCGCAGTCCACAGTGGTTCGCGATTGGTCGTGAAATTCCCGGGGAACAGCGGAATGCTGGCCTCTTGTTCGGTGAGCCGCGCATCCTCTGTGAGGCATCCGATCAGGAATCACCCGACGGGTTCCGCGCCTCGACCTGCACTGGCATATCCATGCCGCAATACCTTAGCACCGCCGACCGGCATTTTGTGCAATACGGGCTCAAGAAAGAATATATCATTCTCGATGAAATTCCCGCCGCAGTGATTGATGCCATGACCCCGGCTTTACCCAATCCCTGACCTCATGAAACGCTCCACCGTTAACCGCGTCATTGAAACCGCCAAGGAGGTCTTTGCGACCGTTGGCATGCAACTGCCCCCGTTTGGCCATTGGACGGTGGACGACTGGAAATCGAAAGGCGCCGAGTGCGACGAGATCCGCCAATGCCTGCTCGGGTGGGACGTGACCGATTTCGGCCAGGGCAACTTTCCTGTGATCGGCCGCGTGCTTTTTACTCTGCGCAATGGCGCGAAGTCCTATCCGTCCGGCAAGGATTACGCGGAGAAGCTGATCCTTGATCCGGAGAACCAGAAGCCACCGCGCCACTATCACCGGCACAAAATGGAGGACATCATCAACCGCGGCGGCGGCAACATCATGGTGCGGCTCTGCAAGGCAACGGCCGACGGTCAGGAATCGCCCGAGGACTTCAAGATGCAGGTCAACGGGGTGACCACTGCCATCAAGTCAGGCCAGATTCTGCGGCTTACACCCGGCGAGAGCCTCTGTATCCCGCCACGCACGATCCACCAGTTCTGGGGTGAAGAGGGCACCGGGATAAAGATCGGCAATCAGCGTTACACCGTTAGCGGCGAAGTCAGCCGGGTCTGTGATGATTTTGAGGACAACTGCTGGCTCGAGCCCTGCGAGCGGTTCATCACCTTCGACGAGGACGAGCCCCGTAAACATTACCTCGTGCACGAATATCCGAAGGCCTGAGGCGTTTCCATGGCGACATTACTGACCGAGGAACCCGACTACCGCGCGTTCTGGGAGGAACGCCTGCAAAATCCGTATCCGCTCTTTGCCCGGATGCGATCGGAGGATCCGGTGCATTGGTGTGCTCCAATGAAGCTCTGGTTGGTGACGCGCCACGACCTCTGTTTTACCGGCTTGAAAGACGAGCGCTTCTCTTCGAATCGCAGCGACATGTATGTGCAGGCTTTGCCGCCGGACCTGAAGGCGAAGGTGCAGCCGCTGCTTGATCACATTTCCAAGTGGATCCAGCTCACCGATGAGCCCGACCACCTGCGACTGCGCAAGCTCGTCAACCTCGCGTTCACTCCGCGCATGATAAACCAGTTGCGTCCGCGCATCGAACAATTGGTTGATCAACTGCTGACGGATCTCCGACCCGGCGAGCCTTGCGACATCATCAAGCGCTTCTGCCAGCCCCTGCCGGCCACGGTTATTTGCGAGATGCTCGGTATTCCGCTGGCGGAGCGTGATCGGTTCCGCGAGCTCATCGAGGGTATCATGCACTTCAGCACTGCGGGTGGACCGAATCTGAAACACCATGCGGAGAACGCCCACGCTGCGTTGCGTGAAGTCATTACTTTGTTCGAACGGCTGGTGGCCGAACGGCGGCAGGAGCCACGCGACGACTTGCTCAGTGCCTTGGTGTCTGCGGAGGCAGATGGCGAACGGCTGTCCAACGAGGAACTCTACGCGATGTGCGTGTTTGTTTTCCTCGCCGGGCACGAGACCACGACCAACGGCATTGCCAGCGGCTTGATGGCACTGCTCCAGCATCCCGATCAGTTCTCAAAATTGAAAGCCAACGTGGATGCCCACGTGCGCGGCACGGTCGAAGAGGCACTCCGGTTCGAGTCACCGGTGACGCGTGCGGTGCGCAAGGCGACTGAGCGAATCGAACTCGCGGGTAAGGTGATCGAGTCCGGTCAGCTCGTGGTGTTTCTGTTGGGAGCGGCGGATCGCGATCCCGCGCTGTTTCCCGTGCCCGATACCTTCGACATCACCCGCACACCGAACAAACACCTCGCCTTTGGTTATGGCTCCCATTTCTGCCTTGGTGCCGTGTTGGCGCGGATGGAAATGGAGATCGCCTTCCGCGCCATCGTCCGTCGTCTGCCCAATCTTCGCCTTGTCACTGATCAGCTGGACTGGAAACCGACGATGGGGATCCGGGCATTGGTAAAGTTGCCTGTGGTTCTAGGTGAATCGCTGTAACGATTTTGTTCCAGCTTTCCTGATTTCCACATTAAGTGGATATCTCTAGTTCCAATTCGAGTTCGCACGGACCTCTCAGGAAACCGAATTTCCATTCGACGGCTTGACTGACCACCCTGAACGATTTGGTCACTTCAAGGATTGAGCCGACGGCGATGCCCATTTCTAAGCGGGCGAGGGGCGCACCGAGACAGATGTGCGGGCCGAAACCAAAGGCGACGTGGCGGTTGGGCGTGCGCGTCAGATCGAGTTTATCCGGCTCGGAAAATTGGCGTGGGTCACGATTGGCGGCGGCGAGCATCATCAAAATGAAGTCACCTTTTTTGACGTGCTTTCCTCCAACCTCGGTGTCGCAGGACGCCACTCGTTGATCGCGGTGAAAAGGCCCGGCGAAGCGGAGGAACTCTTCGACGGCGGTTTCCATCAGGTCGGGGTTTTGCCGCAGTTTTTGCTGCTGCTCGGGATGTCGGCTTAGTTCGAGCAGGGTCGTCGTTAAAAGGCGGGTGGTCGTTTCATGGCCACCGAGCAGGATGGTGACCGCGGTGCCGAGGATTTCGTCCTCGGTGAGGGCATCCCCTTCGCTGCGGGCGTGGACCATGAGCGAGAGCACATCATCGCTCGGCGTGGTTTGGCGTTCAATGATGCCTCGCCGCAGGTAGGCCCGCAGGTCGAGCAGGGCTTGTTGTGAGCGCAGGCAGGTTTCCATCTTCGGGACCGGAGTTTGCATAAACGCGACGATCCCGGCAGACCAAGCGGTAAAGAGCGGCACATCTGCCACCGGCACGCCGAAGAGCCGGGCGATGACATGCACGGGCAGCGGATGCGCCAGATCGCGCACCACGGTGAGCTTTCCGGTCGGGAGAATTTTCGCCATCTGTTCGTTGACAAAGGCCTGCACGAAATCGCGATACCGACCGATGGTGGAAGGACGGAAGACCTCGTGCAGCAGGCGGCGGATCCGCGTGTGACCGGGTGGGTCGATATTGATCAGCCCATGCGAGTAGTGATCGATGAGTGGTTTCAGCTCCGCCAGTTGCCCGGCATCAAAATGCCGGTGAAACAGACCCGTGATGCGGCCGACATTGGAAAATCGTTTGGCATCCTGCAGACATGTGCGCACATCATCGTAGCGAGTGACGACCCAGCAGTTCCATATGGCGGACCACTGCACCGGATCACAGTCCTGCAACTCCCGGTAAACTGGAAACGGATCGGCCGCGAAATCCGGCGTGTGGATGACGTCGTCCAGTTTCATTGTGATTAGCAAGGATTGAACTGTCTGATTCCAGCTTTCCTGAGTTCCACATTAATTGGATTGGGAAGTTCGCTCCTTCCTAATCATGCTTGGATGTATTCCAGCGGGGCGCGGTAGCGGACGTCTTGCACGTCGAGCCGGCGGAGATGGGTTTTCAAGCGCGTGAGGAAGTGGGCGAAGTCGGGGCGCTCTGCGGGACACCACGCGATTTCGGCCAAGGCGCATACGCGCGGGAAGGCCATGAACTCAAGCCGTGAAGGCGTGGGGATGTATTCCGTCCACAGCTGACCCTGCACACCGATGATGTGCTTGGCTTGCTCAGCGGAGAGCTCTGCAGGAATGGGTTCATAGCCATGAACCTTGGCCAGCGGGGAATTGCCGCCGATCCCAAGCGGCTCGGTGCTCAAGGTCTCGCTCTGGTAGTGATCGAAATACACGAAAGGGTTGGGGCACATGATGGCGTCGTTGCCGTGCTTGGCGGATTCGATCGCGCCCTCTAGTCCGCGCCATGACATGACGGTCGCACTGGGGGCGAGGCCGCCCTCAAGAATTTCGTCCCAGCCGACGAGTTTGCGTCCGTGTTTTTTGAGAATGGTTTCGGCCTGACGGATGAACCAGCTCTGCAACTCGTGTTCGTCCTTGAGCCCGTGCTCCTTGATGTGGGCCTGCACGGCCTCATCCTTTTCCCACTGCGGCTTGATCGCCTCGTCGCCGCCGATGTGGAGGTATGTAAAGTGGAAGAGGGTGACGACTTCGGTCAGCACGTCCTCGAGGAACGCAAAGGTTTCCGGCTTCACATTGAACAGCGTGTCATGAATGCCCCAGTTGCAGCTCACGGGCTTGGCCTCGGCCAAGAGGCCGTATTCCGGGTAGGCCGCGATGGCGGCCTGCGCATGGCCGGGCATTTCTATCTCGGGCAGGATGTTGACGTGACGCGCGGCAGCATACGCGACGAGGTCACGCACCTCGTCCTGAGTGTAGTAGCCCTCGATAGGCTTGTTGTCGTGACCGAGATTGTTCGCGCCATGGCCGCGGGGAGACCCGGTGCGTTTGCTGCCGATGGCGGTGAGTTTGGGGTATTTTTTGATTTCCAAGCGCCAGCCTTGGTCATCGACAATGTGCCAGTGGAAGACGTTGATTTTGTGCTGGGAGAGCACATCGATAAATTTCTTCAACGCGGCCACCGGTTGGAAGTAGCGCGAGCTGTCCACCATGACGCCGCGCCAGCCAAAGCGCGGGGCATCCTCGATAACGACGCAGGGAGCGGTCCACGGCAGGTCCGGCCGCGGTTGGCAGTCGTAAACAGCCGGCGGGAAGAGTTGTAGCAAGGTCTGCATGCCATGGAAGGCGCCGGCGGCGGTGGAGGCGCTGAGGGTGATGACGTCGGTCGTGACGTTCAGACCATAGCCCTCGGGAGGAAGTGCCGGGGACTCCTTAAACTCGATGCGTGACTTGGCCGTGGGAGCGTTAAAGGGAAGGTTCCAATTCGTGCAGGTGGCGAGGCGCTCCGCCAGGAATTCGGCGGTGGCGGTGAACGCCCCGGATGCGTTGATCACCGTTTCGGCGCTCAGCACGAAATCCGGCTGGTCAAGGCGTTCGGCGCGGTTGGGCTGGGGCACGAGGGGAAGGGGAGTAGAGGACATGCGAAGGCGATGGAGGCAGGGCTTGAATCCATTTTCGAGTCAGAAAGGGGCCGGAAAGCGGTCACCGGAGGGATTTTTCAGTCATCATGCCGGGGGAATAATTGACGCATGCCGGGATGAATGAACTAAATAGTTACTTCCCCATGCGCCCCGTTGTTCAAATCTCACTCGACCTGACGGACATCAACGAAGCACTGGCGACGGCAGAAATGGCCTTGCGCGCAGGGGTGGACTGGCTGGAGGCCGGCACGCCTCTGATTTTGGCCGAAGGACTGCATGGTGTGCGGGCCTTGCGCGAACGTTTCCCGAAGGTGCCGATTGTCGCCGACCTGAAGACGATGGACGGTGGCTATCTTGAGGCCGAGATGATGGCCAAGGCGGGAGCGACCCATGTGGTCGTCATGGCGCGGGCGCACGCGGAAACGCTCAAATGCGTCGTTCAGGCTGGCCGCGACCATGGGGTCAAGGTCATGGGGGACAATTTGGGCTGTCCCGACATGGTAGCAGGGGCGAAACTGCTCGAGGACTTCGGCTGCGATTTTGTGATTCACCACATCGGCTACGACGAGCGCCGCGGGATTGCGGCCGCCGGCCAGCGCATGCCGAGCCCGTTGGATCAGCTGCGCGAGATCGTGAATGCCGTGAGTGTGCCGGTGCAGGCCGTGGGCGGGCTGACCCTCGAACAAGCCGTGCGCACGCCGGAATATGGCGCGCCCCTTGTAGTGATCGGTGCCCCCCTCGCGGTCGATGCCGATTCGTTTCGCACCGCTGATGGCAATCTCGAAGGCACCTTGAAAATTATCTGTGACCGTGTGCACGGTTATGGTGATGTGACCGTCAAATCTCATACCTCATGAAAAGCCCCGCTGTTGTTAACTACGCCCCCGAACCCCATAGCGTTGAATTACGTGAAGTGGAACGACCTGAAGCCGGCCCGAATGACGTGATTCTGGCCGTGGAGGCGGTCGGCGTGTGCGGCAGCGACCTGCATCAATGGACCAGCTCGCACAGCTGGCCGGTGAATTACCCGGTCGTGCTCGGACATGAATTCGGCGGGCGCATTGCCGAGCTCGGCAAGGAAGTGAAGGGCTGGAAGGAAGGCGACCGCGCGGTGAGCGAAACCGCGGCGGTGATTGATGAGAACAATCCGATGAGCCGGGCGGGTCTCTACAACTTGGATCCGACGCGCAAAGGCTTTGGCTATGGTGTCAACGGGGCGATGACGAGTTTTGTGCGGGTGCCAGCGCGCTGCCTGCATCATGTGCCCGATTCGCTCTCGATGGAACACGCCGCCCTGACCGAACCGTGCTGTGTGGCCTACAATGCGGTGATCAACAACGCGCATATCACTCCGGGTGACCGGGTGATCGTGCTCGGCCCGGGGCCGATTGGAATTCTTTGCGCCGCGATGGCCAAACTCGCCGGGGCGGAAGTAGCCTTGGTCGGATTGGAGCGCGACCGTGCGCGGTTGGAAATCGCCAAGGCCTACGGTTGCGAAGTCATCATTGGCGACGCCACGGAATGGGCGAAGCGCCGCGACGGCCTCGGGGCCAATGGCGTGATCGATGCTGCCGGGGCTTCGGCCGCCCTAAAGGCCGCGCTCGAACTCGTGCGCCCCGCCGGTTGGATCAGCAAGGTGGGCTGGGGTCCGCAACCACTCAATTTTTCCCTCGATCCGCTGGTGCAAAAAAACATCCGCCTGCAAGGCAGCTTCAGTCACAACTGGCCGGTCTGGGAACGTGTGCTGGCCTTGTTGACTTCGGGTCAGTTGGACGTGCGCCCAATCACGGGTGGCATCTGGAATTTTCAATCGTGGCACGAGGCTTTTGAAAAGATGCACTCCGGCCAGATTGTGAAGGCGGTGCTCAAGCCGGTCGTCTGAAATCCGTTTTATGTCTGCGCATTACGCCACCATCGACTGGGAGCTTCGCGATCCTGATTTCATCAAGGGACGCTACTCGCGCGAGCATACCTGGACCTTTGACGGCGGCCTGGTCGTTGCGGCCTCGCCGTCCCCGTCGGTCGTGCCGACGCCGTGGTCCAACCCGGCCAATGTCGATCCGGAGGAAGCCTTTGTCGCCTCGGTGTCGAGCTGTCACATGCTGACCTACCTTTATCTGGCGGCCAAGGCGGGTTACCTGATCGAACGCTATCGGGACGCGGCGGTAGGCACGATGACCAAGAACGAACGCGGCGTGCCATGGGTAAGCCTGATTACGTTGCATCCGGAAATTACTTACGGTGCGAACAAACGACCTGATGCCACTGCGGAGGCGGAATTGCATCATCACGCACACGAACAGTGCTTCATCGCCAATTCGATCAAAACCGAAGTGAAGGTTGAATCTCCTTCTGTCCCCGTTTGAGAATCCAATCCTTTTATGAAACTTAAGGACAAAGTAATCATTGTGACGGGTAGCACGACCGGCATCGGTCGATCCATTGCCGAACGTTGTGTGGCCGAGGGTGCCAAGGTTTTGGTGCACGGGCGTGATCGCGCCAACGGCGAAAAACTGGTGGCCCAGCTTGGACCGGCGGCGGTCCTGCACATTGATGATCTTTCTGACCCCAGTTGTCCGCAGCGGCTGGTCGACGCCGCGATGAAAGCCTTCGGCCGCATCGACTGTGTAGTCAACAATGCGGCCATCGTTTCGCGCCGCACCATTTACGACGCTACGGTGGAGGATTTTGATTATGTCATTGCGGTCAACGTGCGCGCGCCACTGTTTATCATCCAAGCCGCCTTCGAGCAATTGAAGGCGAATCATGGCAGTGTGCTCAACATCGGCTCGATCAACGGGCATAGCGGCGAGGCGACCTTCCTGCACTATTCGACCTCGAAGGGCGCCCTGCAAACGCTCTCGCGCAACCTGGCCAATGCCCATGGCACCGATCTGGTGCGGTTTACGCATTTCAACGTCGGCTGGGTGCTGACCGACAACGAGAGCCGCAAGCAGATTGAGCAGGGCCTGCCGGCGGACTGGCATGAGCATGTGCCGCCGCTCTATGCGCCCTCCGGCAAGTTGATCATGCCCGAGGCGATCGCGGGTGCGGCCGTCTTCTGGTTGAGCGACGATTCAAAGCCCATCACCGGCACGGTCATGGAGCTCGAGCAGTTTTCCGTTTACGGCCGCAATCCCGTCAAAACCCAAGACTGATGCCCCAACTCGCCGCCTTCCCGAAAGCCTTCATGCAGCAACTCTGCAAGGACGGCACGATGAAATTGCAAGAGTGGGTGGACCTGGCCGAGCCACTGGGCTTGGACGGACTCGAGTATTACAGCGGGATGCTGGAACTCATCGACCCGAAGAAATGGGCCGCGGCGCGCAAACAAGTGGAGACGGCCGGGATGGTGATTCCAATGCTCTGTTGTTCACCGGATTTCTCGCAACCTGATCCCGATATGCGGAAACAGGAGATCGAGAAAGAGAAGAACTGGATCCGCATGTCGGCGGAACTTGGTGCGAAGTATTGCCGCGTGCTTTCGGGGCAGCAGCGGCCCGAACTCAGCCAAGAAGCGGGCCTCAAGATCATCGTGGAAAACATCGAGGCTTGTCTGCCTGAGGCGGAGAAGTGCGGGGTAACGCTGATACTGGAAAATCACTACAAGGACGACTTTTGGAAATATCCCGAGTTCGCGCAGAAGATGGATGTATTCTGCGAACTCGTGTCGCGGCTCCAGCATCCCTTCTTCGGCGTGAACTACGATCCGAGCAATGCGTTCCTCGCCGGTGATGACCCGTTGGAACTATTGGATCGCGTAAAGGACCGCGTGGTGACGATGCATGCGAGTGACCGCTATCTTTTGTCAGGCACCCTGGAAGATTTGCGTAACGAAGAAGGTGGTGCGCTCGGCTACGCCAAGCGATTGGCCCATGGTGAAATCGGCAAAGGTCTCAACGACTATGATGCGATCTTCAGCACGCTCAAGGGCGAGGGTTTCGATAACTGGATCAGCATCGAGGACGGAGTCGACGGCATGGACCAGCTCGCGCGGAGCGTTACTTTCCTCAAAAGGAAGATCGCGCAGTATTGGCCGGTCAATGCGTAGCGTCCCATAGTTTGGATTTGACCAGACGATATTTGGATCCACGCAGAGGCCACAGAGCGCACTGAGATTGAAAGCGTTTCTCCGAATCCTCTATGGTCTTTGTGTTAACCACGCATCCATCCGGACAATCTTCTATTGTTGTTGCAACGCGTAGAGGTCGGCTTCGCTCAGCGTGAAACGCAGGCGGATGGTCCGGCCGCTGAGTTCGGACCAGTTGCGTTGCTTCACCCACTTCACGGGATGGTGTGTGCTGTCACCGAAGAGCTTGGGCGCTGCCCGCCCGGAGAAACCGTCGACGGGTTTGCCGGAGGCGTCGAGCACCTCGATCCGAATCGTGCCCGCGGCACTGGTGGCAAAGTTCAGGCAAAGCTGCTCGCCGGCAGCGACGAACGCCTTCGTCAGCACCCTGCCTTTTTGGCTGCCGGCCCGGAGGCGGGCGAATCCGTCTCGGCGCAGAGTGTGCAGGGTGAGTTTGCAACTGTCGGAGGCATAGTGCCGGCAGCGGTAAAACCCGAGGGTGTTGTGATCCAGTTTAACGAGTCCCGTGGAAACCATGTTGTTGCGCCCGACCCAATCCTGCGGGTCGAGTCCGGGGCGGAGGTAGGCCTGCGGAAAGTGGCGGTCGTAAACCGTGCCGCCGCGACTGGTCATGAAAACGGTGTCGGATACGTCGCCCTCGCGGCCTTCCTGCACGGTAAGCGCCTTGGCTTGATCGGACGTCATCCACTGGCGCTTCATCACAAAACGCGAGGGTAGGGCGACGTAGATGTGCGGTGCACCCGGACAGGGTGTGGTCACGTTGGTGTAAAGTTCCTCCTGTGGCACGCCGCCAAATGTCATGGCCTCCGGTTTTGACCAGTGGATGAAATCGCTGGAGGTGGTGCGGGCGATGGTGCGCAGGCCTTTATAAAGGCCCTCGGTCCAGATGCGGAAATACAGCACGTAGCAATTTTCGGTTTCCGACCAGAACGCGACATTTTGCGAATCGAAGATGCCATCAGTGAAGATTGGCCCCGGTTGAATTTTGCGCCAATGAATGCCGTCGGCAGAAGCAAAGCCGAACAGGCCGCCCTTATCGTCACCGCCGACCGCCTTGAAGCGTGCATCGGGCGCGGCGGCGGGGTTGGTGTCGAGAAATGGGGTGAAGTTATGCGAGGTCTTTTCGCCGGGAACTTCGTCGATGTGGATGATGTTCGTGTCGTTGCGCTCACCATCGGGGAAAAGTCCAAGCGCGGGGCGAATCCAGTTCTGACCGTCCCGGCTTTCCGCATAGCAGGTGTTGGAGCGCGATTTAATGGCACCCTGACCCCGGTAATACATCCGGTAGAGATCGCCATCTTGGATGACGACCACGTAGAGGCTATAGGCCCCTTCCCATGGTGCATCGAATGGGAACTCGACCTCGGTCTGCACGGAATCGACGAGCTCGTGGGAAACCCGGGTCAGTTTTTCGATGAAATGGCCATCGAAGAAGGGTTCGCGGCGCAGGCCAATGGCAAGCGCTGCCTGATCTGTGACAGGGGTGGGGTTGGACATTACGGATCAGAATCCACGGTCACCCAGTGGTGCCAACCCCAAAGCACCTTGGGTGGATCTGCGAAAAGGCTCTCTTTTTGCCAATGGCGTGAATACGCTGCGGCATATGGAAAAACGTCCTTTCAACCAATTAGGCCTGTCCGACGACATCCTCAGAGCTGTCGATAAGATGGGCTTTGAGGAGGCTTCACCCATCCAGACCGCGGTCATTCCCACGATCATGGAGGGCCGGGATGTCGTCGGCCAGTCCTCGACCGGCTCGGGCAAGACCGTGGCGTTTGCGATTCCCGCGATTGAAAAGGTCGATCCCAAATTGCGCGCCGTGCAGGTGCTGATTTTGTGTCCTACGCGCGAGTTGGCGGTGCAGGTGGCGGAAGAGACGGGCAAGATCGCGGCGTTCAAGAAGGGCGTCATGGGCGTGCCGATCTACGGCGGCCAAAGTTATGAGCGGCAGTTCCGCGCCTTGGCGGCCGGGGCGCAGGTGGTCATTGGCACGCCGGGTCGCGTGATGGATCACATGGACCGGGGCACGCTAAAACTCGATCATCTCAAACTGGTGATTCTCGACGAGACCGACCGGATGCTCGACATGGGTTTCCGTGACGACATCGAAAAGGTGCTCAAAAGTGTGCCGGAAACACGGCAGTTGTTATTTTTCTCGGCGACGATTCCCCGGCAAATTCAGGATCTGATCAAGCGTTACACCAAGGATCCGGCCTGGATCAAAATTGAATCGGTGGCGCAAAACGCCCCGCAAGTGGAGCAGGTTTACTTCGAGGTGGACCGGCGTTCGAAGATCGAGGCGCTGACGCGGTTGATTGACGTGCATGACTTTCGCTACGGCATCATCTTTTGCAGCACCAAGGTGATGGTGGATGACCTTGACGAGCATTTGCACTCGCGTGGTTACATGACGGACCGGCTGCACGGCGACATTTCGCAGGCCCAACGCGACCGCGTGATGGACAAGTTTCGCCGGCGCGCATTCGAGTTTCTCGTCGCCACTGACGTGGCGGCGCGTGGTCTCGACGTGGACGACCTCGAAGTGGTGATTAATTTCGATCTACCCAATGATGCCGAGGACTATACGCACCGCATTGGTCGCACAGGTCGCGCGGGCAAGACCGGGCGGGCCTTCACCTTCGTGTCGGGGCAGGAAATCTACAAGCTGCAGAGCATGGTGCGTTGGGCGAAGCTCAACGTAAAGCGCGGCAAGATTCCTTCACTCGATGAAGTCGAGGAAGCGCGCACGAGTGTCTTTTTTGAGAAGATCCGCTCGACGCTCGACGCCAAGCAATTCAAGCCGCATGACCGCATGATCGACCGCTTGCTCGATCAAGGCTACGCCAGCACGGACATCTGCTCGGTGTTGATCCACTTGTTGCAGAATGCAACCAGTGGTGCACCGAAGAAAGCAGCACCCGCGGCCAAGCCCAAGGAAGAGTTTGGCCAGGCTGATTTCAGCAAGCCGGTCGTGAAGGCGACGGTGGAACGCATCACCCCGCATAAACCCGCCCCGGATTGGGCCGGCAAGAAAGCTCGGCCAAAGGTGGCGGCGCCCGACGCAGACAGCGGGGTGGATATTTCCGCCCGCAAATCCAAATACGAACGGCCGTCCCGCACCGGCAAGGAACCCGGCATGATGACCCTGTTTCTCAACGTCGGTCGCAAGCAACTGATCACCCCGGCGGATGTGGTGGGCAAGATCGCGGGGGTGACCCGGTTGCCGGCCGATGTGGTGGGCGCGATTGATATTCACCAACGCCATCTGCTCGTGGATGTGAAAGAAGAGCATGTGCGGACGATTATGCAGAAGCTCGAGGGTATTCGCGTGAAGGGCGAAGTATTGGCGCCGACTCTGGCGACGGAGTAATCAACCATAGGTTTTCTTTCTCTTAATCTTTATCGTTCACTTTCCTCTTTCTCCTTCTCGTCAGACCTCGAATAGGAAGGAGTCGGGTAACAGAGAAAGATTTAGAGGAAAGAGAAAGCGTGGGGGAATATAGGGCGGGATTGCCGTATCCCGCCTTATGGTTAGCTTGAGAAAGGTGGTGCGGGTTGACCGAAACACGCAGTTGAACACCCGCATGCAACCCACAGCGTCTTGAAGACAAGCCGCCCAACCCGGAGCCTTCGTGATTCCCGTGATTTCTCCGTGGCTTCGCGTCTCCGTGGCCAATTCCCAGTTACTCCGCCGCGAAAACGTGACACCGCGCGCCTTGACAGCGGGGCGGCGGTCTCGTTATTGCGATAGCCCCGTATGGAGGCAGCTCTCGATCAACCGGTGCTGGTTTTAAACCGCCTATGGCAGGCGGTTAACGTTATCGGCGCGCGTCGCGCCTTCGCGATCCTCGCGCGGGGACATGCGCAGGTCGTCCATAATGAGGCGGATGATTTCCGCACCTTCGCGTTGATGGATTGGATTGATTTCTCTGTCAGCAATCCGCCGATCGAGGAACTCGCCGCGGTGCATACGCCGACGCGCACGATCCGGCTGCCGCGCGTGATCCTGCTTACTTTTTTTGACCGGCTGCCGTGCAAGGAACTCAAGCTCACCCGCAACAACGTCTTCGAGCGCGACAAGAACACCTGTCAGTATTGCGCGAAGGTGATGCCGCGCGACCAACTCAATCTCGATCACGTGATCCCGCGCGATTTCGGTGGGAAGACCACGTGGGAGAATATCGTGTGCTCCTGTATCAAGTGTAATTCACACAAGGCCAACCGCCTGCCGCACCAGGCGAAGATGCGGCTGATCCGCACTCCCGTGCGCCCGAAGTGGCGGCCGGTCATCTCGCTCGTGCTGGGTCATCAGCATCGCGAGATGTGGAAAGACTTCCTCGACGTGGCCTACTGGAACGTCGAACTGGAAGAGTAGGAATTGGTTATGGCTGATTGGCTATAGCCGGAAGGTGCGGGTAGGGATAAACTGCCGGCCCGCCCAAGTATTAGCCACAGTGAACACAGATGGACACGGATAAGCACAGGATGAATCTGAGTGCATCCGTGTTTATCCGTGGTTAACGCCATCTCTGATTGGGGTCGTTCGAGATTGCACAGGCGTTCCTACAGTGGAGCCCTTTGACCTCACTTGAATCGTTCGTAGGCTGTGAGGGTTGGTGTTGCTGAACGAACGGATTGGGGTTCACTGAGTGACATGCTTTCAACCCTCGTGATGACGATCATCGGGCCCGACCGGCCCGGTTTGGTGCAATTGGTGGCCACTACTTTGGCCGATCACGGCGGCAACTGGCTCGAGAGCCGCATGGGTCATCTCGGTGGACAATTTGCCGGCATTGTGCGGGCGGAAGTCGCCACGGAAAAGACCGGCGAATTGGTGCAAGCGCTCCGCGCCTTGGATGAAAAAGGGCTGCGCGTGATCGTGCATCAGGACGATGCAGCGGGTGAAGCTGGTCCGAACACGTCCGCTACTTTGGAATTGGTGGGACAGGACCGGGTCGGCATCCTGCGGGCCGTGACCGGGGTGCTGGCCAACCACGGGGTCAATGTGGAGGAACTGGCCTCGGAGCGGGTGAGTGCTCCCATGGGCGGTGGCACACTGTTTCAGGCTACGATCCGCGTGTCGGTCACCGATACGGCGGTCTTGGATTTGGTGCGGGCGGATTTGGAAAAGATCGCCTCAGACCTGATGGTGGATTTGAAGCTGCACTCTGGCGCATAAGGTATAACCGAGTTCCTTACTTTTCAGTCCTAGGCATCTAAACGGAGAATGGTTTCCTGGATTTCTCCGCGTCGGCCGTGGGCGAAACCTTTGTCGGTGCCGATGACCTTGAAACCGCATTTCTCCATCACTCTGATCGAGCCGGGGTTATCGGATGCGGCTCGACCGAAGATCGGTCGGGTCGGAATCAGTTGAAGCAGTTTTAAGAGTGCCTGAGTCGCCACCCCCCGGCCCCAGAATTCGCGGCCCAGCCAATACGTAATCTCCAGTTCACCCTCCATAGGGAAGCACGCGATGTGGCCGACGACCTGTCCCTCTGCGACGATCGTCCGATTGATATTCTGAGGTGACTGCAGAATTTTTGCCCAGTGCGCGTCGAATGCCGCCCGATCGGTCGGATCTTTACTGACGAATGCCGCCATCCAGTTCGCCTCGGGATCGAGTTGCTGCTAGTAAAGCGTATCGAGATCAGTGGGCTCGATTGGTCGGAGGGTGATATTCTCGATAGGGTGCATGGGGTTTTCCGGGCAACTTTATCGAGTCACGTTTAGCATCGAAATATGGACCGTGTAGTCTCGTGGGTGCGAAATGCAGCTTGGAATCAGTTCTTCAGATTCTGCCGGGCAGAGAGCCACACCACCGCGGCGGCCACGAGATCCAGAAAAGCGAGTGCGAGTCGAAAAGGCAGCGGCAGATTGATCGGTAACGCCAAGAGTAGGATCGCCCCGATGATCAGCGCGGTGCAGGTGATCGCGATGGTGCGTTTCATGCGTTTACGTTTCTGATCGGCATCGTTCATGGGGAGGGAAGGGTATAAAGGGATAGATGAAAGATGAAAACGTGGGGAGCGCTGCGTCGTGGAGTAAGCTGAATTAGTGGGCAAGCGGCAGAATGATGCGCATGGTGGTGCCTTCCGGTCCGGTTTTTGCCAGGGCGATATCGCCGTGGTGACTGAGCAAAACGCGTTTGGCGATGGCCAGTCCAAGCCCGGTGCCATCCGGCCGGCCGGAGAGGAATGAATCAAATACGCGGTCGGCGATTTCAGCGGGAATGCCGCTGCCGGTATCGCTGATCTCGAGTTCGGCACACGGCACGCCACCGTGGCCTTGGGTGTGTAGATTCAACGTGATGGTGCCGCCCTCCGGCATGGCTTGAGTGGAGTTGAGGATCAGATTGAGCAGCACTTGCTGGAGCTGGCCCTTGTGACCTTCCACCACCGGGGAAACGCCGGGGGTCTCGAAATGGAGCCGGATTTTGGCCTGGGCGAGCTTGAGCCTGACGAGCACGAGGGTGTCGTTGATGATATCCACCAACGACCAGCGCGAATGCAGATTGGAGGATGGGGATTTGCCGAACTGCAGCACACGCATGACGATGGCCTCGAGCTGGTCGAGTTTTTCGCTGATGACCCGCATGTCCGTGCGGCGGGGATCATCCGGCTGGAAGTCGAGCCCGAGCCCGCCGTGCAGCAGTTTGAGCACGGTCAGGGGATTGCGTATTTCATGGGCGATCTCGGCAGCCAGCAAACCAAGGGTGGTGAGTTGCTCGTTCTTGCGGAGCGTCTCCTCGCTTTGAAACACCCGCGAATACAGCCGGGCATTTTCCAAGGCGACGGCGCCGAGGTTGGCGAGACCAGCGCTCAGGCGTTTGGCATCGTTGTCGAAGCGCTGCACGCGTTCGCCGAAGACAGCGAGCACCCCGAGCACGTCGTTTTCATAGATGAGAGGCGTGATCAGGACGGAGCGCAGCTCCGGGTCGCCGGGGATATCCGCGAGGGTGCGAAATTCCGGTGACTGGATGTCGGCAAACTCAGTCTGTCGGCAGGTATGCACGGTCACCCCTACCAAACAGGCATCGGCGGGCAGTTCCCCGGGCGGACATGGCGTATCAATCGGTGAATGTAGGGCAACGCAGCGCACAGTATCACGGGCGTTGTCGTGCAGGTATAGCGCACTGCTGCGGCCGCCGAGCATCTGGCAGGCATCGCGGGTGAGGGCATCGAAGAGTTCCTGTGATTCCAGTTTGCCGACCAGAGATTGGCCGATCGTGATCAAAGTCTCGAGTTGGCCGGCCTTGCCCTGCAGTTGTTCGAAGAGCCAGAGCCGCCGCAGCACCAGGGCGGTTTCATGGGTCAATCGGACGAGCAGTTGCTGGTCGGCCGGGCCGAAGCCGGCGGCTTGATCGTGATCTATGACGATGGCGCCCAGCACCCGGTCCTCGACGAGGAGCGGCGCCGCCATCTGGCAGTTGGTATGATCACGCATGGCGCGATAGCGGGTTTCGTCCGCCACGACCGGCACCAGCAGCGGTTGTCCGTGGAGGGCGCACCAGCCGGGCAGACCCTGACCGATATCGAAGGACAACTGATGCGCGGGTAACGCCATCCCTTGCTGCGCCTCACCTTCCAACCGGCCGTTATCGGGATTGATCAACAACAATGCAGCGGCTGAAGCCCCCAAGGCCTCGGCGATGGCCGCCAAGGCTTCAGCAGGCGCTTGTGGACCGCTTTCACCCGCGGTCAACGCGGCAATGCGGTAAAGGGCGGGCAGGGCCCGGGCCTGCAACGATTCCACTTGCGAATGGGTGGGCTGATTGATGGGCGCTTCGATTTCCACTCCGGGCAGTTATTCCCCGGAAGATTGATTCCGCAATCCCAGTTTTAGCCGGCTTGTTCCGCCTCGGCTGGTGGAGTGATGATCTCTGTCAGCACATCACGCAGGGCATGCAGTCGTTCGATGTCGGCCGGGGTGGCTGGATCGGAACTTTCGATGTAGAAAGTATCCAATGCGATGCCGCGCTCTGTGCCGATCCGGGCGAAAGTGATATCGAAACCCTGTTTGGAAATGGCTTTGGCCAGCCGAAACAACAGCCCGATCTGGTCGCGGGCCTGGATTTCCACGATGGTGCGATCCATCGTGAGCTCGTGGTATACCTCCACCGTGGGCGGAAAGGAAGTATGCGGACCGCTGTTGCGATCCACGGTATAGCGGCTGACGTGTTTCTTGGCCTCGGCCACGATTTGAGGATAAAGATCCTTGTCGGCCAGCAGGGCGGCCTCGACGGTCTGCTCAAAGACGGCCTGGGCGTTGGCGCTTTGCACGACACCACGGCCGGGCTCGACCACATAGAATGTATCGATTGCGATATGATCGGAACGCGAGTTGACCTTGGCGCTGAGAATCGAGAGTCCGGCCACATTGAATGCCCCGGCCAATTTGTAGAAAAGTCCCGCCCGATCCCACGTGACCACATTCACGATGGTGTAAGAGCGGTTCAGATCGTCATGCCATTCGATCACCGGTTTCAGTGACCCGACAGATTCCGCGGTCGCAATGGTCTTGAGCAGGCGATGCACCATCTGGATGTGCAGGGCGATTTCATCCGAATCGGTGTGGATGGAATAGCGTTCGGGCAACAATCCGAAATGGGCAATTATCTCGTCCGGACTGATGCCGGGGATATTACGGGCGATGAGTTCCTGCTGGGTCATTTTTGAGCGTTCCTGATATCGGGCGTGCACCGCATCACCAAGATTCAAATGTTCCAGGGTTCGGCGATAGAGGCCGGTGTGCAGGGCATCCTTGTAACTGTTCCAGAGTGAGGCGGCCGTGCCGCGGGCATCGCAAAAGGTGTGGACATAAAGGAGTTGGAGCTTTTCGGGATCTTCAACCAGCTCGGCGAAAGCAGCGGCGGTTTGGGGATCGTCTACATCACGCTTCTGCCAGAATCGTGCCATGATGAGATGATTTTTTATTATATACGCGACCAACGCTCGATTTTCCGCCGAGATGCCCAAGCGGTGCAGGATCGGGTCCGCGATCTTCACGCCGCTCTCCGCATGGCCTTGGATGCCGACTGCCTTGCCGATATCGTGCAGCAGCAGAATCAGATAGAGCAGTGGCGGATCGGAAGTTTCATGGAGTGCCTCCCGGTATTTTAGCGTGATCGGTTCGGCCTCGGAGAAGACGCGATCGAGTTCGCGAATTGTGTTCAACGTATGCACGTCCGCCGTGTAGCGGTGGTAGTATTCGTGCTGCACGAGACAATTCAGTTCGTCGAATTCCGGGATGAACCGGCCCAAGACGCCCAGTTCATGCATCAATTTGAGACTGGGATAGACGTCACCGACCTCGCTGAGGATGGCCTTGAAGCTCAAAAAGGCATCCTTGGACAGGCGCACCTTGTCGTCGATCAGATCGGCACTTTCGCGAATGAGGTTGGTCAGGGCGAAGTTGGGCGTGCAATTAAGTTGCTGGCAGTGACGGAACACCCGGATGAGTCGGACGGGATCGGTGGTAAAGACGTTGGAGTGGTCGGCGGCGAGTTCCTGCCCGCGCAAGATAAAGCCGTCGATGCGCTTGGTGCGCTGATAGCGTTGGGCCCGTAGCACTTCGCGGAAGGATATCTTGTCGTTTTCCGGTTGCTCGAGGGTCAGGGCGAGACGGTTTTCCACCAACTTCGAAAGCCGGTAGATGGACCGGGCCGCCCGGTAGTAATCCTGCATGAAGTCCTCAACCCGCTCCAACTCGTTTTCTTGCTTGTAGCCGAGTTGTTGGGCGAGGCGCGGCTGCACGCTGAGGTCGAGGACATCGGTCGGATGGCTGACCATGAAATGCAGCTGATTCCGCACCCGCAGGAGGAAATCGTAGGCCTGTTCGAATTCCGCCACATCCTCTGGCCGCAGGTATTTCTGGGTCGCCAACTCGCCCATGGCCTTGATGCCGAGTTTGACCCGGGCCATCCAGAGGGCATTTTGATAATCGCGCAGCCCGCCGACCCCGTTTTTGATGTCCGGCTCCTGCAGGTAAATCGTGTCGCCGTATTTGGCGCGGCGGGTCGCCTGGTCGCCGAGACGCTGGGCAATGTAGTCCTTGGGTTTCTCGCTGGTGTAGAAACTGCGGTAGGCTTGGGCAAAGGTGTCGAAGAGCGTGGTTGAACAGGCGACGACCCTCGATTCCAGGAGAGCGGTCTTGGTCTGGATATCCCCGCGGGCCTCGACAAAGACCTCGTCGACATTGCGCGTCGAGTGGCCGACCTTGAGGCCGCAGTCCCAGAGCGGGTAAAGGATCTCGTTGGTCAAGTGCTCCTGCAGGGATTGGATCGCTGCCGCCTTGGTTTTGGCGGGGTAGAGAAACATGACATCGATATCGCTCAGCGGACAAAGTTCGCCGCGACCA
The DNA here is from genome assembly GCA_030833445.1 of Cephaloticoccus sp. GTDB lineage: Bacteria > Verrucomicrobiota > Verrucomicrobiia > Opitutales > Opitutaceae > Cephaloticoccus. The sequence goes on along the minus strand of JAURHD010000007.1, from coordinate 82,002 downwards.
TAACCACCCAACGCGACAAGGGCGACAGGTGCGGCCTTGACGCCGTTTTGGGTTTGAAATCGCTTGATGGCCCCAGCGAACAGCTGTTGCAGGAGTTGATCGATCACGTCTGACCGGGCTTGAGTTACGGCCAGTCCAGTCGCTCCTGCGGCGTGTTGTGCACGGATTTCTTCACTCCGCGCCTTCAGGAAGGCCTTGCACGCTGCCAACCGATCGGCCGGCGGGGCGTCGGGCGAGAGAGTGAAAGTCTCGTTGGGTGAAGGTTGAGTCGTGGCGGACATGGACCAGCCATACTGGAAGGAAATTTTGGCTGCGGGCGAGGGGATTTAACCACTTGCCTCAAACCGGCGCGGGGGATTTTCTCAGCGGTTCCCAATTTACGAACGTCCATGGCTGAAATTTCCAAGAGTTACGAAGCGCACGATATTGAGAAAAAGTGGTATGCCGCCTGGCAGGCTGCGTCGGCTTTTGCCGGCAAGGTCGAACCGGGGAAAGAGCCCTATGCGATAGTGATTCCGCCGCCGAATGTGACCGGTGTGCTGACCATGGGCCACGTGTTGAACAACACCCTGCAGGACGTGCTCATCCGGCGCGCCCGGCTGGAGGGCAAGTCGGCGCTTTGGCTGCCCGGGACCGATCATGCCGGTATCGCCACCCAGACCGTGGTCGAGCGGGAGCTCCGCAAAGAAAAGAAGACCCGGCACGATTTCGGCCGGGAAAAGTTCATCGAGAAGGTCTGGGACTGGCGCCATGAGAAGGGCGGCATCATCCTCAAGCAGTTGCAGGCGCTCGGCGCCTCGTGCGACTGGGATCGCACGCAATTCACGATGGACCCCGCCTATTCCGAGGCGGTGCTAGGCGTGTTCGTCGACCTTTTCCGCAAAGGCCACATCTATCGCGGCAAGCGCATGGTGAACTGGTGCCCGGTTTCACAAACAGCGTTGTCGGATGAGGAAGTGATCATGAAGCCCTCCAAGGGGTTCCTGTATCAGGTGCGCTATGAACTGACGGAGACACCCGGCCAATACATCACGGTCAAGACCACGCGTCCCGAAACCATTCCCGGCGACGTGGCGATTGCGGTGCATCCCGAAGATCCGCGCTATACGAACCTGATCGGCAAGACAGTGCGACGCCCGCTCGGGCCGACGGCCGAGATTCCAATCGTGGCCGATGCCGCGGTGGACAAGGAATTTGGCTCCGGCGCGCTCAAGATCACGCCGGCGCACGACAAGGTGGATTACGAGATCGGCCAACGCCACAACCTGCCGCCGATCGACGTGCTCACCGCCGATGGCAAGTTGAACGAATTCGCCGGTCCCGAACTGGCGGGCATGGAGCGGTTCGCCGGTCGCAAAAAGGCGGCGGAGCTGCTCAAGGAATCCGGCGCGTTGGTCGAGGCCGAGCCGTATGAAAACAACGTGGGTTTTTCCGAACGCGCCGACGTGCCGATCGAGCCGCGCCTGACCTGGCAATGGTGGCTCAAGTATCCCCGCACCGAGGAGGCAAAGGCCGCGGTGCGCGACGGACACATCAAGTTTTATCCCGAGCGTTGGTCCAAGGTTTACCTGCACTGGCTCAACAATCTGCAGGACTGGTGTATCAGCCGGCAGTTGTGGTGGGGCCACCGCATTCCGGTCTGGTATCGCAAGGGCCTCGACGTGGAAAAACTCACCGAGGAGGAACTGCGCGATCCGGAGAAGCTGCATGTTTCCCTGGCCGGTCCGGCTGATCCGGAAAACTGGGTGCAGGAGGACGACGTGCTCGACACATGGTTCAGCTCATGGCTCTGGCCGTTCGCGACGCTCGGCTGGCCCGACGAAAAGGCCATGCAGTCGGCCGGCTACGATACCTTCTATCCGACCACGACCCTGGTGACCGGGCCGGACATCATTTTCTTCTGGGTGGCGCGCATGATCATGGCCGGCCTCGAGTTCACCCGGCCGGGTGAACCGTTGGAGAAGCGCATCCCGTTCAAGCATGTGTATTTCACCGGCATCATCCGCGACCAGCAGGGCCGCAAGATGTCGAAGTCGCTCGGCAACTCGCCCGACCCGCTCGACCTCATCGCCAAATACGGTGCGGATGGATTGCGCTTCGGGATCATCTCGATTGCGCCGCAAGGGCAGGACATCCGGTTCCAGGAAGATCGCATCGAGGGCGGCAAGAACTTCTGCAACAAGCTGTGGAATGCCTGCCGCTTCCGCCAGATGAGCGGGCCGATGGGCGACAATTCCACCCAGGCGGCCATCATGGCTCGGCTGGTGCCGGCGCAGTTTGACGCCGACGACCACGCCATCCTCGAACGGTTACTCAGCACCACGCGGGAGATCGACCGCTGTTTCACTGAGTTCGAATTCAGTGCGGCCGTGCAGGCACTCTACGGATTTTTCTGGAATGATTTCTGCGACTGGTATGTCGAAGTTTCCAAAGCAAAACTCCAAGATGAAGCGGTGCGGGACAATTGCCTCGCGCTGCAGGACCTCGTGTTGCGGCAGACCCTGCTGTTGTTGCATCCCTTCATGCCGTTCATCACCGAGGAGCTCTGGCAGCAGCTCGGCTATGCCGGCACAGGTGGATTCATCGAAACCACGCGGATCGAAAACGCGTCCTCGGTCGCCACGGCGGGCCACGGGCTCGGCTTGTCGATCGACCACACTGCGGCGCAAAGTGTTGGTCAGTTGAAGGAGTTCGTCTCCTTGGCGCGCACGCTCAAGGCCGAGCGCGGCCTGGCCTCACGCCGTGATACGAAATTCCTGATGAAGGCCGACGACGCCCAGTGGGCGATCGTGGAATCCAATCTGAGCAAAATCACGCGAATGATCGGCGCGGCGGAAATTGTGCGTCAGGATAATGTCGATGGGGCGCCCGCCGTGGTGACGCCACTCGGCACGCTCGCGCTCGACCTGGCGGCAAATCTGGATGTCGGGGCGGAAAAGGTCCGTCTGGCCAAGGAACTTGAAACCCTGGCAAGACACATCGCTGGCACCGAGTCTCGGTTGGCGAACAAGGCTTTCACTGACAAGGCACCGCCTGCGGTGATCGACGGCGCACGCAAGCAGTTGGCCGATCAGATCACCAAACGCGACGAACTCACGCGGTTGCTTCAAGCGCTCAGTTGAGTTTGTTTGGGTTATGTCCACTGCTCCCCGTATCCTTGCTTTTGCCGGTAGTGCCCGGCGTGATTCACTCAACAGGAAGCTGCTCGCCTCCGTGGTCAAGGCCGTGGAGGCCGCCGGTGGGGCGGTCACCTTGCTGGATTTGAATGATTATGTGTTGCCGCTTTTTCACGGCGACTTGGAGGACGCTGAAGGGATGCCCGCCAATGCGGTCAAGCTGTTGGAGCTTATGCAGGTTCATGCCGGGCTGTTGATCGCGTCACCGGAATATAACTCCCAGGTCACGCCTTTGTTGAAGAACACGATCGACTGGCTGTCGCGGGCGGACGACAACCCGTTCGAGGGCAAGGTGGCGGCGGTGGTATCTGCGTCACCGGGTATGCTCGGAGGGGCACGCTCGCTCCAGCATGCGCGGCATTTGTTGCTGCATCTCGGCTGTCATGTTGCCCCGGCGCAATGCATATTGCCGAAGGCACACGAGGCGTTTGATGAAGCGGGTGCGCTGAAGAGTGAGCGTTCCCAAAAGTCGGTCGAGGCCTTGGCCGCCCAGTTGGTGGACTTGGTGAGGCGATTGGGCTGAGCAGAATTGGATGATCGTTTCCCTAGACGGAAACCGGCGCGGCGGGCTGCAATTTTCTCTCCTGTGCCACGAACCATAGCGGCTGGCGGTCATCATCGAGGATGGGAGCGATCCGGACATCCGCTTCATAGCGACTTCCATCCTTGTGATAATTGACGATGGTTTCCCGACAGCGTTGACGTGACGAGATGGCGGTCCGGATCCGGGCCACGGTGGCTGGATCGGTATCGGGACCTTGCAACACATGGCCCGGCTTGCGGCCCTTCAGCTCCGGCAAAGTGTAGCCACACATCTCGGTGAAAGCATGATTGAACCACTCGATTTCTCCGTCGGGATTGGTTACCACCAAGCAATCCGGCTTGGCGGGTGGGAGCATGGTCTCGAGCCGGTCCATGAGCTTTGTCTTGAGATGGGCAGGCACCTCGGGTTGGGCGCCGGCCGAGGCCAAGGTGCAGGCATTGACCACAGCCTGCAACGAAGAGACCAAGCGGCGAAGTCCGCCGTGGAACTCAATGAGCACATCGAAGCTGTCACGCTCGTCCACCGGCATGGCACCGGTGACATAGAGCATGGCTCGATCCTGCAGGAATTCTGGTAACGGCGAATCTTCCGGCATGTGGCTTGGACGGCATCGAAACGCCCTTTCACCATTAGTCAAAATACAACGCGTTGCCTTGGAATCAGCGAGTCAGGGTTCCGCCCTGTGGATTTGGTCTCAGGCCTGCAAACTGACTGAATTTTCAGGGCTTGTGCCCGCCGGGGTGGCTTGTTGACCTGTTCCTTTCATGAAGAAGGCCCTTATCACCGGTATCACAGGACAAGACGGTTCATACTTGGCGGAGCTCTTGCTCGCCAAGGGTTACGAGGTGCACGGCATCATTCGCCGTGCTTCGACCTTTAATACCAGTCGGATCGACCACCTTTACCGCGACCCGCATGTCAACGGAGTGAAACTGTTTTTGCACTACGGCGACCTCGCCGACTCGGTGCAGATGGTGAAGCTGCTTTATGCGCTGCAACCCGACGAAATCTACAATCTTGGCGCGCAGTCGCATGTGCGGGTGTCGTTCGACATCCCGGAATACACGGGCGATGTCGATGGCACCGGCGCGGTGCGCATCCTTGAATCGATCCGCGAGGCCGGCCTCGTGAAGAAATGCCGGTTTTACCAAGCTTCGTCGTCCGAGATGTTCGGCAAGGTGCAGGAAGTGCCGCAGACGGAGAAGACCCCATTCTGGCCGCGCTCGCCCTACGGCTGCGCCAAGATGTATGCCTACTGGCTGACGGTGAACTATCGCGAATCCTACAATTTGCACGCGTCGAACGGCATCCTTTTCAATCACGAGAGCCCGCGCCGCGGTGAGACCTTTGTCACCCGCAAGATCAGCCGTGCCGCCACGCGCATCAAGATGGGCCTGCAGGACGCGCTCTACATGGGCAACCTCGACGCCAAGCGCGACTGGGGTTACGCCAAGGAATACGTCGAGATGATGTGGGTCATGCTGCAGCAGGACAACCCCGACGACTACGTGGTCGCGACCAACGAGACGCATTCGGTGAAGGAGTTCATCCAGGAGTGCTTTGGTTTGCTCGATCTCGACTGGGAAAAATACGTCAAATACGACAACCGCTATGAACGTCCTGCCGAAGTGGACCTGCTGATCGGCGATCCGGCCAAGGCCAAGAAGCAACTGGGCTGGGAACCGAAGGTAAAGTTCAAGGAACTGGTCAAGATCATGACCGAGTCCGACCTTGATCTCGCCAAACGCGAGGCGCAGATCGCCGACTTGCCCGACGTTTCCAAGTCACCCTTTGTGAAATGAAACTTTTTGTCGCCGGACACAATGGTATGGTGGGCGGCGCGCTCGTGCGGCGCTTCCAGGATGAGGCAGGCGTCGAGCTGGTGCTGCGGTCACGTCGGGAACTCGACCTGACCGATCAGTCCGCGGTGGAAACTTTTTACGCCGCCGAGAAACCCGACATGGCGATCATTGCCGCGGCCAAGGTCGGCGGCATCCACGCCAACAACACGTATCCGGCCGACTTCCTGTTCGACAACCTCGCGATCGCGACGAACTGCATTCACGGGGCCTTCAAGTCCGGTGTAAAGCGACTGCTGTTTCTCGGCAGCTCCTGCATCTACCCGAAGCTGGCGCCGCAGCCGATGCCCGAAGATTGCCTGCTGACCGGGACTTTGGAGCCGACCAACGAGGCCTACGCCATCGCCAAAATCACGGGCCTGAAACTGGGCCAGTATTACCGGAAACAGCACGGTGTGATGTTCCACTCCGCGATGCCAACCAACCTTTACGGTCCGGGGGACAATTATCACCTGCAGAATTCACACGTGATGCCGGCGCTCATCCGCAAGTTTCATGAGGCCAAGGAAGCGGGCGCCGCCGAGGTGACGGCATGGGGCACGGGTTCACCCAAACGGGAATTTTTGCACGTCGACGACCTGGCCGATGCCTGTGCGTTCTTGCTGCAACAGGACAATCCACCCGACTGGATCAATGTCGGCACGGGCACGGATGTAACAATCAAGGAATTGACGGAGGTCGTGGCCGAGACGGTCGGTTTTGCCGGTAAGATTGTCTGGGACACGAGCAAGCCGGATGGGACGCCGCGCAAGTTGATGGATGTTTCCAAACTAACCGCACTTGGCTGGTCGGCCCGGATCGCCCTGCGAGAAGGCGTCGAGAAAACCTACGCTTCGTTCCTGGCAGAACTTGGCGCTGGCCGGATTCGTAACTAACGCCGCCGGTGGGTCCGTCCCTGGCCGGATGGATTGAGAATCCGCTTGCGACCGAACCACGGGTGCCAACGGTAGTCACTTCATCATGATAGCACCAGAGACTTTCGACCACATCGACCACATCAAAAAGCGCGCCGGGCACTTATGGAGGTTTCTTTGACTGCGAACAAAAGCAGCGGGAAATAACCGCCATGGAGGCCCAGATGGGTGCGCCCGATTTCTGGGATGGCAACGACCGGGCGCAAAAGCACATCGCCAAACTCAACGGCTTGAAAAAAACCGTTAATCCGGTGGTCGCCTTCCGCCGGAAGGTCGATGACCTCACGGTATTGTTGGAATTTGCCGAGACGGCCGATGCCGGTGAAAAGGAAGGCTACGAGCAAGAGCTGGAGTCCACGACGAAGACCATGCTCGAGGAGTTGGATGCCTTGGAGATTGCCTCGTTCCTGACCGAGCGCTTCGACAACAATAATGCGATTTTCTCAATTCAGGCCGGAGCCGGCGGCACCGAGTCCAACGATTGGGCCGACATCCTGTTTCGGATGTATACCCGGTGGGCCGAGCGCAGTGGCTTTGAAGTTGAATTGATGGACGTGCAACCGGGGGATCAGGCGGGAATCAGCAAAGCCACCCTGTTGATCAAGGGTCAGAATGCCTATGGATATGCCAAGGCCGAACGGGGCGTGCACCGCTTGGTGCGCATCAGTCCGTTTGATTCGAACAAGCGCCGACACACCTCATTCTGTGCGGTGGATGTCGTGGCTGAGGTCGATGACGATATTGATATCGAGATTCCCGAGGCTGAGATCCGGGTTGATGTCTACCGTTCGTCCGGCAAGGGCGGGCAGGGCGTCAATACGACCGACTCGGCCGTGCGCCTGACCCACATTCCGAGTAATATCGTGGTGGTCTGCCAAAATGAGCGTTCGCAGATCAAGAACAAGGCGGCCGCGATGAAGGTGCTCAAAGCGCGGCTCTACGAAAAGAAACTCGATGAGCAGCGCAGTGAGATGGAGAAGTTCTATGGTGAGAAAGGCGAAATCGGATGGGGCGCACAAATCCGCAGCTATGTGATGCAGCCTTACCAGATGGTGAAGGATCTTCGCACCGGCGTGAGCAATACCGATGTGCAGGAAGTGCTCGATGGCGATCTGGAGAAATTCATCAACGCCTGGTTGCGCGCCGGCTGTCCGCGGCATCGCAACAAGGATATCCAGATGGACGATGAGTAACCGCCGGGGTCACTTTTTGGCGCCGCAGTTTGCGTTGCCCCGTGGTTGGATTATGTAAAGCCACCCAGTCATGTCCGACCTTCCTTACGAACAGATTAAAGCCACCCTTGCGGCGCAGCCCCTGTTTGAGGACAAGACATGGCAACTCTCACCCGAGGCCTGGCCGATTACGCCGGAGCAAAAGACCGAACTCGAAGCCATCGGGGCGGCCTGTTTGGAATTTCACCAAGTCCTTGAGACCCTCTATTTGCGGGCGGCGGGCAATAAAAACCTGCTGCGCAACAAACCGCTGAACGCGCCATGGGTGCTGGATTACCTGGACCGCGGCAAACCGGCCGAACTGGTGCAGCATGCGCGTGATCCAAAGAACCGCGGAAAATTTCCCACGGTGTTGCGGCCTGATCTGCTGCTGACCGACGAGGGTTTTGTCATGACGGAGCTCGATTCGGTGCCAGGTGGCATCGGCTTGACGGCATTTCTTAACCGCATGTATGACGCGCAGGGCGGAGTGCTCGGAACCAAGGACGGGATGATCGAGCTATTCTACAAATCACTCGCCGCGCTGCGGCCGGGTGAACGCAATCCATCGATTGCCCTGGTAGTGAGTGATGAAGCCGCCACCTATCGGCCCGAGATGCAATGGGTGGCGGAGCAATTGCAGGTGCAAGGCAAACGGGTTTTTTGTCTGCGCCCGGAAGATATATTCCCGTTGGAGAACTCGTTGTTTTTCGACTCCGACGGCAACCCGGAAAAAATCGATATCATCTACCGATTTTTTGAGCTCTTTGATCTGCCGAATATCACGACGCAAAAATTCATCATGGAGGCCTGGCAAGCGGATGAAGTGGCGATTGCACCGCCGATGCGTCCGTTTCAGGAGGAGAAGCTGACCCTGGCCTTGTTTCATCATCATCTATTGCAGGATTTCTGGACGGAACACCTGAGCAAGCCGTCGCACAAGTTGCTCCGTAAACTGATCCCACAGTCGTGGATCATTGATCCGGCCCCCCTGCCTCCCGGGGCGGTGTTGGACGGACCACAGATTGGGGGCCGTTCACTCAACGATTGGCATGAGTTGGTGGGTGCTTCACAGCGCGAGCGCGACCTGATCATCAAAATCAGCGGTTACCATGAGACAGCTTGGGGTGCTCGTAGCGTGGTTTTGGGCAGCGACTGCTCCCGTGAGGAATGGCAGCATGGCGTGGAGCGTGCGATCGAACTGGCGCCACACAATTTGCATATCCTGCAAGCCTATCGCAAACCCCGCCGGATAGAACATCGCCTTTATCCTCAACCCAAGGATGGCTTACCCACCGAAGCCTTGGCACAGGCGGGCCGGTTACGACTTTGCCCCTATTACTTCGTTAAGGATGGGCAGGCTGCATTGGGGGGTGCACTCGCCACTTTCTGCCCGCCGGACAAGAAAATTATCCATGGGATGCAAGATGCTGCCTTGCTCCCGAGTAGGGTTTTCTCCTTAACCTAAAGCAGTGTGCAGACCTAGAATAGCCCGACGATCCCAGCTCCTGCTTATGCATAGACTCGTGCGCGTAGGACTCGCGGCTCTGGCTATGGTGTCCCTTACCGGGATTGGTCGGGCCCAGAGCGATTTGGAAAGTGTGCGGACCCAAGCCAAAGCCGGTGATCCCACGGCATTGAATACGCTCGGCAATATCTACGCGAACGGGCAGGGGGTCGCCAAAGATGACCGTGAAGCCTTGCGATATTATCAACAGGCGGCCGACCTGTCCTATGCCCCGGCCAACTTCAATTTGGGCATGATGTATGAATTGGGCCGCGGGGTCACGCGCGACCTGACCAAGGCATTTGATTATTACCGGAAGTCGGCGACGCAGGGATTTGCCGCCGCGCAGTTCAATGTCGGCAATATGTATGCCGGGGGAATTGGGGTGGCGCAGGATTCCATGGAATCGGTTTTGTGGTTTCGGCAGGCAGCAGACCAAGGCCTCGCTGAGGCCCAGTATAACTTGGGCCTAGCCTATGAAATCGGTCGAGGCGTGCGGACCGATGCCGCACAGGCCATAACATGGTATCGTTTGGCGGCGAACCAGGGCTATCCACGCGCTCAATACAATCTTGCCGTCATGTTGGAAGAAGGCCGCGGTTCGGCCAAAGATGAGGTGAATGCGGCCAAGTTGTATCTGGCGGCCGCCCGGCAAGGATTTGGTCCGGCACAAAATAATCTCGGAATCATGCTGGCCGAAGGGCGGGGTGGGTTGGCCGTCAATCCAGTCGACGCGCTCGTCTGGCTCAGCCTCGCCACCGAGAATGGGGTCAGTCCGGAAGGGCGCGATATTGTAACCAAGCAATTATCCGCGGCCCAGTTGACCGAGGTGGGCAAACGACTGGCGTCCATCCGTGCCGGTGCATCCACCCCCACCCAACCTTCGGAAGTTGCGAATAGTGGCCCATCGATGTCGCCGGCCAACTCAACGATTGCAACACCGGAGCAACTTGCGCCCCTTCTAGCAGAGAACGAGGAACTACGGGCCGCGCAAAATCAGGCGGATCGGGAACGATTGGAAATGGCCGCGCGCCTGCAGGAATTGAAGGCAGAAAACGAACGATTGTCTGCCGCGATCGCCAATGCCAGTCGCGTGCAGACCACGCTCCCGGCTGATCTTTCGACCGATGAACGAGTGAAGCGATTGTTGGAGGACAAGGATCGGCTCAATAGCGAAGTCACGCGATCAACCAAGGAACTCAGTTCACTTTATCGCCAACTGCGGGTGGCCAATGACAAATTGCGGGTGCAGTCCGAAAACGCGTCGGTCGGCTCTCCCGGCGAAAGCGCGGAGGCGTTGGCAAAATTGCGGGACGAATTGAGCGCGGTCAGAATCGATAACCAACGATTAGCGGCCGAGAACCAACGATTGGTCGCCTCGGCTTCGTCCAATGCGGAAATGGATGCATTACGCAGCAGAGTGGCGATCGGGGAAAAAGCAGTCGCGGATCTGGTCCAAGCCAATCAACGCAATGCCGACTTGGCAGACCAATTGCAAAAGGCCCAGGTGGCGCGAGACGCCGCCTTGGCGACCCAGGATGAATTAGCCAAAAAATTAGCTTCGGTCCCGGCTGCAAAGCCGAACGATGAGGAAATCCAACGTCTGAACGCCGCATGGGCTCAGACCAAGGCGGATTTGGTTTCGACCCGCAGAGAGTTGGAAGGATTGCGGGTTCAGATCCAAGCGACCGAGGTAGATGCCAAGGTAGCTGTGGCGCGTTCGGTCAAGGAGCTCGATCTGGCCCGGAGCAAGGCGGCGGATGCGGAGGCCTATGCGCGGAATTTGGAAGAATCAAACCGGAATCTTTCCACCAAGCTCGATCAACTGCGGGCTCAGGCACGACCAGTTGAAACCAAAACAGTGACCGCGCCGGTGCCAGACTTGCGCGATGAATTGAAGGCCGTTCGCAATGACTTGAGTCAAGTCAACGAGCGTTTGGCTGCGATGACTCAGGAACGCGATGAACTGGCCCGGAACGCGACTGCAACCACGACGCAAATCGAACAATTGCAGGCCGCGTTGCGCTCGGCGCAAAGCCGCTCGCAAAACCAACCAAATCCACTCCAAGCGAAACTTGACGACTCGAATGCTCTGCTGGCTGCGGCCCAGAAATGGATCAAGACATTGGAGAGTTCCAATCAATCGCTGGAGCAGGCTGCCGACGATACGAAACGTGAACTGGCTCTGGTCAAGGAGGAGAACCGGCAATTGACGGTGGCCAGTCGGGATACCAATTCCAAGTTAACCATGGATGAAGTGGCTTGGGCCAAACTCAGTGCGGAAATCGACGAGTCTGCCCGGGTATTGGCTGAGCGCGATGAGACCATTGCGAAATTCAAGGGCCAGATTGCATCACTGCAGGCCGACCTCGACAGTTCGCGCAAGGCGACTGCGGCGGCCCTGGCAGCCCAGGCGAGCGTGGCCCAAGCTTTGCCGGACGCAAATGCCACCAGGTTGGAAATGCAGACTTTGGAAGGACAGGTAGCCCAGCTGGAAAAGCAAATGGCCCAGGAACGCGCGCGTTCAGCCAGTGAGCTGGCCGCCTTGGCAGATCAGCTGAAATTGGCCTCGACGACCAACAAATCACTGTCCGATGCCAACCGCTCACTGATCCTTTCGAAAAATTCGGATTTGGAATCATTGAATGCCGATCAGGAACGACTGACGAAACGGGTGGCCGAACTCCAAGAGGCGAATGACACCTTGAGCAAGGAACGGGATGAGCAGAAGAGCCAGGTGACGGATATGTTTACAAAGTTGTCCGATTCGGAACAACAGATCGCCGCTTTGAATCAGGCCCTGATTGCAGCCAAAAGCACCGCCGACAAAGCGACCGCGAAATTGCAGGGCATGAAGCAAAAACAAACCGAAGTGGATGCGGCCCTGGATGAACATGGCACGGCCGTGGCAGAACTGACCGGCATCAACCAAAACCTGCAATCGGAGAAGAACCTGTTGGAGCAACGATTGGCCCAAGTCATGGCCCAGGCCGAACAGGCGAAAACAACATTGGCCGCCACCCAGTCCCAGCTTGAACAACAGAACCGCGCCGTCGCCACGGCCGTGGCCACGGCGGATGAAAATGCCCGGAAGCTGGCGGACCTGCAAACGGCACATGACGATACGCTGAGCGAACTGGCCTCACTTCAATCTGAGAACAATCGGTTGGATGCCAGCAGCGCGCAGGTGGCCAAATTACAGGCAGACCTGAAGCAAGTGCAGGCCAAACTGAGTGAGCAGGAAAACCGCTCTCAGTCGCTGAGCACGATGGAAGCCCAATTGAAGGCCGCGAATGCCAATCTGAATCAGCAACTGGAAATGACGAATGCCCGCTTGGATGCCCTGCGATCGGAAAATTCCCGTTTAGCTGGAGCCAGTGAGGCATTGAACCAAGCGGAAAACAAAATTGCGACTTTGACTGCGACCTCGGCCCAGTTGAACGGTGCACAGCAGGATTTGGCGGGCATGCGGGCCGAGAATGCGCGCTTGAACGATACCTTGCAGGCGCTGGAACGAGATCGCACCTCGCGGATCGCTGCGTTGCAGCAGGACAATGCCGCCCTGTCCGCGCGCCTGCGGCAGGCACAGGGCACCTTGGACCAAATTGCCTCGGCAGCCCGTTACATCAATTCTGGTGGAACGAGTTCGGTCCCGGCGTCCGTGACGTCTGCAGCTGCGCCCCGGCAGCCGACTGAGGCCGCTTCAGCGCCGCGCTACCATACGGTGGTGCAGGGTGATTCCCTCTCCCGGATCAGCCTGCGTTATTTCGGCACGGCCAACCGCTGGCAGGAAATTTACGACGCCAACCGCGAAATGCTCAGCACTGAAAATGTGCTGCGTCCGAGCCAGCAATTGTTGATTCCGTGAGACGGAATTAAACTTCCGTTCGGTATGCGCGCAGATTGATCACGCGCTTTTCCACGCGGGCGACCTCGGCGGCAAAGCCCATGGCATGACTCTCGACTGATCTCTGAAGTGAGGAACGCATGTCCGCCGAATTAGGCTTTTGCCATTCCTGATCAAGTGCATCCATCAGACCAAAATCACCGCCCCCATGGCCCTGATAGGCCCCTTCCTTTACCGTGACATCGTGATAAGTGGTTTGGCTATCGTGATGCGTGGTGACGGCAATGTCATGACCAGTGAAACGTTTGACGGCGTTGCCTCCGAGTAGCACGCCCTTGGTGCCGCGGATTTCCAAACTTCGCCCGTTGTCAAACGCAGTCATGGTGAGATTGGCCGTGATGGCATTAGCGAAACTCAAGTTCACGGTTTGTCGATCCACGGCCGTATTGTCGCAGTGATAAACGCACCGGCCCCATGGTGAAGTGCGCAGCCATTCCCGGACACTTTCATCATCGGCTTCGATGCCGCCTTTGAATACCCACTGTAACCAGTGTCGCTCTTTGCCCAAGTAGTGGTGGGCATCATAACTGCACGTGCCCGCGACGGGACAACCATCCGTGCACCGGGCCGGAGCACCAGCCGGCGCATGCGCCACATTGAAATAGTCCAACGAACCAAAACTGGAAACTTGCTCGCAGGGGGCATCGGCCAGCCAGGAAATGATGTCCAAGTCGTGACAGCATTTGGCGATGATCATCGGTGAGCTCTTTTCCACCACTCCCCAATGTCCCCGCACGAAAGAGTGTGCCTGGTGAAATGGGGCGACGCCTTCCACCGCATTGATCGTGGCAATTTTCCCCACGACTCCTTCATCCAGCAGTGACTTTACCAGGGTGTAAAAGGGCGTGTAGCGAAGCACGTGGCAGATTAACACCCGGCGGCCCAGCCTGGCAGCCTCGAGTTCAAGCGCCCGGACTTCGGCGAAATTCGTGGCGATGGGTTTTTCGAGCAACACGTCATAACCGAGCCGCATGGCTTCGATGCAGGGCTGCACGTGATAGGCATCCTGGGTGCCGATCATGAGGATATCGGCCAACTTACCGGCGGCGAACAGTTCACGGTCACTGGCGAAAGTCCGCAGGCTGCCCACGGGCAGTAATTTTTCCATCAATTGCAGACGCGATGGATCTGGGTCGGCTGCTGCGACGACCCTATAGCGATCCGGCATGGTGGCGGCCAACTCGGTGTAAGTGCGAACGCGACCACCGCATCCTATGGCGGCCAAGGTCAGGGGTGTTTTGGGCATCGGTCTTTTAGCCTGCAAAAAAAAGCCGCGCTGGAAAGCGCGGCTCTTGAAGGATGTGATTTATTTTCAGGCACTGTGCCGACGATCGGCAATCAGGGCCTGAAAATAATACTCGATGATCTGTCCCTCCAGGTCATGGCGAGACAGGGTGCTCTGCAATCCGGTGGCCCGACCGTCGTTGAGCACGTAGGCCCAGCGGGCGGCAACCTCCGGTGTTGACGGCAGGTGCACGATGTGTCCGACGGGGACCGGACTGTCATCCAGCGTTACGGCCAAGACCGTGCCGCTGGTCGACAAAACCGCTCCATCGCTGCCGGTTGCCCGGAAGCGCAGAACTTGACGATGCGCACTCACGCAGCGACTTCTTTACGCAGGGCCGCCTTGGCGGCCTCGCTCTCAAGATGAGCGAAGAAGTTGTCGCGACGTTCGCGGGCTAGTTCCAGGTCCTTTGTGCCGAGGGAACGACGGATGCGTTCCTTGGTGAAAGGGGTGGGGTGCACGGTGTAGTGCAGAAACCAAGTCCCGTGGTTGTTCCACAGGTGGTGATTGGGATTGTCCGTGCGAACACGGATACCGGGGAGTTTTGTGATGGTTGACATGATGCGTGATGATCTGTGGTTGGCAGGTTCGCGCATCAGGGATGAAAACAAAAAACCGACCTGAGGGCATCAGATCGGTCTCGTCTTCGGGAGCGTTCTTGGTTCGCCCCCCTTGCGGGTGACGCACATCCGAGGTTTCCCTCGATCCACCGTGGCCGCTCCCGGCCCGGTTGGCGGAGTCAGCTTTTGAGGGCTGGCTCGTTCCTGATGCAGGCTTAATCTGCAGTATATGACGCATATTAGTCCAGTATTAATTCATGATTGCCGGAAAAATTTATGTCGGGAATTGGTTATTTTATAACTAATTAATTAAAAATAAGATATGAGGCTATACTTTAGACTTTGCCTGCAAGGCTAGCCACCGTGAGCTCATTAACTCACCGGAGTAACCGAGATTTTGACCTCGGCTTCGAGCACGGGCTGACGGAAACGCCAGCTGAGTCGGGTAGGCGTCGAACTCTCTTGGATCACGCAATGGCTGAATTCTAGTTCACCTTGTTCGGAACTCACCTCGACATCGATCGCTTCGCCGTTGGCTGATACACGGAGCCGGCCGTCTGGGCGCATTTCCCACTTAGCGTAGGTGATCAAGGCGGTTTCGTAGGTGTCTGGTTTGGAGAACTTGATCTGATCGTAGACCTCGACCGAACCGGTTCCGGTTCGGTCATAGATAAACGCCCGGATGAGATTTTCCAGATGCCGGACCCGATAAGCCCGATCCATTTCGATGATCACTTGATCACGCGTTTCGGAAAAAGTGGTATCCACAATCGTGGTATAGGAGTCCTTGCCAAAGCCCGTGCGGTGGTAGGATTTGTCCGGAAACTGGAGTTGACCGGCGATGACCGGGACGGGATGGCCGAAAGAATTCAGCAGATTCCCTTCGTAACGGTTAATGTCGAAAGTGCGCTGCGTATAGATTTCCGCTCCCGGATCAGTAAGCAATTCCTCGGCCCCACATAGCACCGTGAAGGTGCCCAAATCGTTGTGATTGTGATTCACGCCATTATGGCCGCCCTTGAAAGTTGCGGCGAGTTTGGTGGAGGAGGTGGGACCGGGCCGGCTGATCAAAAATTGCACATCTTCAAACCAATCCCGGATCGTCCGGGTCTCGGCCGTCGCGTAAGCTTGGGTCAGATCGACCTGATGAAACAGCAGCAACTGGGTCATCGGTCCGAATTGGAAATGAATCGGATCAAAGGCGTTCGTGGGGATGGCCGTGGCGCGATCGCTCCGGTTTGGGTCGATCCGATTATTGAGCCAGTGCATCAGCCACTGTGGAGTGACGGCATCTTTCTTGCAGTCGGCAAAGGTTGGATAGGCGCCGCCTTGGATCTCCATGCGGAAACCGAAGTGGGAGACCGACTCCACCCGGGGTTTCTTTAACCAGTCGATTTGGTGGTTCGTGGCCTTGGCGACGAGTTCTGCGGCGAGGATATAGTGACTGAAACCGTAACCCCAATACGCCACGCCTTCCGTATAAAATCCGCCTGGTTCAAAACCGTCCTCGGAGTGGACGATCAGTTTTTCGACCACGGCAATATACCAGGCCCGTTCCGCTGGGTCTTCCTTTAACCGCAGGGCGCAGCTCAGGATTTCCGCGAGGCAGACGCTGTTCCAGTTATGATTGACCGTAAACCACCAGAAACCGTCGCGGCCGCTGCGGATGCGTTGTTCAAATTGATCAAAGACCCGGAGCTGCACTTCGCGCCGGATAAGGTCGCGGGTTTCCGGTTTCAACCGATCGCCCAGCAGATGCAACGCGGTGACCAGACTGCTCGCATAATGCACAGTCATGAGGTCCGTGAAGTAGCCCTTGCGCTCGTGAAACAACTTGGCGTGTTCATGCAGCGGATAGGTCCACGAATTGACCGCACACAGCCGGTGGATGTCCTCTTCGATCTTGGCCAGATAGTGATCATTGGGTTCGAGACACTCGGCGATCGGCAGCAGGACGAGGCGCGCCTTCACCCGCGGGTGATATTGATCGAACTGAGTGCGGTCCCGCGACTCCATGACATAGATGCAGTCCTCATTGGTGAAATAGGCCCGGGGCTCATCCTGGCCGAATACCCGGGCGGCCTCAAGCAGTCGCCGACCCGCATCAGTGGCCCTAACCTTTTCCCAAGCCTCACGATCCGTGCCAGGCCGGCCAAGATGAAAGGGCCCCCCGATCAATTTCATCAATTCCCGCACCCGCTTGGGATCGGGTTCAAAGTTGAGTCCGCCAGGCAGGTTCAGGTTCTGGTCGCCGTGTCCCATGGTCGTTTACTGGTTGAGTGGTTGGTCAGGTAGGAGAATTAGGGCAAAGGCTAATGCGGAAACTTTTTTAAAAGCAGCTGGCCGCATTCGGTCGCCCGGCCTAGGTTGTTAACTCATGTTCGAAATTACCGGAACCATAAAGAAAATCTTTGCCGAGCAGACTTTTGGCAGCGGCTTCAACAAGCGAGAGTTCGTGCTCACAGTGCCCGACGGGCGCTTTCCACAGGACATCAAGTTCGAGACGGTGAAGGACAAGGTAGGACTCGTGGCCGATCTCAAGGAAGGCGACAAGATCAAGGTATCATTCGATATTCGCGGTCGCGAATGGAAGGATAACTACTACGTCAACCTGAACGCGTGGAAGATCGAGTCAGATGAGGCCGGTTCGGGTGCGCCCGACCAAGATGGTCCGCCCCTGAGCGAGCCGGAACCCGGCGCCGGCAGCATGGAGATCGACGAAGAGCCGCCGTTTTGATCCTTACACAAAATACCCACGCAGGACATTAGTCGGGCGTGGGTATTGGTGGGTGAATTCTTCTTGGAGGTTCAGTCGAGCGACACGCCCTTGGCCTTGGCGGCGCGGAGGAGGGCGTCGGCCATATCGGAAGGGGTTTCGGCGACCTCGATGCCGCACTCTTTAAAGACGGCGATCTTGGCTTCAGCGGTGTCTTCGTGACCACCGACGACGGCACCAGCATGACCCATGCGGCGACCGGCGGGAGCAGTAGCCCCGGCGATGAAACCAGCGACGGGCTTCTTGCAGTTGGCCTTGATCCAACGGGCGGCCTCGACCTCGGCATTGCCGCCGATTTCACCGATGAGGATGATGCCCTTGGTGTCGGGGTCTTCGTTGAAGAGTTTGATCACATCAAGGTGGCTGGTGCCATTGACGGGATCGCCGCCGATGCCGACAGACGTGGACTGACCGAGGCCCTTGGAGGTGATTTGGAAAACAGCCTCGTAAGTGAGGGTGCCGGAGCGCGAGACGACGCCGACGTGACCCTTCTTGTGTATGTAGCCGGGAGCGATGCCGATGCGGCACCCACCTTTGGAGCCTTCGCCTGTGCCCGGTGTAACGACCCCGGGGCAGTTGGGACCGATGAGACGGGTTTTGGCGCCAGACATGGCGCGCTTCACGCGGATCATGTCCTTGATCGGAATGCCCTCAGTGATGCAGACGGCGAGATCGAGGCCGGCATCCACACATTCAAGGATGGCGTCGCCGGCAAATGGCGGCGGCACAAAGATGGTCGAGACGGTGGCACCGGTCGCCTTGGCGGCTTCGGCAACGGTATTGAAGATCGGCACCTTGACGCCGGCGTGCTCAAAAGTCTGTCCGCCTTTTCCCGGGGTGACACCGGCCACCACCTGTGTGCCGTAGTCGATGGAAAGCTGGGCGTGTTTGCCGCCGAAGGCACCGGTGATGCCTTGGACCATGATCTTGGTTTCGGATGAGATGAGAATGGACATGGGGTTAAGCGACGAGTTTGACGATTTTCTGGGCGGCGTCGGCCATGGTGTCGCCGGAGACGAGGGAGAGACCGGAGGCGTCCAAGGTGGCCTTGCCCTTGTCGACGTTGTTGCCTTCAAGGCGAACGACGAGGGGGAGTTTGAGGCCGACTTCCTTGACGGCTTCAACGATGCCCTCGGCGATGACGTTGCAGTCCATGATGCCGCCGAAGATGTTGACGAAGATGCCCTGCACGTTGGCGTCGCCGAGAATGATTTTAAAGGCTGCCACGACCTTTTCCTTCGATGCGCCACCGCCCACGTCGAGGAAGTTGGCGGGGTTGCCGCCATAGTGCTTGATGATGTCCATGGTAGACATGGCGAGGCCGGCGCCGTTGACGAGGCAGGCGATGTTTCCGTCGAGCGCGATGTAGGCGAGGTCGTATTTCGAGGCCTCGATTTCCTTAGGGTCCTCCTCGTTGAGGTCGCGGAGGGCGACGATCTCGGGATGGCGGAAGAGGGCGTTGGAGTCGAAGGAGACCTTGGCGTCGAGCGCGAGCACTTGGTCGTCCGGCGTGGTGATGAGGGGATTGACCTCGATCATGGCCGCATCCGTCTCCCAGAACATTTTGTAGAGATTGCGGATGAGCTTGGCGGCATTTTTACCTTCAGCGGCATTGAGGCCCAGACCGAAGATGAGTTCACGCACTTGAAAGTCGGCCAGACCATAGGCGGGATCGACCAGGACTTTGAAAATTTTCTCCGGGGTCTCGTGGGCGACCTTTTCGATTTCAACGCCGCCTTCAGTCGAGGCCACAATGACCGGTTTGGACGATGCGCGGTCCAGCAGGATGGCGAGGTAGTATTCCTTTTTGATGTCGCTCGCGACCGTGAAGTAAATGGTCTGAACTTTGCGGCCGGCGGCGCCGGTCTGGGCGGTCACCAAGGTGTTGCCGATCATCTCACCGGCGATCGATTTGGCATCAGTCTTGGTCTTGCAGAATTTGACGCCGCCTTTGTAGCCGTTGGTGAAAGTGCCCTTGCCGCGGCCGCCGGCATGAATTTGGGACTTCACCATGGTCGGACCTTCAGGAAGTTGGGCGAGGGCAGAGTCGAACTCTGCGGCGGACTTAGCGGATGCACCTTGCGGAACGGGAACCCCGAACTGCGCAAAGAGGGTTTTGGCCTGATACTCGTGGATGTTCATTGGGGGAGGAGAACCTAGTCATAACTTGAGCGCGGACACAGCACAAAAATGGATTTGTGACATTCGTTAGCTGGGATGCAGGTGGGATTGCGTTTCGCTTATGCAATCGGCAACTTCTCCTCATGGAATCGCACGAGGTAATCCGGGAGGTTTTGAAAAAAACGAGTGCCAAGCAAGTGGCCGCTGATCTGGGGCTTTCCCTTTCATTGATCTACAAATGGGCGGAACCTCCAGCTGATGGCAGCGGGGCCAACAGCCCGCTTGACCGAGTGGGCCAGTTAATCGCCAGCACCGGGGACGCGCATATTGCTCAATGGGTTTGTGAGCAAACGGGTGGATTTTTCATTAGAAATCCCCAAGGGATGCAACACACCGGGCAGTTGATACCGCTGACCAATGACATCGTGCAGGATTTTGCCGACATGCTGGCGACCATCGCCGTGGCTTCATCGGACAATGTGATCACCAATGAAGAGGCCCGGAAAATTCGGACCCGTTGGGAGAGCTTGAAGAGTGTGACCGAAGGTTTCGTCAAAGCGGCCGAAAGCGGCAACTTCGGGAAATTTGAGCCCCCACCGGTGCCGACCGACTGAGTCGGTTCGACCCGCCGGGAGCGCCAATCAGATTTTCAGCAACGCGCGGGTGAGGAAGGCCGTTTGCTCCGCCGCAATGGTCTTAAGGCCATTTTGCGCGATTTGGAGCAACTCGGTTAACTGGTCATGCGAGAAAGTGGTTTCTTCGCCACTGCCCTGAACCTCGACGAATTGTCCCTTGCCGGTCATGACCACGTTAAAATCGACGTCGGCATCCTTGTCCTCGACGTAATCAAGATCGAGCAGGGCCTGATTCTTGAACACACCCACGCTTACGGCCCCGACGGAGTCGCTGAGTGGATTTTCGGGAATGCGCTTGGCGTCCAATAATTTTTGCACCGCGAGTCGGGTCGCAAGATAGGCGCCGGTGATGGAAGCCGTCCGCGTGCCGCCGTCGGCCTGCAAGACATCACAGTCCACCCAAAGAGTGTTCTCCCCGAGTTTTTGCAGATCCACCACCGCACGCAGGGAACGGCCGATCAGGCGCTGGATTTCCACCGTGCGGCCATCGAGTTTGCCCCGTGAGATATCCCGTGATTTGCGATCAAGGGTTGAGTAGGGCAGCATGGAATACTCCGCCGTCAGCCAACCTCCCTTGACGCCTTGTTGACGCATCCAGCCCGGCACTTTGGGTTCGATGGTGGCCGCGCAAATTACGCGGGTGGAGCCGAAGGAAACGAGCACTGAGCCGGTGGCATGCGGGGCGATATTTGCCTCAAAGGCAATCGGACGGAGTTGGTCGAATTTGCGACCATCGTGACGGGAAGCGGGGGCAGACATGACTACAGGCTGCCGTCCCGTTCCTCGGTGTCGAAAGGTTTCAGCTTCAATGATTCTTCCTCACTTTGTTGCGACATGTGGGCGATTAGTTGTTCGTTGAATTTTTTGGCTGGATCATGCCCCATCCGCTTCAATGCGTGGGTGAGGGCGGCGACTTCCACGAGGCGCGCCATATCCCGCCCGGGCCGGACATAGAGTTCAATGTGGGGGACATTGGTGCCGAGAATGGGATAAAAGTTTTCCTCCAGTCCGGTGCGTTCCTCCACTACCTCGGGGGTCCACTCCTGCATCGAGACCACCAGATCGATTCGCTTTTCCAAGCGGATGGATTTGATGCCAAACATTTCGCCGACGTTGATGATGCCGATACCGCGACATTCCATCCAACCGCGATTGAGTGAACGACTGGTGGCCATGAGATCGCGTTCGTCGCGCAACCGGATGACAGTGAGGTCATCCGCGACCAAGGAATGTCCCCGTTCGATCAGGGCGAGCGCGCATTCGCTTTTGCCGACGCCGCTTGAGCCGCGCAGCAACACCCCAATGCCCTTGATGTCGAGAGTCGTGGCGTGTTCGGTGGTCGAAGGGGCGAATTCGTTGTCCACGCAGAGGGTGGCCAGATTCACGAAATTCATCGTGATCATCGGCGTGCGGAAAACCGGCAGCTTCATGGCCGTGGCGACTTCCAGCAACGTGGGTGTCGGGTGGTAGTTGCGGGTCATGATGAGGCACGGGATCTGCCGTTTGACCATCTCGCGAAATATTTTCCCCTGCGCTTCCTTGTTCAGCGTCTTCAGATAGGTCATCTCCGCAGCGCCGAGGACCTGAATGCGTTTGTTCGCGAAGTATTTGAAAAAGCCGGTCAGGGCGAGCGCGGGACGATTAATCGAACCTTCTTTGATCAATCGATGCATCCCGAAGCCTTCCGGGGTGAGCAACTCCAGCTCCAATTTCTCTTGGTAGCGGTTGAAAAAATGCTCAACGGTGATGGCGTGAACTTCCTTTTGCATGAGCGTCAGAGATTGAAATTTTCACCCAGATAAAATTCCCGGGCCTGGCGGTCGTTGATCAGGAAATCACCGGTGCCTTCGGTCAGGACCTTGCCTTGGTGAATCAGGTAGGCCCGGTCTACGATGCGCAGGGTTTCCCGGACGTTGTGATCGGTCACGACCACTCCAATGCCACGGGACTTGAGCTGCAGGATGATCTTCTGCACCTCGCCCACGGAGATCGGGTCGATGGCGGCGAAAGGCTCGTCCATCAGCAGGAATTTTGGTTTGGTTACCAGCGCGCGGGCGATCTCCAGCCGGCGACGTTCGCCGCCCGAAAGGGTATAGGCCTTTTGTTTGGCCACATGATCCAGGCTGAGTTCGCCCAAGTGATGTTTGACCAAGGAGGCGCGTTCCTTACGCGGAATCCCAATGGCCTCGGCTATGGCGAGAATGTTTTCCTCGACCGTGAGTTTACGAAAGACCGAGGCCTCCTGCGGCAGGTAACCGATGCCATGCCGCGCGCGCTCATGCATCCGCTGGCTGGTGATGTCTTTGCCATCCATCATCACCCGGCCTTTGGTTACCGGGACCAGGCCCACCATCATGTAAAAGGTGGTTGTCTTGCCCGCACCATTGGGACCGAGCAGACCGACCACTTCGCCGGCAGAAAATTTCAGATCCACCCCGTTGACGACCGTGCGGGCGCCGAATGTTTTGACGAGTCCGGTGGTGGAGATTTCGGACGATGCAACGGCGGCGGTCATGGCGGTCAGGGTTTTCCGGCAGGTTGTCCGGATTTGTCCGGCGTCGTTTCATCAAAGCCGAGGTCCTTGATGGGGGGCATGGAGATGTGGGCCCGATCGGTTTCGGAGCCTTCGATTACGGCGCGACGTTGACCGCGATAGAGCACGAGGCGTGGTCCGGTCGCAATATATTGGTCATCGAAACTCCGGACGACCGGTTCCTCACTCAGCACGATGCGGTCTTCACCGGGGAAAACCTCGGCCCGACCACAAGTGGCCTCGCGGTCACCCTGCACGATCCGCACGCGACCCGTGGCCACGAGTGACTTGAAATAGCCGTATTCCCCGAGGGTGGCGGTAGGATCACCCTTGCGGATGGCGACGACCTTCAGGTTATCGCAATACAATTTGATGTTGTTGCCGGTGACCACGACTTGATCATGAAACGTGGCGATCGTCTCCGTGTCCGTGCTGATGGTTTCGGCCAGACCCGAGCATTCGATCACCGTCTGGGGCAGCTCGCCACTGGCGGCTTGCCCGGCAGGGATTGCCACCAGCGCGGCAACTAAGGAAAAAATCAGGACCAGGCGTTTCATTTGAGCATGTCAGGTAACTGGGCTTGGAAAGCTATCCGGGCGTTTGCGGTGATGGAAACTTTTTTCTGGTGATGGTCATAGGACCAACCGGTGCCCGTGATCTCCAGGTCGTCGCGAATCACCCGGACGGTGCCGAGGCCGTGCACCGTTTCATCATCCAGATTTGCCGTCGCGACGGGACTCAGGATAACGGTTTCCACCGTGCTCGCGGCATCACCGATGAACAGGGTGAGATTGAGATCCTGCAATTCGACCCGATTAGGCGCCACTACGGCCTGAGAACCCTGTAGCAACATTGATCGGTGGCCCTGCTCCGTGAACGTCGGCAACCGGAAATTACTCACCGGGGTCTGCGAGGTAAGCGGAGGTCCAGCCGTGGCGATGGCGGTTGAAAACAAAAGAAGACTGACGGGGATGAGTCTCACGATGCTTGGTTGGGACCGTGATGCAGGATAATATGTTCGCAGATTTCACGCACCGCACCGCGGCCGGCCGGTCGGTTGGTCAGATAACGGGCGGCGGAGACCGCGGCCGGCATGGCGTCGGGCACACAGACACCGATCCCGGCCCAAGCGATCGCCGTGGCATCGATATCATCATCTCCCATATAGACGCATTCGGCGGGTTGCAGGTGCAAGCGACCGGCCAACTCCTGCAAGGCGGTCAGTTTGTCGGTGCGCCCTTGAATCAGATGCGGAACTTTAAGCTCGGTAGCACGCTTGGTCGTGGCTTCAGACGGGCGACCGCTGATCCATGCGACCGCGACACCCAGTCGATTGAGTCGCACGATGCCCATGCCATCGAGGATGGAGAAGACTTTGCTTTCAGAGCCATCCGAAGAGATTTGCACGGTGCCATCCGTCAGCACGCCATCCACATCCATGGCAAAGAGGCGGATCTTTGACCAGTCGGCGGCAGGTATTGGAGATGTGTGATTCATGGCGGACCGATTACTCCAGCCACTTCAACAGCTGTTCAATGACGTCATCCTTGCTCGGGCGGTAGGCTTTTTCGAGCTCTTGGGCAAACGGCACCGGAATATCGAGGGAACCAATCCGCAGCGGCGCAGCCTTGAGGTTCGAGAAATTATCCTCCGTCAATTGCGCAACCAACTCGGCCCCGAAGCCATGGGTGCGTCGGCCTTCATGGAGGACGACCAGACGGCCGGTGCGTTTAAGTGATTCCTGAATGCTATCCAGTCGTAGCGGCGAGAGCGCACGCAGGTCGAACAAATCAAAGGCCATCTCGTATTCCTCGGCCAGGTAATCGCAGATCTCGGCCGCGCGATGCACCATTTCACCGTAGCTTACGAAGGTGGCAAAGTCACCGGTGCGCAGTTGTTTGGGTTTCCAGATTTTGCGGTAATCCGGGTTCCAGGCCACCGGTTGTTTTTTGCAACGGTAGAGGGCCTTGTTTTCAAACAGGATCACCGGATTGTTGTCTTCGTAGGCGGCCAGCAAGGCGTCAAACGCATCCTGCGGTGTGCTGGGATACAGGGCCTTCAGGCCGGGATAGGAGAGGAAACTGGATTCGAGTTCCTGTGAGTGGAACGAGCCGAGTTGGACTGTGCCGCAGGGAAAACGAAACACGATGGGGCAGGCCGCCCCGGAGCGGAAAAAATAGGTGGCTGCATTCTGCGTGATCTGCGTGACCGCCTCGGTGGAGAAATCGGCAAACTGAAATTCGGCGATGGAGCGATGGCCATTCACGGCCATGCCAATGGCGTAACCGGTGCAGGCGCTTTCGGCCAAGGGCGTGTTGAACACCCGGGTGCGGCCGAAGTCATTGAGCAAATCCTCGGTGACCTTGAATGCGCCGCCGTAAACACCGATGTCCTGCCCGAGCACAATCGACTCCGGTCGTTCGTTAAGGATTTTGCGGTGGGCCGTATTGAGGGCCTGCGCAAAATTGAGTTGTAGTGGCTCGGCGGGTTCGGCTTTCCAAGCCAAGGGAGCACTGGCAGGGGCAAAGAGTTCATCCACCATGCCCGTGGCATCCGGCCGCGGGATGGCCATGGAAACTTTCACGCAGGCCTCGAGATACGCCGTTAGTTCGGTCTCGAGTTCGTTGAGGCTTGTTTTTTGGCCGGCCTCGGCAAGTTTGGCGCGAAGGCGCGGCAGCGGGTCTTGGGCGAAAAAGGACTCGCTCTCACCCGGCTTGAGGTAATCGCAGGTGTCGTAGGCGGCATGGCCGCGCAGACGCAAGGTATGGGCTTCAATCAGAACGGGTCGGGAAGTGGTGCGCACTTTATCAATGGCAGACGCGATGGTGGCCGTGTAAGCTTCGACATCGGTGGCGTCGGTCGCAAAGCCTTCCATGCCGTAACCGGCAGCGCGTTGCCACAAACTGGACCCGGTGAATTGTTCTTTCAGGGGGGTCGAGTAGGCGTAGCGATTGTTCTCGATCACGAAGACCATCGGCAACGAGAGCAGGGAGGCGAGGTTCAGTGATTCATGCACATCGCCGGTGCTGGAGGAGCCGTCGCCAAAGAAGGCAAAGCCGACGGCCGGTTTGCCTTGTCGACGCTGGGAATCCACGGCCCCGGCCACGTTCGACAGCATGATGCCCAAATGGCTGATCATCGGTAGCGAACGATTCTTGGGGTCACCGTGGTGGATGTTGCCTTCGCGGGCCTTGGTGGGGCTTTCGGCGTTGGCGAAATATTGGTTTAGGTGATCGCACAGGTGACCGCTCCAGATCAGATGGCCGCCGAGTCCGCGATGACTGTTGCAGATGACGTCCTGAGTCTTGTCAGCCAACAGGGCTAACGGCACACAAAGCCCTTCGTTGCCCATGCCGCCCGTAACGGTGCCTTTGATCAGGCCCTGGCGAAACAGTTCGAGGATGCGGTTGTCAGCCGATCGCGCCAAAAACATCCACGCATAGATGCGCAAAAGGGTTTCGTCGCGATGCTGGTCCAGATCTGTGGAGCGCAGAGTGCGGTCCGCTAGTATCGGAGGAGGGTTGGGGAAAGCCATGATTTGCCTTCACGGTGGCGGGCGGCTCCGCCCCGCGCAAGCGAGAGATTTGGTGCCGGGGAATTCATTTTGGTGCCGACGGATTGGCCGGGGCGACACTTCATGGACAATCATTTGCGCACTTCCGTGGTTCGGAAGTGCGTTTCGATTGGTCCTGCGACTTAGGAACCCAGGAAATCTTTCGCAGCCATAATATCGGCCGTGGTAAGTTGATGACCGATCGGGAACAGCTGGACGGAAACTTCTGATCCCCCCGCGCGCAGGAGATCGGCTAACTTTTCCGGATGAGCCGACGGCACGATCGGGTCCTGTGTTCCACTGGCAATGAGGACCCGTTTCCCCAGCAAGGAATCCTTGGGTGCGGAATCAGGGAGGACGACCATGGGACGCAGCAAGATGGCACCTGCCAACACCTCGGGACGCAGTTGTAATAAGCTGGCGGCAATGTTGGCTCCATTGGAAAAGCCCACGGCGATCAGCGAGCCGGCTTCGATACCGTGTTCCCCGCAGGCAGCGATGACAAAATCGGCCAACACATGTGTGCGCCGAGTGACTTCATCCAAGTCGAATACACCCTCGGCTAAGCGGGCAAAGAAGCGATTGGCTCCGCGTTCACTGACTCGTCCACGGGGACTGAGCACAGTGCTACCCGGCGACAGGACCCGAGCCAACGGCAACAGATCGTTTTCATTGCCCCCGGTGCCGTGCAGCAACAGGAGTGGAGGTGCGGCCGGATCCGTTCCGATTGTGTAGTGATAGTGATGATTATGCAGGGTCATGGTGTTCCATTTCCGAGATGATTAGTTCAGTTTTGGCAGGGCTGCTTCAATGGCTGCGCGATGCGGCTCCAGCCGCGGGGGCAAACCCAAGTGGGTGCCGAGTGACTCAAGTGGTTCGTCGATGGTGAAACCGGGTCGATCCGTCGCTATTTCAAACAACACGCCACCAGGTTCCCGGTAGTAGATGGATTTGAAATATGCGCGATCGATGATCGGGCTGATATGATAACCAGCCGAGGCAATTTCGCCGTGAGCGATCTCATGGCTGGCGTCGTCCGGAGTCCGGAAAGCGACGTGGTGAATGGTCCCGGCACCGTTCAGGCCGTGGGGTAGATTGGGATCCACCAGTAAGTCGACGTAGGTGCCCGGTCCGCCATTGCCCACGGTATAACGGGTGCGGTGACCAGCTTGGGCTACTTCACGATAACCCATGTTACCCGTGAGGATTTGAGCGGTCGCTTGGATATCGGTCAGGCCCAAGGTGCTGCTTTGAAAACCCCGAAGGGCATAGTCGGCCGGCACATCCGGGGAGGGAGTGGCGGGACGGCTATCGGTTTCCTGGCTGGCTACCAGTTCCACGCGCAGACCATCCGGATCGAACAGGGTGATGACTTGGTCGCCAAAACGTTCGACTGTGGGCTCGGTCTTAATTTTTAGATCTGACAAACGACCGGTCCAATAGTCTACCGCACCCGCTGGAATGGAATAGGCGGTGGCATAGGCTTGCCCATGCCCGGGTCGACCCCGACGCATACCCGGCCAGGGGAAGAAAGTCAGGATGGTTCCCGGTGAGGCCTCGTAGTTTCCATAGTAAAGGTGGTAGGTCCCGGGATCGTCCTGGTTGACCGACTTTTTAACAAAGCGCAGACCCAACACACGGGTGTAGAAATCCACGTTTTGCTTCGGATCCGAAGCAATGGCGGTGATGTGATGCAGACCGGTGAGATTCATGATAAGAGGAGATTTTGAATGCCACTCATTGAGTGACATTTGGTTTTTTTCAGGTGTTCTTTCGGGTGAGACCGGCGTCGATCGACAAGTCGCCGCCACCATTGATGAGCAGGGCGATGGAGATCGCGATCAGGGCGAGGACGTATTCCATGCCGGCGGGCAGGAAGAAGGCGCCGTGATGCACGGTGATGATTGCGACGGTCATGGTGATGGCACTGCTCAAGGCGCCGAAGCGGGTGGCCAAGCCCAGGATCAACAGGATGCCGCTGAGGAATTCGCCACCGCCGGCCATGCCGGCCCAGAGAATGCCGGGAGTCATACCCAGGCTTTCGGCGAAAAAGCCAGCAGTTCCCTTGAGGCCGTAGCCTCCGAACCAGCCGAAGAGCTTTTGGGCGCCGTGGGCGAACATGATCACCCCGAGCACGAGGCGCGGAGCGAGGAGAGCCCAATTGCGGGCGTTAGTATTCAGGATTTTGCTAATTATGGTTTTCATTGGATAAATGATTTGATGTTGAAGTATAGGATAAAGAGTAATGGTTAATTGGTTCTTGGGTGGGAGTTTCACTAGCTAGCCGTGCCGAGTTTTTTGCACAGCCAACACAAGGTGAATTGTTCGGCACTACTGAGAATGCCAAATTCCTTGGTGATGTTGGCCACGACTTTCGGGAACAGCTCGGAAATATAGCTGCGGCCCTTCTCCGTAAGGGATACGGTGATGAAACGGCGGTCCTGTTCATCCCTTTGCCTGGTTACCAAGCCGGCCTTGACCAAATTATCGACTACTAGGGTAATGTTGCCTCCGCTCTTGAGTAACTTGGCTGCCAACTCGGACTGGCACATGGAACCTCGATGCAAAAGTGCTTCCAGAGCACCGAATTGTGAAAGAGTAAGATTCTTGGGGAGCACCGCATGGGATCTCGCAGTAAGGGTCTCAGCCGCTCGCATCAGCTTGATGTAAGCATTGAGTGCGTCGGTTTCTTCCTTCGATCCTTGGTAATGGGTTCCCATAACGATTGAACATCGAAGTAATAATTACTTTAATGTCAAATCATATTTGGAATCACCTGAATCGCGACCCAATCGAGGGATTACGCCATGCTATCCAGTTTGCGGATGCGGGCGATGTGGCGGTCGCCTTCGAACTCCGTGGCCAGCCAAACGCGGACAATGTGAAAGGCTTCCTCCTGGGTGATGGTGCGTTCACCGAGGGAGAGACAATTGGCGTCGTTGTGTGACCGGTTCCAAATCGCGACCTGTTCGTTCCAACACACGCCGCAGCGAACTCCCTTCACCCGGTTGGCCGCCATGGCTTCCCCGTTGCCTGAACCTCCCAGCACGATCCCGCGCTCGACTTCACCAGCGGCGACCGCCCGGGCGACAGGAAAACAAAAATCGGGGTAATCACAGCGTTCTGCCGAATGGGTGCCGAAATCGCGCACGGTGTGACCTTCGGCTAGCAGCATGCCCTTGATGGCCTCCTTATAGGCGTAACCGGCGTGGTCGGATCCAATCGCAATAGTAAAGGTTTTCATAGTTGGAGTGAACGGTTAGGGAATTGTGCTGTCATTGAGAACAGGCCAGATTCTGGCGCAACAAAACTTCCCATGAAAACTACTCTCTCCAGCTTACTTCTAGCTATTACTTTGGTTTTAGGTGGTTGCGCATCGGTGGACTCTCGCATCAACCAAAATAAGGCCGTATTCAACGAATGGTCCCCGGAAGTGCAGGCGACGATTCGGGCGGGCCGGGTAGACCTCGGTTTCACCCCCAAGCAGGTGAAAGTGGCCTTGGGTGAGCCGGACCGGATTTTTACGCGCACCACGGAAGAAGGCACGGCGGAGATTTGGGCTTACTACGATAAAAAGCCGAAGTTTTCCCTCGGGTTGGGTGTCAGTTCCGGCGGCTATGGCAGTGGCGTCGGGGGCGGGGTGGCGTATGACCGCCATGATGAGCGCTTTGAGGATGCCGTGCGCGTTGTCCTGATGCAGGGCAAAGTGACCGCCGTAGAGATGAAGAAGGCGAAATAATCAGGCGCCGATCGTGAGCAAAAATGCGGCCGTATCGCTCAAGTTGGCGAAGGCGGTGGTCGGGGCATGCGATTGTAATTCCTCGAGTGAGTAGTTGCCCGTAGCCACGGCGATGGTTTTGGCTCCGATGACCTTGCCGCATTCAATATCATGGGGCGTGTCGCCGATGATGAAGGTGCTGTCCGGCGCGAACTCCACACCGTGATGGGCGCCGGCCCGACGCAAGGCATGCGGTCCGAGATCATTGCGACGGGGACTGTCATCGGCAAAGGCGCCGAATTCGAAATAGTGCCAGACCTTGTAGTGGGTCAGTTTAAACTGAGCCCCGCGCTGCAAATTGCCGGTGAGCAGGCCTTGGGCGATATGCGGGTGATGGTGCAAGGTCTCTAGCAATTCGAGCACGCCTGGCAGCACCTGACCCTGCTGGCCGTTGGCCAATTCGATTGGTAGCAGGGAAAGATAGGCTTCGAGGTAGGCTTGGATGTTCTCCGGGGTGGCCGGCAGATTGTTATGCCGCAATACTTCGCTAGTGATCCAGCTGTCCGTGCGGCCTGCCCAGTCGATCTTGCTTAGGTCACATGGCCGGCCGAAACGCTCGGTGAAACCGCGTTCCATCGCGCGCACTCCGGCGCCGTGCGATACGATAATGGTTCCGTCGATGTCCCAGAGAATTAAGGTGCGCTTGCTCACCCTTCCACTAGCGATCCTTGAACTGACGGTCGCAAGTTTGTTTCAAGTTAACGCTGCAAATGACGGCGTTTATAGGCCGTTGGCGTGAGACCCATGAAACGCCGGAATACCGTGGCGAAATACTGCGAACTCGAAAATCCGAACGCGTGGGCAACCGTGGTGACCATGCTCTCCTGATTTTTTAGATCTTCGCAAGCGGCGGTGATCTTGCTGCGCAACACATAATCGCCGGGAGGAATGCCGACCTCTTCGCGAAAGCGGTTCTTGAATCGGGATTCTGAGAGACCAATCAGAGTGGCCAGTTCTGGCACACTAAGCGTCTCGTGCAGGTGATCCGTGATATGGTCCAAGCAACGCTGGATTCTGGGTGATGGCCGGCCTGCTTCATCCCGCCCCGCCGCTTCCAGCAGCTGAAAAATATAGCGCAGTAACAATTGGGCGGCACTCATGCGGGAAAGCAGCTGCGTCGGCTTGGTTTGCAGGGTGTTTAATATTGTAGCGGCCAAATCATCCGCATCGGGGTGCGCCGCAAAGTGGCGGTTGGGCAGGGCGAGCAGCACTTTGCGGAGTTCGACCGCCGCGGTTGCATCGAGAAAGAGCAGCGGCGCATCGAGAGGTTGCATGCGCAGCACAAACCAATGTAGGTGCCCTTTTTCTTCCGGAGTTCCCGCGGTGTCGAGAGCCTCGCCGGGGAAGGTGAGCAACTGATCACCTCCACGTAGGTGACAGACATCCGCATCGACCCGATAGGTCTGCACCCCGCGCACGAGGTGACAGATCCCGAAGCAACCTTCGTGGGCGACGCCCTGCAGCCCGCGTTGGGCCGATTTGTAATGATAGCTGCCGATTTCCAGCACCCCCGGCAAATTGATGTCCCGGGCGGACAAATCGATTCGGCCGGCATTCCGGGCGCTGGGAGGACGAGGCATGATGTTTGATTTTGTGCTGCCGTATGCGCACGGACGCAAGGGCTTCGTTTTTCTGTTAACCTGACCGACGATGAATGCCATGACCGCCCCACAGCTCCCCAACTACGGTGCCACACCGCCCTTGCGCCCGACGCATCTCCTCACGCCTGAGCAAATTGCATTTTATCATGAGCATGGCTACCTGGCTATCGATGCAATCATGCCGGTGGCCGAGATTGAAACCGTGAAAGCGATCTATGACCGGCTCTTCCATGAGGACAGCAGCAAGGCCGATGGGGATCTCTACGATCTTAATGGCGCGCGGGAAGCCGGTAAAAAGATTTCCATTCCGCAGATTCTTCAGCCGGCCAAATATGCTCCCGAGCTATTGCAGACGCAGATGGTGGCCAATCTGAAGGCCATGATGAAGCAACTCCATGGCGACGACACCAAGATGGTCGGGGACCATGCGATCAACAAACCGGCGCACAATGCCGCCGCCACACCTTGGCATCAGGATGAGGCGTATTGGAATCCGGCGAAGGAGTATTCCAGCTTGAGTGTCTGGATTCCATTGCAGCCCGCGACCACGGTAAATGGCTGCATGCATTTTGTGCCCGGATCGCACCGCAACGAAATCGTGCCGCATCGCCCCATCGGGGACAATCCTTTGACCCCGGGCTTGGAAGTGGTGCCGGGTGCCGTTGATTTCAGCAGTGCCGTGGCCTGCGAACTGCCCGCTGGTGGAGCTACGTTTCACCATGGCCGGACGTTGCATTACACCCCGCCGAATAACTCAGAGGACTACCGGCGCGCCTATATCGCGATGGGCTCCGCCTATGAGAAACCGCTCGCGGCTCCGCGGAGTTTTCCATGGCAGGTCCGTCAGCGAGTGGCCCGGGAAGCCGCCAAGGCAGCCAAGGCTTAACGTCGCAGGGACGGCAGGACCGATCCGCCCAAGATCAACACTGCCCCGATCAATTCGGTGGCAGTGTAATGTTCGCTGAATAGCAATACGCCACCGATTGCCACCCCGAGGGGCACGAGCATTTGCAGCAGGGAACCTTCACCGACGGTGAGATCGCGAAAGGCTCGGGTCATGCAGAGTTGTCCCACGGCGGCTGAAACGCTGGCACCGAGGATAATCCACCATGAACCGGTGGGCAACGTATCGGTCAGGTGCCAGGCCGGGATACTGCAGATCAATAAACCGTAGACGCACTGGGCGGCAAAGATGGTTGAGGTATGTTCCTTCGCATGAAGCTGCCGGATCAGCACGATGACAGTGGCGGAGGCAAACGCGGTGACCAACGCCAACACGTCGTAAATACCGGGGTGCATCGCCGTGCCGATTACGTTGGTCAGAAGGGCGATTCCGCTGAGCGTGGAGACGCAGCCGACTGCCAGCCGCAGGGTGAAGCGTTCGCTTAGAACCCAGACCGCCAGCAAACCGCCCCAGATAACGTAGGTGTTCCCGATGAAGGTGGCCCGACCTGCACCCAAGTGGGCTATGGTGATGTAGTAGCCGGCCGTGCCAATGCCACCGATCACGCCACGGGCGATGAGGCGTGGATTCAACAACAGGTTCCGCGGCTGAAATTCCCGATGGTAGATGGTGCTGATCAGGAACAGGCCGGTGAGAAACCGCATGCAGACCAGAAACCACATGTTGGTGCCCTCGAGCGTGGCAAACGCCCGGATCAGCAGGATATTTGCGGTGAAGCCCACGGTGGATAGCACCATGAGGATGATACCGCGGGCGTGATGAGGAGAGGCTTTTGCCGGTGTGGACTGGGTCATTTGGATCGGCGCCACCCGGCACAGAAAAACCGCGCCGGGGAGGGCGCGGTTGCAAGGCTGGTTGAGTAGATGAATCGACTCCTTCGCTAGGCAACAACACGCCGGAACGCGTCAACGACGACGCGCCAGAGGTTAGCTTTACGAAGAAGGGAAGAATTCAACACGAGCGGAGATTGCTGGAAGTTTTGCGCGTGATGCAAGTCTTCAAAAGGCATGCAACGCACTTTTGCTGACCGCGAGACCAGCTTCCTTGACCGCTTCACTCATCGTCGGATGGGCGTGGATCGTGCGGGCGAGGTCCTCGGCGCTGCCGCCGTATTCCATATGCGTGACGATTTCGCTGATGAGTTCGCCGGCGTTCTTGCCGAGGATCTGCGCGCCGAGAATTTTGTCGGTCGTGGCGTCGGCGATGATCTTCACAAAGCCATCCGCGCCATCGTTGGCGTGAGCGCGGGCATTGGCGGCGAAGTTGAATTTGCCGACGTTGACCTTTATCTCGGCCTTTTTGGCGGCGTCCTCACCCATGCCGACGGTCGCGATTTCGGGATCGGTGTAGATGATGGCCGGCATGAGGTCCCAGTTGATGTGACCGGCCTTTCCGGCGATCCATTCGGCGACAGCGACACCATCCTCTTCAGCTTTGTGCGCGAGCATCGGGCCATCGATCACGTCACCGATCGCCCATACGCCAGCGGCGTTGGTTTTGAGGTGTGCATCCACCTTGATGCGTTTCTTGTCGGTAAGTTCGACCCCGGCTTTGTCCAAACCAAGTCCATCCGTGTAGGGGCGGCGACCGACGGAAACGAGCACCTTGTCGGCGGGAAATTCCAGCGTCTTGCCATCGCGTTCGGCGGTGAGCTTGCCGTCCTTGAGGCCGGTGACCTTGGCGTTGACCTCGATCTTGAGGCCTTGCTTTTGAAGTATGCGGGTGAAGTTACGGATGACATCGGCATCGGCCGCGCCGCCGATCTGCGGGAGAAATTCCACGATGGTCACATCGGCACCGAGCCGGGCCCAGACTGAGCCGAGTTCCAGACCGATGGCGCCGCCCCCGACCACGACGAGTTTCTTCGGCACTTCGGTAAACGCGATGGCTTGGTCGGAGGAGACGACCGTCTTGCCGTCAAACTTCATGAACGGCAGTTCGACCGGCGCCGAACCCGTGGCGATGACGATGTTCTTGGCGGTCAGGGATTGATCGCCGACCGCGACCGTATTGGCGGCGGTGAATTTCGCTTCACCATTGATCACGGTGACTTTGCGCGCCTTGGCCAGCATGGCGATGCCGCCGGTCATTTTGGCGACAATGTCTTCCTTCTTCTTCAGCATGGTCGGCACATCGATTGAAACTCCGTTGACTTTGATGCCGTGGGCCGCGGCATGAAGCTGCGTAAAGGCGAAGTGCTCGGACGAGGCAAGGAGTGCCTTGCTGGGAATGCAGCCGACATTGAGGCAGGTGCCGCCGAGTTCTTTACGTTTGTCAATCAAGGCGACCTTAAGACCGAGCTGGGCGGAGCGAAACGCGCAGACGTATCCGCCGGGGCCGGCACCGATAACAATGAGATCAAAAGTGGTGGATGCTGACATAGATATGCTTTCTCGTTACTCTTTATCTTAATCTTTCTCTCGGCCCGATCAGAAAAATGACGAGAGAGGAATGATAAGGGATAAAGAGAAAGATTGGTTTAAATTCCGATGACGAGGCGGGTGGGATCCTCGATGGCTTGCTTGACCTTGACGAGGAAGGTGACGGCTTCGCGGCCGTCGACCACGCGGTGATCGTAGCTCAGCGCGAGATACATCATCGGACGAATGACGACCTGACCATTAACGGCCACCGGCTTTTCGTTGATGGCGTGCAGGCCGAGAATGGCGCTCTGGGGTGAATTGAGAATCGGGGTGGAAAGCATCGAACCGAAGATGCCACCGTTGGTGATCGTGAAGACACCGCCTTCTAGGTCCGCGAGGGTGATTTTGCCATCGCGTGCACGGGTGGCGACCGCCCCAATGGATTTTTCGATGTCGGCCATCCCGAGTTTTTCGCAGTCGCGAATGACCGGAACCATCAGACCCTTGGGGGTGGAAACAGCCACACCGATATCGTAATAGTGATTCTGGATGAGACTGTCGCCGACGATCTGGGCATTGATGGCGGGGACTTCCTGCAAGGCGTTGACGACGGCCTTGGTGAAGAAGGACATGAAGCCAAGTTTGACGCCGTGTTTCTTGACGAAGTCATCCTGGTATTTTTTGCGCAGCTCCATCACGGCCGACATGTCGACCTCATTGAAGGTCGTGAGCATGGCGGCCTCGTGCTGGGCCTGGACGAGGCGTGAGGCGATCTTGGCGCGCAGGGGTGACAGTTTCTTGCGGGTTTGGCGTTCACCGGTGCTGGCAGGTTTTGCCGGTGCAGCAGATGCGGGCTTGGCCTCTGACGGCTTGGCATCATTTGCCGCGAGCATATCGCCTTTCGTCACCCGACCATCTTTGCCGGAACCTTCGACCAGTTTGGGATCGACCCCGGTTTCCTCGGCCAGGCGGCGGACCGCGGGTGATTGCGCGTCGCTCTTCTTGGCAGTTTCCTTGGGCTCGGACTTATCCTCCTTGGATTCTTTTTCGGTTTTCTTTGGAGCAGAGTCAGCGGCCTTTTCCTTGGATTCCTTGGCGGGTTTCTCGGAGGAGCTATCGG
The DNA here is from genome assembly GCA_030833445.1 of Cephaloticoccus sp. Lineage (GTDB taxonomy): Bacteria > Verrucomicrobiota > Verrucomicrobiia > Opitutales > Opitutaceae > Cephaloticoccus. The sequence continues at coordinate 45,595 of JAURHD010000007.1, read as the reverse complement.
ATCCGCCTTCTGAGATCGTGGCGACAACCTCGCCGATTTTGACCTCTGTGCCTTCGCTGACCTTCAGACTGATTTTACCGGCGGCTTCCGCAATGCCCTCGGACGTGATTTTGTCGGTCTCGAGTTCAAAGAGAGGCTGGTCCTTTTGGACCGTATCGCCGTCCTTGACATGCCATTTGGCGAGGATGCCGGAGTTGATGGATTCGCCGAGGGCGGGGATTTTTACTTCAAGGCTCATATCTAAATTTGGTTGGTGCAGCGGAAAAGGTTAACCAGTGAAAGCGGCTTTGAGGAAGGCGGCGAGTTCGATTCGGTGGAGGGCGAGGGAACCGACGGCGGGGGAGGCGGAGGCATCGCGCCCGGCATAGAACGGCCGGCGACTGGTAATTACTTCCAGATGCGGCGCGATATAAGACCAGGCACCCATGTTCTGGGATTCTTCCTGGCACCACACGAGCCGGGCATGAGGATAGCGATTGGCAACTTCGGCGAGCCGGGCGGAATTGAGCGGGTAGAGCTGTTCGATGCGCACAATGGCGGTGTCGGTGATCTTGTGCTCTTCGCGGTAGTCGCAGAGATCATAGTAAACTTTACCCGAGCAAAGGATGAGGCGTTCGGCGCTGTCCGGAGCGGTGGGCTCCTCCAGAATTTCGTGAAAATGTCCGGTGGTGAAATCCTCCAACTGCGATGTTGCCGCCGGGTGGCGCAGCAGCGACTTGGGTGACATGATGATGAGTGGTTTGCGGAAACTACGCTTCATCTGCCGGCGTAGAAGGTGGAAAAACTGTGCAGGAGTGGTGGCGTTGGCGACCTGCATGTTGTCCTCAGCGCAGGCGGTGAGGAAACGTTCGAGGCGGGCCGAGGAGTGCTCCGGTCCCTGGCCTTCGTAACCGTGGGGCAGGAGGAGCACCATGTCACAGGTCTGCTGCCACTTGGATTCACCGCTGGCGATGAACTGGTCGATGACCACTTGGGCTCCGTTGGCGAAATCGCCGAACTGGGCTTCCCAGATACAGAGCATCTCGTCGTAATCGGTGGCGTAACCGTAATCAAAACCCAGCACGGCGGCTTCCGAGAGCAGCGAGTTATACACACAGAACATGGCTTGGCCTTCGCGGACATGTTTTAAGGGCGTATAAGTCTGCAAAGTCTCTGAATCGTGCAGGACGGCGTGGCGGTGACTGAAGGTCCCGCGTTGGCAATCCTGTCCGCTGAGTCGCACATGGGTGCCGTCCAACAAGAGGGTGCCGATTGCGAGGGACTCACCAAGGCCCCAATCAATCGGCCCGCCATTGGCATGGGCCTTGGCCCGCTGATCGAGCAGGCGTTTGATCTTGGGATTGAGATTAAACCCCTCCGGAACGGTGGTCAGAGCTTGCACGACGGTCGCGATATCCTCTGCGCTGGAAAGGGTCGGGGCCGGATCAAAATTGAAGTTGGGCTGAAACACGGCGGTCGAGCCCGCGAATTTGTTGGCCTCGCTCAGGGCCTTGCGTTTCGCGCTGCGGTTATCCTCACCGGCCTTGGCCTTGTCGAGATTGGCCTCCAAGGCGTCGGTGTATTCGGCTTTGATGGCATCCCCCTCGGTCGCGGTGATGGTGCCTTCTTCGGTGAGTTTGCGCGTGAGAATGGCGGATACCTGATCCTGCTTGCTGATCTTGCGGTAGAGCAGGGGCTGGGTGAAGGCGGGCTCGTCGCTCTCGTTGTGGCCGTGCTTCCGGTAGCAATACATGTCGATGACGACATCGCGGTGGAACTTCTCCCGAAACTCCAGGGCCAAGCGGGCCATCATGCAGACGGCTTCAGGATCGTCCCCGTTGACGTGAAACACAGGGGCCTCGATCATCTTGGCGACATCGGTGCAATAGCGGGTGGAGCGCGCGTCGCTCGGATCGGTGGTGAAACCGATCTGGTTATTGATGATGAAATGCAGGGTGCCGCCGGTGCGATAGCCGGGCAGCTGGGAAAAATTCATGGTCTCGGCGACTACCCCTTGGCCGGCAAAAGCGGCGTCACCGTGGAGGAGCACGGGCAGGACCTTGGTGCGATCGGTGTCGCCGCGGATCCGCTGGCGCGCGCGGGCCTTGCCCTCGACGACCGGGTTGACGATTTCAAGGTGCGAAGGATTGGCGGCGAGGCGAACTTCGACCTTCGGACCGGCGGTCGTATCCAGCACGGCATTGTAGCCGAGATGGTATTTTACATCGCCGTCTCCGCCGACCGCGTCGGGGATGTAGTTTTCGGAAAACTGCGCGAAGAGTTCGTCGAACGACTTGCGCATGATACTGGTCAGCACGTTGAGCCGACCACGGTGCGCCATGCCCATGACAACCTCTTCGACGCCTACTTGCGGAGCGTGTTCGATCATCGCATCGAGGGCGGCGATGATGGTTTCACCGCCTTCGAGAGAGAACCGCTTTTGGCCGACGTATTTGGTGTGAAGGAATTTCTCGAAGAGCTCGGCCTTGTGGACGCGGCGCAGAATACGGATTTTTTCCTGACGAGTGAAATCCGGCTGGTTGCGGGTAAGCTCCATTTTCTGCTGGAGCCATTGCCGCACATCGACGTCCTGGATATGGGTGTATTCCACGCCGACATGTCCGCAGTAGGTCTGGCGGAGGGAGGTAATAACATCACGGAGCTTCATCTGGCCACCGCCGAGATAGGTGCCGACGTCAAAGGACGTATCGAGGTCGGCTTCGGTGAGATCGAATTGTTCGAGACTCAGCTTGGGATGCGCTTCCGGGGGCCCACTCAGGGGATCGAGGTGGGCTTCAAAGTGGCCGATCGCCCGGTAGCTATTAATGAGGTAATGGACGTGCGACTGTTTGAGGCTATCAACGATCGAAACATCACTGGACGCGTTTACACCCCCCGGGAGGGCTCCACCAGTGTTACCCAAGGTAAAGCCTTGGAAGAAGGCGCGCCAAGTCGGGTCCACCGAATCCGGGTTTTCCAGCCATAGCTGGTAGGCGGCTTCAATCGCCGCTGCATTGGCCCGGGTGGGAAGAGAGAGAGAATTCATCTGAGGATAAGAAATGCTCAACAACGCAGCAGGCTTATGGGGTCTGATTACTAGGTTAAGCTATTAGAAATGGTTGAAATGAAAATTCAGCACACCGGGCCTTCAGACTCAAGCTAAGCTCGAAAATGCTTGAGTGATTGCAATCCAGCTTAAGGACAGTAACAGCAAAATTAGTTTCTCCATCTAACGTGACCGAATCAGAAATCAAAATCGCCCTCAGCCATCTGCTGCAAGGCATCAAGCAATCCAACGGCGCGGTGATCGCTGCTGAGATGTTGAAACTCGATGAAATATTGGCGCAGGAACGTGGTCGGTTACATCCGCAACTTGTTCATTTTCTTGAACGTAGGAGTTATGCCAAAGCCCATTTGTTTCTGGGCGGTGAATCCGATATCCCCGTTGGTTCCTGCGGTGGACGGGCCTGAGTTGAGCCATGGCCAAAGGCGATAAAGTATCGACGGATGGCGGGGCTGGGCTGGGCCATAATCCTTTTGGAGCCCTTGGGGGACTAGATTTGCCCCACAGCGCCAAGCCTACGGTCACAAACCAGCAAACGGAAAAGCACCCTTCCTTGCCCTCATCCAGTAATCGTGGCCGGGTAGATATTAAACGTTCTACCGGTGGGCGAGGCGGCAAGACCGTCAGCGTGATCTCTGGATTTGTGGGAATTGGGCTACCGGAAAAGGAAAAGCTCGCGAAACAGATGCGGGCTTCATGTGGCTGTGGAGGGACCGTCAAGGACGGGAACATCGAGATTCAAGGTGACCAGCGGGAGAAAATTGCTTTGATCCTCAGCGAAGCCGGTTTTCGACCGGTCTTTGCGGGTGGCTAGGCGGCCAAACCAGCGGCCAGAGCAAGCGCGCTTTTTGCCCGGTTCACAATATAGATGTGATAGCCGGGTGCTCCCTTGGCGATCAATTCGCGAATCTGCCCAAGCGCCCAATCGATTCCGATAGTTTCCACGATGTCCGAATCTTCCCCGGCGGCTTCCAGGCGTTTGACGAGTGTGACGGGTAGGGTAGCCCCGCACATGGTGGTGAAGCGCTGAATTTGTTTCAGCGAAAGCACCGTCATGATACCCGGCACGATCGGGACTTTGATTCCGGCAGACCGGCAACGGTCCACAAAGCGGAAGTATACGGTGTTATCGAAAAAGAGCTGGGTGGTGATGAAGTCCGCTCCGGCATCCACTTTAGTTTTCAAGTTGGCCAAGTCGACATCGGCTGAAACGGCCTCGGGATGCTTTTCAGGGTAACCCCCGACCCCGAGACAGAAATCCTGATGCTGAGATTTTAAAAGTCCGACGAGCTCGGAAGCATAGTGCAGACCGTCGGCCACAGCCGCAAATTCCGTGCTCCCTTTTGGCGGATCACCTCGCAAGGTCATGATATTGCGAAATCCGTTGGCGTGAATGCGGTCGGCCAGCTCCTTAAGCTCCGTGCGCGAATGCCCGACGCAGGTGAGGTGGGGCATGACCGTGAATCCCAGATCTTCGCGGAGGATTTTAGAAACTTGGGCCGTGCGTTCGCGCGTGCTGCCGCCGGCGCCATAGGTTACCGAAACAAAATCCGGTTGGATGCGTTGAAGGGCTTTCGCGGTTTGGCGCAGTGATTCGACTCCGGCATCGTCCTTTGGCGGGAAAAATTCCAAGGAACGCAGGGGATGAGCCTGTTGGGTGAAAAGTTGGGCGACAGAGGAGTCCGGTGGCATTACTAATCAATATATATGGTTATGTTGATATGACTAAAGCGCAGAAATCTCCCCTTTCCATGAGCTCGGTAAAACTAGGCCAGCGCCGAGATGGTTCAGCTATTTACCAATTCACGCTCTTTCTCTGTCTTGAGGCGGAGCTGGCCGCAGGCGGCGTCAATGTCGTGACCCTTTTCGCGGCGGAGCGTCACGGAAACGCGGGCGCAGCGGAGAATTTCAGCGAAGCGTTCTTGGCGCGTGATTGAAGGGCGTTTCCACGGAAGGCCTTCCACGGTGTTGTAGGGGATCAGATTGACGTGGGCGTGAAGGTCGATGGCGATATCGCGGAGTTTTTCGGCCTGCTCAAGCATGTCGTTGATGTCTTCGATCAAGATGAATTCGAGCGTAACCATCCGGCCGTGCTTCTCGCTAAATGTGCGGACGGCGGGAATGAGTTTGGCCAACGGGTAGGCCTTGTTGATCGGCATGATTTGCGAACGAACTTCGTCGGTGGCGCCGTGCAGTGAAATGGCGAGTCGCACCCCGATGGGCTCGTCAGCGAGCTTGAGAATGTTGGGCACAAGCCCACTGGTAGAAAGGGTGATGCGCCGTGCGCCGAAACCGAAGCCCCAGTCGGCGTTGATGATTTTGAGTGCGGTGGTGATGGCCTCGTAGTTGGCGAGGGGCTCGCCCATGCCCATGACCACGATGTTGTCGAACGAGGCGAGACCGGTGTGTGCGCGCGGATCGTGGGCATCCTCGCGGTAACAGACGTGCAGCAGCTGGGCGACGATTTCGCCAGCGTTGAGGTCGCGTTTCAGTCCCATTAGCCCCGAGGCGCAAAACTTGCAGCCCATTGCACAGCCGACCTGCGTGGATATGCAGATGGTCTTGCGCGAGTGTTCAAGGCCGACACCTTCTTGGGGAGCGCGGATGATGACGGTTTCGATGAGCGATTTGTCGCCGAGCTCAAGGAGCAGTTTGTCGGTCACATCGAGCGACTGTTTGCCGTGAACGAGCGCGAGCGGAACTAGCTCGAATTGTTCATCGAGCCAAGCGCGCAGGAATTTCGACAGATTGGTCATGTCATCCCACGTGCGGGCGCGTTTTTTGTAAACCCAGTCGAGGATCTGCTTTGCGCGAAACGCCGGCTCACCTTGCGCTTTCAAGCGCGAGGTGAGCGTCTCCAAGGTTTCACCGGTGAGCGGTGATTTGGTGGGCGTGTATTTCATCCGAGTTTAGGATGAGTTATGACTATGGTTTAGCCAGCACTCGGTTGAGGGCACTGACGATGGCCTTGATCGAAGCGAGTTCGATGTTGGTGTCAGTGCCGGCACCATAGAGCATCTGACCCCGGTCGGTCTTGATTTGGATGTAGGAGACGGCCTTGGCCTCGGCGCCCTTGCCCAGCGAATGCTCGGTGTATGATTGCACCTCGAACTTGGGTAAACTGGTGCCACTGAGCGAGCGGACGAACGCGTCGATGGGACCATTACCCTCCGCGGAGAGATCGTGCCTTTGGCCCTCGATGGCAATGTTCACCTGGCAACTCACGGCACTATCCGTTTCGTTGGTGCGGAATTGCTTGATGGCAATGGAATCAGTGCGGTCCAGATATTCATCGACGAAGGCTTGATGGATTTCCTTCGAGGTGAGTTCGCGGCCGGTGCTGTCCGCCAAAACATTGATCAAGCGGCCAACCTCCTTGTGCATGAGTTTGGGCAGGCTATAACCAAACTCGCTCTCAAGAATGTAGGCGACGCCGCCTTTGCCTGACTGGGAATTAATCCGAATGATAGCTTTGTAGCTGCGGCCGATATCCGCGGGATCCACCGGGATGTAGAGCACATCCCAAGGCGTGTCCGGTTTTTGGACAGCCCAGGATTTCTTAATGGCATCCTGGTGCGATCCACTGAAGGCGGTGAAGACCAACTCCCCTGCGTAGGGTTGCCGCACGGGCACCTCGAGCCGGGTGCAACGCTCGTAGATTTCGCGAATTTCGTTGATGTTCGAAAAGTCGAGTCCCGGATCAATGCCGTGGGTGTAGAAATTCAAAGCGACCACGACGATGTCCAGGTTGCCGGTGCGTTCGCCGTTGCCGAAGAGCGTGCCTTCAACGCGGTCGGCGCCGGCCAACAAGGCCAGTTCGGTTGCGGCGATGCCCGTGCCCCGATCGTTATGGGTGTGTAATGAAATGATGGTGCAATCGCGCCGGGTCAGGTGCGTGCCCATCCATTCAATCTGATCAGCGTGCACGTTGGGGGTCGCGTATTCGACGGTGGCGGGCAGGTTGAGGATGATCTTGTTGTCGACCGTGGGCTGCCATACGTCGGTTACCGCTTCGCAGATTTCCAAAGCGAACTCGAGCTCCGTGCTGGTGAAACTTTCCGGCGAATATTCGAAGCGCACGCGAGTGCCGTCGTCGATCAGGGCTTGGGTGTATTGTTTGACCCACTTGGTGCCCTGCACGGCGATGTTTACAATATCCGCTTTGGTCGCATTGAAAACATGTTTGCGCTGGGCGGGTGAGGTCGAGTTGTAGAGATGGAAGATGACGTTCTTGGCCCCACGCATGGCCTCGCACGAACGCGTGATGAGCTCCTCGCGGCATTGGCAGAGAATCTGGATGGCGACATCATCGGGGATGCGGTTTTCATCGATCAGGCGGCGGATGAAATCGAATTCGATCTGCGAGGCGGAAGGGAATCCCACTTCGATTTCCTTGAACCCGATGTTCACGAGCATTTCGAAGTATTCGAGTTTCTCCTCGACGCTCATGGGCTGGGCGAGGGCTTGGTTACCGTCGCGGAGATCGACACTGCACCAGATCGGGGCTTGGGTCAGCGTGCGACCGGGCCATTGGCGATTGGGCAAGTCAACCGGGGGAAACGGTCGATATTTGGTGACAGGAGAGGGTTGCATAACGAAACAAACTAGAAGGTTAACAAAACAGGGAGGACTGGCTCAACACCGCGTTTGGCGGTGGCGGTAGTGGCAGGCGATAACGCACGATAAACCCGGCGGGCGATTCAGAGATCGTGCGCGGTGGTAAGTCGTAGGGCCTGCAGTTGGTTTCGCATCAACGGCAGCAAGCTAGAGTTGCCCAGGCTGATTCGTCAAGTCAGGTCAATGTCATCCGATTGGATGTAACCGCGACCGTCGGCCCGCGTCTTGTCAGATGTGTATGATACTGATTCTATTGCCATATGCCTGACGACGAGTCGTTTGACTTGCCCGGATGCTTGGAGCGGGTCCGCCAGCGTGACCAAGCAGCCGCGCGGCAACTCGTCGACCAACTCTACCCTTTGGTTATCCGCATCGTGCGTTCCCACTTGCCCCGACGAGTCCTCGAGGAGGACCTCGCTCAGGAAATTTTTATGAAAATGTTCACCCGGATTGAGCAGTTTCAGGGGGCGGTGCCGTTTCCTCACTGGGTCTCACGTATTGCGGTGACTACGTGCATTGACCATTTGCGTGCCCAGAAACGACGGCCGGAATTTCGTTGGGCCGACCTTTCGGAAGGGGAGGCGGATGTCCTCGATGCCGTCATGACCAACGAGAATGAGGTCTCCCCAGATGAAGCGATGGCGGCGCATGAACTGGTCCATAAATTACTCGCCCAATTGAAACCGGAAGACCAGATGGTCATCCGATTGTTGGATTTGGAGCAAAAAACCATATCCGAGATCTGTGCTATTACCGGGTGGAACGGCTCGCTGGTCAAAGTCCGTGCATTTCGTGCACGGAGAAAGTTGCGCAAACTCTTTGAATCCCTAGAAAGAAAGGAAAGATCATGAATCGCTCAGATAAGGCATGGCAGCGCCTGATCAAGGCTGCCCGGCAGGTTTCCGAGGAACAGGAGTCGGTGGCACCTTATGGATTTGCGACCCGCGCTGCCGCCCACGCATTTACCGCCAAACGGGCGAACCCTTCATTGATCGAGCAATTTGCCCTGCGGGCCGTGGGCGTGGCCAGTCTATTGGCCGTTTTGGGGGTGGTGAGCAATTACACCATGCTCGCCCAATCTACCCCTACGCATGTGGCGGATAGTTTTGTGACAGTTGATCCGGCGAGCATTGTCCTAGGAGAGACCGATTATGAATAAACCTTGGAAAGTCATTCTGGCCTTTCTGGGGGTGTTTTTGGCCGGTGCGGTCTTTGGCGGATTTATTTCCCTGCGAGTCGCGCGCAGTCACGATTTTCGGCCTTCGGCGATGGATAAATTTACGCCGATGCTGTTGCATCGATTTTCCGATCGATTGGAACTGACGACGGAACAACTGGAGAAAATCCGTCCCATTGTGGCCGCGACCGAGGCGGAACTGCGACGATTGCGCAGCAGCGGTTTTAAGGAAACCGTGGCCGTAGCGGAAAACATGAATGAGCAGATTGCCAAGGTCCTGACCCCGGCCCAGGTGATCAAACTCGACGAATTGAAGAGAGAAATGCGTGAACGGTGGCGGCGAGATCGGCCCGGCCGTAATCCTGAAGGAGGACGGCTTCCACCGCCTCCCCCGGGAGTTCTGGATAATGCACCGCCCGAGTCATAACCGGGTAATTTTGATCTCGATCGGCCAGGATTGGCGCGTGAATCCAAGATATAATTCAATTTGCAGTTGAATGCGCTGGCTGGGCACCTACGGTCCGCCTCGGCCAGGTGCCATGCATGGGCAGGCGCGTGAACTCCGCCAGGACCGGAAGGTAGCAACGGTAACGACGTTCTCCCAGTGCCGTGGAGTGCCTGGCCACTTTTATTTTCGCTTTGCCCTATTTGATTTCGGAATTCTGCTAAGTCCATCGTGCCGATCGCCTATCAAGTCATTGCCCGCAAATGGCGTCCCCAGACGTTTGCCGACGTTGTCGGGCAGGATCACGTGGTGCGGACCTTGAAGAATGCCATCAGCCGCGACCGAATTGCACATGCCTACCTGTTTGTCGGCCCCCGCGGCACGGGCAAAACCACGACGGCGCGTATTTTTGCCAAGGCGCTCAATTGCACTGATGGGCCAAACGCAGATTTCGATGTCAATGACCCGGTCTGCCAATCCATTGCGGATGGATCACATCTGGATGTGATCGAGTTTGACGCCGCCAGTAATACGCAGGTGGACAAGATCCGCGAAGCCATCCTCGACTCGGTGGGCTATGCCCCGGCCTCAGCCAAATTCAAAATCTACATCATCGATGAGGTGCACATGCTCTCACCGGGTTCATTCAACGCCCTGCTGAAAACCCTCGAAGAGCCGCCGCCGCATGTGAAGTTTGTCTTTGCGACCACGGATCCGCAAAAAATGCCACTGACGGTGATTTCCCGCTGTCAGCGCTTTGACCTCAAGCCGATACCCACCGAGCTGATTGTGGGCCGGCTGCAGCAAATTGCCAAGGAGGAGAAGATCAAGGTCTCGAGCGATGCCCTGGCCTGTATTGCACGCATGGCCGACGGCGGACTGCGGGATGCCCAGTCCATTCTCGACCAGATGATTTCATTTTGTGGTGGCGAAATTTCCGAGCCAGATGTGCTGGATGTGTTTGGATTGGTCGCCCAAAGCAAGATCGAGGCTTTGGCCGGGGCGATGGCGGCAGGGGATCACAAACAAATCGTGGCGATAGTGGACGAATGCGATGCCGCTGGCCGCGATTTGGTGCGGATGCTCTCCGATTTGCAGGCCCATGTGCGGACGGCGTTGCTGGATGCGATTGCGCAGGGCGGTCACACAAAACGATTGGGCGAGATTCCCATGACTACCGAGCAGGCTACGCGGATGCTCGATGCCCTGCGGGAAGGCGAGGGTGGCGTGAAACTGGGACTGGCGGAAAAAATAAATTTCGAGGTTACCCTACTGAAGGCCGTTGAGGCCAGTCGTTCGCGGGCAATAGATTCCTTGATCAAGGAGCTGTCTGCCTTGGCGGAATCGCTGCCGGAAAATGCTGGTGCCGACGGCGAAAAAAAAAAGGACTGATTGACCGTTTGGAGTCCGGCATCCGCGACCGGCTTGCGCAGATTCCCGCCCCGGTAGTTGCAGTAGACGAGACGGAAGAGGAAACTGAACCAGAGCTCATTCCGTCTCCGGTGGTTTCCGATGAAGACGATCAAGCCCCGGTGGGCCCGAGTGAAGGCGAAGATGCAGTTTATCAGGAAGAACCGTTTGAGTTCAGAGTCACCTTGCCGCCGCCTGAAGAAGAAGATCGGGAGGATAGGGTGGAGTTCCCGGCACTCGACGACTTGGTAAAACGCATCCCGGCCGCGAGCCTCAAAGCGATGGATGAGTTGTTTCGCGCCAAATTTGCCACGGTTAAACAGATCCCCAAAAAACACCTCAAGAAGACCTGAGTCGCGATCAGACCGGCCAGGTCGAACCTAAATGGGGGTAGCCTGCAATAGGTGGCAGGTAGTAATACGTTTCCACTTGGAAACTATCGTGGGGTGGAGCCAATAAAATATGTTTACGGGCATAGAGCCCTTCGGTCGTCCCTTCCAGCGCGTCAACAGCTTGCAGGCACTCCAGGGTGATTTCCCAGACTTCACCCGTCACACCTGCTGAGTCATTAGCCGCCGGAACCAATCCGGGATAATCAGCCGGTTGATACAAGGTATAGCCGGGCACAGTTTGAGCGTCCGCTATGTAAGTCTGATCCTGCAGGTAATGATGGTTGCTGCCGCCGCGTTTCAATGTGCCGTAGACAAAGATTTTGGGCATATCATGAGGCAGTGTTGAGTGACGTCTGGCTTGGGGCCGTGTTCGTTTCCACGACCACTGCCGTCAGATTATCGCGACCAGAACGTTCCAATGATTCGGTGATCAGTCGTTGAGCAGCGGTGGTATCATTCACGGAATGGCCGAATTCATCCAGGTGGTGATCCCAGAGACCATCGATCAATCCGTCGGAGCAGAGTAGAAAACGGTCGCCCGGCTCATAGACCACGGCGCCAAACTGAGGCTCAATAAACTGGCGACCAGCTCCCAGAGCTTGATTCAATGCGTGGCGCATTGGATGGGAACGAGCTTCACGTTCATTTATCTTTCCTGAGCGTCTGAGCCAGCCGGCGTAAGTGTGATCATGGCTTAATTGGCGCATGCCACCGGCCTTGGGCAGGTGATAGATTCGACTGTCACCAATGTGGCCGAAGAAGGCTCGCTCCGGCGTAAACCAGCAAAGGCTCAGGGTGGTGCCCATATCGCGGCATTCTTCGTAACTGCGGCCCAGTTTGAGTAACTCGGCATGGATCGCGTCGAAAACTTCCCGAAGCAGGTCGGTATGATCGGAGGTAACACCCAAGGCGGATACTTGGAAACTTTTGGGCAACCAGTGGGAGAGTTTTTCAATCGTTATCCGGCTGGCAAATTCCCCGGACTGGGCCCCGCCCATACCGTCACTGACCGCAAATACAAAATCGGCATTTTGCACGGACGCTGCGCCGGAACTGCCGAGATAACTGACATCGTGGCCATCAAAGCGCAGGCCGAGAAAGGCATCTTCATTGTTGGGACGAACCTTGCCGCGATTGGTCTGCCCGGACCAGTGCAGGTATGGAGCAGGGGACGATGAACCATTGTTCAGGGTGCTCATGAAGCCTGACCTTCTGGTTGCGACGCTGCTCCATCGGCTGGTTCTTCCAGAAAAGTAGCATGCTCAAAATCAATCAGACAAAACCGTCCATCGGCCACCCGATAGGTGACATTCCTCACAAACGGATCGTCATGACGTATTCCGTAGGCCTCTAACTCGGCGAATAGTGACTTCAGCCTTTCCTCACCTATGTGGTCCACGCGAGAACCACAGCTGGTGGTCACGATTTGCAGTTGTTTAGCGTCACTTTTCAGCAGTCGCGGGACGAAATCGCATCCCTTGGCCTCCAAATGCCGCAATACTCGGACTTCGTTGGCAAAGCGACTTTCCTTATCGGACCCCCGAAAGGTTTTGTGCACGGTCCCATCGTAGCCGATACGAACCAGTGCGCGCTTGGTGTCTTTGATGTCAGGCATGATTCGCTGAGGGATGAAAATGAGGAGTAATGGACCTCGTGCAAGCGTGAGTTTGAGCTGGCTTTATGTTGAAATTCAATGACTTGGCGTATTTTAGGATTTTAAATTTGGACATGACAGATTTCTTGCGACTGCTGGCATATAAGGTGCTTTCTAATTGTGATTTTACATTTCGTTTTCTGGCCTTTCTCATCGTGAGCCCAGAGGCGTCTGTATCACAAACCCTGCAATAACAACCTAACCGATATGGCAAAATTCAAATTAGAATACATCTGGCTCGATGGCTACACCCCATTGGCCAGCCTGCGTAGCAAAACTCAAATCAAGGAATTCGCTAGCTTCCCGAAGCTCGAAGAACTGCCCATGTGGGGCTTCGACGGAAGCTCGACCCAACAGGCCGAGGGCAAGAGTTCGGATTGTTTGCTCATGCCAGTCGCGGTTTATCCCGATAGCACCCGTAAGAACGGTGTTTTGGTGATGTGCGAAGTCATGATGCCGGACGGCAAGACTCCGCATCCTTCCAACTCGCGGGCGACCATTCCCGACGATGAAGGCGCGTGGTTCGGTTTTGAGCAGGAATACTTCTTTTACGAAGATGGCGCGCCTCTCGGATTTCCGAAGGGCGGCTTCCCCGCACCGCAGGGTCCTTATTACACCGGCGTGGGCTACAAAAATGTTGGCAGCATTGCCCGTGAGATCGTCGAAAAGCACATCGACATCTGCTTGGATGCCGGAATTAACCTCGAAGGCATCAATGCTGAGGTCGCCATGGGTCAGTGGGAATTCCAGATCTTCGGTAAGGGCTCCAAGAAAGCCGCCGACCAGATGTGGGTAGCCCGCTATCTCTTGGCCCGTTTGGCCGAGACCTACGGCTTGGACATCGAGTGGCAGTGCAAGCCGATCCGCGGTCCCTTCAACCAGCCCTTGGATTGGAACGGTTCCGGTATGCATGCCAACTTCTCAACCACTTATATGCGTGACACTGGTGGCAAGGAATACTTCGAGAAGCTCATGGCTGCTTTCAGCAAGCACCTCGACGAGCATATCGCGGTTTACGGTCCGGACAACCATCTGCGCCTCACCGGTCTGCACGAGACTCAGTCGATCGACAAGTTCAGCTATGGACTTGCCGACCGTGGTGCTTCGGTCCGTATCCCGCACAGTTTCGTCAACAGCGGTTACAAGGGTTACTTGGAAGACCGTCGTCCGAACTCCGCGGCCGATCCGTATCTCGTCGCCGGCCGGATTCTCAAGACGATCCTGACGGTTCCGACTGCCTAAGACGGTTAGCAATCACAGATTTCAACGCCGCCCCATTGCCGGGGCGGCGTTTTTATTTCCTGACCCGGATGAATTTGGGTGCGGAAATATTGTCGCCGAACTCATGGGTTGAAGTTTGAACCATGAGTGTGAGACCTGTGCGAACCACCACAAAAGGAAGCGGCTTAGTGATAGAATGGATCTTGGTGGTAATGATTGGAGTCAACTTGGCCTGGACCACAATTTGCCTGGGTGGTTATCGCCCGGAGACGATGTTGATCACCAGTATGCTGACGGCTTCGACTTTGGCCGTGCATCTCGCTGCACGTCGTTGGTCGGACAACGGTAACCGGTTTCATTCTGCTGGCTGGTTCTGTTTGCCATTCCTTCTCTACGCCGCGGCAAACGTTTACTGGATATCGCCCGTAAGGTGGCTGGGATGGTATGATTGGATTTTGTGGGCTAATATCGCTGTCACATTTTGGGTGGTATTGAATGATATCACGCATCGGCGAACCCGTATGAGCCTGTTGGCTTGCATCAGTGCATTGGCCTTTGTGGCCACCCTATTGGCGGCCTACCAAAAGTTTGAGCATCCTGACTGGTTGATGCTCGGTCGGGTGCAGAGTGATCAATTCATTGGTCGATCCAGTGGCCCTTTTGGCATCCCCAATAGTTTGGCGGCGTTTTACCTCCTGATCATCCCCGCCATAGGGTTTCTTGCTTTCCGTCGTCGCGCTTCAGCCGTGCAACGCATCATCTTTGGATATCTTGGACTCTGTTGTTGCTTCGGCTTGGTGCTGACCGTGAGTCGGGGAGGGTGGTTGGGATTTGCAGTGGCATTGATGATTTGGCCGCTATTTGTCAGAGGTGGACGTTGGTGGTTACGGCTGGCTGGGATGGCCGCAGTGTCCGTTGCGATAATTGCGCTGGGTTGGATCCTCTATGTCGCCAGTCCGTTGGTCGCCGCTCGAATTAACAGTATGCCTGCGGAATCAGGCGAATGGACCCGACCGATCATGTGGCGGGGAGCGTGGCAGATTTTCCAAGAGCATCTTTGGTTTGGAAGTGGCGGTGGCAGCTACAATATGCTTTTCGAAAAATACCGGCCGGCGATATACCAAATGGAACCTCAATGGTCGCATAACGATTATCTGAATACACTGAGCGATTATGGCTTAGTCGGGTTTGCACTTAGTTTTGGTCTGGTCGCGAGTTTGATATGGGTATCGTTGCGGCGGCGGATCCGCACTGCGGAATCGGAAGTCATCGCATCAGAGCCCGGTGTGCTGGCTGACCCGGGGCTTTGGACGGCCGTTGCGGTGGGGCTCCTGGCATTCTCATTACAGTTGTTTGTGGACTTTCATTTTAAAATTCCCGCATTGGGAATGATCTTCGCCATTTTGGCGGCGCTTTGGGTGCAGTATCGGTGGCCAAGCGTTCCGACTCCTGCTGTCCGTCTCCACTGGTTGACGGGATCAGCGAAGGTGGCATTGGCTTTAGGTGTAATTGCAGGTGCTTGGTTTGGCATTTATCCGTTTTATCAGGCCGAGTCGCTCCGTTATGCATCGCGTCAGTCGCTCGATAAATTATGGCAATACGACTCCGGTGAGGCGATTTACCGTTCCACATTGGTCGAGGTCCACTCCAACCTTGCCCGGGCATGTGCCATGAATCCTCAGAACGGCCAAGCTTGGGCTGACCGCGCTTGGGCCACAGCATTGTGGTCGCACATTGAGCCAGAGAAATCAGCCGAATTAGGAAAGGAAGCCGCCGGTTATGCGGATCATGCCTTGAATATTAGCAAGGTAGTGCCGGAGTTTTGGGTTCGACGGGCGGTAGCTAATGATATGCAAGGCAAATGGTTAAATTCCGGGGCCGATATGATTGAAGCCATCTTGCTATCTCCGGCCAGTTCCTGGGTCTGGTTCTATCAAGGGTATCACCTCAGTCTGCAGCCAGCTGGGATGGCGCAGGCTCGTGCGGCGGTAGACTATAGCTTGCGTCTTGACCCAAGTAACATCACTGCCCAGCGTTTACGCCAGCAATTGGCAACAAGCCAATAGCCATCAATCCCACCCTACGATGTATAAAAAGCTTATCTCTTGGTTTTGGATCTTAATTTTTACCGGATTTGTTTCTTATAACGCTCTGGGGCAGAATGACGCAGGTCGCCCTGAGGGTGTGATTAAAATCGCCAAGGTAACCGGAGAAGTCACCGCCACCAAGGATGGGAATACCCTCAAACTTTCGGTAGGCACAGAAATCTCCCAAGGGTATGTGGTCAACACCGCGGCGGAGTCCAGTGTTGTGTTGGTATTTTCCAATGGCGCCACGATCAATCTGGCCGAGGATTCATCCCTCGCCATCGATGAGTTTCTCCAAGACCCGTTTGCGGATGAAGTTTCCGTGGCAAGCATGACGGCTGAACCATCCGTATCGACCACCAAACTGCACCTCAGTCGCGGTGAGCTGGTCGGCAATGTGAAGAAGTTGAATGCTGATGCCGGGTCATCCTTCACGGTGCAAACCCCGGTGGGCGCTGCTGGTATTCGCGGCACAACTTTCCGGATTATTTTCCGTCCTGACGGCACTGGTCGGGCATTTTTCTCCCTGACCACGGTTGAGGGCAATGTCGTGCTGGCAGCTGGCACCGTCAACATGCCCAATGAAACGGCCGTGGGACAGGACAAGGAAGTTGAAATCGTCATTGATGTGGAAGTCGACGATGCCGGCGTGATTACCGTGACGTCGGGTCCATCTACACCGGTTATCGTGATCGATACGCCTCCCGCAACTCAGGCGGCCGTGGCTGCCACGGTGCAGCAGGTTGTTCAGGCGGTTGCCACGGTCGTGTTTACCACGCCGCCGCCGACCACTACCACCACGACTACCACGACAACGAATACGACCAAGACGGAGGAAAAGACGACACAGAGTCCTCCGGCTACCCAGACAACTCCGCGCACCACATCGGGCGACGGTAAATAATTCCAGGGGTGGACTGCGTATCAGCGCAGCCGCACTGAATATCCCTCTGGCGGACAGGTGGAATTCTGCTT
This sequence comes from Cephaloticoccus sp., assembly GCA_030833445.1. Taxonomy (GTDB): domain Bacteria; phylum Verrucomicrobiota; class Verrucomicrobiia; order Opitutales; family Opitutaceae; genus Cephaloticoccus. The sequence goes on along the minus strand of JAURHD010000007.1, from coordinate 28,574 downwards.
CCGTTTGGTTGCGAGGTGAATAGCGTCCCCAGCGATGGCCCTACCCACTGCGAAGAAATTGTTTTCTCTGCGCTGGCTGCTCCTGCTCCCTATACCGCTGCTGTGGTGCGGACTCAGTAGCAAGGGGTGGTTGGATTTTGTAGAAAACAAATTTACCGACTGGCGTTTTCAGTTTCGGGGCGAATTGCCGTCACCACTGCCGATCATCTATATCGACGTGGATTCCCAATCTTTTGATGAGATTGGTAACTTTCCCTGGAGCCGGTCATTTTTCGCCCGGGTATCGCAGACGTTGATCCAGCAAGCCGGCGTGAAAGCGGTGGGTTTTGACTTCGTGCTTTCAGAGATTGGCATTCCGGAAGCGGTTGATCGGGCCAAACTCGTGACGGGAAATCGAGAATTCGCGCGTTACCTCTGGAAGGGTCCACCCGTGGTGTTGGCTGCCTCCTATTCGGCCGGTTTTTTCCGTGACATCAACGGCAAGAAGGAGACCCGGAATTTGCCTTTGCTTTCAGAGCCTATGGGGCCGATTGAATCGCTCGAGCCTCCAGAAAGACCCGTATTCAATGTAGGCAGCAAGGTGCCGTTTAACCCACCGAATATCGGTTTGATCGACACCTTGGACGGGGGAACGCGCTGGGTGCCACTATTTGCGCCGAGCAATGTGCGCACCTATTACCATTTGAGTGTCGAGCTGGCCCGACTATATTACGGACTTGGGCCCGAAAGTATCAACGTAACCGACGATTACTTGGAATTGGTTCGGCCTGATGGCGCGGTGCAAATCAAGGTGCCGTTGCGGGAAAAACAATTATTGGAAGTTAACTGGTTCTCGCCATGGGTTGCCCCTGATAACAATCCCCGCCTTGGGTTTTCCACCGTTTATAATTATGCCGAGTTGCTGAAATCCGAGGTGCCGGAGGAGCATGAAACAGGCGTGAAATTTTTTGCCCAGAGCTTTTGGAAGGATTCAATTGTTCTGGTTGGACCGACCGATCCGCTGATGCAGGACATGGGAACCACTCCTTTTGATGAAGTGCCGGTGCCCAAGGTGGGGGTGCATGGCAATCTACTAAAGACCATCATCTCTGGAAAATTTCTGAAATATCCGGAGCCGTGGATGGTCTATGGTCTGGTTTTTGGGCTGACCTTGTTGGTCTCAGGTTTTACGATCGTCGGTGGCGGTCGAGGAGTCTTCACCAAGATCATGGCGGTCCTGATGTCGGTGACCTACGTCGCCTTGGCGTTTCATTTTTTTAGGGAAACCCAATGGCTTCTGCCGATAACCGCTCCTCTTGGCGCGGCGTTATCGACCAGTTTTGCCGCTTTGATCTGGCAGGTGCTTGAGGAGCAGAAACAGAAAGGCCGGATCAAGGGTATGTTCGGCACCTATGTCTCGCCGGAACTGGTGGACAATATGATCGATTCCGGCAATGACCCGCAACTGGGCGGACATGACTCCGAGATCACTGCCTATTTTTCCGACATTCAGGGCTTTTCCACGTTTTCAGAAAAATTGGGTTCAGGTCCCTTGGTTGAATTGATGAACGAGTATCTCACTGCGTGCACCGACATCGTGCAGTCGGAAGGGGGCACGTTGGACAAATATATTGGTGACGCGGTGGTGGCGATGTTTGGCGCGCCCATTAAGATGGAGGATCATGCCTATCGGGCCTGCGTGGCTACCCAACGAGTGCACATCAAATTGGCGGAGCTGCGGGACAAGTGGAAATCGGAAGGCGAGAAATGGCCCGAGATTGTCTGGCAGATGCAGTCGCGGATCGGCTTGAACACGGGGGTCAGCATGATCGGCAATATGGGTAGCCGCACTCGCTTCAACTACACCATGATGGGGGATAATGTGAATTTGGCCGCACGGATGGAATCCGGCGCCAAAAGTTGGGGAGCTTACACGATGTGCGCCGAAGCCACCAAGCAGGCCTGTGAAAAATTTGGCGGCGACCATGTTGTTTTCCGAGCCTTGGGACGGATCGTGGTGAAAGGCCGCACCCGGGCAGTGCCAATCTTTGAAATTGTGGGATTGAAGGAAACAGTTACCGCGCAAACGCGCGAATGCATCACATTGTTCGAGTCAGGCCTGGCTAAATATTATGCCCAAGATTGGGAAGGTGCACTGGCCCTGTTCGCGCAAAGTCGTGAATTGGAATTCAATGTCCCCGGCAAAACTCCGGGTGTGATGACCAACCCCTCCTTGGTTTACCTGAAAATTGTTAAGCAATATCAGATCGAGCCCCCAGCGAAAGACTGGGACGGGGTTTACGTCATGACAGAGAAATAAAAAACCCGCTCCAATTTGGAGCGGGTTGAAATTCTCTAGGGTAGGGACGGTTACTTGAGTAACATTTCCTTCACCGATTTCCCGGCCGGAATCATCGGCAGCACATGCTCGGTATAGGGCACGATTACATCCAGCAGGTAAGGACCGTCGTGATCCAACATTTCCTGAATCGCTTCTTTTAACTCGCTCTTTTTGATCACCCGGCGGCCCTTCACGCCATAGCCGTCCGCGATCTTTACAAAGTCAGGGTAAAGCGCATCGGGATTTTCCGGACTGCCGATGTTGCTCTCGTCACCGAGGATGGTGTTCCCACGGATGCTGCCATAGAAACGATCTTCCCATTGCACGACCATCCCGAGATGTTGGTTATTCAGGATCATCGCCTTGGCGTTGATCTTTTCGATCTTCGCGGTGGCCAGTTCCTGGATGTTCATCGCGAACGAACCGTCACCATCGATATCGATCACCTCTTTGTCAGGACAGGCGACTTTAGCGCCCAGAGCGGCTGGATAGCCGAAACCCATGGCGCCTAAACCGAGCGAACTGATGTAGTGGCGGGGCTCATTGAAGCGATAAAATTGAGCCGCCCACATTTGATGCTGGCCGACCCCCGTAGTGATGATCGCTTCCCCTTTGGTCAGCTCATAAAGCGTGGCAATCGCCTCCTGGGGTTGGATGTGCTTGCTGGGCTCATAGGAGAAGGGATGGTCCTTTTTCCATTTGGATACCTCACTGTGCCAGGCCTTGGTTTCCGGTGGCGTAAATTTGGCCACTTCTGCGAGTTCATTCAATCGACGCAGGGCGTATTTGATGTCACTGACCACCGCCAATTGCACGGCCTTGTTCTTGTTGTGCTCGGAGGCATCGATATCGACGTGCACGATCTTTGCCTTGGTGGCGAATTTGTTCGTATCGCCAGTGATGCGATCGTCGAACCGCGCGCCTAAACAAAGCAACAGATCGCATTGATCCACGGCCCAATTGCCATAGGCCGCCCCGTGCATGCCGAACCAGTGCATGGAAAGCGGGTGGGATTCGGGGAATGCACCCAGACCCATCAATGTGGTTGCCACCTGAATGTTGGTGGTTTCGGCAAAGGTTTTTAACTCTGCCGCGGCATGGGCGGAAATGATGCCCCCACCGACATAAAGCATGGGCTTCTTGGCTTCCGATATGAGGGCCAGAATTTGCTTCAGCTGATCGTCGGTCGCTTCGTGGGCGCAACCCACATAGGGGTTGCTGAATTCTACCGTCGCAGGATAAACCGGGCGGAAGAGCGCCTGTTGCACGTCCTTCGGGATATCAATGATCACCGGTCCCGGACGGCCCGTGCTGGCGATGTGGAAAGCCTCTTTGAATATCATCGGGAGCTCATGCACATCCGTGATGAGATAGGAGTGCTTCACGATCGGCAGGGTCATGCCGTAGAAGTCGGTCTCCTGAAATGCCATCTTGCCGATATACTTGGAGTAAACCTGTCCCGTGATCGCGATCAAAGGAATCGAATCCATGAAGGCGTCGGCAATCGCCGATACGAGGTTGGTGGCTCCGGGACCGCTGGTGGCCATACAAACGCCTACCTTGCCCGTGGCACGGGCATATCCCTCGGCAGCGAATGAGCCGCCCTGTTCGTGACGGGGCAGGATCGTGCGGATTTTGTCGGTGCGGGCGAGGGATTGATGCAATTCCTGCGAGGCACCACCCGGATAGGCAAAAATGACCTCCACGCCTTCACGGATCAGGCACTCGACGACGGCGTCGGCACCCTTCATTTCTCGGCCGATTTCGGCTTTGGGGAATGTAGTGGGAGAGGTCGTGGATTTCATAGGCAGGACAAAAGGGTGCCCAGCAAAGAGATTTCACCTGTGAGGGGCAAGCCTCCGTAAAGGCGAGATTGTCATACTGTTTTCGGTTGGCGGGGCCCCAAATGCGGCCCACTTTGGGCCGTATGCTCAAACTTTTGTTCATCGGGGATATTGTCGGCCGGCCCGGCCGGGATGTGGTGAATGAACGCTTGGCTGCCGTCCGCCGAGAGCATGCTTTGGACTTTGTTATCGCCAACGGGGAAAACTCCGCCGCCGGCTCGGGCATCACTGCCGCCATTGCGCAGTCCTTGTTGAGCGCCGGTGTGGACGCGATCACCCTGGGGGATCATGTCTGGGATCAGCGTGACTGGGTCGTGGACATTGCGCAGATGGATCATGTCTGTCGTCCGGCAAATCTACCCAAATCCTGCCCGGGTTGGGACCATCTGATCATCGAATCACGGGGCTTTAGGGTAGGGGTGTTCACGGTGTTGGGCCGGCAATATCTTAATCTGAAATCGGAATGCCCGTTTCTCTGCGCGGACCGAATGATTGAACAATTGCGATCCCAAACCGATGCCATCGTGGTGGAGGTGCATGCCGAGGCGACTTCGGAAAAACAGGCGCTGGGCTGGCATTTGGATGGTCGGGTTACGGCGGTCCTCGGCACTCATACGCATGTGCCGACGGCCGACGCACGGGTTCTCCCCAAGGGCACGGCCTTCATCTGCGACGTTGGCATGACCGGACCTTATCATTCCGTCCTCGGTCGCGAAATCGAACCGGTCATCGGACGTTTTATGGATGGTATGCCTCGGCGGTTTTCCGTGGCGACGGATGATGTGCGCATGTCGGGGGCCCTGATCGAAATCAGTCCCGGCATGGCCCGTGCGGAAAAAATTGAACTCCTGACGGTGCGAAGATAACGCTCTGCGCCTTCAGACCTTTGCGAGGGTTTCCTCAAAAACACCGAGCTTGCGATAGCGGGCGTAACGGGCATCAAGCAATTTTTTTACCGGCAGTTTGCTAATGGTCTTGAGGTGCTTTTGCAGGCAACGGCCCAAGGCCTGTCCGGCTTTTTGCGGATCATAGTGGGCTCCGCCCAATGGTTCCGGGATGACATCCTCCACCACCCCTAGATCAATCAAGGTTGAAGCATTTAGCTTCAATGCTTCCGCTGCTTGAGGTGCGGCAGTGCCGTCCTTCCACAAGATGGCGGCGCAGCCTTCGGGTGAAATCACTGAATAATAGCTGTTCTCGAAAATTACGACCCGGTCGGTCACCCCGATGCCTAGGGCGCCTCCGGAGCCACCTTCGCCTACGACCACTGCAATGGTGGGGACTTTCAACATGGCCATTTCACGCAAATTGACCGCAATGGCTTCCGAAACATGACGTTCTTCTGAACCGATGCCGGGATAGGCCCCGGGGGTATCGATGAAAGAGAGCACGGGCAGATTGAATTTTTCCGCCATTTTCATCAGACGCAGCGCCTTGCGGTAACCTTCCGGTTGAGGCATGCCGAAATTGCGGGCGATCTTTTCCTTGGTGTCGCGCCCTTTTTGCTGGGCGATGACCATGACGGCCTGGCCATTGAAAAATGCGGTGCCACCAACCAAAGCCCGGTCGTCTCGAAATTGCCGGTCTCCGTGGAGTTCGATAAAATCTTCGCAGAGCATCCCTACATAATCGAGGGCGTAGGGCCGCTTCGGGTGACGGGCGATTTGCACCCGCTGCCAGGGCGTCAGATGGGTGTAGATTTGACTCCGGGTCTTCTCAATTTTTTGCTCGATGGCAGTAATCTCCTTCTGCAAATCAAGATTACTCTCCAGCGATTGCTGCCGCAGGGCATCAAGTTGCATCGCGAGTTCGCGCAGAGGTTTTTCGAATTCCAACACATAGGTCGGCGTGTCCATCCATCGAAATTACCGGGCCTGGATAAGCGCTGTCAACGGGCAGGATTTTAGTTAATGCCATCCGCTTGCCCTTGCGGATTTTTCAATTGGTCTTTCCAGCTTAGGATTTTCGCCTGCGCCCCATATTTCTCGGCCATCGCCTTGTCGCCTCGTTCCATCCAGATCCGCGAAAGGGTGGTATTAATGAACAAATCGCTATCATCGAGCTGGTGGGCCTTTTCGGCCGCGTGCAGTGCTTCATCGAGATACCGCAGACTGAAATAGATTTCTGCCAATGCGTGCCAGGCGGCAAACGAGTCTGGATTGGCCTCCGCCGCGCAGTTGAGTTTGCTCAGGGCACGGTCAGGTTCGCCCATGGCATAGTCGAAGGTCGCATCATCAATCAGAGTCTGAAGTTCGTCGGGAGTCACAAAGCTAAGGTAGCACGTTGCATCGGGAAGGGAAGGCGCCGTCTACAAAATCAACATCGCATCTCCATAACTGAAGAAACGGTATTCGTGGGCGATGGCCTCGGCGTAGATTTCCTTCAACCACGCAATGCCGTTCGTTGAACCCGGGGTTAAAAAAGCCGCGACCAGACAGAGCAAGGTGGAGCGAGGTTGATGAAAATTAGTGATGAGTGCATCCACACCCAGGAAGTTGCCCGGGGGATAGATATAGATATCTGCTTCGCCGAAATAATCGGCGTTCGATGAAGTTGAGTGGGCGCGTAGAAAATGTTCGATGGTGCGAACGGTCGTGGTGCCTACGGCTACTCGACGACCCCGGGTTTCGTGTAGCTTGGTCTGAGTCCCTGCGGGCATTTCATAGAGCTCGTGATGGATATTGTGTGCCTCAATTGTATCGGTCATGATCGGTCGGAAGGTGCCCAAGCCGACGTGCAGGGTAATGTCGGCCGACTCCACACCTTGCGCGGTCAACTCCTGCAGCAATTCAGGCGTAAAATGCAATCCGGCGGTCGGCGCTGCGACTGCCACCTGTTTGGCCCGATTGGCGTAGACGGTCTGGTAGCGATTCTTGTCTGTATCGCGCTGACCGTCGTCTTTACGTTGAATGTAGGGTGGGAGGGGTATGGAACCCAGGCGGTTGGCTGTTTCTACAATTGATTCGCCGTTGGCCGGGGTCAGTCTGACCATGGCGGAACCGTCGGGTTCCTTGGCCAGAATTTCTCCTCTGAATTCTCCATTTGCATGGGTGAAAGTGGCTCCGACGGGCAGTCGCTTGCCGGGTTTAACCAAGCATCGCCAGACAGATTCGCCATCACCGGGTCTCAACAGGAAGCACTCGACTTGACCGCCACTGGGCCGGACTGCCCGCAACCGCGCCGGGAGCACGGCGGCATTGTTGCGAAAGAGGGCATCACCCGACTTTAAGAACTGTGGCAAATCCGTGAATATATGATGACTGATTTCCCGTTTGGCGCGGTCCACCACCAGCAGGCGGGAAGCATCGCGTCGGGCCGCCGGGATTTGGGCGATCAGCCTCTCGGGCAGTTCATAGTCAAAAAGGTCGGTAGCGAGTGAGGTCACTGGTCAAATCAAGACTTGCGCTTGCCATGGCGGCGAGTTTGTTCCGTTCTTTCGGTGACGCCGAGCTAGCTCAGTTGGTAGAGCGACTCATTCGTAATGAGTAGGTCGTCGGTTCGAATCCGATGCTCGGCTCCACTTTCAAACCCCGTCGCATTTATGTGGCGGGGTTTGTTAGTTTTCAGCGATGCGGTCGTCTGATAGTTCACCTTGCAGTTTGCGTCGAAATTGCATCTCGGATATCTCCTGTCGCAGGTGCCGGTTGAACAGTTCAAATCGTGTCGTCACTTCAAGCGTCTCCAGCAGCTGTTGTTTGAGTGCTTGGTTTTCACACAGGCTGAAAGCGGCGAGATCCACGAAAGTGTCGGGGTCTTTCACGGTATGGAGAAATTCCGTCAGCTCCTCGGGTAGCTCTGCTCCAAGTTGCCGTTTTTTGTTCAGTAATTGGGCAAGTTCGCGCCGCAATTGTTCGTGGTATTGCGGATCATCACCGGGTTCACTTTGCAGGGCCTGGATGGAAATTATGCGATAAGGATCTTCGCTTAGAATAGAGGTGATTCGCGCCCGGCAAAGACCCTGTAATAGCAGATTGGATGTGCCATTTTCTCTTTTTTGGCAGGCTCGGATGATGCCGACGGTGGCGACCTGGTGGGGTGGCTCAAACGCTGCCTCTTGAGCGGAATTACTGGTGTCGAGGCCTACCACTGCCATCAACCGGTCCTTGGCGAGCACATCACTTAGCATTTGCCGATAGCGTGGCTCGAAAATGTGCAATGGGAGCAATGCTTGAGGGAAAAAAGCCACCCCGGACAGGGTCATTACTGGTAATTCGTTCGGCACGACGATTTCCATTTCCATAAGGCACGGTATGATAGAGGGCTCTGGGTTCAAACCGTTACCTGATTTTATGTGTCATGCATGACACATGCATGAGGTAGGTGTGACACAATTGAGTCATTATGGCATTGATTTGACTTTTCAGCATGCGAGAGGATTCATGTATAATTTTTTAACTAATTAATAGATAAATGTTAATGTTAGTTAAGGGCATTGGGCACATCCATTGCTAAGCAGATGGCATGAGCCGAATTTTAGGTATCGATTTAGGAACAACGAACTCGTGTATGGCCGTCATGGAAGGCGGCGAACCCGTAGTCGTCCCCAATGCGGAGGGTGCTCGCACCACTCCGTCCATCGTTGCGTTTACCAAGTCTGGTGAGCGTTTGGTTGGCCAAGCGGCCAAACGCCAAGCGGTTACTAACCCGCGCAATACGATTTTTTCCGCCAAGCGTCTGATTGGCCGCAAATTCACCGAGATCGGGGAAGAGATCAAGAGTCTCCCCTACAAAGTGACCGCCGGTAAAAACGGTGACGCTTACATTGAAGCCCAAGTTGGGGACAAGACCGAGCAGTTCGCTCCGCAGCAGATCGCAGCCTTTGTGCTGACGAAACTAAAAGCCGATGCCGAAGCTTACCTGGGTGAAAAGGTTACTCAGGCTGTAATCACGGTGCCCGCTTACTTTAATGATTCCCAACGCCAAGCCACCAAGGATGCAGGCAAGATTGCCGGTCTGGAGGTGCTCCGCATTATCAACGAACCCACCGCCGCGTCTCTGGCCTATGGCCTCGACAAGAAGAAGGACGAGAAAATCGCCGTATTCGACTTGGGTGGCGGCACGTTTGACGTCTCCGCTTTGGAAATCGGTGACGGGGTATTTGAGGTCAAAGCGACCAATGGCGACACCCACCTCGGTGGTGACAACTGGGATGACGCGCTCATTTCATGGTTGGTCGACGAATTCAAAAAGGAACACGGCATCGATCTGCGCAAGGATCCGATGGCACTGCAGCGTCTGAAGGAAGAAGCCGAGAAGGCCAAGATCGCGCTCTCCTCGTCCCAGTCCGTGGATATTAATCTGCCCTTTATCACGGCCGATGCCTCCGGACCTAAGCATCTCAATATTCAACTCAACCGTTCCAAGCTGGAGCAGGTTTGCGATGCCCTATTTGAGCGCTGCAAACAACCTTTCCTCAACTGTCTCAAGGACGCGGAACTTTCCTCTTCCGATATCGACGAGCTGGTGCTCGTGGGTGGTATGACCCGCATGCCCAAGGTGGTCGAAATCGCCCACAAGCTGGCTGGCAAGCAGCCGCACCAAGGTGTGAATCCGGATGAAGTGGTCGCGATTGGCGCAGCGGTGCAGGGCGGCGTGCTCAAGGGCGATGTCCGCGATGTGCTCCTGCTCGATGTGACCCCACTTACCCTCGGTATCATGACCGCGGGCGATGTTTCGACCGCGATGATTCCGCGCAACACAACCATTCCGTCCAAGAAGACCCAGACGTTTTCGACTTACAGCGACAACCAGCCCTCCGTGGAAATTGTCGTGCTGCAGGGCGAGCGTTCCATGGCCCGCGACAACAAGACCCTCGGCACGTTCAAGCTCGACGGCATCCCGCCGGCCCCCCGTGGCACCCCGCAGATCGAAGTCACCTTCGATATCGATGCGAACGGTATCCTGCACGTATCGGCCAAGGACCTCGGCACGGGCAAGGACCAGAAGATCACCATTCAGGATTCCTCCGGCCTGTCGAAGGACGAGGTTGAGCGCATGACCAAGGAAGCGGAACTTCACGCTGAGGAAGACAAGAAGCGCAAGGAATCCGTCGAGACCAAGAACCAACTTGATTCCACCATTTATCAACTTGAGAAGACCTTGAAGGAAAGCGGCGACAAGCTGCCGGCCGACAAGAAGTCCACCATCGAGACGGCGATTGCCGACGCGAAGAAGGACCTCGAAGCCAATGATCCGGACAAGATGAAGGCGGCCTTGGAAAATCTTTCCAAGGTGGGTGCTGAACTCTACGCCGAGGCCCAGAAGGCCGCCCAGGAAGCCCAAGCGGCTGCCGGTGGCGCTGAAGGCGCGGGAGATCCTGCTCCCGAAGGCAAGAAAAAGAAGGCCGAGAAGAAAGCTGATGTGGTCGATGCCGACTTCGAAGTCGTCGATGAGGACAAGAAATAATCTTTAACCCTTTGCACGCTGATGGCCCTGCCGTCGGCGTGCTTTGTCAAACAACAAAACATCCAACTCTAAACCCAAAACCCAACATATATGGCTAACGTTAAAATCAAACCCATCGGTGATCGCGTGCTTGTGCAGCACATCGAGGAAAAGGAGCAAGTGCGCGGCGGAATTATCATTCCAGATAGCGCCAAGGAAAAGCCGCAGGAGGCCAAGGTCATTGCCTTGGGCACCGGCAAGAAGGATGAAAACGGCAAGGTAGCCGCCTTCGAAGTTAAGGTCGGCGACCGCGTGCTCCTCAGCCCCTATGGTGGCTCAGAAGTGAAGCTCGACGGCGAAAAGTTCAAGCTCGTCCGCGAGGACGACATCCTCGGCGTAATCGCCTGAGTGCGCTTACCACAACTAACCTTAAAAATTATACTCAACTATTATGGCAGCTAAACAACTCCTCTTCGACGAGGCCGCTCGTCAAAAGATCCTCCGCGGTGTCGAGATTCTCTCGAGAGCCGTCAAAGTCACCCTTGGTCCCAAGGGCCGCAATGTCGTCATCGACAAGAAATTTGGTTCACCGACCGTCACCAAGGACGGCGTGACCGTAGCCAAGGAAGTCGAACTTCCCGACCCTTATGAAAACATGGGTGCGCAGATGGTGAAGGAAGTGGCCTCCAAGACCAGCGACACCGCTGGTGATGGCACCACGACCGCCACAGTTCTGGCCGAAGGCATCTACCGTGAAGGTCTCAAGAACGTCACTGCCGGCTCTAATCCGGTTTACCTGAAGCGTGGTATCGACAAGGCCGTTGCGGCCGCTGTTGCCGCGCTCGCCAAGGCTTCCAAGAAGGTCAATGACCGCGAAGAGATTCGTCAGGTCGCGACCGTCTCCGCCAACTGGGACACCACAATCGGCGAGATCATCGCTGACGCTATGGACAAGGTTGGCAAGGACGGCACCATCACCGTCGAAGAAGCCAAGTCCATCGAAACCACCCTCGACGTGGTCGAAGGCATGCAATTCGACAAGGGCTATCTCTCCCCTTACTTCGCGACCAACATGGAAGCGCAGGAAGCGATCCTCGAGGACGCCTACGTGCTGATCCATGAGAAGAAGATCTCCAACCTGCAGGAGTTCCTCCCGCTGTTGCAGACCGTCGCCAAGAGCGGCAAGCCCCTCCTCGTCATTGCTGAAGAGGTCGAAGGCGAAGCCCTCGCTGCGCTTGTGGTCAACAAGATCCGCGGCACCATCAATGTCTGCGCCGTCAAGGCCCCTGGCTTCGGCGATCGCCGCAAGGCCATGCTTGAGGATATCGCTGTCCTCACCGGTGGTCGTTGCATCACCGAGGATCTCGGCCTCAAATTGGAAAACCTCACCATTGCTGATCTCGGTCGCGCCAAGCGCATCGTCGTTGACAAGGAAAACACCACGATCGTTGAAGGTGCGGGCAAATCGTCCGACATCCAAGGTCGCGTGAAGCAAATCCGTCGTCAGATCGATGAGACCACCTCCGACTACGATCGTGAGAAGCTCCAGGAGCGTCTCGCCAAGTTGGCCGGTGGCGTGGCTGTCATCAACGTCGGTGCTGCGACTGAAGCTGAAATGAAGGAAAAGAAGGCCCGCGTTGAAGACGCCCTCCATGCCACCCGTGCGGCGGTTGAAGAAGGTATCGTCTCTGGCGGTGGTGTCGCTCTGCTCCGCACGGCGAAAGCCATTGAAGCCCTTCAGCTGGAAGGCGACGAGGCGATCGGTGCCCAGATTGTGCGCCGCGCCATTGAGCATCCGCTCAAGCAGCTCTGCGCCAATGCTGGTGTTGACGGCGGTGTGGTCGTGAAGGAAGTGCTCTCCTCCAAGGGCAACATCGGCTACAATGTGGCCACCGATAAGTTCGAAGACCTCGTCAAGGCGGGTGTGGTTGATCCTACCAAGGTGACCCGCACGGCGCTGCAGAACGCGGCTTCGATCTCCGGTCTCCTCCTGACCACCGAGTGCATGATCACCGAGCTCCCTGAAAAGTCCTCTGCTCCTGCAGGTGGTCCTCCGGGTGGTGGCATGGGTGGTATGGGTGGCATGGACTACTAAGTCCACGCAACCTATCGAATTATTTCAAAGGCGCTCTGCTGGATAGCAGGGCGCCTTTTTTTGTGCATAGGGTAAGGAGACGAACTCCAAAATGTCGGATGTCCGGATATCACATTGATTGGAGACCTGTTACCGCATGGGGCTCAGTCGACAATATTTTATACTCCGGTGGACTTATCTTCGAGGTCTCACAAATTTTCATATCATCGCGTTGGCCCAACTTTTTAGCCCTGCCGCTGCGGCCGATCCCGCTTCGCGAATAGTTCCTCCCGCTTGGGCACATCGACATTCTCGTGAAGATCTTCTGGCTTACGGAATGCGGGTGGAAGCTCAGGAGCTAGAAACGAAATCCCTTCAACCTCTTAGCCGTGTAGCGCTGAAAAGAATCTTGAAACCCGACAGCCCTGAAGCCGAAGAGCGACGAATGGGTCACTGACGCTTCCGACTAGGGCGGACGTGCTCATCAATTGAAACTCGAATCGCGACCGATATAATCTAAGCCACCGGCTGGTATTCTATATCAACGCTGTGCGACCACTTCGCCAAACGCCTTGACCGGAGCTTCCACCGTGCGAACCGCGTCCGCCCAGAAGTACTCGCTGGTCAGATCCCAGCCTAGGGTGGATTTGACCGCGTCTTCGCAGGTGGCCGTGCCGGTGGCGCGTAGGAAGGCCTCGTAGCGTGGCAGGAAATCGGCACCGGTGCGGGTGAACTCGGCAAAGAGGGCCTGACTGAGCAGATAGCCGAAGGTGTAGGGGAAATTGTAGAACGATACCTCGGTGATGAAAAAGTGAAGTTTCGAAGCCCAGAACCACGGATCCTCGTCACCCTCGGCAATGGTATCACCATAGACTTTGCGTTGGGATTCGACCATGAGAGTCTTGATCTCATTGACTGAGAGCTCGCCTTTTTGACGGCGGGTATAGAACGCCTGCTCGAACTGGTAACGCATGGCGATGTTGAGTAGGTAGGAACCCGCACTGCTGCATTCATGATCCAGCAGGAAGGCCTTTTGGGCATCGTTGATTTTTGGATCCTGCAGCATGCCATGCATGAACATTTTCTCGGCAAAGGTGGAGGCGGTCTCCGCAAGTGTCATCGGGTATTCCTGGGCGAAAGGCCGCAGGTCCTTTATCAGGTGACTGTGCCAGGCATGGCCGACCTCGTGAGCAAGGGTGTTGGCATCATGCATCGTATCAGCGTAGGTCATGAATACGCGTTGCTCGCCGGTTACCACTGAACCTGTGCAATAGGCGCCGGAGCGTTTGTTGGCGCGTTTCTCCGACTCGACCCAACGTTGGTTGAAGAGGTCGCGATAATAATTGGCGAGGTCGGGATAACCGGAGTCGAAGGCCCTTTCCACCAAGTTCACGGCGTCTTTCCAACTGAGTGGAGGGACCAGATCGAGTGGCCTTGGGGCCTCAAGATCATAGAAAGCCAACGCGGGTGTCTGTTGCAGTGTAGCGCCGAGTCGCAGGGCTTGGCGCGGCACTTCGATGTTGGCGATGATGGCCTTGAACATGGCATCCACCGTGGCCGCGGACACGGCGGAATCGAAATAAGGTTGATCCAGAAAACTGGGCTGACCCCGGCGGCTATACAAAGTGTGGCGGGTGCCGGCAATGGCGTTGAGTGCCGCCGCGAAAGATTCGCCATGGGCTTCCCAGACTAGGTTGCCCTGTTTGAAGGCGGTCGCCCGCACGGCGCGATCCGTATGCGCCATGAGCGCGCGTCTTTGTGCCATGGGGATGGTTTCGCTGCGACCATCGGGCCATTTCATTTCGAAAGTCAGTTGTCCCGTCAGGTTGTCATAGAGTCGACCCCATGCGCTGATGCCATCCACACCCAAATCAGCGGCCAATGCTTCTTCCGGTCCACTCATGCGTTTGGCGGCTTCGATCCGCATCCGCTTTAAGGTGAAGGTGGCGCCTTCGAGCGAAGGTTCGGCAAGAAAAGCCTGCCAATCACTTTCGCTGGCTTTGCCGAGCCCACGCAGCAGCTCACTACGGATCTTGGTCAAGGTGGCATAGTGAGTGGATAGTTCTGCTGATTCGCGTTTGCCAATTTCGTTGGATGCATCTGCTGAGCAGATGTTGCCCAGATACGATGATAGATGGCCGATGCGGGAAACCAGCTCCTCATAGGCATTCACATGGGCCGACCAAACCCGACTCTTAGCCGAGTCGAGACTGGAGAGCTGAGCGATGGACTTGAACTGGTCCCCAAGGTCTCGTTTCAAGGCAGTTTTGAATTCGCGATATTCCGGACCATCGAGAGATGGGAAATAACTGCTCAGGTCCCACGTGCGGGGTAAATCGGCGAGATTTTGCATGTTTGGCAGAATGGCACTGGATGACCCAATGGCAAAGGTTTCGGGACGAGTGGTGAATCTTCAGGATGCGCCATTAGTTCCGCGTTGCCCGCTGCGGCGAAACCGTGAGGCTGGGCCCATGGAAGTCATCTTTATGGGCACAGGCACGTCTCAAGGGGTGCCAATGATTGCCTGCGATTGTGCCGTATGCACCTCTGAGGATCCACGCAATCAGCGCACCCGGGCTTCCGTGCACGTAGTGATGGACGGATTGCATGTGCAGGTGGATGCTGCCCCGGAATTCCGGCTACAGTGTGTGCGGGAAAACATCCGGACGATGGACTTCTTTATCCTGACCCACGGGCATGCGGATCACACCGCCGGCATGGATGATCTCCGGCGATTCTGTGACCAAAAGGGCGGCGAGGCCATAACGGTTTATTCGACCGAGGAAGGCATGGCGCGGGTATTGGCGGTTTTTCCTTATGCGATAGCCGAGAGACCGATCTCAAAGGGTTATGCCGCATTTAAATTGATACCCATGCCCGCAGTGCTGGAGCTACCGCAAGGGACGATTCAATCGACCCTGTTGCCCCACGGCGGTCTGAACACCTTGGGTCTGATTTTCACCGAGCGCAGCAGTGGACGAAAGTTTGTCTATTACACGGATAACAAGCGGCTCACACACGAGGCGATTGCGATGGCTAGGAGCGCCGATGCCGTGGTGCTTGATGGATTGCGACCACAGCCACACCCGACGCACATGAGCATCCCGGAAGCGATTGCCGCAGCAGGTGAGATCGGTGCACCTCAGACTTGGCTGACGCACCTAACCCACTATACGGATCATGGTCCGGCCGAGACCGGGCTGCCTGACGGGATCAAGTTCGCCTATGACGGTTTGCGGCTGAAACTATAGGGGCGGATATCGTAGGTCAAAATGGCCAAACTTGGGGAATGACCACCATGGCCACCACAAAGCAGAGCGCATTGAGCGGCAGACCGATGCGTAGGAAATCCCCGAATCGGTAACCGCCGACACCATAGACGTAAGTGTTGGTTTGATAACCAATCGGGGTAGCAAACGCGGCCGAGGCACCGAAGGTTACTGCAATTATGAAAGGGCGCGGATCCATCCCGAGCTTAATGCCGATCCCAATGGCAATCGGTGCCATCAACGCGGCCACGGCATTGTTCGAGAGAATCTCAGTCAATACGGTGGTCACCAAATAGATGCACGCGAGCATGATGATGCCCTTGTGCGCGGCCGGCACGAGCAATTGCACTGCGCTGACGATATGCCCCGCGATCCAGGCGGCCGCACCCGTATATTCCATTGCCATGCCCATCGCCAGCATGCCGTAAATCAGGAACAGGATATTCCAATCCACCGCTGCATAAGCCTCGGTTGTCTTGAGGCATCGGGACAAACAGATGATCACGCATCCGGTCAAAGCCCCAATTTCGATCGGCACCCATTCCATGGCCGCAGAGGCGATGACTGCAGAAATCACCCCGACTACCAGCAGCACCTTGCCCGTCTGGGGTTTGGTCGGCACCCGCGCCCGATCAAAAAATACGAAATCATCGTTGTCCCGCAGTGCGTCGATGGCTTGGTCGGTGCCCATCATGAGCAATACATCGCCCCCTTCAATCGGCAGATTCTCGATTTGCTCCCGGACATTCTCGCCTTTGCGGTGCAGTGCGATCACGACCATGCGGTAGCGCTGACGAAAGTTCACATCGCGCACGGTGTGTCCGAGCAATGCGGAGTGGGGGGTCACCACCGCTTCCACCAAAGAACCCTCGTGGGCGGCAATCTGTTCGATGCCCAAATTCAATTCGGAAGTCAGGTTAATGCCCTGCACCCGTCGCGTGTTTGCGATGCCACTTGGTCGACAGGATAAAATCAATCGGTCGCCGGCCTTCAATTGGGCGGTTTTGGGATCGAAATAAAGCGCGATGCCATCCCGGACGATTTCCAACACTCGCACCCCACGTTTGCTGGTGAATCCGGCTTCCACCAAAGTTTTTCCAAGCACGGGCGAATCCGCCTGCACGTAAGCTTCGGTGATATATTCGCGGCGCTCCTCATCCGATAGAATAGAGGTAAGCATTTCGCGCACGGGCAGAAGGCGATTGCCAAAAATAGCGAGGTATAGACCGCCGAGGATGGTCACCGGGATGCCCAACCAAGCCAGTTCAAACATACCGAAGGCGGGTTGCCCTTTCCCGGTGATGATACCGTTCACCACAAGATTCGTGCTGGTGCCGACGAGAGTGCAGGTTCCGCCCAGCACCGCTGCATAGGAGAGGGGAATCAGAAATTTCGAGGGTGCCCGATTCATCTTCCGGGCCAAATTTAAGATCACCGGCAGGAAAACCACGACCACCGGGGTGTTGTTAATGAACGCGGAAATGGTCGATACCAGTATCACCATAATCAGGATGACCACGGAGTAGGGGAGGCGGGATGAACTTTCGATCAGGGCGGATAGCCGATCGACGGCTCCGCACTTCACCAGGGCCGCACTCAGCACAAACATCGCGCCTACCGTTAGCGGTGCCGGATTGGAAAATACCGATAATGCCTTTTCGGTCGGAATCAGCTGACAGCCTATTAGAATGAGAAAAAGGGTCAGCGCGGTTAAATCCGGCGGAAACTTCTCCCAGACGAAGCAGGCCAGGGTAAGCACCAACAAAATAAAAACTAGGGCGATATCCCAAGTCATAAGGCCCCCAGCATTGCAGGGATTGGGTCAGGCGCAAGCGTCCCGGGGCCAATCAGATGGCCGCCTCTGTCATAGCCGGTCGGTCCCGCGCAGCTCACTGGCGTGATACCAACGATAGAAACTCACCGCGACAGCTGTCAGTGAAACCAGCATGCCGCCAATTTTCATGATCACCCCTGCCAATAATTGGTCATTGGTAGGACTGAAGTCCGCGAAAAGCCGGGGCGCATATTCGTAGGTGGGGTAGAGGATCGAAGGGGTGAAAGTGATATACGCATAAACCGGAATCATCGCGATCGTAACGCAGAGTTGATAGACCATTTGCGTGGGATAACTCCTCGGTGGAAAGACGGCCGATGGGCTGAGGTGCGGCCACCAGTAAAACAAAGCCGACCCGAAAAACATCAAATGTTCGAGCACGTGCACCAGCTTGTCCTGCAGCGCCCATTCATAGAGTAGTGGCGCATGCCAGACGCTGGTCGTGATGACGAATACCGCCCCGCAGACTACCGGCTGGCTGGCTATTTTTCCCGCGGTGCGCAGGCCAGGCCGGCTCAATACCGGATCGATCATCCAGCGTGGTATTCCCAATAGAAACAATACCGGGGCGGCATAGATCAGCAAAGTATGCTGCACCATATGTGCACTGAACAAATAACGTTCGCCGATTTGATCCAGGGGTGACCCCACGGCCAGGTAGAATATGATCAAGGCGGCATAGAACTTTATCGCCTGTCGCTTGGGATAGCTCGCTCCTGGGGCCAAACGTTCCCTCAAGGGACCGGCCAAGATGGCGAATAACCAACCCAGCAGGATAAGACCTCCCACCAGGTAGGGTTCGTTATGCCAATGCGTCCACTCGATCATCGTGGGAAAAAGAAAAGGCGGCCCATGATGGGCCGCCATTCAATTCGTCCGGTGCTTCGTCGGTAGTTCAGGAAGTAATCGAGGTCAGAGGAATACTGTCTTGTGCGCCGAAAATCTCGAGCAGCGCCCAAGTGGTGCCGCTGGCCAGCACCAGTCCGATGAAAAACAGGATGGTGCAGAATGGCTTGTCCCAACGCAGGTGCATGAAAAAGAAAATCACATACATGAATTTCACGACCGAAAGCAGGACGAGGCCGGTCACGATCAACCAAGTGGCGAAGGGCAGGAATATCCCGACGATTTCCACGCCGGTGATGACGGCCAGCAACATCGCGATTTGGACGTAGATTTGGAACTTGTTCTCATCCGATCCATGATGATCGGCGGTAGCAGTGTGGGTGCTCATAGTGCTTAGATGTATTCGAGCAGGTATACGGCGGTGAAAATTACGATCCAGACGATATCGACGAAATGCCAATAAAGCCCCATCGATTCGACATCAATGGCATTGGCCTCATTGAAGGCAACCGGACCACGTGGACGAGCCAAGAACAGACTTAGGGCAGTGCTGACCGCGAGACCGATCAAAAGTCCAAAATCATGGCTGACAAAGGCAAGGAGACCCTCGCCAGCTTGAAGTGTGTGGGTCAGGCCGATGACGGCGAACATCGAAAACATTACCACGCCGGTAATGGCAATGATGTGCAGGACGCCGCGCCAGAACCAACCGCGATCAGCGGCGGTATTTACCGGCTGAAAGGAGCGCACATACATGAGGATCAACCAGAGGACACCAATGGCGACGTGGGTGCCGTGGGTGCCCGTAAGGGTGTAGAACGTAGTGCCCAGAATACTATTGGTGATGGTTAGACCCTTTGCATGCACGAAGTGCTGGAACTCATAGACCTGACAGCCCAAGAAGATGGCGCCGAAGAAAATCGTGGTCAGCAGGGACCAGCGCATGCTCTTCAGGTTGTTCTTCTGGATGGCATTGACCGCGAGGGCCATCATCAACGACGACATCAACAGGATGAAGGTTGAGAAAGAGGTGAGCTCGATCGAGAAAATGTCGCGGGCGACCGGAGCATCCGGTGGCGGGTGCAGCCGATAAATCAGGTGCGTGGAAATCAGACACCCGAAGAACATGCAGTCCGAAGCCAGAAACGCCCACATGAGCAGTTTCTTGTTCGGGATGCCCGTGGTCGTGGTGTGATCATGGTGATGATCAATCGTCGCTGAAGAGCTGCTCATGATTAAAGATCCTCCTTCTTCGGATGGATGTGGTAACCCTCGTTACCCTCGTGGGCCCACATGAAGATGCCGATGAACATGATCGCGATACCGGCAATGGAAACCGGCAGTTTTACCGCAGCACCGCCGCCGAGCACGGCCACACCCAGACCCATGACGAACAGGCCAACGCTGGCAACCAGCGGATAGATGGATTGGAAGGGCATATGGATGCCACCATGGGCTTCATCTTCCTTGGCGTGCTCAGCCTTTTCCACGGCGATTTCCGCCTTGTGATGCTTTTCATACCAGAAGGCATCGCGGGCATGCACGGTCGGCGTGACGGCGAAATTGTATTCCGGCGGGGGATTGGGGATGGACCATTCGAGGGTGCGCGCGTCCCATGGATCGCGGCGGACTTTTTCGCCTTTGAAATAGGTATAAATCATCACGCCGAAGTAGATGGCCACGCCGATACCTAGGATAAAGGCGCCGACGGTTGCGATCAGGTTGGGCTCATTCCATCCGAGGTTGCCGTCATAAGTGAAGGTGCGGCGCGGCATGCCATTCAGACCGAGGAAATGCATCGGGAAGAACGTGGCGTTGAAGCCGGCAAAGATAACCCAGAAGGAAAGTTTGCCCCAGAACTCACTCACCTTGCGGCCAAACATCAACGGGAACCAGTAGTGGATGCCGGCCAGCAAACCGAAGAGGGAGCCGCCGATCAACACGTAGTGGAAGTGGGCGATGACGAAATAGCTGTCCTGCTGCTGAGCGTCGGCCGGAGCGGCCGAGTGCATAATGCCGGAGAAGCCACCCATCATGAACATCCAGATGAAGCCGAGGGCGAACATCATGGGTGTGCGCATTTGCAGGTGACCGCCCCAGAGGGTGCCGATCCAGTTGAAGATCTTGACGCCGGTCGGAACGGCGATGGCCATGGTGGCCAAGGCGAAGGCGGCCGTAGCGACGGTGCCCATGCCGGTGGTAAACATGTGGTGGCTCCAGACGGCGAAACCGAGGAAACCGATGGTTGCGCCGGAGAAGACGACAATCGGATAGCCGAACAACGGTTTGCGGGAGAAAGTCGGTAGGATTTCCGAAACCACGCCCATTGCCGGGAGGATCAAAATGTAAACCTCAGGGTGACCGAACACCCAGAAAAGATGCTGCCAGAGAATCGGCATACCGCCGTTGGAGATTTCGAAGAAGCTGGTGCCGAAGAGGCGGTCCATCATCAATTCGACTAAGGCGATGGTGATCGCGGGAAACGACAGGATGAGCAGGAACGCGGTGATCAAAGTCATCCAAGTGAATACCGGCAGGCGCATCATGGTCATGCCGGGGGCCCGCATATTGATGATTGTGACAATGAAGTTCAGGGAGGCCGCGATGGAAGCCACCCCGAGGAGCTGAAGCCCCATTACCCACATGTCGATCGAGTGGTCGGGGTTGTAGAGCTTCGAGGTGAGCGGGGCGTAACCAAACCAACCACCATCCGGGGCACCATCCTTCATGAACCAGCCGAGATTGATGATGACGGCACCGGCCACAAAGGTCCACAGGGAGAAGGCATTGAGACGGGGGAAGGCCACGTCACGCGCGCCGATCTGCAGCGGCATGATGTAGTTAAAGAAGGCGGCGGACAGCGGCATGATCGCGAGGAAGATCATGGTCGTGCCGTGCATCGTGAACATCTGGTTGTATTGATGGGCCGTCAACACGTCGTTGTTCGGCACCGCCAATTGCAGACGAATGAGGAGCGCCTCGACGCCGCCCACCAGAAAGAAGAACAAGGCGAAGACCCCGTAAAGAAAACCGATCTTCTTATGGTCCACCGTGGTGAGCCAGCTCATGAGACCGGTTTTGGCGCTGGGGCGCCAGAAGACCGCGGCCCGGGTTTGCGGGGCGTGCTCTTCGTGTCCGGTGTAGGTTGATTTTACCGTAGCGTCCATGTGGTGATTATTTAAGGCTCTCGAGATAAGCGACGAGGGCGGTCACGTCGTCATCGGTCAGGGTGATGTTGGGCACCAGTTTGTCGCCCTCGGGCTTCATGTAACCGGCCATGCCATTGATCCCGTAATACATTTTGTTGCCGGGTTTGACTTGGTCGGGATGATGCAACCAACGGGCGAGCTGCTCGGAATTGTTCTCCAGCAAGGCTCCGGCAATTGTCGTGCGCGAGCCAACGTGAGTCAGGGTGGGGCCATTGGTGCCCACGCCTTCGTGACCAGTAACGGTGTGGCAGACGATGCAGGTTTTTTCACTGAAGACCTTGCGGCCCTGCGCAATGAGGGCTGGGTTTTCATTCTTGGCGGGAAATTGCTGCTGCTTCCAATTATCCAGCGGTGAAACATCGGCCTTGGCGGCCCATTTGTCGGTATAACCGTATTCGTTGCGCTTGAATGAGGCGAATTCCACCTTGGGATGGTCAGCACCAGCAACGCCATCGGCCTTAACCGTGCGGGCGGATTGCTTTTGATTCTGCAACCAGTCGGCGAAGTCTTGTTCGTTGAGTGCGATGACCCGGAAACGCATGACCGCGTGGGAGTCGCCGCAATACTCGGCGCATTGACCCCAGAAGTAGCCGGGTTCATCGGCCTGTAGCCACAGGTGGTTACCGCGGTTGGGGATCATGTCGACCTTGCCAGCCAGTTTTGGCACCCAGAACGAATGGATTACATCACTGGTGCGCAGATTCACGCGCACCGGGCGTCCCGCGGGTATGACCAGCTCATTGGCGGTGGCGAGGGCACCCACGCCATCGATTTGCTCAATCGGATAATCAAATTTGAACCACCATTGATAGCCGGTGGCGGTAATTTCGTAGGCGTTGGCCTTTTCGGCTTCGGGCACATCGTAGGTGAACCAGATGGCCTTGAGCGTGGGCACAGCGATAAAAACCAAGGCGAGCACCGATGCGCCAATCAGAGAAAGTTCGATCAGGGGATTGCCGTGACCCTCTGGCGGCACCTCGGCATGCTCGTCCGCCGTGTTGCGGGCTTTGAATTTGATGGTCGCGTAGGCCAGCACTGCGCCGACGATGAGAAAGAGCACCAGAGTGACCCAGCAGGTCACGTAAAATACTTGGAGCTGTGACTCGGCCACGGGTCCGGAGGTCACCATGGTGGTCTGGTGACCATCCATCTGCCAGAAGTTGAGTTTGCAACCCGTCAAAAGGGCCACGCCACCCAAAGCAAGGGCGGTCAGGCCCCGATGGGCGAGTTTTGATAGGAATGAGGGCAAACGCATGGGTGCTGTCGTGATAAAGGAATATGCCGGCAAACTGGTCGCCAACCCGCAAGAGAGTTCGCGAACAAGCCACCATTTCAAGCCATATTCGGAGGACTTTCGTTTTTCACCGGGTGGGCTGCAATGCTGCGGAATATTTATTAATTTTGGTGCCCTGGGCATTAGGAGGGACGTTGATTGGTTTTTTTGGCCATATTGACCTTTGCGATTTGGTGCATTCGACGCCACTATGGTGCTGTCATGAAACTCTACCCGATAATCGCCACAGCCTTGATTGCCTTCATTGCAACCGGCTGCGCCAAGAAAGAAACCGCCCAGGCAGCCGTAGCTGCTCCCGCACCCGCAGCTGAGTCCGGGGTCCGTGTCATCGAGCTGACCGGCAACGACCAGATGAAATACAATATGACCTCAATCGACCTCAAGGTAGGCGAGGAAGTGAAGATCACTTTAACCAATGTTGGGCAGATGCCAAAACAGGGCATGGCGCACAATTTGGTGGTTTTGAAGCCCGGAACGGATGTCGCGGCCTTTGCCATCGCGGCAGCACCTCTGGCGATGGGTAAAGACAATGTGCCCGAGGCCAAGAAATCAGAGGTGGTGGCTCACACCAAGATGCTGGGACCCAAGGAATCGGATTCCATCACGCTCAAGTTCAGTGAGCCCGGGGTGTATGAGTTTATCTGCACTTTCCCCGGTCATTTTCAATTGGGGATGAAGGGCACGATCACCGTGCAATAAAGTCGAATTTACTTACTTCTGCTTCAAGCCGGGCAACAATTGCCCGGCTTTTTCATGCCTTGGCCGCGGGCCACCATTGATAGAGGAAGAAATAGACCAGCACCCCGGTAATGGAAACGTAATACCAGATGGGGAAGGTCCACCGGGCCCAAGCGCGGTGGCGGTCATAGTCACCCTTGATGGCCAGTAGGAACGTCCGCGGCACCAAGTAGGCAGTCGCGATGGCCAGGATGATATGCGAGACGAGCATCGTATAATACACCGGGCGAATCAGCCCTTCGCCCCCGAAAGGAGTATGCACGCCATGAATCATGATTTTATGAGTGACGTAACCGACCAGAAAGAGGGCCGATACCATCACCGCACTCATCATGACCTTGCGATGGGCATCGCGATTGCCGCTCTTGATATAGATAAATCCCGCTGTCAGTAGGATCGTGGCAATGCCGTTGAGGGTGGCATTGAGGGCCGGAATATCGTGAACTTGCATGAGATTAGAAAAAAATCACCCGATCGGCGACCAGTGCAAACAAGGTGATCGGTAGGTAGATTATGGAGGCGTAGAATAATTTCCGGGCGGCTTGGTCACGACCCACAGGCCTGAGAAACAATGCAGCGCGCCAGAGAAACCAAAGTCCGGTCAAGCCGGCGACAATCAGGTAGTAGTTACTGGTGAGACCGAGAAAGGCAGGCACGACGCTGACGGCCAGAAGCAAGAGGGCATTGATGAAGGACCAACCGGCTACCCAGCCGCCATTTTCATCCCGCACCGAGAGCATGGGAAAATCGACCGCGGCATAGTCGTGGCGGTAAGTCCAGGCGATGGCCATGAAGTGGGGGATCTGCCAAAAAACCAGAATGCCGAAGAGGACCCAACCGAGAGCGGAAACTCCGGCCTCTGCGGCCGACCAACCGATCAAAGGAGGAAAGGCACCGGCCAACGCCCCGATTTCCGTGGACCACCGGGACGACCGTTTTGCCGGCGTATACCACCCCACATAGGATATCATCGTGATCAGAGTGAACAACGTGGCCATTCCATTGACCTTGATGAACATTAATCCCAAGGACGCGCCGCACATGAGGGCACCCAACACAAACGCGGATCCGGTTGGGATCTTACCGGAGGGGATCGGACGGTCTGCAGTGCGCCGCATCTTGGCGTCCGTGTCGGCTTCGAGCCATTGGTTGAGGGTGGCGACGCCCCCGGCTGCGAGGCAAGTGCCGATGATCAAAGAAATGAATTCAACCGGCAACCAGGGTGGTCTCGCCGCCACGTAACCGATCAGCGTAGTGAGCACGGACAGCATGCTGAGCCGTGGCTTTGTCAGCTCCAGATAATCGCCGAATCCGGCTGTCGTTGAGTTGGTCATGCGATGGGTTTGGGATTCGATCCTTCAATTACATCCCGGTGGGCCAGCCAGGTCAGGCCGAACGTGACCGCGAGCAACAAGGCACCGACGACCACATGACCGGTCGTGACGTGCGGTTCGCGCAACTGCCAGATGACATGCGCCCCCAACAGGATTTGCAGGGTCAACAAGCCGACCATGATTGAGGCTCCGGAGCGCATCAGCAGCGTGCTGGCCCGATCCGTCCACAATTTGACTGCATACCAGACCAAAGCGACCGACAGCACCAAGGCCATGCAGCGGTGCGCAAAATTGAGGATCACCCGAAAGTCCCACGCGCCTGGCAGGAGATGTCCATCGGCGGTGGAATAAGGAAAACTTGGAATGGCCAGACCCGCATGATTGTGGCGCATGGTCGCGGCAATGGTCAGTTGGAGTAGCAGCAGGACCACGCAAATCATTCCGGCCCGACGCACCGCGCAGTTCACCGGGATGGATTGAGCGATCCATCGGCGCGACAACGACGCGCCAATGGCGATCAACAAGCAGATGTAGATTTGTGCGAGAATGCCATGGGGAATTCGCAGCATTTGGCCGAGGGTCATCTCAAAGCCCGGAACCGCCACCGCATCGAGCAACACCCGCGTGCCCCCAAGCAGGCCTTGAATCACCACGATGGCGAGTGCGGCCCAACCTAGTTGGCGCAACCAGCGCCGAGGTTCCCGCTTCCACAGCCATAGGGCCGTCGCCAGAGTAATGAGCCCCATCATCGTGCCGCTCAAGCGGTGCGAGTGTTCGGCAAACATGGCGATATTCTCCAACCAGCCATGGGGATTGACCGATCCGTTGGAGAGCGGCCAGTCGGTGAAGGCCATACCGGCCCCAATCGTGGTCGTGAAGGCACCCAAGGTGACCAAGACAAACACCCAAGCACCACCGATCGTGGCAAACCACGCCAGACCGGGTTGGTAGGTTGAAGGGGTTTGCGAGTGTGCAGAGTTGGCCATGAGCAATGAAACTTTGAGTTAGAAGCGACCGCGCTAACTTCCGCAAACCCTTTGACAATTATTTCGCCGGGCGAATCCGTATAGTTATGAAATCTAATGCCCTGAACCTTTTACTCTTGGTGGGGTTGCTGTTGGCGGGCTGCTCGCCGGAGAAACCGGCCGAGGCGGTGGCAGACGCCCAGCCCAAGCATTATACCCTGCGAGGCGAAATCCTTTCCGTGGACTTGGTGCAGCATGTTCTGGTGGTGAACCACGAGGAAATCCCCGACTACATGCCGGCGATGACCATGGAGTTTTCCGTTTCCGCGGGTGATGCAGCCAATGCCAAACCGGGGCAACGCATACGGGCGAAACTGATTCCCAGCGATACGGGTCATTTCCGATTGGAGAACATCTGGCCCGATGACCAAGTCGCTGAAGGCACCCTCAAGGCGAGTGCCGATGCCCTGCGCCAGGATACCTTGATCCGAGGTAGGGGGGCCTACCGCGAAGTGGGCGAGAATCTGCCTGATTTTGCACTGTATGACCAGAGTGGGGAGGTGGTCCAAAGTGCCCGTTTCCGCGGGAAGCAGATCATGCTCAATTTTATCTATACGCGCTGCCCCGTGGCCACGATGTGCCCGGCGGCCACCATAAATATGATGGAGACCCAGCAACTCGCCAAGGATGCGGGGGTGGATAATCTCGAACTGATTTCAATCACACTGGATCCTGAATACGACACTCCCGGTGTCCTCCGCGATTACGCCGAGGCCCGCGGAATCGATACCGGCAATTTCAGTTTCTTAACTGGTCCCGAACGCGCGATCAAGGACCTGCTGGCCCAGTTCGGGGTGATTGCCGAATTTGAAGGCAGCATCGTCAAACACACGTTGACCACCTTGCTCATCAACGAGCAGGGCCGCATCATCCATCGGGCGGACGGCACGATTTGGGAGCCCAAGAGTTTCGTGGCAAAAATGCACAAGTCATGACCGCGGCCGCCGGATCAACTTCATCGGGCAATGGATGGCGCGTCGTGCGTATCACGATTGTGGCGGTCGCACTCTACGGCGTGTTCCGGATATTGCCCACCGGGACGAATTTGAGCCACATGGATTTCAGGGTTGAGGGCAGTAATGTTATACAGATGTGCGATCCGGCGAATCCACAGTTTCTTCCGGTGGTCAATGTGCGCTCACCGGTTAGCCTGAGCCTGCAGACCACTGGTCATGTGGTCGCAGGGCAGCTAACGGAAGTCACTCTCACTCTCCAGACCCACGCGGGAAAACCGATTGCGCCGGCGGATCTACTCAATGTGCACACCGAGTTACTGCACCTGATGATCATCGATCCGCAGATGATGGATTATCATCACGTGCATCCCCAGCCTCAGCGCGAACCGGGCAAATGGACGTTTCACTTTACCCCGCGATACGGTGGCGAATATCGGTTTTTTGCTGATTTCACTCCGGCCGCCACCGGGCTGGGGTTGTATGCGAACACCGTGCTACACATCGCCGGACCGGATCCAACCGCTGAGACTATCAGTGACGCGCATCAACTTTCATGGGAGGCAACCGTCGCTGGTTACCAGTTTGCTCTCCGCCCTGACAGCACACCCATTCGTGCGGGCAAGGAAGCGTCGATGAAACTGGTGATTACCAATCCCGGAGGAGGGGAAGTGCCATTGCAACCGGTGATGGGGGCCTATGCTCATGTGGTGGCTTTTGACGAAGCGCGCACGGGATTTGCCCATCTGCATCCCCAAGAAATTGATTTGTCCGTAAAACCCGATCTAAGGAAACCTACCCTGACGTTCCGTGTTATGATTCCCAATCCCGGCCGTTACGTGGCATGGGCCCAGGTAAACATGGATGGAACGGAGCTGTTTGCGCCCTTTTGGTTTGAAGTGGTGGATTAATCCCGGCCCTTCTGCTGGGGCAAGGTTCTGGCATTTAAACCACTTCTTACACTGGCTTGCATTATCGGGTGGATTCACCCGGAGTGTGGCTTTATGCAAATCTTGACCAGCCGTAAAATTACGCGACGGACAATCTGGCTAAGACGTGTGGGTGTGGTGGGACTTGTGGTGCTATTGGCGGGTGCGTGGTTCGCCTACCAGCCCGTGAAGAACCGCTACAAAATTTGGAAACAGCAGCGCGCACTGGTGCAGGCCAAAGATTTTATTGAGCAACAGGATTACCCCAGCGCCAAACTCTCGCTCAATGTGGCCCTGACTGCTGTCCCGGGGGATACTCATGCTTTACGGGTAGCGGCCGAATTGCTTGAGCAGGCAGGTTCGCCCGAAGCCATGATCTTGCGTCGTCGGCTGGTGCAGCTTGAACCGGACTCACTCAATGATCGGGTTGCCTTGATCAACGGAGTGACCTGACCTCGCTATTTTGAGCCACCTTTGATGTTAGTCTGGGCCCCAGAAAGGACCCAGACCATGAAAGGTAA
>JAURHD010000072.1 GCA_030833445.1 Cephaloticoccus sp. | reverse complement strand
ACCGGCGCCGCGGAGATAAACGCCGTGAGCGCCGCCAGATTGGTCTTGCCCAGATCGCGCGCCCAGGCCGTGGTGGCCGGGGTGATCTTGCCGGCAGTCAGCGCGGCAGTCACCACGCCTTCGACCTCGGCGGCATGCTGCGTCGCCGCCAGCGCCGCCAGCTCGCGCAGCGCGGCGCGCACCGCCGCAGCGGCCTCGCTCTCGCCACCGGAGGCGGGGCCGCCCTCGTCGCCGCCGCTGCCGGCCAGCGCCTCGAGCGCACGGTGCAGCAGCGCCGCCGCCGGCTGCGCCGACGCCGACGCCGCGGCGGGCGTCGGCACCGCCGCCTCTTCCACCACCAAAAAACCCGCCGCCAAAGACGCCGGCCAGTCCGCCAGTCCCCTGCTCGCGCGCGGCGAAGGCGAAGGCATCCTCCTGATCGATGACGAACCGGTCGTGCGCGATACCCTCCAGCTTTTGCTCGAAAGGGCGGGCTACCAGGTTTTCCCCGCGAGCGACGGA
>JAURHD010000071.1 GCA_030833445.1 Cephaloticoccus sp. | reverse complement strand
GGTCAGTACCCGCAGCTCGAACCGCTCTGGATGGCGCCGTAAGACGTTTGCAATCCGGTCCACGCGAATGATGTCGATGCCGATCTCCGGCGTGCTCGGCGCGTGCTCTCCCCCGTCCATCACTCGACGGTGACGGACTTCGCGAGATTCTTCGGCTGATCAATGTCGGCCCCGGCGAGCAGTGCCATCTCATAGGAGAAGCGCTGCAGCGGAATGGTTGCGATCAGCGCGGCAATCTCAGGTCGCGCGGCAGGGATCACTACGGCATCCGTAGCGAAGCTTGACCAATCATCAACGCCAGAGACGATCGCAATCACTGGCGCGGAGCGTGCGCGCGACTCCATCAGGTTGCTGACAAGCTTTGGCAGCACAGGAGAGTTCAACACCACCGCCACCACCGGATGATCAGCACCAAGGAGACTAATCGGACCATGCTTCATCTCTCCAGCGGCGATCCCCTCGGCGTGGATGTACGCGAGCTCCTTCAGCTTTAGCGCTCCCTCAA
>JAURHD010000070.1 GCA_030833445.1 Cephaloticoccus sp. | reverse complement strand
CCTCTCAGACCAATTAAGGATCATCGGCTTGGTAAGCTTTTATCTCACCAACTACCTAATCCTACAAAGGCTCATTTCATAGCGAAAATTCTTTTGATATAAGGCATTTAACCAAACTATGAAGTAGATTCCTTTGTTTTACTCACCCGTTCGCCACTCGTCTTTGACGCGTTCGACTAGCATGTGTTAAGCAAATAGATAGCGTTCATTCTGAGCCAGGATCAAACTCTTTAATCAAATATTTATAAATATCGTCGAAATATATATATAATCGTTTTTTTAATAAAGCAAATATTGTGCTTTATCATTCTAAATAAGGAATGGATTCTTTGTTAATAGCTGTTTAGAACATTTTGCCATTGTTGGGGAAGCTTTACTTATTGGATCTGCTAAATAAAAGTTATTAACATAACTTGAGATTATAAACTTATTTTTTACAGTAGTCCAACCAAAGGAAGAAGAATCAATCTTAGTAAAAAAACTATTATTTATAACATTATATTCTT
>JAURHD010000006.1 GCA_030833445.1 Cephaloticoccus sp. | reverse complement strand
CAACCGCAATCCAGATACAACCCATAACAAGCTCCCAGACTAACACTCGGGGTGGCTCGAAAACTTGAGGCCGGTCACGGTGATATTGCTGACCGGCGTGTTGTTTGATCATGAAGTCGTGGACCAAGTGCTGCGCACCAAAGTGACCTGCTATCTCGAGAAGACTTCCCCTCTGGCGAAGATCAAGCAGACGGTGGAATCCCTCCTACCGCCCGCTACCTGAGCGGCTACAGTTAGCTGGGGGGGGTGAGGGTGGACTGGCTGAATTCGAGATTTAGCCTCGTTCTCGCCCGGTCTTTTTGGTTCTTTGGTCCTTTCCATGGCATACAAAATTCCATCCAAGCCCAGTATTCTTACCACCACGGTCGGTTCCTATCCGGTGCCTGACTGGTTGTCCGCCCTGCCCAGTGAGCAGGCGGTAATCGACGCCACGCGCGTGGTTTTCGACATTCAACGCCAGGTCGGCATCGACCTGCCCACCGACGGCGAATTGTCCCGTTTCGACGTGAACCATCCTGACACGAACGGCATGATTGAATACTTCATCCGTCCGATGGAAGGCATCTCCTCCGTGGTCGGTCGCTCGATTACCGAGGAGTTCACCCGTCACTCCCCGATGGGTTTCCGTCGCAAACCGGCGGGCGTCGTGACCAGCAAGCTCGGCGAAGGTTCGCTCAATTTGTTGGCGGATTGCCAACAGGCAGCGGCGGTAGCCGGAGGCGCCTTCAAGTTCACCGTCACGAGCCCTTACATGTTGGCGCGCACCCTGCTCGACCATCATTACGGCAACTTTGACGAGCTTACGATGGCGATCGCCGATGTGCTCGCCGCCCAGATGCCCGGTCTTCCCGCCGCCTGCGTGCAGGTCGACGAAGCCAACATCCCCGGCAACCCCGCCGATGCTCCCCTCGCCGCCGCGGCGATGAATGTCGTCCTCGACAAGATCAAGGGCGAGCGCGCCGTGCATTTCTGTTTCGGCAACTACGGCGGCCAGACCATTCAGGCCGGCAATTGGAAGAAGTTGGTGGAGTTCCTCAACTCCCTCCACTGCGACCATCTGGTGCTCGAACTCGCGCACCGTCCGAAGAGCGACCTCGATGCACTCAAGCACATCGACAAGAAAATCGCCCTCGGCATCGGCGTCGTGGACATCAAGGTCAACCACATCGAAACCGCCGATGAAATCGCGAAGAGCATCGAAGCCGTGGAAAAGAAAGTCGGCGCCGGTCGCGTGCGTTGGGTGCATCCTGACTGCGGATTCTGGATGCTCAAACGCTCGATTGCCGATCGCAAGATCGAGGCCCTCGTCCTCGGCCGCGACAAGTATCTCGGCCGCTAATCCGCCGCCGGATTCATTCTCAAGCCGCACCTCACACGGTGCGGCTTTTTAGTGCCACAGTCCGGCGGTTCACCGTGCGACCCGCCCGGCGGTAGCGGCCACGACTTCTGCGAGTTCGTCAATCGTCTGCAGCGGATAATCGAGCAGGTTGGTGCGAATGCGGTTGTGCAGTGGTTGCAGCCACTTGCGTGGTATGGCGGCTTCGCCAAAGCGCACGCCCCACAAACTGCCACAGGTGGCACCGTTGCAATCCGTATCGAAACCCGCTCCCACTGCCAGGGTGATGGTGCGCGAAAAGTCATCCCCACCACAGAGCAAGCTCGCTGCGACCACCTGCGCATTGGAAATGGTGTGACACCAATCGTGCTGATCCAGCTCGTTCCACTCGTGATGGATGCCATCGATAATATCCTCAAAGGTCGCCCCGGCGGCATATTCCGCCAGGATCCGCTCCACTCCGGCATGCAACCGCGACCTGCTTGGCACCTGCGCCAATCCGGCCCGTATGATTTGCGGCCAATCCGGCAGGACAAACGCCGCCGCCAGCATCGCCGCGACCCACATTTCACCGTAGATACCGTTTTTCACGTGGCTGATCGAGGCATCGCGCCACGCCCATTCTGCCGCCTGCGCGGGATCTCCGGGTGCCGCATAGCCGAAAAAGTCCGCCCGAATCTGAGCACCAATCCATTCACGATAGGGATTACGCAGCGAGGCACTCTGCGGTGGCAGACACCCGGCAACAAAATTCCGGTAGGCCACCCGTTCCGCCGTGCAGGTGTTGAGCAGCGGCAGTTGTCCGATCCAGAGCGCCGCCATGTCCGTCGGTTGGAAATCGCGGCCGGATTGTTTCATCACGAGCATGCCGAGCACGGTGTAGTTGATATCATCGTCACTCGGAAAACCGTCGCTTCGGTCGATAAAGAACTCCGTCATTTTGGTTCTGATCGGCTTGACCAGACGCTTGGCCTGAATGCGGCGCAACTCCGACGACGTGGGGGCGCGCTGATAAATTTTCAACGGCCAGTTGCCCGTTGCTTCCGCCCACAACTGGATCGATTCGCGACTGGCGCACTCGAATGGCTTGCCCAGCATGCATCCCGCGACCCGGCCCAAAAATCCCCCGCGGACTTGGGCGGCGTGTTGTTTTCGACTACCCCGCCAAGTCGGTAATGGGGCGGCAGGTCCGCGCTGGTGCCGGATCTTGGCGAGATCATCGGGTTCGATGTGCGGATATCGCTTTAAGGTCGGCAGGGTCTGCACCCGATCAATCAAGGCACAGGCATCCGCAAACCAGCGTTGGCCGCGCTTCCCGGACAACAGATTTTCCATGTATCCGGCCGCGCGTTCCTGTTTCATCAACCGGGAAAATTCCTTGGTGACGGACGACAAGTCACGCCCCTCCTCCCTCGCTTGCCGCAGTTCAGTGGCCAGATCACAACCATACAGCCATATATTGCGATTGGCCCACGGTTTGAATTGCGACCAGGCCTGCGGGGTGAAGGAAGACGGCATCACGACGAGATCAACCGCCCCTGAATACCTGTCAAGG
The DNA here is from genome assembly GCA_030833445.1 of Cephaloticoccus sp. Lineage (GTDB taxonomy): Bacteria > Verrucomicrobiota > Verrucomicrobiia > Opitutales > Opitutaceae > Cephaloticoccus. The sequence continues at coordinate 163,706 of JAURHD010000006.1, read as the reverse complement.
GTCGGGCGGCTCTAGGCCAGATCTCGCGCCAGCTTCACCAACTCGTGCGGCACTTCTTCGTAAATTTTTGCATAGGGCAGTTCGCCGACGATCAAGGGCACGAGGTCATCGGTGTAACCCTTCTTGGCGCATGCCACCTTGTCAGGGGCATAGCCAACCCCGCCGGTCAGACTGACGAGCCACGTGTGTGGATGCGGACTGCCTTTCAAAATCGGGGCCTGCAAACTGTGGAATACCTCGAGACCCACGCCGAGCAGCACGACCGGACCAATCCGCAGTCCCTGCACCCGCACCGGTGGGTTGGGTCCCTTGGCTCCTTTGTAACCGGCCAGCACAGCGCGAAATCCCTCCAGTCGCGCCATATTCAGCCCATTGGTCTGCAAGGGCGGCACACCCACATTGGTGATGTCGGTGATACCGGGTTGGGTAAAAATCTTCTCCAGCTCTTTGATCCGTTTTCCCACCCACTTCTGGGACCAGGGCTTGCGCGTAAACCGCACATCGCGCTGCAGTCCCTGCACGGCATCCACGGAGATTGGTTGGGTGGCTTTCAAACCGTGTTTGATCGCGGTCACATATTTTTGCGTAAGCACCCGCAGGCCGCGTTTGGTCTCAGCCGGGGCGCGATGCACCACCGGCGGATTGATGTCTCCCATCGCCCCGGGCAGGAACATTGCCGTGGCACCGGGATGCGCCCGTTCAATCGCAGCTGAAGCGAGCCCGACAAAGTCTCCGTGCACGTCAAAGGTCTGTTCGCTGCCGACCACGGCGTGACAGCCGAAATGATGCAACACCCCGCATAATTTGCCACGGGTATAGGCCGCCAGCACTCGCACGGTCGGGTCAGTATCCTGCGGACGCGCCGGGCGAAAATCAGGGGCCAACCGCACCTCGATCGGATCGAACATCAAACCGCCCTTGTCGCTTTCGCGATTCATGGCGATGCCTTCACATGGCACCTCGGCGTAGCGCCACGTCACGGCTCGCTGGACGGCAAACGCTTTCACGACGCCATCCGCAATGCGAGCGGGCAACGTTTCGAGATACATCGCATCATCCGCCCCCCAGCCGAGCATGCCGCCCACCGCGGGACCACTGTGGGTGTGCGTGGCGGTCAGGAAAATATCGGCTTCAGCGCAACCCGTGCGCGCAGCCACGACTTCACGAATCCGCAAGGCCAATGGACGTGGCGTGCCGCACAATTCCAGATTGATCAAGACCGTGCGATGCTTCCCTTGCGTCACGGCCATCGACCGCGCGAACAACGGCGCGGTGATTTTATTGGCGGCACGGTTACGATACGGACCGTAACCGACGAGCTGAACGCCCAGTCGCGGAGTGATATCGGACTGGGCGAAACCTACTTTCATCCGCGGACGGCCGGGGCTGCGGGACCATTGAGGCGTTCGTGTTCGCGCAGCTCCTCGATATTGGCCTCCACCTTCAGAATAATTTCCGCCATGCGTGCAATCATTGGCTCGTTCGGCGCCACCATGTCAAAGCCGGTTTCCAATGCATGATCCACGCGCCAGCGGGCATTGGGCAGGGACAGATTGCGATAATCGACACCGGCCGCCTCGAGTGAGGAAAGCCACGAAACGCGCGGTCCCTTGTAGCCCTGCCAGTGCAGGCGCGGCCAATCGGAAATCACGGACGGCACATAGCCGATCATGTTCAAGCCCTCCGCTTTCAACGCGGCGGCAAAGGTGTCGCGGGAGATTCCGGCCGCCTCGGAATCGAAGGTGAACGACAGCAAATGGTAAGACGGTTTTGTGCCCGGCGCATAGTTGGGCAGCTTGAGGTATTTGCCCTCGCTCAGCAGCGAACGCAGCAAGTCGGCGTGGCGACGGCGCGACTCAAGTTCAGCATCGAGTTTCGCAAATTGCTCGACGAGGAGCACCGCGTTGAAGGGTTCCACCCGGTAAGTGTAAACGAGCGAATCGCTGTAGGCTTTGAGTTCTGCCGGCATGCCGCCATCCGTCGCGCGGCCCATGTGCTGCCCGATCATCGCACCCTTCCAATAAGCGTCTTGGTGCGGCGTAACCATGTAACCGGACTCGGTGGTCGCGAGGAGTTTGCCGCCCATGCAGGAGAAGCCCGCGGCATCACCGACCGTGCCGACGCGCACGCCGCCGACTTCAGCCCCGTGGGCCTGGCTGCCGTCCTCAATCAGCATCAGTTTATTTTTGTCCGCAATCGCTCGCAACCGCTGCAAATTCGCCGGCTGACCAAACAGATGCACCGCGAGAATCGCCTTCGTCCGCGGGGTAATGGCGGCCTCGATCAGTTCCGGATCGATCAGGCCCGTGTCGCGTTTCACATCCACAAAAACCGGAATCGCGTTCTGGTGCAGGATACAGGAAATCGAAGCGCCCCACGTGTAAGGCGTGGTGATGACTTCGTCGCCGCAGCAAATTTCCAACCCGGCCAGCGCTGATTGCAGGGCCGAATGCCCGGAGCTGGTGGCCATCACATGGCGGCCGCCGTGATACTTGGAAATGACTTCCTCGGCCTCGCCGATTTCCGGCACGTGTTTGCGACCGACGGCAAAGGTCTTGCCGGCGCGGAGCATCTCCGCCGTGCGCTCAATGGCCCGGTCGGTAAAAACCGGAAACTTCGGGTAGGTGATCTTGCCGACGGCGGTGCCGCCGAGGAGGGCAAGTTTGGAAGCAGCGGGGGCGATAGTGGAGCTCATGGGTCAGAGATTAGCAGAACAGTGGAATCAGCGGAATGGCCAGCCTTACGAAGCCATGGCAAAACTTACGCTTCGCCGTGCCAGGCATCGGCGAGAGTGAATTGGCGGGAATCCACCGGATCGGCCAGTTGGCGGTAATGCGGACCGCGCGTCCAATGCGCCTTGCCGAGCCAGAGGTTCTTTAGTTGCGGGGGTATTTTCGCGACAAACTCCGGCGAAAGGTCCGCCCCACCCCAATAAGGATACATCGTGCTGCCGTAACCGGTGATGATGATCACCCGTTCGCGATCGCTGCGAATCTGCCCGGTGCCATGAATCAAGGTCTCGGCAAAGAGCAGGGTTGAGCCCGCCGGAGCCACCACTTGTTTGATCAATGTCGGGTCCGCCATGGCACATTCTATCATCTCCTCCACCGGCAGATCAATTTTGTGACTGCCGGCCACCACCACCGTGCCGCCATCTTCCGGACCGAGGTCGGTCAAATTGGTAAGCGTTTTCACAAAGCTGCAGTGAAACAGCCCGTGCTTGGCGTGACTGCCGTAGGGCACGTCGATGCCGTTGTGTAAACTGAAGTTCGGCGCGTCCCCCACCTGGTAGGCAGGATGCCGGCTGTTGATATGCGCATTCATTTCCACTATGCGCGCTTCTGCGCCCATGACTTCCTCCGCCATGCCCACGAGGCGCGGATGCGATCCATAGGCGACGAAAAGCGGGTCGGCCTCGCGCATGTCGCCGATAAAGACATGATGAGGTTGATCCGCGATGAAACGCGGCGCACCCACCTTGCCGGTCGTTCCCGCGGGACGGGACCGGATTTCACGCTTGGTGCGCTGTAACGATTCAATGATCGCCGCACACTCATCCCGCGAAAGCACTTCGGGCACGACGACATAGCCGTTTACATCAAAATGATAGCGCTGCGCGGAAGTCAGTGCGGGAAAGGGACGCTCGAAAGTCGATTCCATAGGGGTTGGTAACGGGAGCCGAGTTAGCGATTTCCGCCGGGACACAACAATACTATTTCCTATTGCTGCGCCGCCAACCAAACGCGAGGCGACTGGCCGGTCACCCGTTTGAAGGCGCGACTAAACGTGAACTGATCCGTAAAACCCAACTCGTCACTGACCGTTTTGACACTGGCGCCGGCGGCCAGCAGCAAGACCTGCGCCCGGGCGACACGTTCTCCCAGAATAAACTGACCCAAGGGAGCACCGGTCTCCGCCCGGAAAAGCGAGGTCAGGTAATTGGGTGAAACATGCACCGCACGGGCCACGTCGGCCAAGGCCAGGGGATGATGCGAATGTTTCCGCACATAATCAACGGCCCGACGCACTAAATGCGCCCGGGTATCCAATTGTGCCTCTCCGCCATCCAGGGCCCGTCGATAGAGAGCCAATGCCAGCGTCAGCATGGCTTCGCGCATGCTTTCCAACGCGGGAGTCGACTTGGACTCACCCAGTTGGCGCAATGTCGCCAACCGCCGCTGCGCTTCCGCCGGCAGTGCCCCCAGACTCATTTGATATTCGAGCGTGAATCCTCCACGTCGACGATAACGGGTCACATGCAAGGTCGGCTCACCCGGATGCAAACTCCACCAAATCAGTCGGTAACCACTCCCGGCGGAAACAAATGTCTCGGCATGGGGCGTGCCAGCCGGACAAACGACCAAATCACCGGGTTGCAGGACCACGGCGGCGTGTTGGTAACTGAAAACGCAACGACCTTCGATCAGCAGGCACAACTCAGTGTGCTCATGGGCATGATTTTCGTCATAAAGCACCGGCACAAATTTGGCTCGGCGACGGCAAGTCCCCGGCACATGCCCCGTCCAGGGCCCGAGCAGATGCCTCGCATCCAGTCGTCCTAGCGCGCTGATCAATTCACTGCCGATGAAATTCGTAAGAGACACGGAACTCGCGCTAGACAATGCCACCGTATCCTGCAAAGCAATCCTCACCCCAAAACCAATTTGTCATGCTGAACATCGCCATCATCGGATGCGGCGTCATCGCGCAATTTCATTTGCGCGCCCTCGCCAAACTTAAAACCGCCCGAGCCGCCGTCGTCTGTGATGTGCGCAGCGAGGTTGCCCAAAAGACGGCGGAGGAGTTCGGCATCGAGCGCTGGAGCACCGACGCCGGAGCGCTTTTACGCGATCCCAGTATTGACGCCGTGATCCTCGCCCTGCCCGCCAACATCCGCGGTCCGCTCGCCGTCGAGGCGTTTAAAAACGGCAAGCACGTCCTCACCGAAAAACCCATCGGGATGAACGCAGCCGAAGTTCGCACCATGATCGCCGCGCAAGGTGACCTCGTCGGTGCCTGCTGCTCCTCGCGTTACCGCTCGTTCGAATCCGCCAAGGCCGCCACTGCCTTCATTCGCTCGGGCGGACTCGGCAAGATCCGCACCATCACCTGCCGGGGCGTGACCAAGCCATCCGACGAGCCGAATCCCAATCCGCCGGTCTGGCGCCTGCGCCGCGACCTCAACGGCGGCGGTATCTTCGTCAATTGGGGCTGCTACGACCTCGACTACCTGCTCGGCCTCGTCGATTTCAAACTCACTCCCCAATATGCCCTCGCCCAGACCTGGCAGGTGCCGGAGGCGTTCCGCGCCTATGCCGCCAAGGGCTCCGATGCCGAAACCCATATTGTCGGCTTGGTAACCTTTGCCGAAGGCTGCGTGCTCAACTACGAACGCGCCGAATTCTCCTCCCTGCCCGCCAACAGCATCTGGCAAATCAGCGGTGACAAGGGTGCGCTGGACCTGCAAATGCTGCGCTACACCTCCGCCAGCCTGATGCTGACCCAGCCCAATCCCGGCACCGGCACCAAGACGACCGCGATCTGGGAAGGCGAAGAATCCGGCAGCGGCGCCGAGCACGACGGCGTCGTATTCGATTTCGTCGATTCGATTCTCGCAAAGCACAAGCCCAACACCTCCCTGCAGGACGGCCTGCTTTTCGCCCGGATCGCCGATGCTTTCTACGCTTCGGCCGATACCGGCAAGCCGGTCAGCTTCGATTGAGGGTCGGCGGGATATGCCGCGTAAAATGAAAACCCGGCTTTGCGCAAACGCCAGTTTGCGCTAGTGTCCACCCATGTCCGACCTTTCTGACCTCTACCAACAGGTCATTCTCGACCATAATCGCCGGCCCCGCAACCGGGGCAAACTGCCCACGGCCAACCGCGTGGCGCACGGGGACAATCCGTCCTGCGGCGATCAATGCAGCGTCTACCTCAACCTCGACGGCGATCGTATCCAAGACATCTCCTTTGATGGCTCCGGCTGCGCCATCTCGCAGGCCAGTGCATCGCTGATGACCACCCAATTGAAGGGCAAGACGGCGGCGGAGGCCGAGGCCATGTTCAAGGATTTTCATGAAATCGTGACCAGCGGCAAGGAGCCCGAGGAAATCAGCGATGTGGCGGCCTTCGCCGGCGTGCACGCTTTCCCCGCCCGGATCAAATGCGCGACGCTGGGCTGGCACGCGGCCCTCAATGCCCTCAAAGGGGACGAGCAACCGGCCACGACTGAAAGCCACACCGACTAACCCATGATGCTTTCTCTTTCTCGTGATCTTTCGTCCTTTTCGGACCCGACTGGAGAACGATTAAGATAAAGATTAAGCAGAACGATATTTACCATGCCCGACTGGAAAACCATTCGCGCCGACTTCCCGGTGCTCCATCAGCAGGTTAACGGCAAGCCGCTCGTCTATCTGGATAATGCGGCCACGGCGCAAAAGCCGCGCAGCGTGATTGAGGCGCTCGTGAACTATTACGAGCGCGACAACAGCAACGTCCACCGCGGGCTGCATGCCTTGTCCATGCGGGCAACCAACGCCTATGAGGGCGCCCGCGCCCGGGTCGCCCAATTCATCAATGCGGCCGATCCGGCGGAAATTATTTTCACGCGCGGCACGACCGAGAGCATCAATATCGTGGCCCGCAGCTGGAGCCACGCTCACCTCAAACCCGGCGACGTCGTATTGACGACCGAGATGGAACATCATTCCAACCTCGTGCCGTGGCAACAGGCGGCCAAGGCCAGTGGCGCGACGTTAAAATATGTGCCCGTGCTTGGCGAAAATGCTGAAGGCGGACTCGATCTCGCCGCGCTCGATCAATTGCTGACCAAGGACGTGAAGCTCTTCGCCTTCACTCACATTTCAAATTCTCTGGGCACGATCAATCCCGCGAAGGAATTGTGCCGCAAGGCCCGCGCGGTCGGTGCGATCACCGTGATCGACGCCGCCCAATCCATCGGCCACATGCCGGTGGATGTGCAGGACCTTGATTGTGATTTTCTCGCCTTCTCCGGCCACAAGATGTGCGGACCCACCGGCATCGGCGTCCTCTACGGACGTCGCGCGCTGCTCGACAAACTCGCGCCGGATGAAACCGGTGGCGGCATGGTGGTGACGGTGGATTACAAGGGCGCCACGTGGAAACCCTCCCCCGAGCGCTTCGAGGCCGGCACGCCCAATGTAGCCGACGCCATCGCGCTGGGTGCCGCCTGTGATTATCTCGACGCAGTCGACCGCGCGGTCATTGCCAAGCATTCGAATGAATTGGGTCAGCTCGCCTACCAAAAACTCAGCGAAATCCCCGGCATTCGTCTGCTCGGTCCGACCGGTGAACGCGCGGGTCTCGTGAGCTTCGCCTTCAAGGACGTGCACGCCCACGACGTCGTGACGTTCGCGGATGAGGATGGTCTGGCTCTGCGCGGCGGCCATCACTGCAATCAGCCGCTCATGCGCAAACTCGGACTCACCAGCACCACCCGCGCGAGTTTTTACCTCTACAATACGGCCGAGGAAATCGATGTGCTGGTGGCCTCGATGCGCCGTATCCAGAAGTTCTTCGGTTCTGAATAGCGCTCAAATGGCGGGATTAGCGCGCCGCCGGGATCGCATCGCGAGTTTGCGCAACAACCGATCGAAACGCCGGCGGTGTAGCTCACCATCCAAAACATCGAAGTGCTGCGGGATGATGTAACGCGGATTCAGTTGCCGCGCTTTCTCCAGACTGCCCGGGATCAGTTGCGGCGCACAGTTCAGGATAGGCGGCGGCAAATGCACATTGAAAAAATAACTCGCGAACAAATCACCACTGAACAGCACGTCATGCCGTGCGCTGTAAAATCCGCAGTGCCCCAAGGTGTGACCGGGCAGATGCACCACCCGTAACCCGCCCCAAAAAGGCAGTTCTGCGCCATCCACCAGAGGAACGTCAATCGGCACGGGTTGCCCGATCCCAAACACCGCCCTTCCGGCCCGTTCCAAACGGCCACACCAGCGGTTGATGCCCGTGTATGGATACGTGCCGTCGATATGCACCTGATCCAATGGATGCGCATATACCGGCGCCCCCGTCCACCGCCGGGCCCACGCCACGTTTCCCGCATGATCCAGATGCCCGTGGGTCAGCAAAATCGCCTTCACATCAGTTGGACCCAGCCCGTGCAGCCGTAATCGACGGCGTATAAACATCGGCTCCCCCACCAAGCCGGTATCAAGCAACACGACCTCACGATCCGGCCCGACCAACAAATGGCAGCTGCCCATCAATCCGCGGACGGGATGGATAGTCTGCCGCCATGCAGGTGAGCGATTCATCTTCACGCCAACCAACCCCAAAGCAAACCAAGCACACCGCCTGAAATCACCACCGGAATGACCTCCCACTTGGCCCACTGCATGGCCGCAAATCCGGCGGCACAAACCACCACGGCAAACCAATCAATGCTTCCGGACATCGGCAGGAAGACGTGATGACCAAACCAGACCGCCAAATTCAGGATCACCCCCACCACGGCGGCCGTCACCGCGGCCAAAGCGGCACTGAGCCGCGCATCGGACCGCAGACGCTCCACGTAGGGCGCCCCGACCAGAATAAACAAATAGGTCGGCACAAACGTAACCCAAGTGGTCATGAGCGCACTCAAAGTGGCAGCACCCAGTTGCGACATGGCACCGGGTTGCTGCCAGCCACCGGTAAACCCGACGAACTGCAGCACCATAATCAAGGGCCCGGGGGTGGTCTCCGCCAAACCCAAGCCATCGAGCATCTGGGCCGGACTCAGCCAGTGATAATTTTCCACCGCCTGTTGCGCAACATAAGGCAGCACGGCATAGGCGCCGCCAAAAGTAACGACGGCGGCTTTGCTAAAAAACCATCCCTGTTGCGCCAGGGTTCCCTGCCATCCTTGGCTCAATCCCGCGATCAGCACGGGTGCAAACCAGAGCACTCCCCCCACCAAAACAATTTTCAATGTCGTGTAGGGATTAACGGGCATCGCAGGCTCCAGCGCGTCGGCAACGGGTTGATTGGCCACACCAAATTGACGCGGCCAAATCCGGCCACCGACAAAACCAACCAGTAAGGTGCCAAAGACGATAAAAGGGAATGGCAGTTGGAAAAGGTAGAGTCCGACAAATGCCATTGTGGCCAAAATCCAGGCGACCGTGGTTTTGAGTGCACGTCGGGCCACTCTGCATAAAGCCACCACAACAATCGCCAGCACGGCCGCTTTCAAACCATGGAAGATCGCCGCTACGGCCGGCAGGGTTCCATAAACCATATAGACCCAGCTCAATCCCCAAAGCAGTCCAATCGCCGGCAGGATAAACAATAAACCGGCGGTCAGGGCGCCGCGGATACCGTGTAACAACCAGCCGCAGTAGGTCGCGAGTTGGGTCGCTTCCGGTCCGGGCAGGAGCATGCAAAAGTTCAAGGCATGTAGAAACCGGGATTCCTCGATCCACTTTTTCCGATCGACCAATTCACGGTGCATGATGGCTATCTGGCCGGCCGGGCCACCAAAACTGAGCAGCCCAAGCTTCAGCCAAAACCGCCACGCTTCCCGGAGAGTCGGCTTGTTCAAACCCATTGAGACAGCCTCGGCAATTCCCCACCAGGGGGAAAGGCTTTAGTGCAACAGTTTGATCACGGCCCAGATCAACAGGCCGGCCCCAGTGAGGGTGCAGATCATCGGCATCTGTTTCTCCCTCTGGTTTATCAATAATCTCACGACCGAAATCTCCTCCTTCCGTTCCAACATCTCCACGGCGGCAGCGATATCCCCGGAAGATAAGCCCGACAGTGGCAGCACGGAAAAGTCCGCAACCAAGACCAAAGAAAACCGTCGGGATCGCGGCAATCTGGCGCGTAAACTGGCCCGCTGGCCGGAATGGACCATGAACCTGATCAAGTGGGCCGAATATGCGGCCATCGTAATCTTCATCCTGCAGATCCCAGTCACCCTTGCCGCCGTGCGCCTCGATTATGAGCAGCACTGGTATATCGTCACCGATCGCAGCCTGCGTATTCGCACCGGTTTGTTCAGCCTGCAGGAATCAACGATGAGTTTCGCTAACCTCCAGCAGGTTGAAGTCAAACAAGGCCCGTTACAGCGCCTGCTAAGGATCGCCGATGTGCATGTGCAATCAGCCGGCGGTGGGGGCGATGCCGGACCCAAAGGGAAAACCACTGATTCCATGCATCATGCCACCTTTCATGGCGTGGATAATTCCCACGAACTGCGGGATCTGATTCTCGCCCGATTGAAAAAATTCCGCGATTTCGGTCTGAACGATCCGGATGAAGCCGGCAGTCCCCATTCGGCCGAATCCAGTTCGGATGCCACCTTGACGGCCGCCCGCGATCTCCTCTCCGAAGTGCGCGCACTCCGCTCAAGTTTGAACGCGTAGCAGAAGCCTAGGGAATCCGAAGCTCCATCCCAATCTGGAGGGAATTCTCATTGGCCATTTTATCGCGGTTGGCTTCGAAAATATCCCGCCAACGGGACCGATTGTTGTAGTAGCGTTGGGCCAAGCTGAAAAGTGTGTCACCCTTGGTCACCACATGCCGGCGCACATTGGCGTTGGCCGCGGTAGTGGCCGTGGGACGTTGGGGCGGTTCAAGGTCGGGCACCGTAGTCGGCACTTCGGTGAGCGGTTCCGGCGAAAGCGAAATGGGCGAGTTATCCGTCGGCGGCGGGGTGGACATCACGGAATTGCTCGTTGTGTCCGTGGGGACCCGCATGCGATTCACTGTAGGTTGCACGGCGTTGCCGCGCATAATCGCCAACTCGGCCCGGAGCTGTTCATTTTCACGCTGCAGTTGGCCAACCTGCTCAATCATGTCGAGTCGCTCGGATTGATTTTCCATCGGATTGGCCGGCAGGGTGCGCGCAAATTCACGCTTGGCGCTTTCGACCAAACCCCGGACTTGGGTGGCCTGCGGTGAATTGGGCTGTCTTTCGAGGTATTTGCGGAAATGATAAATGGCCGCGATGGGATCCTTGATCTGCTGCAGGCAGATAATCCCCGCCTCCAGATGCGACTCCGGCGCAGCATCGCCGCGTTTTTCAATGACCCGAAGATATGCCGCCAACGCCTCCTGACTTCGGCCCTGCTTCACCAATTTCTGGCCCATTCGGTAGTCGGATTCATCAATCTCGGAGCCCAAAGGTTGACCAGCCTGCCGTTCGCAGCCGGCAAACAAGAGCATTGCGACCATAGACAGCAGCCCAAGGAAACGATAAATTGGCGAACGGAATGGCGTCACGAGCGGGAAAGGGATTGAACGGAGCAGTCTAAGGCGTAAATTCCGCAACCTGTTCCCGCGACACAAACTCTAAATGTCCCTTACGCCCAAATCCATTCTCAGACGCGCTCGCTTATGCATCGGAATCGAAGGGGATGCCCTGGCTGAAACCGCGAAGGGATTGGGAGCTGAATTTGTTAAAACCGCCCAAGCGGTCGAGCAGACCTACCAAAGTGGGGGAAAATTGATTTTTAGTGGGGTCGGCAAGTCCGCCCATATCGCCCAAAAGTTAGCCGGAACCTTCAACAGCACGGGGATATCGTCGTCGTTCCTGGATGCCACCCAAGCGCTGCACGGCGATTTGGGGCTCTGCAATAGTGGGGATCTGGCATTCTTGCTCAGTAACAGCGGGCAGACGGAAGTGCTCAAACTGCTGCCCTTACTTAAGCGAATCGGAGTTAAGACCGTGGCTTTCACGAGCAATGATAAATCGGACCTGGCGAAAAACGCCGATTATCACCTGCTCTACCGTGTGCCCCGGGAGGCCTGTCCGCTGGCCTTGGCCCCGACCGCGAGCACCACGGCCGCCATGGCCCTTGGGGATGCGTTGGCGATGGTCCTGTTGGAAGCCCGTGGATTTACGCGGGATGATTTTGCCCGCAATCATCCCGGCGGCAATATCGGGTCACTGCTGGTCAAGATCAGTGAGCTTATGCGCACCGGTGATCGCGCCCCGATCATGCCCGATACCGGCACCCTTCAGGAAGCTATTCTTGCCATGACCAAGGCCAAGAGTGGCTGCATCGCTTTGGTGAACAAACGCACCCGAAAGTTGAGTGGTATTCTGACCGACGGCGACTTTCGACGCAGTGCGTTGACCGGGCCTGATTTTTTAAAGCAACCAGTAAACCAATTCATGACCAAATCCCCCAAGACCATTCGCGACGATGCCATGGGCGTGGACGCACTGAACCTTTTTGAAAAGCACAAGATAGATGATCTGGTCGTGGTGAATGCGCGTGGCGAACCGGTCGGCATCGTGGATGGTCAGGATCTGCCGAAATTGAAAATGCTATGAGCAATCCCACCCGCATCGGCATCATCGGCATGGGTGGATTCGCCGGCTGGCACCATAATACCGTAGCCAAACTTGAAGAGCGCTATCTGGCCAAATTGATCTGCACCTGCGATCCCAACGCCGCGGCCTTTGCCACCGAGCAGCAGAATTGGCAGTTCACCAACCGTGGGGTGAGCGTGTTCCCCGAATATCAACAGATGCTCGCGGCGTGCCGGCATGATCTCGACCTGATGGTCGTCCCTACCCCCATCAACCTGCATAGTGAGATGCACCGGGCGGGTGTCGAAGCGGGTGTCCCGGTCTATCTGGAGAAACCACCGACCCTGGATTATAGCGAATTGGAAGAGATGATCGCGTTGGACAAGACGGCGACCAAAGCATCGCTGGTGGCATTCAACTTCATCGTTGAACGACCGCGGCTCGCGTTAAAACAACGACTGCTCGATGGCGAGTTTGGACCCATCACCGGTGCGAGTCTCATGGCCCATTGGCCGCGACCTGCCGATTACTTTTACCGAGCCAAATGGGCCGGACGCCTGATGATGAATGACCGGGTGGTGCTCGATTCCTGCTTTGGCAATGCGAACGCACATTTTGTGCACAACATGCTATTCTGGCTCGGCGAAAAATCGATCTCCAGCTGGGCGCAAATTGCCACCGTGCGGGCCGAACTCTATCGCGCGCACGCCATCGAGGGCGCCGATACCTTTTTCGTCCAAGCCACCACCACTGCAGGTCAAACCATGCGTTTCGCGGTGACTCATGCCTGTGCCGGACAAACCAGCCATTGCGAGACCGTGCATTGTGCGAAAGCCGATATTCGCTACGTCGTCGGTAGTCACGCGGAGATTCGTTGGCTGGATGGGCGGGTGGAGCGAATAGACATCGGTCATTTCGACGGACTCACGGAAAATCACCTGGCATATCACCGTTATTTGCGGGGCGAAGCCGATCGACCAGCCACCAGCCTCGTGGATTCACGGCCTTTTGTGATCCTGAATGACTTGGCCCATGTTTCCAGCGGACGCATCACCCCTTTCCCGGCCGAACGCATGACCAATCTGCGCGACGACAAAGATCAGAAGGACTACATCAATGTGGCGGGTATGACCGGCACGATTGATCGTTTCCTGCAACAGGGCGAATGGCCGGGAGCCCATGGTTGGAACCGCGATCCCGGGGCAACCGTGAGTCCGGCCGACCTGCCCCGCTTCCATGATACTGTGCGGACCATGTTAAGTGCGGTGGTGCATTGATGTTCCCGGCAAACTGACCAAACTACCGTAATGCCCGCACCGTCATTTCAGTATCAGGATACCTTTCCGCTTGGTCCGGATGAAACCGAATACCGGAAGCTTTCAGCCGAAGGTGTCAGCACGGCCGAATTTGCAGGACGTGAAATCCTCAAGGTCGCCCCCGAAGCATTGGCTTATCTGGCCCAGCACGCGTTTCATGACTGCTCGTTCATGTTGCGAACAAAACATCTGCAACAAGTGGCGGCCATTCTCGATGATCCCGAGGCCAGCAAAAATGACCGTTATGTCGCGCTGACTCTGTTGAAGAACGCTGAAATCGCCGCGCAGGGCATCCTCCCTTTCTGTCAGGATACCGGCACGGCGATTGTGATGGGGAAAAAAGGCCAGCAAGTGTGGACCGGCGCCAACGATGCCGAATGGCTCAGTCGAGGCATCTACGAATGCTATACCAAGGAGAACCTGCGTTATTCGCAGACGGCCCCGCTCGATATGTTCAAGGAGACCAATACCGGCACCAATCTGCCGGCCCAAATTGATCTCTACGCCACGGAGGGCGCGGAGTATAAATTTCTCTTTGTCGCCAAGGGCGGCGGTTCGGCCAACAAGACTTTTCTATTTCAAGAAACGAAGGCGGTGTTGAATCCAAAAAGCTTGGAAAAATTCATCATCGACAAGATGGGGCATCTTGGCACCGCGGCCTGTCCACCCTACCACCTTACCTTTGTCATCGGCGGCACGAGTGCGGAAACCTGTCTAAAGACGGTCAAACTCGCTTCGACCAAATATCTGGATTCACTTCCCACGACCGGCAATGAACACGGCCGGGCCTTCCGGGATATCGAGCTGGAAGAAAAGGTGTTGAAACTGGCCCAAGCAACCGGGATCGGGGCGCAATTTGGCGGCAAGTATTTCGCCCTCGATGTGCGCATTGTCCGCCTCCCCCGCCACGGCGCCTCCTGTCCGGTGGGTCTCGGTGTTTCCTGCAGTGCCGATCGCAACATCAAGGCCAAGATTAACAAGGACGGCATCTTCCTCGAAAAACTGGAGACCAATCCCGGTCGTTTCGTTCCCGCCACCGAACGCACTCTCAAAACCGACCACGTGGTGCGGATTGATCTCAACCAGCCAATGACCGCCATTCTGGCGGAACTTAGCAAACATCCGGTCACGACTCAGGTATTGTTGAATGGCCCCATGATCGTCGCACGGGATATCGCGCACGCGAAACTAAAGGAGCGTATCGATGCCGGTCAGGGTCTGCCCCAATACATCAAGGATCACCCCGTATATTATGCCGGACCAGCCAAGACCCCGCAGGGCTATGCCTCGGGCAGTTTCGGTCCGACCACGGCAGGGCGAATGGACAGCTACGTGGATCTTTTCCAGTCACAGGGCGGCTCAATGATCATGCTGGCCAAGGGCAATCGCAGCGCGCAAGTAACCCAAGCCTGCAAGAAACATGGCGGCTTTTATCTGGGCAGCATCGGCGGACCGGCCGCGATCCTCGCCAAGGAAAACATCAAGAAGGTTGAACAGCTTGAATATCCCGAACTCGGCATGGAATCCATCTGGCGCATTGAGGTGGAGGACTTTCCGGCCTTCATCCTCGTGGACGACAAGGGCAATGATTTCTTTGCCAATGGCTGCGGCGCCTGCCTGCCCAGCGCAAAAAATTAAGCCCCCTCTCACTCACCCACCACGGTGACAATTAGCTGACAAGAATGGGCGGCGTGACGATGCTCCCAGAGATATACCCCCTGCCAGGCGCCGAGTAGTAATTTGCCTTCGGCAAACGGGATCGATTCACTGGTGCGCGTCAAAGCCATCTTGATGTGACTCGGCATATCGTCGGGACCTTCAAAAGTATGCGTGAAATGTGGATCATTGGCCGGCACCAACCTTTCCAGCCACGCCGCGAGATCCCGCCGGGCCGAGGGATCTGCATTCTCCATGATGACCAGACTGCAACTGGTATGTCGGCAGAAGACTGTGAGCACACCAGAACCCAAGCCACTCTCCTTTAATACCACCTGTAGCCTATTGGTAACCTCATGCATACCTTGGCCGGGTGATTTAATCTGCAAGGTTTGTTGAACAATTGCCATCACTTCGGCCCGGTTTTATCCGAATCCTTATTCGTTGTCATTGTCATCGCCAGCGGATCCAAAGCCCGGTCCAGGGCATCGGCCGACATGAGCCCTTGCTCCAGCACCACTTCGCGCAGCGTCCGTCCACTGGCCAAGGCTTCCTTCGCCACTTTTGCCGCCGCATCATACCCAATATGGGGATTCAAAGCGGTCACGAGCATAAGAGAACGCTCCATCAATTCGCGGCAGCGATCTGCATCGGCGGTTAAACCCGTCACACACTTTTCTGAAAAAATCTTCGCCCCGTTGGCCAGGCAATGCATTGCCTCGTGGAGGCAGTGCGCCATCAAGGGCAGAGTGACATTGAGTTCAAAATGTCCGTCGCGTCCGCACATGACCACGGTCTGGGTAAGCCCTTGCACGTATAGTCCCACTTGCACCAGCATTTCACTCATGACCGGGTTCACTTTACCTGGCATGATCGAGGAACCGGGTTGGGTGGCGGGTAGTTTCAACTCGGCCAACCCCGCCCGTGGCCCGGAGCCAAGCAACCGGATATCGTTGGCAATTTTGGTCAAACTACCAGCCACTGTCGCCAGTATACCCGCCACCTCGGTGCAATCGTCACGCGCCCCCTGCGCTTCAAAATGATTGGCTGCCTCATGGAACGAAATCCCGGTTTCCTCACTCAATATGGCGCACACCCGACGGGCAAATTCAGGATGTCCATTGATGCCAGTGCCAACGGCTGTGCCTCCGATTGCCAGTTCGCCCAACGCACTGATCGCGTGCCGCACGCGTTCCTCCGCCTTCTGAACTTGGCGCGCGTAGCCGGAAAATTCCTGTCCCAGTGTCAGAGGCGTGGCGTCCATCAAGTGGGTGCGACCAATTTTAACGATCTCGGAAAATTCATCCGCCTTCCGATCGAGTTCCTGCCGTAGTTGAACAAGGGCCGCGAGCAGATCGTCCCGCAACGCCAGCGCCACACTGACATGAAGGACGGTGGGGATAATATCGTTGGATGACTGACCGCAATTCACGTCGTCATTAGGATGCACTACCAATCCACTCCCAGATAATTGACCTGCAAGTCGTGCGATCACCTCGTTCGCATTCATGTTGGTTGAGGTGCCCGAGCCGGTTTGAAACACATCGACCGGAAACTGCGACACGTGATCACCTTGGCTGATTTCACGGGCCGCAAGTTGAATCAATCGACTCTTTTCCGGGGCCAATCGCCCAAGGTCGGAATTCACCTGTGCGGACACGGCCTTTACCAAGCCCAAACTACGGATGAATTGCACCGGCATAGGCCGACCGCTAACGGGGAAATTGAGCACGGCCCGTTGAGTGGAGGCACCCCACAAGGCCTCGTCCGGCACCGCCATCTCACCCATGGAATCTTTTTCAGTGCGCATAGTTAAAGGATGTAGATTGAGAGCCTAAAAGCAAAACGCCTCGCGGGTTAGGCGAGGCGTTTTGCAAAAACAGAAAAGCGTAGATCAGAACTTGATCGCCACGCGGTCAGCCTTCACGCCAAAGCGACTGATGCTGTCATAGAGTCGTTCTTCCGTCAGTGACCGGTCGACCCGGTTGTTTAGACCGCGGCTGCTTTCCTCGGCTGAGTAATTGACCGCAGGCAGTGCACTGGCGAGGAGTCGGCTCGAGCGACGATTGTCCGTGCTTGTTTTAACCCGGGCCAAGGGATCCACCATTTGCGATTTGGCGCGCGGGGTGATCAAAGTGTTCATGCCTGAAACGCGTTCAACCATCTGAGCCAATTCCGGAGTGTTGGCTTTTACCGCAGCCAAATTGGCGGCGATTACGCGGGCAGCCGGTGAATAGGTTTCTTCAGATTGGGAACCTCCGCTCAGCATCGGCACCATTTCAGAAACATCCTGCACTCTGGCTTGGATGCCGGTCGCAGCATTGGTCGTTTTGTGATTCGCCTGAACCGGCCCTGCACTGGCATTTGCCGGCAGTGAATTCACCACCTGATCAATTTGCGTATCAGGCAAAGTGACCGCGACAGCCGGACCAGGCATCGTATCTATTTTGGTGACAATTGAATTCGGCGAATATTGCGAGTCCAAGGTATTGGGCTGCTGATATTCCTGAACGGTTAGAAAAGTGAGTGCGAGGATCGCGGTCGCTCCGACGGGTAACTGATAACGGGCCACCTTGGTGCTGATGCGAATGAATGGGGCCCACCACGGACGGGGCTCAACAATCGCGGCCAATTGCTTGACGCGGAGCTCGCGTTCGAATTGGTGCCAAAATTCCGGAGCAGGACGTTCCGCACGTTTAAGCCGAAGCAGCTGTTCAAGGGACACTT
The DNA here is from genome assembly GCA_030833445.1 of Cephaloticoccus sp. GTDB lineage: Bacteria > Verrucomicrobiota > Verrucomicrobiia > Opitutales > Opitutaceae > Cephaloticoccus. The sequence goes on along the minus strand of JAURHD010000006.1, from coordinate 145,703 downwards.
GGGGTGAATTACGTTCTGGGGTCATTTGCGAATATAGGGCTGCAGCTCGGACTGGAGCTGTTGTTTGGCATAATGCAGGCGGGAGCGCACTGTGCCCACCGAGCAATTCATAATCTCGGCAATCTCTTGATGGCCAAGGCCATCGATTTCGAATAAAGTTACCACGGTTCTATGCTTGATAGACAATTTTTGCATCGCCTCGTTCAATCTTTCCTGAAGTTCCTTAACAAATGTGTCCCGCTCGACACCACTGTTATCTGTCAGTGCCTCAATGACTTCCGCTGAGTGCCGATCGTTTTCATCTACTTTTTCCAAGCTAAAGAAGGTGCGAAGCTTGTTTTTTCGCAGATGGGTCAGCGTAGAATTAACCGCAATCCGGTAAAGCCACGTAAAAAATGAGGACTGTCCCTGAAAACGATTAATGGACTGAAATGCCTTGATGAACGCGTCCTGAGTGAGATCGGCCGCGTCCTCCCGGTTGGAGGTCATATTGTAGATCATCCCGTAGACCCGGCCGCGATAGCGCAGGGTAAGCTCGTCAAAGCCGGTGACGTCACCTGCTTGGACACGCTGGACGATATCCCAGTCCGAGTCAGCTTCTTGCTGCCGATCTGGAGACGCCACCAACGTCTTCCCAATGGCTTTCAGTGCGTCCATAGCGGTGACAGTGAATAACCAGGCGATTGATGGCGCAAACGGAATTTCACCCTATAATTCATAGCGGGCCGTTTAAAACGGCCATTTGGGCACGTAACACCTCGCAAAGTTGCCCCAACAACGCGCTCGGCGGCTGCTCCGGCCAATTTGCCAAAGCTGCTTCTGCGGTTTCTATCTCTTGTTGCACCGACTCGGCCACTGTTCCAAAAACTTCATATTGAGCCATTTGCTGCATTCTTTTGGCCATTTGAGTCGGTTGCCGGCCACAAATTTCCTCAATCAAAGCCGCACGCTCACTCTCCGGTAATTTTTCCAATAATACCTGCAATGGCAGGGTCACCTTACCGCTCGCAAAATCGGTGCCCAAGGTCTTTCCAATCCGCTTTTCGTCCCCATAAAAATCAGCCAAATCGTCGTAAATTTGATAAGCAATACCCAGATGCCGCCCAAACCGGGCCACGTCATCGACATAGGCAGGAGTCACCCCCGACAAGCGAGCCCCGAGGAAACAGGAAACCCGGAAGAGCTCGGCCGTCTTTAAATCAATGATGCGCCAATAGTCCTCCCGCGATATATGCATCGAACCTCGGCGCATCGTCTGGACGATCTCACCGGCACACACTTTGCGGGTGGATTCCGAAACCATGTGACACACCTCGTTGGTGGGAAATTGGGCCGCCAAGTGCAGGGCGTGCGAAAACAGAGCATCCCCAAGTAACACAGCCGCAGTGGAGCCAAATTTCCGGGCGGCCGTATCCCGATTGCGACGCAAATCCGCATCATCCATGATGTCGTCGTGCACCAGAGTCGCGAGGTGCACGAGCTCCACCACCGCGGCAGCCTTGACCAATTCAGCGGTCGGCTGGCCATCTGCTTTCCATCCGCTCAAAAAGACCAACGCAGGTCGGATGCGCTTACCGGAAGTGTCGATGCAGTAGTCTGCCATCTCGCGTATCTCCGGTTCAAACGCCTGCACCTGTTCACGCAAAAACCGATCAAGCGCCGCCATATGTGGCTTGAGGCCGGCAAAAACCGCCCCAAACGTTTGCGGAGGTGCAGCAGTAGCGTCTGAACGGACACGATTCATGAGTTGCGGGACTCTAGTCGCCCGCCGCCAAATTGCTAATCAATACTCAATAAACCCATGTCACAAAATCCTTTGCTACTGCTCGGTATGATTGGAGCTGCAGGCTATATTGGTTGGCTTTGGTGGCACGATCTGCGTGCCGCACAAGCCGGGAAGCCTCTGCCTCAGGCTCTGCCGGGAGCAACCATAGCTTCGCGCAAGGCAATCATCATTGCCTGCCTCGGCAGCATCGGTCTATTGGCCGCAGAAACTCTGGGAGAATACCAACTGGGCATCGTAAGCGAGCAGTCCAACATGACCCTGTTGTTTGCCCTGAATTCGCTCGGCGCCGCGATTATTGAAGAGCTGATTTTTCGCGGCTATATCGTCATCAACGGACGGGGCAAAGGCATGCGCTTGATGGGCATCATTGTTGCATCCGCGATCTTTGCCCTGCTCCATCCGTTTCTCTGGGAGTGGGAGGAAAGTTTTACGTTAACGATTACCCTCAAGGGATGCTTTAGCACCACCGCGGCCTTCGCTTTTTCCCTTTGGTTTTATATCAGCCGATTTGCCTCTTGGAATCCCAACCATTCCCTTCTGCCGTGCATCGCGGGACACGCCACCAAGAATCTGGGTGTAATTGTCATCAAGGCAGCACAGGGATTTCTCACCGGCTGGTGGTAAACTAAAAAGCCGCACCCAATGGGTGCGGCTCGAAATAACGTGGCTCTTAAGAAAACTTATTTCTTCTTTTGCTTCGCCATGGCCTCGGCTTCTTCGTCCGTGATGAAGGCATTGCTGCCATCGCGGTAACCAGGCAGATCAGACTCACGCATGTTGAGCTGACGCACCCGACGGGTATCAAAGACCTCTTCGATTGTGGCACCTTCGGCACTGACCGTCTTGGCCGTGATGAAGATGATCAAATTGCGCGTTTGGTTGTTCTTACTGTCGGAGCGGAACAACCGACCCAACAAAGGAATCGATCCCAGCACCGGCACCCGGGTCTGGCCCGTGGAAAGACTATTTTCAATCAAACCACCGATACCCATGGTAAACCCGTCCTTCAGGGATACCTGTGTTTTTGTTTTACGGGTGGTGATGATCGGAATGGCCGTCGCGCCGAACGAGGTGGACTCATTCGAACTGCTCACCTCCGGTTCCAGCGTAAGCTTGATGAAGCCGCGCGCATTTACCTGTGGGGTGACTTTCAGGATAATGCCGATCGGACGGTAGTTGAAACCACTGACCTCGTAAGTGCCCCGCTCTTGGTTATAGGTATAATTCGGGATCGGGTATTCCTTACCGATATTGATGATCGCCTCGGTATTGTTCAGCGTCACGACCGTCGGATTCGAAACCAGCTTGGTGTCGTTCTGCTGCTTTAGCGCACTGATAATAATATTGAAGTCCGATGCCGAGAAAACCGCAGAAGCTACCCGGCTGGTGCCGCCGGTGTTGGCCAATCCGATAAGGTTGTTGATAGTTTCAGAAGCAACATTGTTAGAATTTGTCGTGCTTATCGGCAGAGTAATTGTGACAGGATTGCCATTTGCATCAGTGCTCTGGATGGTCGGAGATCCTGTTGTGGTGGCAATACCATCAGAGGGATTAGTCAGGGTGACCTGCCCATTTGGAAATGTTACTGTCGATGGAGTCGTGACCCCATTGGTGGTATTGGTGGAAAATCCTGTTTGGGTAGTAGCAGTATTAGTATTACCCGAATTCCTATCGTTGCCATCATTTCTGTCCTGACCACGGCTACGTGTCCAAGTCTGGTTAATATTCCCTACGCCCATCTGCATGCCGGCGAGGGAGGACCAGTTGATGCCGATATTCTTGATGTCGGTGTCGGTCACCTCGACGAACTTCGATTCGATCATCACTTGGTCGGTGGCCTTATCGAGGGTCTGGATGATCGGGCGGATCCGATTCATCTTGGAGGGACGCTCGGTGATCACGAGGGCATTGCTGCGGGCATCAATCACGATGTTGCCGCCAGCGGCGGTGTCGATCAACGGATTGAGCGTCGGCATGATGTCGCCGGCACGCGCGTAGTTGAGAATAAACACCTCGGTGGCCACGGGTTTCTGCAGGAGGCTGTCGCGGCTGACGATCTTGATGATGTTGCCATCTTCAATGTAGGTGAAGCCAACCGGATTGAGCACCACGTCGAAAATTTGGCGCCAGGTTACGTCGCGCAACTTGATCGACGTGCGGCCTTGCAAGACATCTGGCACCACCAGGTTGAGCTCGAAGAGGTCGGCGACGTTGCGCAGAATGTTTCGCACATCCTCATCCGGAAAATCAACGGACAGGGTGTCGGCTCCGTTGTTACTCTTGCCCTTCTTGGCCACATTCTCAGTAGGCTCGGCCCCATGAATGATGATATCAGAATCATCGGATGCCGGGACGGCTGCGGCATCTGTGGCCGGGACCAAGGGGGAAACATCGGCCGTGCTTTCCTGACTCCAAGCACGCGTGACAAAGAGACCAGTGGTTAAGATAGAGACAAAGACTATGGGGCGGATTCTCATGGCTATTTTCCTGGTTTGATGGACCGGGTGATTTCCTCGCTGTTGTAGCGGAGGGTGAAGTTGGTGTTACCGATCGAAGTGATGTCTAAATCGTAATCATTACCTTCAAAGGTAATTGTGAGGCGGTCGCCGACTTTGAGCTTTTTTTGACCAAAAAGTAGAATGGCGTTGCCCCCGAGGCGCGCGATGCCGGACGGGACGATTTTTTCGGCCAGTTGTTCCAAGACACCGCGGTCGCCGGGAGTGCGATGCACGATACCAGCCGCGGCGGCGGCGGCGGCGGCGCGCTGAGACTTCAGCTCCTCCGGATCCGGTTGGTCAAAGGTTGGCGGGGCAAAAGGAGAAATCGCATCAGCCGGAGACACGGCATAGACCCGGGGTTGCAGCAAGGTCTTGGCCAGGGCCACCGTTGTTTCACGCTTGGCCGGCACGGCAAGATCGGAAGGCTGCGCCAAAACGAAAACCGGGGTAAAGAGGGCTGCCATCAGCACAACGGAAAGTAACGGGCGAATTTTCATGGGGTGCCTAGTAGTTCCAGATCCAGCACCAGGGTTAGTTTATCAGGTCGGCCGAGTGTCGGGCCACCATCGGACACCGCAGGACTAAAACTGGCGCTTTTGATGCGGCAGAAATGATCCCCTCTCTCGAGGCGTTGGAGAAATTCGATCAGTTGGGAATAGCTGCCCATGACGGCGACGGCAAAATTGACCGGCTGGAAGGCGCCGACATTCTTAGGCGCCTCTCCTCTCTCGCGCAACCGCGCGCCGCCATTGTCAACCTGGCGCAAATCAATCAGCTTGGTTGCAGTCGCCGCTTCCAATTCGTAAAAGTGCCGCAAGTTCACGGCCAGCTCACTGGACCGAACCAGCCGTTTTGAAATTTCCTGGTTCGCGGCGCTGACTGTGGCCAATTGCTCGTCGAGTTGAGCGGAATTCTTGATGTTGGTCGACATCCGGCGGCCTTGTTTCGCCAATTCCTCCAGTTCTACTTCGGCTTGTGGCTTGAGATCACCCCGCAAGTAGATACCCGCCGCCACGCCTAGGACCACGACAATGCATGCCGTAGCGATCGGATTCTTTTTTACCGCGGCGAGAAGCTGTTCGTTGGAGATGGCCATGACGGTTACTTCTTCTCCTTGCTACTAAGTTTTATCACGACCTCGATGGCTACACGACCGGTTGAGGGAACCCGGCTAAGATTAGTCAGGCTTACTTCGCCAAAGAGCGTGCCAAATTCCGGGGCACTGCGCAGCACCTCCACATAGGCCGAGGCATAACCGCTAGCCTTGTCGGGCGATCCACGCACGGTGCCACGTATGGTGATCATATCCTCACGCAGATCAAAGGTGTCGATGGCGACATTGACCGGCAGGGTTGCACTCAGATTATTGATCAATTCTGAAATTACGGGACGCGACGCCACAAACTTGTCGACCTCAACAATCTTCGCTTCCTGTTCTTGAAACTTCCGATATTTGACCACGGCTTGATCGCTGCCCGGTTTGTCGGCCTGGATCTGGGACTTAATGTCATCAATTTGATTGTGCAGACTGTGCAGTTGAACTTCGCCCAATAGAAAATAAATCAGGAGGGCAACGGCGACAGCGATGGCCCCGCCATTGACGAAAAACGCCGTGCGCACGACCTTGATATCCGGCAACGCTTCATAGTTGCGGAAATTGGTATGCCAGTAAGGCGTCACCGGGCCGGCAGTCTCAGGCTTTTTTTTCAGCGACAGCATCGTCGGGAGCTTTGGCGTTTACCAAGTTATAGTTGGCCATGAGACTTAAGAGTCCAAACCAACTTGGATCCAATTTAGCCTGCACGGCATCAGACAGGGTGACCTGCCGAGAAGCCAGCCATTCGACTGGTTCGACTTTCAGGGAGCGAATACCCATTGCACTGGCGATGGCACCGTCCAACCAAGCCAACTTTTGCGGCAAAAGAAGGCTGTAGAGTAATCCGACCGACTGGCCGGTCTGCACTTCATAAAAACCGATTGAGGACTGTAGTTCTTTGGTCAGACGCTTGATCAACACAGGCCCCATGCCGGTAAAATCGAAAGTGTTGGAGAAAAAAAGTTTCCGGGCCGATTCAGCATCTTTCAGCCCCAGTTCCTTTTGCACCAAAGGCACCATGGACTCGTAACCCTGAGGTATCGGACGGGACGCTTCCACGCCGGTGCTGCTAACAATATAGGAATTTGTCATTTCCGGGCCGACTTCCAAAACCAAAGTCGAGGTCTTGTCCTCAATGTGGCCAAGGTAATCCACCAAGGCTCCTAGGACCGCGAGGGACCCCAATTCCAAACGATCCGGATAGATCCCTTCTTCCAATAATTCATCCTGTGCTTGCAGGATTTCCTCGTTGGGCATGCCGCCAAAAATCACTTCTTTCTGGGGAGCGGGTTTGGTTGCATCAAAATCACTGCCATCATTGGCATTTAGCACCACGGCGCTGTATTTGTCCGGCTCTACCCGCAACTGCTGGCTGAGAATTTCCCCGAAATAAGCGGGATCCTTGAGTCGCTTCAGTTCCAAAGTAACCCGGCGCACCAAACGTTTGGGTGTATAAATGCTACAAACCGCCTGCATATAACCACTGGGCGACTTCTTTGACTGCAGTTCTGTCATGGCCGCGGCCAATGCCGCCACATCGCCCGAGGCACACTCACGCACCTCTTCAACCACCATCGGAGCTTCCGGCGATGAAGTCCGGGCCAGAAGGACGGAATGGGGACCTTTTTCAACAAAGAACCCTTTTAACTTAGCTTTAAAGAGCATGCGTTACGGTGTGGTTCTTGGGTGGGTAAGTTAGATATTGCAGGGGTTCTGACCGTGCTGGGTCAGCTGCAACAGGTGCTTGGTGGGGCGGGGAAACTCGCAAACCACCTGCACCATGACAAGTCTAAAGAACGCCTTAAGTCCTCGTGAATGGCCATTTACCTTTTCTTTAAAGGTCAGCCCAATCACGACAAAAAACCCGCCGAGTATCGGCGGGTTTGCCAAAGTATGCCACGACCGCGGAAAAGCTCCGCCGGTCGGCTTAGATTACCACGTGCGCTTCTTATGCCGGTTAGCCTTCAAACGCTTGCGGCGCTTGTGCTGTGACATCTTCAGACGACGTTTCTTTTTAAGATTACCCATGATTTTGAAAGTGAACCGCGAAAAATGCGGTTTGGCCGCATGTCTGTAAAGCCCGAAGTTGGCCTGGGTCCTCTCACCTGCAAAAAGGTCATACGGGCGGCACTTCCAAGCAACGTTGGGTCCGTGTCATCACTAGGAAGCACCCCACCCTGGAATCGGCAATCCCCAGCAAACGTGACGTAGCCTGCCGGTAAAGCTCCAGCTGCCGAGCATGGCGTTGGATCACCCCAGACATTTCATCGTCCGTCTTGAAATCATAAACCCGTGCCCGCTGGGGCCGCCCGTCGACATCGTTTTCAATGACAACCCGGTCAAACACCCCGGTTACCCACGTGTCCCCTACCACCATTTCAAACATCCGCTCCCGCCATAGCCCCGCGCCTTCGCTGGGTGACCAGACCCCGGCAAGCTCTGGTGCTAATAAACAATCCATCGCTTGACGCCCTGCCTCCCCTTCATTGCACCACCGCAGACGGCAACTTTCCACTGTGGCCGCATCGGCCCACTCCACTTCGGCCAGTAACCCATGCAGCTGACGCCCAAAATCCACTGCGGATCCGCCCGGTTTGACCGTAAACAGCATTGCCGCCGGCAAAGACCCTGATTTGGCATCACTCGGTCGGCGCGCAATCAATCGCGAGGACTTCTTGACCTTGCGCGGGTCCAATCGACGCGGCGATTCGCCAGATGCATTAGGTTCCTCCGCTACTGAAATCTGCCTGTGCCATGTGAAATCACCCTCACCATAGGAACCCGCCAGGCTTAAATCCCCCACCGACACCGTCATCTCCTCGCCGCCCAAGGTTTCTTCGAGCAGTTTGGTAAAATTGCGCGAACTGGATTTGCCCGGTGGCTTCATCACCAGATAAAGCCCGCGCTTGGCCCGCGTCATCGCGACGTAGAGCAGCGACAACTTTTCGTAGCAACCCGCTGATTCCGCCTCGCGCAAGTGTGACGCCAGCACGTCATCGCACATCGCAAAATCCTTGGTTGGCATGTCCAGCACCCATTCGACTTCATGGTCATCCGTTCGCTGCACCGCCAACCCCTCGCGTGCTTGATCGAGTTTTTGACCTTCCAAATCCGGCAGAATTACCAGGTCAAAGCCCAACCCCTTCGCCTTGTGAATGGTCATCACCCGCACCACCGCAGCCGAATCCGACTCCCTCACGGTGTGCCGCGTCATGAAATCAACAAACTCCGCCGCATCGCGTCCGCCCATCGTATCAAACTGTGCCGCTGCCGCGAGAAACTGCCGGGCGCGCAACCGACTGAACTCATCATCCGCCGCTAGCTTCGATTCCAACTTTTGCCACCACGCATGACACGTTGCTTCAAATCCCTTGTTGTAAATCTGCTGGAGCACTCGATCCGTGAGATGAGCCGGCGTATCAATCTGTTCAGCGGCCAAGACGTTGCCCAGTGGGGTCATCCGCACATGCTCCCAAGCGAGTGAATCGCCGGGATGTGCCGTTGCCTTGATCAATGCAAGTAACGCGGCGCCGACCGGGTTGTCCACGCACACGTGCAAATCAGACTCTGCGACTGCGGGCAGTCCGCCTAAGCGACGAAGGTAGTCCGCCAACTCCGTTGCAGTGGAATTTTTTTGGACCAGCACGGCAACGGTGAGGCCACGCTCCAATGGTTTAATCTCGTGCAACAATTGCAACGTCGTCGCAAAGCGGGCCTCCTGATCTTCTCCATGGAGCAAGGCTGCCTGACCAACCAATTTCGGTTTCGCCGAGGAGTGCTCGCGCCATTCGCGATTCCACTCCACCGACGCCTCGCCTGGAAATAAATCCGTCAGCACTGCCGCATTCCCAAATACTTGATTCACCATCCCGATCACCGGTGGTCCTGATCTCCATGAATCCACGAGATGCCGTTCGGCTATCGTGTCCGGCTGTGCTTCATTGTAGCGGTTGAAAATCTCGCGAAACAACCGCGGGTCGCCGTCCCGCCACGCATAGATCGCCTGTTTCACATCACCGACGTAAAACAAGCTTCGTGTCCCGGACGGATCCTGCACCGCCTCGTCAATCAGGTTCCTCAGCACCGACCACTGACCGAAACTCGTGTCCTGAAATTCATCGAGCAACCAGTGATCGATCTCCGCATCGAGACGGAAATCGATCAGTAACCGACGGTCATCGCCCACTTCGCCGGACAACATCCGACCACCCGGGCCATGGGGCAAAAGCAATCGCTGCACATCGGCAAAACTCAGTTTGCCCGCCCGCCTGACGCTATCGTGATAAATTGCCTCGTAGCTGCTGATCACGGCATAGATCCCCTGGGTCATCGCGATCCGCCGTCCAAGTTCGGCCCCGATAACCGCCTGCACCACGACCCCAAGCGCCTTCGCCGCTGGAGGAGACAACGTCTGCTTCACCCGCTCGACGGTTATCACTTCGAGGCCGGGCCATACTTTCAACGCATTGCTCAACAGGTAGCCCAACCCCTTGCCCATCGCCACTCCGGGTGACCACTCCGCCAAATCCGCAAAAAACAAATCCCAACGCGCCCGCTGCGTATCCTTAAGCTCGGCCATGGCAATTTCCGACCGTAATGTTTTCACCGCGGATTCGCGCTGCTTGACCGCCGTGAACCATTCAGTCCCCTCCGGCCAGATGCGGGCGGGATTGCCCCACCGATCGCGTTCAGGAGCGGCGAGAAACGTCTCCTGATAGTCTTCGATAAATTGGCTCAGTCGGGCGCCGGGGCGTTTATCATCGGTGCCAAAAGTCGCCAATTTAAACGCCTCGATAAAATCCTTTTGCGCCGCCGAAACGCGGCCACTCCGAACAAACATCCGGTGCATCACCTTGCTGCGTTCCGCCTGCTCAGCGTAGCTCTGCAAAATTTCGAATTCACCCGTCAAACCGAGTTCAAATGGAAAGTTCCGGGCGATGCGCGCAAAGAATCCGTCAAACGTGCCCAACTTCAATCGGTGCATCGCATCCACTACTGTTCTCAGCAAACCGAGAAACTCCGCGCAACCGGTTCCCTCGACTTTGATATCCTTCGCCAGTTTTTCCGCCGCCGTCGGATCATTCGCCGCCTGGGCAAGTTTTTTAAGAATCTCGTCGAAAAACTCACCCGCCGCCTTGCGCGTAAACGTCAGCGCCACGATTCGTTCCGGCTTAGCGCCCAATACCAAGAGTCTCACAAATCGATTCGTCAGGGCATATGTTTTCCCGGACCCGGCCGAGGCCAGAATCATTTCGTGGCCGATCTTCATGGCGTCGCTTCCTCCGCAAAACTCATGCTTTCCGCCGCGCCGTGGTGAAACAGCGAACTGAAATCATCCCACTCCGCCTCACGTCCAGCCAACTCCCGCGGCGGCCAAAATTCACGAGCCACAATCGCCCCCGCCACCCCTGCCGCACATCGCCAGGCCGATTCGGCCAAGTCCCGGGTGTAGTCGTCCCAGAGCGCTAGTTTCGTTTCGGTCGCGGCTTTCGGTAAATTAAAGTAACCACACGTAATTTCCACGTCGGGAAATTCAACCGCCAGCGCTCGTTCATAAAGCGGCAGCTGCAAATCAATCCACTCCTGTGGTTTTCCACCGCCGTCGAATACCACCCAGTCCGGCTTTTCCTCTCTCACCAAATTGCGCAAATGCGCAGCGGACGGGTTCACTGGCGTGTCTGACGTTTTGTAATCCAAAACCCGAATGGCTCCGGTCTGCTCGTGGCGGTCGATGCGGTCAATTTTACCGCTGACGGTGAGCCCGTTGACTGGCACCGCAAATTTCCATTCCACCCGCTCGATCACCCAACCCTCGGCCCGGATTTGGGCCTGCGCATCCGCCGCATAGGTGAGCCGCTGTCGGGCAGATTCCATTTGCACTACCAGTGGAAGCGTAAGGTTGCGGCCATAACGCCGATTTGCCGCGGCGTCCAATGCGCCCAACAAAAAATCCTGCAGCACCTTGGAATCCATGCAGTCGCGCAAAGCCGTGTCGTTGCCCATTGCTTCCAGTGCGGCGTGGCAAAGTGTGCCGAAATCCATTGCATCCAACTCGCTCTTGGACGGATCAACCGACTCCATCTGCAGGACTCGTGACAGGTAAAACCGGAAAGGGCAGTGCAGCCATGCCCGCAACGCCGTCACTGCCACGCGCTCCGGTCCGGTAACTTGTGGCGGTTGCAGCTTCCAAGCGCGCCGCCAAGCAAGATTGGCTCCTTCCGCCGGCACGGATTTAAACAAAAACTCAATTCGCTGCGGAAGCTCCGCATCATCGCAACGCAGCAACAGACGCGACGGCTTCAGGGGATCGCCCGCCGCCGAAGTTTTTCCCAGCAACAGATCAAGCCGCCCGCCGTCCTTCCGCGCCGCCGCCAGCGCTTGCAGATAATAGGCGTCGCACGCGAAACGCATCGCATTGGTTTTCAGTCCAAGCCGCACCCGCAGTCCTTCCGGCAAAAACGGATCCCCCACCACCGCAGCGGGCACTTTGCCGTCATTCAACCCCGCCACGAGCAAATGCGGCGCGTCCTCCCAAATCAGTTCCAACCAGCCCTGTAATTCCAGCGCGTGGGCAGGTTTCTCCTCAAAGCGCACGTTCTCCCCATATAAGCGCAAGGCCAGATCCCATCGATCCGCCATTGTCATCCCGGGGAATCGTTCCGCGGTCCGAGCCACTTCGCCCATCACCCCGGCCCAGACCTCCGCCGCCGCCGCCAAATCGGCCTCCGCGTCATTCTCCATATCAAATCGGCGCGCGCCAAATATCGTGGATAGCACGGCACCGGCATTTTCAGGGAAAGCCCCCGCACCCAATTGGGTGCGCAAATCGCGGATCCTTTCTAGTTCATCCCCGCCCCGCCAATGCCGGAGCGCTTCGGCCAGATCAGGCGGCAGATGTTGCGCATGCAAACGGTCCAGTGCCGCCAGAAATTTAGCGGCCGTGAAATCGCCTTCTACACTACCACGCAGATAGTCCAATACATCCGGATGCCGCGCCACCGCCGCCACAGTAGCAAATGAATCCTCCCGTGCCAGGGTCGCCAGTGCACCGAGCAGTTGCCCCAATCGGTCGCCATGTCGCCGTCGTCCCTCGGGGTTGTAACCCACCAATCCTGCGTGACGCAGCTCTCCCTCCACCAGCGAAAGAATTTCCTGATCGACCACGCCTACCGCGAGCACTCCCGCGTCCTTGCCGTAACCCCGTGCCGTTTCGACGATACGCCGAGCCTGTGCCTCAGGATTAGCGCACAGCTGTGCATGCGATTCGAAATCACCCAATTGCAGGATGCGCTGTGCCCAGTGCGTGGGTTGCGGTCGACCCCAGCCATCAAATGAATCAGCCTCATCTTCCGGGGCATAGACCAAGACCTCGACCGGCACTTGCTCCGCATGGCGGGAGAGCACACTCAAGGCCACTGGTCGCGGATCGGGTGTCGCAATCATGACGATTCGTTCGACGCCTGCAGGTAACTCCGCCGTGCGAGCCTCTTCAATCTTCTCGGCCTGCGCATCGCGCAGTCCCAGTGCCGCCAGCTTCCCTTCCTGCCGCCGACTCAAAAGCGCAATTTGGCCCCAGCGCTCCTTTTCAGGAAAGGTCGGTTCCACCTTGTGGGGCACATCCGCCAATGACAGCCCCACTTCGGCGAGCGTGTTTTGCAATCCGGTGAATTCCTGCGCCAGCCGCAGCGCCCAGCCAAAACTGCGTTCCGGGGGATCCACCGGAAAAACCGCTCGAAAATCCACCAGCTCAATTTCGAGCATCACCGCCACCCACGCCATGAGAGATTCCACGCGTGAGGCGACCGCCGTTGATGCCTCGGCCGCAATCAACGCATCCAGCGTCAGCACGCGGGGTGGAAAAACCGCCTGCCCTTTTTTCGCGGCGAAGCCCGCCAGCGCCTCACGCAATCGTCGGCCCGACTGCCGTGTGGGCACCAGCACCCACTGCGTTGAAAGATCGAGCGCTTCCCTACCCGACCAGCCTGCCGTGAGAAAGGCCACTGCCTGCGGCAGCAAAGGTCCATCCCAAGGCAGAAAATGGCGGCGGATGCGATGAGACTCGGGCAACATGCAGGAAATGACGATTAGGAGGATAACGTAGATTAAGAAGCCCAATTTAACATCCACTTTGGGACAAAGGCAGTCCCACCCTGAATAATCGGTCGTTTTGCGCCCCCCCTCCCTGATCAAAACAAAAAACCCGCACCGGACAGGTGCGGGTAAATCGTGCGGAAACTAATCAGGTCTTACTTTGCTGCAAGGTGCTTGGCCGCGCGGGCTTTGGCCCGGCTGGCTGCATTCTTATGGACCACTCCGGATTTCACGGCTTTATCCATGGCGGAGACGTAGGAGCTGGCCGCAGTTTTAGCCGCAGCGGTATCCCCGGCCTTGACGGCGGCATCCAACTTCTTGTGCAGAGTCTTCAGGCGGGTCTTGGTCGTCTTGTTACGAGTGGTATGGCGCACCGTTTGACGGGCGGCTTTGATGGCAGATTTTGTGTTGGCCATGGGCAGGTAGAGTTAAAGGTCGGTCAAAGACTCAAACCCCGGCCCGTGAGTCAATGGTAATTTCGAACCGGGAGCGGATCAGATTAACTTTGCACCGGTGGTCGTTGCACCTAGTTTGCGCAATTCCATCGATTCATGACGCTTAGAATCCGCTTTATTATCCTCCTGACCATCCTGAGCAGTGGTCTGTTTGCGGGCATTCTGATCCTGTCCTCCTAAGAAAAACAGGAATCCAAGTTGATTATGGAAAAAGTGCGCCAGCAGCGCTCGGATCTGCTGGATCGGCTGCTCGATTTACACGGCGATGCCTTGGGCAAGTTTATCTATGAATACTCGCAATGGACCGAGATGCTTAAGTTCGTGGAGGCAGATCAGCCCGATCTCGAATGGGCCGAGGTCAATCTCTACGAAGCACTGCCGATCTATGATGCTGCTGCAATTTGGACACTGCGAGCTGACGGCACAGACTTTTACGCCGTGGAATCCGGCAATTTTCCGGCGGTTGAGGTCCCGGCCCTGCCATCCAAAGCCGAGCTGTTGCGGTTATTTGAGCACGGTAATGAAATTCATCTCTTCCATGAATCGCCCGATGGCATCTACGAATTCAGGGGCGGTAAAATCGTGGAGTCGGCCGGTTGGGAAGTATCCAATTTGCCTCACGGTTACCTCATAGTAGCCCGACACTGGGATAAAAACCACCTCATCAAACTATCCAAGTTGCTCGACAGTCATCTCAGTTTGCAAGCGCCGGGACAAGTGAGCGACGAGTCCCCGGGACGATTCAGTTTCCAACTACAACGCAATCTAACCGGCATGAATGGCCAGACACTGCGCGTGTTTGTAGCCAACTATAATTCGCTGGAACTGATGCAGGCTATTGAAGGGGATCGATGGGAAGCCGCCATCTTTATCACTTACGGTTCACTGGCCATTATCATTGTGGTGCTGTTCGTCTACCAATGGGTGCTCAAACCCATGCGCACAATTAGTTATGCCCTCAGCACCTCTGACGTGGGTCCATTATCCCGCTTGTTAAACGAAAAATCTGAATTGGGCCGGGTCGCCAATCTGGTTAAATCCGCGTTTCATGACCGTGAGCAATTACGTCTGGCCCTTGAGGAACGGGCACGACTCGGCCGGGATCTGCATGACGGGGTGATCCAGACTTTGTATGCCTCCGGCATGAGCCTCGCGAGCATTCAAACCATCATGCACAAGTCGCCGGAAGAAGCCGAAAATCTGATAGAGCAAACCCGTCGCGAGCTTAACTCGACCATCCGCGATGTACGGAATTTCATTACCCGGCTCGAACCAGAGTCCGGCAATGTGCAGCGTTTTGACCGGGCTCTGCAGACGCTGTTGGATTTCATGAAAGGCGGTCTGGAAGTGCAATGCACGGTGACCGAGGAAGAGGACCTCAGTTCGCAATTACCCATGGATATCCGCGCGCAATTGCTGCAGATCATCCGGGAGGCCGCCAGCAATGCCTTCCGTCACAGTAACTGCACGAAATTAAGCGTAAGCCTGCGTAAAGAATCTGAGCACCTGATTTTCAAGGTTGAAGACAACGGCAAGGGTTTCGATCCGGCCAAAATTGATTCCAAAGGTCAGGGCCTGCGTAATTTCCACGAACGGGCTGAGGAGCTCGCCGGCAAACTGGACATAGTAAGCAAACCCGGTCACGGTGCAGTCATCCGCTTTACCATCCCCACCCATAAAAACTTATGACCATTGCTTCCGCGCTTACCCGTATACTCCTCGTTGATGACAGCGTTTTGGTAAGACAGGGAGTTCGCTCGGTCATCATGGCCAGTGGACAAGGGAAAATGGAAGTGATCGGCGAGGCTGATTCCATGCAAACCGCCGTGGCCGAGGCCAGCAGACTGCAACCCGATGTAATATTATTGGATATCCGTCTGCCCGACGGGTCAGGACTGGACGTCATCCGGGATATCCTGGCCGCGTCACCGGCCAGTCGCATTCTGATACTCACTTCATTTACCAATGACGATCTGGTCTACAAAGCAGTGACGGCGGGTGCGCACGGCTATTTGATGAAGGAAATCGACCCTTCAGGTTTGATCAGAGCCATCTGTGATGCCAGCGAAGGCAAATCCGTATTGACGCCCGATGTTACCACCCGGGTGCTGCGCATGATTCGCGACGGGGGTAATGGCAGCGCCGAAGGCGAATTATCCATGTTGTCGAGTCAGGAGCGCAAGGTATTGGCCTTGGTGGCAGAGGGATTGACCAACAAGGAAGTAGGCGAACAGTTGAACCTGAGCGAAAACACCGTTAAGAACTACTTGGTCAGCGTCTTTGAAAAGCTGAAGGTAAAGCGGCGCTCCCAAGCCGCGGCGATGTTTGCACAGGCTACTCAACGAAAATAAGCCCATTCAGGCCTATTGCTAGGCCTGTTAATAAGGCCTTAATGGCCCTAACCACCGAGATTTTCGGTAGGTTACTATGGTGCCTTTCATGCAGATTCCTCCATTCAGGCATTCCAGAGTTACCGCCACCCTAAGCAAGGCGGTCCGCACTAAAGGATGCCGGTAGGTTTCGGGTATGAATCTGCAACTTCGATTCAATCTGATCCTGGGTTCCCTGTTGTTGGGATTTTGCGCAGTGTTGATGCTGCTCAATCATTTCTCCAATCAAGCCGAGGCCCGTTATCAGGCCGAGAATTTGGCTGATCAGGGCATCTACCTGAATCATTGGGTCAATACGGTGGATCGATCAAGGGCAGCAATACTCCCATTGGGGTGGAGGTTGACCCGAGTCGCATCGCCACAGACTTTAATGCGGATTTCGACACGATCACCGCCCCTGCTGATGGCACTTATATTGCCACGTTGGGTGCCATTCTCGGCATTCCGGGACTCAGCACCAAGTGGCGCTGCCCTGCCATTACCCTATCGGGCAGTGACACGCTTACAATTTTGGGTGACGTCACCCTTGTGCTCACCGCGCCATCGGGCACGAGTGCCCTAAGCATGACGGGGAATGCCAAAATCATCGTTCCATCCGGCTCAAGACTCACGCTTTATGCGGAAGGAGATCTGAAGATTGCCGGTAAAGGCTTGGCGAATGCCAATGTCCAACCGCTCACCTGTCAGATATGGGGCACCAACACTTCAGTGGGTGGGCAAGCCATTCACATTGCCGGTAATGGCGATCTGCGCAGCATCGTCTACGCCCCCAACGCCAACGTTGCCATCAACGGTAACGGCAATGTCATGGGTTCCGTCGTCGCCAATCAAATCACCCTGACCGGCAATGCGGCATTTCACTACGACGAATCCCTCAGTAACTACGGGGATAACACGAGTTTCAGTGTCGATAAATGGCGTGAACTGACCACCGAGGCGGAGCGAAGCGTCTATTCATCCGCCTTTGATGGTTGGTGAGTATAGGGTAAATCCAAATGGAATCATCTGAGTCCGTTTAGGCCTAGTTCCAGTAAGCCCGAATAACACATCGTAAGCCTCTAACACGGATCGAGGGTTTGGCGCTATCTTGATGGCGTTATGCAAACGCCCCGCTCGAATATCCGTCACCAGCAACAGGGCTTCACCATCGTCGAAGTCATGGTAGCCGCCATCATCCTGGTGCTGGGCATCTCCACTTCCCTCACCACGGTAGTCTACGGCATGCGTGCGGTCGACACGGCCCGCAATAGCACCCTCGCCGCCCAGATCATGCAGAGTGAGATGGAAAATATCCGCCTGCTAAACTGGGCCCAGCTGACCGCGTTGCCTGCCTCCGGCACGGTCGATATTTCATCAGTCATCAGTTCGGGTTCCTCGTCCTCACTCGACACCACGTTGAACAACATCATCAGCAAATTTACCTGCACTCGCACTATCAGCACCCCGAAGACCGATATGCGTGAGATCACCCTCACCGTGTCGTGGAACGGCCAGGACGGCCGCAGCCACAGCAACAACTATATCACCCGCTACTGCAAAAATGGCCTCTATGATTTCTACTATACCGCCCACTAAACCAAGCCGCTCCACACGTGGATTCACCCTGACGGAAATCCTCATCGCGACCGGCATATCCTCGTTCATCATGGTCGGCATCCTGCAGACCTTCCTGATGATCGGCCGCAGCGGTTACAACGCCGCAAACTATTGCGTGATGGAAGCCGAGTCTCGCCGCGCGATGGAAACCTTTAGCCAGGAAATCCGGATGGCTGGCAATGTAACTTGGACCAGCTCCACGAGCATCACCCTCACCGTGCCCACTTCCGCCTCTTCCTATACGGTGACCTACGCCTATGACGCCTCAGCTTCCGGGGCCACCGCCAAAAGCTTTTATCGAGAAGTGTCAGGCAACAAACGCATCTTGGTGCGCAACGTTACCAGCCTGGCCTTTCAACGTTACAAGCTCGTCACCAGTGGCAGTAATATTGCCGCCAACGACCTGGAAACCAAACAGATCCAATTAACCCTGCAGACCACCATGAAAGGTGCCACCACCGCGGCGGCCACCAATGCGGTGCTCTCCGCCCGTTATATCCTGCGCAACAAGAGCGTCAGCACCTGATTTCTATCCATGAAAATTTACCAACCTCTTCCCCGTTCAGAACGTGGCGCTATTCTCATCGTCGCCATGCTGCTGTCCGCCATTATTGCGATCTCCCTCGGCACCTACGTCAACTTGAGCATCAACTCACTCAAAATGGCAGACCGCACCTTTTACAACAATGCCGCGATGAACCTCGTAGAGATGGGCGTAGAGGAGGCCATGTGGTCCTACACCGATGATTCCATAACGTCCACGGGTTGGTCCACGCCGGTGGCTTGGAACACCAGCACCGGCAACACGGCCAAGACGACATTCGGGCCTTATAACTATAGCGGCAATGTCACGGGTAGCGTGAAGGTCTATGTGACCGATCGCACCGGCTTGGGTGCCAGTCCGATGATTATCGCCCGTTCCATCATCACATTGCCCCGTGGCGCCCCAATCGAGAAATGGATCGAGATCACCCTGAGCAAGCGTTCGAAATTCGCCTTGGGATTAGTCGCCAAAAACTCGATCCAATTCAGTGGCAACAACGCCAGCGTGGATAGTTGGAATTCCGACCCTGACAACGACCCTTCAACCGCGGCAATTCCCTACAGCGGAGGCGTCGCCAACGACGCTGGCAGTATCGGTAGCGTCGACGTTAGTTCCACCATTAGCGTGAACAACGCCGATATCTGGGGCACGGCTGCAACCGGCGCTCCCACCACCGCGGCAATTGGCGTCGGTCCCAATGGCCGTGTCGGTCCTTACGGCACCCCTGGCAATACCTTGGATCCGGGCAGCGTTTCCACGGACTTCACCGCCAATTTGGAAGACGTCGCACTCCCCGCTGGCGGCCTTCCCACGGGCGCCATCGGCGCTACCGTAGGTGTGACTGGAACCACCACCGTCCTCCGCTTTGGCGGCACCATTTCGGCCAATCTTGAAGTGTATGGCGATGTTACCCTGATTCTGACGGCACCGGCAGGCACTTCAGCCATCAGTCAAACCGGGCCGCGGGGCATCGAGATCAAACCGGGAGCAACTTTGAAAATCTACACCGCTGGTGATGTGCAAATTGCGGGTAACGGAGTGCTCAATCCTAATAGTCAACCCAGCAGTTTTCAGCTCTGGGGCACCAGCACGAGCGCCGTGCTCCAAGATATCAAAATCGCCGGCAACGGCACTTTGTCGGGATTGTGCTATGCTCCCAATGCCGCACTCACGATTAATGGCAACGGCGACGTCTGCGGTTCGTTTGTCGCCAATACCATCAAGGTCACGGGCAACGCGGCATTTCACTATGATGAGTCGCTGGAAAATTTTGAAACCGATGATCCCTATGGCATCTCCAAGTGGCGCGAGCTGACCACGGCCGCGGACCGGGCCGCCTACAGTGCTATGATGAGCTTCTGATTCCGTTGTAAATAGTTCCTAGTTTTGGGGCCGGTAAGCCGGATTCTGTTCCACGCCTTGCAGCGCTTCGACGATCATTTCTCTCAAACCCGTCTCACGACGGACCAGCCCGGCGCAGCTCCGAAAAGCTTAGCCGGGTGCGGCATACCCGAGACTAATGGACGGGCCGCCCAGTCTCCTATTTTGCCTTGCACCGGAAGGGGTTTTTCGTGCCGCCACCATTACTGGTGACGCGGTGGGCTCTTACCCCACCTTTTCACCCTTACCCGGCGGTTGCCCACCGGGCGGTATATTCTCTGTGACACTCTCCGTCACGGCGCCTTGACGCGCCGCGCCCGTGCTTGGTTACCCTCGCACGGCATCCTGCCCTATGGTGTCCGGACTTTCCTCTCCGAACTCAGACGGGCGCGGCATTACCCGCGCCTTGGGATCAAAGAACTCGGAGCGATCATCAGGCCCCAAAACTAGGATTCCCAATAAACCAAGCGTCCGCACTGGTCGCAAGTCGCGAGTTCGCCGTCGGTTGATTTGCCCCGGGCGCCTGATTCGACCTCGGAGGACACCTTCAAATGGCAGCCACCGCACTTGCCGCCCCTCAAAGGCACGCAAACGGGCATTTGCCGGGCGGCAATGCGGTCATAGAGCCGTAGAGCAGGTTCTTCCACGGGTTCCCGAGCCGTGGCTACCTCGGCGTTAACCGTGGCCAATTCGGCCTTAAGATTGGTTTCGCGTTCCCGCAGGGTGGCAATGCGGCTCTCATGGCCGGAAATGTTCTGTTTCAGGTCGGCTTCGGCGGTAGTGAACCGCTGTTTGGCCGCATCGATGGAATACATGATCCCGAGCTCCTTCTCCTCCAGCTCGCCCACTTTGCCCTCCATCGTCGCGATTTCGTGGGTGAGCGCCTGATATTCGTCGTTTTTCTTCACCGAGAGCTGCTGCGTGCGGTATTTGGCCAGCTTGTCCTCGGCCGAACCGATTTCCGTCTCGAGCAGCTTCTTCTCGGATTCGAGGTGGCGCATCTCATTGCGAGCCGTGTCTATGGCCGCCTTCTCCGTAGCAATCTTCTGCTCCACCAAGGAAATTTCCCCCGGAATGGCCTTTAACTGCGCCTCAACTCCCAGGCGTTTGGCATCGCGATCTTGGAGGATTAAGAGCTTTTCAAGCACCGGACTCAGCATGGTGGGCGTCAGCTTGCCGGTGTGCCCTCCCCGGTCAAACGAAACTCTCACGTAATGGCCAAATTAACGGCCTCCGCGTGCCGCTTTTTTCCTAAAAAAACCCTCGCTTGCGGTGCCGTTTCAACCGAGAGTTTTCCTTTCCGTATTTCATCATCACCAACCCTTTCATGTCCGAAGAATCCGACTCCAAAAACTTAGCGAATAATCAGGCTGGCGCCGAAGTTTACGACGCCTCCAAAATTCAAAAACTCGAGGGTCTCGAGGGCGTGCGGAAACGCCCGGACATGTATATCGGCGACACGAATGAACGCGGTTTGCACCACTGTGTTTTCGAAATCGTGGATAACTGTATCGACGAAGCGTTGGCCGGTTTTGCCCATGGCGTTCAAGTCACCATCCACCTCGACGGTTCCTGCTCCGTCTCGGACGACGGCCGCGGTATCCCCGTGGACGAGCATGCGGTCTACAAAATGCCCGCGCTTGAGCTCGTGCTCACCAATCTGCACGCCGGTGGTAAATTCGGCAAAGGGGCCTACCAGGTTTCCGGCGGTCTGCACGGCGTCGGGGCCAAGTGCGTGAATGCCGTTTCCGAATGGTTCATCGCCGAAGTCCGGCGCAACGGCAAGGTCCACCAGATGCGTTTTGCCCAGGGCAAGACCACACAGAAGCTCACCATCATCGGTGACACCAAGAAGACCGGCACCAAGATTACCTTCAAGCCGGACCCCGAGATATTCAAAACGACGCTGGAATTCCAATACGAGATCCTCGCCAAGCGTCTCCGCGAACTCGCCTTCCTCAATCCCGGCGTGCGCATCGAGCTCGAGGACGAACGCTCCCAGAAGAGCGATTCCTTCTTCTTTAAGGACGGCATCACCGAATTCGTGCGCTACCTCAACCAGAACAAAACCGTTCTGCACGACAAGCCGATCACCTTCAGCGATTCCGCGCCCAACGAGACCAACCCCGCCCTGCCCGATATCGTCGTGGATGTCTCGATGCAATACAGCGACTCCTACAACGATCAGGTTTTTGCCTACGCCAATTCGATCTATAACATTGAGGGCGGCACCCACCTTTCCGGTTTCCGCACCGCGCTCACCCGCGTCATCAACAGTTTCGCCAAGGCCAACAATCTCCTTAAGGACAAGGACCCCGCCATTACCGGTGACGATGTTCGCGAAGGTCTCGTGGCGGTCATTTCCGTCAAGGTGCCCGAGCCCCGTTTCGAGGGTCAGACCAAGACGAAGCTCTCCAACGGCGAAGTCGACGGCATCGTGCAGAAAATCGTCGGCGAGAAACTGAAGATCGCGCTGGAGACCACGCCCGGTCTCGCCAAACGCATCATCGACAAAACCCTCATGGCCGCCCGCGCCCGCGAGGCCGCCCGCAAAGCCCGTGAGACCATCCGCAAAGGGGCTCTTTCGGGCCGCGGTCTGCCCGGCAAACTCGCGGACTGCTCCGAGCGTGATCCGGAAAACACTGAAATCTACATCGTCGAGGGTGACTCCGCCGGCGGTTCCGCTAAGCAGGGCCGCGACCGTCGCTTTCAAGCGATCCTTCCCCTCCGCGGCAAACTCATCAATTCCGAGAAGGCGCAGCTCGACAAGGTCCTCAACAACGAGGAAATCCGCACCCTCATCACCGCCATCGGCACCGGCATTGGCACCGGTGAGGACGAATCCGCCTTCAACGTCGAGAAGACGCGCTACCACAAGATCATCATCATGACCGACGCGGACGTGGACGGCTCCCACATTCGCACCCTGCTGCTGACCTTCCTTTATCGCCAGATGCGCGGCCTCTTCGACAAGGGCTACATCTACATCGCCCAGCCGCCGCTTTATAAGATCAAGCGCAAGCGTCGCGAGCAATACATCGACAACGATGAACAGCTCAACCGCATCCTCCTCGAGCTCGGCACCGAGGACGTCGTGCTCACGCGCCTCAAGGACAATCACGTCTTTGCCCCGGCCCTGATCGACAAGGTCGTCGAGAATCTGTCCGCCTTGGAAAAACTCGGCGGCGGCGTCACTCGTTACGGGGCCGCTTTGCCTTCCTACCTCGATGCGCACGACCGCGAGACCCACGCGCTGCCGCGTTATCTCGCGCGCATCCGGGTCGGCAGTGTGGAATCACACGAATTTCTCCGCGACGAAACCGCCCGCAGTCGCTTTATCCAGGAAAACGGACTCGACGCCGACTTGTTTGACCAGCCGGACAACGCCGCGGCCCCGGCGGACAAAAACAATCCGAACCCGAAGCGGATCACCATTCACGAGATCTTTGAGAGCAATGAAATGACCAAGCTCCTCAAGGCCACCGTGGAAATCGGCTTGGATGTCAATCGGTTCACCGCCACCGAGGAACCGCGTTTCGTCATCACGGAAAACCCCGGACTGAAGAGCGAAATCAAAACCTCGCTGCATAGCCCCCTCGACATTGTGACCCATATCCGCGCGCTCGGGCGCAAAGGACTCTCGATCCAGCGCTACAAGGGTCTCGGCGAAATGAATCCCAAGCAGCTTTTCGAAACCACGATGGATCCCGACAAGCGCCGCCTGTTGAAGGTCTCCGTCAACGATGCCGCCAAGGCCGACGCGCTCTTCACCCTGCTCATGGGCGATGAGGTCCCGCCGCGCCGCCAGTTCATCGAGGACAACGCCCTCAACGTCCAATATCTCGACGTCTGAATTTTAGCGCAAAGCTGCCAAGATGCGAAGTCATGAAACAAGTGGTGATATCTGCCGAAACGGAGCGGCTGGCTACACAGACTGTGGACGCCGCCTATGCCGTGCATCGCACCTTCGGTCCAGGTTTGTTGGAACGCGCCTATCAGGATTGCATGGTGATAGAACTCGGCCTGCGCGGGCTGCAACTGGAGCGAGAGAAAATCTTGCCGCTCAATTATCGCGGTCAGACGGTCGAAAATGCCTACCGGTTAGACCTGCTCATCAATGGCACCCTGCTCGTCGAATTAAAGACAGTCGAATCCATCCAACCCATACATCGCGTCCAAACCACTACCTATCTCAAGCTGCTCAAGTTGCCGCTGGGTTTACTGATAAATTTCAATGTTCCTCTGATCAAAGACGGCATCACCCGCGTCCTGAATCTGGATTTCCAATCTTAGCATCTTCGCGTCTTCGCGCTTAATCTTCTTCCCTGAATGTTCACTTCTAACGAGAAACTATCGTCGGCCAATATCACCGACATCATGCAGACGGCCTACATCGAGTATTCGATGTCGGTCATCGTTTCGCGCGCCTTGCCCGATGCGCGTGACGGTCTCAAACCGGTGCAACGCCGCATCCTCTACGCGATGTTGCGCGAAGGCCTGCTGCACAATCGTCCTTTCGACAAGTGCGCCGGCGTGGTCGGCGAAGTGTTGAAAAACTATCACCCACACGGTGACTCCTCCGTTTACGACACACTCGTGCGCCTCGCCCAGACTTGGGTCATGCGCTACCCGCTGATCGATCCGCAAGGTAACTTCGGTTCCGTGGACGGCGACCCGCCAGCCGCCTACCGTTATACGGAGTGCCGACTCAACCAGATCGCCGAGGACCTCACCAAGAACATCGAAGAGGACACGGTTGATTTCGTGCCCAACTACAAGGAGTCCACCACCGAACCAACGGTGATGCCCTCCGCCCTGCCCAATTTATTGATGAATGGCTCGACTGGCATCGCCGTCGGCATGACCACCAACATCCCGCCGCACAACCTGAGCGAGATCATCGACGCCACCTGCGCCATCATCGACAACCCGTCGATTCCGGTGGAAGACTTGTGCAATATCATCAAGGGCCCGGATTTCCCCACCGGCGGTCTGATCGCCGGTCGCGAAGGCATTCTCAGTTACCTGCAGACCGGTAAGGGCATCGTCCGCATTCGCGGCAAGTCCCACACGGAGGAAACCAAGACTGGCATGGAGCAGATCGTGATTACGGAAATTCCGTATAACGTGAATCGCGCCAACTTGGTCATCCGCATCGCCGATCTCGTCAGCGAAAAGGTCATCGAGGGCATTCGCGATCTGCGCGATGAGTCCGACGAGAACACCCGCATCGTGATCGAGCTCAAGCGCGGCGAGCAATCCAAGCCGATCCTCAACCAGCTCTTCCAGAAGACCGCCCTCGAGTCCTCCTTCGGTGTCACCCTGCTCGCGCTCGACCAGAAACGGCCGAAGCAGATGAACATCAAGGAACTCATCGTGTGCTACATTGAGCACCGCCGCGATGTCATCACCCGCCGCACCCGTTATCGTCTGAAACAGGCCGAGGACCGCGCGCACATTCTCGAGGGTTACATCATCGCCCTCGATAACCTCGACGATTTCGTAAAGATTATCCGCGCCTCCGCCAACCGGCAGGAAGCCAAGGAGAAGTTGATGGCCAAGTATCCGCTCTCCGAGCGCCAGACCGATGCCATTCTCGAACTCCGCCTCTATCAGTTAACCGGCATGGAACGCGGCAAGATCGAAGCCGAATACGCCGAGCTCATGGCCATCATCGATGAACTCCGCAGCATTCTCGCTTCCGAGGAAAAACTCTTCGCCCTCATCAAGTCCGAGTTGCTCGAGATGAAGGCCAAATACGCCACCCCACGCCGCACGGAGATCTCCGCGGCCGTCGGTGAATTCCGCATGGAAGACGTCATCCCCAACGAGGGCTGCGTCATCACGGTTTCCCACCTTGGTTTCATCAAACGCACTCCCGTCACTGATTACCGCTCCCAGAAGCGCGGCGGCAAGGGCATCATCGGCACCGATACCTATGACGAGGATTTCGTGGAGCATCTCTTCACCGCGAGCACCCATGATTACATCCTGTTCCTCACCAGCACCGGACAGTGCTTGGTCAAGAAGGTCTACGACGTGCCGGAGGGCACCCGCGCCTCCAAGGGCCGCTCGGTTACTTCGTTCCTGCGCCTCTCCGAAGGGGAAAGCATTGCGGCGATGATTTGTGTCTCCGAGTTCAAGGATGACATGCACTTGGTCATGGCCACCAAGAATGGCATCACCAAGAAGACCACGCTCAGTGATTATACCAATGCCACTCGTGAAGGCGGCCTCCGCGGCATCAAGTTGGGCGACGACGACAGTCTTGTCGGTTGCGTGCTCACCAATGGTCAGAACGAGATTATCCTCGTCAGCCACCGCGGTCAGGCCGTGCGCTTCAATGAGTCCGGCCTGCGCGTTCAAGGCCGCGACACCCAGGGCGTCACCGGCATGCGCTTCAAGATCGACGGCGACTTCGTGCAATCCGTGCAGGTGTGTGATCCCGCGTCTCGGCTGCTCATCGCCCGCGAGGACGGTATCGGCAAGCGCACGCCGTTTGAAGATTATCGCCTGACGTCGCGTGGTGGCACCGGTGTCATCGCCATCGACCTGCCGGACGACGGTTCCGTCGCCGTGGCCGGTGCGCTCGGGGTCCATGAAACCGACGAGGTTATGCTACTCACTACCAAGGGCCAAAGTATCCGCACCCGGGTGAAGGAAATTCGCGAAACCGGCCGTGGGGCCAAGGGCGTAAAACTTCTCACCTTAGCTGAGGGTGATAGTATCCTCAGCATTGCCCGCATCGTCGAAACCGACGAAGAACAGGAAGCGGCGGCGCTGGGCGAGGACACCACTGCATAAGCGAATCAACGGTGCACAAATACTACCAACCAGACCGTATTTCCTTAAGCTTCAGTATTCATCAGGAATATCAGTAATGCCCGGACGTATCTCCACCCTGCTCGCTCCCGCCCACATTAATCTCAATGTGCAAAGCGGCGAGCATGCCGCGGCGTTACAAGAAGTTGCCGGACCATTGGCCAGTCATCCCGCGGTGGTCGACTTCAACGGTTTCTATCAGGAGCTCCTCGCCCGGGAACAACTCGATACCACCTATCTGGGCCACGGTATAGCCCTGCCCCATGCCCGGACCCAACACGTCAATAATATCGTGGTGGCCGTGGGTCGCAGCACAGCCGGAGTGCACTTCACCAACTGCAATGAAACCGTTCATTTGATGATTGTGCTCGGCACGCCCAAATCAAACCCGACGGACTACCTCATGGTCGTGAGTTCGCTGTGCAAAATCTTTAATGACCCGGCCAACCGGGCAGCCTTGATGGAGGCAGCCACGGCCGAGGAATTTGTCGCCGCCATTGTCGCGGCCGAGTCGAAAATCTCCCTTCCGGCCTGAGCAATTTCAGGGTTGGATCTTGGCGGCCTCGGCTTCTAGTCGCGTCACCAGTTCGTCCATCTGATCCACTACCGCCTGGATCGTCTCGCGCTTGTTGAGATCCACCCCGGCCTTGAGCAGCTGGTTCATCGGCTGGTCATTGCCGCCACTCTTTAACAAGGTGAGGTAACGTTCGCGTGCGGCGGATTGCTCTGCTGTCGAGCCAGTCGTCATGGCCTTGAAAAGTTGGGCCGAGGACGCGAAGCAAGTGGCGTATTTGTAAACGTAGTAGGGTGAGTTGTAGAAGTGCGGGATGCGCGTCCACGTATAGCGATAGAGTTCGTCCTTTGTCACCGCATCACCGTAGTAGGTATCGAGCAGCCCAAAGTAGATTTTCGAGAGCGAGTCCGGTGTGACCGGCTGCCCATTCTCCACCAACTGATGTGCCTGCCACTCGTAATCAGCAAACAGCACCTGCGTGTAGAAGGTGCCCACGATATTGTCGATGGCATGCTGCAGGAGCAGGAAGCGTTCCTTCGGGTCCTCGGTGCGGCTCAGCAAGAGTTCGAGCAGGAAGCGCTCGTTGGTCGTCGAAGCAACCTCCGCCACAAAAATGGTGTAGCTGGCGGTCGAGAACGGTTGGGTTTCATGCGCAAGCACCGTGTGCATCGAGTGGCCCAGTTCATGCGCAAAGGTGAACACGGCATCCAGCGTGTCATTGTAGTTCATGAGCATGAACGGGCCCACCCCGTAAACCCCCATGCTGTAAGCGCCGCTACGCTTGCCGTCGTTCTCATAGACGTCGAGCCAGCCGCCGCCCAAAAGTTTCTCCATCTTGGCCTGATAGTCCGCTCCCAGCGGTTTCACCGATTCCAGCACGGTCGCCTTCACGTCGTCATAGGCATACTCCCGGTTGTCTTCCAGCAACGGCAACGAACCGTCGTAGAGGTGATAAGCGTCAACGCCCAACATTTTTTGCCGCACCTTCATGTAGCGCTGCACCGGACCGGTGCCGGCGCGCACGGTCTCGACCAAGGTCTTGTAAACGGACTCCGGCACGTTGTCGCTGTCGAGCGCGGCCGCCAGGGTGGTGGGATACTGGCGGGCCTGCGCGACGAACCAATCACGCTGCAGGATTCCGTTGTAGATGGCGGCGTAGGTATTCTTGTTCGCGGCGTAGGTTTCGTAGTGGCCTTTGAACGCGGCCGCGCGGTCATCCTGATTACGCACCGTGTTGAGGACCTGCGAATAACCGCCGTAGGACACTTTCACTTCCTTGCCATCCGACAACTTGATCGTCGGAAAATTCACGTCGGAAGTGCTCAGCTCCTGATAGACGCTGCGGGGCGTGCCGTTGAATTGGGACGAAAACGATATGATGCGTTCGCCCGCTTCGTCGAGCACGTGACCCTGCTGACGATATGACTCGGTTATAGGGAAGCTATACGGCTTCAATGCCGCTGTCGCATTGATCCACTCCATCGAGGTTGCTTCGGGAATCTGCAGGAGTTCCGGGGTGAACCATGATGAGGCAGTGCCCAATTTGGCAAATACGGCCAACACCCGCTGAAATTTACCCGACACATCGGTGTTACGCGAATCGACGTCGCGTTGGAGACTCGTGTAGCAATACAGCTTGTATTGGAGTTTCCCGATTTCGTCCTCCATCTGGTAGGCCTTGAGCACGGCTTCCGGCCCGGATTTCAAGGATCCCTTGAGTGCGGCATAGTCACCGATGTAGCTCTCGAGCTTTTTAAGATCTGCCTCCCAAGCTTCCCAAGAAGGATAGATTTTGGAGAAGTCCCATTTGTAGACATCAGGGATCTCCGCGCGATCACTGGTCTCGGGTTTCGCCGAGGCACTGGGGCTGAATGCGGTGGTCATAACAATGGTGGCCAAACTGCCTATCAGGAGGCGGGAATGTTTTGTCATATGGCGATCTTGGACTTTCTGAGTAATACCGTCCAGTGCGGACTAACGTTGCAGTGCTGACGCCAAGCGTGCTTTCACCGCCGGCCACTCTTCTGCAGTGATTGAATACATCACCGTGTCCCGCACATGGCCGTCAGGCAGCACCATGTGCTGGCGCAACACCCCTTCCAATTTGGCGCCGATGCGCAGGATCGCGGTCTGCGAACGCAAGTTGCGGCCATCCGTCTTCAATTGCACCCGGCCGCAGCCCAACGTTTCAAAAGCATGTCGCAGGAGCAGGGATTTGCATTCCGTGTTGATGAACGTGCGCCGTGCCGGGGCACCCAGCCAAGTCCAACCGATTTCGATGCGACGGTGAGCCGGAGCGATATCCAAGTAACTGGTGCTCCCCACCGCTCGGCCAGTGCGCAGGTCGATAATGGCAAAAGGTAGCCTGAGGCCGCGGGCCTGTTCATCCAAGGCCGTCGCAATCCACGCTTCCACGGCCGCCAATGAGGACGGCGGTGAACTGGGCAGGTATTTCCAGATTTCTGCTTCAGCCCCGACCTCGGCCAGATCGGCTGCGTGGGCCGGTGAAAGGGGTTCAAGGCGCACGTGGCGCCCGGTCAGGATGATGGGTTCGGGTTGCATCAAGGATGCGCATTCGCCGCTTGTCTCGGGTGCTTCGCAAACAAAAACTCGTTCCATGCCCCAGTTCCTTCTGATCGGATCTCACAATTCATGAAAGAGCTCCTGGCTGATTGGCGTATCCGGCGTCTCCTGTTGGCAAATATTATGGGCTCGATCGGGTCGGGCGTAACCATCGTCGCCATTCCCTGGCTGCTTGTGCAGCGACCCGGCGGGGAACGCATTTTTGGTTACATCACGGTCGCGGCGACCATCTGCCTGTTCCTGATGGTGCCCTACTACGGTGCTTGGCTCGACCGGCACTCACGCAAGGCCGCTTTGCTCGCCGGAGAACTCTTCGGGGCCACCGCCACGCTGACGATGGCCACGTGGATGCTGCTGACCGGTGAAACCGCCACTTGGCAACTGGTCACCCTCTATTTCACCGGCATGCTTTACTACACCCTGCATTTCCCGGCGCGATTCGCCTTTGTGCAGCAGGTCTTCGAGAAACGGCATTACCAGCAACTCGTGGGGCTGATGGAAATTCAGGGACAGACGGCCTCCCTGCTCTCCGGCGGATTGGCCAGTGTGATGCTCGTCTATGTGCCGTTTTACGTCATCCTGCTCTGTGATGCCGGCACTTACCTTTTCAGTTTCACGTTGCAACGCACCCTGCCCTATAAAGCCACGCATATTTCCAAGGAGCCCGGTAAATCGAATGCCTGGAAATCAATGGGGGAAGGTCTGTCCTGGCTGAAGGCCCGGCCTCAATTCACGACCTTTATCCTCTGCACCACGGCGCCTTTTGTCGCGGTGATGACAGGCAACTATCTGTTTCCCATTTACGTCCAAAATATTCTGCAAGCACCGGCGTCCGTCTATGGTCGCGGGGAAATGGCTTTTGCCTTTGGCGCGATCGTCGCCGCCATTGTGGCGCCCAAACTCATTGTCCGACATGCCGCGGCCAACGTCGCACTCTTTATGATGGCGACCTTCATCGTCGGGTTGGTGCTGCTGGGCAGCCTGCACATCGTGCCCGCTTTCTATGCCGCCCTCATCCTGTTGGGCCTGGGCAATGCCGGTTCACGGGTGGCTCGCGGTTCATTGATGTTAAACGAGGTGCCCAATGCCATCATCGGTCGTGTTCACGTCGTGATTGCCGCGGTGGATCGATCGTTGCGCACCCTGATGCAGCTGGGCGCCATCTATCTGGTCATCCGCGCCGACTCTTCCTCGGCCTTTATCGGTCTGGTGCTCTTTGTCGGTCTCGCGTTGATGTTGGCCTGGTCAAACCGCAAACCTTTGTTGAGTGAACAGACCCCTGCTGCCTAATGCCACCTCGTCATAACATTTTGGGCACTTTGATTTCGGCCGTGGATTATCAGACGGCCACAAGCGAACTAATCAAGGCAGCCCAAGATCGTCGTCCACTGGCCGCGGCGGCTCTGGCCGTGCATGCGTTGGGCGAGGCGCGAAATGACCCCAATTATCAACGCAAACTCAATTGTCTGGATCTCGCTACGCCGGACGGCCAGCCGGTCCGCTGGGCCTTGAACTGGCTGCATGAAACCGACCTCGCCGACCGGGTTTACGGCCCCTTTCTCATGCGCGAGGTATGTCAGGCCGCCGCCCGGGAGGGGCTGCCCGTTTTCCTTTTCGGTGCTACCCAGGCAACCTTGGACAAACTTTGTGTCCGCCTCCGCAATTGGGACTCCCGGTTAATCATCGCCGGCACTAAACCTTCGCGTTTCAGGCAGATCAGCGCCGACGAAGCGGAAGCCGATGCACGGGACATTATCGCCAGTGGAGCCCGATTGGTCTTTTGCGGCTTGGGGTGTCCGCGCCAAGAACATTGGGTGCACGCCATGAAACCATTGCTACCGATGCCTACCTTGGCGGTGGGAGCGGCCTTTGCGCTTTGGGCCGGTGAGCGCAAGATGGCGCCGGCGTTGATGCAACGTTTCGGCTTCGAATGGCTTTACCGATTTGCTCAAGAACCGGGCCGACTTTGGTCCCGGTATCTGTTTCATAATCCTCGCTATCTGCTGGATATCGTTGTTCAGAAATTCGGTTGGGCTAAATACCCGCCGCCTACCGGAAAAAGCCAACCGGAATACTGGGGCTGACTCAGTCGAACAAACTGCCCTGCTGCAACGCATCACGTTTGCCGCCGTCCAAGGTGCTGAGTGCCAGTAGCTGCATTAAACTGAACGCGGCAATCTGTGGCTCGCGTGCCAGGTAGAGGAGGAGCACCGCCCCGGCCAGAGCATCGTAAAGGGCCGCGTGATACTGGCAGCGATCGGGCGGACAGTAGCGTGCGGCCAGCTCATCCAGTTCACCTTGCAAACCGCAAACCGCGACCACCTCTGCTAGTTTGTAGGATTCCAGCTGTGGATAAATCTGCCGATAAAGTGAACCCGTATCAATCCATGGCCCCCAATCGTTGGCTGGACGACCCGGACGCGTAAAATCGGGTGCGGTGCGCGGATAGGGCCAGACTGACTTGAGCAGTGAATTTTCCGTGCCGGCAAAATGCGCCGCCAGTGGTCCGGTTTCACGCCAGGCCATGAACTGCGCAAAGTCGTCCGATAATGGCTGCGTATCAGCCAGCATGGTATCATCAAGTCCATGCACCTCGATATCCTCGACGCGTAGTTTGCCACTCGGCCGACACAACCGGGTCGCTGTCTCTACCACCGCCCCGTGCTGCAAGGTAACGAGCCCATATTCGACGATGCCGGTGGCAATACTACCCTCGAAATCGAGAAAATGAATGGGTTGTTCAATCCACGGGGTAGTCACGGTTCGACGCAATACAAGGCCCAGGAAAATCCGAGGCAAATCCGCAATCTACGCGCGCACCACCGTCAACTCGCCAAGAGTGACTGACCACCATCAATCACAATTTCGGTGCCGGTAATGTGGTCAGACAGGTCAGAGGCCAGAAACCAGACCAGACGCGCCACCTGAATGGGTTCGCCTATGGGTCCTCCAGTCAGCGGCACCTTGCCCTCCGGGAAAAGCACCGGCAGATGGAGATTACTCCGATTACGCGACTCCGTGGCTTGCATGATCTTGGTCGAGAAAGCCCCCGGACAGATCGTGTTCACCCGTATTTTATCTTTAGCCAGTTCAAGTGCGATCATCCGCCCAAAAGCCAACTGAGCCGCCTTACTCGCAGCATAGGCCGTGGCGCCGGAACTGCTGAACATGCGCGTGCCCATCAGCGACGAGACGACGATCACTGATCCGCCGCCGCTTTTTTTCAGCAACGGAGTGCAGGCCCGCACGGTCATAAAAGTGCCCTTGAGGTTGATGTCCAAGGTGCGATCCCATTCCTCGGGCGTGATCTCATCCAAAGGTGCCCAGACGCCGTTGATGCCGGCATTCGCCACCACAATATCAAGTCGACCCCAGGTATGTTCGATCTCGGCAACCGCCGCGGCCAATTGGTCCGCCGCCGTGACGTCCGCCGACAAAGCCAGCACCGTGCAGCCACTCGCGGACAGTTCATCAGCGAGTTGTTTACCCCCTGCAGCATCCCGATCAACCAGCCCCACCCTGGCGCCGCAACCCGCCAATAGACGGGCGATAGCCTCTCCGAGACCGGAGCCCGCGCCAGTGACGAATGCAATTTTGTCCGCAAGGGAATCAACCGGAGGATTCATGGCGCGACGCTGTTGCCCGGATGGATAAAATCGCAAGCCGATAGCGTCGTTTCGCTTGGACAAACCGGCCCCTTCAGCGCCACGGTATCTCAACATGGATCTGAGCCCCTACCGCGCCTGCTTGATTGAACTGGCCCAAGCCAGTGGTGAATTCATCCGTCCTCTGTTCGGACAGACCGGGCTCGCAGTCGAGACCAAGGCGGACCATACCCCCGTCACCGCGGCGGATCGTGGTGCGGAGGAGTTGATCCGAACCATGTTGGCCAAGCAATATCCACAGCATGGCATCATCGGTGAAGAGCATGGTAGCGATCGACCTGACGCGGAATTTGTCTGGGTGCTCGATCCCATCGACGGGACGAAAAGTTTCATCACCGGCGTGCCACTCTGGGGCACCTTGATTGCCCTGTTGCATAATGGTCAGCCCGTGCTGGGCTGCATTCACCAGCCTATTCTGGGGCAGTTAATGATCGGCGACGGTCATAGCACGACCTTGAACGACCGACCGGTGCAAACACGCAAGACGACTCAGCTCGCCGCTTCCACTTTGCTTACCAGTGATCCCTTCAATTTTAGCAACCGGATGGGATCTGGCTCCAATGAATTCCTCGCCCAGGCAAAACTCGTCCGCACTTGGGGCGACTGCTACGGCTACCTGCTCGTTGCGTCGGGCCATGCGGACATCATGATCGACCCCATCATGAATCCGTGGGACATCGCTGCACTCGTGCCGGTAATTCGCGGCGCTGGCGGTGTCATTACTGATTGGAAAGGCGGACAGCCCTACCCGGCCGATGCCACTGTCGCTGCCGCCACCCCGGAGCTGCATGCCGCGGTGATTGCCGGCTTGCAGAGCTGAGTAATTATTTCTTTTTCCGCTTGGGTGACTTCCACTCTGCGGTAATGCGCGAACTGAATCCCCCGCGCGCCTTCCAGTTGGCGATGATCTTCAACGAACGCGGTTTCAAAGCCTTGCCGAGGTCGTCACAAATCTTGTTGGTCGCGGCCTCAAAATAAATTCCTTCGTTGCGATAAGCGTGGAAGTAAAGCTTGAGCGACTTCAGTTCGACGCAGGTCTTGTCCGCCACATAGCTCAATGAGATATCGGCAAAGTCAGGATGACCGGTCATCGGGCACACGGAGGTGAACTCATGATGCGTGTGCTCAATCAGAAAATCGCGATGCGATGCGGGATTGGGAAAAGTTTCGAGGATCTTTAGATCGGCCATAAAGGGAAGCGATAAGCAGGAAGCCTAAAGCTTAAAGCAAAATGCACCAAGGGTAGCTAAAGCTTATCGCTTAATGCTTTGGGCTTATGGTTGCGCGAGGCAGCTCGCGCTCATGTGGCGGTTTCGGTAAAGCGCTGTTCACGAATTACGGTGATCTTGATCGCACTCGGGTATTCCAACTCGGTCTCCACCCGTTGGCGCAGTTCGCGGGCGATTTCACGGGCCCGGTCATCGGTCACCATATGCGGGGCAACCACCACCCGAATTTCCCGGCCCGCCTGGATCGCAAAGGCCTGCTGCACACC
This sequence comes from Cephaloticoccus sp., assembly GCA_030833445.1. Taxonomy (GTDB): domain Bacteria; phylum Verrucomicrobiota; class Verrucomicrobiia; order Opitutales; family Opitutaceae; genus Cephaloticoccus. Next base: position 110,788 of record JAURHD010000006.1, on the reverse strand, counting down.
CTCGATGGAAGTCGCGAGTTGTTCCAGTCGCTCCAACCGTTGCACGTAACCCGTAATAGATTCGGCGCGGGCCCCCGGGCGCACCGCGGAAATGGTATCCGCAAGAATGACTAATCCGGCGTAGACCGTCTCGGGCTTTACTTCCTCGTGATGAGCCTCGACCGCATTGACCACGATCGGGGTCTCCCCGTAACGCTTGATGAATTCCGCGCCAATGTGCGCGTGGCTGCCCTCGAGCTCTGCCGACGCCGCCTTGCCGATATCGTGCAACAGTCCGGCACGCTTGGCCAAATTGGGATCAAGCCCGACCTCGCTCGCAATCATGGAAGCGAGAAACGCCGTTTCGATCGAATGATCCAACACGTTTTGGTTGTAGGAAAACCGGTAGCGCAACTTGCCAAGCAGGCTGATAATCTCCGGATGGAGCCCGTTGATGTTGAGTCGGGCGACAGCATCTTCCCCGGCCTGGGTGGCCGTGGCGCCCACTTCATCCTGCGCCCGTTTCACAAACTCCTCAATCGTGGCCGGATGAATCCGGCCATCGACCACGAGGGCCTCGAGCGCATTGCGCGCCACTTCGCGGCGCACCGGATCAAAAGAGGAAATCAGCACCGTCTGCGGTGATTCATCGATCAGCACAGTCACGCCGGTGGCGGATTCAAAGGCTTTGATATTGCGGCCCTCCCGCCCGATAATGCGGCCCTTCATTTCTTCGCTCGGCAGCTGGATGATCGTGGCCGTCAGATCGTTGCTCGGACGGATGGCCAAACGCTGCATGGTGGCAATCAGCGTGCGCTGCGCCTCCATCTCCAATTCCCGTTCGGATTTCTCCAAGGTCTCGCGACGCAGGGCCCGCAGTTCATCCTGACACTCCAGCATGACTTCCTCGCGCAAGGCTTCCTTCACGGCCTCAGCATCCATTTGCGAAACGCCCTCCAGTCGCTTGCGGACACTTTTCGACATTGCCCGGATCGCATCACGCGCCTGGCGCACCGCGGCATTCTCACGGTTAACCCGTTCCTGCCGTTGCTCCAATTGATAATCCAACAACGCCAGTGATTCTTCGTGCGCCCGGATCTCGCGCAAGCGCACCTCGCTGTCGATTTCGTGTCGGGAAAAATCCTTGCTCAGGGTGGCGTGTTTTTGACGGATTTCTTCCGCTGCCTTCTGTTTGATCTCTTCCGCCGCGACCGCGGCTTCACGGCGCGCCACTTCAATCAATTCAGCGGCGTTTTCATGGGCCAATCGGCGGGTATTGCGTGTCACGGCCCAGACCACAAAAAAGCCGACGCCCATGCCGAGCAACAAGGCAACCGCCAGCTGCCAGTCAAAAGGGCTGCTGGCAGCAAAAAGCGAGGCGATGGTGGCTGCACTTGCTGACATCAAAGGGCGAGGAAGCTAGGTGGCAGGGAGCAAAGCTCAAGCTTTCTCCCGATCAGTTTGCCGGTAACGAGCGCTGAAACTCGGGCACTGTGCCCTTGAGCACTTCCTGCATCCGGGACAATGCGGCGGCTTCTCCATCCACTGCATCGGTTTGCACCAGAACATAGGCCCACCGATCCGCCCGGCCATGACGCAAACGGTCCCAAGCGCCCCAAAACATGCGCTCCCAGTGAGTCGCGACCACGCGCTCACTGTTCACAAACCAATACGCGATCAGCGCCGGCAACTGTCGATTGTTGCGAGGATCGTCCTGAACCAGATGCAGGAGCGTGGCCGGTAAAATCAAGGCACCCGTTTCGTCGAGTTGGAATTGATGCTTCGTCTGTCCATGGATGGTCCATCTTTGCCCGGTCACGCACAACTCAGGTCGGTGGATCGAGGTGCGATCACGTCCACTGAGCACAATCGACAAAAATACGCCGTGACCCGGTTGATGCAGCGCGACATAGGTGCGCCGGGAATAACCGGTGTCCGGTGGCAGGATCTCGCGTTCAATGGCCGAAACCGGCGCCGTGCGTCCAATCCAATCCACCCCAATGAACGCCGGCAAAGGCACCGGATCGATGCCATCTTCATTCAATAAAATTCCGCTGTCCGATCGTAACGGCAGGGTATCAAAATGTCTCGTCAGGTTGACCGCGGCCACGGCCAGAATCGCCGCGCCCAGGACCACGGCATAAATTTGCTTCCGGCCAAAATCATTTGCAGTGGTGGGCGCAGACCAAAATGGAGCGTTCGTAAGTCCGGGCTGCTGCAAGCTGCCCGGCACGAGTCGGCCCAACAGGTTGACCGTCGCGAGCACACCACCGAGCACGATGACGAAGACCACAAATCCCGCCCATTCATGCACCAGCATACCTGCATCCTGCCCCCACCATTGGGCAAAAAGAATGATCGCGGAAATCCGCACCACATTGCCGACGTAGGTGAAAGGGAAACTCAGCAACAGCACGAGGGTCCGTGCCCACCACGACTTGAAATTCAGATAACCCACCAACAATGAAAGCGCCGTCAATGCCATCAACGAGCGCACCCCGGAACAGGCTGCCGCTACATCATATTGGTAATGTCCGTCCGGCGAGAAAAGCTGCGTGCCGTTACGCACCACATCGATACCGGCCAAGTGGGCGATCTGGTAACTCGCATCAATCACCCACATGCGCAGCCAAAAACCCGCCGTGTCCAATACATTGATCGGGATGGCAAAGATCATGAACCACAGCGGAAACACGGCCGCGCGACCCCAGCGACGCCCGCCAGCCAGCATCAAACCACCTCCCGTGAAAACCAACAGCCCGATGATCGATATGCGCGCCTGTTGCACGGCATAGCCAAGGACGTGCAGGGCCAGTCCGGCCGCCATGACAACCAGTGCGCGCCCGGGAACTGCCGGGTTCGGACCAATGGGGATGGCCCGGGCATTGCGCCAAAACAGCCAAAGACTAAGCCCCAAGATCATCCAACCGTGCTCCGTCTCCGAGGACGGATTAACCCATTGAAACCCCCACCAGTAAAACAACGAATCCGACGCGATATAACCGTGAGTGGGATTACCCCAGAATTGAAATACTCCGAAACCGACCAAGCCACAGATCAAAGCCGCCCAAAGGTTGGTGCGATCAGGGTGCAGGTTTCTTGTCATCCGCATAATTTAGAACTTAACTTCCGCGAATTGGCAAAACCAACTCCAGCACCCATCGAACGACTGCTCGTGACCGAATTATGGGGTTTGGGCGATCTCGCGCTCGCCATGCCATTCCTGCAAACAGCCGCTCGCCATACCCAAGTCACCCTACTCGCCAAAGCTTATGCGGCTCCCTTGCTCAAACGGTTCGCACCCGAAGTCGAACTGATCGAATTCGACGCACCCTGGACCGTGTTTAAAGGGAAATACCGACTGAATCGCTGGCCCTGGCAGGAAATGCGGCAAATCTTGCTCCAGCTCAAAGACCGCCGTTTTTCCGCCGCCGTCAGCGCGCGACCCGATCCCCGCGAGCATCTCTTTTTGCGCCTCACACGAGCGGATCAAGTGATCGGCTTCCCTCGGGCCGGATCCGGCCTGCTCCTGAGCCATGCCCTGCCACCGCCACTGAACCTGCATCGCACTGCCTATTGGGGAAAACACGCCCATCGATTCGGGTGGGAAGTTAAGCCCCTCCCACTGAGGCCCCCATCAGGTCGACACATCGTCATCCACATCGGAGCCGCCCAACCAACCCGGCGCTGGCCCACGGAAAGGTTTGCGACCATTGCAAATCAACTCACGGCGGCCGGTTGGCAGGTCACCCAGATCGACGAGACCCAAGGCAGCCTCGATGCTTTGATTGAGAAATTAGCCACGGCCGACCATTTCATCGGAAATGATTCCGGTCCGGGCCACATCGCGGCCCTCCTGGGCGTGCCCACCTTTACCATTGGTCCCCAACTGCCGGAAGTTTTCGCGACGCAGCACCCCAAGGGCACATGGATCAACGGTGCTCCCTGCAAATACAAACCCTGTCGTGATTATTGCCGCTACTCCACCCCGCATTGCCTGATGGAGATCAATACCGATGCAGTCTGGAAACGATTGACCACCTGGTTGGACAATTAAACGGCGGCATATTCCGCGCGCCCGACCCGCCGGCCACAAATTGCGCCGCGCCAAAATGCCCGAAAACTTTCAGTGAGGGCACGCAGCTGATAGTGTTGGGCTTTCCAATGGCGAAAATGGTTACCCGGCAGGTGGCGCAAGCTGCGGCGGCCGTGCGGCAGCCGGGTGGCAATGTAAGCGCCGTTTTGTAAGGCCCAGTAGGATTTGATGCGTTGCTTGGATTGATCCCCCGGCGGGGGAAGATGGGCGCAGACAGCCGCGGGGGCCAAGACACAGGGGAAATGAGAAGACAGGCGCAGGGTGTATTCGATGTCACTGCCCTGATACCACAGATCCACATCGGGCAGACCGACCGCCTCAATCGCCTTACGAGTCACAAGCATACTGGCCCAGGTTGCCCAGGTCCAAGGCAACGGCGTCGCTCCGCAACGTTGCCTAAATTCCTGCGGAGTCACTCCACTACGAATTACATTCCAAGCCGGTTGCGGCAAAGGGCCGGGATACCAAGCCACCTTCCCGCGGTGATCGATCAACAAGGAAGTTGCCACCTCCGCGCCGGCTGAATCCAACGCTTCCAGCATGGCGCGCAACACCCCGCTGCCGGCTTCCGCATCATCATCCATGATCCAACAATGAGTGGCGGCTGTAGTCCCCAACACGGTGCGCATCCCCAGAGCAAGGCCTCCCGCCGTGCCCAAATTTTCACTGGGCGTGACCACTCTGATCTCCGGTTGGGCATGCAACTTAACCGGCAAGGTTGCTTGGCCACCGCTGTTGTCCACCACCATCACCCCGGCCAAGGCCGGTCCCTGATCGCCCAAGGAATTCAGCGCCCTTTGCAACAACTCCAATCGGTAATAACTGGGGATCACCACCCACACGCAAGTTTTCATCGGGAAGCAAGGACGCTGCGATATACCTCAAAGGTCGCTTGCGCACAGGTCGCCCAATTAAAATTTTTGGCTTGAGCCAATCCGGCCTCAACCAACTCCCGGCGACGTTCATGGTTCGTCAGGAGTTCATTTATTGCAGCCGCGAATTCGCTGACGGTGAGTCCGGCATATGATACGGCATCACCTCCGACTTCCGGCAGACTGGCCACCGATCCGCAGATCACCGGACAGCCCGCCGCCATCGCTTCCAGCACCGGGAGTCCGAAGCCTTCATGCAAGCTGGGAAACAACAGCGCCCGGGCTCGGCGGTAGAGCGCCAACAAAACTGCATCGGATTGATGTCCCATGAAATGCCAGCCCGCCGGGGCACTTCCTTCCGTCGCCACGCCCACCCATCGCGCGCCGACGATAACCAACGGCGGCAAGGGGGTTCCCCGGCTTTGGGCCTCGAGCCATACTTGGCGCAGCAACGCTAGATTTTTTCCCGGTTCCAGTGAACCCACGAATAGAAAAAACTCGGCCGGCAAATTCGGGGGGATGTCCTCCTGTTCCGCCAGGGTCACCCCATGATGGACGACCGTGATTTTTTGGGCCGGCAGGTCCAACCATGCCATGGCTTCATCGGCCGTGAATTGACTGACCGCGATGACGTGATCGGCATATTTGAGCCGCTGCAGCCGCGTCAAACCGCTATGACGCTGCCATGGCCGGAATCGTTGCGGCTGACGCAAAACCGCCAAGTCATGTAGAGTCACGACTTCGCGGCAGGGCGGATGGGGGACCAAGGATAGTCCCGTCGAATGCAGCAAATCCGCTCCCATGGACCGCAACTGACGCGGCGCATTTAACCGGGCCCAAACCAGTTCGCGCCAAGCGGTTTTCAGCATGCGTTGCGGCTGCACGTAGGCAAAATTCTCCACCGGCCATGCCAATGGACCGATTTTAAAATCGGTCGGGGCGATGGTTCCAAGACCGGCTTGCAGCCCCCGCACATAGCGCGCCACCCCTGCGCGGGTTGTATAGAGGGCATTGGTATCGAGGGCGACGTGCACTGCAAATGAATCACCCCACACTTACCGGCGGGCGGCAAGCCGGACTTGCACTGACAATTGTGCTGCATGCACCTCATTTCCCTGCCTCGATATCCCACCGTGATCCCCGTGCACCTCCGCATCTAGCATCCGGATGAAATTATCCCGCCAGGAATTCAACCTCCATATGCTGCCCATTCTGCTAGCGCAGGGGTTTGGCGTTTTGTGCGGTATTGTCGGCGTCAAGGTCACGTCCCAGTTGGTCTCCCCTGAAGATTTCGGCCGCTACGGGATATTCCTTACTTTCACCACCACCGGAGCCGTGGTGGTTCACGCCGGGTTGATCAAATATGTCTCGCGCCACTGGGCGGGGGCAGAAAATCGCGCGGCCTTGTTCGCAGGGATCTACCAATCATGGAAACGCAAGTTGCCCTGGCTGTTGTTGCCGGCCATCGGTGGCGGCATGGTCTTGGGCAGTCCGGGAGCAATGGCCGGCATTATGATCGCCGCGGCGTTGCTCACCTTATTTGCGGTGGTGCAGGCCGCCCTGCAAGCAGCCCGGAAAAATTGGCAGGACTGTGGCCTCTCCGCCATTGGCGCACTGACGCGGACCTTTGGGCCACCGTTGTTGTATTTTGCTTCGGGGGGACAGTGGTTTGGTTTGTGGCTCGGTTTTGCCGGGCACGCATTGGTCACCACTGCCAGCGGGCTTTGGGCCTTGCACGGGTATTGGGGCGTGGGAAAAGGCAAAGCACTCCCATTGGCTACCGATCCGGCCTACACCGGCGGACTGTTTGTCACCCTCGCCATTACCGCGTGGATATTAAACAGCATGACCCGCTGGCTGGTCGCGGCCTGTTTTGGCGCCGAGACGGCCGGACATTTCACCCTGGCGAGCAATGTGGCGTTGATCGTGCCCACCGTGCTAGGCGGTATTTTCATCCAATACCTGCAGCCGGTGTTGTTCCTGCGCGCAGACCAACCTGAAGCGACTCACGCAGGATTGCTTCGGTTCGTTGATCGCATGGCTTTGAGCTATACCCTGGTCAGCCTGTTGGGGCTGGTCGTGCTGAACTGGATCACCCCTTTTCTGGTTGGGCCCATCATTGATCCCGCCTATCTGCCGGCGTTGGTCTGGATTTTTCCCGCCGGCTGCTTCGGTCTGAATTTGATCACCGGGCAATTTTATCACACGGTTTTACTGGCGGCCCGACGTGAATCCGCCTGCGGTCCGGTTGATCTGGTCACCGCCGCGGTGCTGGTGATCGGTTGCGGCATTTCGGCTGGTCTGGGCGAAACGGCATTCCGCTGGTGGTTGTTTGGCAGCACGCTCATCCCGTGGCTGGTGAAACGCCCTCTGGCCCATCGGGCACTGTTCAAAACGGCGTGAGGCCATGCGCCCGCACGGGGCCGGTCAGGAGAATTCGTAGTAGCCAAAATACCCGGCCCGGATCACGCGCCAGCGCCCCGCCCAGAATTCGCAAGCCATGCAGTGCGGTCCCGGGCGTGCGCTTCACTCCCAGCAGCTTGCGTGCGTGATAGACCGCCAGCGTGTTGAAACCCTCGTTTAGGAAACGGCGGGCGAACGCCGCAAACATCACGGCCTGCGGCGGGGGCGAACGCCGCCAATGCGCGAATTCAGTTTCAATCTCCTCCAGCTCCTCCTCCTCCCCGTTGCGGCGTCGTGCCGTGATCAACCGGACGATGCATTCATTAAACACCTGTTCATCGCGAGAAGTAACCGTGACCTGCAGGGGATGCCGTCGATAATGCAACAGGATCTCGGGCACGCCGGCCAAATTCCATTGCTCCGCCACTCGCGACAAAAAATCATAATCCACCGCGGTCTTGAATCCGGCCCGTTGCAAAAAAGTCTGCGCCACTTCGCGCCGGACCATGAAAGTAGAGGTGATGGTGCTCGAATAATAGGCGGAAAAAACTTTCTGCTCGGCCCCATCGATCAACACAAACAGCCGGCCGGTCATGTGGCCTTGCTCATCGATGGTCGCGACCCCGCAATTCACCAAACCCAGCCGTGCGTCACGCTGCAATAGGGTGGCTTGTTTCTCCAGCCGGGTGGGTAACGCAATATCATCCGAATCCAGAAATGCGACATAGTCTCCCGTCACTGCCTCCACTCCGGCATTGAGCCCAGCCGCGATACCCAGATTTTCCGGCAAACTCACCCAGCGGAAACGCGGATCGTGACCGATCTCACCGAATTCATCCGGCACCAGCCCGCTGCCGTTGTTCACAAAAACCAATTCAAAATCCTGCAGGCTCTGGCCAAAAATACTGCGCACCGCGGGACGAACAAATGGGGTGTCAATATGACAGACCATGACGATTGAAACCAAAGCCATGTTGCCCAAATTTGGCGCTGGCCATCTGCGTGGCAAGCTCAGCCCGTTGTGTTTATGGCTGGTTTTACTTCCGGCCTTTGTCATGGGTTGAACTGTTTTCGCATGAGTCTTTCCCCCATCTGGCGTAACCGGCTGACCACGATCGCCGCCATTGTCTTGGCGCTCTGGTTCGGCGCCGGACTGGCCCAGCAGGAGTATTTCTGGCCGCTGCTGATCGCGGGGTTGTTGAGCATGTTCGCACTGACCCGGATCCTGCATCTGCCCATCGATGTGATTTTGCTCGGCGCGGTTCTCTGTGGCTACGTCGCGGGTAATCGCGGCTTTGCCCAGATATCACTTGTAAGCTTCTTCCCGCTCCTGCCCGCGGAGTTTGTGCTGTTGGTAGCCGGCATCCTTGTCGTGGTGCAATGTGCATTTCGTCGCAAGCTGCCAGTGCGCACCGATGCCTTGAACTTTACCATTCTGGCTTGGTTGGGCATCTGTGGGGGGCGCATGTTTTTTGATCTGCGAGCGCACGGATTTTACGCGATCCGGGATTTCGCCACGGTGTATTATGCGGCTTTTTTCTTCATCGCCCAGCAACTGGCGGCAGATCAACGGCACCGGCGTTGGTTGTATGGCTGCATTACCGTCGGGTGTGTTGGCATGATGGTGCTGTATCCGATCATCGATTACTTACCGGGCTTTTTTTATGAGATTCTCACCATTCGGGGTATCCCGATCATTCTGTATAAGGGTGACCTCGTCGGCACCATGCTGGTGGCTGGTTCGCTGCTAATTTATTATCGCAACGAAAAGCGCCACCTGTCGGTCGCCATCTGGGCCAGTTTGCTGATGATGGGAATCGCGCTGACCTCGAACAATCGGGCGTCCTTGGTCGGACTCGTCTCTGTTCTGGTCCTCCTGGTAATCGGTCGGCGCTGGCGTTTTGTCGGGATTCAGGCCGCCGCGGGGACAGTCGCGGTGGTGGGGATCCTCTTTTTCGCGTTCATCACGAACACTTCATGGAAACAAACTCCCTTGTATGGCACCTACGAACGCGCCTTATCCTTGGTGGATCCAACCGGCGAACGTCGCTATACGGGTGACGAAACCGCATCCAAGGGTGACAACAACCGATTCCGCATCGTGTGGTGGCATGCCGTGATTATGGAAACCGTGGATGGAAATCCGTGGTTCGGCCTCGGTTTCGGCACCGATCTGGCCAGCCGGTTCGTGAGCGAATATTATCCCGAGCAAGGCGAAGACTTCGATGTGCGCAGTCCACACAACGTCATGCTGACCCTTTTTGGTCGTGCTGGGGCCGCCGGAACGATTCCCCTGCTGATTATAACCGGTCTGATTGCCTTGAATATAATCCGGAGTGCCCGCCGCCGTGACCCGGCTTTGGGCGCATGGTGCGCTGCATGGATAATCCTGATCAGTGCCTGTTTCGGGGTCGTGCTGGAGGGACCGATGGGCGCGGTGGTCTTCTGGAGCCTCCTCGGGATCGCGGCGGCCGAATCCCGGCAAACGCCCCGATCTGACGAAATTGACCTGACTGAGCCCGAGTCATTGCCAAACCCGGACGCATCTGCTTGAGCTGCGTCTGCGCGTGAAGCTTTCCTCCCCACTCGATACTCTCAGTTTTTTCAAAACGAACACCCGTGGGCGTTGGGATATGGTTAATCCATTGGCCATATTGGGGTTAGGTATATTCGGGGTGTTTTTCATCTACAGTGCCCAATTATCGGTCGGTGGCACCAACTGGATCATCCAATTGATCTGGTTGACCGGCGGAGCGGCTATTTATGTCACAGTTTCCCTGATCGACTACCGGTTTTGGTTGAGCGTGGCGCACTGGTTCTACGGCCTGGCCATGCTCCCACTGCTCATTGTGCTGATTCCGGGTATCGGCAGCGAACGTTATGGGGCTCAGCGCTGGCTCGATTTCGGCTTCTTTGCTTTCCAACCCTCTGAAACAGCGAAAGTTGCCGTTTTACTCATCACGGCGAGCCTCCTCCTGCGCTCCCAGATTGGCACGGTGCGTCAATCCTTGGGGGTCTTGGGCAAATTGGCACTTGCGGTGGGTTTCCCCTTGGTTCTTATCCTGCTACAGCCCGACCTGAAGTCGGCCATAGTGCTGCCCCCGATGGTCTTTTCCATGCTCTTCGTATCCAAGCTCTCATCCCGCTTTTTCGCGGGTGCGCTCGCCGCCTTCTTGCTGGTTGTCAGCATCGTGGCGTGGGATACATGGCGTTACGCGAATTTCATGGAGTCCCACAATTACTCCTATTTGCGCGACCGCGGCAAATTCGAGCCGCACTCCATCGTGCCGTTGCACGACTATCAGCGTAATCGCATCATTTCGTTCGTCGCCCCCGATAAAATCGACCCCATGGGGATCGGTTGGAACCAACGCCAGTCCCTCATCTCCGTCGGAAGCGGCGGGGTCTTGGGCAAGGGTTGGACCGAGGGCACGCAGGCCCAGCTCGGCTACCTGCCCCGCTCCGTCGCACACAACGATTTCATTTTCTCGGTTATCGCCGAGGAGAAAGGTTTATTGGGAAGCCTCACGGTTCTCAGCCTGTTTGGACTGGTTATGTTTAATGGCATTCGCATCGCCGGGCTCGCCCGCGATCGCCTCGGCACAGTTATTGCCGTGGGTGTCACCGTGTTATTCATGGTGCACGTGTTTGTGAACATCGCCATGACTATCGGGCTCGTGCCCATCACGGGCATACCACTTCCCTTCATTAGCTACGGTGGCTCCTTTGTGCTCAGTTGCTGCTTGCTGCAAGGACTGGTCCAGAGCGTCTATCGGTTCCGTAAGGACTTCACCTAAACATGAAGCTTTGCCCCGATATTGAACGCTCTGCCGGGATTTCCTGCGCCGCAACCGCCGCACTCCGGTGCCCCGTTAACCATACCCAAGATACGCACCATGAGCGACAATTCACCATCCAACGCCGGGATCCCGCAGGATCCCGCCCACAACTATGACGAGGAACTGGCCAATCCCCCACCCGTCACCGCCGCTGCCAGCGTCAACAGTGATGAACTGAAAGCCGGCGCCACCGAGCGCTCCAAGCAACGGCCGTTGCTGCAAAAAATCCTCTCCGTTTTCCAAAAGGAAAAGGGCAGTTATCGCGAACTGATCATCAATGCGGAACCGCTCGAAAAGCGCGTTGCGCTGCTCGTTGACGGCAAGCTCGAAAAATTCGAGATCGAGCGCGATTCCGACAGCCGCATGGTCGGCGGCATCTACAAGGGCCGCATCAAGAATCTCGACCCCGGCCTCAAGGCCGCCTTCGTCGACATCGGCTACACCAAGAACGCGTTTCTGCATTACTGGGACATGCTCCCCGCGGCCGCCGACTCTTCCGTCGAGGTCGTGCGCGTCAACAAGCGCAAGAACGACACCTCCCGTCGCGCCGATCCCACCATCAAGGACATCCCCAAGATGTATCCTCCCGGTTCGGAGATCGTCATCCAGGTGACCAAGGGTCCCATCGGCACCAAGGGCCCGCGCACCACCACCAATCTCTCCTTCCCCGGTCGTTACCTCATCCTGATGCCCTTCAGTGATGGCTGCGGTATTTCCCGCAAGATCGAGGACCCCACCGAGCGCAAGCGCCTCAAGCAGATGCTCAACGAACTCACCATTCCCGAGGGCATGGGCGTGATCGTGCGCACCGCCGGTGAGGGCAAGAAGACCCGTTACTTCATCCGCGACCTGCACATCCTGCTGAAGAAGTGGGAGGAGATCACCCAGAAGATGCAGACCGAGCGTTCGCCGGCCTGCCTTTATCAGGAACCCGATCTTGTTGAACGCACCGTGCGCGACTTCCTCACCGAAGAGGTCGACCGCGTGCTCATCGATGACAAGGCCGGCCACGAGCGCACCCAGAATCTCGTCAGCCTGATCTCCAAGCGTTCCGCGGCCAAGATCGCCTATTACGACGACACCATCCCGATCTTCGAACGCTTCAACATTGAGCGCCAGATCGAGCAGACTTTCCAACGTCGCGTCTCCCTGCCCTCCGGCGGCGAGATCATCATCGATGAAACCGAGGCGCTCATCTCCGTCGACGTCAACACCGGCTCGCACAAGAACCGTGGCGGCGACGAGAAGAACACCATCTACGCCGTCAACTTGGAGGCCGCGGTCGAGGTCTCCCGCCAGATCCGCCTCCGCAATCTTGGTGGTCTCGTCATCATCGACTTCATCGACATGAAGGAGCGACGTCACCGCAACGCCATCTACGACAAGATGGTCGAGGAGATGTCGCAGGACAAAGCCAAGAACCACATCCTGCCCATTTCGACGCTCGGCATCATGCAGATGACCCGCCAGCGCCAGCAGGAGTCGCTCTCATCCAACCTCTACACCGACTGCCCGTATTGCCGCGGCCGCGGCATTGTGAAGAGCGCCACGACGATGTCGGTCGAGTTGCAACGCAAGCTCTCCTCGGTCATTCGCCGCCTCACGGCCAAGCATGGCAAGGGTGATTACTCCCTCCGCGTGCTTGTGCACCCCAGCATCCTCGAACGCCTTCGCAGCGAAGACGCCGACCTGCTGGTGCGCATGGAATCACTCTACGGGGTCAACTTGGCCTTCCGCGCCGACCTCAATTACCACGTCGAGAATTACAAGATCATCAACGCCACCACCGGCGAAGAATATCGGTAAAATGGTCCGAGGAGTTAATTCTGTTTTTTTGAGTTAATTCTGTTTTTCCACGTAGTTAATTCTGTTTTTCGAGACCCGGTCCCACCAGACCGGGTCTCTTTATTTTAGTGTGCCGGAGCTTGCCGTATTGGAGAGCCCAATCAAAGCTTCGAGTGTGACCTCATAGCTAGACTAGCGGCACGCTGATGCGCTACCAATTCTCTCCAAGATGAAGTAACTGCCCAGAGTTGCGCAGTCCCTCGAAATACGAGCAGACCCGCTCGGCTAGGTAAGGCACAGCACACAGTAGCCCCATCTCGATGTTCCTCTGCTGAGCGGCCTCCGTAAAGTTGGCTGACGTGATGAATATCTTCCGGCGGTCGACGGCCACGATCTTGGCGTGGAGACTGGCGCGAACCTTACTGTCGGTTTCAAGCGCCCGCGGGTCATAGTAGACTTCTGGGAACGGTGTCCACGGCCAGTGGCGTTCACGGAAATCCTGCGCATAGCGCTTGACGATGGCTTAGTGCCGGGATTCATACTGGACGTGCCATCGTCACCATCCTGCTTGGCGATATCAGCAAGGATCTCACACCCAGCCGCATCGCTGTCCTCGTTGTCTATTACGCCATTCTCTTCAGCGTTTCCTTTTACGCCCTGAGCCACCTGCGGCATCTCACTACCAAGAAAACCCGGACCTCTACCCCTTGATGTCAGTGGGCCGACCCCGGCAACGAACCTTCCTGAACCGGGATTGATCATTCCAGTCTCTGCGCCGATACCTCCGCAAAAAGCGGTCAAACCACGATTCACGAAGTGGGCTCGCGTGCACGGTGCCGTGCGGCAGGATCATGCCATGTCCCGGGACCACACCCCATCATTTAAGCGTTATGTTGCCCTCGGTGACAGCTCGACCGAGGGCATCGACGATCCGGATGGCAACGGTGGATACCGGGGTTGGTCGCAACGGCTCGCGGAACGCATCGACACGTCACAAGGTGGCGGATTGCACTATGCCAATCTCGCCGTCCGAGGACTGACCACGCGACAAGTGCGGGATCAACAGCTTGAGGCGGCCCTCGCGATGTAGCCCGATATCGCCACGTTGTTTTGCGGGACCAACGACGTGACTGCGCTGCGCACTCGTCAGCAGGTAATCACCACGCCGTAAGGTCTGAGGCCTCACCGCACTGATCGTTGCAAGTGGATATGCGTCCACAACCGGTGTTCACTCGTAACAGAGTAAATGCGTTTACTGCCTTACCTGCTACCGCTCCTGCTGATTGGCTGCGCCACGACGTCAGATAAGCCGCCACTCCGCACGGTGGATCATGTCGATCTCGAGCGTTACCTCGGTCGCTGGTATGTCATCGCAAACATCCCTTACTTCCTCGAAAACGGAAAGGTCGCCAGCTACGACACCTACACGCGCCGGCCGGATGGTAAATTGGGCAACGACTTTACCTTCCGCAAAGGGAGCTTCGAAGCCCCGGAGAAGACTTGGCACGGCACGGCCGAAGTCGTGAATCGCGAGACCAACGCCGAGTGGAAAGTGCAGTTCATCTGGCCGATCACCTCAACCTATCTGGTGCTGGAGTTAGACCCGGATTATCGTTGGGCGGTGGTCGCCACCCCGGGACGCAAACTTCTATGGGTTCTCGCCCGCGAACGTCAGCTCCCCGACGAAACCTATCAAAGCATCCTGGAGCGCATCCGGGGCCAAGGCTACGATCCAGCAAGAATCGCGAAAGTGCCCCAACCGACCGGCTGAGTGATCAACTGATCAACAGTAAGCGCGGCGGATGTCCCTGCCGGGTCGCCGGGGCGCGATGAATACAGGGCGGCACGAGACAACCCGGCCACGCCGTGGCAATCCGCCACAGGTTCCCGACCCCAAAGGCAAAGAGTTGAGCATTTGACTGGGGCACATAATGCAGATCGTAGCAGTGCTCGGCTAAATAGATCCGGAAGTCGGCGTCATCCTGACCTCCGTAGGCTTTGAGCAAGGCCGCTCGCGTCGCGGGCACATCCACCCGCCTGATCGCTGCTTCGTTACTCAGACCTTCAGACGAAGCACCATGATAGGTGCAAAGCCAGGTGTCCGTCTCGGTCGTGGCGCTATCAACGTGAAACGAATACACATCCGTCGGCACCGGTTCATCGGATACATCACGCGGGTAGGCTGGAATACAATCGAGGATCGGGGAGAGCCCATGTGCCTGCAGGAGCCGTTGATCCTCCAACAGGATATCCCGCGCCACCCGACCTGCTGCACTGAGATCGAGCGCACGTAGCGATTCATCATCAATGGTGGTGATTTCATCGAGTGCTCCCACCGCCCGCACCACCGCGGCAAAATCCCCCGGCAACTCCCGTCGCCAACAGAGCGCATTGACGCCGTCGCGAAACGGCGTGCCGATCAGCTCTTCAAAACTCCCCACCATCTTGATTCGCGGATAACCGACCAAGGAATCATCTGACGTATCAGCACGCATGAATTTGGAAGCTTTCAGCTTTTCGCTTAAAGCTTACGCCACCCCACGATAGCTCAGCCCGAGTCGCAGGATGCGATCGAGCAAGGCAGCGTAACCCATGCCGGCGCTTTCCATCGCCTCGGCAAAGTCCTCGCCCAAAGAAAGGCAGGGATTCGGGTTCGCCTCCAACAGATAGAACCGACCTTCCGTCGACATGCGAAAATCCAACCGCGCATAGCCGCTGAGGTGCAGTGCTCGATAGATGCGCTTGGATAGCTGATCGAGATTTCTCCGCTGATCCGGATCGAGTTCAGCCGGGCGCGTGGTCATGCCCATTTTCGTCTGATGCGCGTAATCCCACTTCAAACGACTGGTCGCGATATTGGGTGCGCCCTCGGGCAAATGTTCCAGCACCAGCTCCCATGGATTGGAAGTCTGCAGTCGCTCGTTGCCGACCACGCTCACATAGATTTCGCGTCCGGGGATGTATTGTTCCGCAATGGCGGGGTTGTTCGTCTGGCGGTGAATCAGTTCCACCCGCTCCATCATCGCCACATCATCACTCACCACCGAGGCGCGGGAGATCCCGACCGAACCTTCATCAATCAGGGATTTTACCAACAAGGGAAACGCGAGTTTGGGCGGACGCTTCACCTTCCGGCCGGGCGGGAATACCGCGAAGGCCGGAACCGGGATACGGTGGTAGGCGAGGATCTTTTTCGAAAGTGCCTTGTCGTGCGCGAGGGTCAGCCCACGCGGATTGCACCCGGTGTAGCGCGCTCGCTTCAATTCCAGAAATGACACGACATGCTGGTCAAATAGCACCTGTCCATCGAACTCCTCCAGCATGTTGAATACGATGTCGGGCTTCACGCGGTCCAACGCGTCGGTCACAATACCCAGGTCACTGTAGATACCGACCGGATGCACGTGGTGCCCCATGTTTTGCAGGGTCGCCTGCACATCGTATTCCATCTTCCAAGGTTGGATATCCTTCTCCTTCAACCCCTCGATCGACTCTGGTGGCACCAGATCGGAGTGCATGAGGGTGATGATGTTAAGTTTGCGTTGCAGAAGTTTCATACGGCGATCCTTGGGTATCCGGCGTGGGCGACGTGCATTGTATGCATCATCAGCATGAGCAGCATGTTCTCCCGCGTGCGGCGGGGCGAGTCGCGCAAACGCAGCTTTAGGTCGCGGGAGCGTTCGATCATGGTCTTGAGTAAATGGTCCACCGTGTAAACGGGCACGCCTGAATTTTCACCGACCGTGCGACTCAACTCCGCCCGCCAGGTGCGTAAAAATGCCGCCGCCGACATGCGTTGCTGGTTGGGTGGGTTTTCCTTAAAGATGCGGCGCAGGTCGCGATCGTAGTAAGCGGGCCACTCGATCGAATAGGCCTCGCGCTTCTGGGCATAGTGGTCCCGTAGCTTGATCTTCAGTTCACTCAACGGTTCGACATGTCGGCGCGAACGCACCGGCGGCACTTGGTCAGCGATCTCCTTCATCAACTCATCCACGTATTCGAGTTTCTCGAGGGCGGGCCAGTCGGCGTAGCGCTTGCGCCACGGGTAACCCGGGGTCATCCACACCGCAAAGGTCTCGGCGAAATCCTCCGCCGGATGGGCCTGGGCATACCAACCGGTCAGATGTTGCACGAAACGGCGGCTGTTGGGCCGGGGACGATAGGAATCGGGATACGGGTCGGTGTAGGATCCGAACAGTTCACGCCAACGCTTGCGGCGGTGCAGGCGATAGGCGTTGTCGATCGCATGTCCGGCCTCATGCCGCAGAATCTTCATGCACTCAGGCGTGGCGTAGCCCTCGACATCCAACATCACTTCGGCCTCCAGTCGGGTTAGCCGCGGATGCACCAAGGCGAAAGGGATCGCTACTCCGGGCACCCCGTCCGGCGTAAACCATTCGGCACCCACCCAGTAGTGTGGACGAAACCGCAGGCCTTTGGCCGCCAGTTCCTCATCAAGGCGCTCCGTGCGCTCCTCCATGATCGAACCCTCGATGTGCAGATCGAGGTCGCAGAGTCGCAGATCGAGCAATCGCTCTTGGGACATCGTTTGCCAGCGTCGTGCCATGTAGTGATAACACGTTGCGAAGCCGGGTCGGTGACGTCGAGTCGGGAATATTCACGCGATTGCGTCTCGATTCACTTCGATGGTTCGGGCAGACTCACGTCATAGTCTGACATGAACTTACTCCCCCGCTTCCTCCTCTGCCTGTGCATCGGTGCGCTTCCACTCACCGCTGCCGCCAATCCGGCCTACAACGGCCAATGGAAACTTGATACCACACAAAGCACTTCGCTCGACCCGTGGAGCGACCTCACCATGGATATATCCGTGACAGATGACCGACTAGCGGTCGTCCGTCATTATTCCGCGGGCACACGCGTAGCCCAAGAAACACTGGATCTGGCCAATCAGCCCAAGGCCCAAACCGCGACCGTCGAGGGGTGGTGGGACAATCGGCACATTGATGCCTGGCTCGCGCACGACAACCGCATCGAGGTCACTCCCGAATGGCTCAATGCAGGACACTCCTTGCGGCTCAGCATCAATATGGTGCTGGAAACTCAACAGGGCGAAATCCCCGTCAAGGTGACACGCACGCTGCAAGTGTCCGACGACGGTCAAACTCTCCGCGAAGTGCAGCACCGCTCCAGTCGCAAGCGGCCGGTCGTCCACGTTTATCAGAAAATCTGAACTCAGTAGTCTGCATGAAATTCCGCCTTTCCCTCCTTACGTTCGCTTTCATCCTCGTCACGACCCCATTGCTACGGGCAGATGTGCCGGCCCAAGCCTATGTCATGCAGATGTCGGACGACTGGACGATCCAAGGCAATCTTCCGGAGCATGCCCTCATCATCAGTCTGCAGGGCCTCGCCAACCGGGATCAGCCGAGGCTTTACCTTGAATACGGTGCCAAATGGCCATGGCAGATCACCAAGCCGGTCCGGGCCTTCTATGAACAGAAACATGGCATCACCTTTACCAATTTGGCGACACCCGACGCGGCCTTGGCGGCACTCGGCAATCACGCCAAGGGCTACGTCGTCTGGGATAAGGATGTGCGCACATCACTCATCGTCGCCTTCACGGTGGCAGGTTTGGAAGATGCCGTGGTCGTTTCGGCAGACCTGATCCCACTCGCAGAAAAGCACGGCCTCACCCAAATCACCGACTTGCGTGGGGACTTCACCGGCATGGATGACGCCCAAATCTACGCCATCGCCATGGACCGTTACTGGAATCGATGCAGCCGCGACGTCGTGCTCTGGCTCGGCGGTCATCATGGCACCATTCTCGAACCCGGCATGGCGGACTGGGGCGTGCGTCAGCGCGCCTTCTTCACCGATCTTTCGAACAACCCACGCCACCCCGCAGAACTCGCTCTCGCGAACAAGATTTACACCGAGCTCAACCCCAATGCGTTCGTGATGGGCTGGCATTCCTACGCCAAGGACACCGAGGGGCAGCAGGTCGCACTGACCTCCAGTCACGGTCTGCGCATGGAGGGACTCAACACCCTGCCAAATCTAAGCTTCAATGCGCAGATCCCGTTCAGCAAGGGCTTCACCTTTAAAAACCACCACAGTGTCGATCCGGCCAATCCACCCAAGCCGGAAGCGAAAGTCTACATCGCCCTCGCCCAGACCGACAGCATCGGGATCGGCGCATGGACCAAGCCGGGTCGCGGCAAACTGCCCTACACCTGGGGCCTCCCCATGAGTTGGGTGGATTTCGCCCCGGGTGTGCTGGAGTATTTTTATCAGGGTGCCACGCCGAACGACCACTTCAACTCCTTCGCGTTTCCGAGCTATCTCTACCCAAAGGCAGTGCCGGCGAAACACTACCCGGCCCTCCAAGCCGTGGTCCGCCGGCTTAACCGGGATCTCGATCTGCGCGTGATGGACATCATGGATTATTCGGAGGGCAACCGTCACGTCGGCAGCACCGATCTCACCAAGGAAGTCGTTGATCTGATCTTCCAGGGTTACCCGGAAATCCTCGGCTTCACCAATAGCTACGGCGCCGCCCGCACCTACGCCCATCGCGATGGGCGCGCCTTGCTGTCTTACGAATATTATCTGAGCGCGAATCATCCGGATGAAGAAATCGTCGCCGATCTGGAAGAGCTCATCGCGCTAAATCCCAAACGTCCCTACTACCTGCTCATCCACGTGCGCGAGTCATCCAGCATAGAACGCGTGGCGGCAATCCTGGGCAGCTTGAAAGAGGAAAACGAAATCGTGCCGATCGATGTCTTCCTCTCCATCGCCGGCCAAGCCCCGACATTCCGCACGCGCTACCAGCAGCCCGGTGACCCCGTTGTGCACAATCCGTATTGAGCACCGTCGCAGTCGCGCAACCAAACTGCTTCGCCTGACATTACCGTGGTGAGCGCGACACCTTTTCCGGCTGCCCGGCTTATTCCGGCCGCGTATAGGTCTCGAACGTCGGATCGGTAGCGGCCATCTTCAAAAACACATCCAACGGCACGACCTCGAATGCCGACCCGAGCTCGTCGAGCACGGCTTTCACCCGCGTGATATCGCTCCACTGGCGCACATGCATCAACAGGAAGTATGGCCGCTTGTCATTGATCGCGGCGAGTTCGCGCAGATCGGCAACCACCTCGCGTTCCGAACGCCCTTCCGACATGTAGTAATCGTAAGACACCAGCACGCGGCCATCCTGATGCACAAAAGTATAGGCGGGGGCATAACCATTAAGGAAACCGATCACCTCGGGCATCTCCTTGAAATACGTGTTGATCAACGATTGCGGCAGATCGGGATTTCCCTCGATCGAGGCGCCCTCGGAGTAATCCATGAACTCGAAAATATGCAGATCGAGCTTCGACATGAACTCGCGTGACTTTGCAATTACCTGCGGCAGGCCGGCCGGCGGAATCGCCTTGGCATACATGTAACCCGGACCCGAAAGCCCCGCGATGAACAAGTCGTTCGGCGTGGCCTGATCATAGAACATCTCTAGCACCGAGGGCGACATCCACAGCCAGTTCATCGAGACCTGCCACGCGTAGGGAATCGTGCCCCGCCCCGGCCGGGTCCACGCACCGATGCCAAGCGAGTCCGTCTGCACCGCCGCGATGTAAACCTTCTTTTCCGGAGTGTGGGTTTCGCCCTCCTTCACGTTGGGGTGATTGCGGAAGGTGAAGCCAGGGGTCAGTGGAACCTGTGAGTTGAAACTCGTGTTGGGCAACGTGTGCAGGCCGGACACCCGCACCAAATGTGAGGAGGCCAACTTCACATGATCACGTTCCTTGTCCTTCGCATAGGAGTGCCAGCCGAAGCACATCGCCATCGGGTTCATCTCGCCGAGCAGCTTGTCCGCCAGTTTATATTCCTCCGCCCACTTCGGGTTGTTCGCGTCAGTCGAAAGGTCGGTGAAGAAACAACGTTGCATCATGCCGAAGTCGGCGACGCCCGGCCGCATCCGGCTGCCCGCATCCCCACCCATCCACACGATGGCGTCTTTGCTGCAGCGTTCCCAATACTGGTCGTGGGCCCAGCGGTAAATTTCCACGTCACTCATCCCGGTAAACTTGCCGCGAAAATCCGCGACCTGCTTGAGCCCGAATTCTTCCATCAACGGGATCAGGTCAGCCGGCACTACAATCGCCTTTTCCAATCCGGCCACCGTGAACGCCACAATCAACGACGTGCGCACCTCCTTGTCCCAGACGATGTAGCGGTGCACCTGATCTTTGAAGGTGGTCAGCGCCTGCCGGAACGTCTTCAGCTCCTTGAACGAAAACGCCTTCTTGGCCTGGTAGTAATCCTTGATCTGCCCGGTGAAACGGAAGTCCCACTCCGGTCCATAAACGAAATATAACTGCGGGCCCTGCTGGTTCACCACGCCTTGCAACGTGATCAGCGCGGCCTGCTCCGGCAGGTCTTGGTCGATACCCCAGTTGTCGCTCATGGTCATGTAAAACGCATCGCGATATCCCTCGCGTTTGAGTCGATATACCTGCGGTTCATCGGCAGGCCGCGTCGGCCGCTGCACCCGCCAAGTCAAGATGGTGCCGTCGGCATTGAGTGACAGTGTGGTGCGATAGCTCAGGGTGCGATGCCCCTGCGACGAAACGATCGGCAGCGTCTCCTGTAGTTCGAGCTCAGCAAAGGGCTTGGCCCATTTCGCCACGATCGCCCGATTCGCCCCGACCTCGCGGCGCACCCCCATGAAGACATTACTCGCAAAAACCTTGTGCTCGATCGGCACGGCGTTGACCGCGCCGCCCAGTTGCAAATCCAACAACTCGGCATGCGACCGTCGCGAACCCCACTTTTCGTTGATAACTACGTGATCCGTCGAGACCGACTGAAATTCCAGCGACACCGTATCAAACACATCCAAGGCACTGCTCTGCTCCGGGATAAGGACCCACTTACCGGCCCAATCGCTTCCGGTGAACTCAGCCCGGGCCGTTCCGGCCAACAACAGGCTCAATCCAATCAACCAAGCGTAGAAAACGGGGCGCAGCCCACGGGGTTTAGGCAATGACGTCATGACTTACCCCACCACCCCAACCCCGTTTCGGGCAACCCTCAACTTGGCATTGCGGGCACCGAACGCGTCTTCACCATCCCGCCATGGCATCCGCCCTGTTGGTCTTTCAATCCGTAGAGTTTGCGCATCCCGGGATGACCACGCCCTTGTTCACGGAGCTGACTGTGCATTTCCCCTCGGGCTGGACCGGCATCGTCGGCCCCAATGGCGCGGGTAAGACCACCTTGTTGAAAGTGGCCACCGGCGAGCTCGCTCCGCAGAGTGGTTCGGTGCAACGCAAAGGCCTGTCGCTTTACGTCGCCCAACGCACGGACGAGGCGCCCGAGTTTTTCGAGGATTTCATCTGGGCACCCGATGCCACCGTGCTCAAGGCGCGCCTGCGCATCAGCGAGGACTGGCCGGAACGCTGGTCCACCCTCAGTCATGGCGAACGCAAGCGCGCGCAAATCGCTGTGGCCCTCTGGCGGGAGCCAGCCGTCCTTGCGCTCGACGAACCGAGCAATCACATCGACGCCGATGCGCGACGCCTGCTGCTACTCGCCCTGAAAGAGTTCACCGGCATCGGCCTGCTGGTGAGCCACGACCGGGCGCTGCTCGATGAGCTTTGCACGCAATGCCTCTTGATCGATCCTCCTGACGCGGTGCTGCGACCGGGCGGTGTGACAGCGGCGCTGGAACAGCAGGACAACGACGAGAAAGCCGTCCGCCATACCAACGAGGCCCTGCGCGGCACCGAGAATCGGCTCAAAGCCGAAGCCCAACGCCGCCGTGTCATCGCCGACCAAAAGGCTTCGGCCTCGCGTGGATCCAAACAGAAGAAGATTCCCATTCACGACCACGATGGCCGCGCCATGCGCAACCTCGCCAAACTGACCGGCAAGGACGCCTACTCCGGAAAAATGGTCTCACTCATGAACCAACGTGCCGGCAAAGTAGCCGCCCAACGCGCGGAGATCTCCGTGAAGAAACGTTATGAAACCGGCATTTGGGTGGATGGCGCATCCTTCATCCCGCGGGACTTTCTCCTGCGTTTGCCGGCGGGCAGCCTGCCATTGGGCGGCGGACGCCAACTGCACTTTCCCGATCTGGAGATCGGCGGCACGAGTCGCATCGCCCTGACCGGCGCCAACGGTCTCGGCAAAAGCACGCTGATCCGCCACCTGCTCGCCAACCTCCAACTGCCCGAAGAAAAACTCGTGACGGTGCCGCAGGAAATTTCTGCCGAAGATTCACGCGCGCTACTCGAAACCATCAAACGTCTGCCCAATGACGAACAGGGCCGGGTAATGACCACGATCAGCCGGCTCGGCTCACGGCCGGCGCGACTGTTGGAGAGCGCTCTCCCCAGCCCGGGTGAAGTCCGCAAGCTCCTCCTCGCCATTGGCATTGTCCGCGGCCCGCACCTCATCGTGATGGACGAGCCCACGAACCACATGGACCTGCCCGGTATCCTATGTCTCGAACAAGCCCTCGCCGACTGTCCCTGCGCGATGCTGCTCGTGAGTCACGACGAAGCCTTCCTGGAAAAAATCACCGAAACCGACTGGCACCTCGAACGCGATCCCTCGGGGGATACACAGCTGACGATCAAATCGTGAGCTTTGCATCCCGCGCCAAAGCAGCGCCCTCACCCGTGAAGTCTTCGGGGTAAATTCAATCAGGAACGAAGACGTCGTGGCTGTGGCAGCGAATTGTCAGGGCCACCCTTATCGCATAAACCAGATGGTCTTTATCGAAGGGGTATGCTGAGGTGAATCTGAATGACGCCTTTCTCCACCATCCTCACTCATCCCGGCAGTGCCCACAAAGACGAGTTTCTGGCTTGCTGCGTCCTGCTCGCCACCCAGCCCGTCACGATCTTCCGGCGCGAACCCACCGATGCCGATCTGACTGATGCTGCTGTTGCGGTCGTGGATGTCGGCCACGCACATGATCCCGCGCTGAACAATTTCGATCACCATCAACTCCCGGATGACGCCGCCCCGACCTGCTCGCTTTCCCTCGTGTTGCAAGCGCTCGGACTTTACGAAGATGCCAAGGCGTTTTGCGACTGGCTGGAACCGGCGGAATGGTTCGACTGCCGCGGTCCCAACGCCACCGCCAGATGGCTCGGCGTGAAACGGGACGCCATCAACCAGCTCTACTCCCCCATCGACGGCACGTTGTTGCGGCGCTTCGCCGCCGCCAACGAACATCGTGAAGGCGAACCTTTGTGGGCGATGATGCAGCTGATCGGGGCCGACTTGCTCGACTACCTGCGCTCACTGCGGCAGCGACTGACTTTTATCGGGAAACATGCCGAAGTGTGGACGCTCGATGAACTCACGGATAGCGATGGCAAAGTCCCGGCAGTGCTCTTTCTCCCCCGCACAGAGCCGTTGCCCGAGGAACCTTCCGCCGGACTGGACCGCTATGTGATGGAGCAGGGTCTGGACGACCGCGTGGTGGCCATCGTCTCACCCGATCGACGCAGCGTGGGCTACGGCCTCTCCAAACACCGCGATCATCCGCGGTTGGACTTCACGAAAATTTCCAATGAACCGGATGTGCACTTCGCGCACTTGCGAGGGTTTGTCGCCAAGACCACCGCGACCGATCCTCAACGGTTGCGGAAGCTGCTCAAGATTGCTGGAGTCTAATACCACCATCCCGTATTTTTAGACTATTTGGGTGGTTTCTTCTCCCGCAGATTACGCATATAGCCGCGGATAAAACTAGGGACTATTCGCGCTCATCCGCGCCATCTGCGGCAAAGTCTGAAAGTTTCGGGCTGTTGCTATAGTATAGCTGACACCCCGACCAACCCACTACCTGGGTCGATCAGATACAGCGGCCACCATCAACATCCAGGCTAACGCCGGTGATAAAATTCGATTCAGGATCGGCGAGAAATACAGCCGCATTAGACACATCCTTGGCCTGGCAGAGTCGACCAAGCGGAATGGTAGCCAGAAACTTTTTCCGATTTTCCGGGGTATCCTCAGTGCCCATGAAGGTCGTCAGCAAGGGAGTGTCGGCGATCGCCGGATTGATCGAATTGGCGCGAATATTTTCGGGCGCGAGCTCTACCGCGAGTGATTTGGTCAAAAGGGTGACGGCACCTTTCGAACCGTTATACCAAGACAGTCCCGGACGCGGACGCACTGCGGCCGTTGAGCCAATATTGATGAAACAACCTCCCCCCTGTTTGCGAAAAACCGGCACGCAATGCTGCGCCGACAAATAGATGCTTTTTACGTTCACCTGATAGAGCCGGTCAAAAAATGCTTCATCTACTTCGAGCATCGGCCGGTTGTCGTGACTCATCCCGGCATTGTTCACCATCACGTCGATCCGCCCAAAACGCTCCAGGGCTGTCGCCACCATGGCTGCCATCGCCGCGGAGTCAGCCACGTCCACCCGGCAGGCCACCGCCTCGTGACCGTCCGCCGTGATGGCTGACGCCACTGCTTGGGCTTTTTCCAATTTTAGGTCAGCCACGACGATTCGCGCGCCGAGCGTGGCAAAATTGCGGCTGATGCACTCGCCAAAGCCCGAGGCTCCGCCCGTTACTATGGCAACCAATCCTTCAAGTCTTCGGGGTGTTTTCATAAGAGTAAAAATTAGATCAAGTCAGCAGGGTCGGTTCGGTTATTACCACCCCACCCGGGCATATTGTTCATGCGGCGCATTGATGACGACCATGATGGCTTTGGCCTGAGCGGTCAGCCTCTCCACCACGGCCGAATCATCCAATGGAGTTTCCTGCGCCGGATCATTCTGCAAATCATAGAGCAGGGACCCAAGCGGAGCGGTTATCTCATGCAGCGCCTTGGTGGGATAACGCATCACCGGCACTCCTTTGCTGAATGATAGAGGTCCTACCGGTTCACCTGCTTGAAGTTTTTCGAGCGGCCAACGGGCATTCATGTTGGCCGGATCGAGCGTGTAATCCCACAGCGGTCCGGTGTAGGCGGGATCATTGGCCCGCATGTAGACGTAGCGGCCGTCGGTCACATTGAGATAATGGTTCGTGTAACCAAAAAGCGCCGCGTCGCGCATCGGCGTGTCTGCCGCAATCACGCCACGTAGGGAATGCCCCGTCATGTCCTTGGTCGGTTCGCATCCGAAGAAATCCAGCAACGTCGGCCCCCAGTCGATGATCTGCACGAGCGAGTTGCGCTGCCCCCCCTGCACTTCGCTGCGCGGGTCCCAGATGAAAAGTGGCGTATGCGCCACCTCATCCCAAAGCGGACCGAGATTTTTCGCCACAAAACCGTGCTCACCGAGGAAAAATCCGTGGTCGGTGCCGACGATCAACATCGTGTCCTGCCAGAGATTATGCTCGTCCATCAGATCGAGCACCCGACCGAGCGAGTGATCACACATCGATAGCAGCGCGGCATATTCCCGCCGCCATTGCGGCAACAATTTCGCGCGTTCTCCCATGTCGGTCAGTTTGCCGTAGGTCGGCCAATCCGTCACCGGCCCATCGTAGTCGGGGGAAAATTGCTTGCGCCATTCCTCCGTCGCAAAAAATGGTTCGTGCGGATCAAAGACTTCCAACTGCAGCATCCAGTTGTCGGTCGAATGATGCTGACTGATAAACTCGATGCCGGCATCGAACGTGCGCGTCTGGCAATGGGTGTCCTGCTGTCGGTTGACAAAGTCCTGTCGGATGCGCTCCGGGGAATGCCGGTTGGTGGTAGCGGGCAACGTGAAGCCATTATCCAGCCGTGGCTTCCATGGATCGCCTTCCTGCCCGCGCAGAAAATCCCAGGTCGAGAATTTGGTATGATAATTCTGCCCGCCTTCCTCGAAGTAGTGGTAGTGGTCCGTCACGAGATGCGAATGCACCCCGGCCTCGCGAAGTATTTCCGGAAAGGCATCGTCAAACGGTTCCATCGGGCCCCAGCCCCGGTGCAGAAACCCCGGCCGCCCCGTCAGCAAATCGCGTCGCGCCGGCATGCAGGGCATCGAACACACGTAGGAATTCATCATCGTTGCCGAGTGCCGGGCGAGCCGCGCAAAGTTCGGCGTCGGCACTCCCGCTTCGCCGCCATACGGTTCCAACCATTTCCGGTTGAGGGAATCAAACATGACGACAATGGCTTTCATGGGGATAAGGGGCTAGTTGGGGTGAATCTTCCTAAGCCTTGGTTGACCCGCACTCGAGGCAAGCCCTGTGGCGTCTTGAGTGTCCTGAAACTGCAGTTGCCTGGCACACGGCAAATTATATTTAAACAACCCATGATGACTCCCCGTCTGCTAGTAGTTCTATTTGGACTGGCTATCGGTTTCTCAACTGTGGCAATCGGCAAAGAAAAGAAGCTCACGTTGAAAGATGTGATTTATACGCCAGATCATCTTGCGAGCCATCTGTCCACCAAGACGTTAGTTCAATCAGACCCCCGCTCACCCAACCAGAGAGAGGAACTGATGGCCGCCTTTCAAAAAGGCGGTTTGGATAAAAAGACCGCATTGTTTCAATTTCCTGAGGCTGGTCAACCGGCAGTGGCCAAAACGCGCGTCCCACCGCGTTATCCATTTCAATTACGTCGGGCAGGGGTCGTAGGAGAAGTCGATTCACTGATACTGGTTGGAGCAGACGGAAAAGTGCTCAGCATCTACTGCTATAAATACGCCAAACCTCAGTTCGCCATAGCGGCGGCGGCGGCGTTGGCTAAATGGAGTTATACACCGGCTAAAATTGGCGGCGTCACGGTCCCTGTGATTTTGCAAGTGCCAATCGTCTTCACCCTGCACGATGATTGAGCCGTTGGGAAAATGC
Organism: Cephaloticoccus sp.; assembly: GCA_030833445.1. Taxonomy (GTDB): domain Bacteria; phylum Verrucomicrobiota; class Verrucomicrobiia; order Opitutales; family Opitutaceae; genus Cephaloticoccus. The sequence continues at coordinate 83,016 of JAURHD010000006.1, read as the reverse complement.
AGAAGCGCAATAAGTCTAAGAGGCCTTAATCGGGGATTGCTCCCAAGGCTCCAAATTATTTTGGATTGGGGTATGAAAACCCTGCGCCTTTGTCTGATAGCGTGCGGACTCTTGACCGGATTGATTTCCACGTCCGCCGAAGAAAAGACCCTCACCCTTGAGGACATCATTTTCGACGCCAAATACGTTGGCGAATTTCTCGGCCCCAAGACCCTCCTCCAACTCAAAGGCGATGCCGGACCGGTGCTGGCCGCACTCGCCAAGACCGATCTTCCCGCCAAGACCACGTTCATGCTGTTGCCCGCCCAGGCTACCCCCGCAAAACCCAAGTTCGAGACCCCGCCCAATCTGCCTGAAAGTCGGAAATGGCAGGACATGGAGGCCACGGCCAGTTTCCTGATATTTGTGAGTGCCGAGGGCAAGATGGAGAGCCTCTATTGCTACGACCAAAACGATCGGGTCTATGCCCTGCTGGTTGCGCACGCGATTACCAAGTGGCGGTTCAATGCGGCCAAATTCGGCGACACTGCCTTGCCTGTGCTGTATCAACATACGGCCACATTCTCGGGCATGATGATTCCGACCCGCAACGACTCGTCTAACCGCAATAATAACATGGGCTCACCGGCCAATACGCCGATGCCCAAAGCAGCGCCGTAACCAGCCCGGCTACCCAGTCCGACGGCGGCACCACCCCCAAGCCATCAGGGCATAAGCGGCACTGGCAAGGTGGGCACTCGTGGCCACCTTGATCGAGGGATCATCAAACTGGATCATGCCACCACCAGTCCCACCGGATACTGTTTCGAAAATCACCTCGCCGAGGTAGATCAGCAGCACGGCCGGCCAGAACCAATCGCGCCAGTTGTGCTGCCAACCCTGCAGGGCAAGGAATAGCAGCAGCCCAAGATTAACGGCGCTAAGCCCACCGTAACTTTCCATCCCCGGATCGAAGAGGTAAAGCACCGCCGATATAAACGGCGGCATCAATCCTAGCGCCGTCAGGGTGAAGCGCCGATGTTTCTGCTCCAGCATCCAACCAAGAATCAGAAACAGACCCGCGTCCGCGATGAAATGAGGCCAGCCGAAATGCACGAGCTGTCCGGTCCACGCGCGCCAAACTTCGCCACCGGCCACCGCCGAACGCTGATAGAGCAACCCATCGCGCCATGCTGGATTCAATTGAATGCTGAGTGCCAACACTGCCAGCACGACGAACACCCACGGAAAACGTTTACGCCAGTCGCTGGGCGGTTTCATGTCGTCACGCTGCCCACCGGCGTGATTGACGCAATCCCAGTAGTAAACTGAGTGTTCCCAAGAACCAGAGGCTCGGGGCACCACCGCCGCCGCCGCCACCGGACGATGAACCCGTCGAAGGCGGAGTCGTCGTGCCACCTCCTCCACTGCCACCGCTACTGCCACCGCCCGTGGACGATCCTTGAGTGAGCGCCAAAGTGGTCACCGCTCCGGCTGGCGTGATTTTTCGGATGACGGCATTGCCGGTATCGGCCACGTAAACATTGCCACCAGCGTCAACCGTCAGCGCACGGGGCTGATTAAACCATGCACTACTGCCGGTGCCATCTTTCAGGCCACCGATGGTCGAGAGTCCGGCCAGAGTGGTCACCACCCCTGACGAAGTAATTTTGCGGATCACCGAGTTACCGGTATCGGCCACGTAAACATTGCCCGAACCGTCCACCGCAAGCCCGCCGGGCATATTGAATTGCGCGCCGGCTCCCGTGCCATCTTGCCAGCCGCTCACTCCAACGACACCGGCCACGGTCGAAACCACGCCGCCACTGGTAATCTTGCGAATCAGGTTGTTGGTGGTGTCGGCCACATAAACAGTGCCCGAACTGTCCACCGCAATCCCGGTGGGATAATTGAAACGAGCGGCACCACCGGTGCCATCGGCCGAACCCGAACTACCCGCGGCTCCGGCGAAAGTGGTCACGACATTCGATGAACTGAGTGCGCGTATGGTATGGTTGGTGGCGTCGGCGATGTAAAACGTGCCGGCACTGTTCTGCGCCAAGCCGATCGGCATCGCAAAGGTGGCGGCCGTGCCGGCACCATCCGCATTGCCGCGGCTCGTGGTCGATCCCGCGATCAGCGTCACTACTTGCGAAGAGGACACTCGCCGGATGGTGGCATTGGCCGTGTCAGCCACTGTCAAGGTTGCGTTAGCCGCAGCGCTGATGCCGCTTGGTTGGTTGAAGCGAGCGGACGTGCCCGTGCCGTCAACGGTGCCCGCCGATCCACTGCCACCGGCAAAGGTCGTGACTTGGTTGGCCGAGTCGATCTTCTGCACGACATGCGTCGAGTTGTCGGTTACATATAGATTGCCCGAACCATCCGCCGCAATGGAGACCGGAAACGGAATCAACGCGGCGGCCACGCTCAGGGTAATGGCGGTGCTCGTGGTGGAACCACCCAGATCATTGATCGTATAGCGATAGCGATTGTTGTTCAGGCTGGTCGTCGCTGAACAGATGGTGAGCCAAGGCGTCGCCGATCCGCTGTAAGTGGCGTTGTCATTGATATTGGACCAATTGTTCCCGCCGTCAGTTGACACCTGCCATTGGTAAACTCCGTTGCCGGATGAGGTCTGCAGCGTCACATCGTGGCCGGCGGTGACGACCTGCGTCGTCACGGCAGGAGTGAAGACACTCAAGGTGGCCGTATTGCTGGTGACAGTCCCAACTGAATTTCCGACCACCACGCGGTAATTGCCGGCTTGGGCCGAGGTGACCGTCGCCAATGTATAGGTGGCGGTGGTCGCGCCGGAAATCAGGCTGCCGTTGTAATACCATTGGTAACTGGTCGGCGTATTGGCGGCGTTGACGCTGAAGATCGCAGTGCCGCCCGTGCTTACATTCAGATTGGAAGGTTGCGTCGTAATCACCGGCGCCAAAGTGCTGGCGGCCCCAGTGCTGAGTGACAGGGTGACCTGACCGTAATAGCCATTCCATCCGTCCACCGCGATGTAATAGGTAGTGCCCGAGGTCGGGTTGAAAGACAGCTTGCTGGTGCGCACCACCCCACTCTCTTCATCGTCGTTCGATGCCACCTGCGTCAGACCATTGACCGCGGAGCCAGTGTAGACCCCGACCACCGTGTCGAAATTGCTGCCCATGGTGGACAACGTAACCGTGCTGCCGGTAGCGGCGGTCCAACGCCACCAAACCGAATGGCTGGGCGTCTCACTGTCGTGCCGGGGTTCTCCGCCCTGCACCGTGCCGCCAATCGTAGCCCCGGTTACCTGAGCGGATTCGCCGTTGAGGGTAATGACGGCCGCGTTGGCGAAATTGTCGTTGGCTGGCACCACACCGGGCGCACCGTAGAGCAACCGGGCACCGGTAATGTCATCCGTGCGCGGCGTCTCCACGTTGCTGATCGTGCTGTTCATGATGGCTGACACAGACTGCGGTGGCGTGGCCTCGTTCGGATGCAGCAAACCAAGGACATGGCCCAGTTCGTGCACGGCGACGCGCTGGATGTCCTCAGGAGTGCCCTTCAGGTTACCCCGATAGGAATTCCAAGCGTAGGCCGTATTAAAAACAATATCCGCTTCCGTGCGGTTGTTGCCGGAACGATAGGAAACGGTAATCGCCAGGGTGTTGGCACTGAAGTCTTCCCCGTCCACCTTGGCGTCCATCACGATTTCGTTGATGTGATTGCCATTCGCATAACTGCCGGGGCTCTGGGTCACGCCGGCCAATTGCACAACCCCAATCAGGCTGTTCCACGCCTGCATCGCAGTGACGATGGGCGTGGTATAGGTGGAACTGCCGTCCTGCAGCGCGGCACTCGGCGTGGGCAGTTTGATTTGCATCGTGATGGTGCCGGGAGCCCATTCGATCACATAGATGCCACTGCTGTCCTTGAGGATGTCATAGGCCAAGGCACTGGCCGCGAGCACCAACGCGAAGAAACCGGCACCAAGCCGTCGCCCCATCTTAGCTCTGCGGATCACGCGTGGCCTCCTGTCGGATCACCGCTTTGATTTTTTGCGAGAACTCCTCCGGCGACAACGCCAGGGCGGCGGATTTGGTCCGCCGTTGCACCATGGCGGCTTCACCTTCCAACAAAGGCTGTGCGACTTCGGCGACATCTTCCAACGGCACTTCGTTGCCCCGGGCCACATAGCGGCGCTTGCTCGCCGCCTCCACTTGCACCGGGTAATATCCGTAATTCATCGCATACAGCGGACAAAGCGCGCGGCCGTTGCCACTGATGAAGAGCACGCTCTCTGCGCCCACTTTGAAAACCGGTGCTCCTTCCACGATCATTTCTTCATCGGCCACGCGACCGCCCAGGCATTCGAGGACCAATTTGGCCGGAGGGTTGCCGGCGATGGTTTCCAGCACTTCCACTTCAACCGAAGTGTAGATCCGCCGGCTGTTGCCCTTGATTTGAATTTCGGAGTGAAGTGCCGTCACGCGTCCGCGGACGATATAGTCGGATTTTGCCGCCAGCTTTTCGAATTCCGGCGGGATAACCACCGTGGCCCGGGCGGGAACCCATAACAGCATCCCCAGGGCAATCAATATAAGGGGAAATTTCAAATGGTGGTGCCGACTCAACATAAGGGTGCGTATAGTAATAGGTATCAAGGGTGCATTACTGGCAAGTGACAATCTGTGACCCCGGTTCCGCCATCAGGTTCATTCCAGTTCAACCGCCCCTTGGCCTTGCAATCTCCCGGCCGTAAACTGGGATAATCGCCACCATGCCGTCACCCCAGCCAAACGTCATCGTATTTTTCACTGATCAGCAGCGGTTTGACACCACCGGCGTGCACGGTTCGCAACTCGGACTAACCCCCAACTTTGACCGCATGGCCATCCACGGCACGCACGTGGCCCACAGTTTCACCTGCCAACCGGTTTGCGGTCCGGCACGCTCCTGCCTGCAAACCGGAATGCACGCGACCAACACCGGGGTCTGGTGCAATGGTGCGACGATGAAGCCCGAACTGCGCACCCTCGCCCACTATTTCAACGATGCCGGTTACCACACCGCCTACTACGGCAAATGGCATCTGGCCCACCCTCATCACGGACCCGTGCCCAAGGAACTCCAAGGCGGCTATCAGGAATGGCTCGCCTCCAACACGCTCGAATTCACGTCCGATGCCTATGAAACCCATGTGTGGGATGGTGACGGCCACGAACACGTATTGCCGGGATACCGCGTCGACGCCCTCACTGATGCCGCCATTCGTTATATCGATAAGCGCAGTCGCTGCAGCCAGCCGTTCTTTCTCTTTACCTCCTATATCGAGCCGCATCATCAAAACCATCGCGATGACTACCCGGCACCTGATGGTTATGAGGAACGTTACGCCGGATCGCCATTGCCACCTGATCTGCAGGCATTGACCGGGAGTGCCCCGCAACATTGGCCCGGTTACTGCGGCATGATCAAACGGCTCGACGAGGCACTGGGGCGGTTGATCGATGCCCTCCGCAGTCTGGGCCAGCTCGACAACACCATCATCCTTTTCACCTCCGACCACGGCAACCATTTCAAAACGCGCAACAGCGAATACAAACGCTCCTGCCACGATGCTTCCATTCGCGTGCCCACCGCCTTGCGCGGTCCGGGGTTTGACGGCGGCGGCCGATTCAAAGAACTCATCAGCCTGGTGGATCTGCCGCCGACTTTGCTTGAAGCCGCCGGCATTGCCGTGCCTCCCGAAATGGAAGGGCGTTCCATTCTCCCGCTCGCGCAAAATCAAACCAAGGAATGGCGCGATGACATGTTTGTGCAGCTCAGCGAAGCGCAGACTGGACGGGCGATCCGCACGCATCGCTGGAAATACAGCGTGCGGTGTTTGGAACCCGGCAAAGATGGCCAGCCATTGATCGCCGCAAACGCCGAAAGCTACACGGAGGACTGTCTCTATGACCTGCTCGCCGACCCATGGGAATTGACCAACCTGATCGGCGGTGAGGCCTATGCCAGGGTCACGGCCGACCTAAGGACCCGCCTGCTCAAGCGCATGGCGGCCGCCGGTGAAAAGATCCCCAGAATCATTCCAGCCCCGGCTTTCCCCACCGGGCAACGCGAACCGGAACTGTTCAAGCCGCCGGCATGATTTGTCGCCGGCTTGATTTCGGCGGGACTTCGGCCTAACTCCCCCACCATGTCTGTATCGCCGCCCCAACCGGTTCCCCCTCGCTCGGTGCAGAAGAGTCTTTTCATCGACTCCACTCCGTTACTGGAGGATCCCATGGCGTTGCGCGCACGTGCGGCGGAGGATGGCTACTTGTTTTTCAAACAACGCCTGCCGGTCAACGAGGTGTTGGCCGTTCGCGCCGATCTCCTCAACGTGGTGCGCAAACACGGCTGGCTGCAACCCGGCCAGGATGCATTGGGTGGATTGATCGATTTTGATGCCATCAACGCCCTGACGGATGAGGAAATGCACCGCACGGACATAGGCGTAAGTCAGGAGGCCTACCACGATGTGCAACGGCTCGAATCGTTTCACCGGTTGCCGCATCATCCGCGCCTACTGGAAATCTACCGGGCCTTGTTCGACGGCGAGGTGCTGGTGCACCCCCGGCATATTTGCCGGATGATCACCCCGCACAAATTCATGGTGCCGACCCCGCCGCATCAGGATTTTCCCTATATCCAAGGAAGTGCCAATACCTGGACTTGTTGGTTTCCGGCCGGCGACTGTTCGCGTGAGATGGGCGGCCTGACGGTGCTGAAAGGCTCACACAAAAAAGGGTATCTTCCAGTGCAACCCGCGAAAGGGGCCGGTGGATTCGCCGTGCCGCTCTGCCCCACCGAGACCACATGGGTTGAGGGTGACTATCAGGCCGGCGACGTGCTCACCTTTCCCAGCCACACCGTCCACAAGGCCTTGCGCAGTCAGTTCAAGGATCGCATCCGGCTCTCGCTCGACGTGCGTTACCAAGCGATCGATGAACCGGTGGACGAGAGCTCGCTCAATCCGCATTGCCCCCTCAAGTGGGAGGAGATTTACGCCGATTGGAAAAGCGACGATCTAAAATATTACTGGCAGAAACTCCCGCTGAATCGCAGCGCGTGGAATCACGATTTCCTCAAACCCGGTCGGCGGATCTGCTGATCAACCATAGGCCCCGCGCGGCAGGAAACCAAGGAGGCGTTTCAAACGCGGATCCGCATCACGATAGATGTGCTCCGGCATCTGGTAATTCATGAACGGATAGTATTTGTGGCCGATGATGCGGCGTGCATAAGTAATCTGGGTGATGTAGCGCACGCGCTCACTCCGGTTCGGACCGCCGCGGTGCCAGACCTGATTGTTGAACAACACCACACTGCCGGCTTTGCCCAGATTGTATTTTACCTTTGATTCCCATTCCGTGCCGGTCAGATCCTCCGGCAACGGTCGGCCGAACAAATGCGATCCGGGAATGACCTCGGTGCCGCCGTGGTCAATTTCGTCCACGTCCGTCAGGTAGTAATTCGCCGTGAAGAACAGCACCGGCAGGCGGATGTTTTTCGGCGCCTCTCCTTCGGTCACGATGAGGTGCGCCGCATCGTCCTGATGCCACGTGGATAGACCCCCACCGGGCGGCGTCTTGAATGAGTTGTTGTGGATCACATGACAATCGGGCGAAATCAGGGCCTCGGCCAGGGACACGATCGGCTCGAGATCGAACAGCTTCACGTTGGCCGGGCTGTGTTCGAAGGCGCGCAGCACAATTTCCATCTGCGGTGACTTGCCGACACTCGACCCGGAATCATCCATCAGCATTCGATCCAAGTCGGTGCGCAATTCAGCGCATAGATCAGGTGGGATTACATTCTGGATGAAAAGAAAACCATCGCGGTTGAACTGCTCGACCCAATGGGCGATTTGTGCGGCATCAACAGGAATCAGGGACTTGGTCATATCAGGGGGTGCCTCGATGGGAGGGTTGGGGTTACGAACCAAAACTTGGCGCACTCTAGCCCAATCACCGTGGGGATGCTTGTATTATTCGGTGATGAACTTGAATGGTTCCGTCATCTCCAGAAACGCGACCCACAATCCGGATTCATAGCCACAACGTGGGCAGCAGACGGATACGCCGGACATGTAACTTGCCCTCAACCACCATGAAGAGCTGGTCACCGCGGGGACCACCCAAGGCCAGAACCGTAGGAGATCCTGACGCCACCGGCAGAAAGCCCGACGGCAGCCCATTCTGGTTATTGATCATCAGACCGTCCTCAAGGGCGGCAATCGTCCAACCTGGACGCGTCACCACCAAGTCATCACACCGGTGATTCGCCCGCTGGATCGCGCGGTCAAAATACATGAAGGGTTCAACGCACTCCAAATTCCCATCCGGGGTTATGCGACCGAGCCAAGCATCATGCCCGCGTGCGCTCGCGATGATTAACTGGCTGCTGTCGATGGAACGTCGCACCACCATCGGTTGCTGCACCGCGCGGGTCACAACCCGGACTGTGCCGTCTGCAGCCAAGCGTAAAACGCGATGTTTGGTGGATTCGGTGGCGTAGAGTTGTCCATCCTTGGCCGCACATATTCCGGTCACTTCTACACCAGCGGAATGCACCTTCGGCCGGCCGAAACCACGCACCCGCATCACCCGTTTCGATTTCGGTTGGGCCATATAAACCGTGCCGTCGTCCCCCACCGCCAAGGCACTGACGTCGGGTATAGCTTTCGCCAGCACCGTGACGCGTTCACCCGCCTCTAACCGGCAGATCGTTTGTGCAGTGGTATCGACAAAATAAAGTGTGCCTTTGGCATCCGTCGTGATTGCTCCAACCTTCACGCGATTAGTCAAAATCCGCCGCCATTTTTTCTGCGGGGCAAGTATCCGGGTGATCGGTTGATTCGCCCCACCCCGCGCGACTATCTTTTTGGGATAGTCCTGCCAGACCCAGCGCAAGGCATCGGGACAAATCATATTGCAGTGAAACTCATTGTGTCCGGCGCGTTCATCCCAGACATGCTGCACGTCATAGCCGGCAAACTGCAGTGCGGAGAGCATTTCGAGATTTGCCGTCCACCAATTGCCGTTGGCGACATCAAGATCCTGCGCGCCACCCTGCAGGAACACCTTGAGCGGTTTCGCCTCGGTGAGCCTGACCTGCGCGGCCAAGCTGTGCCCGCCGCGCATCGGGGTGAAGGAACCTACCATCGAAACGACGCGTTGAAATGCATCCGGCCGGCACCAAGCCGCATTCAACGAACAGAACCCACCGCTGCTGCCACCCATGATCGCGCGGCTATTGCCATCCGTGCGCAGCTTGAAACGCGCCGCGACCACGGGTAAAATTTCCTCCAACACAAACCGGGCGTAGCGGTCACCCGCACTATCGTATTCGAAACTGCGATTGTCCCGCGTCATCCCACCCGCCCGCGCCGGGGGAATTTTCCCGGGATTGATAAACACTCCGATCGTGACCGGCATCGCCTTTTGATGAATCAGGTTGTCGAGCACCACGGCGGTGTTCCACCGACCTGCGAACAAATGGTCGTGTCCGTCCTGCACCACGAGGACACAAGCGGCCTTCGTCGGCCGATATTGGGCCGGCACATACACCCAGTAGTCACGCACCGTGCCGGGATAGATCCGGCTCGAATTGAACTCGCATTTCTCCACCCGGCCCACGGGAACATCCGGTTGTTTCAGGGAATCGGGACCAAGCGGAAAAATCTGCGCGAGTTCAGCAGGGGTCATGGCGGCAGTGAACTCGTTTGTGGATTGGATTCAATCCTGCCCGCTGATCTGCGCCAAACGATTCGCGAGCAGGTCGAGTAATGCCGGATGTGGGCCCAGCACTGCTGTGCGCGCGATGCGGAGCGCGGGTGATGCGGTTGCGGCCGCAGCACAAATCGTCGCAATATCCCCATTCGGACCCGCGTGTCGTCCCGGGGCCAAAAATAGCTGCGCCACAATCACCGGACCGGTATTCCAGCCGGCGCGCGCTAAGAGTTTGGCCAACAGCGGTTCATTAAAATCATATTCGGGTCCAGCTCGGCGTTCCATGCTGCAACCCGCGACTTCGGTCACTTCGGATCCTAGTTTTACCGCCAGTTGCTTGGCCAGGGTATCGCGCACCGCCGTCACCGCCGCCACGGGACTGCCGTGATCGACCAGCGCCACCCGCACTGGCTCGCCCTGCGTGAACTCGGCCGTGAGTTGTTCGCGCACGCGCTCCGCTAACATCCGTGCAAGCGTTTCATCACCTGTCGCAAACAGCGTCGACGCAACGCGCACGCTAATCGCCGGGAATTCGCCGCACAGTTTCTCGACTACCCCGGGCAGGTATTCGGTGATCGCCCGGCTCGGTCCGAAGAACAGCGGTAACACCACGAAGTCGGTTTCGTCAACCATAGCCTGCGCGCGCAAAAACGGCTCGATAGTTTCCGCCGTAATTCCACCTAACTGCTCCGCGGACACCTTGTTCGCATGCAACAATGACACGGGCAAAATTTCACGGCCGGTTTGCGCACTCAAACGGCGCGCGAGGTCGCGCAACGCCAGGGTGGCGGCCGGTTCCAGTGAGCCGTTGTCAACCAGCAGGATTTTCACCCGACGAGTTGAAGGGACTGCATCGTCTGCTGCAACTCCGCCCAGCGCACGACTTCGCCCACGATGATCAGCGAAGGCTGCCCTTTGAGCGTGGTGCTCAGGATCGGTGCCTCCGCCAGCGTCGTCAGGTGCACACTTTGGTTCGGCAGGGTCGCATTGGCGATTACCGCCACCGGCGTCGTTCCCATCAAACCGCCCTCGACCAAAGCCTCCGTAATCTCCGGCAGACGCCGCACCCCCATATAGATGCACAGCGTCGCTCCGGTTTTGGCCAAGGCCGCCCAATCGGCATGATTGCGATTCGCCGTTTTGCCGGCGCATTCGTGCCCGGTCACAAAAACCACCGCTGAAGCGTGATCACGATGGGTCAGCGGGATGCCGACGCCCGCTCCGGCCGCGATTGCCGCCGTGACGCCCGGCACGACTGAAAATGGAATCTCCGCCGCGGCCAAAGCTGACATTTCCTCACCCCCACGCCCAAAGACCAGCGGATCTCCGCCCTTTAGGCGGACGACATGCTGACCCAAGCGTGCCTCTTCGATAAGAATCTCGGAGATTTTCTCCTGCGGCACATAATGCACCCCGGCACGCTTGCCTACATAGATGCGCTTGGCCGTGGACGGGCAAATATCGAGCAAGTCGTTGTTAACCAAGTCATCATAAACCACCACCTCGGCCGCTTCGAGCGCCCGGAGGCCACGAATCGTCAACAAATCGGCTGGGCCCGGTCCTGCGCCGACCAAGGTTACGCGGCCATTTGCCGTGGGGCTGTCATAAGTGAACTTTTGTTCTTTACTCATCTGATTTGCTCTTTCTTTAGTTCTTCACTCAATTAATCAACTCCAATTTCTGTCATGTCGCAAACCGAACCAGCCAAGCTCTCCCACAATGAAATTCTGAAGAATGCCGTCCCCACGCTGGCCGGCAACCTCGCCGCCACCATGGCCGATCCGGCGGCGGACCGCTTCTCGGATGACGACACGCAGTTTCTGAAATTCCACGGCGCCTATCAGCAGGACGATCGCGATGTGCGCAAGACCGGCAAGCACTACATGATGATGATTCGCGGCCGTATCCCGGGTGGCGTCATGACCGCCCAGCAATGGGTCACCTTCGACGATCTCGCCACCCAATACGGCAACGATACCCTGCGCCTCACCACCCGCCAGAGCATCCAGTTCCACGGCGTGGTGCTGTCCGGTCTGAGACCCCTCGTAAAGAAGATCAACGAATCGCTCCTCTCCACCCTCGCCGCCTGCGGTGATGTGAACCGCAACGTCACCGCGTCGCCCACGCCGGCGACGACCAAGGCGCGCGAACTCGTTTATCAGGACAGCGTGAAACTCGCCGATGCCCTGAATCCGCAGACCAAGGCCTATCACTCCATCTGGATCGACGGCGCCCAGCTCAACCTTGAGGACGAGGAGAACAAGAACTTCGTCGACCCGCTTTACGGCAAGACCTACCTGCCGCGCAAATTCAAGACCAGCTTCGTCATTCCTCCGGTGAATGACATGGATGTGTTCACCAACGATCTCGGCTTCATCGCCATCACGGACGGTGACGCGTTGCTCGGCTACAATCTCACCGTCGGCGGCGGCATGGGGCGCAGCCACAATCAAGTGCAGACCTTCCCGCGCCTTGCGGACGTGGTCGGTTTCATCACGCCGGATCAGGTCGTGGAAGTCGCCAAGGCCGTGCTCACGATTCACCGCGATTTCGGCGACCGCACCAACCGCAAACACGCGCGACTCAAGTATGTCGTCGAGGAAAAGGGCGTCGAATGGTTGCGCGGCGAAATCAACCAGCGCGCCGAGATCAAGATCGCGCCCGCCCGTGATTACCAATTCACCACCACTGGCGACCTCTACGGCTGGCATCGCGCGGTCGACGGCAGCCAGTTCCTCACCCTCTACGTCCAGACCGGCCGCATCAAGAATGTCGCTGGCCATGCGCAAAAGACCGCGCTGCGCCAGGTCGCGGAGCAATTCCCGCACGTCGAGTTCCGGCTCTCCGCCAACCAAAACGTGATCATCGCCAATGTGCCCGACACCGACCGTGACGGCATCACCGCGTTGCTCGCCTCGCACGGCGTCAAGGTCGACCAGCAGGCCACGGTGCTGCACGCCGCCTCAATGGCCTGCCCGTCGCTGCCAACCTGCGGCCTGGGTCTCGCCGAATCCGAACGCATGCTCCCCGGCCTAATCGACCGCATCGAGAAACTCGGCGGCGAACTCGGTCTTGGCGGCGAGGAAATCATCATTCGCTCCACCGGCTGCCCCAACGGCTGTGCCCGGCCCTACATGGCCGAGATCGCTTTCGTCGGCAAAGCGCCTGGCCGTTACCAGTTCTGGCTCGGCGGCAATGCCTCGGGCACCCGCCTCAATCGCGTTTACAAGGAAGTCATCAAGGAAGCCGAGATCGAAGCCGAGATCGGTCCGCTGTTCCAACGCTGGAAGGCGGAGCGCGTCGCCAACGAACGCTTCGGCGATTTCGCCGCCCGCGTGCTTTGGCCCGAACAGGCCGCCGAAACCGCCAACCCCTGATCACCATGAAGCCCGAAGAAATCGCCGAATGGAACTTGGAGCTGCGCGAAAAGACTCCACTCGAAATCGTGCAGTGGGCCATCGATCAAGCGCCCCACCACGCCATCGTTTCCACCAACTTCCGTCCCTATGAGGCCGTGGTGCTGCATCTCGCCACTCAGGCACAGGCCGACATTCCGGTCCTCTGGGTCGACCACGGTTACAACCGCCAGGCCACCTACAAGCATGCGGAGCAACTGCGCGCCCAGCTTGGGCTCAACCTCAAGCCCTACCTGCCCCGGATGACCGTCGCGCACCGCGACGCCATCTACGGTCCCGTGCCGGACACCACCCAGGAAGATGCCCTCAAACTCTTTAGCACGCAGATGAAACTCGAGCCGTTTCAACGCGGCATGAGCGAACTCGCGCCCAAGATCTGGATCACCGCCCTGCGCAAGGTGCAGAACCCGAACCGCGCCGAACTCGACATCGTTTCCATCGACAAGAATTTCGGCGCCCTGAAGGTCAGCCCCGTATTTTACTGGAGCGATGCCGACATGGAATCGTATCTCGATGAGCACAATCTGCCCAACGAGTGGGATTACTTCGATCCGGCCAAAGCCGACGAAAAGCGCGAGTGCGGGCTGCACGCCGCCTGGGGCAAGCAAGCCGTCGACACCGTCGCCAAGTAACGCCGTTTAGCGCGCCCTCCTCCGCCGTGTCCGTTTCCGCAATCTCTCCTTCCGTGTCCAATTACCATCTCGATCACCTGCAGTATCTCGAAACCGAGGCCATTCACATCATGCGTGAAGTGGCCGGCGAATTCGAACGCCCGGCCATCTTGTTTTCCGGCGGCAAGGATTCCATCTGTCTGCTGCGTCTCGCCGAAAAAGCCTTCCGTCCCTCCGAGTTGACCATGCCGCTGCTCAACGTGGACACGGGCCACCACTTCCCGGAGCTCAATGAGTTCCGCGACCGCCGCGCCAAGCAGCTCGGCGCCAAGCTCATCGTGCGCAAGGTCGAGGATGCGATCGCCAGCGGCATCGCCACGCCGGCCCCCGGCGAGATCAGCCGCAACCGCCTGCAAATTCCCACCCTACTCGCCGCCGCCGAGGAATTCCGTTTTGACTGCCTGATCGGTGGCGCCCGTCGTGACGAGGAAAAGGCCCGCGCCAAGGAACGCTTCTTCAGTTTTCGCGACAGCTTCGGCCAGTGGGATCCCAAGAACCAGCGGCCCGAAATCTGGAATCTCTACAACACCCGCGTGAACACTGGCGAACACATGCGCGCCTTCCCCATCTCCAACTGGACCGAGATGGATGTGTGGGAATACATCAAGCGCGAGCAACTCGAAGTGCCGTCGATCTATTTCAGTCATCCACGCAAATGCTTCCGTCGTCAGGGCCAGTGGTTGCCGGTCACCGATCTCCTCCCACCCAAGGCCAACGAGGAAGTGCGCGACCTCATTGTGCGTGTCCGCACCATCGGCGATATTATCAGCACCGGTATGATCGAATCTCCCGCTGACAGCGTGGATGATATTCTCACCGAGATCGCCGCCGCCCGCGTGACCGAACGCGGTTCCCGCGCCGATGACCGCGCCTCCGAAGCCGCAATGGAAGATCGCAAAAAACAAGGGTATTTCTAATCATGTCCGTTTCCTCGAACACCGCGGAAGTTGAAACCTCCGCTGCTCCCGCCATCCATTCCGCCAACGCGCCGATCGACATCCTGCGTTTCAATACCTGTGGTTCGGTTGATGACGGCAAGTCCACGCTCATCGGCCGACTGCTCTATGATTCGAAGTCGCTGATGGAGGATCAGATCGAAGCGCTGGAGCGTTCCGCCGATCTCACTGGCGGAGGCCAGATTAACCTCGCCAATCTCACGGACGGCCTACGGGCCGAACGCGAACAGGGCATCACCATCGATGTCGCCTACCGCTACTTCGCCACGCCGCGCCGCAAGTTCATCATCGCGGACACGCCCGGCCACGTCCAATACACGCGCAACATGGTCACGGGTGCGTCGACCGCTAACCTTTCGATCATCCTCGTCGACGCCCGCGCCGGTGTGATCGAGCAGAGCCGCCGCCACACCTGCATCGCCGCCCTGCTCCGCATCCCCCACCTCGTCGTCGCGGTCAACAAGATGGACCTCGTCGGTTGGAGCGAAGCGCGCTTCAACGAGATCCGCGCCGAGTTCGAAAAATTCCTGCCGCGCCTCGACATCAAGGACGTCAAGTTCATCCCCATCAGCGCGCTCCAAGGCGACAACGTCGTCACGCTCTCCGACAAGACGCCGTGGTATTCCGGTCCGTCCCTACTCGGACACCTCGAGACCGTGCACATCGCGAGTGATTGGAATCTGCAGGGTTTTCGTTTTCCGGTGCAATGGGTCAACCGGCCCAACAACCCCACCGATGAAAAGCTGCATGACTTCCGCGGCTTCTCGGGACAGATCGCCGGCGGCATCATTCGCCCCGGTCAGCAGGTCATGGTGCTCCCGGGCGGTCTCACCACGAAGGTGAAGGAAATCCACACCCTGAGCGGACCGGTCGACGAAGCCTTTTGTCCGCAGTCCGTCACGTTGTTGCTCGAGCACGACATCGATATCAGTCGGGGCCAGATGATCATCGGCATGGAAGAACTGCCCGGCGCTGGCACCGAGCTCGCCGCCAAGATTTGCTGGATGCACCCCCGCGCGCTGATGCCCGGCCGCAAATTCCTGCTCAAGCACACCTCGCTCACCACCCAGGCCGTGGTCAGTGAAATCACGCATCGTATCGACATCACCACCTTGGAACCGGGTCCCGCCCCCGCCGGACTTGAGCTCAATGACATCGGCGAAATCCGCCTACGCACCGCCAAGCCCTTGGTCTATGATGGGTATCATACTAATCTTTTGACCGGTTCGTTCATTCTGATCGAACCCGGCACTCACGCAACCGTCGCCGCCGGCATGCTATTGGCGCCGAAGACCGTGGTGCGTCCCGACGACGCCGATTTCGTAATCTAAGCGGAGACTCGACCCGGCCTGAGAGTTAAGCAATCCTCTCTGGGCCGATGACAATTGAAAACCCCTACCTCGATGCGCCGGCGAGCCAGTGGCTCCGCGGCAATCTGCATACTCACACGACTGCCAGCGATGGCGCCCAACCGATCCAAAAGGTCATCGCGGATTATGCCACCCTGGGCCATGATTTCCTCGCCATCAGTGATCATGACATCCTGACGGATGCCGACGATTACGCGAAACTCGACGCCCACGGACTGGTGCTTCTGCCGGGTAATGAAGTCACCGCCAACGGTCCGCACTTACTGCATGTTGGGGCGGATAAATTGATCGAACCTGCTGCCGACCGACAGCAAGTCATCGACGACATCAACACCGGCACGGGCTTCACCGTCGTGAATCACCCCAACTGGCTGGTCGATTTCAATCACTGTCCTTTCGAACTGATGGATAAGTGGCAGGGCTATGCCGGCATGGAAATTTACAACGGCACCATCGGCCGGCTCGACGGTTCCCCTTATGCCACCGACAAATGGGACCGGCTACTTTCCCAAGGCCGCCGCGTCTGGGGTTTCGCCCATGACGACAGCCACCTGCCTGGGGCCGATGTCGGACTCGGGTGGAACGTGGTCGGCACCGCGGACCGCAGTCCCGCCGGCATCGTCGCGGCGATGCGCCGTGGCTGCTTCTACCCTTCCACGGGCGTAACTATCTCAAAGATCGAAGTCACCGGGAACCGCATCCGGATCGAAAGCCCCGACGCAGATCGGATCATCGCGTATCAGCAAGTCGGCCGCGAATTCGCCAACGTCAAGGCCGCGACGCTCGAAGTCGAGGTGCCCGCCAAGGCGAGCTACGTGCGGTTTGAGTGCCTCGGCCGTGGCGGCAATGCCGCGTGGACCCAGCCGTTCTTTATCACCGCCGACTGATCGCCATGCGCAAGGTCTACGTCCTCGGCGACAGCATCTCGATCCACTACGGACCATTTCTACAACAACACCTCCGCGGGGTGATGGACTAGGCCCGCAAGGAAGGCGAAGACGAGGCCATGCTCAATCTCGATAATCCCGCCGGGGCCAACGGCGGCGATTCCGCCCGCGTGCTCGCGTTTCTTCAGGCCAAGGCCCGCGCCGGGGGCATCGATGCGGACATCCTGCTCGTGAATTGCGGCCTGCACGACATCAAGACCAACATTCAAACCGGAGCCAAGCAGGTTGGCCCGGAAACCTACGCCGCCAACTTGCACGCCATCGTCAAACTGTCGGAAAAACTAAAACCACAGCTGGTCTGGATTCGCACCACGCCCTGCGACGAGGCCATTCATAACACCTTTCCCGTCGGGTTTCATCGCTTCCGGGCCGACGTCGAAAGTTACAACCGAATCGCCGACGGTATCATGCGCGAAGCTGGAGTGCCGGTAATCGACCTGAACACCTTCACCCTGAACCTCGGCGCAGATCTCTACTGCGATCACGTGCACTACCACGAACCGATCCGCGAAAAACAGGCCGCCTTCATCGCAGGTTGGCTGGCGGATTATCAGTCCAAGTGAAACACTTCGCGCAATGGGGCCGCGACCGGGCTGTTGTCCGGATTTGAGGGCATGACATCGCCCATGTGCTTCCACCAGCGCTTGCACTCAGGGGTCTGCGCAATCGCGTTCCAGCGCGCTTCGTCCTCGATCTCGGCATAGGCGAAGAGCTGGCGCGTCTCCGCCAGCAGGAAGATGCTGTAGTTGTGCACGCCGTGCGACTTCAACACGCGCTCCAAGTCGGGCCAGATGGGACGGTGCCGCTTTTCGTATTCGACTTCGGAGCCAGCGTGAACGGACATGACAAATGCTTGGCGGATCATGGTGAGGATGGGGTTTGGGTTAGAGTATTAATTGTGGAACTCAGGAAAGCTGGAAGCCTGAGTCGGGCAAATGCGGGCATTATCTTCCAGTCAGATTCTGAATTTCCAGTTTTCCTGATTTCCACAGTCAAAAATCAGACCACCCGGATGGTTTCGAGACCAAGCAACGCGCCGAGTTTATTGAGCTTATCCGTAATGTGCCCGACGCCGACCGCACAGTGGTGGGCGGGGCCATGTGAATTCCAACGCGTGACAAATTCCCGCGCACCGCAAGCGAAACGGTAACGACTGTTGGTGTTGCCGATCTCCATGATCGGTCCCGGCACAGATTCGCCTTCGGCACAGAGCAGCGCCAGTTTTCCGTTCCCGGCCTCAATGACGGAAAGCAACGTGACCGGACCATGTTTCACCGCCATTTCGACGGATACGCCGCGGCCTACCTTGCCGTGATAAACCTCGAGCGGCCGCACCTTCGTCTTGCCTTGGGCAATCGCAATGTGCCCGGGTCCGTCGTGCCCCATGAGCACGACATCGTCCTTGAAATCCATCGCATAATATTCCGTGAACGATCCGCCCACGCCAAAGAGGTCCATGATCTTCATGGCCTGCACATTTTTCACCTCGTATTCACCCGCAACAGGTATGCCGCGTGCGGTCAGCAGCGAGGTGCCCAGAATAATCGAAGCGATGGTGGCTTCGTTTTCTGCCACGCCCGTGCCCTTGTAGAAGTAGGCCATGGAGCCCAACCGATACTCCGCCACCAATCGATCCAGGGCCACGGACGTGCGCGCCGCCTCGGCCAGATCCTCGGCCGGGCAATCCGCCTGCACGTCAAAGGCCTTTTCAAATTCCGCGAGCTTGGCTTTGATTTCCGCGTCCTTCACCTCGCGGCGTAGCGCGGACAGTTCATCTACTTCCAACAACTCGATTTGGGTGCCAAAAGTCGCGCTCTGCAATGTGGTGTCGGAATAGATGTCGAGCATCCCTCCGTAGTAATGGCCCATCAGCCCGAGCCGGTTGCCATACATCGCGGCTGCCACCCGCGCCGCCTCAACCCAGGCATCCACTTCGTTCCAGCACTGCGGATCGTCCTCCAGGGTGCCGGTGATTTGATGAAACGTGATGCCGGCGCGCTTGAAGACGTTGGCGATCTCAGGCACCGGGCAGGCCGCGCAATGCGCCAGCCACTCACCCGTCATCTTGGTGCGATCTCCCATCCGGTTGAACGCGGCGTAGTCGATCGCCGCCGCCGGCTGCAGATTCAGGATGATCACCGGGACCTTCGCGCGTTGAACGACGGGCAACACCGTGGATGATAACGCATAGGTTGTGACGTAGAGGAAAATCACATCCACATCCGCCTGACGAAATTCCCGACCTGCCGCAAAAGCGCGATCTGGATTATCCACCAAACCCAGATTGATGACCTCGACCCCTTCGCGACCCAGTTTTGTCGCGACACGATCGACGTAGCCTTCAAGCCGTTCCTTTAATCCAACGAACTGGGGCCAATAGGCATCCAGGCCGATCCCAAATAGTCCAATCTTGAGCGGGGGTGTCATGGGGTGCGGTGACTGAACGCGAAGCCGGGGCGAGGCGAAAGCCAAAACCGCCTGCAAATGTGATTGCCGACGAACCCATAACTCCTACTTTAGTTGTTCAGTGAAGATTTCCGTTAAAGTCGATTATGCCTGCCGGGTTATGGCGGAAATGGCCCGCCTTCATGGCACCGGCGAACTCGCCCAAATCGACCATTTGGCCAAAACCGAGGCTGTGCCTCCCAATTTCCTGGCCCAGATTCTCGGTGAATTGCGCAACGGCGGTTTGCTGATCAGCAAGCGCGGGATCCAAGGAGGTTACGCCCTCGCTCGGCCGGCAGAACAGATTTCGCTGTATGATATTATGAAAGTCATCGACGGCGAACTCGTCGAGTTCAGCAGCAATCATGAGGGCCGCAGCGGTCGCCGGATGAAGGAAATCTGGGAAGCCATTCGTGCCACCCTCGATGAGAAGGCAAAGAGTTACACCTTGGATACTTTCGTGGTCAAAGATTCCGCGGAAATGTATCATATCTAACCCCAAAACCAACCCATTCACCCCTCCGTTCGATGACACAGAATTTGTGCACCGGACTTGACCGCTAACCGTTTCAATACTTCATATTCTTTATGTCCTCACTTATCTTTAACGACGTTGTCGCGACCATCGGCAATACCCCGCTCATCAAACTGAACCGGATCGCCACCGGTCTGAACGCGAACATCTACGTCAAAGCCGAGTTCTTCAACCCCCTCGCCAGCGTCAAGGATCGTATCGGCAAAGCCATGATCGAAGCCGGCGAAGCGGCCGGAAAAATCAAGCCCGACACGGTCATCGTCGAGCCGACCTCCGGTAACACCGGCATCGCTCTCGCCTTTGTCTGCGCTTCCCGCGGCTACAAACTGATCCTCACGATGCCCGAGACGATGTCGCAGGAACGCCGCGTGCTTCTGCGCATGCTCGGCGCCGAGATCGTCCTCACCCCCGGCGCCGAGGGCATGAAGGGCGCTATTGCCAAAGCCAACGAGATTGTCGCTACGCACGGCGACAAGGGTTTCATGCCGCAACAATTTGAGAATCCCGCCAATCCCGAGATTCACCGCAAGACCACGGCTGAGGAAATCTGGGCCGCTACAGGTGGCAAGATCGATGCCTTCGTCGCAGGCGTCGGCACCGGCGGCACCATCACGGGCGTTTCCGAAGTCATCAAGTCGCGCAAGGCGATCAAGACCTTCGCCGTCGAGCCCACCGCGAGTCCGGTCATCTCCGGAGGCAAGCCCGGTCCGCACAAGATCCAGGGCATCGGCGCCGGTTTCATCCCGAAGAATTGCAACACCGACATCATCGACGAGGTGATTCAGGTCTCCAACGACGACGCCTTCGAAACTGCCCGCCAAGTCGCCCTGCAGGACGGCATTCTCGGTGGTATTTCCACCGGCGCCAACATCTGGTCGGCGATCCAAGTCGCCAAGCGGCCCGAGTTCGCGGGCAAGAACATCGTCACGGTCGCCTGCAGCTTCGGCGAACGCTACCTCTCGACCGCCCTGGCCGAGAAAGCCCGCCTCGAAGTCACCTCGTGATCCGTTTGTGATCCTATAACGACAAGGCGCGGCAACCCCGCGCCTTTTTTATGTCGGTTTTAAAACACAACCGCGGGTTGCGAAATCATCCGCTCACCCCATATTCCGCAATTCTGTGAACCTCGACGACATCAAGCAGGCCCTGCTCGACTCCTACGAGCAAGATGGCGGCATCAACCACCTCGACGGTGTTAATTTGCCGACGCAGGACTCGGTGCAGCAGCTGGCGTCCGACTACATGCATTTGATTTTCCCGGGCTTCTTTGAAGCGACCGGGCTCACCAAGCACGAGGTGCCGCATCTCGTCGAGGATCTGCTCCGCCGGGTTGATCTTCGGCTGCGCACCGAGATCGAAAAGAGCCTGCGCTTCGCCAAGGACAAGAATGCGGCCCAACGCGCCCAAGAACTCACGATGGCCACCCTCGACCGGTTGCCCGAACTGCGTAAGATCATCAAGACCGACGTCGATGCCGCGTTTGAAGGCGATCCGGCCGCCGGCAGCATTGAGGAAATCATCCTCGCTTACCCGTGCGTGCTCTCGATTTCCCTGCAGCGTTTTGCCCATGTGCTCTACACGCTCGGCGTGCCGCTGTTGCCGCGCATGTTGACGGAATATGGCCATGAACGCACGGGCTCCGATCTGCATCCGGGCGCCAAAATCGGCGATCACTTCTTCATTGATCATGGCACGGGCGTTGTGATCGGCGAGACCTCGGAAATCGGCTCGCACGTAAAACTTTATCAAGGGGTCGCCCTGATTGCCCGCTCTACCGCTGGAGGCCAGGCCTTGAAAGGCCAGAAACGCCACCCTTCGATCGAGGACAAGGTCACGGTGTATGCCAGCACGACAATCATGGGCGCCGACACGGTGATCGGCGCGGGTTCCACTATCGCCGGCAATGTCTTCGTCACCCAGTCCGTGCCAAAACGTTCACTCGTCTTGATACAGGAACAGAGCCTGAAAGTCCTGAACAAGGACCAACACGAAGACGCGGATCAAAACGACTGGGTGATCTGAGTTTCGATCAGTTCTGGTCTTTTTGGAATTCTTCGTGCCCGTGCTTACGGGCTGCACCGAGGGCACGGATTTGCTGCAAGGCCAAGGCGTTGTCGTCCGCCCGAAAAGCGGCTTCAAGCTCCTTCAACTGCGTGATCAATTTGCCCAGTTCTTCGCGGTAACGCTCGACAAATTTTGCCCGCTCTCCTTCCGGCAGGTCCTCGGTTTTTTCAGGGGTCAGTTCCAGTGCCTTGGCCGCGGATTCCTGCATGATGGCGACCAACTCGATCGAGGAAGGATTGAGGGCGGCATTGTCGGCCTGTCGGCGCAGTTTGCGAAACGCACTGTTCATGCGATCCATCCATTGACCCAACTCGGTCACCGGCTCCTCCTTATGATCTGTATCGCCAGGTTGGGCCGACGAAAACGTGCAAGCAACGATACAGACGAGAAAGCAATAGAACCAATGACGGGAGCACATAGAAAGATATAGGCTGTGGCCGGC
This sequence comes from Cephaloticoccus sp., assembly GCA_030833445.1. Lineage (GTDB taxonomy): Bacteria > Verrucomicrobiota > Verrucomicrobiia > Opitutales > Opitutaceae > Cephaloticoccus. The sequence continues at coordinate 60,436 of JAURHD010000006.1, read as the reverse complement.
GTGGCCTCAGGCAATCGCAATATGCAAATGACCAACAGCAATCAACCAAACTTTATCCCCTGAGCCAACGGCAGATCTTTCGAATAGTTAATCGTGGCCGTTTGTCGGCGCATGTAGGCCTTCCAAGCGTCGCTGCCACTTTCACGGCCGCCCCCGGTTTCCTTTTCGCCGCCAAACGCGCCGCCGATTTCCGCGCCACTGGTGCCGATATTCACATTGGCGATGCCGCAGTCACTGCCGCGGGCGGCGAGGAAAGTTTCCGCTTCCCGCAGTTCATTGGTGAAGATCGCTGAGCTCAGTCCCTGCGGCACGGCATTCTGCATCGCGATGGCCTGATCCAAGGTGCGATAGCTCATCACATAGAGAATTGGCGCAAAGGTTTCCGCCTGCACCACCGGCCAATCATTCTGCGCCTCGACAATGCAGGGTTTTACATAGTTGCCGCGCAGACGCTCGCCGCCATAGAGCACCTTGCCGCCCGCGGCGCGCGCGGCGGCGACCGACTGCTGCATTTGCTTAACGGCCATTGGGTCAATCAGCGGCCCCATCAACGTTCCCGGCTGAAGTGGATTCCCGATTTTCACCTGCCGGTATCCCTTGACCAAGGATTGCACCAGTTTCGCTTTGACCGATTCGTGCACGATGAGTCGACGTGTGCTGGTGCAACGCTGACCCGCGGTGCCCACTGCCCCAAAAAGGATTCCCGTCTGGGCGAGTTTGAGATCCGCCGAAGGCGTGACTATGATCGCATTGTTGCCGCCCAGTTCGAGCAGCGAGCGACCGAATCGCTGCGCCACCACTTCTCCCACCCGGCGTCCCATCCGGGTCGAACCCGTGGCGGAGATCAAGGGCAGGCGATCATCCTTGGTCATCAATTCGCCGACACTCGGGCCATCGCCCACGGCCAAGGAGAAGATCGCCGGATCCACCCCGCAATTTCGACATACCCGCTCGGCAATTTTGATGCACGCAATGGCGGTCAGCGGTGTTTTTTCCGAAGGCTTCCACAAGGTTGTGTCGCCGCAAACCGCCGCCAGCGCGCTGTTCCATGACCAAACCGCCACCGGAAAGTTAAAGGCCGAGATGATGCCGACGACACCAAGCGGATGCCACGTTTCCATCATGCGGTGACCCGGGCGTTCGGTGGCAATCGTGAGACCGTGCAACTGGCGCGAGATACCCACGGCGAAATCACAGATGTCGATCATCTCCTGCACCTCACCCTCTCCTTCCGCGAGGATCTTACCGGCTTCGAGCGACACCAAACGCGCCAAAGGCACTTTCAATTCGCGCAGGGCCATGCCGAGTTGGCGCACAACCTCACCTCGTTTTGGTCCGGGTAAATCCCGCCAAGTCGGAAAGGCCTTTTGCGCGGTTTTGACCACCACTGCATAATCCGACTTGGAGGCGGTCGCCACGCGGCCGAGCAACGACCCATCGATAGGCGAGTGCTTGGCAATGACCGGACCATGACCCGACCAAGTGCCTGCAAAGACACCGGCATTGATGGCGGTGCGACTCAGGCCGAGTTGACGGAAGATAGTCATAGCCACTTTGGCGACTGAGGTGGGAGATTTTTTGGCGGGCATGATGAATACTTTCAGTATTTCACGCCGCCGTAAACCCGGCCGCCCCAGCGGGTGCCAAGGAAATCCTGCAGCGCAACGGATTCTTGTTTGACGAAACCGGGCTTGAACCGGCCTTGGGCGTAAAGTTCGAGCACGGCGCAAACCCCGGCGGCCGTGGTCAGCTGGATCGCGTTGAGCTTGCGCCCTTTCACCGTGTCTCCGCGCATCTTCTTGATGAAACTGCGCTGCTTGAGCCGGCCATCCTTGGCCGTCCCGATCACGCTGACGTAGAAGATCACCACATCCGATTCGGTCTGCGGGACTTCTTGATCAAAAATCTGCGTCACCAATTCCTGTCGCGGGGCCAGGTTCAAATCGATCAGCAGGAACTTCATCAAGTCGCGGTGACCCGGATAGCGCATGGTCTTGTAGTTCAAGTCCTGCACCTTACCGGCGAAGGTTTCGCACATGGTGGCAACTCCACCCGAGGTGTTGAAGGCCTCGTATTCCGTGCCGTCGATTGTGATGCGTTCCATCCCGTCCAACGGCATCGTCGTCACGGGCTTGCCGGCATAGAGCGCTTCGCCGACCTGACAATATTCGTTGATCAAACCGGCCGTGCTCCAACTCAGATAATATTTCATCTGGTTGCTGGCATTGTCCGGCAGGGCCCCGACCCGCATTTCACAATGTCGCACCGCCGTGAGGGATGAGGCGAGGGATCCCCCCACGATATTAATCGCACCCGGGGCCAGGCCGCACTGCGGCATGAAGGTGGCGCGGTTGCCTTTCTTGGCGGCCAGCTGGCGGACAAAGTTGGTGGTCACCACATCCTCGGTCAGGTCAAAATACGATACGCCCAGCTTGGCGCATACCTCCGCGATGCCTTTGTTCAAAAAATAAGGGGCGGCACTGACCAGGGCGTCGACGCTGCCGATGAATTTCGCGAGTTGGGCGGCATCCGTTACATCCACAACGGCTAACTTGGATTTGCGCAGTCCCTTCAGGTCAATGTCGGCGCGGGCATCGGCCAGCGTGACCGATTTGCAGAATTTGCAGGATTCCAACAGGGTGGCGATAGTGGCACCGACTTTGCCGGCACCGACGATTCCGATCTTCATAGGGTATGGGGTTAATGGGAAAAATTTCAGGAGGCAGCCGGGGACCGACGTGGATCAGTTTCGGCGATAATCACGCTGACCGCCTGTTGATTAAATCCCTTGTAACCGCCCTTGCGTTGCAGGTTTTCCAGATGGCTGCCAATCGCGCCGTCCCGGCGAAACGTTTCGGCCTGCGCCGCGGTAATCAACCCGGCCTGACTCAGGCGCTCAATCCTGGCCGGATTCACTGGCCAGCGCTCACCTTCGGTAAAGGCCTGCTTGAGAAACGGAAAATCAGAAAACGGTTTCATGGTGCCAACCCCGGCCTCGGCAAGTTGCTCCCGCAAGCGGGTGAAATCGAAACGCGCTTCGAGGTGGTGCATGCCCGCCTGCAGGAAGCTGTCCCCGTGCAGTTCACACCAAAGACCGACCGTGCCAAGTGACTCCGTCGCGGGTAGCGTCTGATCGGCATAGTCCTCATCGACTTCATTCGGCTGCAAATCGACATCGGCGAAAACCACTATACCCACGGTCGGCGATTCCATCACCTGCGCCCCCCACCCGGCCTCGGACCCGGCGTAAAACCGTTCGCGTTTTTGCAGTCCGAGTTTTTGGAGAAATCCAACCAAGTCGGGAAACAAGCGGCGCGAACACCGGTAGGTATGGTGATCATGATTGCCCCAGCCCAGCCCGAGCTTGTCCTGCCGTTGTTTTTGCACGCGCGCGGCATGATTGCGCAATTCCCAGAACCGGCGTTCCTCCGCGAAGAACAATTCACACGCCACATCGCGCGGCACCAAGGTCAAGGCTTGGGCCAATACGGCAAAGGCATGCCGCACGCCCTCGGCATCATCGGCAAAATCGCGCCGCCGGGTGGCAAACAGTTCCTGAACTTCGCGCACGGCCGCCGCAAAACCCGCCGCCGGTTCCTCCAGCATGAACCCGCGATAGCCGAACCGCTCCACCGCCTCGAAACGAAGGCCCGCTTCCTCGGCAATCAATACCTTTCGTAAACGTGCTCCGGTCTTGCCCTCGAGGGTGGCGTCCAGGCCCTGCTTCGCGACAAAATCAGCCAGGATTTCCGGCTTGATGGCCAGTCGCTGAGAAAGTCCTTCCAGACTACCCCCGGCACACAGCAGCACGCGCGGCATCATCGCTTTGGGATGATGCATGACCACCACTCCGGCAGGCGCCGCAGTGTCTTCCACCTGCAAGCCGGCCGCTTCCAATTCAGTGCGATGCTCGGGCGACATCGTGAGATGATCGACCCACTCGTAAAATTCCGTGCCCGTCTCTTCCTGCATGCGTGTGGCCAACCGCCGGGCGGTTGAGTGTCGGAGCAGGAATCTCTCGATGTAACCGTAGAGCAGCGCCTCAGCCTCATAGGCCAAGGGCCAGTCGAAACAGGTATTCCCGGGGGATGGGGATGGTTCTGGTTCGTGATTGGAAAGCATTGTCATAATTGATTTATGACACAAGGCCCAGATATCACGCGAGGCAAAGGGATACATCACCGCACAGCGTGTATTTTTGAAAAGCTATGAACTTTGCATGACCGATGCTTGTATATAAGGGACTGATTTACCATATACACCTAGTCCATTCAGGCTTAGATTATGATCAGATTTGTCAGATTTAGTATTCTTTTGGTAGTTTGCACAGTCAGCTGCTTGGCGGCGCCGCAAAATCGCACCTACCACAATGATTTATTGGATCCGGCTTATCCCAATATGCAGGAATGGGCCCAAGCCGGAGTCCTGCTGAAAAATCTGACGGAAACCCACCTGCTGAAACAAGTGCGTTTGCAACCGGGCGACGATCTGGCCGCGGCCGTGGCCATCCCGGAACAGGTCATCACCCTGACTCCGGGTATTTATCAAATCACGCAGCCACTCAAATTCGCCCACGAGGTGACGCTTCGGGCCGATTTCCCCGGGCAAGTCCAATTAGTGGTAAACCTTCGGGGAAAGAGGCCCACCAAGCCCGATGCATCAGGCTATAGCCCTTGGACCACGGCGTTGTTGCTGGAAGGGGTGAATAATTCGGGCATTGAAAATCTCACCATCGTTTTTGATCACAGCCAATCGGCGCCTGTAACCACCGGCAATAAACGGGCTGCGGTCGACAGCACCCCATTTGCCCAGGATGATTTCCACGTGGTGCTCGTGCGCTTTTCCGGATCCTTTAACTGTTGGATCACAGGCTGCACATTGCGCGATTCCGGCAATCATCCACTGATCCTTGAATCCTCGAATCATATCACCGTCGATGGCGTCGAAATCGACGGGACCTACTACAAGGACGAAGTTTCAGGGAGCATACTATTACGTGGCGCTGATCATTGCCTGCTGACCGGTATGGTCGTTAACCATGTCAATCATCTCATCTACACGAGCGACTACGCCGGCCAGTCTAACCATTACAACGTGATCACCAATTCACGTTTCAACATGGATTTACGATTTGAAAATCCATCGGCCAAGGCGAACCTGCTGCAGGAATGCGTGATTGCCGTGGGCGCGTGGCACAATTTTCCCCCGATTACCCTGAGTTGGAACAAACAGCGCGCATCCACACCACTCGAATACAACCTGGTGTATTATTGCACCATCACTCGCGACTTCGGGCCGAGTAATTCGAGTTTCAGTGTCGCGGATAACCCCAACCAAGTTTACCGCATTCTTGCCAACAGCACTTTCAAGGGAAACGTGGAAATCGCCGGACCGGCCCCGCAGGCCGGCACCCTGTGGCCGGTGAAATAATTCCACGGGTAGTCTCCGCTTGCTCTGGGCGGCAATGTCTCGACAGCTTGAGTATCGCATGCCCCCGCTCTTCGACTTCAGCCAGCTGCATCCTTCCCGCACTATTTCCCCGCGTGACGGAATGGTCGCGCCAGGTCTAGAGGAACAGTATTTCGACATCGGTCGTCGGGCACTGGAATTGGTGAAGTTTTCCGGTCAACTTTGCGACAAGCCGCACTATCCGGAGATTCTCGACCTGCCCTGCGGTTACGGGCGCGTGCTGCGCTGGTTGCGCGCCGAGTATCATTACGCCAAAATCACCGGCTGCGACTTGGAGCGTGACGGGGTGGATTTTTGCGCAAAAGAATTCGGCGCCGTCCCGGTTTATTCCGAGAAGGATCTGCGCAAACTGCCCTTCGATGCTCAGTTCGATCTGATCTGGGTCGGTTCCTTACTCACCCACTTGCCGCAGGAACGTTGGCTGGCCGCTCTCGATTGTTTCATCCGCTGGACCAAGGAATGTGGCGTCCTGATTTTCAGCACCCAAGGCCGCACGGTTTCCAGTCTGCTCGCCCGAGGGCAGCGCAATATTGCCGAGAACATTGATAAACCCGCCTTGATCAAAGAATTCAGCCAAACCGGTTTCGCCTATCAGCGTTATTTCGAGAGCACTCCGGAAGAGGATTACGGCCTGACCCTCTCCTCCCCTGAGTGGCTCATGCGGGTGTTGCAGCGCTATCCCGCTATAATCATGCGGGCCTATCTCGAAGAAGCTTGGGGCATGCAGGACATCGTCATTCTCTACAAAAAGGCCGGTCACTTTGAACCCATCCTCGGGGTGCCTGAGCTCCCGTTACCGGCGAAATCAAATAAAACCAGCGGTGGTTGGCTCGCGAATCTGCTTGGTCACAAAGCCTAGCGTTTCCGTCCGAACAGTTCCCACATCAGGATTGCGCCAGCCACGGAAACATTAAGCGATTCTACTTTGCCTGTGCCGGGTATAGTAACCGCCGCCGTGCAGGCCGCCAGGACGGACGGCGCAATGCCATGCTCCTCGTTACCCATGACCAAGGCCGAGAGTTGATTGGCCGGAGCGGCCTTACCGGGGTGTCCACCGCGGGTCGCCGCGGCAATCACGGTGTAACCACTGGCCCGCAGGTCCTTGATCAAACGCACCAAGTCACGGGCCGCCCAAACCGTCACCTGCTCCATCCCTCCCTCCGCCACACGGTAAGCGGCATCGTTCGGCCGTGCTGACTCAGGTGCATCGGCAATGACAATCAGATCAACGCCCAAATGCGCAGCGGTGCGCACCAAGGCGCCGAGGTTGTGAGCATTCCCGATGCGATCGAGAATTAACAGCGGCTGCCGACGAGCCACCCACTGCTTCAACTCGGCAGGTCCCGGACTCTGCAACGCCGGAGCGGTGACCACCGCCACAATGCCACTGTGATGAATGGAACCGGATATCTTGGCCAACTCCGCAGACTCCACACAGCGATACACTTTTCGAGCCGCAGCCAACGCCTTGCAGAGTGGACCGATCTTGCGGCCGGTGGGTGCGTCAAAGAACAGGCGCTGAATCGACGCCGGATCCCGGTCAAATCGCGCGCGCACGGCCGCCAGTCCGCATATGGTGAGTTCCTTGGGTTTCAACAGCGGCCAGCCGAGTCGAATTCCTGCAGCCACGCCAGAACAGAAACGCATGAACCATCTGTGCTGAACGCGAAGGGCTCACGCAGAGACGCAAAGGCGCAGAGAAAACCCAGGAGGTCGAAAATTCAGATGCCATAAAAACTAGGGACAATTGGCACATGGTTATCTGGTTTCTGAATTATCCTCAGCCTCTCAGCGCCTCTGCGTGAGACTCATTGATCAAACAAAAACGCCCGGCCGATACCGGCCGGGCGTGAAAGCACTGCTCTGCTTCTCCGGGTTTACTCCTTCGGGAAGCCCTCGAAGTGCTTCGGATCCTCGGGATCCTGATAGCGCGTCGTGTAGGTTTTCTTGCTTGCGGCGAGCTTGAGGAAACGGTCGATCGGGACGATTTCAATCGGACCTTCCAGCTGCTTTGTGATCTCAACGAGGCTGTTGACGTCGTTCGATTCACGCACGTGCACCAGCAGATAGTATGGCCGCTTGGAGTTCAGCGCGATCAGTTCGTTGAGATCGGCTGCTACTTGATCACGAGGACGACGCGGATCGATGTAGTATTCGTAGGAAATCATCGGGCGCGTATCGCGCAAATCTCGGGTGCGGGCCGGACCGTATCCATTGATGAACCCGATGACATCCGGGAACTCACGGTAGTAGGCGTCCACCGTTTCCTTCGTCAGGTCGGTGTTGCCCACGTTGCCGTCGGCGGCGGTGTTGTCCATGATCTCCATGATGTGCTCGTCGAGCAGCGCCATGAGTTCGCGGGCACGCTTCATCAGGATCGGGAATCGATCAGCCGGAATGCTGTTGGGATACATGTAGCCCGGGCCGGACAGACCGCCAATGAAGTAGTCGTTGGGCGTGGCCGATTCGTGAAAATACTCGAGCGCCGCTGGTGAGAACTCGGTCCAGTTCATGGTCACCTGCCAGCCAAAGGGCAGCTTGCCGCGTCCGGGCTTGGTCCACACGCCGATACCGATCGAGTCGGACTGCACGAAGGAGATGTAAACCTTCTCTTCGGCCATCAGTTTGGCGTCGAGCGGCATACTGTGGTTGTTGGTGAACTTGAACCCAGGCGTGAAGGTAAACTGGTTGTTGAAGCTCAGGTTGGGCAGGTTGTGCAGCCCCTCCATACGCAGTCCATACATCGAGAGCAGCGTCGTATATTGCTCTTCCGTGTCCTTGCCGTAGGAGTGCCAGCCGAAGACATAGCCGCCGGGTTCCAATTCGGAAAATATCCGACGGGTCAACGCGAGCTCGGCCTGGTGGGCCGGGTTGTTGAGATTGGCGGAGAGGTCGTGGAAGAACATCTTCTGTTCGACGCCCCAGTCGGCCATCCCCGGCATGCGCACGGCACCATGATTGCCTCCCATCAGCATCACACGATCCTTGGCGCAACGATCCCAGTATTTGTTGTAGGCGTCCTGATAAATCTCCGCATCGGTCTTGCCGGTGTAGCGGCCGCGCAGGTCGTCAAATTGTTTCAGACCGTGTTGCTCGACGAGCGGAATGAGTTCCTCGGAAACCACCACCACGTCCTCGACGCCAGCGATGGTGAATGCGACGTTGAGGGAAGCGCCGACATTTTTGTCCCAAACGACGTAGCCCTTGGCGACATCCTTGAACTGCGTGAGCGCTGCGTCGGCCGACTGCAGCTCATGAAATTTCACGCCATGCTTGCGCTGGTAAAAGTCAAACAGCGGACCCGTGATCTCCCACTGGAATTCCGGCGGGTGCACGATGTAGAGCTGCGGGGCGTTGCGATTGGCCAGCCCCTGCAGGCTGACGAGCAGCGCCTTTTCGGGTAACCCCCCGTTCACATTCCAATCGAGATCGAAGTGGATGAACCACGCATCGACGCCGTAGTTCTTGCCCGACTCGGGTTGCTCCGCGGCAAACACCGTTGTGGTGCCTAGCATCGCTACCATGGCAGCGAGCGTGATGTAACGTTTGATAAGGTTCATTTGGCGTCCTCCCCGGTCACTTTGTTGAATACATAAACCAGCGGACGATTGCGGCTCGAATGCAGTTCGATGACCGTCAGGCGGTCACCGGTTTCGCTGACGCGATACTCGGTCGTGATGCGCATCATGACATCGCCCTGTGATACCTCCACGGGAGTCAGCGCCTCGGTCAACAGGGTCTTGTCGCCATCAATCCATTTCGCGACCGCCTTGGTCACGCCATGCTTGGCGGGGTAGACCGCCATGTGGCGTTGTTCGACGCGGAAGAATTCATCAAGTGCCACCGGGGTGTCGGTATCGAACACATTGGTGGCTTCGTGCACGGTCGCGCGCCACTGCATGCGGTAATCCACGGATACCTTGGAGCCGTCGAGGCCGATGGTCAGATCCATCTTGTTCCAACCGTCGAGCGCGGTGCTTTGGGTGGTGTCCAGCTGCCAATGGCCGGCGAGGGCGGGATTAGCCGTAGCCATCACCGTGAGACCGAGGGCGAAAAGGCCAGCGATCAGGAGTCGTTTCAATGCGGTCAGTTTCATAAGAGGAGGGGAATTTAACCCCCTCAGACCCCGGCCTGTCCACGTGTTTCCCGATAAAATCGGGTATTATTCAGGGCCCTGCACCCGCCCCACCAAGGTAAACTCTTCCCGGTCATGATATAGGTGCCGAATGCGCGTGCCTGGAGCGTATTTGCTGAGCGGTGAATCGACCGACCGCAGTTCTTCCAGCAGGGCAACTGCATCGACGCGGCCAAACTTCAGATTCACCACAAACTGCCGGCACCAACCGTTCGCCAGCCACGGCTCGATAATGTGCCGCAGCACGTGATGCGGTTCCTCGACCATGTCGCAAAACAGCCAGTCGTAAGTGATGCCCGCTGGTGGTGAAAATCGAAAGGCGTCTTCGAGCCGGTGCTCGATTTGCGCATGATTCAGTGCCCCGCCCTTCAGCGGACCATTGTCGATGGCGATAACCTGGGCACCGCGTTTGGCCGCACTGTAACTCCAGCCACCCGGGGCCGCGCCCAAATCGACCACGGTCTCGCCTTGGGCCGGTTCTTGTCCGAGGACGACGTAGGCCTCCTCCACTTTCAAATAACTGCGCGAGGGTGCGAGATCATCATCCGCCATCCGACGCGGGCCGTTGACGCTGATTTTTCGCGCCACTTGGGCGCACCCAAAATCGGTGAACCACACATACAATCCCTCCGCTTCGCTCACGCCGCGCGGCACATCGTCCACGGCCAGTTTGGCAACCCGCGAAAGGCGTTTCCGCACGATTTCCCCGGTGGCCGCTTCCACCGCATTGATGCGCCGACCCAATCCGACCAATTCTGCCGGTCCGGCAAACACACACGGCCACGGGCCTTCGATGCGTTTACCTTGGTTGCCTTGCAGATAATAATCCGCGATCGCCTTCGCCAAGCCGTTCACGGATTCACCCTTGATCTCAATCGGGTCGGCCAAACTTAAATGCGCAAAGGCCAGATCGCCGGTCACACCCTCCGCCAAAACCCAACCCGGCCCCTGGGCCGTAACGGACGCACCGGTGGCCACCAGCTCCTGCGCCAGCATAGATTCAAAACCCGACTGGCTCGTCAGGAGCATGGTGATACCAGGACGATCTTACAACCGATGCAGGTGGAATCCGCCGTCGACGTCGAAGCACGCGCCGGTGGAGAATGGGAACCGGTCCTCGGCGATCGCGCGGACCGCCCGACCGATGTCGTTCGGGGTGCCCCAGCGCCGGATCGGCGTGATGCCGCGCTCGTCTTGGATGATCAGCTTGTCGTATTTCTCCTTCACCCCACCGGTCATGTCGGTGGCAATGACGCCCGGGCGAATCTCGTAAACATTGATGCCGTCGTTACCGAGCCGGTCGGCGAACAGCTTGGTCATCATCGCGAGCCCAGCTTTCACCATGCAGTAGTCGCCGCGATTGATCGACGATGTGTAGACCGAAATGGAAGTGATATTAACGATCCGGCCGCGAAACCCCTCGGCATCCTGCGTTTGCTTGAGCATCTGCTTCGCCGCGAGTTGCGTGAGGAAAAAGGGGCCTTTGAGGTTGATGCCGAACAGGCGGTCAAAGCTCTCCTCGCCCGCATCCAGCAAATCGGCCCGCACATTCGGGGCCACGCCGGCGTTGTTCACCAGCAGATCCAGTCGGCCGAATTTCTCCACCGTCTCAGCGATCAAGCGTTCCCGGTCGGCCGCCACCGCCACGTCGCCCTGCACGATGAAGCCGTCACTGCCCGCCTCCTGCACCAGCTTGAGCGCCTCGGCCGCCGCCGCCGCATTGCCGGCGTAGTTGATCGCTACGCGGTAGCCCGCGCGGGCGAGTTCAATCGCGATGCCACGGCCAATGCCGCGTGATGCTCCGGTAACAAGGGCTGATTTCTGGGCCATAGGAGCAGGAGCCAAACAATGCCGGCGACGGCATTCAAAACAAATTGCTGGGGCCTGGGTGAACCAATGTCCGTCCCACCGGTCATAAACACAGCATGAAAACCGCTCTCCTCTTCTTCCTCCTCGGCGCCTTGGCCGACATCGTGGGCATGGGCATCTACGTGGAACGCCATCCGCCGACCACCACCCCTCTACGTGAGCAGGCCCGCGATGCAACCACGCGGATGGTCGATCAAACCAAAACGGCGGCGGTTACCGTGAAGGATTCCGTTGCGGATAAACTGGTGGAGTGGCACCTGACTCCCGCCGATATCAAGGCCGATCTCGATAAAACCGGGCAGGTCGTCCGCCAGAAATCCGCTTCAGCCGTGGGAGCCATTTCTGACGCGCGTATCCTCGCGGTCATCAAGGCCAAGTTCGTGCTCGATGCCGACCTGTCGGCTTGGGCTATCAATATAGACGTCAAGGACCATGACGTGACACTGAAGGGCTTCGTAAATTCGCCTGACTTGATTGGCAAGGCCATCGCCTTGTCCCTCGATACAGATGGCGTGAGCGCAGTAACCTCCGACCTCATCGTTGCCGGGTCGTAATATTGGCCGATAGCACCTGTATCGTTATCAGGGCATTGATTGATGGTGGACGGGCACGTCCCTGTGCCCGTCATGGCGTGCAGGGGGACCTAACCTCCCACCCTGCCATCTTCAATTATCGCCTAAACCTGTCCTCATTCGGTTCGCCGGTAGCGCAACAGATCACGGGGCGCCACCCCGTGCACCGCTTTGAAACAACGCGAGAAATGAAACGGGTCGCTGAAGCCGACGCGTTGCGCCACCTCTTTCACCAAGCCGCCATTTTCCACCAAGTCCTCCGCCGCCAGCGTCATCTTGCGCTGCAATAAATATCGGTAGGGACTGCGGTCGTGGAACCGCCGGAACAACCGGCAAACACTGGAAACCTCCAACCCGACGGCCGCCGCCACATCCTCCAGGGTGGTCAATTTCTGCGCCCGTTCATCAATCATCGACTTGCAGCGCAAGAAGCGTTCGCGCGCCGGGTCATCCTGCCGCGGACCGTGCGCGATGTGTTCCTCGACCTTCAGCAGTAAGAGCTCCAGTCGCGTAGCCGCTAAAGCCCGCGCCAATTTGCCCGGTCGCTGCCCTTCGTGGATCAGGTCTTCGAACAATCCGCGCATTTCCGCGTGCACCGCGAGCACCCGCATTTCGCCCGGCCTGACCCCGGCGCGTTGCAACCGTGCCGCGGCCCCAGTCCCGGCCAGACAGACAAAATATTTCACCATCGGTTGATTCGGATTAGTCCGGATCACGCATCGCGTTTTCTTGCCGTAGGCGAACACCGTGCCGGGCGCGAGTGGATGCTGCACCCCATCCAATTCCACCCAACCAGTTCCCTCAGCCACATACTCCAGCCCCTCATAGGCATAGTCGTCGCGGTCCACGGCATACTCGGGATTACAGTGCTCACGTCCGCCGAGCGCCGGCCGCAACTGACCGCCCCCATGCGGGGTGAGATTCAGAAAGAAGTAACGCGTGCCCGTGACCTGCTGGGAGAGCAGCCGCTGCCGGGTTATGCCGATTTTATCCATGCCTTTCCGCAAACTATCCATTCCGAAAGCGTCTCCGCCAGTGCATAATGCACCTTTCTCCCCAACCAACCGCCCGGATCATCTGGGCCGATATTATCTAGCCCCAACCCCACCACCTACCCAACCCTGCGCGTCACTTGCCTAATATGGCGGGGGTCGCCGCCCCCGGTGCGGCCTCAGCGAGGCCGGCTACAGTCCTGATGAAGTCCCACTCCCTAATTATCCTATCCAAATGAAAAAGCCCTCCGCCAAAACCATTCTGCTGATCGCCAACGGTGATCTGCGCCAATCCGCCAACGAAGCCACCTGGGCCTTCCAAAAGGCGATGGAAAAGCAACTCACCTCCGCGGTGGCCAAACTCGGCTACAAGCTGGTCCGCGCCCATCCCTACAAGGCCAAGTTGAAGCACGGCTTCATCGGCTCCCAAAAGGAAGGTATGGAGATCTTTGCCGGCATCGACCCGCAGACGCCACTGATCGTCGCCGAAGCGGTGTGGCAATATTCGCACCACATCCTGCACGGCCTCATCTCGCATCAGGCCCCGATTCTCACCGTCGCCAATTGGTCGGGCAGCGCACCCGGTTTGGTCGGCATGCTTAATCTCAACGGTTCATTGACCAAGGCGGGCGTGAACTACTCCACGCTTTGGAGCCGTGATTTCACCGATGACTTTTTCCTCGGCAATCTGGCCACTTGGTTGAAGTCCGGCGTCATCAAGCACCCGGTTACCCACGTCAAGCCGCTCGGCCGCTGCACCGTCCCCGCCAAGGCCAAAACCATCGCCAAAAAAGTCGCCGCCGATCTGCGCCTGCGCAAATCGATCATGGGCATTTTTGACGAGGGTTGCATGGGCATGTATAACGCCATCATTCCGGACGAACTGCTCTTTTCGTGCGGCGTCTACAAGGAACGCCTTTCCCAGTCCGCCCTTTACTACGGCGCGACCCAGGTGAGCGACGCCGAGGGCAATGCAGTGTTCAATTGGCTCAAGGCCAAGGGCATGAAGTTCCACTTCGGCACAGACCCGGAAAACGAGCTGACCAAGGAACAGGTGCTCTGGCAGTGCAAAACCTACGTCGCCGCCCTGCGCATCGCCGATGAGTTTGGCTGCGAAACCATCGGCATCCAATACCAGCAGGGCCTCAAGGACTTGCTGCCCGCCTCCGATCTGGTCGAGGGCATCCTCAACAACTCTGATCGTCCGCCGGTCAAGAACGCCGCCGGTAAGGTCATCCGCGCGGGCGAACCGATGACTCACTTCAACGAAGTCGACGAATGCGCCGGCCTTGATGGTTTGCTGACCAATCGCGTGCACAAGTTACTCGGCCAACCGGTCGAAAACACCCTGCACGATTTGCGCTGGGGCGACACCGATCAAAGCGGCACCACCAAGGACTACGTCTGGGTGTTCCTGATTTCGGGCAGCGCCCCGCCGGAGCATCATGTCAACGGTTACGCCGGCACCGATTCCATGCGTCAGCCCAAGATGTATTTCCGCCTCGGCGGCGGCACCGTGCGCGGTATCGCCAAACCGGGCGAGATCATCTGGAGCCGCATCTTTGTGGAAGGCGGCAAACTCAAGATGGATCTCGGTCGGGCCAAGGCCATCAGCCTCCCCGCGGCCGAAACCGAGCGCCGCTGGAAAGAGACGACCGAGCAATGGCCGATCATGCACGCCGTGACTTACGGCGTGACCCGCGACCAGTTGATGGCCCGCCACAAGGCGAACCATATCCAGGTAGCCTACGCCAAATCCGCTGCCGCCGCCGATCTTGCTCTCTACACCAAGGCCGCATTGGCCGCGGAACTCGGCATCCAAGTTTCGCTCTGCGGCACCAAGGCCAACGGATCCAAGTTCTGATTTTGGTAGGTCTGCCAACTTCAAGCGGAGTCCCACGGGACTCCGCTTTTCTTTGCGCGGATTGATTCACACGCAAAACGCTCGCCTCCGTCTGCCCGGAGGTTTTCGTTTCAATTCACCCATGCGCGTCCTCATCGCCTTTGATAAATTCAAAGACTCACTCACGGCCCCGGCCGCTTGTGAGACGGCGGCGACTGCGCTGGCCGCGCTAAAACCAGCATGGAGCATCCAGCAATGTCCGTTGACCGATGGCGGCGAAGGCTTCGCGGCTATCCTGACTCAAACCAGCCACGGGCAAATGCATCGGTGCACCGTCACGGGTCCGCGTGGCCAACCCGTCGAGCCCAGCATCGGTCTGGTGCAGTTAAAAAACATTCCCTCCGCGGCGCGTGAAATTCTGAGTTTGCCGCCGGATATACCCACAGATGCCTCTATCGCGTTGATCGAAATGGCCACGGCCAGTGGACTCGCATTGCTCGCAAGTGATGAACGCGATCCGTGGCAAACCACCACCCTAGGCACCGGTGAGCTCATCCAATTTGCCCGTAGTCAGGGGGCTGCCGCCATCTTGCTCGGCGTCGGTGGCAGTGCGACGAACGATCTGGGCCTCGGCGCGCTCAACGCCATGGGACTCCAATTACACGATGCGCAAAACCAATCGGTCACGCCACCCGTCCCTCAAACTTGGCCCCGGATCGTAAAGCTGGCATCAACCATCGATCCGGCCACTCCGCCGATCCGCATCGCCTGTGACGTGGCCAATCCGTTGCTAGGACCCAATGGCGCTGCCGCCATCTACGGTCCGCAAAAAGGCCTGCGCGCGGAGGACCTGCCCAAACTCGAAGCCAAAAGCGCACGGCTCGCCACCTTGCTATGCGCGCACCTCGGCAAATCGCCGGACACGATGACCACACCGGGAGCCGGGGCGGCCGGTGGCATTGCCTTTGGGCTGATGACTGCGGCTGACGCCCAACTCTTGTCCGGCAACGAACTTGTTTCAGCGTGGCTCGATTTGGACACCCATCTCGCACAGGCCGATCTCGTCATTACCGGTGAAGGCAGCTTCGACACCAGCTCCCTCAATGGCAAAGGACCAGGTGCCTTGGCTACTCGAGCCGTGGGATTGGGCAAAACCGTGCATGTCTTTGCCGGACGGATCGATCTGCCGGACATAGGTGAAGCCGGCTTGAATCTGCATCCCATCACCCCGGCAACCATGCCGTTGGCCGAAGCGCTGCCGGCCGCATCCCGTTTGCTAAGTGAGTCGATCTCCGCCACCTTTTCCCCCGATGCCTGATGAAAACTCCCGCAAGGACCGCCATGCCCGTTTCCGCCTCTGGAAACAGGTGCTGCGCTTCATTCCGCGCCGGGCCGCCCTCCATCGTTACCCGATTTTCGGCCGCTTCGCCGAGGTAGCGCGCAAGCGATCCTATCTCTGGTCCTTCCGGATGCCCCATCTGAGGCCGGCGTTTTACGCGGGTTCAATTTTGTCGGTCATGCCCATTCTCGGCGTGCAATTGCCTTCGGCCTTCATTCTGGCCCTGCTGCTGCGTGCCAATTTCATGGTGCTGGGCGGTCTGCAATTCATCACCAACCCCGTGACCGCGACGCCGATTTATTACGCGACCTATCAGCTGGGCAAAAGTGTCATCGTATGGTCCGGGTTTGGCGACACCATCGAAGTCGAAGAAGACATAGATGCCATTGGGGGACCGACCGTGGTGACGGAATTTGACGGCAGTCAGGTCAAACCGACGTCAGGACCCGAGATGCATTGGAGCCGGCGCGTTGGCAGTGCAATCAATGCACTGGTCATCGGCGGCGCCATAGTCGGCACCCTGCTAGGCATCTTGCTCGATGTTTCGTGGCGAATCCTCGCCGAGCGCTTTGGTCCGAAACATTTGCACATGCGACGAGGTTCCCGCTCGACGGAACCGACCGGCCCGCCAAAGTAACTCCTGCTCATGTCCGGAAACCTGCGCCTTTCGCCCCTGAACAATATTCTCCCGCTTTTCGTATTGTTGGTCGGCATGCTCGGCTGCAGTTCCAGCCAAGCGCCGACGCGACCTACCGCTACTGCGCCCAAGCGACCGGCCACCCTGCCCGCTGGTCCGGCCCCGGTGCTCAATCCCAACCCGGCGAATGCCATGCCTTATCCCGTCATGCTCGGCATCGACGTGTTGGAGGTCGGTGGCTTCAAGGAATTGCGCGGCAAACGCGTCGGCCTTCTCACGCATCCCGCCGGTGTTAACCGCCAAGGTGTCAGCACGATCGATGTCCTGCGCCGGGCCCCCGGGGTCAACCTCGTCGCTTTGTTCGGTCCTGAGCACGGCATCTACGGTAACCAGAAGGCGGAGATTCCCATCGAAGATGTCATCGATCCGCGCACCAAGTTACCTGTCTATTCCCTCTACGGTAATTTCCGCAAGCCCACGAAAAAGATGCTCACCGGGTTGGATGCGATGGTGATCGACCTGCAGGATGTCGGCACACGCAGTTACACTTTCATCAGTGCCATGCTCTACACGCTGGGCGCCTGTTTTGAAAACAACGTCGAGGTCATCGTGCTCGACCGGCCCAATCCGTTGGGTGGACTCAAGGTCGACGGTCCCCCGCTGGATGCGCAGTGGAAAAGTTATGTCGGGGCTTTTCGGGTGCCGTATGTGCACGGCCTCACCATCGGCGAACTCGCCCGCATGGCCAAGGAGGCGCCCGGCATCATGCAGGTGCCGAAGGCGCTCAATATTTCCGAGGCCAACCGCCTGCGCGGGAAACTCACCATCATCTCGATGCGGGGCTGGCGCCGCAGCATGCGTTGGCCGGAGACCGGTCTGAAATGGGTGCCCACTTCGCCGTATATCCAAGACTTTGCCTCCGTGATCGGCTACCCCATGACCGGGCTCGGCACTTATCTCACCGGATTCAGTCACGGGCTCGGCACCAGTTATCCGTTCCGCGGCATCTCTCATCCCAAGATCAGTGACACCTTGCTCGAGCGGGAACTGCGCGCGCTTAACATCCCGGGCCTGAATTTCCGCCGCGTAAGTGTGCCCAATCGTGACGGCAAACCGGTGACGGGACTCTACATTGAGGTTAACGACTACCAGGACTGGCGCCCGACTGAGTTGAGTTTCCATCTCATGCGGCTCGCCTGCAAATACGAGGGCCAGAATCCTTTCGTTTATTCCTCCGGCACTTCCATCAACGGCTTCATGAAGCACATGGGCTCGACTGAATTTTACGATGCCATCAAGCGCGATGGCGCCCGAGTCAACGTCGAAGCCTTTATCAAAGACTGGGAGGCGAAGGCGAAAATCTACCAGCAACAAACCCGCAAATACTGGCTTTATTATTGATCCGCCCATGCCCGCCATCACCTCCCTCCTCGCGGTCCTCACCCCTTTCGAAAAAGAGCATTTTCTGCCGAACGGCTTGTTTGAGCAGGTTACAAAACTCAGCCCGAAGTTTCAGTTGATCGATCCAACCGGCATGTCCCGCGAGGCATTCGCCGTGGAACTGGAGCGGATCAATCCCGAGGTCCTCCTCGGTTGCTGGAACACGCAACCTCTGCCTGATCCCTTGCCGTCGAATCTGCGTTACATGTGCTACCTGACCGGTTCGGTGCGCCGCTTGGTCACACGACAGCAATTGGTGGATGGGTTTATCGTGACCAACTGGGGTTCGATCATCAGCCGCACGGTCGCCGAGTGCGCCCTCTTTCATACGCTGGCCAGTTTGCGCCGCGCCACGGAGTGGACCTATCAGATTCATTTGGAAAAGGGCTGGCGCGATGGCTGGGAGCAAGTGAAGTCCCTTTTCAACCGCCGCGTCGGTGTGCATGGCTACGGTGCCGTCGCCCGGGAATTCCTCAAACTGCTGCGGCCGTTTGATTGCACCGTGTCGGTCCTGGCGCCCGACTTCGATGCGGCGGCGGCTAAATCCACGGGAGCGTCTCCCGCCGCATCCCTCGAATCCCTCTTTGCCGACAATGATGTGATCATCGAATTGGCCCCGCTCAATCCGTTTACCGCAGGCACGGTCACGGAAAAACACCTGCGCTCGATTCGCCCCGGTGGCGTCTTCGTCAATGTCGCCCGCGCCGGTATCACCGATGAGGACGCCTTGGTGCGCGTGGCGCGCGAAGGCAATCTGCGGGTCGGTTTGGATGTCTTCGTGCAGGAACCGTTGCCGGTGGACAGCCCTTGGCGCGGACTGCGCAATGTGAGTGTGACCCCGCATGTCGCCGGACCGACGCTTGATCGCTATGTCGATGCCGGGGAACACGTGCTGCGTAATCTCCAAGCCTACTCCAAAGGCGAACCACTGGCCGGACTCGTCACGCCCAAGGCCTACGACGACGCGACGTGATTCGAATGTTGGGTTGATCTCACGCAGAGACGCGGAGGCGCAGAGACAAACCTCTCCTCAAGACGACTCTTTGAGAGGTTCACCCAATTGATCCTTATTCATTCTCTGTGCCTCCGCGTCTCAGCGTGATACCCTCCTCGACCGTTTTCTCCGAGATGCCACACAAAGCACTTGCGACAGCGCGGCTTTGCGCAAGAACAGTAGGACCCTGCCGTCGCGTCGCGCCGGCCAAACTTTCATCCCCAAAACTTATGCCAAGACCTGTTACCCTGTTCACCGGCCAATGGGCCGATCTGCCGCTCGAAAAACTGGCCCCGCTCGTCAAATCGATGGGCTACGATGGGGTCGAACTCGCCTGCTGGGGCGATCACTTTGATGTCGATGCCGCCGCCAAGTCGAAGAAATATGTGAACGACAAGTGGGCGCTGCTGAAGGACCATGGGCTCACTTGCTACGCGATCTCCAGTCATCTCGTCGGTCAGGCCATCTGCGACAACATCGACGAACGCCACCAAGCCATCCTGCCGCCCGACGTCTGGGGTGATGGCAAACCCGAGGGTGTGCGCAAACGCGCGGCGAAGAAAATGATCACCGCCGGCAAGGCCGCGCGGAAATTCTTCGACGCCAAACCCGGCCGCAAAAACCGCGATGACTTCCCCGCCGTGGTCAACGGCTTCACCGGTTCGTCCATCTGGCATTCCCTTTACGCGTTTCCCCCGACCTCGCAGGAATATTGGGACAAAGGTTTCGCCGACTTCGGCCAGCGCTTCGGCCCGATCCTCGAGGCCTTCGATCAATTGAACGTCAACTTCGGCCTCGAGGTGCACCCGACCGAGATCGCCTTCGACATCGCCTCCTCGCAGCAGGCCATCGCCGCGGTCAAGGGCCACAAGCGTTTCGGTTTCAACTACGATCCATCCCACCTCGGATACCAAGGCGTGGATTACGTGAAGTTCATTCGCACCTTTGCCGACCGCATCTATCACGTCCACATGAAGGATGTATGGTGGGGCCACGGGGACGGCTCCGTCGGCGTCTTCGGCGGCCACGTTGGATTCGGCGATGCGCGCCGCTACTGGGATTTCCGTTCCCTCGGCCACGGTGACATCAAGTTTGAGGACATCATCGTTGCGCTGAATGACATCGGCTATGCCGGTCCGCTCTCCGTCGAGTGGGAAGACATTCGCATGGACCGCGTGCACGGCGGCACCGAGGCGGCGGCCTTTGTTCGCCAAGTCGACTTCCCTTCCAGCTCGCTGGCCTTCGACGCCGCGTTCGACAAGAAAAATCAGTAACGATCATTGCTACGGAGACACCAAGACACGGAGAACCGCATGATTTCGCTCCGTGTCTCCGCGCCTCCGCGGCCAATTTTTAAACACCTATGAACAGAAAACTACGTTTTGGCATGATCGGCGGCGGCCGCGGCGCGTTTATCGGCGCCGTGCATCGCATCGCCGCCCACATGGATGGCAAAGCCGAGCTCGTCGCCGGTGCCTTTTCCTCCGACCCGCAACGCTCCAAGGATTCCGCGAAGGACCTCCTCGTCTCCCCCGACCGCGCCTATGGGTCTTACGCTGAAATGGCCAAGGCCGAGGCCGCGATGCCCGCGGACAAGCGACTCGACTTCGTCGTCATCGTCACGCCGAACCACCAGCACTTCCCGCCGGCCAAACTGTTTCTCGAGGCTGGCTTCAACGTGGTGCTCGACAAGCCCGCCACCTTCGATCTGGCCGAGGCCAAGAAGCTCCGCACCATCGTTAAGAAATCCAAGAAGGTGTTCGTGCTGACCCACAACTACACCGGCAACGTGATGGTCAAGCAGGCCCGCGAGTTCGTGCAAAAGGGCAAGCTCGGCAACCTTCGCAAGGTCGTCGTGGAGTATCCGCAGGGCTGGCTCTCCACCTTCCTCGAAGCCTCCGACCAGAAGCAGGCCTCGTGGCGCACCGACCCCAAGCGCAGCGGCGCCGCCGGCTGCATGGGCGACATCGGCACGCACGCGGAAAATCTCGCGCGCTACATCACCGGATTGGAAATCGACACGCTTTGCGCCGATCTCACCACCTTCGTCAAAGGCCGCAAACTCGATGACGACGGCAACGTGCTCGTCCGCTACAAGGGCGGCGCCAAGGGCGTGCTGCACTCCTCGCAAATCTGCATCGGCGACGAGAACATGCTCAACATCCGTGTCTACGGCACCAAGGCCGGTATCGAATGGCGGCAGGAGTTCCCCAACGAACTCGTGGTCAAATACGCCGACCGGCCCCGCGAAATCTGGCGCCGCGGCAACGACTACATTTCCGACCACGGCAAAAAGTTCACCCGCATTCCCTTTGGTCACCCCGAGGGCTATTTGGAAGCCTTCGCCAACATCTACCTCGAAGTCTTCCGCGCCATCGAGGCCGAGGTCACCGGCAAGAAGCAACCGAAGGATTTGGATTTCCCGACCATCGAGGACGGCGTCTACGGCATGGCCTTCATCGAGACCGTGGTGAAGAGTTCCAAGCTCGGCGCGAAGTGGGTGAAGTTTCCGAAGGCGTAAGAACAAGACAAATGCCCAACTGGGTAAGGCTTTAGCAGGAGCCTACCGCACCCGACAAATGCCTTACCCAGAAAACCCATATCGTGCCAATCAACGCTTTATCGTAGTTCCCGAGTCTATGTTACCCACTCCACTAAGGCTTTCGAGTAAGGCCGAATAACACTGATGGGCAAACTATGAAGATCGGGAATCGTTATGTTTTCGTGCTCGTCGTCGTGACGGCGATCATCGTCCTCCCTGGATGTGCTGCTCGTTTGTTCGGAGCCTCGATCGATCTTCTCGCCCCGTTGGCTGCTATTCAGATGTTTGCCTCACTGGCCTTCTTCGTCACCTCGTTGGTTTCAGTCGGTTTCGCGGTTTCCGCGTCGATCAAGACGAAGTGGAGAGAGGCCGCGATCTACCTAGGCGCATCAGCCCTTCCGCTATTTGCGTGGGGCGCTTCGGCTTTTTCGAATGGCCCCGGCTGGGAGGCGGTCATGGGTATATGAAGAAAGTGCCCATCCAGTCGCCGCAGCCAACTCGGGCCGTTGCACGGCCCGAGCGGCTGAGCTAAATCGTTAGCCAAGCAAGATGCCCACCATCGCCGCGGCCGTCGTCTGTTTCTACGGAGCGTTCTTTTCTCTCAAGGTCGCGATATTCGATTGGGAAGCGTCCCGGGAGAACTTTCGCGCAGTGATTGTGGAGAAAGCTTTCGGAGCCAAGGGTGCTCGGGCGTTTTACGTGATCCTCGGCACAATTCTTTTCGGACTTGGATTCGGCGCACTACTATCGCTGTGAAGATACAGAAACCATAGGCTAACAAGTCGCCCGAGCCAACGAGCACCGCCGCTCCGCGTCGGCGCTCGCGGCTCAGCTAAATCGTTAGGCAAAAGACATGTCGTTTTTTCGCAAAGCTGCTCCTTCACCCGCCCAGAAGCTGCGGGTTATTCAGTTTGGGTCCAGCGATTGGGGGTTCACCGATGCTTCGATGCCCAAGGTGCGTGGCATCATAGCCCAGCTCGAGGACGAGGATGTCCAGGTATGGCATAGCGGACTCACCGTGAAGTTTCTCGGCGAAGAAAAGAAAGTGGCTTATGAGCGCTGCAAAGCGCTGTTGGAAGAGTTGCTGCTCATGCCCGAGTTCGAGGGTTTTAGAATCGGAGTGGCCGAGGGCGAGACAGAGAATATTATCGATGACGGAAGAATTGCGATGCAGGCTATGAAGAATGAAAGAGCCTAACAATCGGCCAGAGCCAATGTCGGGGCTTCGCCCCGCCATGGCTCATCACTAAACGTTGGGCTCAGAAAAATGACTGCATCGCAGGAAGCACACCCCATCGATATGCTGACGGCAGCCTTGGGTGTGCGCCGCCCTCATTAACGATGGACTTGCTGGATAACGGCCACTATAGAATCCACCCAGGCCAGTCCCTCGATGGAGAATATTAAAAAACAAGCCCCCTCTATCATCCTGATAATCGCGGGGGCCGCGTTAAACCTCGCATCGGTTTTTAGTAACGATAACGGTGCGTTGGTTGCCGTGGGTTGCAGCTTGTTCGTGGTGGGTGTGGCGATGGCCAGGAAAAATCAGCAACGCCAGAATCTGACGAACGGCGGGAAGTCCGAGAAGTAAGTCAGGTTGCGCTAGCGGATACCAAATCGCTCGCACGGGGTTTTTCATCGCCTAACGCTTCGCCTGTTTGCCGACCAATTTGCCGAGGTAGCGGACTGATACCGACCGTGCATCCTCCAGCCGGAAACAACTATCTCGTCCCGCTTGTAACTATTTTTGTTCGGTATAGCGTCTAAGATATAACGGCCGGTATTCCGGCTCACCATTCAACCAAGGAATCCCATGAAACCTGCCCTGCCCCTTGTATTGACGACGTTCGCGGCCCTGCTCTTGGCCGGCTGTGAGACCGGCGTCTCCGCCCGTATTCAGGAAAAACCCGCCACTTATGCGGCCCTCGCCCCCGAGCAACAGCAGGCCATCCGGACCGGCGCGCTGGATATTGGTTACACGTCAGACATGGTTTATCTTTCGCTCGGCAAACCGTCGAAAATCGAGACCAAGAAGAGCAAGGACGGACCGGTCACGGTCTGGACCTACACCCGGTTTTATCCCACCGAAGCCGTGGCCGAGACGTGGTCGGTTTCGCGTTACGAGCCGACCAAACTGCAGGTGCTCTTTTTTGACGACAAGGTGTTGGATGCCACCCTCAAGCAGCACCTTCGTCTGCCCGCTGACGACATGCTGGCCGGCAATCCCATGTCGGACCGCCGCTTCGAGCACATTCACACCGCCGGGATGGCCGCCGCCGGCATCTATCCCAGCGGACCGGCACCCGTTTCTACCCCGCCGGGCGTGGGGAAGTGAATCCATTCACCCTTGTAGAATTGTAGAGCGGGGTCGCGGACCCCGCCCTACAATTTCACTTGCTCGCTACACTGCCCTGGGCGACCCACGCGTCGTAATTCGCGCGGGGCATGAAGCGCAGCGAGGCGGAGTTGATGCAATAGCGCCGGCCTTTCTTGCGCGGCACGTCGTCGAAGACATGCCCAAGATGGCTCCCGCAGACGGTGCAGTGCACTTCATCGCGGATCATGCCGAGACTCACATCTCGCTCGACACCGACAAATGAGCGCTCGATCGGCTTGTAGAAACTCGGCCAGCCGGTGCCGCTCTCGAACTTGGTCGCACTATCGAAAAGCGGCGTGTCGCAGCCCACGCAAAAATAGACGCCATCGTCATGCTTGTCCCAGAAGGCGTTGCGGAAAGGCGGTTCGGTGCCCTGATCGCGCGCCACATGATACTGCAGTGGGGTGAGCCGCTGGCGCCATTCGGCCTCGGTGCGCTGCACCTTTGCCTTGCTCATGTCGATGACGACATTGGACGGGAGCCCGCAGGCGGAAAGTTCACCGGGGGCGCATTCGAGGGCGTCTTTGGCGGCGGGAGTTTTGCTGTCTTTCATAGTGGCGGAAAAGAGGGTGCCGACGGCGACCAACGTCAGGGCGAGGGTCAGGATCGTGTTTCGTGTCTTCATACCCACCTAAGAGTAATCAACTTTCGGTTTTATTCCACCCTCACCGGCAATGTGCCGTCACCAAACTCCGCCTGGAGCGATTGTCCCGGCTGCAGACCGGCCCGCCGCGGCACCGGATTGCCGTCCGCATCGCGCACAATCGCAAAGCCCCGTTGCAGCACGGAGGTCGGACTCACCGATTGCAGCCGTTTCCACAGCGAGAGCAGGCGCTGTGACTCGTTTTGGATGCGAATCTCGGGCGAAAGGCGCACCAATTCAGAGCGGGCTGCCGCCAATTGATGCCGCCGTTCCTGTATGTTGGACCGCAAGGCCGCGACCAAGCGGTTGGCACTGTCATCCAAGCGCAGAAAGCCCTGCTCGATCTGACCGTTCGGGCTGAGGAGTCGCAACCGGCTGCGGGCGTGATCCAGACGTTCCCGGGACTGCTCCACCGTGTCTTCCAAGTGGGCGCGCAGATCCAAGGCCGCCTGCTCCACCCGTTCCAGGGCTTCCACAAAATGACTCGAGATCAGCTCCGCGGCCGCGCTCGGCGTCTCCGCACGCACATCCGCCACAAAGTCCGATAACGTAAAATCAATCTCGTGACCGACGGCGGAAATGACCGGCACGGTGCAGGCCGCGACCGCGCGGACCAAAGGTTCTTCGTTGAACGCCCATAAATCCTCGAGACTGCCGCCACCCCGGCCGATCACCAACAGATCAAAGATGCCCAGCACTTCCGCCTGCTGAAGCATCGCGGCGATTTCATCCGCCGCGCCCTCGCCCTGCACCTTGGCCGGCAGGATCACCACGCGACCACGCCAGCCGCGTCGGATCAGAATCCGCAAAAAATCCTGCACGGCCGCGCCGGTCGGTGACGTGATGAACCCCACCGTGGCCGGCATTTCCGGTAGCGGTTTTTTCTTCGCCGGATCAAACAGCCCTTCGTCAGCGAGTTTCTGTTTCAGCGCTTCAAACTCCTGCTGCAGTCGGCCCACGCCATCCTCGACCACCACGCGCACGATCAACTGATACGAGCCGCGCACTTCGTAAACGTTGATTTCGCCGTAAACCAACACTTGTTGTCCGTCACGCAACTTGAGGCTTTGACGGGCCGCGTCACCGCGAAACATCACGGCAGAGAGCTGGGCCTCGCTGTCCTTTAAAGAAAAATAGACATGTCCGCTCGCCTGCTGGCGCAAATTGGAAACTTCGCCCCGCACCCAACCTGGGCGAATGCCGGTTTCCAGCAGGACCTTGATCCGGCGCGTAAACTCGCCCACAGAAGCGACGCGCTCATCGCCACTCTCCAATTTAATTTCAGCCGGCTTGCTCATTGGTGATTTTCTTGCGGGCGTAGCGGCGGCGCAGCAACTGCACCCCGAAGGTCAAAACGACAAACAAACCCACGGATATCAGGACCATCTTGCCACGGCCCTGCATCAGGGCATCGCCAAATATGACGAACGCGCAGGCGTAGAGCGACGAGATGATCCAAGAGATGAAGAAATAGGTGAAGAAACGGATGCCGGCCAAGCCGAGCAGATAACTTTGCAGCACGTAAGGCGGCCCCGGCGTCACGCGCACCAAGATGACCAAACCACGTTCATTTTCCTCAGCAACCTGTGGCAGCGAATAACCCAGCCAGTTGCAAAGCCGGACCAACCAGGGCCGCAGCAGATAGCGCGAAAGCCAGTAGGTCAGGGTCAGGTTGACCGCGATGCTCAACCAGACCAGCACCAGCACCAGCGGCATGCCGATAACGGGAGCAAACACCGAACCCGCCGGGAGGGTGAAAAACGTCATGGGACAGCCCAAGGCTGGCAGCACGGCCATGAGCACGAAAAACTTGGCCGGACCCAACTCCCTAATTTGGGCGATCATACGCTCCTTGAGCGTCGACAAATCGCCACCTTGGGACTGATACCACCAGCCAGCCGCCGCCAGAAAGCAGAGCGCAACCGCGGCCACCACGGCGAGTTTCAACCGGCGATTATTGGGTCTCTCTGACTTCATTCCGTCAGCCTGCGGTGGGGCTCGCAGTTGCGTCAATCCCGCACTGGACGAGACCGACACCGGAAAAGTCTTCCGTTCATCCGCCTCAAAAGTATCGTGCCTCGACGCGCATGAAGCTATCCATCGTGATTCCCTGCTATAACGAGGCCCAGACTATCCGCACCTTGGTGGACCGAGTGCGAGCCTCTGCCATCAAGGACAAAGAAATTATCATCGTGGATGATTGTTCCCGCGACGGCACCCGCGATGTGCTGCGCACCCAGATCACCCCGCTGGTGGACCAGATCATTTATCATGAAACCAACCAGGGCAAAGGGGCCGCCTTGCGCACCGGGTTTGCCGCCGCGACCGGCGATGTCGTCATCATTCAGGACGCAGATTTGGAATACGATCCGACCGAATACCCGAAGTTGCTCAAGCCCATCATCGACGGCAAAGCCGACGTGGTGTTTGGCTCGCGTTTCAGCGGAGGCGATGCCCATCGCGTGGTTTATTTCTGGCACATGGTGGGCAACAAATTTCTGACCCTCTGTTCCAACATGCTGACCAACCTGAATGTCACAGACATGGAAACCTGCTACAAGGTCTTCCGCCGGGAAGTGCTGCAACGAATCACCATCGAGGAAGACCGGTTCGGCTTTGAACCTGAGATCACCGCCAAGGTCGCCCGGTTGGGGGTGCCGATCTATGAAGTCGGCATCAGCTACTACGGCCGCACCTACGAGGAAGGCAAAAAGATCGGCTGGCGGGACGGCTTCCGCGCGCTCTACGCCATCTTCAAATACAACCTCTTCCGCTGAGCCATGCACGCATCGCCCCGGATGCGTTGGTCTACGTTTTTCTGGGTCGGGCTGGCGGTGATGGTCAGCGCGTTTTGGCTTTGGATAAATTTCTGCCGCTTTCCAGATACGAGTTGGAATGACATTCGGCTCGTGCCGACGTTCATGGCGGCGATGGGGGAACCCGTCTATACATTGCCCGGGACCGGGGTCATCACGACCTGGATGTATGGTCCCGTGCCCTTGTGGTTGTGGAGTCCGGCGGTGTTGGGCACGAATCCCGTGTCAGCCCTGCTAATCGCCGATGGCCTGAACCTGACCATCACCCTGATAGCCATCAGCCTGACCTGCTTCTGCTGGCCCATCACGGGGACAACCCGCACCCAGCGCTGGCTGACGTTGGCAGCCGTCATCGCCTTGTGGCCGGATCACACGTTTCGATTTTTACAGGCGGACAATCCGGCAATCGCGCTCGGATTGCTCGCTAATCTATGGCTGGTGACGGGCAACCCGGCTGGCGGCGGCAGACGTGCATGGCTGGCCGCCTTCGCCACGGCCCTGGCGTTGGGCTGCAAACAAAACACGTTGGGTCTGCTGGTCGCTCAGTTACTCTGGCTCGTTTGGGCCAGTGGATGGAAAACCAGTGCACTGCACCTGGGCCGGACCTTCGCATGCGGTGTCGTAGTCGCAGCCATCGCGATTGGTCAATTTGGTCTGCATGGGCTTTGGTTTGGCACCGTGGGCATCGCGGCCAACCTGCCCATGTTTGAGGATGGAGGGGGTCGATTGCGTGAACTGGCACCGATCCTCGTGGTTCAATGGGGCCTGCCATTGCTGGCCGTTTGTGTGTTCAGAGGAAAATTACGATCCCCGCATCATGCCCTGAGTCTGCCGCTCCTGGCGTGGTTCACCAGCTTGCCGTTGGGGATCTTCGGCCTGCTCTCCACCGGCGGCAGCACCAATAATCTGCAAGGATTTCACTACGTCGTGATTCCTTTGACCCTGATCTTCATGGCGTGGGCGGCCGAACGCTTCCGCCAATTTTACCTTCCTTTGATGAGTATTGCTGTCGCCAGTGTGATCTGTGCGCGCATCGTGACGGCTGATCGGGCGCCGATGCACCCCGCCACCCAAAATGTTGAACAAGCCATCGAAATCCAAGCGTCCCTACCTCATCAAATATGGCTGCCGTGGAACCCCTTGGTCACCTATTTTGGTGACCACCGGTTTTATCACGCGGAAGATGGCCTATATGTCCGTTTCATCACGGACCATCCAGTCTCAGTCACCCAAGCCCGCGCCCACCTCCCGGAGCACTTCCATGCCATGGCTTTTCCAAATGCCAAAATGCAGTGTGGGGGGGGTCGCCGTCAAACTAGCCCAGTCCGACCATTTGATGTGGCAATACGATTCGTGGGAGATCCTCCAATGGACGCCACGGAATCCCTAAGAAGAATCTTTCAGTCCTACCGGTTCATATTCAATCTCCACCGCCAGTGAGCTCACCCAAGGTCGCACTCGTCATCCCCGCTTTCAATGAGACGGCCGTTCTGCCGGAACTGTTTCGACGGCTGACCGCCATCTTTGATACCCAGCCCGGAATCGCATGGAGCGTCATTCTGATCGATGACGGCAGTCGCGATCAAACCGCGGCGATGATCCAAACGCACTGCGCGCAAGACCAACGGTTTCGACTGCTCGCGCTGTCGCGAAATTTCGGATTCCAGTCCGCCTTGATGGCGGGATTGGATCACTGCTCGGAGTTTGATGCGGTAGTGACGATGGATGCGGATTTGCAGGATCCCCCGGAAATCATTCCCGAACTCGTGGCCAAATGGCAGTCAGGTGGATCAGTCGTGTTGGCAGTGCGTCGGACCCGGGCAGAAAGTGGGTTGCGCCGCTTGGGCTTTGATCTCTTTCACCGCGTGTTCAGTCGTCTGGTGGACCTGCCGATCGAACGCAACACGGGCACCTTCGGCCTGTTGGACAAGGCGGCCGTCAGCGCTTTCCAGCAACTGCCCGAATCGCACCGGTTCTTCCCCGGTCTGCGCAGTTGGCTGGGTTTTGAGCGGGCCGAAGTATTTTACGATCGCAAGGAACGGGCGGCCGGTGAACCCGGCCAGAGTTTTACGCGCCTCGTGCGTTATGCGTTTGACGGGATCTTCAGTTTTTCGCGATTACCCCTGCGACTGTTGACCATCTGCGGCGTATTCGTCGCCACCATGGGTTTTGCCGTGGGGGTGTTTTTTATTGTGCGCCGCTTGATGGGGAACGAAATCGCGCAGGTCGGTTTCACCACGCTGGTCACGCTGGTGTTATTTATCGGCGGCGTGCAGTTGATTGGGATCGGGGTGCTGGGCGAATACCTGGGACGGGTCTATGACGAAGTGAAGCGCCGGCCCAATTACATCATCAAGCAACGTATTGGTTTTGAATAAAAACCCCCTGCGCTTACTGGCGGTAGCAGTCACCCTCGCGGCTCTGGCGATGGTCGGCTACTGGTTGTTATTCACCCAATTCATGGTGTATGACGACGAGGGTTATGTGCTGTGGTCGCTGCACAACTACTTCGAAAGTGGCGGACTCTACACCACCGTCTACAGTCAATACGGTCCGTTTCTTTTTACCTTCTACGATGGGTTGCATCGTTTATTCGGTTTGGTGTTCAACAATGAAACTGGTCGGCTGATAACCCTCGTCTATTGGATCGGTGCATCCGGCCTCGCCGGATTGTTTGTGTGGCGTCAAACCCGCTGCGGACTCGCAGCCTGCGGGGGGATGATCCTCACTTTCGGCTGTCTGTTGATCATGATCAACGAGCCGATCCATCCCGGTGGCTTATTGGCCATGTTGTCCGCCGTGGGTGCCGTCGTCGGATCCATTTTGCTGGAACGCGGACAAAAGCGCAGTTTTGCCGCCCTGTGCGGTCTGATCGGGGCGACGATGTTGCTCACCAAGATCAATGTCGGGGCATTCTTTCTGATTGCGGCCGGCAGTTGGCTGGCGATCAACGGCCCCTTGCCCAAACTTTCGCGCGCGAGCGTCTGGCTCTGTGCCATCGGCAGCCTGTTGCTACCCCTGTGGTTGATGCAACGGCTGTGGCCCACACCTTGGGTCGCCGTCTTTGCGCTGAGCTTTTCGTGTGCGGCCTTGTCACTGGTGCCAGTGCTCCAGCATCAACGTCAGTCGTTGTTCGGCTGGCTTTCCTGGCAATATTTTATCGGCACCGCGGCCATCGTCACTGAAATCGTGCTTGGCTTGACCTGGTGGCGCGGCACGAGTCTGGCGATGTTGTGGCATGGCGTGGTGGCGGCACCGATGCAGCAACCGGTCGCCTACGCCCATCCGGTCAATTGGCCGGAGGCAGTTTCTTGGTTGGCCATCGCGATGGCGGGATGCGCGTGGTGGCTGCAGCTGCGCAACTGGCGGTGGCGGGCTCACTTGCTGGCCGGTCTGCGTTTGGTGGTCGGCGGCATTTTCCTGTTCATCTCCTCGCGAAGCATCGAAAACAGCCTGACCTTCTTCTCATTCCAATATGGTTCGGTCTTTGCGTGGTTGATGGCGGTGCCATTGCACGCCAACGCCCGCTCCCCGAGCCTGCATGCGCGCGTGTGGCTGGCGTGGGTTTTCATTTGGCAAACCTTGCATGCCTATCCGGTGGCCGGCAGTCAGATGGGTTGGGGCGCATTTTTATGGGTGCCACTTGCCGTGGTGGGCTGTTTTGAAGCCCTGCAATTCTGGGCCGAGAAGGCGGGTTCATGGAGTCGGGCGGTGTGGTCATCCGGGGTGCTCACCTTGGGGCTGGGTTGTGCCGCGACCCTGTGGAGTCTGGGTTACGTGAGCCATCAGCGTTATTTCATTGGTCAACCAATCGGGCTGACCGGCGCATCCGATCTGCGATTGTCGGATGACATGACCAGCTTGTATCGCATCCTCAACAAGAACATTCGGCAGCACGGCGACATGCTATTCAGCTATCCCGGGATGTTCAGTCTGAACATTTGGACGGAACTCCCCACGCCGACTCAGGCCAATGTCACCCACTGGTTTTCTTTGCTCAGCGAAACGCAGCAGCAGGAGATCATTGATCAATTGGAAAACGACGAGCACCCGGTGCTCGTCGTGCAGAGTTACCTGATCAACTATCTCGTCTTCAAGGGCTACCCACCCCGGAGCAACTTGCAGCGCTATCTGCTGCAAAACTTCACCCCGGTTTTTCGAGTGAACACTTTTGAGTTTTGGGTAAAGAATGATCGCACCGTTGCGCCACTCTCCGTGGCGGAATTGATTCAGGAAGAAACCTCCGCCAAACTGAGACTGACTACCAACGCCAAAGGTGAAATCGCTTCCATTGAAATCCGCGGCCTCTTTCATCCCTACAGTCCTGTGGATCACCTCACGCTTTCAGAGCACACTGCCGTCAGCATCACGCAAATTGATGCCACCAATCAGTCCATCGGACCTGAGGTAATTGCCACGGCTCCGACCAAGCTGTCCGGCATCAACCGCATCGAGATCACCCTGCCACCCGGACGGCGCCTGCCAAAACTCGAAATCATCGAAGTCCTGTTACTAAACGCCAAGGGCGAGCCACTCGACGCCCTGTTGTTCAACGAATAACGCAATCAGGCTTTGCGGCGGGCCAGCAACAACAGGCTCAGCCCAAAGGGAAACGGGATTCGCCAGAAAGCCATGCCGACAAAGATCCGGCGCAACAGGCCATTAAGCCACGCGGGGGGGATTTTGTCCTCCATGCGATTCTGCCTCTCGCCGGCCGGCTTTTGTTTTCTGAGCCGCCGCAACAACCACGCCACCGGATAGGCGAGGATGTTGGTGTAGTTCAGGTAAATGATGTCCCACTGTTCATTGG
Source organism: Cephaloticoccus sp. (assembly GCA_030833445.1). Lineage (GTDB taxonomy): Bacteria > Verrucomicrobiota > Verrucomicrobiia > Opitutales > Opitutaceae > Cephaloticoccus. Next base: position 27,958 of record JAURHD010000006.1, on the reverse strand, counting down.
GAAATAGTGCCCGTATTTCCGGACGCGAATACCGCCGGTAATGATGCAAGGATACATCCCAGTCGCTCCACAGGGCCATGCCGGCCGGCACGGTCACCAACGCGAAGCCGCCCGGTTTGAGCAGGCGCTGAAAGCCCTTCACCGCGGCGGCATCGTGTTCCACGTGTTCCAACACATCGAGCGCGGTGATGATATCCACCGAGGCATCGGGCAAAGGGACATCGCCACCGGTCAGGGCGATCACCTGTTCCGGGGAAAACTTCTCACGCAACAACCGCAGGGATTCTTCGTGGTCATCCAGCACCAGCACCTTGCAGTCAGCTTCCATTTCCTTGGCGAATCTTCCGGTGCCTGCTCCGCAATCGAGCAGCACATGATCGGTCCGCAAGGCACCAACACGCTGCAGCCAACGCCGGACCAACTCGCGTTTACCGGCATAATACCAATGTTTTTCCTCCACCCGGGTAAGGTTCGTATATTCGGCGGCATCCATGCGTTCTGCGTGTTGACGAATTTTGCGTGGGGCGAAAGCTGTGTCCACGCCAATGTTCGCTCTGCGCCGCATCGTCCCGCTTTCCCTGCTGGTCCTATTTGGGTGGATGGCCTTGAGCGTGTCACCGCGCGTCGGTGTGACCTTTGATGAAACTGCGCACCTGACTGCGGGCTACAGTTATTGGCTGAACGACACCTACCTGTTGCAGCCGGAAAACGGCAACTTCCCTCAACGCTGGGCGGCCCTGCCGCTGCTGTTTGCTTCCACCCACTTCCCGGCCTTGGAGGAACCTGCGAATCAGGATGCCGATGTATGGTGGTTGGGTCGTGAACTGTTCTTTCGTTACGGCCATGATACGGCGGGGTTGCTGTTAGCCGGCCGCAGTATGATTGTCCTACTCGGTATTGCCTTGATGGCGGTGATCTATGGTTGGTCGCGGACCCTGTTTGGTCCAACCGGCGGATTGATTTCACTTGGGGCCGCGGTTTTCAGTCCCACGCTATTGGCACATAGTGGATTGATCACATCCGACGTGGCCGCCGCGCTCGGTTTCATGTTGGTATTACTGACATGGTGGCGACTGAGTCATCGGGTGACCATCGGGCGTATCGTCGCAGCGGGGGCGGCGTTGGGTCTGCTGGCCCTGGCGAAATATTCTGCGGCGCTCTTTGTGCCGATTGCCGCATTGATCCTGCTGGTGCGCTTACTAAATCCGGCCGTATTGCCGTGGCAGTGGCGGCAGAGGAGCGGACTCAAACTGGGATCTTCTCGCATCTGGCTGTTGCTCGCCGCGGGAGCCGCCAGCGTCTTCCTGAGTGTGGCGATGATCTGGAGCGCCTACGGATTCCGCTATGCCGCCAGTGAGCAGGCTCCGACGAAATTCACCCGGCCATGGTCAGTGATGCTGATGGAGTCACCGGCTACGACTCCCTACTGGTCCATCAATGACCAATCCTCAGCAGATCCGCCGAAATTCACCGCCGGTCCCGTGCAGCACTTCGTCGGTTGGGCCCGAGATCACCGATTATTGCCGGAGGCCTATCTTTACGGACTCGCCTTCACGGATTATCACGCCCGCAGTCGTCTGGCCTATTTCGCCGGAGAATACCACACCACCGGTTGGTGGGAGTTTTTTCCGGTCGCCTTCACCCTGAAGTCGACACTCCCATTCCTCGGCCTGTTGCTGGCGGCAAGTATCGCCTTCGCCCTGCTGCCGGTCAATCAGCGCGCACGCCAAGGCTACCAACTTACACCACTGATCGGATTCATCAGCATCTATGGCCTGTTTGCGATTACGAGTCATCTCAACATCGGCCAACGTCACCTGCTGCCCATATATCCGGTCCTTTTTGTTTTGATCGGCGCGGTCGGCACATTGTTCGAACGCAAACGGAGAAGCCTCTGGTTGGGAGTCGTCCTGGGGTTGTTATGGTGGCACGCCATCGAATCGTGGCGGGTGCGGCCGCACTACCTCACCTATTTCAATGAACTCGCCGGTGGACCCGACAACGGCCATCGGTATTTCGTGGATAGCTCGCTCGACTGGGGTCAGGGTCTGCCTGATCTCAAGGCATGGTTGGAGAGTAACCGCGGGGACGAGCAGGTTTATCTGTCCTACTTTGGCTCTGATGAACCCGAGCGCTTCGAACTGAACGCCGTGCGCATCGGCGATGTCTACTTTGATCACACGCGACGCCTCACCCTACCTCCGTTGACTGGTGGACTGTATTGCATCAGCGCCACCATGTTGCATCGCGTGTATACCGAGGTGCGCGGTCCATGGAATGCGGATTACGAAAAAACCTACCGGCAACTGGCGGATGAATTAACGGATACCCCGGCCTCACCGGAAAAGCTACATACCTTCGCCCAACTGCGCTTCGGTCGCCTGTGTCACTTTTTGGAACAGCGACAACCCGACGCGATCGCGGCTCATTCGGTCTTCATCTATCGTCTGTCCGACGACGAGGTTTCGATCGCGTTAAACGCGCCATGGCAATCAGACGTGAACCGCCGTTGATTAGATGCCGGTGGGCGGGCAGAATCGGCGCCATAACCAGCCGAGCATCACCAAGCCGAGACTAACCGTGAGCCCCAGCGCGAGGGCATGCTCTGCGCCCAGCACCATCCAAGTGGCAAACGATCCGGTAAAGCTGCTTTCATCCGGACTCAACACCAGCAGGTGCTCCTTGAAACACGGAGTCCAGACCAACAGCACCGCCATACTCCACTGCCAGCGCACCGGAATGGCATCGGCACATTTTAGCCAAAGTCGGGCCGGTAAGAGCAGCAGGATCATCCGGTAGGGGAAATTTATCGTGCTCACGTAGCACAGACTCCACGACAGGGCTCCCGCCAAATAAACTCCGGCCGTAAACCCGGTGACGGGCAAAATATCCCAGTAGTTTCGGCGCCAGAGCCAGCATGTCCACAGGATCGCCAGCAGCGTAGGCGCTCCGCCCAATAAAAACCACACACGCTGATCCGGAATCGTCAGCAAGACATAGTAGGTCAATTTCGCGCCATATCCGAATATCGTCATGGGCTCCGGAGCCATGGCCATGACCTTTTGATAGACTGTCCATGATCCGGCCACGACCACGAGACAGGCCTGTAAGGTCAGTCCTACAAATCCAAGTGCACGCACTCGTGAAGTAGCCCGGCTGGCCATGGCCGGCAACACCGCCAAGGGATATAGTTTCAACGCCGCGGCCAACACCACCAAGCCACCGCCAACGAATGACCCGGTGATCGTTTTTCTCGTTGCCGCCCAAACCGCTGCCACCAGGAGAATAAAGATCACCAAGTCGTTATTGCCGCGCTCCAGTGCCAGCATGACCGGTGGCGATACCAAGAGTGCGACCGCCATCAACCACCCCGCCCGACTCGAGGGCGAGAGCACCTTTACGGCGGCAAACAGAAATGTCCCGGCCAATAACAAACCAAGCCACCACGCATCCGCCCGCACCAAACCCAGATTACCGACCACCAGCCACCAAGGTCCATATACATGGGGCCGGTTGAATGGATCCAAGGGATTGTGCGCATAGGGATCCATCCCACTGATATGAGCCTCACCGGCCGCGAGGATCGCGATCAGATCAGAGAAAATCGGCTTGAGCGGGTTAATTCCGATCAAGTGAAAAACGGCTGGAAAAACAATTCCACCCGTAAAGATCACCAGCACCAGACCTGCGGTTAGGAGCGACCAGCACCCCACCCACCGCCTGCCATCGGACACCAAGTTCATGGCAATGCTCCTTCCGCTGGCCGTGACCAAAATTGCCGCAAATAACCCCCCATGATTCTGACCGCAGGAACCATGGCCACCCAGCCCAGCACGTTAGCCATCACCGCGGTTCCACGACGCACCGCCACCAACCCGCTTTGTTCGACCGCATCCGCCCAGAAAACATCACTGGCCCGCATGATCGGTTCCAACCATACCATCGCGATGAGAGCGCCTAGGAACCATTTCGCCTGCTTTGCGAGCGGATCTTGCTGCTGTTGCAAATCGAAGCAGGCAGGTAGCAACCAGACGGCAAACACGACCTTGTAAAAATAGCCGATGGTCAGAAAGAAATTACCCGCCAGCAAGGCCGCCCCCATCAGCGCATAGAGTCGGCTCATTTCCACCTCGCGGATATCGACCGGGCGAATCGTCGAAGGCAGGACCACGCATATCACCACCAGCCCAATTCCCGTCACGCGGCCCAACATCAACCATGAGTCCATGACCCAGCCATAATTCGCCGGGGTTGCCATCGCCCCAAAAATAAATTGACCGTGCGCGACCCACGAGACGTCGAGGTAGTTTTGCACGTCATCCCAAAGCGACCAGACCAGTAAACCGCCAAGAACCAGAATGACACCGGCGCGGAGCCAATTTTCCCGTCGCGAACCACTCGGCCGTAGCAGGATGATTCCACCAAGAATAGGGAAATATTTAAGTCCCGTGGCCAATGCCACTGGCCAAGGCGATAGTAATCGCATCCCTAGACGGTGGTGCATCAGCAACGGCACGGTCAGAGTCAAAAGCGCAAACGCCAGCAGGTCCGGATTGGCCCGGTTCACCGCCAGCCAAAACGGCGGTGAAAGACACAACGCCAATGACCACCACAAATCCCGGCGGGTATGCAGTGGTAGCACCGCCACGACCGCCAACCAAAATGCCAGCACTACTCCGAATCCAACCCAAAGGTAATCATCGCGGTCCAAGCCCATCCGCCCCAGCAGATACCACCAATCCGAGTAGATGTGCCGTTCATGGGACAGGTCGTAAGGATTTTTCACGAAGGGGTCATAGCCTGCCTGGGCGGAATCACTGGCGGCCAGCATCGCATGCGTGTCACGAAACCAGATGTCCAGTTTGCCGACTCCGAACACGGTCATTATATCAGGCCAGATGGCCAACCCACCATAAACAGCCATTAGCACAGCCAAAAAAATGAGGCGGTAGCGCGACGCGGATGCAACCGGTGCCAGTGTCATGACGGTGGCAGGGGGCTATCCTCGGACAAGGCCGTGACGGGGTTGGGCTGCAATTCCTTTACCCGGCTGATCCGGGCGATGTGCGTGCCGAAACGACGTTCGAGAACTGGCTCCAGCACAAAGTTGTCCGGCAGACGATCCAATGGATCCAGTTGGAAGCCTCCATCCGGTCCAACCGGTCGATAGTTTTGCATTACCAGAACCTCGCCAAAAGTGTGTTGCCTCAGATGATACCGAATGGCTTCTGTGCGCTGACGGGCTCGCACAATCTGAATCGATGAGATCTCGTTGGTCAGCCAGATGAGCGCGGATTTATTGGTCAGGATCAACCGGGGCTGCGGTGGTTGTTGCTGCACAACTGCCAATTCCCAGGCAATCTCGCGGGCTTGCAGATTCAAACTCCAATGCGTCCCGTTCGCGAGTAGTCCGGAAGTCAGATAGGATAACAGGGCGCCACCCACGGCAAATTGCGCGGCTCGATTTTGCCAGATGGCAGGAAATCGCATGATGGCCCAAGCTATGCAAAGGGCACACAAGGCGGAAAACGGCAGACTCAAGCGCGAGACAATCGAGTCATCCAACTGACCCCAGTAATAGAACATCAACAAACCGAGGTTGGCGGCAATCGCCGCGCCGAAGATGACCAGACTCATCTGGCTGGCGGTGATTTGACGCCAACGTTTCGCATGGCGGCAGGCCGTCCACAATGCCCAGCCAAACGCCGGCAGACCGGCCAGACCCAGCCACCACGAATTCGTCAACTTGCCCGTGAAGCTGAAGAAAAAGCGGAAGGCATGTATCAGATTGTCGGTCAGATAAACCGGACTGAAACGGGTGGCTTCACCCTCGCGCAGTTCCCACAAGAGTGGCGAACCCGAGAGGTAGGTGTTGTGCAGGGCGTAAGGGATGAGGAGAGCGGGGGCTAACATTGCGGCCACCGGCAGGATCATTCGTCCGCGGCGACGCCACCCTTCCAACACGATCAACGCCGCCGGCGCGACGTAGAGCCCCGACTCATAACGCGTTTGCGCCAAAAGGATCGTGCCCAAGAGAAACGCGCTCAAACGTGCATCATCGGGCTCTTCCAGATACCAAGCGCCCAGATGCATCACCCCCAAGAGCATGACCAGATTGAGCATTTCCATTCCCGAACCGGTGGCGTTTTGTGCCAACTGCGAAAAGGCCCCAAAGGCTACGACGGCAGCCAGCGCGGCAAGATGTGACACTAATCGCCGGGCAAAAAGATACACCATGCCCAGCGCGACCGGCATCAACGCCGTGTTTAGGATAAAGGCATTGGCCGTGCGAGGACCGGTCAGATCGTGCAGCAGGGAAACCAAATAGGTGAAGAATAACGGCCGCTTATCGAGGTAGGTCTGCAGGGTCGTGAACACGCCGCCAATATCATAACCCCGCACCATCGCACCCACAATGCGGGCCTGATGTATGCTCCAAGCAGTAGCCTGCAGCACAAACTCGTCGTAAAGCACCTTGTAGGTGTAGGGCACCGTGATAACCGCCACCAAGGTAAGCCCGAGGATGATTCCGACGGCGGACCAAATTTCGCGTCGGGTTAATTTATCCCAACTGCGCCGCCAGTCGGGATAGATACGGGCCCAAGCCAGCACGGCCCAGACAGAGGTGCCGGCGATGGTGTAATATCCGAAGCGCTGCACGAAGATACGGGCTTCGTTTACACTGAAGACCAAAAAACCGGCGGCCGCCGCGAGTAATGCCACCACCCCGAACAAAATCAACCTGACCGGAAGACGCCCGGGAACAAGGCGGCCAGAGGGTGGCCGATTGGCTTCTGGAGATTCACCCATGGTCAGGGCAATTGCTTGATCCAGTTCTCCAGATATTGCGCCTTGGCCTTGTCCAACTGCTCACTGGTGAGTGGAGGTTCAGTCGCTAGTTCCACAAAATCCACCGCGCGACTTATTTGACCCGCTTCATCTTCGATCGCCGTAATTTTACTGATTCGGCCGATCAACAAGGTGGCAATGCGACGATCTTCCACCGGCTGAAAAACAAACCCCGGCCCCAGATCATCCTCCGGATCGATCGTCAGTCGGCCGGTCGCTTCATCGACGGTGAATCGCTGAAAAACATACATGGCCGAAAAACTGTGATTGCGCAGATGATAGGCCAGACCCTCCCGCCGCAACTGGGCCTGTTTGATCGGCGTCGCGGCAACATGCTGGGTAATCCAGAACACCGAGTCCTGATCGATGAAAAGGAAATCATTCTCCGACTGTCGGCTCATAAAATCGGCGCGCCATGCCATCTCGACCCCCGGCGTATAGTCTCTTTCATAAGACCGCTTGGCCATGGCCGGGAGTCCCTGCACAAACAGGGCAATCACGGTCGCGGCACAAGCGACCGACCAGACCGGCCGCCAGCGCACCCAGCGTGAAATCACGATACAGATGGCCAACACCATGCCGAGGTGAAGTGACAGGCTCAGACGGCGGATCACAGGATGATCAAACTGACCCCAGAAATAGGCCATGAAGAGCAAGTTCACCGCGAGCAAACCCAGCCCAAAGACCGCCACCGCGACATCCGTAGGCGAGTTCTCCCGGGCGGAGCGCAAAATCCGCATCATCCAAATCCCAAAAAGTGGCAGCGCGACCAAGCCCACGACCGCAAAGAATATTGAATTGGGTTGGTGGCCCGAGGTATCGAAGAAAAACGCCAGCGCATGACCGAGGTTATCCGGGAGATAGGAAAGGGAAAAGGGTGTAGTGGCCCCACTACCCTGCCCGGCCAATTCCCACAAACTGGAGTTGGTATCAAATTGTCGGTTCTGCAATACGTAGGGCATCAGAAATAACGGCGTCAGCCAGACCGATCCGGGCAGAATAATTTTGCCTAATCGGGTCCACCCCCAGATCACCAGCCCACCTACTGGGAGGATAAACAGCGCTGATTCGTAACGGGTTTGCGCGAGGAGGACGACGGCCAAACACAACGCAGTCATCGATGCCGTATCGGGGCGTTCCGCATACCGACAGGCCAACCAAAGCACCGCCAGGAGCATGACCAGGTTGAGCAATTCGAACCCACCGCCCGCGGCCTGCTGCGCCATGAGTGGCAATCCGCCGAACAGCAGCACCGCCAGACTGCCGGCCCAGCGCGTCCCGGAAATCTTGGTGGCAATGACATAGATCAGACCCAAGAAAATGAACCCGAGGACGACATTGACATAGAACGGGTTTGTCGGGCGGTAACCCGTTAGATCATGGACCAGTGAAACCAGAAAAGGGAAAAAGAATGGGCGTTTGTCCAAGACCCCCTGCAGCACCTGAAAAGGGCCCTGCACATCAGTGGCCCGTATGGGATACGTTGGCTCACGTTCGTAGTGTAGATCCATGGAGGTCCCGAGCAGAAGCACCTCATCCGCCAATATCTTGAAACCCCGCTCTTCATGGGCCTGCCACATGCTCCCTACCGCCAAAACAAGTATCAGTGCCCAGAGATCTCGTTTACCCGGTCGCCATGTGACTGATTCGGCGCGCAGCAGTCGCCAGAGCGCCCAACCAAACAAGACCGCATTAAGCAGCATCACCCAGTAACCGCATTTGACCACCACCGCCACCGCCGATCCGGTTGGAATGGCCCAACGGGCGATGACAAAGGCCAGCAAACCACAAAGCCCGAACAACCACAGGCGACGATCTCTGATCATGCTAGTTATCATGGAATAAAAAAAGCCGTCCATTCACATGGACGGCTTTCGAAAGAAACGTAAGCGAAATCAGGCTTAGTTGCTGTAGGTGATCGTGCGATTACCTGCGACACCGGAAGCGGTGACGGCCGAACCCTGCTGGAGATCACTGTAGGTCTCAGAGGCGACGGTTTGCACTTGCTTGATGTATTGGCTGCTCTCGGTGCCGACCAACAGGGCGGAGGTCACGGCGCTGACACCATTCTCGAGGAAGTATTGGTCAGCAGCTGCGCTCAGCTGGCGAAGGTTGTTCGAAATGGCCTTGTCCTGCGAGCTAGCACGGACTTTTTGGAACGCGGGAATCGCCATGGCGGCCAAGAGACCGATGATAACGACCACGATCATGATTTCGACGAGGGTGAAACCCTTTTTGGAATTTTGCTTCTGCATGTGGATGATTTATGAGGATTATTAACGATGCTCAAAAGCGAGCAGTTGTGAAAGAGAATGGCATTAGGCTATTCTGGACAAGGTCAAAATGGTGTGAAACCCCGGAGTGAATCTGCCGTCAAACCGCGGAAAGTTAGTAAAAACCATGATTTACATTCGCAATCACCGGACCCTTGGTTCAGGTGGATAAAGCCATTCAAATGTCTCGGAAAATTATCCCGTTCTCAGCCGCATTAAACCGTAAATGCCACATCCAATATATATGCATCTTATTGATTGCATTATATTTATCATCAATCATATCCGCCCAAGCTTCCCAACTACACTTGAGTAATGGCGATCGCGTAACCGGAACCGTCATTTTGCGGGCCGAGGGCAAAATTCACTTCAGATCAGCGATGTTTGGCGATTTTGTGGTCGATGAGGCCGATGCAGCGGTAATCGACTCGCCGGATACCCCAGTCGAGAGCCTGACCGGCCTCCCACCACCTCAAACCAGCAAAAATGCCAAACCCAGAGCTCCAGCCAAACCAGCCAAGCAGTTGGCGGAAGCCCCCGCATTGCCGGTTCCACCTCCGGAAACTCGCTGGAAGGGGAAGATCGAGTTCGGCTTTCTCAGCCAATCAGGTCGATCCGAGGTGCTGAATAACTCTTTGCGTTTCGAGGCCGAACTCAAGGACGGGGTGGACAATTACCGGGCGGTCGCCCGCTACCTGTATGGCGAGAGCAACGGCAAGGTGTCCAGTGACCGGCGGGACGTAAGCTACCGTTGGCGCCATGATATCTCTAAAAAGGTCTTTGCCCAGAGCCTGAGCAGCTACGCCCGCGACGCCGTGACCAATATCAACCTGAACCTCGAGCAAAACGGCAGCATGGGTTACCAGATCCTGCAAAGTGAACAACACAAGGCCACCGTCGGTGCGGGCGTGACCTTGCAATACCGCGACGCCGAAGGCATCGAGCCCGGGGTCAATTTCCTCGGCGAAATCTTCCAGGACTACGCCTACAAGATCAACGGCCGCCTGACCGTCACCCAGGCCTTCAGTGCGCTTTATTCCCCCAACGACCGGGCGCGCTCGATCAATTCCAACATCGCAGCCAGCAAGCTCACCGACCAACTCGAGAATTACCGGGTGCGATTCAACAGCTCGCTCCAAGGCAAGATGAGTGAGCGGATATCACTCAACCTGCGCTACGAATACGAATACGACAACGCGATCTTCGACAAGGAGTCGCGCACTGACCAGCGCATCACCAGCTCCATCGGCTACGCGTTCTGAAATAGGCAATAGGTCGGCCCGGACCTCTGGGCCGTCCAATCCGACTTATTTTTTCTTGGCCGCCGTTTTCTTCACCACAGCCTTTTTGGCCGCAGGCTTCTTGGCCACGGCCGGCTTCTTTTTGACGGCCACCTTTTTCTTGGCGGGAGCCTTTTTCACCACCGCCTTCTTGGTTGGTGCCGCTTTGGGCTCAGCCAGCAAATCGGCCAATTTGAGCTCGGTCGCGTCCTTCCAGAGATTTTCGAGCCGGTAGTTCTGCCGCGATTCCTCCAAAAACATGTGCAGCATCAGGTCGAAGGCATCGATCACGACCCAACCACTATCACGCTGGCCATCCATGCCGACAATGTGGGCCCCGGCGGCGTCCAAGACCTTCTCGGCCTCGATCCGCAAGGCGCGCAGGTGCGGTTCCGAAGTGCCGGTGGCGACAATCAGGAAGTCGGTGATGGACGATTGCTCGCGCACATCGAGCACCCGCATGTCGCCGGCTTTTTTGTCATCGAGCGCGCGACAGCATTTCTTAACTAGTTCGAGAGTGACGGAAGGGTTGGCTTTCATGCTTTGCTGTCGTGATAGAGGCAATGTTCGCGGATATATACAATCGCCTTGTGCGGAACAAAATAATCCAGGGAAAGGCCCTTGCGGACCCGGTCCCGCAGTTCCGTGGAACTGATGGCCAGCAAATGTCCGTCGCAACGATGCAGCCGCAAGCCGGGGATATCGGGATGATCCCGCACCGGGTGACCCGGCCGTTCCAAAAAGATGAATTCGATCAATCCGGCCAGTTCGGCGATATCGTTCCAGAGGTGGAGTTTCGGCAGCTGGTCACCCCCGATGATCCAGTAAAGTTTGTCGCTGGGGTATTTTTTTAAAAAGTGCCGCACTGAATCGATGGTGTAGTTCACGCCCCCCTGACGCAGTTCGTAATCGGAGATTTCAAAGCGGTGGTCCCATTCCACCGAGGCCTTGAGCATGGCCAAGCGATCGTCCACGCCGGATTGGACTTCATGCGGTTTGAGCGGAGCCTGGGCGGCCGGCACAAAGATGACCTTATCGAGGCCATATTGTTCGAAGGCATCCTGCGCCGCCATCAGATGGCCGAAGTGGACGGGATCAAAGCTCCCGCCGAGTAGTCCAATTTTCACAACCCGGCAACGTGGGCGGGGTCCCCTGCGCCCGCAAGGTCCATTTAAAGTTCGCAAAATTGAACCACCCCACCGGACCCCTCTATGCCCCACCGCTTAGGCATTGCCTTCGGGACGCACTCCCCAAACATTTTGGCCTCACTGTGACCGGAAAATCGCCCAGATTACTTGTGCTTGTTGGTGCCAGCCTGATGCTGGCGGTGGGTTTGCAGGCGGCCGATAATGGACTGGGAGGACTGTTGAGCAATTCACCCTTTGGTGGCGTATCCAGCCGGCCGGCCGATAACGGCAACAGTCCCGTGGAATTTCGCGGCGTGATGATGGAGGGCGACACCTACTATTTTAGTCTGCATACGACGGCTGACGCGCGTTCCCAATGGTTGCGGTTGAATCAAAAATCATCCCGCGACATCACCCCGACCAGCTACGATGCCAAGAATCGCCAGCTTACCGTCAACTTTCAGGGGCAATCCATGGTGCTTGCACTGAGTGCCACACAACGGCCGGCCACCCCGACCACAAGCAATGTGGCGGCGGCACCAACCACAGCTCCCGCCACCACGGAAAAATCAGTTTCACCCACAGATGAAGCGGAACGTCTGGCCAAGATTGCCGACGAAATCCGGCGCCGCCGGGCTCTACGCCAACAAGCGATCAAAAACAAATAAGCAGATGAAATCCGCCTACCGCTCCACGGCACAACAAGCCTTTACCCTGATTGAGATTCTCGTCGTCGTCGCGATCATCGGCCTGCTGGCCGGTCTGCTCATTACCAATACGGACAAGATTTTCGGCAGCAGTCAGGAAACCGTGGCGCGCGTTTTTGTGCGCGACTCGCTCAAAACCTCGCTGGTGCGTTACAAAATCGACCTCGGTGATTATCCGACCACCGCCGAGGGTCTGCAGGCCTTGATTACCGCACCGTCGAATGGCGCGGAACGCTGGCGCGGTCCCTACGTCGAACTGAACGGCGACAAGCTGCCACCCGATCCGTGGGGCGAACCCTACCAATACGCCCACCCTGCCACCCGCAGCAAAAGCAGTTACGATTTGTTCTCGAAGGGCCCCGATAAAACCGCCGGCACGGAAGACGATATCGGCAACTGGTAGCCACCGCGCAATCGCGCCATGGATATCCCTGTGCATCGCCGGTCAGCTTTTACCGTGATCGAGATGCTGCTGGCCCTCGCCTTGCTGGCCTTGGTCTCCAGCGTGCTCATCAGTGGCATGAACAGTTTCTTTCAGAAGAAGGATGCCCGGCCGGATGATACCTTCTGGTCCGCCATAAATTCCGCCCGCCAACAGGCCTTGGAACGCGAAGAAATCGTCTCGCTCCAATTCAATGAGGATACCTCCGTGCTCAGCTGGTCTTGGCCTGACGGACAGGACGCCCTTCCCCTCCCTCAGACCAAACTGCGTTTTCTACCGGCCGAGAAATCGACCACTCGGCTCATCGGCGGCGTGCAGTTTGAAACCGACGCCTTGCCCCGTGTGCGTTTTTATCCCGACGGCAGCTGCGACGCTTTCCGCGCCGAACTGACCGCCGGCGATAAACCTCCCCGGATCCTGCGCATCGATCCATGGACCTGTGCTCCCGTGCTGATCAGCAAAACCCCATGAAGGCGCAATCTTATCCACCATCCCGCGCCTTCACCTTGGTAGAAGTATTGGTCAGCCTCGCGATCTTTGCCTTGGCTGCGGTGGCGTTGTCAGCCGCCTATCTCAATGTTCTCAACGGTTACCGCGCCCGCGATCAACAACGCGCGATTGAACAAGGATGGGATCTCGCCCGGGTCGCGGTTTTCAGCGAACCCGATCGGGACAACCTGGAGGAAGGCGGCACCGTCAATCTACCCGATGGTGGCAGTCTGGCTTGGGAGGCGCGGATCGAACCGACGAACCTGGCTGATCTGTTCGCCTTGGAATTGACCGTAACGCACCGCGGTGAATCGGCCTGGAACAAGACCGGACGCCTGATGCTGCTGCGCCCGGCATGGTCGGATCCCGGCGACCGCGACCGTCTGCGTCAGGAAAGCACCCAACGATTGGAAAGGACCCGCGCGCCATGAAATCGACGCAGCCTGTTGTTGCGCCGCGCGCCGGCTTTACGCTGATCGAGTTACTGGTGGCCATCGCCATGATGGCGACCCTGCTGGCTGCGTTATTGAGTTTTGTATTTTCCATGACGGAAATCTGGGGCCAAGGCAGCGAGAAGCGGTTGTTCGAACAGCACGTCGCCGCGGTCACCCTACACCTCGAATCGATGTTGCGCCGGGCCGCCCTGCCGGTGGCAGGTAACGCATCGGCGGAGGCATTTTCGGTGCACGAAATCCGCACTCCTTCCAACGGCACTGTGACTGGCTTGAACTTCACCCTTAGCGGAGGCGACCGCTTGTTGCAGTGGGGCGGCACACCGGCACCGATGACAACCTGCACCCTTGGGGTGGATGCGGGCAACGGCCTGATCATTTACTGGCGTTCGCAATTGGAAGAGGACGAAGACGCGATCCACGAGACCCTCGTGTCACCACTGATCACCCAACTCAGTTACAACTATTACGATGCCGACACGCGGCGCTGGAGCAGTGATACCCGACTGCGCCGCACGAGCGGCAATCTCTGGCTGGTGCCCGAGCAAATCGTGGTGCAATTCACGCATGACCAGCAAACAGCGGTGCGGGTGCTGACCCTGCCACTTGCCCCGATTGGAGTTCCCTTGTTCTAAATGATTCCCCCGCGAAACAGTTTTCAGCGAGAACCAAGCAGAACGATTCACTGCGAGCGCGGGTCGGTGATCTTGTTTGTGTTGGGCCTGATCCTACTCACTTCCTTGCTGCTCACACACTTCATCAACCGCGCCCATACCGAATTGCTGACGGAGGCACGGCACAGTCAGCAGGAACCCTTGCGCGATGAGGCCTACTCGGCCCTGCAAGTTACCTTGGCGGTGTTGGCAGACATTGAATCCGCGGATCGCGGCCTGCATGCGCCAGCCCAAGGCTGGGGCAGCCCGTTGGACTATGCCGAATACACCTCTCCAGTTGGTTTGGTTACCTCGGTGCAAGTAGAGGATCTTACCGGTCGTCTCTCGCTAGCCGGTCCGGAGCTCAACACCACCGCGTTGACAAATTTACTCACCGGGATCGGTTGCCTCTCCTCCGACGCCGATAAAATAGTCGATGGCATCCTGGCTTGGACTCGCGACGGTTATACCGCCCAATACGCGGACTATGCCACGATCCCGGAATTGGACCAAGCACCCGTCTTGATCCCACCGCACCGTCCGCTGCAATCGTTCGATGAGCTCCGACTGCTTCCAATCATTCGTGAAGTGCTCTGCGATGAAAACGGCGACTGGAATGAACGCGGCCAAAGATTCCGCGACGCCGTTAGCCTTTATCCCGCCAGTCAGACCAACCTTAATACGGCTCCGCCTGATGTCATCACCGCGCTCGGCTTGGATGCCGACGGAGTGCTCGGTGCCCGTGACCCGCTCAGTCGCACGGGTCCCACCGTGTTCTATACCCTAAGCGATGTCCGGGTCCCGTTGGATCAAACCACCGGTGCAGGGGTTCCGGGCGTGGACGCCACTCAGTTTCGCATTCATATCAATACCCAATCGGGTGGTCGCAAATTTCTGCTCACGGCCGATGTGCAGGTTGGCCGCAATCAGAACCCTGGTCTAGCCGCCACCGCGCTGGATACCCCTACTTCGGAACCTCGGGCTTGGACGCGCAATAGCATCGACTCTGCTTTTCACATTCTCGAAATTCGGGAGAACCGCGAATAATTGTAGCGATGCCGGCTTCCTCCACCACTTCCCGTAATCAACCCGTGATCTTGCTCGCGGGTGACCGGTTCTTTGTGCGTCGCATCGGACTCGCGGCCAATGCCCCCATTGGCCCCCAAGTCGAGCTGGCGCTGGAAACCCTCGCGCCGTTCCCCCTCGAGCAATTGTATTACGGTTACCTCGTGGATTACACGCGGCGGCATGCGTTGGTCTATGCGGCCTACCGCCGCAGTTTTACCACCGAAGAACAGGCGACGTGGGAAACCGCCCGGGCCGTCCTGCCCGAATTTGTCCTGTGGGGAATCGCGCCGCGCCGTTCGCGCGCGGGCACCGGCAGTCTACGGGCCACGGACCAAGTGATCGAAGCGGTCGCGTGGGATGAAGCCTCGGAACTACCCACATTGATTCTTACCCGGCAGGTCTCTCCGGAAACGACCCGGCGCGTCGAGGCGGAACTGCTCCATGAATTCAAACGTCGCTCTGGCTTGGCCGACGACCAGATCAATGCGTTTCAAGGTCATGTCAGCTCGCTCGGGATCAACAAGACTGGCTTGCAGCTGAATATCGGGGAGGCCCATCAGGCCAACGTGCCACTGACGGCCTTGGGCCAAGTGGACATTCGGGATAAGACCTTGCTCGCGACTCAACAGGCCCAGGATCGCCGCAGCAATCTGTTCTGGCGCAGCTTTGCCGCGCTGGCCGCAGGGCTGGCCGTGTGTCTGTTGGTGGAGATCGGCCTGCTGGGCGGACGCGCTCTGCTGGCCTCGCAGCGCAGTAAATTGGACGCCAACGCTTCGGCCGTGCAGGAAATCGAATCTGCCCAGGTGCTCGCGATCAAACTGCAAAAAATGACCGATCAGCAGTTGCGGCCCTTTGAAATGTTGGCCGCAGTCAATCGTCCGCGACCCGCTTCCGTCGAATTCCTGCGGGTCAGCACGAATGGTCCGTCACAACTCAGCATCGAGGCCCAGACCAGTGAAGCCGGCGATCTGCGCACCTACGAGGAAGCGCTGAAATCGGTTCCCGGAATCGAGAAGATTGAATTGCGCGATCCCCGCATGCGCGCCGGCCGCACGAGTTTTCAATTGGAGGTCACCTTCAAGCCCAACTGGTATCAACCGGGAGGAGGCGCATGAAGGCTTTCTTTCTGCAGCGCTCGGGGCGTGAACGCTGGTTGATTCTGCTCTACGCCGGAATCGCTCTGGCTTGGTGGGGCACTTCCCTCCTCGGACGCAGCCGCGCACACCTGCAACTTTGGCAATCCGCTCAGCAGGAAAAAGCCGCCCAAGAACTCTGGTTGGCCAATCGCGACGATATCATGGCCCGCGTGGCCACTGCCGGCCGCTCACTCGATCCGGCGCAAGCATTGGATTCCGCCCAAAGTTTCGCCGCACTCAATGCCATGCTGAAGGGTCTCAATGCTGACCTGGGTTCGCAGCGCACCGATCGCACCGAGCAATTCGCGCTGCACAGTGTGCAGGTCAACATCCGTCAGGCCGGTCTGCCTGCCTTGCTGCAATTCTACGAAAAACTTTCCGCCCGGGCACCCTATCTCGGGATAGACCAATGTGTGCTGGCCACCGATCGCGCCAACTCCGGTCTGCTCAACGCCAACTTCCGGATTTACTCCGTCGAAGTGGTTGCCCCGGCCAAGTAACGACACGGCCGGTCGTCTTGACTGATTAGAAACCGAAGTTTTTCTCCGCGTCTCCGTGTCTCCGCGGCCAATACATCCGTGAACGGCGGATCAGAACTGGAAACTCGCGCTGACCCGCAGCACGGCGGCCACGATGGCGTAGGCGAGAAAGCCCACGAACGCGAAGGCACACAACAACACGGCGTTGGCGATCACGCCGACCATGTTTTGCAAACGCCGGGTGTGCCGGGTCGCATAATGTTGCGCGATGTCGCGCAAACAGGGAGCCAGCTTGCCGGTGTTTTCGCCGACGGCCAGCCGGTCCAAAACCAGATCCGGAAAGTAACCCGTGCGGGAGAGCGCACCCGACAAACTGTCGCCCTCGATCACGCGTTCCGTGGCCTGACGGAGGGCCGCCCGGATCGTGCGATTGGGCACGGTGCGTTCAGTGAGCCGCAGGGCCTCGACGGTGTTGATGCCATTTTCCAACAGCACTGCGAGGGTTTGCACAAAGGCCAGCACCCCGGTGTCGATCGCCCAGGATTTGATCAACGGCAGTTTGACCAATTGCTCATCAATGACCACCCGTCCGCGTTCCGTCCGGTGCCAGCGCCACGCCAACACCGCCGCAATGACGACCAACGGCACCACGAAAATCCCGTAACGCACCAACAGCTCCGAGCCGGTGACCAAGATCTGCGTGGACAATGGCAGCTTGCCACCCAGCGAATTCAGTAGTCCTTGCAGCCGCGGCATCAGGAAGAAGACAAAGAACGCGATCACCCCCAAGGCGACGATGCCGACAAACAACGGATAGGTCAGCGCGGTCGTGAGCTTTTGTTTCAGTTCGCGTTGCTCGGTGTGATGTTGGATGAGACGCAGCAACACCTCGTTGAGACTGCCCGTCGCTTCGGCGGCGCGCACCAGACTGACTGCCTGCACGTCAAACACGGCCGGGATGGCTTCCATCGCTTGGGACAAGGTCTGCCCTTCCTTGAGACTGTCCCACAGCAAGCCGCAAAGGGTGCGCAGCCTCGGTTCCTTCATGCGATTGGCGAGCAGGCGCACGGCTTCTCCCGGCGACAATCCACTCGTCGTCAATTCCGTGAGGGCCTGCAAAAAGGGCAAGAGATCACGGGATTGCGGCATCCGGATCACTGACTTCTTGAATTGTTTCGGGCTGGCCAGCACCGCACCCGTCGTCGCCGATTCCGACAAGTTGAGCACTTGCAAACCACGGGTCGCCAGCAATCGCAGGGCCTCCTTGCGGGTCTCGGCCGTCACGGCGGCGGACACGGTTTTTCCCGCAGTATCACGGGCGGTGTAGGCAAACGTTGCCATGGTTAGCGATCGTTGACGCTGATAATTCGCAGAATCTCGTCGAGCGTGGTTTCGCCGGCCCGGGCTTTGATCCAACCGGACTCGGCCAAGCTGCGCATGCCGTGCTTCGCGGCGCTACGGGCCAGCGCGCGGGTGGATTCGCGTTTCACAATGAGGTCATGCATCTCTTCATTCGGTCGCAGGATCTCAAAGAGTCCGATGCGACCCCGGAAACCGGTGCCGCGACAATGATCGCAACCCACCGGAACTTGCAGGCTGGTTACGCCATCGGCCAGTGCCTGGTCGATGCCCAAGGCTGAGAGGTTGTCACGCAATTTTTGCGGAGCGACCGGTTCCGGCTTGGAACAGTGGTGGCAAAGCCGGCGCACGAGTCGTTGTGCAATCACCAGCTCAATGGCCGAGGCGATGAGGAACGGTTCGATGCCCATGTCGATCAACCGGGTGATCGCGCCCGGGGCATCGTTGGTGTGCAGCGTGGTGAAAACCAAGTGCCCGGTCAGGGAGGCGCGTATCGCAATATCCGCCGTTTCCCGGTCGCGGACCTCACCCACCATGATGACATCGGGGTCTTGGCGCAAAATGTGGCGGAGTGCACTGGCGAAACTGAGGCCGATTTCCGGCCGAACCTGAATCTGGTTTGCCCCGGGCACTTCGTATTCGATCGGGTCTTCCACCGTAACAATGCGCAAATCGGTCGAGTTGATCTGCCGCAGAAACGCATTGAGCGAAGTGGATTTTCCGGACCCGGTCGGCCCGGTGACCAGCACTATGCCGTGCGGCGAATCCAACACGCCGGTGATGCGTTCCTTTTCCCCGGCATCGAGCCCAATGCGGTCCATCGTATAGGCTTCGCGGCGTAGATTGAGCAATCGTAAGCTCACGCTCTCGGCATAGATGGTGGGAATGGTGGAAATACGAATGTCGAGCGAGTTGCCACCCGCCTTGAAATTGATGCGGCCATCCTGCGGCAGGCGACGCTCGGAAATGTTGAGGCGCGCCATGATCTTGAGGCGCGAAATAATCGCATCCTGAAAGCGCAGGAGATTTTCCGGCAATGGCACGGGCACCAGCAGTCCGTCCACCCGGTAGCGAATGCGCAACTGACCTTCCTGTGGTTCGAAATGAATATCCGTCGCGCCATCCTCAATCGCCTGTGTAATCACATCCGTCACGAAGCGCACCACGGCGGCATCCTCGTCCGCATCCGTGTCGCCCAGTGCCTCCGTCAACGTGATCTCGGCCTCATTGGCCATATCCAGACTGCCCGCGCCCACGCCATAATGGTCGCGGATCAATTGCTGCACCTTGTCGGCGACCGCCAAGTGCCAGCAAAGAGTCTTGGATGTAAACGCGTGCACCCAATCCTCCACTTCCACATCCGGCACCCAACCCGTCGCCAAATGAATTTCCGTTTCCGCCGCGTCGGTGATTAGCAGGGGCACGATCTGAAAATCCGCCGCCAAGCGAGCCGGTATCAACGGACGGACGGCCTCATCTATCTTTAGATCCGTTACCACGGGAATTCCTGAAACGGCCGACAATTCCGCCAACCCATCCTTTTCAGTTAGCCCAAGCGCCTGGGACCAAGCGGCCTGTCGTTCGCCCCGCGGAGCCTCGAGCACGGCCGGTTGTGCCGCCGCACTCAATTTTGCCAACCAAGCGGTGGACATGGCCTCAGTTCCGGTCGGCATGGGCGGCGGCCCCGTCAGTAACTTCGAGTGCCTGTTTGACCTTGGCGCGCTGCGACTCGGGCATGCGCTCCACTTGATTCATGGCGGCGATATTATCGGATTCATTGTTACCCAGCACCGTCGGACGGAGAAAGAAGACCAAGTCGGTGCGCGATTTACTGCGCGAGCGCGAACCCAACAAATCCCCAATGATTGGAATCGGACCGAGCCGGTTGCTGTTCTTGGACTGCGACTCCCGCTGCAATCCACCGAGCACGATGACCTCACCACTATGCACACTGACAAACGAGTCGGTTTTACGGCTGCCGATGCGCGGCTGAGGATTTCCATCGATGATAATCTCGCCCAAGACGTCGTTTACTTCCTGTTGGATTTCAAGCTGCACGGATCCATCCAAACCAATCAGCGGTTTCACCGTGAGGGAAATGCCGATGTCCTGCTGATTGACCGTCGAACGGTAACCACTACCCAAATTCTGATTGGCGTTGGAATCACTTAGATAACTGCTGATCACCGGTCGTTTTTCTCCCACAAAAATCTCACCCGACTTGTTGTGGGTCGTGACGATATTGGGGACGGAGAGGATGTTGATGTTGTTTTTGCGCGGCGTGGTGCTCAGTGAAATCATGGCGACCAAATCCAACCGGCCCGTGTTGGGATTACGGGAAAGAACTCCATCGGTCACCCCGATCCCCGCCCCCGTCCCGCTGAAGCCGACCAGCCGGTCGCCACTCACTTGGAGACCCAACTGGCTGATGCCGGACGTCGCATCATCGCTCAGCGTGACTTCGGCAATCACGACCTCGATGCGCACTTGGGCGAGCAGCACGTCAATCTTGGCGACCAGATCCTGAATCAGCCGCAAGTCATCGACGGTCCCGGAAATCACGATCGCGTTGCTGCGTTCCTCGGGCAAGATTGTGAGAACGCTGCTGAATTGGTTGGAGTCCTGCAAATCAAGCTGGGGCAACACGGTCGCTATCGCAGGCGTGGGTGGTGTCGCGTTACCGTTGGATCCCGCCGAGGTGAGGGCGGCCGGACGCACCGTGGATTGGCCCGAATTTGCCGTGGTTTTGTTTTGGCCAGTCACGAGCGTGCTCAGGATATCGGCCACATCCTTGGCGACCGCATGCTTAAGAAAGATGACTTCGTTGCGCGTATTCGGATCGGCGCGCACATCGAGTCGGGAAATCAATTCATCAAAAAACGACTGCTGGCGCTCGTCGGCGATGAGGACGATCTGGTTGGTGCGATCATCGGCATTGAAACTGGTGGCGGTGCCTAGCTGGGTCTGCAAGGCACCGGTCAGCATCGTGCGCATCTTATTCACCACCTCGCTGGCCTTGGCCGATTGTAGCGTGTAAAACTTTGGCTTCAGGCCGTTCATCATTGGCTGGTCCAGCTGTTGGATGAGGGTCTCGATGCGTTGCAGGTTGCTGACCGAATCGGTGACGAGGGCGGCGTTGGCCTTGTCGAAGACCACGGGCGGGCTGCCCGCGGCGGGATTGAGCAACCCGGCAATTTGCGGCATGAATTCACCCACGCGAAGAAAATTGAGCTGAAACAGCTTGCTGACCGTGCGGCCACTGGGCGGCAGGGTCAGGACCGAACCCTCGATCAATTCCGGGGCCTCGGACTTGGCCGCGCTGAGGGGGGTGACCTTGAGAAAACGATCTCCGAGCGGGGTGACGGCAATTCCGTTGAGATTAAGCAAGGTCTCGATGGCTTGAATGGCCTCGGCCTTGGTCACGTTGTCTTTGAGATTCAGGGGCAAGGTAAGGGTGGGCAAATTCTGCGGACGCAACAGTGAGCGGCCAGTCCAACGCTCCATTAACCCGAGGATGGTATCCAGGTCCCCACCGGGGATTTCAATCTGCCCCACCAGTTCATCGTCACCCATGCCCCCGGAAGCGTTTCCCTCGCTGGTGCCTGCGGCAGACAGAGAGATCGGTAACCAAATCACCGCGGCAATCAGAGCCAGTTTTTGAGTCAAATTAAGTCGTCGAAGATTCATGCGCACCGTCTGCCAACTAGGGGAGATACCCTGCCGGTCATGGCAATCTAAAATCGAGCCCACCCGGAAGGCGATGTTGAAATCAGATCATCCGGTTGCTCGATCAGTAGCCATCGCGCCGATTTTTACGTAGACTGCTCCCCGTGATTGACGGCGACGGCTTCGACTTAAAGATTCAGCAGACCCGAATGCCCGGGTGGTGGAATGGTAGACACTGGGGACTTAAAATCCCCTGTCCGTAAGGACGTGTGGGTTCGAGTCCCGCCCCGGGCACCAGCGGTGAGAGGCTGGGACTCCGCCGGAATGACTAGGTTAGCAAGATGACCCGAAAAGCTACGGGCAGGTAGGTAGCTGTGAGGATATTGTCCGAAGGCTCAAGCCCACCGAATGATTCGCGCGGGTCTATATTATCCGATTGTCGATTTACCCAAGTGCCCTCAAAAGGCACCGATGTCAGCACGCGTACCGCACAACCACTCGAGGGGTGCTGGGCCATTCATGTCTGGTCGGTTCAGTGGGCTAGTCCTCGTTGGCGCGCTGCTGCTGGCGGGTTGTGGCGGGGACCGTGCCGTGGCTCCGGAGGCACCCGCCAACCGGGTGCCAGTGGTGGCGCACCTGCTCGCGGCCCAGGAGGCACGCGAGGACGCTCCATTTGTTTTTTACATTCCCAGCAACACCTTCAGCGACCCAGACGGCGATGTGCTTACTTTCGCGGTGACGACAAATTCGGGGCAATCACTGCCCGCCTGGCTCAGTTACGATGCCAGCACCCACAGCCTTGCGGGCACGCCCGACTGGAATGACGCGGGCACACTCAACTTGCAGGTCACTGCGACGGATGCAGCCCGGGCCAGTGTGGCAACGCCGCTCCAGATTCACATCACCTCCACCAGCGTGGCGCCCAACGACATTCAGGCCATCACGCTGATTGTAGGCATTTGGAGCCCCTTGGACGCCCATGCGCCCCAGGATGGGCAGTGGCGCAGCCCTATCACCGGTTTCTACTCGGTATTCCCGCTCGGCCCGGAGCGGAGGGATGGCATCGCCATGACGGCCTGGTCCTACAGTGGATTTGATTGGGAAGGGGCGCCGCAGTCGGCCGACACGACTCCGGTAGAAGCGCTGCTGCTCGACCAGACCGATGACGGTCACCTGCAGATGGCGACCGCAAGCTATGTGGCTTCGGCGAAGACCAACGGAGGCGGCAGCGTCATCACCACCGACCTCAACGGCGACCAGATAACGGACGTCGTGTTTCTCGCCCACAACGAAAGCCCCTTCATCGCCAAGCCCAGCACGGTCTGGCTGAGCGAGTCTCCCCAGCACTTCCGGAGCGTCGCGGTCGACGATGCAGTCATGGCGCATGATGCCCAGTTGGTGCCGATAGCCGGCCGGCCGGCCCTCGCGACGATGTCCTTTTCCACGAGCCCGGTATTCACGGGCTTCCATCGCGGCCTGGCCAATCCGCAGTACACGTGGAATGCCTCGGGCAGCCTCGCGCCCCGCGAACTGCCGGTGCCCGGCGGGGGCATGAGCATCACGGCGGGCGATTTTCGCGGTGACGGCACCACCGTGGTAGCGGTGGGTGACAACAGTGCGAGCGGTTACTTCGACCCGAGCGCGCCCGAGCGCTACCTCTTCACCATCGGACTTTTTGACTATGCGGATGGAGTCCTGCAACCGCCGGCGGCCTCCCTGGTGCCCTATTTTTCGGCGCGCGGGGCGTATTCGACCCGCAGCAGCCTGTGGGGCCGGTGGAACACCCACGTTCCGCGACTCTGGACTGATGATTTCAACCAGGACGGACGCCTCGACCTGTTGGCCTCCGCGTCGATGTGGCCGGAGGGGCTGGCGATGCTGCAGTTGTTCCAGAATCAGGGTGGCGGGCTGGAGTTTGTGGACAAGACTGACCAGCTCAATCCCGATTATGATCCCAAGGGCGGTGAGGTCGACTACTCCATGCAGCGCCGGGACCTCGATGGCAGCGGAATCCGGAACTATTTTCTTTCGAACAATCTGGATTACAAGGTCGTCCCCATCACCTCGAACCCCTGTATCCTGATCAACGATGGCACCGGACGACTGTACCCCGTGCTCCGCGACTCTTGGCGGACCTGGGACGAGCAGGTGCGGCAGTTGCTCGGGAAAAAATACGGTATCGTGTTTGATTCACCCTGCCGCTTCATCGCCTATTTAGACGTGGAAGGACGGTGCAATTTTTTGGCCTACGCCTCCTGCCCTCCGGCGCCCGGGAGCCTGAATGCGCGGTTCGCCTTCGCCTCCATCACGACGGGGCTCGATATCCTCAAATGCTTCAAGGCGCCGGTGATAATCCGCGACCGCAATCACAGCACCAATATTCGAACATTTGGCGGCGACGATACCATCTATGCCCAGGACACAGATCCCGACGCAACACTCACTGGCGGTGCTGGCACCGACACGGTGGTTTATTCCGGGAAGCATGCCGACTACGACGTCAGCAAGAGCGGAAGCACCTACACGGTCACCCGAAAGGGCGGCTCCGGACGGCGCGATGTCCTGCGCCAGATGGAACGGATTAGCTTCAGTGACGAAACTGTGGCGCTACCGTAGCGCCCGCATCCCAGACGGCATCATGGGGTGGCCCCCTACGGGGCGGACCCTCCAGCCCTGAACCCGTGTCAACGCTGTGACTCAAAATCTGCCGCCCTTTAAAGGCTTGCGGGTTCGACCCCCACCCTGGGCACCACTTAAAAATCCTTCGGACTATGTCAGAATGACGGGGTTAGCGCAGTCAGCGGGAATAACGGCGGGAGAGAGGCAGCGGTGAGGCAGCAAAGGATTAGTCTGGCGACTTGCTCAGCCCACGGCGGGTAAAAAAAAAGGCTGTCGGGATCGACGACAGCCTTGGAGCGAAAAAACTGGGGTTACTTCTTGCTCAGAACCGCATACAATACACCAGCAGCTATTAAGCCGACCAATCCACTAGAGCCCAGCGTCGTGATAAGGCCTGTCAGATTGCCTACAACATCGAGGTTTATAAAGGGCACCGGTGTACCGAAAACCACTTGGAGAACAACAGTCAGAGCAAGCAGTGCAACTCCAAGCTCAGTGATCTTTTTTAGTATTCCGATTATTGTGTCGATGATCTGCATTTGTTTTTTGGGGGTTATGTTAAGACACGTAATGTGTCACGTCGGAAGATTGTAGAGCTTTCGGGCTTTTAGACCAAGCTATTATTGCTTAACTGCCATAATTTTTTGCTTTCGCAGAAAACCACTTGTCTGACCTGACCTCGCTATTTTGAGCCACCTTTGATGTTAGTCTGGGCCCCAGAAAGGACCCAGACCATGAAAGGTGGCTCAAAATAGCGAGGTCAGGTCAGGGGTTTTGCTCGTTGCGGATTTGCTGTCTTTGCCCAAACGCTTGAATCCCTGCATGGCCGAAAAAAATGCGATCCCAAATAGCACAAAAATCAAAGCTGCAAAATAGGAGACATAATCACTCATCTTTCGAAGATCCTATCAGTTTCAAATAGACTCCGAACGCGAGAATAGAAGGAGCCCAAAGGCCAACAAAAATAGCATCAATTTTATCTCCCTGCCAGTATAACAGTTTAGAGAAAATTATGACCAAGAATGAAGCAAGAAAGAGTAATTTATCGGCAAAAGTGAACTTAGTAAGCATTTTTAGTTTAGTTCATAATATCTACATCAACAACTGTTTTAGAGTCAACTGTTAACGGTTAGTTCTTTGAAGGCTCGCGCCATACCACTATTATCGCTCTGAAGCCGCAAACCGCCACGGGTTCCCACGCTGATTTCCCCTCTTAAGCGGTGCTTATCCGCGTGCTCACGAGGATGAGAGCTCGTTATCCACTGGCACGAGCCATGTCAGTCTGAACAAGTTAGCGCGGTCACTGACTCCCGATCACGCGGTCACGGCCTGACGCATAGCCTGACTCAAAATCTACCGACGCAAGTCTTGTGGGTTCGACCCTGACGGGGACGCGGGATTTGAGCCAAGGGAAGCGTTAGTCTGGGACATCAGAAAGGACCCAGACAATGAAAGGGGGAAATACACGACCGAACAAAAGATCCGCATGTCACGCCATCGGCACGAGGGTGCGCGATGGGGTATTAAAATGGTGGAGGTGCCGAGAGATGAACCAGAGTCGCCCGTAATCTTGAGATCGGCGATTTCTGGGAATGGTTGACGGGATTTGGTTCGTTGCGACCGAATTAGCACAGCAACCATGGTGATACCGACACGATGGAAGGACTGCGGATCAATTTCACTTTCCTCTGAAAACAAAGGTGAGATCACGAGCGGACTGAGGATTCTCCGAGGCTTTAGCAACAGCCGGACACATGATGAAACCCTTCAAATCCATCGAATTTCCCATCGTCGCAGCGAGCATCGGGGATTCATCGCGTTTTCAACCAAACCACTGGTGGAAACATCGGGCGCTCACCTCTTCATCGCGAAAAGGAGGGTGCCGGTTGGTGATGAAAGTCCGGGGTGGTGGCGAATTCGCTCATTGAAGTGTGAAAGACCCGCGTGGCAGATGCGGACATCGGCGGCACGATCCAATCCCAGCGCGCCGATATCGCCCGATCGTGGGACGCTTCCTGATCGCGGAATTTAATGAATTCCTCGGAAGCGGTATGGTGATCGATCATCTTTACTCCTGCGGCTGCGTAGGAATGCAGGACCGCCTGGTTAAGCTCGAGCAACGCCCGATCCTGCCATAAGCTCCGCGAGGTCCTTCGGTCCAGGCCAAGCCTGTCTGCGATCAGAGGAAGTAGATTGTAACGGTGAGTGTCGCCCAGATTGCGCGACCCAATTTCGGTGCCCATATACCATCCGTTAAAAGGAGAGGCCGGATAGTCGGTGCCAGCTGCCCGAAACCGCATATGTGTGATAACGGGGACAGCATACCAGCGTAACCCGAGCGCTTCAAACCAACTGTGCTCGGGATGGTGGATTGGAATCTCCCGGACCAACCCTTGCGGTAGCGGAAAAAGCTGGGGCTGGCCGTCGCGGCCAGAAATGATCCAAGGCAGGAGATCGAATGCTGTTGGGTTCTTTGGACCTTGCCAGCCCAGCTGCAGCGCAAGGTCAGTAAATGGCGTGTTAGCGGGATCGCCTAAAATAGTGCCGCCAGTGCCGCGATAACCAGCGTAACCACAAAGCTGGGAATTCCAAATCCGCGGCGCCGGGCCACCGCAGCGCTCCGGCGGCGCGAAAACGGTGAGGTAGGAACGCACGGCACCGTCGCCCTATGCCAAGGTGAGATGCTCGCGCAGGCTCTCGGCAATTGCGTCCGGGGTTTCTAGTCCGCGGTGATCACGCACGATCAGACTTCGCCAATGGAGACGGCCGATACAGCGCGAATTATTGCGCCACGCAATCCGCCCGGCCCAAGTCAGTTCCTTCGAGGTCAGTGGGGCGGCTTGATCCGCGGCGATCGCTCCCTCAAGACAGGTGCGGCGCTCGGGCTCTATTCCTGCCGGATAAACTTCTTCTAAGAATGCGAGCTCAGCCGTGGGATCTAGCCCGGCGGCCACCGCTTTCGGTAAGGTCGGGGCGCTTGTCTGAAGGTGGAATGGGCATGGTGGCATCAGCGGATACTAAAATCTCAAAATGTCCGGAAGCAAGATCCCGGAACGCTCTCCCGGACACTCGGAAGTCTCGCGTAGACCACGCAGTCGGCGGTCATTTTAACGATAAGCTCACCAGACGGGACGCGGGATTCGGCCGGGTTGGATTAATGGTCGGACCTTAACATTCATTCATCGGTCATTCTGGAACCTTCCTCCATGTTGTCACCCGCATATCGCAGCCACTTGGTCCGGGTTACGGAAACTGAGCCATTGAGTGAGTTAGTCTGGGAATCCAGAAAGGACCCAGACCATGAAAGGTAAAAGACATACGACAGAAGATAAGATCCGCATCCTGCGGGCTGCCGATGG
>JAURHD010000069.1 GCA_030833445.1 Cephaloticoccus sp. | reverse complement strand
CAAATCCGACAGGTGGACCTGGACCTGCAGGATTTCAAGGCATTCAAGGATCAATTGGAGCAGCAGGTTTCCAAGGCGCGCAAGGCAATCAAGGTCCACAAGGATTTCAAGGCAACGTTGGTGCGCAAGGTGCTCAAGGAAATCAAGGTTCAGCTCCTGCAGGTGCACAAGGACCACAAGGAAATGTTGGTCCTGCAGGATTCCAAGGCAATCCTGGACCACCAGGAGTTCAAGGTGCAACAGGATTCCAAGGCAATCAAGGCGCAACAGGTGCAATTGGTGCTCAAGGAAATCAAGGTCCACAAGGATTCCAAGGACCCGCCACAGCAACCGTTGGAGCGCAAGGTGCTCAGGGTGCACAAGGATTCCAAGGAGCAACTGGTGCCACCGGAGGTCCACAAGGAGCACAAGGCTCTCAAGGACCTCAGGGTTCTCAAGGGGCTACCGGTGCTGCAAGCGTTGTCCAAGGAAATACCGGAGGTACAGGAGCACAAGGTCCACAAGGAGCACAGGGACCA
>JAURHD010000068.1 GCA_030833445.1 Cephaloticoccus sp. | reverse complement strand
AGTTTAATGATGCGAGTAAATTCTTCGCCCTTTACCCAGCCCATGAGTTTTGATAAATGAGCTGCCATCACTATACCCGTTGCTACCGCTTCACCATGAAGCCAAACACCATAGCCCATCGCATTTTCAATCGCATGTCCAAACGTATGGCCAAGATTTAATGTCGCTCTCACACCTGATTCATGTTCATCCATCTCCACCACATCCGCTTTGTTTTGACATGAGCGCTCTATAGCTTCAATCAAAAGGGATGGATTTAATTTCATAAGGCCTTCAATATTTTTTTCAAGCCAATTAAAAAACGTCTCATCACGAATAAGCCCATACTTAATGACTTCTGCCATGCCTGCTGAAAATTCTCTTTCAGGTAAGGTTTTTAAAGTATCAATATCTGCAATCACACATTGAGGCTGATAAAAAGCACCGATCATATTTTTACCCATGGGATGATTAATACCTGTCTTACCACCGACCGATGAATCCACTTGAGATAAAAGTGTGGTCGGAATTTGAATAAAAGGCACACCTCTTAAATAAGT
>JAURHD010000067.1 GCA_030833445.1 Cephaloticoccus sp. | reverse complement strand
CAATTCCCGCCGTTAAAGTCAAACATCGCCGCGTATCGTGAGCGTTAGAGTCATTGTTATCGATATCATATCATTCGTGTTTATCAAAAGTGACATCCTAGCTGATGCAGTTGTTTGGCCAGCGCGGGTATGGGATGACATCGCGGATGTTTTCCATTCCCGTGCAAAGGAGAATGAGACGCTCAAAACCGAGGCCAAATCCAGCATGCATGACGGTACCGTAACGACGCAAATCTAAATACCAGCTATAATCCTCCGGGTTCAGTCCAGATTCGACCATGCGACGTTCCAAGACATCCAAGCGCTCTTCGCGTTGGCTGCCGCCGATGAGTTCACCAACCTTCGGGACCAAGACATCCATAGCGGCGACGGTTTTGCCATCGTCGTTCAAGCGCATGTAGAACGCCTTGATGTCCTTTGGATAGTTGTAAACGCACACAGGCTTTTTGAAATATACTTCCGCGAGCCAGCGCTCGTGTTCGGTGGCCAAATCCACACCCCAAAATACGGGGTGTACGAATTCCTTGCCATCGGCGATGGCC
>JAURHD010000066.1 GCA_030833445.1 Cephaloticoccus sp. | reverse complement strand
CACTTCGACGCCACGTACGGCGCTTGGGCCAAGGCGGCGAAGCGACCCACCACCGAAGAAATGTTGATGATCGTTCCCGAGCCACGTTCGCGCATGTGCGGAAGAACGGCCTGCACGCAACGCACTACGCCGTAGAGGTTCACGTTCATCACCTCGTGATACAGCGACGGCGGACATTCCTCCACCACCGCGTTGCCACCCACGCCCGCGTTGTTCACCAACACATCGATGCGGCCGGCGCGTTCGAACACCTCGGCCAATCCCCGAGCGGTGCTGGCGTCATCGGCCACATCCATCTCGACCCACTGCAATTCCACGCCCGCCTCGGCGGCCATCGAGTTGGCCTTCTTCGCCTTCTCCAGCCCACGGGCGGTGCCGAACACGGTGTAGCCGTTGCGGGCCAGATGAATGGCGGTGGCTCGACCGATACCCGAGTTGGCTCCGGTCACCACCGCGACTTCGCTGTTGTCTGCCATGCCCGCACACTAGATGCGTGACGTGGTCGTGCTCAGCGGATGCTGTCGCGAAGCCGCTCCACCCAGTCGTC
>JAURHD010000065.1 GCA_030833445.1 Cephaloticoccus sp. | reverse complement strand
TTCAAAGAATGGTGTTCGATTGCGGGTGTCTTCGGTTCGCTCGGCACCCAGCGATACCGGCACGATCTTTGTGATGCGCCCGGGCCGCGGCGACATCACCACAACGCGATTGGATAAATACACGGCTTCAGGAATCGAGTGCGTAACAAACACGACGGTGGTGCCCGTTGCAGCACAGATTCGCAGCAATTCGCCCTGCATATATTCGCGGGTCATTTCGTCGAGGGCACCAAAGGGTTCGTCCATCAATAACAACGGTGGATGCGCTGCTAATGCCCTAGCGATTGCGATGCGCTGCTGCATCCCACCCGACAACTGCCACGGATAATGGTCACCAATTTCGGGCAACTGAACGAGCTGCAGCATTTCTTCGGCACGGGCTCGGCGGGCGTTTTTGTCCCAACCTTTGAGCTCAAGCGGCAGCTCGATGTTTTTGCGTACTGTGCGCCAATCAAACAAACCGGCCTGCTGAAACGCCATCCCGTAGTCCTGATCAAGCCGTGCTTGAGTGGCCGACTTGCCGTTGACTGCAACTTCACCCGCTGTCGGCTCAA
>JAURHD010000064.1 GCA_030833445.1 Cephaloticoccus sp. | reverse complement strand
CCCGAGATTGTAAAGTACTTGAAATTTATACCTGTCATTATGATATTGGCAGGTATAGGTTATGGTGCTTATTTCTACATGCAAAATCACAAAGATCCTTACAAGTGCGTTAACAATCAGGTTTTTGAACAAATTAGAGTAGATAGCGATATCTACGTGTTCAAAGGCGAGACCTGTGTTGACGCAAAAGATTTGAAAGAATAATTGGGCTGCTGGTATACTTGGGAACACACCGCCCTTGCACGGCGGAGTACGGGGTTCGACTCCCCGGCGGTCCACCAAAGTTTTGCGTTCTTAGCTCAGCGGTAGAGCATCTCGTTTACACCGAGAGGGTCGGAGGTTCGACACCTTCAGGACGCACCATTTTATTCCAGGGTAGCACAGCGGTAGTGCAGTTGGCTGTTAACCAATTGGTCATAGGTTCGATCCCTATCCCTGGAGCCATTAAAAATGCGGGTGAAGTGTTTACGGTTACACGTCAGTCTTCCAAACTGAAATAGACGAGTTCGAATCTCGCCTCCCGCTCCAGTTAACACAATAGCAACAGTTGACAATAAAGGTCCA
>JAURHD010000063.1 GCA_030833445.1 Cephaloticoccus sp. | reverse complement strand
CCGACGACGTCCGTGACTGACGTCTCGCGAAGAGCGCGTGCGTCGTAATGTCGTCGTCGTTCATCCGCGTCCTCGACGTCGCTCGGATATCGATCGAGCAACACGTCGTCGATGGAGGAACGCGTGACGTCGTATAGAATCGAATTCGTGGAATTCGTGGAATTCGTCGTCGAACGATCGATGGCGTCGAGCGCGCACGCTCGACGCCCCCTTTTTGTTTTACTCTCGCTCTAGGCGTGTTTTAATTCGAAAATGGCCGACCGAGTGAATGCATGAATGCATGAAAAAATGACCGACCGACCAAGTGACCGACCGACAGACCGACCGAATGCATGACCGACCGACCACGTGACCGACCGACCGACCGACCACGCACTCCCCAGGAGTGACCAAACGTCCTGGTCAGGATTCGAGAATGTGGTACACGAGAACAACCATAACTTTTGCCACGTCTCCTCGGTGTCGCCCATCGATCAACTTCCGCGTCCGTAACGTCCCAACCTTGTGACGAGATAAGTAATCTCGAAAACTTTTGAGCATTCTTCCACAATTTTGAATTCAGCACGAACGCCGCGTTCTTGTAACGAA
>JAURHD010000062.1 GCA_030833445.1 Cephaloticoccus sp. | reverse complement strand
GTATTTGTTGTACCTTTGCACCCGCATAACGTCCGCCTTGCCGCCTTAAGGGGCTTCGGTTCCGAAGGGAGGAAAGTCCGGACATCACAGAGCACCGCGCTACCTAACGGGTAGGCAGTTTGAGGGGCAACCCAATGACTGACAGCTAGTGCCACAGAGAGGGAAACCGCCAACGGAGCATCGTATGAGTAACGGGGGCAAGGGTGAAAAGGTGGGGTAAGAGCCCACCAGCGTCAGGAGCAATTCTGATGGCTTGGTAAACCTCGCGGGATGAAATGCCATGTAGGCTGGCGCTTGAAGACGGCTCGTCTGAGCCAGCGGGTAGGCAGATAGAGCAGTTGGGTGACCAACTGCCCAGATCAATGGCAAGGGCGCAACGCAAGGGGCGAACAGAATCCGGCTTACAGGACGATATGCTTTTCTACGACCGAAGGCTCCGCGGGTTGGGGCCATTTTATTAGGGCTTTTAATTCCATCCTCGCGATGTCTACATTTACTGAACTCGGCCTTCGCGCCGAACTCCTCCAAGCGATTGAAACGCTTGGCTTTGAGCAGGCAACACCTGTTCAATCTGAAACAATTCCCATTCTA
>JAURHD010000061.1 GCA_030833445.1 Cephaloticoccus sp. | reverse complement strand
CAACTTCAAGGACTCGGGGGCGACCATCCCCGGGATCGGCGGGATGTTCGACCTGAGCGACAGCATCATCCTTGTCGCGCCGGTCGGTTACCTGCTGTTCCGGCTGCCCTGAACGCGGCGCTTCCGCAACGCGCGCATCGTTGTCCTTGCCCGGGCGGGCGGAATCCGCGAACCAGAAGGTTCGCGATGGCCTCTTCCGCCTCCTCCCAGCGCAAACGCGTCGTCCTGCTCGGCGCCACCGGCTCCATCGGGGAGAACACCCTGCGCGTGATCGCTGCCCATCGCGACCGCCTCGAGCTCGTGGGCATCGCCGCCCGGGGAAACTGGCGGCGGCTCGCCACTATCGCTGGTGAGTTCGGCGTGCGTCACGTGGGGATTTTCGACGATGCGGCGTTTACGGCAGCGCGCGCCGCAACGAGCACTTTTCCCCCGGGAACGCGGATCGTCTGCGGCCTTGAGGGCTTGAACGAACTCGCCCGACTCCCCGAAGCCGACGTCGTGCTCGTCGCCGTGGTGGGAACGACCGGCCTGGAGCCCGCCCTCACGGCGCTGGCGTCCGGCAAGGACCTTGCCCTCGCCTCCAAGGAAATTCTCGTCCTGGCCG
>JAURHD010000060.1 GCA_030833445.1 Cephaloticoccus sp. | reverse complement strand
CCCGGACCATGCAGGCTCTGCGGGAGCGTCGTCCACGTCTGGCGATCGGCACCACCTCCGTGCGCGCGAGCGAAGACGCCCTCCGCAAGGTTCCCGGATTCATCCACCAGGGTGACTTCGTCTCCGAGGCTTCCCTCTTCATCCAGCCGGGGGACGCCATCGGGTGCTGCGAGCACCTCCTGACCAACTTCCATCTGCCCAAGTCGACGCTCCTCTGCCTGGTCGGGGCCTTCCTGACCCCTGGGGACCCCTCCGGCGTGGCCTGGTTGAAGGAAATCTACGCCGAGGCCATCCGGGAGGAGTACCGCTTCTTCAGCTACGGAGATGCCATGCTGATCCTCTGATTTGACAGGTTTTTTAACAAATCAGCTGTTATATGATTGTTTCAATCATTTAAACCCGGACTAAGCCTTGATTCTCTGGGTTAATCGACCTGGAAACGCCCGAGTGGGTAGGCTTCGTGGATCTTGGGCACTAAAACTGCCCTGTTGGGCTTAAAATGGGAGAAAAGCAGGTGATTCACAGATAAGGTTTTCCATCTAGGCAAATTGGAGTATTTTCTAAGGAGTAGTCCCTACCTGGCTGCCACCCCTATATGTCCGTCT
>JAURHD010000005.1 GCA_030833445.1 Cephaloticoccus sp. | reverse complement strand
CGGATTTCCCGCATGGTAGGTTCCTGAATGTCTTCCACCCGCACGCCGCAAACGACCCCCTTGATCAGGCTTCGGGCCGGATTCATTTTGGGCGCCTCCTGAAAGAAGGTTTCGAAGTCAGTCTGCTGCTTCAATTGTCGTGCCAGCGCCTTGGCACTATAGCCGGTCAGCCAGGAAATTATAGCATCCACCTCAGTCTTGGTGCGGCCCTTCTTCTCGGCCTTGGCGACATAGAAGGGATACACCTTCGCGAAGCTCGTGGTAAAAATTCGATGCTTGGTTGTCATGTGAATCGAAGATCCAGTTTAGAGATGCCTCACAGCTGCGCTTACCTGGATGAAAATCACTTCACGGATAGGTGAGACACGCGCGGGCGAGCGTGCGGAGGACCTGAAATCAGGTGGGATGCTGAGCGGAGTTGGGCCATACGTATTACGGTCACTTCCCGCGCGTTGTCTCTAACTGCTGGATCGGCTCTTTCTGCGACCACTCGAGCAACTCCCTTCGGCGTCTAAATGCATCGGAAATGCTGAGGCCGAAGATGACGAGGAATGAAATCACGAGTAACAGGGCTGCCACACGGTCTTCTTTCTTAAGAACGACAAGCTGCCAGACAGAATAGGCGAAAAACGCGACAGCCACAGCGGCCGAAGCTCTCTTCCAGGCGCTACCTGCTAATAGGCGGAAATGGGGTGGCTGCATGACGATTTTGTCCGCCTATCGTTTTAGCTGAGCCGCGAGCGCCGACGCGGAGCGGCGGTGCTCGTTGGCTCGGGCGACTGGATGGGCTCTTTTTTCATGATCGGCCGGTAAAGTATGGTGCAAAAACCAGAACTCCGATCGTAGCCGCGCCGATGGCTGCGGCGAGCACTGAGAACGCGGCGATGTCCTTCGCGTGCTTTATGCGCTCGCGCCACTCGAGACTGATTTCATCGGCTAGAAACTCGATCGCGGTATTTACTGCTTCGACGAGCCACACGATGAAAATGGAGAATACGATCAAGGCCCATTCGAGTGCGGAAATTCGATAAGCGAATCCCAAGATTATAACCACACTTGTTGCCGCTGCATGAAATTTCGCGTGCGGCTGAGTGGCGATTAGCGTGCGGGCTCCTCGGAATGCATGCTTAAAGGCTTCAACTCGTGCTTTCATGTGTTCTGTTCGGTCACGACTGAGCTCAGAGACGATGGCCGCACGGCTCAGCAGCCCATCGCCTGGCTGTTCGCGATGGCCTCGGCGGTGAGGAGGGCGCGGTTGTAAATGCGCAGCGATGTGAGCCCCGGGCCGAGGCGCAGGGTGTCGCTGCCTTGGGCATGCCGCAGATCCCGGCTGAAGCGTCCCCAACCGAATTGACGGGCGCTGCCGCCATCGCAGAATCGACCATCAAGCACGAATGAGATGATGTGCGGTCCGCCGTCGACGATCGCGGTGAGGTGGTGCCGTTGACCGGTTTTGATCAGTCCGGGATCGCAATCCCAGCGGCTTTCGGTGCGGCCATCGTTGAGGACGAGTTCAATCGTGCCGCGATCCGTTGTGACCAAGGCGAGGCCTTGACCGATGGCAGTGCGCGTATCGAGGAGGACTTGGCCGGTGCTGAGCGCGGAGAGCTTGAACGCTAAATCGAGGCTGAATCCGTTGCGCAGATTGTCCTGGCCGTAATCGGCGCGGTGCCAGTCGCGATCGGTAAAGTCTGGCAACTTGGGCATGGGAGTGGGGCTGTGCCGATTGCCGGTTCCGGAGAGTTCCAGCACGAGACCGTCCCGCACAATGTCGGTCGCGGGTTTCTCATTCCACAGTGCTTGAAGCAGGGCGGGTTTGACGAGATGGACGCGGGCTTGGTCTTTTTGCGTCTCGGTGATCCAGACCTCGCCGTCCTCCTCAATGAGATCGGGATAACTCATCCGGATGTAGGTGTCGTCGTCGTAGAGAAAAATTTCGGGTTGCGACCAGGCGATGCGTTTGCCGTCCGGTCCATCTACTTCGGTGCCGCCGCAGAGCCACACGGGATTGCGGTCGTCATACCACGTGCCGCCGTGGTTGTGGAACCAGTAGAGGAATTTCCCGTTCTTGAGTTTCCACGCAAAGTTGGCGGCGCGCGGATGCTTCATCATCCGGCTGTCGGCAAAGGTTTGATACTGCGGAATCGACCAGGTGTGACCTTCGTCGCGACTGTAAGCGCAGGCGGGGTGGCCGTCCGTCGTGCGGAAGACGACGTGAAAGGTTTCGTCACTGAGCACACAGTAACTGTGTTCCTCGGAGATGGGGCCGCCGCGCGGGGCGACCTTGATGCCGTGGTCGCCATCGGGGAGGGTTTCCCAAGTGATTTTGGCGGGATCGGATTCGGTGAGCAGATTGGCGCTGCGGAGGAGCACGCCTTCGGATGAAGTGAAGAAGCCTTCACCGAATCCGCCGACCTTGTGGAGCGAGACAAACACCGCACCGCGATGGGTGAAGGGGCGGCCGACATTCCAGAAATAGCGCAACTTGCCGCCGTCGGCATTTTTGCGATCAATCGCAAACTCCCGCACGGCGATGGGGTAGCGTTGGGCGGACCAGGTGCGGCCGTGATCGTCACTGAATTTGAAGACGTAGTAACCGATCGAGTCGACGCGCAGGCACAAGCCGTCCTTGTAAGGCGGGTTGTCGGCTTTGACGCTACGATGATTGTCCGAGTTGTGGTTGTAGAAAACGTAGAGGCGGCCGGACGGCACCTTGGTGATCACGGCGTAGGAGGCCTCGGGACCGGAAGACGGTTCGATATCGACCGGGGCTGACCAAGTGAGTCCGCGATCTTCACTGCGCAGGGCAACGACGTGTTGGCCGCCATTGCCTTCCTCGCCGGGTCCGGTGGTGAGGGTGCAAACCCACGCGCCGTCGTCGGTTTGAATCAAGTAGGGCTGATCGCTGTAGTATTCGGTGGGGATTTCGCGTCCATTGGAAATGTGACGCCAGTCGGGGTGGGGCATATCCGCAAAACGCTACCGATATCGCAGCCGTTGGGGAGCCAAAACTACGGTGTCGCCCCTGGGGTTGGCTGGTGGGGAGCGTCTAAACAACGCGCGGCTTAGGCCTCCACTTGTTCGACCGGGGACTCGACGACTGGAGCCGGGTAAGTTTGCACAAAGTCGGCATAGTTCACGAGCTCGTAGCGACCATCGTGATGTTCGACGATGGCCGTGAGGGACTCGACCCAATCGCCGGAATTGAGGTAGTGCACGTCGCCCAGCATCTTGTCCGCGGGGGTGTGGATATGGCCGCACATCACGCCGACACATTCGCGGTCAGCCGCGAGTTTCGCGATGTGCTCCTCAAAGTTGGATACATGGTTCACCGCTTCCTTCACCCGGGCCTTGATGGCTTTGCTAAGCGACCAGTATTCCTTGCCGCGCCAGGCGCGGTAGGCGTTGTAGATCCGGTTAATCTTGAGCAGCGCGCGGTAGCCCCAGTCACCGAGGTGGGCGAGGAAGACGAAGTTCTTGGTGACGGTATCGAACACGTCGCCGTGCAACACAAGGTAGCGGCCGCGCGGGCCTTCGTGAATGTAGTCCTCGACGATCGAGAGACCGGCGAATTCCATCGGCAGAAAGGCCGTGAGCACGTCGTCGTGATTGCCGCGCAGGTAAATGATCTCGGTGTCACGCTTTTCGAGTTTCTTCAGCACGATGCGGACGAAGCGGGTGTGAGCCTTGGTCCACTGACCGGCGCGTCGCAGCTGCCAGCCGTCGATGATGTCGCCATTGAGGATGAGCTTATCGCAGCGGATGTGACGAAGGAAGTGGTTTACTTCCTCGATCTTGCAATCCGGCGTGCCGAGATGGACGTCGGAGAGAATCACGGTGCGGACATGGAGCAGTTTTTTATCCATGGCTGGTGGCGATGAGTGGTCGTGGTTTGGTGCTCTCGGGCGTGGGGCGAGGACTATCGGCGGCCGGTTGTCCCAGGATGTGCCGGGCGATGTCGGCGGCGGCCTGCGGGCGGGCGAGGTTGTCGAGACTGCGCCGCCAGTTGCGCCAGAGATTGCCACCACTGGCAAAACCTTGTCGCAAGGTGGTGACGACGGCCATGGGGTTGGGGGCGTGACCGCCGATGTCGTGTCGACGGAGTAATTCGTAGTTCCCTTCTTCCTGCCCGGGGATGATCTGATTGACGATCATCGGACAGCGCGCGGCGATCGCTTCCTGGGTGGTGGCGCCACCAGCTTTGCTTACCACGGCATGATGCGTCATCATCAGCTGCGGTATCTGGTCGGTCCAACCGAGGATGGTGGTCGGGGTGCGGCGATGGGCGGCGAGCTGTTCGAGTCGCCGTCGCAGTCTAATGTCTCGGCCGACCGCGCAGGTGATTTCCCAATTGGTTTCGGCCATGAGCAGCTGGGCGGTGGTTTCCGCATGCCATGAACCGGAGTTGACGATATAGAGGATGCGCGGGTTGTGACCGGTCGCGAGATTGGGCGGCTGCAGGGTGGCGGCCTGTTCCGCGAAGACGGGTTGCACAGGAAAACCGAAGGTGTGCAACCGGTGGGGATCGCGGCCGGCATCGGCGATGATCTGGGCCGATTCTACATTGGGCAGATACCAGCCGTGGCACTGCGGCAACCACCAGAGCGAATTGATGCTAATCGAATCGGTGACGATGTTGTAGTAGGGCGCCTTGAGCGATCCTTCGCTGGTGAGTCGCTCCAACAGAAATGCATAGACCGGGTAGGTGCTGCAGATCGCCGTGGGTTTTTCACGCGCGATGAGCTCGCGGAGCAGGGCCAACTCTTTGCGCAGAAACCAGAGGTGACGCGGGAAGGGTCGGCTGCGATCAATCCACGAGTAGAACGCACTCCACAGTTTCGGTGTGTGGTTGATCATCGCGAGGTAGCCGCGACGCGCGATGGCATTGAGGCGAGGTGAAACCAGGGCGAACAGATCCACGACCTCGGCCGTACCCGCGCCACCCTGCGCATCTAACGCGGTGGCGAGATTGCGCGCGGCGGCGTTATGACCTTCGCCATAACCGGCGGTGAGGATGATGACGCGGTTCATACGGTGCCGCCTAGATTGGCGGCGGCGAGCAGGTCACCCTCGAACCGGCCGATGACGTGACTCCAGGATTGTTTTTCGAAACCGTGCCGTGCGGCTTTCCGGACACGAGCACGTAGGTCCGGATCGGTGGCGAGCTCGACTGCGGCGGCCACGAGGGCATCGGGTTGATCGCAGGGCACCACGAGTCCGTTATCCCGATCGCGCACGAATTGTCGGGCCGCGGCGTAATCGAAACCGGCGACGGCGAGTCCGCTGGCCATGGCCTCGGTCAACACATTGCCAAACGTCTCGGTCAAACTCGCGTGGATATAAATGTCGGACGACGCGTAGTAACGACCGATCTCTTGCCGTGAATAGAATCCGGCGAAATGACATTCGGGATGCGCCTTGATCAGCGATTCACGGAGCGGTCCGTCCCCGGCGAGGACGAACTTGAGACGCGGGTTGGCCGCGTGCATCGCCGCGAAGCACTTGAAGAGCAGATCGTAATTTTTTTCCGGGGCCATGCGACCGACGTGCATCACGACGGGGTTGTCCGGACCGGCTCCCCAAGATGCACGCAATTCCTCTGATCTGCGATCCGGCGAGAAGCAGTCGATATCCACGCCGCGGGAGAGCAGGTGCATGTCGTTGAAACCGAGGTCGCGCAATTCGGCGCAGAGTTCATCGGTTGGTGCGAAGGTGCGGAGGGTGCGGTTGTGCACGCGGCGCAACCACCACAGGACGATGGGGTGGAGGAGGCTGAATCCGTAGTCGCGGGTGTAGGCGTGAAAATTGGTGTGAAAGCTCGAAGTAACCGGCAGACCGAGGGCACGGGCAGCACTCACGGCGGTGGCTCCGAGGGGGCCTTCAGTAACGACGTGGACCAAATCGGGCCGGTCTTGTCGCCAGTAGTGCTTCAGGCGCATCCGGGCCGGCAGGCCCAAGCGGAGCAAAGGGTAACCGGGGATTTGCATGCCCCGCATGGGGACTTCCCGGTATTCTGCGACTGTGCCGGCCGCCGGTAGATCATCCCGCTGGGGCCGATAGATCGTGACTTCGTGGCCCCGGCGACCCAATTCCCGCGCGATGGTCCCAAAAGTCATGGCGACGCCGTTGACCTCAGGCGGGAATGTTTCGCTTACGATGGCGAGTTTCACAGGGCTAGATTTGCTTAAACAGGCCGATTTTGCGCTAGATTCGTCACAAAAGCGTGTCGATTGGGTTACGAATCGGGCAAATGTGCAAAGTCTCAAATCAGCCGCAATTCGTAGTTGCACCAGCTTCAGTGACTTCTAGGTTTTCGTCTTTTACTTGGATGCAATCGCACGGGCCCAAGCGCGTATATACCCCTCAATCTCTCGAATTCTGGTTCGGTAAACTCGAAAATGACTGGTCGATCGCGTTTAGCGACAGTCAGCTCGAGTCCGGCCGTAAACTTTATCGCGATGGTGAAGTGCGGGAATTGGAATTGACCGACAAGGACGCCATTATTCACCGGCGGATCGAGAAAAAGGATGAATACGCGGTAATCGAGTGGGAAGGGGAGAAAGGCATTTCCGTGCGTTCCTCCACCACTGATATGGAAATTGCCCGGGCCTTGGCCGTCGCCGGGTTGCATGAGATCGAAGAACTGGTGGCTGACGAAATCCCGCCCTTCACCGAGGACTTCAGCAGCAATGGCCGCAATGGACACGCTGCCGCCAACGGCACGAACGGCACCAAGCCGGTGCGCAACGGTGCCGCACGCAGCTCCGATCAACCGGACCAGAAGCGCAAGTTGCTGCTGGTCTTTAAGACCAAGACCACCGGTCTTACCTTCCAAGCTTGTTGGCTGGATGACGACGGCAAAACCAAACACCCGGCCCTCGGCGCCAAGGCCCACGCCAATGGTAATGGCCACGTGAGTTCCGGTGAGCGCGCCAAGCTCATCGGGTTGGCCGCCTACGCGCGCAAGGCACACTTCCAATACAATCAGGACACGGGAGTATACCTGATGGAGTCGTTGGTGGAGATCCCGAATTTTCTCAAAGGCACCCTGCCGGCGTGGAAAAAACTCTTTGCGATCGAGCTCGATGAGAAGTCGTTGAATTTGCTGAAAGGCACGCGGGCCATCGACATCGAGGCGGTGGCGGAAGCCATGCCATCGGGTTTTGATGGGGGCTCAGCGGAAACCGCGCTCAACCTGCGCTGGATTTTTCGGGCGGGGGAGAAAATGCTTTCGCCGGCCGAAATCAAGACCCTGCTCAAGCACGATGGCCAGCCGGTGATCCTGCCCAATTTCGGCATTGTTTCCCTATCGGCCGAACGGTGGGAGAGCTACCGCTCATGGCAGCGCAACATCAAGGATACCCAAGGCGAAGGCGCGCTTTCGCCTTACCTGGTATTCTCCCTTTTTAATGATGTGCGGCTGAAGCTCACCTTGACGCCGGAGATTGAAGCCTGGCGGCAACGCGTGCTCGCGCCGCCGGATTCGCCGCCGGACCTGCCGGAATTGTTGCGCCCGTATCAACGTCGCGGTGTCGAGTGGCTCGCGCACTTGGGCGGGGTGGGTTGCCACGGCTTGTTGGCCGACGAAATGGGCCTCGGCAAGACCCTGCAGATTATCACCCTGTTCGCGACGCATCCGATGACGGATCGACCAAACTTGGTCGTGTGTCCGGCGAGCGTCGTGCCGGTTTGGCAGGATGAGATCGCCCGCTTCTTTCCGGAACTGAAGGTGGATATCATCAAGGCGGGCCACGATTTCACGACGCACAAGGACAACGTGATCTGGTTGGCGAGCTACACGCAGTTGCGTAAACACCGCGATCTGTTGCCCCAATGTGAATTCGGCTACGCGGTGCTCGACGAAGGCCAATTCATCAAGAACCCCGACGCCAAGGTCACCCAGACCTGCTTTGCCGTGCGGGCCCAGCGTCGAATCGTGCTGACCGGCACCCCGCTGGAAAACCGGCAGCTCGATCTCTGGAGTA
Source organism: Cephaloticoccus sp. (assembly GCA_030833445.1). GTDB lineage: Bacteria > Verrucomicrobiota > Verrucomicrobiia > Opitutales > Opitutaceae > Cephaloticoccus. The sequence continues at coordinate 176,508 of JAURHD010000005.1, read as the reverse complement.
TTTTCCGCTTCCTGTTGCCGGGCCTGCTCGGTTCGCGCACCGCTTTCGAGGCGGCACTCAACGCCGATCGGCACGGCACGGTCGTGCGTCTGCGGACGCAACTGGCACCCTTTATTTTGCGTCGCACCAAGAAGGAAGTGGCGAAGGAACTGCCGCCGAAAGTGGAGATGGATCTGCTTTGCCCGCTCACCGATGTGCAGCGCGCCGAATACGCCCGCACCTGTGCGGAAGGTCTCGAACGCTTGGGCGATGACGTTGGCACGGCGATGCGCGAAAAGTCATTCGGCTTCCTGGCTTTGCTCACGCGGTTGCGTCAGACCTGCTGCGATCCCGACATGTTGCCATGGCGCAAATCGCCGTTGAGTGATTCCGGCAAGATCAACCTGCTGATGGAGAAGCTGACCGAGGTGATCGAGAACGGCCACAAGGTCGTGATCTTCTCGCAGTTTGTGATGCTGCTCGACCGGGTGAAGCTGGCGCTGCAAGAAAATTTCCCGGATCTGGCGCGTTTCGAACTGACCGGCATGACCCTTGACCGGCAGAAGCCGGTGCAGGATTTCCAGACGGCGGATGGTGCGGCGGCGATGTTGGTTTCGCTCAAAGCGGCCGGCACCGGTATCACCCTGCACGCCGCGGATTATGTTTTCCTGCTGGATCCCTGGTGGAATCCCGCCGTCGAGGCGCAGGCGGTCGACCGCGTGCACCGGATCGGCCAGACGAATACCGTCTTTGTTTACCGCATGGTCACGAGCGGCACGATCGAGGAACGCATCCAGGAGTTGAAGGCCGACAAGAAGGACCTTTTCGACAAGCTCATCGGCGGGCTGGGCGGAGACTTTGATCTGAGCCAGCATTTCTCCTCGCTCCAAAGTTTGGTGCAATTGACCGAACAAGTGGAGACCGATCAGGACGCAGCGACCACAGAGTAAACCTTTGGGAAAAATGCGCGGCAATTGATGCGCAGGCTTGTTTTGCGGAGAGTGACAACTACGTTGAGCGGAAAGTGGACGCGACAACGGAGGACACGGACCGAATATCACCGGAATTTACCGGAATTCTGACCCTGTATGGTGTCCGCCAATGGCCGCTGACCCGTCGAATGGAACAGGGCGAACGAAAATGAATGCCGTCACCGACCCGGCCAAGCTTCTGATGGACCGCATGCTGCGGTTATTGCGCTGGCGGGTCTGGTTGGCGGAACGACTGCAACCCACCGAGTGGCAAATCACGTTGGCATGGGCGGCCTTGGCGGGATTTCTCGGGGCCTTGGGATCGTTGTTTTTTGCGGCATGCGCCGAGGGCGTGCACCAAGTCCTGACTAATTCGAATGCCGGCGTGGTGGAATCGATGCGGCTATTGCCGTGGTGGGCCACTATGCTGGTGCCCGCGGCCGGTGGCTTACTGGCAGGTATGGTTTTGCTCCTGGGTAAGCGGCTGCTGCCCGGCAAAAGTGCCACGGACTACATGGAGGCGATCGTGATCGGTGACGGCCATTTGCCGTTGCGCAGCAGTCTGGTCAAAATCACCGCCTCGTTATTTACAATCGGTTCCGGTGGTTCCATCGGGCGGGAAGGTCCCATGGTGCAACTGGCAGCCCTCCTAGCATCCTTCATCGGACGCTGGCGGCGATTTTCACGACAACAATTGAGACTCCTCGTGGCCTGCGGTGCGGCGGCGGGTATCGCTTCCGCCTATCACGCCCCGATCGGCGGATCGTTCTTCGTTGCTGAGATCATCCTCGGTTCCATTGCGATGGAAAGTCTGGGTGCACTCGTGGCGGCTGCCGTCACGGCAGCCCTCACCATGCAAGTGCTCGGCAATGCCGAGGCCCTCTATTTGGTGGGGGATTTCAAACTCAATTCTCCGTGGGAAATGGGGCCCTATTTGATCCTCGGTCTGCTGGCGGGGACCATCGCGCCATTTTTCCTGAAGTCACTCCGCTTCGCGGAATCATTTTTCGTCGAAACCAAACTGCCCCTGATCGCCCGTCTCACCTTGGGCGGATTGTTGGTGGGCGTCATTGCCGTCAACGTGCCCGAGGTTTGCGGCAACGGCTACACGGTGGTCGTGGATATTCTCAACGGCCGGATTCTCTGGTTGGCCCTGATCGGCATCATGTGCTGCAAGTGGCTCGCGACGGCTTCGTCGGTCGGATCCGGCGCGCAAGGCGGAGTATTTACGCCGACCTTGTTCATGGGCGCCTCCGGTGGTTATTTGTTCGGCTCGGCGATCCACGGCGTGTGGCCGCATCTGGCGGCCAATCCGCAGGCTTTCGCTTTGGTGGGCATGGGGGCGTTTATGTCGGCAGCGAGCCGGGCCCCGGTGATGGCGGTGATCATGCTCTTTGAGATGACGCTCAGTTACGATATCATCCTGCCGTTGATGCTTTGCAGTGTGGTGGCTTACTTTACCGCGCGGGGAATTGATTCCCATTCACTCTACGGTGAAGTCTTGCGGCGGAAGAAAGCGGAAGATCCCACCACTCTGCTCGAGACCGGGTTCGTGCGGGACTTGCTCAAATCCGATCCGCCCACGGTGGCGCCCACGGCGCGATTCGCCGAGATTGCCCGGCTCTTTCTTTCCGTGCGGGTCAACAATGTCTACGTGACGAATGCGTCCGGCCGGTTTCTCGGTGCGGTGTCTCTGCACGATATCAAACCTTACCTCGGGGAGCCTGGCGTGGCTGAGCTTGTCCTGGCCGGGGATATCGTGCGGGAAGATTTCCCCCGGCTGAATCCTGATCAGATTTTGAGTGAAGCCTTGGGTAAATTTTTAGGCAATGACGTCCAACGCCTGCCGGTGGTGGATGCGGCGGGACTTTTGGTGGGGAGTATCTCGAAGAACGATTTGATGCTGGCGATTGTCGAACAGCGTAAGTCGAAGCCAGAGAAAGAGTAACCGCATTTATGGTGCCCGGATAATCCGGAACCATGGCTTGGATGTGTTGCGGAAGAATTCCGGAAGGAAGTTCCGCTTTTGCCCCATTGTGACATGCGTGACACCGGTTCGTAACACAACGGGGGTAAAACAGCAGCTGTTCTAGATAACACTAATCAAAACCAACAAACGTATGTTCTCAATTAAACCCAAATGGATGGCCTTGCTGGCGAGTATCTCCCTGGCAATCAGCCCAGTATTTGCGGGCGACAGCGGCGCCTTGCTTGATGCCCTTGTTCGCAAAGGTATTCTGACCGATCAGGAGGCCGAGGATCTGCGGGCCGACCTTTCGCGTGACTCCCAAGCTTTCGTGATGGCTTCCGTCTCCGGCGGCAAGGTCACCAACTCACTAGCGCTCAGCGGACGCATGCAGATGCAATATGTCGGGCTTTCGACCGACCAGAATGTCGCCGCGGCCAATCAATTTTTCCTGCGCCGCATTTATTTCGGCGTGAAGGCGGGTGTCGGTGCAGATTGGTCAGCCAATCTGAACTACGATTTCTCCGGCGGCAATTTCGACAAGGCCTTCATGGAATGGTCCGGTTATGCCGGTGCCACGCCGCTGGCCTTGGATTTCGGTCTGCGCAAGGTGAACCTCGGTTATGAGGAAACCACCTCGAGCGGCAGCCTCAAGGCCATCGAGCGCTCCCCGGTCACCCGCTTCTTCGTCGAGCCGAACAATGGCCGTCGCTTGGGCGCCGCCAGTTATCGCATCGGTGTTTACGCCGACTTGGGTGATGCCAATGCCCGCAAGGGTAAGACCTCCGGTTTCTTTGCCGGGGCTGCAGTCACGAATCCCCAGCGCACCGAGACTTTCGGTGATGCCGGCGTCGATGGTTCCAAATCTGCCGGTGGTGCCGGTTATAACAAACCTGCCTATTGGGCTGACGCGGGCTATTCCAGTGCGTTCTCCGGCGGCAAGTTGAAGGTCGGCGCGGCCGTTGGTTTCCTGCCAGACCAAGGCGGTCCTTCCAATTCCAACATCGGCAAGGGCTACGACATGAGTGTCTATTCGATCTATGCCAATCTCACGATGGGCAATTTCAACCTCGCTGGTGAATACCTCGCCGCCACCGTCGATAGTGGTGCCGGGGTGGGCAAAGATGCGGAACCATCCGGCTACTGGATCCAAACCTCCTCCGCCCTGGGTGAAAAATTTGAGTTCGTGGTGCGTTACAGCAGCGTGGATGCCGATGGCCGCGGGGTTAAAATCTCCGACGGCGTGCGTTCTTCGCCTGCGGCCAAAACCGGCCAGAAGCTGGAAGAGCTCTATGCTGGTATCAGCTACTTCATCGTGCCCAACGGCATGAAATTCCAAGTCGGGTATACCGACAGCAAGTTGAGCAACGGCAATTCTGAGAATGGCTCCGGCATTCGCTCCCAGTTCCAGATCGACTTCTAAGAAGTCTGAACCTCACAACCCTCAATCAATCGAAATATACATCTCATGAAAAAACTAATGATTCTCGCGCTCGCGGCCCTCGCTGCGTCATCGCTCCAGGCCCAAAAGCTGGTCATCAAGGGTTCCGATACCCTCGGGGCTAAACTCGTCCCGATTCTTTCGGAGGAATACAAGGCCATGCATCCCGGCGTCAGCTTTGAGATCGCCGCCGAAGGTTCCACCACCGGCATCGCGGCCATTATTGATGCCACGGCCCAGATCGGCATGGCCTCACGTCGCGCCAAGCCCACCGAAATGTCGGCCGCACAGGCCAAGGGTGTTTCAATGAAGCCCACGATCGTGGCTTTTGACGGCATCGCGGTCATCGTGAATGCCGGTAACCCGATCTCTGAGCTGAGCAAGCGCCAGATTGAGCAGATCTTCACGGGTGACGTTACCGATTGGTCGTCCGTGGGTGGTCCTGCCGGGACGATCTCGATCTACACCCGCAATACTTCTTCGGGCACCTATTCCGATTTCAAGGACCTGGCCATGAAGAAGCGTGATTATGCCTCGTCTTCCCAGAAGATGGCCGGACATGAACAGATCGTGGCTGAGGTCGCCAAGAATCCCAATGGCATTGGCTATGTGGGTCTGGCCTTCCTAAACGAGCCTGGCATCAAGGTTGTCTCGATCGATGGTGGCCTGCCGAATAAGGAAAGTGTGCATGCCAAGAAGTATCCCTATGCCCGTCCGACGTTCTTCTACACGAACGGCGAACCGCAGGGTGAGGCCGCCAAGTTCATCGACTTCGTGCTGAGTGACGAAGGTCAAAAGATTGCCGAGGCACAAGGTTTCGTGCCGCTGCGCTAATCGTTTTATATAAGTTACAGAAGCCCGCTTGACCCAACGTCGGCGGGCTTTTGTCTTCATTACATCCGGATACACGACGGCAAACAAACCATGGATCAAACGCCACCGGCCGAAGAGCCTCCGTTTCCTATCAAGAAGTCCCGCGCGCGGTTTCTAGGCCTGAGCCTGGATGACGTGATCCGCGCCTTCTTCGGTGGCAATGCCGTTGTGTCCGTTATCGTGTTGGCCCTGATCACGATTTTCCTGTTCCGCGAAGGAGCCGGTTTCTTCACGCAAAACCGGCAGAATCTGACCATCTACCGTCAGGCCGGACTGGAGTATGTGGACTACATGCGCCAGCAACTCGACGACCACACTGCGCTCAACCGTTATCTGTCAGACCTGCGGCTCCGTCAGTTCAAGTATTACACCAATAAGCAGGGCATGGATATTGCCGCGGCCAACAAGGAATTGGCGGCCTTTGATGATTTTAGTTATAATTTCAGCGATACGGTGGCCCCGTTGCGCGGGTTGGTCTCCGACCTCACGGATGTCGCTTCCGTGATCAAGACCCAGTTTTTGGTGGCCGAGGATAAAAAGACCGAGCGCCAACAGTTATTGGCCGAAGGCAAGGTGGAAGAGGCCGCCGCGGTCAACATCGACCGGGTCGACTTTGACGCTCAATTGGCACCCTTGGTGGGAACCCTGCCGATGTATAAAGAGGTCAACGAGGAATTTGCCCGGCAACTGGAAGCGGTATTCAAGGACACGCCACTGATGCCGACGCCGGAATTGCAGGGCCGCATGGACCGCTTCAAGGAATTGACCCACGAATTCGTCTTTGGTTTTCCTGCCATCGAGAAGAACTTGGAAAACTGGGATTACCACAAGGAGGTCCCGTTTTCGCAGTCCTTCAGTGCATTTTTATTCGGACGTGATTGGCTGACAGCCAGTTTTTGGCAGGACTGGTATGGTGTGGTTCCACTGGTCGTCGGTTCAGTGATGGTATCCTTGGTGGCCTTGCTCTTTGCGGTGCCGTTAGGGGTGGGGGCCGCCATTTATATCAATCAGATCGCCACGGAAACGGAGCGCAAATTGATCAAACCCGGCATCGAATTCATCTCTGCCATTCCTTCCGTGGTGTTGGGTTTCTTTGGCGTTGCGGTGCTGGGTCAGACCCTGCGCGCGCTGTCGCAGCTAAGCTGGTTGGAGTGGGTGCCGGGATTTCCCTATAGCGAACGATTAAACATTCTGACCGCGGGCTGTCTCTTGGCCCTGATTGCCGTGCCGACCATCTTTACGCTGGCAGAGGACGCCCTGAACAACGTGCCGCGCCCTTTCAAGGAGGCCTCGATGGCTTTGGGGGCCACGCGGCTACAGACGATCATCCGGATTATCGTGCCGGCATCGCTTTCGGGAATCATCTCCGCGGTATTGCTCGGTTTGGGCCGGGTGATCGGCGAGACCATGGTGGTGCTGCTCTGCGCGGGTAATCGGATTGCGATTCCTGACTTTTCGGCGGGTCTGGCGGTCATCACTCAACCGGTGCACACCATGACCGGTATCATTGCGCAGGAGATGGGTGAGGTTGCCCAAGGTAGCATCCATTACCGGGCATTGTTTGTGGTGGGCATGTTGCTGTTTGTTATCGCCTTGGTCATCAACTATCTCGCCCAAAAAATCGTCAACCGTTACCGAATCTCGATCGGCTGAACCATGGAAGCCACTGCCACCTCCCACGTTTTTCAGAAGCGCTCCACTCCGGCATCGCGTTGGGAAAAACGGATTTTCTGGGCCTTCCGGGCCGCGACCTACCTCATCTTGGTGTGCGGAGCTTCCGTCTTCCTGACGATTTTTTTCAAGGGCGCGGGGACGGTGTTCAAGACCGAGGCCCCTTTCATCAACACCACGTTTTTCACCGACGCACCCGAGACGCTTTATGTTTTCGAATATGAAGGGGTGAAATACGAGATGGGGGATCGAGAATTCCGGGAATTTAAGAATGCAAATCCCGCGGCAAACAGTGTGCGAGCCAGCAGCTATGCTCACTCGGCGGGAGGAATCTGGCCCTGCATCGTGGGCACGGTGATGTTGGTCGTCGGGTCCATGACCATTGCGCTGATTCTTGGGGTGAGTGCGGCCGTATTTCTCAATGAATATGCGCGGGAGGGTCCTTTTATCCGCTTCGTGCGTCTGGCGATTCTCAATCTGGCCGGCGTGCCTTCGATTGTCTTCGGTCTCTTCGGTTTCGGTATGTTTGTGATCTATTTCGGCTGGAATGTATCCCTGCTCGCCGGCTGGTTCACTTTGGCTTTCATGGTATTGCCGGTGATCATTACCGCCTCGGAGGAATCGCTGAAGTCGGTGCCCAAAGGGTTTCGCGAGGGCTCACTCGCCCTTGGTGCCACGCAGTGGCAGACCATTCGCAAAAATGTCCTTCCTTATGCCCTGCCGGGTATCCTGACCTCGTCCATTTTGGGCATTGCCCGTGTCGCCGGTGAAACCGCCCCAATCATGTTTACGGCGGCCTACGTGATTCGCGACAAGCTGCCTTGGGAAGATCTGAAGCATGCCGGTGATTTCTTTTTCCAAGGCGTGATGGCGCTGCCGTATCACATCTATGTGGTCAGCTCCAAGATTCCGCAAAATGAATACACGGAACGCGTGCAATATGGCACCGCCTTTGTCTTTCTGCTGATTGTCGCCTCGATCGCCGCGGCTTCGATCATCCTTCGCAACAAATTACGCAACCGCTACAAATGGTGATCGAACCTATCATGGAAACCAGTCCTTCCAGCACACCCACCCAAGCCGACGACAAGAAAAACGGCGGTGAAACCACCCCGGCGCCCGTTGGGCGCACCTTGATCGACATCGATCACGTGGATTTCTTTTACGGCGAAAATCAGGCCCTTTTCGACATCGACCTCAAGCTGGAGGAAAAGAAAGTCACGGCCTTCATCGGTCCCTCCGGCTGCGGCAAGTCCACCTTGTTGCGCTGCCTCAATCGGATGAATGACCTGATTGACGGCACCAAGGTCAAGAATGGTCAGATCAAGATCCGGGGCATCGATATTTACAGTCCAGAGGTGGATGTGATCGAGCTGCGCAAGCGGGTGGGGATGGTATTCCAAAAATCCAATCCTTTCCCCAAGTCCATTTACGAGAACATTACCTATGGACTTCGCCTGCAGGGCCAGAACGACAAGTCCTACCTGGATGAAGTGGTGGAAAAGTCGCTGCGTGGCGCCGCCTTGTGGGATGAGGTGAAGGATCGCTTGCATACCTCGGGCCTGGGTCTTTCGGGTGGTCAGCAGCAACGGCTCTGCATCGCCCGCGCGATTGCCGTCGAGCCTGACATCATTTTGATGGACGAGCCTTGCTCGGCGCTGGATCCGATTTCCACCTCGAAGGTCGAGGAACTGATTCATGAACTGAAGAATCAGTTCACGATTGTAATCGTGACGCACAACATGCAGCAGGCGGCGCGTTGCTCGGACAAAACGGCCTTTTTCTACCTCGGCAAACTGATCGAGTTCGCCGACACCCAGACCATCTTCATGAATCCTGCCAACGCCCAGACCGAGGCTTACGTTTCCGGACGTTTTGGCTAAGATACCCCAACCCCATTCAATCCTAACAATCCATTGCCATGAAACGCTTTTACGATGCCGAGTTGGAGACGTTCCGTAACCATCTGATCAAGATGGGCGAGATATCCATCCAACAATTGAATGACTCCCTCAAGGCCCTCGTGGAGGCTGACGTGGGTCTGGCCGACCAAGTGATTGCCCGTGACGACGAACTGGACCGGTTGGAAATCAAGATCGATGAGGAGGCGGTGCGTTACATGAACATGCGCGCGCCGGTCGCCTCGGATCTCCGACTGGTGATCGTGGGCATGAAGGCATCGCACGATCTTGAGCGGGTGGGCGATGAAGCCACGGGCATTGCCAAGCGGGCAGTGCGTCTGGCGGCGGAACCGGCACTGAAACCTTATCTTGATTTGCCCCGCATGGCCCGGATTGCGGGGGAAATGCTTCGGGATGCCTTGGATTGCTTCCTGAATGGTGACGCCGTCAAGGCCGCCGCCATCATCCGACGCGATGAGGATGTCGATGCGATCAACAAGCAACTCTACCGCGAACTGACCAGTTACATGATCGAGCGTCCGGGCACCATCAGCCGGGCGATCGAACTCATGTTCATCTCCAAGTCATTGGAACGCATCGCCGACCATGCCACCAATATCGCCGAGGAGATGATCTATCTGGCGAAGGGCAAGGACGTGCGCCACGACCAAGCCTTGAAGCAGGGCGAAAAAAGCGTTTGACCGCGACGCGGGGCGTCGACGCCTCAGTTGATTTTTCCGCGCCACTTGGCCCACCGGTAACCCAGCCGTTCATAGACGGCCCAAGTGCTGTTTTCCAAACCATCCAACCCGCAAAGGTAGTCGGTCCACGTGAACCGGTCATTCGTCCGGGCGTGAAAATCGGTCGGACAGGCGAGGGCATTCAAGCCGGCATGCTGCATCAGGGCCATCGCCCGCGGCATGTGCCAGGCCGAGGTAACCAAGGCAAATGGTGCATCGCCGATCTCGGAGCGAATCGCGGCCGCTTCACCTTCCGTATCCCGACCGGAGTCGAGCATGATAAATCGGTCCGGTGACACCCCAAGTGAAATGGCCGCGGCCGCCAAAGTTTCGGCATGACTGAGTTCTCCTTTTTGACCCGGGCCGGAGGTGATTATTTTGGCGTGGGGCAATAGCCGCGCCAACCGCACGCCCTCGGTGATCCGGCCCAAGGCATACACGCTCAATCGGCTGGTGGCTGGCAAGGCGGCGGCATCGGCATGGCCTCCACCCAAGACCACGATGTAACGACAAGCGGCCAATTGATCAGGGATAGGTTCGCCGACGATGGTTTCAGGGATGGGTGGGTAACGCTGTTCCAATGGTCGGATCAGGGCCAATCCAACTTGCCGATTACTCAGAACCACCAGCAGCAGAATCCCAGTCAAGATCATGCCCTTGCCGAGAGTGGCGTAGCCCTTGCGGCGGGATAGCAACAGCCCCGCAATCATCAGTCCCAGAATGGCGGGAAAGGGCATGAGGCAGGTGGAAATCGCCTTTTTAAGCCAGAACATGGAACGGTAAAAATGGGGCGGCCAACGGGACTCGAACCCGCGACCCCTTGAATCACAATCAAGTGCTCTAACCAACTGAGCTATGGCCGCCGTGTAGAGCCGACGAAATTCGCGGCCAGTCCAGCCTCTGTCAATCCCTAGTTCCCGGTGATTGCGGTTGCTGCCAAACTGGCATCCTGACAGCTATGGTAGTCTCATGCAGCGCTTGCGAATCCTTACCTTTAACATCGCCCATGGACGTGGGTTAACGCCGATCCAGGGGTTGACGCTGGGGCGTAAATTACGGGCAAATCTGCGCAAAATCGGCCGGTTGATCAATGAATTGAATCCCGATGTCGTCGCCTTGCAGGAGATCGACCAGAACTCCCGTTGGGCGGGTAATTTCGATCATTTGGAGTATTTGCAGGCGCACACCGGTTATCAACATGCCGTGTTTGGCATTAATAATCGGCGAACCGGCCTGATGAATCTGAACTACGGCAACGCCTTTCTCTCGCGCCATCCGATCATCGAATCCGAAAATATTGTCTTCGGTTCGCGCACGGTGGGAGAAAAGGGATTTCTATACGTGGAGATTGATATCGGGGGTCGGCGTCTGCCCATGGTAAATCTCCATTTGCACTACCGCTCCCGGGTGCACCGCTTCCGTCAGGTGGAGCAGGTCATGGACTATGTGACCACCAAGCATGCCGATCGGCGGGACCATTGGCACATGCCGCCGATCGTCTGCGGCGACCTCAACAATCAGGCCCACCGACCTGATGCGACGGCGGAGCTGCTGCGTTATTTCTTGCTGCATGGTGATTACACCCTTCACCCGAAGGGCGGACTCACCTTTCCCTCGCCATTGCCGAGCCGGGGGTTGGATTTCATTTTTCTACCACCGGCATGCTGCGAGGTTAAAAGTGAAGTGGTGCGCAGCCTCCTCTCTGATCACCGGCCGGTTTGGGTGGATTTCCACTTGGAATAATTCGCGCAAAACAGACTTTGCGCCGGCTGGATTTGTCGTGCAGTGCTTATGTCCCACCATGTCTCGTATCGCTCATGCCTTTGCCCAGGCCCGTTCGTCCCATCGCTCCGCTTTCGTGGCGTATCTGTGCGCCGGGGATCCTGATCTGGAAACTTCCGTGGCTGCTTGCCGCACGTTGGTAGAGAATGGGGTGGATATCCTCGAACTGGGCGTGCCCTTTTCCGATCCGTTGGCGGATGGATTGACCAACCAATTGGCAGCCCAACGTGCCCTGGCCAGTGGGATGAACACGTCCAAGGTCTTTGAATTGGTGCGCCGGGTGCGCGAGTTCAGTGAGGTGCCGATCGTATTTTACACCTACTATAACTTGGTTTTCGCCAATGGGGTCGATGCTTACATCAAGCTGGCCAAGGCTGCCGGGGTAGATGGCATGCTCACCTTGGATCTGCCACCGGAGGAAGCCGGTGAAGTGCTGGCCGCCGGAAAAAAACATGGGGTGGAAACAGTGTTCATTGTGGCGCCGACCACGCCGGATGAACGCATTTCGAAAATCGCCGCCAGCACGACCGGCTTCATCTATTATGTTTCACGGGAAGGCGTCACGGGCGTTCGCGATCAGGTGGCGGCCAATATTCCCGAGGCCCTGGCGCGGATCAAGGCCCGCACGAATTTGCCAGTGGTAGTTGGCTTTGGCATTTCAACCCGGGCACAAGTCACCCAGGTGGCCGCTCTGGCCGACGGCGTGGTGGTCGGCAGTGCGCTCGTTAATGCGATCCGGGATAATCTTGGTTCGGCGGATAAAATCTATGCTCAACTCAAGGCGGTCACGGTTGACTTGGTTGCCGGCACGAAACGTTCCGCCTGAGGTAGCCGCATGCCGAGAAAGATTCTGCTTATCGATGATGACCGGCTGCAGTTCCGGCTGACACAGCAGCTGTTCAAGGCCTTTGTGGCCCGAGATTATGAGTTGGACTGGCAATCGAACTATGAGGATGGGCTTCGGGCATTGTTGGCCGGTGATTACACCGCCTGTCTGCTCGATTACCGTCTGGGTCAACGGGACGGACTGGAATTGATCCAAGAAGCTACCGAGCAGGGGTGTCGGGTGCCGATTATTTTTCTGACCGCTGAGACCGGTTCGGCCGTGGATATCCAAGCCATGAATTCCGGGGCGTTGGATTATCTCGTCAAAGGTGAAATCAATGCGGCCGTATTGGAACGCTCCCTCCGCTATGCCTTGAAACTCGGGGATACGCTGGAAGCGCTCCGGAAGCTGGCCACCCGGGATGAGCTGACCGGTTTGTTGAATCGTCGGGTATTTGACCAGACCCTTGACGACGAACGGGACCGATCGGAACGATTTGGCCGTTCGTTTGCGGTGATCTTATTGGATATCGATCATTTTAAGCAGGTGAACGACACCCATGGGCATCCGATCGGCGACACTGTGCTGGCCGAGGTGGCCCGCCGGTTGCAGTCGCGGGTGCGCACCGTTGATCGCGTGATGCGCTATGGCGGCGAGGAATTTGCCGTCCTGATGTTTGAGTGTGATGCCACGATGGCGCGTGAGCTGGCCCAACGGCTCTGTGCAGATATTCGCAAAACTCCGATCGAGACCGAACATAATTCCCTGTCAGTCACGATCAGTGCCGGGATCGACATGTATCCCGCACACGGCAAGACGAAGGAAGCTTTGGTGACTGCAGCCGATGATGCGCTCTATGCCGCCAAGTCCGCCGGCCGCGATCGGGCGGTCATGTTGGCGACTAGACCCCGGAACCAACACCCGGAGACTGCCCGGTAACACGGATACAGATACCTTTGCATCGGTGGCGAAAGGTTCCCCATCCGTATGAATCAAACCCGGGGCACTGCGCTCCACGACGAAGGTCCGGTCGCTCAAGGTAATTGCATGTTTGCTGCCCGCGACACGTTTGGTGAACAGCCGGAACCCCAGCGGAATGGCTTGGAATAGATTTACCGGTTTTAATACCGTCAGGTTCAGCATGCCGTCATCGACCCGGGCGCCGGGCGCGATATAGCAGTTATTGCCGAATTGATCTGAATTAGCCACGGACAGGATGAAGGCACGCGTGGTTAAATCCCGACCGCCGCCCTTAATACGAACCTCAGGCGGGACATAACTGCGCCATGCCTTGAGCGTGGTGCCGACATAGGCGCTGAAACCCCGCCGGGCCACGGTCGTAAAACGATGACTGATCTCCGCATCGAAACCGAGGCCCATCACATTGAAAAAGGGCCGGCCATTGGCTTCCCCGGTATCAATGACCCGCACGGTGCCATGCAGCAGATTACGGTAGGCACCCTTGCCCGGATTGGGAATGCCGAGGTGACGGCCCAAGCCGTTGCCTGATCCGCAAGGAATCAAACCCAAGGTGGCCGGGGTGTTGATCAACGCCGTGGCGACTTCGTTCATGGTGCCGTCCCCGCCGATGGCCACGATGGTGTCGCATCCTTCCTCGATGGCCTGGCGCGCCAATTCCGTGGCGTGCAGCGGTCGGGCGGTGGCGACGACCGTGGCATTCAACTGATGGCGATTAATGAATTCCTGCGTCCGGTGCAGCAAATGAGGATTGCGGGCGTTGTGGCCGGACTTGGGGTTGAAGATGAAGCGTAGTTTCAAGCCGGTGACAGGCTAGAGCGGCGTTGGGCTTTTCGGCGAGTGTGTAACTGGGTCCAAGGCAGGAAAATCACGCGCTTGTAACCTGGCCGTCCGTGGCCACTAGTAAGTTTCGCATGTCCACTTATCCGGTCATCCATGTGCTCACCGGCTGCACGGCAGTTGGCAAGACGGAAGCCGCCCTGCAATGGGCGGAGGCCCGTGAGGCGGAAATCATCTCGTGTGACTCCCTGCTGTTTTATCGTGGAATGGATATTGGCACGGCCAAACCCACGAAGGACGAATTGGCGCGCGTGCCGCACCATCTGATCGATATTTGTGAGCCGGCCGAGGCGATGGACATCGCCCGTTATGTAAAGCTGGCTCAAGCCACGGTGAAGCAGATCAGCGCGCGAGGAAATCCGATCTTGGTGACGGGTGGGAGCGGGTTCTATTTGAAGGCATTCTTCGGACCGGTGGCGGACGGCATCAAGGTCACGGATGAAGTTCGACAGGTCGTGGCACAATTATCCTTGGATGAGGCCGTGGCCGAATTGAACCGACTGAATCCCACGGGACTCGGTGTCCTCGACGTTGCGAATCCGCGACGAGTGGCCCGTGCCCTGGAACGCTGTCTGGCCTCCGGTCGGACGGTCGTCGAGCTACAGGCAGACTTTGCGGTTCAACCTGCACCCTTTGCCGATTTTCCGGTGCAACTGGTGGAGTTGACCCGTTCGCCAGAGGAGCTGGATAAGCGCATCCGGTTGCGAGTCGACCTGATGATCGCCACTGGTTTGGTGGAGGAAGTGGAACGGCTGCTGAAAAGCGGTTTGGAGCGAAATCTCAGTGGCGCGGCCGCCATTGGCTACCGGGAAGTGCGGGCGATGCTGCGGGGTGAGATTGCCGCGGAGGCCCTGGCCGATGAGATTGTTAAAAATACCCGCGCACTGGTGAAGAAACAGCGCACGTGGTTTCGCACGCAGCTGCCGGAGCACTCGCAGATCGAGGCGGCAACTTGCCGCCCGCAGGAATTGTTCACGGTGTGACCGGCGGGGAAGACTTACTTCGCGGACACCATCTGGTCATCCAACGAGATATTGTAGTATGCCAGGGATGAGCCGTCCAACCGCTGCAGCTCAGCCGCGGCGGTGCGCAAATTAACGCGGGCCTGCAACTCGGCCACCCGGGCGGTTTCCAAATCATCCTGGGCTTCGAGGACCCGCCGGCTGGTCGAAAGACCGGCATCAAAACGGGCTTTTTCCAATTCGTATTGTTTCGCGCTCAATTCGGTGGCTTTGTGCGAAATCTCGACACTGGCCTGATTGGTTTCCACTGAACGCACGGCCGACCGCACCTGAACCGTCAGGTCCTGCTCAATTTGACGGACGCGGGTTTCTTGGCGGCGGAGATAGTTGAGCGCGGTGTTGTAGCGGGCTTTTTCAGAACGCATCCCCCACGGAATCTTCAGGGAGAGATCAACCTGCCATGCATAGCCATCGCCATTGGGCAGACGATCGATGGCGCTGCTCGCACTGCTGTCGCGGGAATTATAACCGACGGCGCCACCTAGATCGAGGGATGGCAGCCGGTTGCGCTTGGCTGCAGCAACATCTATCTCCAGCTGTTTCAGCGCATTGCTGGCCGCCAGGTAATCGGGTTGGTTGTCCCGGGCGAGTTGATAGGAGACATCAAAACTGGGCGCGAAATTGTTGCTCATCGACATGGAGACTTCACCCAAGGTTGAGTCGAATTCGAACTGGCCGATCAGGTTCAGCAAACCATCCTCCGCATTGCTGACGGCTTGTTCCGCCAAGAGGACATTCCGTCGGGCGGTCTCAACGCCGACCTCGGCCTGCAGCACATCGAGATCGGTGGCGACTCCGGTATTTTTCCGGGTCTTGTTTTCCGAATAGAGCTTCTCCGCGAGTTCAAAACTGCTCTTGCGGACCTTCAACTGCTCGCGGGCAAAGACGAGGTTGTAGTAGGCGGACTCGGTGTCACTCACGAGCTGCAACACGCGGCCCCGGTAGTTCAAGTTGGCAATTTCCAGACCGATTTCCGCGCGCTCGATGGCGGCACGATTGACGGTGGAACCGGCATTTTTCAAAAGGGGCTGACTGATCGAAAGGGTGACGTCCGCATCATAGGCGGGATTCAAGGTGGCGAAGGTGTTGTTGGTCGCACTGCGGTCCAGACTGCTGCTCAGGTTGAGTGTGGCGCCGGTCGAGATTTTTTGGCTGACCCCGATGCGGGTGCTGAGGTTTTCACTCCGGGTGCCGGTTAGCGTGGTGGTGGCCACATCCGCCTGGTTGACTGACTTGCTCGTGGTCAACGTGAAGTTCGGATCGAAGTCCGACTGCGACAGGGCAAGGCTCTCGAGGGCATTCGCACTGTCGTAGCTCTGAAGCTTGAGGTTGAAGTTTTTGTCCAACGCCCGGGCGATACACTCACGCAGGGTCAATTCGTTCGTCTGACTGGCCGCCTTGGGCTCTGCGGCCATCAAGGGCAGGGCGGCACATAGAGTCAGGATCAGGGCTTTGCGAAGAGGGGCGAAAGAGGGCATCAGTGGCAACATGGCGTGGCGGTTGTGTTTACAGATAAAGTTCGTGGTGAATTGAGAACACGCTGATTCGTGAAAAGTTACCGAAAATTACAGAAAAGGGAGGTTGAAGGAAATGAGACGCTGTCACCGGCGGTTGGTTGCGCGGATAATGAAATTGGTAACCGGGCAAGGATCGCCATGTAGGGTTATTATCTTCCCGACGGGCGGCCAGCTTCCAGCCTAAATGGGGCGAACGGTCATCGTCATGGATAAACGGTCGGGACTATCGGCCAATAAAAAACCCGCCGGGGTGCGGCGGGCTGGGGGGCTTAGTTGAGCTTGGGCTCGGATTTGGCGAGCTCCTTGGCAACCATTTCACTGAGCAAGGTGTTGACGCTCATCCGAGAGGTGTAGGCGGCAATCTGACGGCGGATCTGCGCGTATTGCGGATTGGCTGGGTTCAGATCAGGCAATTGTTTGCCGGCGGCATGGACAAGCACACCGGATTCGCGCGTGATAATCATGTCGGAAACACTCCCTTGGTTGAGATTTTCCAGCACGTTGAACTGGGTAAATTCGTCTTCCTTGGGCGGGTTCGAAAGGCTGAACGGCTTGACTTCCTTGGTGGTGATCTGGACGGCGTTGGCGCTCGCCACTGCTTTGATCGCATTGGCGAAGGTGTCACCCGCTTTGAGTTTGGTTTCGAGTGAAGATTTTACCCGACGACCGAGTTCGACGAATTGCTTGCGCTTTTCATTGTCGATGTAATCGGCCGTGACCTTGGCCAACACTTCGCTGAGCAGCGGGGTCCGGGCCGGCAGGGTATCTTTCCAAAATAGCATTACGGCTCCATCACTAACAGGGATGGCATCGGAATAGAAGCGTTCAGCATTCAGCTTGAAGGCGGCTTCCGCCACGTCGGCCGAATTACCGAGTTCGCTTGGACCATCCGATTCGGTGAAAGGTTGCAGAGGGAGCTCTTTGACCTGGTGCGCGGCGAGGAACGACGTGAGGACAGGGGGATCGTTGCTCAGTTTGCTCTCGTAAATTGCGAGGGTGAGATCCGAGGCGGCTTTGGTCGCGAGTCGTTGTGCCTTGGCGTTACGCAGGGTGTTTTCGACTTGGCTGCGAACCAGGGCGAAATCTGCCGTCGTGGCGGGGACGGTGGATTTACCATCGGCCGAAGGTTTGGTGAAACGGCCCGGACTGGATTCGAACAGGGCGTGCAATTCATCTTCGGTCAACGTGATCTGCGCTGCGTAGGTACTTTTTGGAAAAGCTACGTAGGTGGCGCTGACCCGTGGACTGATCTCGTAACGGAAGCTGTTTTCGCCGAAAAATTTCGCGAGTTGGTCGTTGGTCGGATTGATGTCAGGTTTGTAAGAATCGTAGGCGATGGTAGCTACCCCCAGCGTCCACGTGGTTTCAATCCGCTTCAGCTGACTCTCAACATCCGCGTCGAGCACATAACCGGGACCGGCTAGAATGGTGCGAACCTTCTCAGCCCGAACATCGTCGTTAAAAATCCGGCTGACATCCGATTGGCTTATCTGACTGCCCGACTTCAGGGATTCGACAAAACCGGCATAGCGCTTGGCATCGAAGCCACCTTCGGGAGTGCTGAAGGTCCGCAGGGTCTTGATATAGTCGGCGATTTCGTCCTTGGTGCTGGCCGGGATATGCCACTCGTTCGCGAGTTGCAGGGCGGCGGCCCGTTGCAGGGCGTAGGCTTGGAGCTGCTCGCCGCCGATACCGGCGTAGCCCAGCTGCATGGTGGCACTGAGGTTGGCGTCGCCAAAAAGTCGGGCTTGATCCTCTTGTGAGCCGAGGTTGTAACCGAAGACTTCTCGGGTGGCGATTTTGCGATCACCTTGGCCGATGCCGGCTGATGGCGCGAATACGACCACCAAAGGGATGGCCATAGCCGCCAATATCAAGGCGAAGATAATGCCGAAATGTCTCTGAAAGTAGCGCTGGATCCAGGTAAACATGGGGATAAACCGGCCAAGCTAGGTGTGAGCGCCCGCTAGGCAAGGGTTATTTGGGCGGTCAGCTGTGTTGCTTGGGTCCGAAACTAAACGGAGGGCGTGAGCTCTCGAAGGCGTATTCATCGAACAGCTGGTCCAGTGGTTTGCGGAAAAACTCGGCCTGACGGCCCTTTTGGATGGCCTCGTTGTATTGGCCCAACACGGGATCCAGGATGTCAATCGTCTCACCTGCCGGGTTTTCGCCGTGGTTTTCGATGTTACGTTTGAAATCAGCCAGCGTGATACGGTTGAGCGGACGCGAGGGTTGGTAGAGCAGATCGGTGGAGGGATCGGCATCCGCCGGCGGGATGGGGGTGATCAATTTCATGTCCACCAGCAGATTGATGCACTCGTTCAGGATTTGGGTGGGCACTTTGATCATGGTGCCGAGTTGCGAGACGGTGCAGGGCGGCAGGCAATTTTGCCAGCGGCGTCCGATGGTCAGTAGCACCACAAGGGAAAGGCGTTCGCGGGTGGAGGCGGACAACGTGCTCCAAGCGTTTTGACTGCTGCGGAAATGCACATTCTGCACCGCATAGCTGATCTGCCCTCCGATCAGCACGTAGAGCCAGAATATATACAGGCCAAACATCAGGATCGGGAGAATGCCGAGTGATCCGTAGAGGCTTCGGGAAAGCACCACGCGGCGCACATAGATGAAGGCGAGAAAATTGTTTAACAGCAGGAGCAAGGCGACAATTAGGGCCCCGATAAATGCCGCCCGCCAAAATACATGGGTATTGGGGATGTAGCGGTAAAACAGGGTGAGCATCACCACGACTAGTGAGCCCGAAGCGAGCGGCAGCATCCAGCGGGTGGCGTTGACCAGTTCGTTGCCGTAGGGCAGTTTTTCAACGAACACGTTGATGAATGCCCCGGCCCCCAACAGGGTGACGGCGCCGAAAAAGATCACCGCCCCGAGGGTCAATATCGTCCAGTAGTAGATGATGCGCATGAGCCATGATCGGCCCTCCCGCACCCCCCAGATTTCATTAAAGGTATCCTCGATCGACTTGAAGAGCAGGATGACAATGAAAACCAACGTCAGCGCTCCAAGGGTCCCGGCTGTGCCCGACTTCGATCCCGCTACGACCCCATTGATCAGCTCCACCAACTCGGGGTTGACTTTGGGGGGAGCGGTTTCGGTCACCAGATCTGGATTAGTGCCGGCTTGCAGAGTCGGGTCCGGGGCAATGGCCTTGGCGAGATCACTGCTCGTGGAGCTGGGGCTATTGGATTTACCCGCCGTCAGCGATTCGTATTGGCCGACCTGCGGGGCGATGAACTGAATCATCTTGTTCAGGGTATTGGCCGCAAGATTCGGGTCATCCTTATCCACCACCATACCTGCCACCACCATGGCGATAGCGACTAGTGGACCAAAACCGAGTAATGAGCTGAAACTCAGCGCGGCGGCCCGGCTGGCAGCCCGGGTCTCGGTGAATACCGTGATGGTAATCGAGATGATCCGAAGCAGGGTGTAGAGTTTACCCCGCAGGGAATTGTCCTGTAGGTAGGACTGCTGCCAAATTTCCTTTTTGTAGAGTTCCGAGAACCGGTGCCAGCGTGCGGCCAAGCGGTTCATGGGATCAGGGCGCCATGATCTGCTGATAGGCGACTCCGGCCATACCTGCCAAACCGGCCAAGCCACAGATCAAAACCACCAGAATGCTCACGGAGACGGTGCACATATACATGCCCACTGAACCGGCAATGATGGCCAGCAAGGGCAAGGAAAGGCCTTGGGTATAAAACAGGAATCCAATGAAACCCAGTCCCAGGGCAGCGCGAAAGCGCACCACTGGATAAAATGTGACCGCGCCCAAAAGCAGCATGATGGTCAATGCGACATCAAGCGCCCCCAGGATGATCAGCGGATGGTCGAGTAGTTTCGCTACATTGAAGGCCATCAGGAAATCAATGTCGGGCAGAGTCTCCGCCGCCAATGACAGGATCAACATTGCGATACAACTCCACCGTCCCATCGCGGCGGCGCGTCCCATGGCGATGTTGGGATCTATGCGTTCCTTGGTGTCATCAGTCCGGCCTTCCGCAGCGGCCAGCATGTCGTTGACCGTAATGGGCGGACGGCTGTCGGAGGACTCAGTATTGAGGCTGCTTTGTTGGACGCTGGCCCGCATCTGCAGCTTCCGTTTCTCCGGAAAGAGCGCCTGCTTGAGCTCGTCGCTGCTAGAGATGGGTGCCCACTGTTCAGTGTTCGCATCATAGAACAGGGTATCAGCGGTAATCTGACCGTTTTCGGTCAGGGATGACAACTGCTCAAAATTGAAAGGCCCACGCGCTTCAGTTTCGGACTCGTTGCGAACGTAGAATTCCTGAGTTGCCATACGCCGGCAATCTGGGGTCGCGCGGGTTGAGCGGCAAGCGATTTATCGGAGGTCTCCGGGACCTACATGCGTTTCAGGGTGCGGAGCCCCAGCAAGTGCAAACCGGTCTCGAGGAAGAGCAGGGTGCGGGCGCAGAGCATCAGGCGTCGGGCGCGCACTTCCGGTTCATCAACCAACACTTTTTCTGCCGCATAGAAGCTGCTGAAGGCCCCGGCCAGTTCGAAGAGATAGGTGCAGAGAAAATGCGGCCGCAGTTGGGCGGTCGTTGTGTTCAACACCGCGGGCAGGCCGACGAGTTTGCGGGCGAGCGCGATTTCGCCGGGTGCTTCCGGGGCGGTGGCCCCGGCGGTGGCCTTTGCGTCATCGGGTTGGAGTTCCAGTTTGCGAAAAATCGAATGCACCCGTGAAACCGCATAGAGCAGATAGGGTGCGGTGTTGCCGTCGAAGGAGAGGATCTTTTCCCAGTCGAACACGTAATCACTGCTGCGATTCTGCGCGAGGTCCGCATAGCGCACTGCGCCGATCCCTACCGTCTCCGCAATGGCGCGACGTTCGGCCTCGGGAAGTTCGGGCGATTTTTCCGTGACCTGGCCAAAGGCGCGTTCGACCGCCTCGTCGAGCAAGGCCTGCAACTTGATGGGATCTCCCGAGCGGGTTTTGATGGCCTTGCCGTCGGAACCGAGAATCGAGCCGAAAGAGACATGCTCGAAACGGGGCAGACGATACCCCTTGGCGGCATACCATTTTTGCGTGGTCAGCCAGAGTTGTTCGAAATGATCGGCTTGGCGCGTATCCGTCAGCACGATGATGGCATCGGCTTTGAAATGCCCCGTGCGGTAGAGCATGGTCGCAAGGTCGGTGGTGGCGTAATTCGAAGCACCGTCTGATTTCCGAATGATGAACGGCTGGGTCTTGAAACGCGGATGCTCGGGATGAAACACCACTTGGGCTCCCTGCGATTCAGTCGAGAGTCCGGTCTCGTGCAGCTCGGTGTAGATGCGTGACAGCTGGTCCTTGTAGAAACTCTCGCCCAGCTCGCAGTCAAAATTGATGTCCAGCCGCCGGTAGATTTCACGAAATGCTCCGGAACTAATCGCGATAATCTTTTCCCAGAGGCCGAGATTTTCGGCATCGCCATCCTGCAGTTTGACCAGTTCAGCCCGGGCGGCATCAAGGACGGCCGGATCTTCTTTCGTCGCAACATCCGCCGCCTTGTAGAGTCGTTCCAACTCTTCGAGTGGATCGCGTTCGAGCGCCGCTTCATCCCGAAGATGTTTATAGCCCCAGATCAATTTGCCGAACTGGGTGCCCCAATCACCGATATGATTGTCGCGCGTCACGGTGGCTCCGCAAAAACCGAGCAGCCGGCAGATGGCCTCGCCGATTACCATGCTGCGAATATGACCGACGTGCAATTGCTTCGCGGTGTTGGGCGAACTGTAATCCACCACATAGCGCTGGCCGGCATAGAAACTTGCCGCCCCAGCCTTGAGGTGTTCGGCATTGTCGTGCTGACGCAACCAAGCGAGTAACGCAGCTGGCTTCAGCGTGAAATTAATAAAACCAGGTCCCGCGATCGCGACATCACACTGGTTCAGAAGCTCGGCCGGTAGGGCCGCGACCAACTGCTCAGCCGTAGTCCGGGGATTGAGCTTTCGCGCCTTGGCATAACCCAAAATTCCATTGGCCTGAAAATCGCCGTGACGTGGGTCAGCCGGTCGCACTTCAGGCGCAAAGGCATCCGCCTCCAAGCCGGCTTTACCGGCCGCAGCCTTGAGGGCCGCATCCAGTTCTGCGGCAAGATTAAACGTCACATGCATGCTCGCACTCAACGAAGGGGGATGGCCGCCGTGCAAGCGTCTATTTTAGATGCCTGCTCGGGTGGCTAAACGAGCGATACCTAATCCTATTATATGCAGTTAGATACACAAGGTTCTGCCTGAATGGACCCAAGGTGGGTGGGTAGTTTTGACTCGACATTTCGACATGGAAGGGTTTGCTGGAAAACTTTTCCGCTCAGCGAAGCCTCTTCAGTTTTACATATAGCCCACATGACTAGCAAACGCACCATCCCGGCCCGTCGGTTTATCAAGCCCTCGTTCAATTACTTGATCGAGAAGAAACGCGATGGCCAGGAGTTTACGCAAGAGGAAATCCGTTATATCGTTGATAGCACGCTGGATGGTGACATGCCGCAGCACCAATTGGCCGCGTTGCTCATGGCGATCTACTTCGCCAATATGTCGGCTCAAGAGACCGCGATTCTGACCGAAGAGATGATGCTCTCCGGTGAAGTGATCGACCTTTCGCACATCGCCAAGCCGAAGATCGACAAGTATTCGACTGGTGGCGTCGGTGACAAGACCTCCCTCGTGCTGGTGCCGCTCGCGATGGCCGCGGGTGTCGTGGTCCCGATGATGTGTGGCGTAGAACACGACTACATCATCAGCCCACTCGATAAGCTCGGTGCTTTCCCTGGCTTCGACGGCAACATGAGTATCGATGCCTTTACCAAGCAGCTGGCTCGCATTGGTGGCGCCATTGTGAAACAGGACGAGAAACTCGCTCCGGCTGATGCGCATTTTTACGCTCTCCGCAAGGAAACCGGCACGATCCCAAGTCTTCCCCTCATCACCGGCAGTGTGCTTTCCAAGAAGCTCGCCGAAGGTGCGGAAGGTCTCGTGATTGATGTGAAGTGGGGCAACGGCTCCTTCATCAAGGATCTCGAACAGGCCAAGCAGCTCGCGCGTTCCATGACCCGGGTCGGCCGTTCGATGAAGCGTCGTTGCGTGGCTCTCGTGACCGACATGAATCAACCGCTTGGCGACACCGTCGGCACTGCGCTTGAAGTCAAGGAAGCCATTGCACTGTTGAAGGGTGAAGGTCCGGAGGATTTGAAAGAGCTCGTGCTCAAACTCGGCATGGAAATCGTGCGTTTGGCTGGCGTCGCCGGTTCAACCCTTTCTGCCAAGCAGACGGTGCAACGTCACCTGACCGACGGCACGGCCCTCCAGAAATTCAAGGACCTCGTCAAGGCGCAGGGTGGCGACACCAGCTACGTGGATCATCCGGACAAGTTCCCGGCCGCCAAGCATGTCCGCAAACTCCCGGCCCCGAAGCGTGGCTACGTGCACACCATCAATGCCGCGTTCATCGCGCAGGGTGTGGCCATCCTCAATTCCAGCAGCGACAAGAAGGCCAAGATTGATCACGCCGCCGGCGTATCCGAGATCAAGAAGGTCGGCACCCAAGTCAAACAGGGCGAGCCGCTCATGATGATCCACTACAACGACGAGGCCAAGCTCGAGCAGGCCCTGGAGTGCTTCAAAACCGCTTACCGTCTGGCACCCAAGCGTCCGACCCCGCCACCCTTGGTGGTCGAGCGCGTTGCTTAAGCGACCTGACCGCAACCTTTCAAACAAAAGCCCCGGTTTTCGCCGGGGCTTTTTTGGGCCGCTTTTTTCGCGGATCTAAATTGAGGGAGCAGCCGAATCAGTTGGAGGAACTAGCCTCGGCCATTTTACTGACAGCCAAGTTGATTTCTTCCTGAGTCTTTTCCACGACGTTGTTTTTGGCGGCTTGACGCCGCTTTTGCACTACACCGACAGCCCATTGGTCCATCACCCGGATCAGCCAGTAGGGACGTGGGCGCGTGAATTCGCTTTCCTGCCATTCGTCGCCATCAGCATAAATGCTTTTGGGTATCACGCAGGTGCCGAACACCCAATCGGCCAGTGGAATGCCAAAGAAGCCAGAGATCGATTCATTGCAATCGATGACCGCATGGTGGCGCAAATGGAAGGAATAGACGGGATGCCAGAACCACTTCCAATGCCGGCTTTCAACCAAGGGCAGCCATTTCTCAATGGGCCGGTGATTGATGGCGTGTAGTAATTCGTAGAGAGTGAGGGATGATACCAAGGCGAGATAGCCGCCAAGAAACCATGGGTAGGAAGGCATCAGCCATTGCCCAAGGATCAGCAGGGGCGTCAGCAGGCCGGCAAAGATGGCGAGAGTGAACCAAGGGAAAAATGAGGCTTCGCCCTGTTCGATCTCGACGATGGGAAATTTATTTTCGACCACCACGAGCAGATCGGGACCGGTGGGACGATGTTTCCGGGTAATACGCGTCAAACCATGGTGCAGGGTATGCTGGCGATACAGACGGCGCAGGAATGGAATCGCCGGCTGGTGGAGCACATACCGATGGAAAAAATATTCGACGAAGCAGGTGACCAGACTCATCCCGGCAAAAATCACCAAAATCTTCCAAACTGGTGCATGGAACTGAGTTGCAAAGGAGTTCCGCGCGACCAGCCATAACAAGGCCAGAAGAGCGGCAAAAGTGACGATGACGGTGAAGGCAAAAAGTGGGAGAGAGAACTCCTCGATCTTTGCTTGGCGGGGGTGGTGGTGGCTGGCCATAGGCTCATTCAACCAATAGACGGCTTCAGCCGAAGGCAACCTTTGATAATGGGTCGGGATGGGGCGGAATTACGCCATTTTTGCCGATCTTATTTTTAGGCGAACCTCGATTTTCAGCACGCCGCTGCGGCCACGTTGCTTGATGGTGAGGCGGGGTTGGGTGTCGGCGTGCTTGATGCCAAATCTCACCATTTCCCGGCGCTGTTCATCAATGGCCCGGCGCTCATCATTCATCAATGGCAGCTGTTCGATATTGGCCTCGGTGTCGGGCGGCACGCTTATTTCCATCTCGCCGCGACGCCCGGTGATGATCACGCGATTCTGCTCAAGGCGCATGGGCAGTGGGGTCGTCCAATGAAAAATGACTCCTTCGCCTTTCTCCACCGCCCATTCATCGGTGATCGTTAGCCGGTCTGGTGAGGCGGAATCCCAAGTGCGCTGCCATTGCGTGAACCAACCTTCCCATCCCGGCGTGGCATTCATTGTGGCGTGAAATGAAGTGACATCACCCTGACCGATTGCCCTCAGGTCCACCGGGATTGGTTTGGCCGGGGCGGGTCTTTCCGTGAGCGACCAAGGGGTAAGCATATTGTGCCGTTGCGCGGTTTTCAGTTCCTCGACCAAAGGGTTGCCGTAGTCGACGACGCCGAAATCCATCGCGAAGCTGTCCCCGGCAAATTCGAGGATGAAGCCACCCTTGTCCTCGTGGGTGTGACCGGCGCCGGCTTTGTTACCCATCAGGAACAGTTTGATGTATTCGCCTTCGAGTTGTCGGACAGAACACATCATGCCGGTCGCAGGCATTTCCAAGAAGGGTTGCAATGCAGGACCGGACGCCGGAATACGGTGTTCCAATGCCATCGCCAACAGCGACGGTGAGGCCCCGGCGCGGCCCATTTGTTTGCGGTAGACCGTTACCCAGTGACTCTTGGGCATGTAAGCGGCCAGATGGGCCAGCGCCTCGGGAAAGGCAAACATGGCATCGCAGATCGGCAGCAGGTCCAGGTCATCCGCCGTGGAATAGAGCATCTCGGCCATCACCGCGGTCTGCAGCATGGCGGGTGGCATGAAGTCGGCGACTTGCTGGCCACGGGCACGGGCATACAAATGCAGTGCAATAAAAGCCTGGCGTGCAACCCAAGTGAAATAGGTGGGTCCCTCGACGTAACCGCCGTCAGGCTGCAGGCAATTGTTGAGGCTCTCGATCAGATCCTTGACCGCCAAGTCCGTGTATGGGGCGACCCGTGATGGCGTCGGCACCGGCAAGTTTTCGCCGCGCACCGGCATGGTGCGTTCCAGCAAGAGGTAACCGAGGATTTTGCCCGGCGCGAACCATGCGAGTTGGTTGCAGTGAAACAAATATTCCCACCACCAGGCGTTAAAATTCATCTCGCCAATACCTTCCTCCGCGATGCGGCGCAGGATCAACTGTCGGCCGAGCGGCGTGAAAAACTCGCCGCACAGATCCAGGATCAGCGCGCATTCATAAACGCAGATCGAGGGAACGAAACTGCGCTGCTCCCAGGTGCTGCCCGGCATGAAGCACATGAAACTGTCATCCCAACGTTCGCAGTGGGCGATGCTGAGGGCAAAACGAGCCGCCAGCCGACAAAGCTGTTTGTCTTTGAGTAGCACTCCGGCTTGGGCGGCATTCGCCCCGTGGATGGTGATGACCTTGCCGTGATCGCGTTCGCGCCGGAGCGAATTGGAGTTCCAAAAGTTGACGTATTGACCGATGAGTTTCTCGGGCGGGACTTTGCGGGCGTCCTCGGCCGCTTCCTGCATGGATCCAGTCAGTGCGGGATCGGCGAAATTTTTCCGCACTTCTTCCAGCTCCTTCGCACTGATCAACAATCCCTTCGAGGGATTAAAACTTGGTTCGAATTCCGGCGGCTGCAGATAGTTTTCCCAGCGTTCATTGTAACCGGACCATTGTCCGAGGTGGGCCGGTAGTCGTGCGGTGTTTTGCAACGCCATCCAATAGATCCAGCCATTACCGGTGCGGCCCGAGGGCATGAAGACTTCGATCGTGAGGGCAGTGATTCGCTTTGCGCCTTCCAAGGGAAGCCATTCCTCGCGTTTGTTGGAACCAAAGGGTTCGCCTTGGCGTGAGCGAGGCCCGGCATCGGTTTCGGCGTGGAGGGTATAGTAACCGCCCTCAGGCATGGCGGCGCTGAGGATCAACCGGTCGTAGTCCGCGCAGTTCAGATCAATGTCACGTTGAAACCGGATGACCAACCCGCTGGTCGCGGGCGTTTGCCACTCCCATTGCACCCAGATCCAGTTTTGCCAGACCTTGAAGCCGGTGACGCCGTCCGACGTGACGGACCACTTATCCAGTTCACTGAGTAATGGATCATGAAACGCTTCAAAGACCGCTTCCGCGCTATTGATGGGGGTAAGTCGCATGGGGTTGTATGGGGATCCCGAAATGGCAGGGCCGGATTTTATTTCGAGTTGGTTGGACGAGTTACGCCGACTGCACTACGTGATCCGCTAGCGACCCCATCCCAATCTGGTATTCAGTCAATGGATTTCAATTTTTCCTGTAAGTCCCAACCTTTTTTGCAGACTAAACCGAAACACATCCAGATATCAGATATACCCCCTGCGTCATGAAACGAATTGCGGTTGCCCAAATCCAGCAGGAGTCGAACACCTTTAATCCGCGGGCCACGGAGAAGGCGGACTTTGCGGAATACGGTTGGGCGATAGGTGAGGAGGTGATGCGTCTGTATGGGGCAACCGATGAATTGGCTGGATTTTCGCACTTGCCCGAAGTGTTGGGTGAGCCGGTGGAATGGGTGGGATTGGTGCGCGCCAAGGAGTTGGCCGGCGGCCCGATTGCCGATGCCGTGGTGGATGAAATCGTCACGCGGATCCAGCGCACCTTACACGCCGGACCGGTGGATGGGGTGTTGCTTTCGCTGCATGGGGCCTTGGCTTCACCCACCATCCCGGATGTTGACGGCCATATCCTGGAAAAGGTGCGCGAAGTGATC
The DNA here is from genome assembly GCA_030833445.1 of Cephaloticoccus sp. Classification (GTDB taxonomy): domain Bacteria; phylum Verrucomicrobiota; class Verrucomicrobiia; order Opitutales; family Opitutaceae; genus Cephaloticoccus. The sequence continues at coordinate 148,259 of JAURHD010000005.1, read as the reverse complement.
GGTCCGGGCATCCCATTGGTGGCGACCTTGGATCTGCACGCGAACATTACGTGCACCATGATCCAGGCGGCGGATGTATTGGTGGGGTATCACACCTTTCCACATATCGATCACGAGAGCTGTGGCCGGCGGGCGACCCGGGCTTTGGAGAATTTGATCCGACATGGACCGACTCATCACGTGAGTGCGATCAAGATTCCCCAGATCGTAAACGCGAAGGGCTTTGCGACCACGGGTGAGTTGATGCAGTCACTCTACGAACGTCTGCAACGGGCCGAGGTGTGCGACGGAGTGCTTTCTGCCAGTTTGTTTATGGCGCAACCTTGGCTGGATGTGCCTGACTTAGGCTGGACGCTCTACCAAGCCTACCGGGGCGAGCATGCGCCGTTGGATGAAGAAGCCATCGCGGATGAATGCTGGAGTAAGCGTGAATTCAATGCGCGCAGTTTGCCCAATCCCGAATCGATTGTGAGCGAAGCCCTACAAAGTCCTTTGGCCCCGTTTGCCGTTTCCGAAGGGCATGATGCTACTAACAGCGGGGCCCCCGGCGATAGCACCCGGCTGCTCGCCGCGATGCTCAAAACTTCATGGCCGGGAGCCGGTGCGCTGACTTATTGCATTGATGCAAATGCGGTCCAGCAGGCTTACTCCGCCGGTCAAGGCGCGACGCTCCGGCTGCTCGTGGGGGGGAGTCGATGATCCTTTTTGCGATCCGTTAGAATTTGAGGTCGAAGTGCAGAATCTGGGCGAGGTCCGGTTCGTGCACACGGGACATGCCGGACACAATTTGCCCGTTAACATGGGCCGAACCGCGGTTGTCAAAAGCGGCGATGTCACCTTGTTGCTGGCCGAGCGCAAAGGATTGGGCAGCACGCCGCGGCTTTACGAAGAAGCTGGTCTGGATCCCCGGCGCTACAAATTCGTGGTCGCCAAAAGTCCGGAAGGATTTCGCCACGACTATGCGGAGATTGCCGCCGGGTTTCTCTATTGCGGCGCGCCGGGCTGTGCTTGGGAATGCCTGCAGGAACTGCCCTTTTCCCGGGTAGGACGCCCTTTCTATCCCTTGGATGAATTTACCAACCGACACGACGCCCACTGGGCATGGAACATAAAACGATGAAACAAGATTACGGTAGTGAACTTTGGCAACGGGCCAAACAATTCCTTCCCGGTGGGGTGTGCTCCTCTACGCGCCACAACGTGGCCCTGGGCCATCCGATGTATGTCTCCCGTGCGGCGGGTAGCCGGTTCACCAGTGTGACCGGCCGCGACTACATCGACATGTGTTGCGGTCATGGGGCGGCCTTGCTCGGTCATGGCCATCCAGCCATCGGCCGTGCGTTGAGCGAAGCGAATGCCCTTGGTCTATGCTGCGCATTTGATACGCCGCAGGTCGTGGATTTGGCGGAGACCATTTGCCGTTTTTTGCCCTGCGCGGAACGCGTCCGATTCACCAATTCCGGCACCGAGGCGACCCTGCATGCGATCCGTCTGTGTCGGGCGGTCTCCAAACGTGACAAACTGATTCGCTTCACCGGTCATTTTCACGGCTATCATGAACACACTTATATCGGTGGACATCCTCCGGCCGAGTCACTGGCCACCGCTTCCAGTTTTCGCGAATCCCCCGGTATCCCGGAGGCCCTTACCCAATACATCGTTGCACTGCCTTTCAACGATCTCGAGGCCGTGGAGGCGACCTTCAAAGATCAAGCCCATGAAATCGGCACGATCATCTTGGAACCGATCGATTTTAATAGTGGCGGGATCCAGCCCCGTCCCGGCTACCTGGCCGGATTGCGCAAGTTGGCATCCGATTATGGGGTCATCCTTTTCTTTGACGAAATTCAGTCTGCATTCAAACGCAGCACGGGTGGGGCGCAGACTGACTTCGGGGTGATTCCCGATATCTGCACGATCGGTAAGTCACTCGGTGGTGGACTGCCGTTGTCTGCCATCTGCGGTCGGGCCGATTTAATGGACCGCTTTAAGCCCGTCGGGGATGTGCAGCATAGCGGCACGTTCAATGCGCCCCTCACAAGTGTGATGGCTGGGTTGGGCTTTTGCACTGAAGTGGTCCGTCCGGATTTCTATCCACATTTGGAAAAATTGGGCGAAGCGTTGTATGGCGGCATGGAAGCGGTCATAACCGAGTTGGGTCTGCCGGTTCAGGTTCCACATTATGGGGCGCGGTTCGGACTGATGTTTGGCTTGGATAAACCACCGGTCGATTATCGCGATGCCTTGCGTCATCGCCGCGATCTGATGTTGGAATTTGTGAGGCAGATGGCGCCTCAAGGAGTCTATTTTCACGACTATGGGGGCGGTCCCTGCCATCACGGCTTCAGCAGCGCGCATTCGCTGGAAGACATCGCCAAGGTGCTCGAAGCGTTCCGGAACAGCATGCTCGCAATCAAGGATCGCTTCGCCTGAGGGAGAGGAAGCTTCTTTAGCTTGCGATCAGACGCACTTCAATGCGCAGCGTGCCCGATTTACCCCGCTGACGAACTGTGAGGCGCGGCTGAGTCTCAGCATGTGCCCAACCGTATTGGATGATTTCGCGACGTTGTTCATCCGTTGCCTTACGGCGCGGATCCATCAGTGGCAATTGATCAAGCTTGGCCTCGCAATCGGCGGGTAGGGTAAGTTCGGCGCGCGCGCGCTTGCCTTGGATGATTGCGCGGTTGCCTTCGAGTTTGATCGGCAGTCGCGTGGTCCAATGGAAGACGGCGCCTTCGCCTTTTTCCACTGCCCAGTCATCCGTGATCGTGAAAACATCGGGAGTCGGTGAATCCCACGTCCGTTGCCATTTGCTGAACCATCCATCCCAAGCACAGGCAGCATCAATCGTGGCATGGAACTTGGTCGCATCGCCCGATCCGGCCGGCTTCATGTCCACCTTCAATGGATTGTGCGGCTTGGGTCTTTCGGTCTCGCTCCATGGCGTCAGCATGTTGTGACGCTGGCATTGCTTGAGCAGATCACAAACCGGATTGGCATAGTCCACGACCCCGTAGTCGAAGGCGAAACTATCCCCGGCGTATTCAAGGATGAAACTGCCCTTATCCTCGTGCTGGTGATCGCCGCCGGCTTTGTTGCCGACGATAAAGAGCTTCACGATTTCACCACCAAGTTTACGCACCGAGGCCATATAGCCCAAATCCTTCATATCGAGGAACGACTGGAGGGCCGGTCCCTCGGCAGGTATTTCGCGGTCGAGGCGCATGGGCAGCAGCATCGCTGCAGCCCCCGCGCGCTTGAGGGATTTGCGGTAAATAGTGACCCAGTGCGAATCGGGCATCAACCACGCCAGAAATGCGAGTCCCTCGCCGACGGCGATCATACCGTCGCCAACGAGGATCATGTCCTGCCCCTCGTCGGTCGAGTAGAGCATCTCGGCGAGCGGGGCGGTTTTGAACAGCGAGGCCGGCACCAATTTGCGCGCGTCTTCGCCGCGACCGCGACCGTAGAGCAGCGCGGAGAACGCCACCTGCCGCGCGACCCAAGTGAAGTAATTCGGACCCTCGACGTAGCCGCCATCGGGTAACAGCGCCTTCGACAAATTGTCCTGCAGGTTCTCCCACACGATGTCGGTGTGTGGCGCGACGCGCGATGGCGGCACGGGAAACCCCTCACCGCGCATCGGCATGGTCTTTTCCAGGATCAACAAGCCGTAGAGACGGGCTGGCGTGATCCACACCATCTGGTTGGTGTGATACATGTATTCCCACCACCAGGAGGCATGGCACATGGCGCCATGGCCTTCGGTTGCAATTCGCCGCAGGATCAGGTCGCGACCCAACGGGGTGAAAAATTCCCCGCAAAGATCGAGGATGATCGCACAATCGAGCACGCCGAGTGACTGGAGGAAGCCGCGCTGATCCCAATTGCTGCCACGCATCCACGCGAAGAACACATCTTCCCAGTGATCGCAGTGCACGAGACTCAAGGCGAAGCGCGCGGCGTGACGGCACATGGCCTTGTCTTTCCACAGCACGCCGGCTTGGGCGGCAAAAGGCCCCTGCATCGTGATCATTTTGCCGATGTCCCGTTCACGGCGGAAACCGTTGTAATTCCAAAACGTGATATTCTCGCCGATCAGACTTTCCGGCCGGACGCGTTGGGCGGCCTCCGCCACGAGGCGCAATTCGCGCGTGATCTCGGATTGCCCGAAATCCTGCCGCACGGCCTCAAGTTCCTCGGCATTAAGCATCAGCCCGTAAGTCGGATTGAAGGTCGGCTCGAAATCCTCGGGCTGGAGGTATTTTGCCCATTTATCGTCATAGCCTTGCCACTGGGCCAGGTGCGCCGGCAGTCGCTCCGTGCTTTGCAGCCCAAACCAGAGCAGCCAGCCGGAGCCAGCGGCGCGGTGCGGACTGCGCACTTCCACCGTCAATGAGAGGATCCGTTTCGCGCCGTCCAAGGGCAGCCATTCCTCGTGCCGGGTGGCCCCACAGGGGGTGCCAGTGCGCTGCCGGGGACCGGCATCCGTTTCGGCGGCGAGGCTGATGGTGCTGTCTTCCGGTAGATTGATGGCCACGATTACGCGGTCATAATTCGCGCAATCGAGATCGGTGAAAGTGCGGCGCATGCGCAGGACAAGGCCGTCCGCGGCCGGCACTTCCCAGTTTACGATGACGAAGGCCCAGCTCGGCGTGATTTTCAGACCGGTCGCCCCCGGGGCGTCGGTCGTCCATAGATCCAGTTCACTCAAACGTTCGTCAAAGAACGATTCAAAAACCGCTTCGGCGCTATTGATTGGGGTGATACGCATCGGGCGGTAGGCGAAGGGATAGGCCGACCGGGTGCAACTCCACAGTGGGAAAATTTGCGCATAATCTTCCCGGCGCGGCTTGCACGGGACAGATCCCTAGGACATGCCATTCCCATGGCCGACGAAAAGCCCGCATCCGCATCCATAGACCGCAGCGCCTGGGAAAAACCATGGGCGCAGTTGAAGTATTTTTCTTTTCAGCCGGCGATCTTTCCCCGGTTGCTGGGACAGGTTTCATCGGACGCCCGGCCGGGTGACTTGGTCAATGTCTACGACAAGAACGGCGAACGTGCCGGCATCGGGCTCTTCAATCCCCGCGCGAAGATTCCGTTGCGGGTGGTGGCGCATGGCGAATTGCCGCGGGATGAAGTCTATTTTGAAAATGCCATCCGGCAGGCGGTTGCCCTGCGGCGGGACATCTTCAAGCTCGATGCAGTCAGCGACGCCTACCGGTTGCTTAATTCCGATGGCGACGGCATGAGTGGCCTGACGATTGATCGCTATGGCGATACATTGTTGTGCGAAATTTATTCCTTGGGCATGGCGCAACGGCTTCCGAAATGGTTGCCCTTGTTGCATGAATTGGCCGGCACGAAGTTCGCCCGGGTTCATGTGGATCACGATCTTGGCAGTTTGGAAGGCATCAAGCCCTCCACCTTCAATGAGACCAATGCCGCCGCGCCCAACAAGGTGAAGATTCGCGAGCACGGCATCCGCTACGAGGTGGATTTCGCCGAGGGTCATAAGACCGGATTTTTCTGCGACCAACGCGAGAACCGGTTGGCCTTTGCGCGTTTTACCAAGGACGCACGCGTGTTGGATCTCTGTTGCTATACGGCAGGGTTTTCCCTCAACGCGAAAGTGACTGGTGGGGCGGCGGATGTTACGGCGGTCGATCTCGACGAGGTCGCAATTGCGCAAGCCAAGCGCAATGCGAACCTGAACCAGGCCCGCATCAAGTTCGTGCATGCCGATGCCTTCGCCTATGCGCGGCAGATGCAGCAGAACGGCGAGAAGTGGGATGTCGTGATGCTCGACCCGCCGAAGTTCATCTTCACCCGCGATGTCGCCGGTAATTGGGAAGGGCGCCAGAAATACGAAGACTTGAACATTCTCTCCATTTCACTCGTGAAACCAGGCGGCATCTTCGTGACCTGTTCGTGTTCAGGTTTGCTTTCGCTCGAGGACTTTGAAGCCCACGTGATCAAGGCGGCCCATCGTCTGGACCGACGGCTGCAATTCCTTGATCGCACCGGTCCGGGCTCTGATCACCCCGTCTTCTCCAACTGTTTGGAAAGCCGCTATCTCAAAGTGCTCTGGGCCCGGGTGGTGTGAGCAGGTCAAACGCCTTTGTGCGAGCCGTCGCAGAAAGCACCGTTGGCCGAGTGCTTGCAGCCGCACCACGCCACGGTCTGTTCCTCGGTCAGCACCACTTTCTTCGGGGTGATGCCGCTGCCTTTATGCGAACCGTCGCATAAGGGCTGATCCTTGGATAATCCACACGCACACCACCAATAGGTGCCGGCGGCCATTTTCTTAACGTAGGGTGACTTCTGGGCAATGTGGGGTGTGGACATAAATGGGTGGGGTTTATTTCACGGCGGCCCAGACCCGCTGGACATCGTCGTGATCCTCGATGGCTTGGAGAAACTCGCCGACTTCACCCCGTTGGGTCTCGTCGAGTTCAGGGAAGAGCTTGGCCACGTAACCGAGTTCGCTGGTGATGACTTCCCAGCCGTTTTCCTTGAGCCAGGTGGAGACGGCATGGACATCCGTGCGTTCGGTGATGAATCGCACCCCGGCATGGTCCTCGGGGATGTCGTCATTTTGATCTGAGGTCAGCACTTCGAAATCGTTCGCTCCGGCCTCAATGGCGGCGGCTTCCAGATCGGTTTGTTTTTCCGGATGGTGTGCCTCAACCAGCCCTACGTTTTCAAAGAGGAATTTGTTGCTGCCGGCATTGCCGAGCACGCCATGGCGAAAGAGCACACGCATCTCGGGGGCGGTGCGCTGATGATTGTCGGTGTAGACCTCGACGATGACCGGCACCTTGTGCGGGGCATAACCTTCGAAAACCACATGCTCAAGGGAGGACTTGTCGCCGCCCGTGCCGGCACCCTTGGCGATGGCGCGCTCAATGACATCGCGGGTTACACTGGCCTTGCGCGCCTTTTCGACCGCGGCGAACAACCGCGCGTTGGCCGCGGGATCCCCGCCGCCCAGCTTGGCGGCGACCGTGATCTCCTTGGTCATTTTTCCGGCGAGCTTGCTCTTCCGTTCGTTAACAATTGCGCGTTTTGCGTGCAGCCATTGGCGTCCCATAGAGCGAATGGTTTAGCCGTCCGACCGGGCGCAGGCAATGCGGAAGCGGGGCTGAGATTCGGGATGGACATCCGGCGATTGCCGCAAACCATCGGCGGACATGAAAAAGTTGCCCCAATTGTTCACCTCCAACCGGGATTGGGCCCGTGGCATGGAAGAGAGGGACCCCGGCTTTTTTAAGAAGCTGTCGCTTCAACAGAATCCGGAATACCTCTGGATCGGCTGTTCCGACAGCCGGGTGCCGGCCAATGAGATTGTCGGGCTCCTGCCGGGTGAGGTGTTTGTGCACCGCAATATCGCCAATGTGGTGGTGCACGCCGATCTAAACTGTCTTTCGGTCATTCAGTTCGCCGTAGATGTCCTCAAGGTGAAACACATCATGGTTGTCGGCCATTATGGCTGCGGCGGGGTGCAAGCCGCCCTGCGTTGCACCCGGGTGGGTCTAGCTGACAATTGGCTGCGCCACGTGCAGGACGTGAAAGGGAAACACAACAGTTGTCTTTGTCAGCTGCCGGGTGAACCGGAGCAAATCGCTCGGTTGTGCGAACTCAATGTCATCGAGCAAGCCGTCAACGTGTGCCAGACCACGATCGTTCAGGATGCGTGGGCGCGGGGACAGCCCTTGACCGTGCACAGCTGGATCTACGGCCTCAAGGACGGTTTGCTGCATGACTTGGAAATGACGGTCAGCAGTGCCGCCGAGGTGGAGCCGACCTACGCGTCTGCGGTGGCGGCATTGGAGAAATGAAAAACCCGCGACAGATGTCACGGGTTTGACTCGGAAAAGGTAAGGCGTGCCGGCTCGGCGAGCCGTCGTTTTAGGCGCGGCCGAGGTAACCGCCGTCTTCGGTGTTCACCTTGATGAGTTCACCTTCCTTGATGAAAAGGGGCACCTGCACCACAAGGCCGGTTTCGACGGTGGCGGGCTTTTGCACGTTGCTGGCCGTGTCGCCCTTGATGCCGTCGGCGCTCTCGATAACCTTCAGGGTCACCGTGCCGGGTAGGTCGATATTGAGCGGCTGCTCGTCGACAAAGAGGATGTCCACCTTGCCGCCGGGGGCCAGGTAGTTCTTCAGATCGCCGATCGTTGCATCGCTCAGCTCTATCTGGTCAAACGTCTCCGGATCCATGAACGCGAACGTGCCGCGGTCGGCGTAGCTGAATTCCAAGGTGCGGCGGTCGGTCGTGAGCACTTCGACGGTTTCGGTGGAGGTGAACCGTTGGTCGAGGGCCTTGCCGTAGCGCAGATTGCGCATCTTGACCTGCACGAAAGCGCGCAAGTTACCGGGAGTGCGATGCTGCACTTCCATGACGAGATGCGGTTCCCCGTGGAATTTGATGACCTGACCTTTGCGGATGTCGTTGGCTGAAGGCATATGAACTGATTGCTGAAGACGATAGTGAAGGGCGAAAGGGATATGAGTTAAGAAACGCCCCTCCGGAGGTCAAGCAGCGAGGTTTTCGCCGGCCGACCCGATGAAGTTGTCGATCCCCAAGCCCGGGTAAGCGCTTACTCTGGGGTGGGTAGACCGAATTCCTTGAGAATCGCTGTGATCTTGCCGGAGATGTCGGCGGCCTTGTTGGCCGGGTGGAGGCCGGTGTGGCGCACGGTGCCATCGGGCGCAATAATCGCCACATACGGGATGCCGGTGATGGCATAATCCGGATTATAGACCTTCTCCTCACTGAAGGCGACGTTCCAAGTCATGTTGTGTTTGGCGATAAACGCAGGCGTGAGACCCATTTCCTTCTCCGGATCGTCCTTGGTGTCGATGGGCTTGGCTTCGAGATTTGAAACGCGACCTTGCAGGCTCGTTACCCCCAGAAAGGTAACCGGTGAATCGGCAAAGTGGGCGACATGCTCGCGCACATCCGGAAATGACCGGATACAGGGCCCGCACCAAGTGGCCCAGAAGTCCAAGACGACGACCTGGCCGCGCAAATCCGATAAGGTTTTCAGCCCTTCCTTGGTCGACCAGATGAAGTGTAGCTCGGGTGCCTCCTTGCCGATCAGAGCGGCCTGTTTGATCCGGCCTTCCTGCACCCGGGTGATCAGGGATAGCAGCTTTTCCGCCTTGGCGACGGTTTCCGTGCCGGGAAAATTATCCTTGATGGCGGCGGCCTGTTTTTGCGCGGTGTCCTCGTCCTCCAGAAACTGGAAGGTGAAGTAGGCCTGCTCGTAGGCGATGTTGGCGACGGGGTCGGATTTGTCGTCGGCATATTTGGCGAGCAGTTCGTCATACATGGCGGCCTCCTCGGCAAAGTCGGCGGGCGCTTCCTTGCCGGCCTTCAGTTTGGCCTCGAGGCTAGCGTCGATCTTGGCGATATCAGCCTTGGGGGAATCAGTTTCGGCTTCCTCGGCGTAAGCGGTGACGACTCCGAGGATGGCCAGCGCGCAAACGGCAAACAGGTGACGTGGATTCATGGACCGTATTGGGAACACGGGCGGTCAGGAGACAATCCGAATTTGTCATAAATTCGGAATTCCCTCCGCAGGTTTGCGTATTTCCCATGACCCGCACAGACGATAGGTTTGTTCGATGGACATGTCGTTGCCTGATCCCGAGAAGCTACCGCCACATTTGGAGCGTGAATGGCGTTACGAGACCAGAAACAATGCGTTCATTCCTCAGACCACGTGGATTTTGCAGGGTGCAGCCCTGACATTGGTGGATGCAAAAAATCTGCCGCGAACGATCCAGCTTTCGGATGTGCGCTCGGTAAGATTGGAATTCGCCCCGACCCGGCCGGATTCATCATCGGCGGCACGGATGGAACGCTCTTTGTTTACAAGCCGGAGCCGCTGCCGGAGAAGCCGGCCTTCGTGCGCGCCGCGACGCCGTTGCCGCCAATCACATTCAAGGACTTCGGCCGCAACTACGTTGGCAAAGGAAAGTATCGCAAGGACGCCGGACCCAAAACCCCGGAACAGTTCCGGGTGCAGGAACTCGAAAATCTCTACCCCAAGGCATTGCAAGGAGATGCCGCCGCCAAACGGGAAATCGCGATGGAAAGCCTCAGCGGAAAATTTGTGGTGGAGAACCCCTGGGTGGCGGAGAAGTGGCTGAAGGAGGCGATCAGTGCCGGCGACGCTATCGCCCCGAGGGGTTATGCCGAGCTGTTGAACAGATGGAAGACCAATGTGCGTGCCGAAGAATTGGTCACGCTGTATTGGCAAAGCGCTGAGCGCGGCGATGTTCCAGCGATGATATGGTTGGTTGAATACCCAGTCGCGGCCAACTTAGTGCCAGCAGCAGAGAAGAAAAAATGGACCGGATTGGCCACGGCGCAGGATGCCAAATTTGCCAAGCGCCAGGAAATCCGCACCCGTTACGCCACCAACCTCCCACTCGCTGAAGCCGGGGATGCGGAAGCCTGCTACATCGTTGCCCAAACCATGATGGAGGGCATCTCGGGCATTCCGGGGAACAACACCGGGGAAGAATTTCTCCGTAAGGCCATCGCGAAAGGACATCCGGCGGCGATGCGCACGCTCGCCGTCTTGATGGAAATTCGGGCGGGTGCCGGTCCCTTTGCCAGCGATACGATCGCTGCGGAGTTCCGGCAGTTTCTCACCGGGGCCGCCGAGGGCGGCGACCGCGAGGCGTTGATTCGCCTCGCCGGCTATCTGGCAGAGGGGCAGCGCTCCTTTGACAAGGATCACGCTCGTGCCTACGCCACCCACCTCAAACTCGCCGAGTCAGGCTACGCACCGAGCATGGCCATCGTCGGCCGTGCGCTTTACACCGGCACTCTAGCGACCAAGGACCAAGCCGCGGGCTTGGCCTGGATTCGCAAGGCTGCAGATGCCAATGATCAGAACGCTAAACAAATACTCGCTGATATCGAAAAACTCGACGCTCGCGAAGCCGCCCGTCCGCCACTTGACGCCAAGCTCGAGGGGGTGACGCCCGAGGTGTTCGCCGCGTTAAAGTCCATCCAGACTGCATCCACTCCGGCAATCGATGAAGCGGCTTTGCGAAAGCTGATTGATGCCGTTTGGTTCGATGCCGACTACTCCAATCTCGATGAGGATCTCGCACAGGAATTGGCTGACGCCAAACGTCCGATGATGGTGACATCTTCGGACGGACAGAGCGTGACTTTTGACAAGCCACTGCCGACGGAGGCTACCGTGAATTTCGGCCAGATCTTCCCGGTTAACTTCCAGCCGACGAATCTGCAGTTCTATTTTGTGCTCTGGCAGCGAACCACCAATGCCGGTTTGCTCGTCGGGGGCACCCGGGTGAGCGTTCAGGCGAAATCGTCGATCGAGGGTGCTCTCGCCAAAGGGATGTATGACATGGCAATCAAAGCGCCTTCGGTCGCCACGTCCGAGCTTACCCAGTATTTCAATGTTCTCAAAGCCAGTCACGATGCCGCCACACCCAAGGTGCAAAATGACTTTCGCAATGTGATCCGAAGTTCATTGGACAAAGCAAACCGGGCGGCGGAAATGCAGGCCAACGTTCAACTGAAACCCTACATCAACCTGCTCTGGCTCAAGGAACCCTGATCCCAACGAAACAATGGAATTGCTCAATTTCCCTTCGAAAGTGATTTCGTCCGGAATTTAATCTTCAGAAACAAAAAGCCCCGGACCTTGCGGACCGGGGCTTTGAATTCAGAGCGTTGACTTCGCTTACTTGGCGTCGCTGATCGCAGCTTGAGCCGCAGCCAAGCGCGCCACGGGGACGCGATACGGGCTGCAGGACACGTAGGCCAAGCCGATCTTATGGCAGAACTTGACGGAATCGGGATCGCCGCCGTGTTCACCGCAGATACCGAGCTTAATGTTCGGGCGGGTGGCGCGGCCTTTCTTGATCGCGATTTCCATCAGTTGGCCCACGCCGGTCTGATCGATCGAGGCGAAGGGGTTCTTCTTCATGATCTCGGACTCTTGATAAGCGCCAAGGAAGGAACCGGAGTCGTCGCGTGACATGCCGAGGGTAGTTTGCGTGAGGTCGTTCGTGCCAAAGCTGAAGAACTCCGCGGTCTGCGCGATTTCGTCAGCGGTAAGGGCACCGCGCGGGATCTCGATCATGGTGCCGACGGAGTAGGCGATCTTCACCTTCTTCTCCTTCTGCACCTCGGCCGCGACCTCGTGGACGATGGCCGTTTGGATATCGAGCTCCTTCTTGAAACCGACGAGCGGGATCATGATTTCCGGCTTGGCTTTGAAACCTTTCTTGGTCGCATCGGCGGCGGCCTCGAGGACAGCGCGGGCCTGCATGCGGGTGATCTCCGGGAACTTGATGCCGAGGCGGCAGCCGCGGAAACCAAGCATCGGGTTGAACTCATGCAGGTCGTGCACGCGGTTCATGATCTTCTCGACCGGGAGGCCGAGTTTCCGGGCGAGGTCCATCTGCTGCTCCTTGGAGTTCGGGAGGAACTCATGCAACGGCGGATCGAGGAAACGAATGGTGGCGGGGAAGCCCTTCAACGCCTTGAAGATGCCGAAGAAGTCGGCGCGTTGGTAGGGGAGGAGCTTGGCGAGCGCGGCTTCGCGATCGGCGAGGTTGTCCGCGAGGATCATTTCGCGCATCGCGTCGATGCGGTCGCCTTCGAAGAACATGTGCTCGGTGCGGGTCAAGCCGATGCCCTCGGCGCCGAACGCGATTGCCTGCGCGGTCTGCTCCGGCGTATCGGCATTGGTGCGGACCGTGAGTTTGGTGGCCTTTTTGCACCAGGCCATGAGCTGCACGTAGTTCTTGAACTTCTCTGTCTTCTGGGCGCGCTTGTTGTTGTAAAGCAGGCCGTCGATGATCTCGGAAGGCGCGGTCGGAATCTGGCCGGCGTAAACCGTGCCGATGGTTCCGTCGATTGAGAGGAAGTCACCCTCGGCATACTTCACGCCGTCAACCGTGGCGACCTTCTTGTCGTAATCGATCTGGATGGCGGCGGCGCCGCAAACGCAGACCTTGCCCATCTGGCGGGCAACGAGAGCGGCGTGCGAGGATACACCACCGCGGGCGGTGAGAATGCCTTCGGCGGCGATCATGCCGCGGAGATCTTCCGGGGAGGTTTCCACGCGAACGAGGAGCACCTTCTCGCCCTTTTCCGCAGCGATGACGGCGCGGTCGGCGTTGAAGTAGATTTTGCCGGTGGCGGCACCGGGACCGGCCGGGAGGCCGTTGGCGATGACCTTGGCCTTCTTGACCTCGCCGAGATCGAAGATCGGCGCGAGCAACTGCTCAAGCTGGTCGGCGGGATTGCGCATCACGGCGGTCTGCCAGTTGATGAGCTTCTCCTTCACCATATCGATGGAGAACTTCAGCGCGGCGGCGGCGGTGCGCTTGCCATTGCGCGTCTGCAGCATGAACAGCTTGCCTTCCTGGATCGTGAACTCGATGTCCTGCACGTCCTTGAAGTGCTTCTCCAAGGTGGCGCGAACCTTCAGCAGTTCGGCGTAGGACTTCGGCATTTGTTTTTTGAGCTCGAGCACGGGCTCGGGTGTGCGCACGCCGGCGACGACGTCCTCGCCCTGGGCGTTGATGAGGAATTCACCGTAGAATTCGTTGATGCCGTTGGCCGGGTTGCGCGTGAACGCCACGCCGGAGCCGGAGGTTTCGCCGGTGTTGCCGAAGACCATGGCCTGCACGTTGACGGCAGTGCCCCACTCGGAGGGGATGTTGTATTTGCGGCGATAGACGATCGCGCGGTCGTTCATCCAGGAACCGAAGACGGCGCCGGCGGCACCTTTCAACTGGTCCCACGGATTGGTGGGGAAATCGTGGCCGGTGCGGTTCTTGACGAGTTTCTTGAAACGGGTGACGAGTTCGGCCTGATCCTCGGCGGTGAGTTCGGAGTCAACGATATCCTTGTGGTAAACTTCGTGTTTGAAAGATTCGATGACGGTTTCGAACGGCTCGTGATCTTCGTCGGGACGCTTCTGCACGCCGAGCACGACGTCGCCATACATCTGGATGAAGCGGCGGTAGCAATCCCACGCGAAACGCGGGTTGTTGGTGGCCTTGGCAAGGGCGAGGACGGTCTGGTCGTTGAGACCGAGGTTGAGAATCGTGTCCATCATGCCGGGCATGGAATCGCGGGCTCCGGAGCGCACGGCGACGAGCAAGGGCACACCGGAAGTGGCACCGAACTTCGTGCCCATGATCTTTTCCATGTTGGCAATGCCCGCTTCCATCTGGCCCTGTAGCTCCTTCGGATAGGTGCGCTTGTGGTCGTAATAATAGGTGCAGACTTCGGTGGTGATCGTGAAACCGGCCGGCACGGGCAAGCCGATGCGGGTCATTTCGGCGAGGTTGGCACCTTTGCCGCCGAGGAGGGGCTTCATTGAGCCGTTGCCGTCGGCTTTGCCGTCGCCCCACGTGTAAACGTATTTATGGGCCTTGCCGGCGGACTTCTTGGCGGATTTGGCGGCCGGTTTGCGGGCGGCCTGCTTAGCTTTGGTTTTAGATGCCATGGATGGGTTATTCAGGTTGAAAACGATGGATGCGCAGTGGCGCAAAGGGGCATTTGATTAGCGAGTCATCCTCCGCACTGTCAACGGTGGAGGCGGCGTATGTCGCGGTTTGAGGGGGCTAAGGCCACATTGTGACGCGGAAAGCAAGTAGCCCGGAATCACAAAATAACCGCGGTAATCGCACTTCCGTTTTGACGGAAACCACACAGCATGTCGGGTTCCATTCACCGTGAGCGAACCCGAAGACATCTCCGACGATCCCCTGCATGACGGCGACCTGCCGGTCTTGCGGGAAAAGCCGATGGGCTTTTTCGACCACCTCGAGGACCTGCGTTGGACCCTGATCAAGTGCGTCGTGACGTTTCTGGTGTTCGCGGTGCTGATCGGCGTCTTCATGCGCGAGTTCAACGACATCCTGATGTGGCCGCTGCACGCGGTGCAGTCTGACAAAGGGACGTTATCGCTGGAACTTGGCACCACCTCGATCATGGAGAGTTTTACCGTGATCATGCAGATGTGCTTCATGGGAGGGTTTGTGTTGTCGGCACCGTTTTTGTTGCTGTTTGTCGGCCAGTTTGTGTCGCCGGCTCTGACCGAGCGTGAACTCAAGGTGGTGCTGCCCCTTTGCATCGCCGCGATCGTGCTGTTCCTGTGTGGTGCGGCCTTCAGTTTTTTCCTGCTGGTGCCGAGCACGCTGCGGGTCTCGGTCGAACTTAACGAGTATTTCGGCTTTGTGATGCGCTGGACGCCCGGCAGTTACTACGGGTTGTTGATGTGGCTCGTTTTGGGGGTGGGCGCGGCGTTCGAGTTCCCTCTGCTCATCATCCTGCTGATTTACATGGGCATCATGTCGACTGCGCTACTGTGCAAATATCGTCGTCACGCGATTGTCGCGATCTTCATTATTGCCGCGGTGGTGACACCCACGCCCGATCCGATTACCCAGACGATGTTTGCGGTGCCGCTATATGTGCTCTTCGAGCTATCGATCCTCGTGGGCCGCCGAGTGGAAAAGAAGCGCGCGGCCTGATTCCTGGGCCCCAAAAAAACCCGCCGTGAATCACGACGGGTTATAAAAAGATTCAGTTGGTGGCCATTTACTTTTTAGCGGCGCGCTGGGCGCGAAAGACCACCCGGAACATTTGCACCGCCAGCCAGAAGACACCCGTCATGCAGGCCGAGGTCAGGGCAGCCCAGAGCATGACCATCTTGGGATCATTGGAAGGAACGTGCTTCGTGAGCACGCCATACATGTAGACAAAGAAGCCGATGACCAAAATGGCATCGACCAGAAGACTGGTGGGCGAAGTAAACTTTTGTTCGGACTGGGCCATAGGTTCGAAAAGAGACCAAGAACGGCGGTTTTGTCCATGGAATTTTCCAGTGGGAGCGCAGTTAGCCTGAGTGATCTGTCTGCTGGGGCAGTGCAGGGTCATTTGCCTGACTTTTTGCCTGCAGGCGGAACGACCAGCACGGGGCAGGGCGCGCGCTTGATCACGCCAGTGGCGGTGCTGCCGGCCAACAGATCATAAAGTGCGGAATGTCCATGGGACCCGATGACGATATAGGCAGCGCGGGATTTGCGGGCCTGCTCGATAATACTGGTCACGGGGATCCCTGTGACTTGGGCGACGGATACCTTGAGACCCGACGCCTGAAGCCGTTTTTGGCGGCGAAGCAATTGCTTGGTCGAGGCACTCACACTGATGGCAATGATTTCCTGCACATTGGCCAGAACGGCCCCGTATTCACTCGTGATGATCGGTGGTTGCACGACATGGAACAGGATTAGTCGGCCATCGATGGATCGAGCCAGATTGGCGGCAGCTTTAACCACCGGGTCGCTGATTTTTGAGAAGTCGATGGGGGCAAGGATCGTTTTCATTAAAATAACCTAGCATGAATCCACCAGCGGCGCTACGCGTCTTTTGGCGGGTATTCCGCACTAATTGCCCGGAGCAGTGCTCAGGACTCGACCTAAGGGACCCCGTAGGGAATATCTGTTGAACCCTATGAAACTCGAGCAACTCTCCATCAACCTGTATACCCTGCGGGATCAACTGAAGACCCCGGCCAATTTTGTGGCTGGAATCGCCCGGCTGTCAGCCATCGGGTTTCGTTCAGTGCAATTGAGTGGAGTGGCTGATGATTTGCTGAGTCCGGCGGAATTTCAGCGCGTTTGCCAGGATCACGGTATCGCCATTACCGCTACCCACGCCCCTTCGGACAAATTGCTGGCTGATCCACCAGCTTGTGTCGACCGGCTCAAACAGCTTGGGGTGACCCAAACCGCGTATCCTTACCCCAAGGACATTGATCTTAGCGACTTGGCGACGGTGGATCGCTGGCTGGAAAACCTGGAGTCGAGTGCGCGGACCTTGGAGGCTGCTGGCATAACGCTTTCATATCACAATCATCATCTAGAATTCACCAAGGTCGGTGGAAAGACCGTGATGGAGAAGATTTTCACCCAGACCACGCTGGCCGGTGAGCTCGACACCTATTGGGTGCAGCTGGGCGGGGGTAATCCTCTCGAGTGGGTAAAGCGATTCGCTGATGCCGGTCGCCTGCCGCTGATTCATCTGAAGGACGTGCGCATTACGGCCAAAGGGGAAACCCAATTTGCCGAAGTGGGGGCGGGGGTGTTGGATTTTGCGCCGATCATAGCTGCCGCCGAAGCCGCGGGTTGCCAATCCTTTATCATCGAACAGGACCAGACATACGGTCGCGATCCGTTTGAGTCCGTGGCGGAAAGTTTCCGTTATCTGAAGGACAACTATGTCGACTGATTCGGTCGCGTTCCAGCGCTGCACCTGGAATAAGTTTTAAGGCTTTGAGCGCGCGTCCATGCTTCACCTGAAGCCGAGGTGATTAAGACAACCGTTTGCGTCAGGGCGGAATTGATGAAGGGTTGTTAGATGT
The DNA here is from genome assembly GCA_030833445.1 of Cephaloticoccus sp. GTDB lineage: Bacteria > Verrucomicrobiota > Verrucomicrobiia > Opitutales > Opitutaceae > Cephaloticoccus. The sequence goes on along the minus strand of JAURHD010000005.1, from coordinate 130,815 downwards.
CGTCGCGGATCATGAGGCGATTCGATCTAATAACACCGCGCAGGCTCTTTCACGATGAAAACTAAAATAGATCCCAATGATCACCGCGTGCGTCCCGGCGAGAAAGTTGATCTCGCGAAACGCCCAACCAAAGTGAAACCTTTTTACGATTCGAAGAAAGCTTACAAGAAGATGCTTGAGCGGCGGGTCGAGGAACTGAGTGACCTGCAACGGCTGCACTACGCTTCGAACCAACACTCCCTGCTGCTGATTTTTCAGGCAATGGACGCCGCCGGCAAGGACGGGGCCATTCGCCATGTGATGTCGGGCATCAACCCGCAGGGGTGTCAGGTATTCAGTTTTAAGCAACCTAGTCCGGAGGAACTCGAGCACGACTTTCTCTGGCGCACGAACAAGTGTCTGCCGGAGCGAGGACGCATCGGGATATTCAATCGTTCTTATTACGAGGAAGTGCTAATTGTGCGCGTGCACCCTGAGCTGCTCCGAGCCCAGGGATTATCAGAAGACGCGATCGCGGGGCACGCCCTTTGGGAAGAGCGTTTCAAATCAATCACGGAACTCGAGGCGCACCTGCACCGCACTGGGACACGGGTGATCAAGTTCTTCCTGCACATATCGAAAGAGGAACAGCGCCAGCGGTTCCTCGCACGGATTGATGAACCTGACAAAAATTGGAAGTTCAGTGAAGCAGACGTCAAGGAACGTCAGCACTGGGACGACTACATGCGGTCCTATGAAGCTTGCCTGAGTGCTACGAGCACGGAGCAATCGCCTTGGTTTGTGATCCCGGCCGACGACAAGAAGAACGCCCGGCTGCTAATCTCCCAAATCGTGATAGACTCATTTAAAGATCTTAAGATGAGTTACCCAACAGTTAGTGCGAAGCGCCGCAGTGAACTCAAAAATATCCGGTCTAAACTGGTGAAGTGAGATTTGCACCCGAAACCAACCAGCTTGTTGGTTTTCAACAGATTGTGTATGGCGAAGCACTTGTTCCCACGAATAATTTATACTCACTCTGAATGGCTGCCCGGGCTGGGATCGAACCAGCGACCAAGTGATTAACAGTCACCTGCTCTGCCACTGAGCTACCGGGCAGTGGAAAAAGGAAAGGTGAAGAACATGGTGGGCGGGGGTCTTGTCAATGCTGCTTTTGCGATAAAATAGCCTATTGGGATTGGATTCTAAAGTTTTGATTGCCTTGGGAGGGGCGGCTGTATCTATTCGACCCCTTTTCCATTACGCCTGCCCTCAATTCCGGGGCGACAGGGGGAACGAAACCATGAGCGAATACATCCTAAACACCAAGGCACGCACCCAAAAGGGTCGTAGTGCATCGCGCCGTCTGCGCAAAGCCAACTGCATTCCCGCCATTCTTTACGGGAAGCACACCAAACCCGAGAGTCTCGTTGTCGAGACTCCGGAGTTCACCCGACTGCTGAAGGCCGTTGCCGGTCGCGCGGTTTTGGTTGAGCTTAACTGCGAAGGTCGCAGCGAAAAAGCTCTGTCCTTCCTCCAGGAAGTGCAACGCGATCCCATGACGGATCGTTTCCTGCACATTGACTTTCAAGAGGTGAAAGCCGGGGAAAAGATCGAACTCGACGTGCCGGTGCGCACCAAGGGTGAGTCAATCGGGGTCAAGAGCCAGAACGGCGTGTTGGAAATTCTCACTCACGAGCTGCGCGTTCGCTGCTTGCCGAAGGATCTTCCCGCCATCATCGAAATCGATGTCTCCGAACTTGAAGTTGGCGAGGTCATCAAGGTTTCCGAGCTGACCGCCATCAGCGGTGTCGAATTCCTCGATATCAAGGGCCAACCGATTGTGTCCTGCGTTGAACCGGTTGAGGAAATTGCTTCCGCGCCCGGACCGGCAGCAGCAGCCGCAGCTGGGACCGATGCCGCTGCCCCTGCCGCGGGTGATGCCGCCAAGGCCGCTGCTCCCGCAGCGGATGCCAAAGCCGCAGCGCCGGCTCCCGCCAAGAAATAAGTTTCCGCGTCCGGCACCGCTTGACGCGGTGCCGGACCGCGATTGTTCTTTGAGACATGTCCATTTCGCTCGTTGCCGGACTCGGCAATCCGGGCCGGGAATACGCCGATACCCGCCACAATCTTGGCTGGGTTCTGATCGACGCATTCGCCGACCAGTTGGGGCTTTCCTGGCAATATCAGTCACAATTTGAGGCTGATCTGGCCCGTTGGGACCGTCCTGGTCAGCCGACCTGCTATTTGGCCAAACCGCTCACTTATATGAATGAGAGCGGCCGGTCACTGGCTGCTTTGGCCCGCTTCTACAAAATTGCCGCGGTCGATGTCGTGGTTATATATGACGAGTTCACCATTGACCTCGGTCTGCTCAAGTTGAGCACCAACGGTAGCTCCGGCGGTCACAACGGCGTAGACAGCATCCTCCGGTTACTGGGTGACGGCTTTATTCGCTATCGCCTGGGGATCGGCCCCAAGGAACCCCGGCAAATGGACATCAAGGACTTCGTGCTAGGAAAATTTACACCCGCCCAACAATCAATTATCGCATCCAACAAAGACCATTATCTCAACGGCCTCAATCTCCTCCTCAACACCGGGGTGGAGCGGGCCATGACCAGCCTCAACCGCAGAGACACCCATGAAACAGACCAACCGTAACTACCGCGCCACCTTCATCATTGATAACCGCGGCAAAGAAGACTCCGTCGAGCAAATCATCGCCGAAGTTAAGAACGAAATCTCAACCCTCAGCGGCGAAATCGCCAATGTGGAAGACCTCGGCAAGCGTGACTTTGTTCGCGTGACCGACAAGAAGATGACCGGCGCTCCTTATGTGCAGATTACCTATAGCGCACCCGGTGATGCCCCGGCCCAGTTGCTCGAGCGCCTGCGCCTCAATCACAATATTTACCGCACCTTCATTCAGTCGGTCTGATCGACCGGCGGAATTGGTGACTGCATACCATGGCAAACTTTAATAAAGTTTATCTCATCGGCAATTTGACGCGCGATCCGGAACTCCGGGTTACGCCCAAGGGCACGGCGATCTGCCAGTTTGGTCTCGCGGTCAATCGCCAGTTCAAGGACGAATCCGGCGCGGTGCGGGATGAAACGACTTTTGTCGATATCGAGGCATGGGGTCGCCAAGGCGAAACCATTTCCAAGTATTGCACCAAGGGGCGTCCCCTCTTCGTCGAAGGCCGGCTGAAATTTGACCAATGGGAGGACAAGACCTCCGGTCAGAAGCGCAGCCGCCTCAAAGTGGTGCTGGAAGGCTTCCAATTTCTCGGTGGGCGAGGTGAGGGCGGTTCGGCCGAAGGCGGTTCCGACCAAGCATTTGAGCGCAATACGCCGCCAGCCCGTAATGCCGGCCGGTCCGAGGCACCCAGTAACGACGGCGTTGATGAAGACGTGCCGTTTTAAGCAGTTTTAAATCCAATAATTCAAATACCATAAACTAAGTTCTACCATGGCCTACAGTGAAGTTCTCCTCGTCCATCCCGTCGAAGGTCTCGGCGGTGAAGGTGACCAAGTAAAAGTTCGCGCCGGATACGCGCGCAATTATCTGCTGCCGCGCTCAATCGCGGTGCCAGTAACCAGCTCCAACCGGAAGCAAATCGAAGCGCTCAAAAAGCGCCGCGTGCAACGCGAAGCCACCGAGCTCTCCAGTGCGCAGGATTTTGCCAAGAAGCTTGAGGCAACCGCCTTGGCCTTTGCTGTAACCACCGGTGAAGGTGGCAAGATGTTCGGGGCGATTACCGCCACCGATATTCATGCGAAGCTGGCCGAGTCCGGCATCGAGATCGACAAGAAGCGGATCCACCTGCACACGCCGGTGAAGACTCTCGGCAAGCACACCGTGAAGGTGAAGTTGCATGCCGAAGTCAGCGTCGAGCTCGCCTTCGACATCGTTTCGGAAAATCCGATCGTGGCGGAGGAGGAAGGCAAATAACCGCCTTTTGGCTATCTTTGACCAAGGCCGCGTCATCTCGACGCGGCCTTTGTTTTTGTGAGCTGTTTGTTCACAAACAAGTGTTGCCGGTAACCTTGATTTTTTCGCTTACTCTAGCGCGATCACATGGCCGATTCTGAACGATCCTATTCCCGCCAAGTCCGCCCGGAAGCCACGACCTCGGCTCTGGGGCGCACGTTGCCGCACAGCATTGAGGCGGAGGAATATTTGCTCTCGTGCTGTTTGTTGGACGGGAATGACACGATCGCCCGATGCATGGAATCAAAGCTGCCGGGAGGGGCTTTTTATGCGCCGGCCAACCGGCTTATTTACGAGAAGCTGTGCGAGATCTATCAAAAAAATCCTCCGGTCGATATCGCGGTGCTCGCCGAGGAACTAAAGACCTCGAAACAGTTGGATACGGTCGGGGGCTACGCCTACCTGACTCAAATCAGCGCACGGATACCAACCACGGCCCAAGCCCAGTATTTCATCGATAAGGTGCGGGAGCTGCACCTGCTGCGTGAATTGATCAAGGTGGCCACCAGCGCGGTGGAAAAATGTTTTAACTACGAAGGTGAACTGGAGCAGTTCATCGATCAGGTCGAACAGGATATCTTCGGGGTGACCCAGGACCGCATTTCAGACGCGGCCAAGCAAATCAAAGAGCCCATGCACGAGGCCATGAACGTCATCACCAAGATGATGATGAAGAAGGGCGAACTCACCGGCGTAACTTCGGGCTTCAAGGATCTGGATCAACTGACCTTTGGTTTTCAGCGGCAGGAAATGATCGTCTTGGCGGCGCGTCCCTCGATGGGCAAAACCTCCCTGGCGCTTAACTTTGCCGAAGCGGCGGCCATGCCGAAAAAAGGGGAGCGGGCGGCCACCCTCGTATTCTCGCTCGAAATGAGTGCGGCTCAGCTGGCCTTGCGCATGCTTTGTTCGCGGGCCCGGATTAACATGAAGCTCCTGCGGGAGGGCCTGTTGTCCAAAAATGGCAATGAACAGCAACGCTTGTTGGAAGCCGCCGACGAATTCTCTAAATCACCCATCTTTATCGATGATTCGAGCCACCTTTCGATCATGGAATTGCGGGCCAAGGCCCGGCGGGTCCACGCCCGATCCAAACTGGGGTTCATTATTGTCGATTACCTGCAATTGCTCAGTCCGACGGACCCAAAGGTTCCACGTGAACAACAGGTGGCGGAAGCTTCTCGTGGATTAAAAGCATTGGCGAAGGAACTTGATGTGCCGGTCCTTGTATTAAGTCAGCTGAACCGCTCGTCCGAGAAGGAAAACCGCACGCCAAAACTGGCCGATTTGCGCGAATCCGGATCGATCGAGCAGGATGCCGACGTTGTCCTCATGCTTGCCCGACCCAAAGATGCCGATGAAAAGTTCCAGGTTGCCGCCGATTCGGCGGAGTTAATCGTTGCCAAGTCGCGAAACGGCCCGGTAGGAGAATTGAAGCTCACTTTCCTTAGAGACATCACCCGCTTTGAAAACTACACTCAGTAACCCTTATTACAGGGTCGCCTGTTCTTGCTTCGTCTTTTTATTCATGCTGATTGGCAGCGGGTTGCGCATGTCCGCCCAAGTCCCTTCGCAAACAAAAGAGGGCCAGAATGCCTACCAAGTTGGCACGATCACCGTCAAATTTCTGGGCACCGCCAATGTCAGTGAAGAAATAGTCCGGGCCAACATGCAAATCCGCGAGGGTGGGGTGCTGGATGATGCCATGATCGATAACGACATCCGGGCACTCTATCGCACCGGATTGTTCGAATTTATTGAGGTAAAGCGGGAGACTGCCTCACCGGGAGTATTCAATCTGGTGGTGGAAGTGACCCCGAAATTCCGGGTTTTATCCGTTCGCTATGAAGGCAACAATAAGGTGCGGGCCAAGCGTCTGGACAAGGAAATCAAGACTCGGCCAAACATGGCTTTGGACGAAAGACAGATCAAGGAGGACTCGGAGAAGATCCGTGAATATTACCAAAAGACCGGTTACAATCAGGTCTCGGTAAATTATACCATTGAGCGCGATCGCAGCAGTGGTTTCGGCACCGTAATTTTTAACATTCGGGAAAATGCCCGCACAAAGATTGCCGACATTCGTTTTCTGGGCAATGAGCACGTGAAAACCCGTCGGTTGCGCAAAGAGATGGAGACCAAGCGCTGGTGGTTCCTGTCATGGTTGACCGGCACCGGCCGTTTCAAAGACGACCTGTTTGAGGAAGATTTGGAAAAGGTCCGCGATTTCTACCGCGAAGAAGGCTACCTGGACGTCGAAATTTTGCAGGATGATATCAATTTCAGTTACCCCAGTCCTTCAAAACTGGTTGTCACCATCAAGGTCAATGAGGGCCGGCAGTATCGAATCGGCCAGGTTGAGGTTACCGGGGCGAAGATCTATGATCCCAATCTCTTGAAGCGGGTCCTGCGGCAGCGGACCGGCATGATTTTCGCCCCGTCCAAACTCGACAAGGACGTCGAGCGCATGGACGACTTCTACGGGACGTCTGGCTACTTGGATACCCGCACCCGTTTGGTGCGGAAGCCGAATATCGAAACGGGTAACATCGATATCGAATATCAGATTCAGGAGAGTGAAAAATTTAACGTAGAATCGATCAGCATCGAGGGTAACACCAAGACCAAGAGCATAGTAATCCTGCGTGAGCTCGTGCTGGGACCCGGTGACGTCTATGATACCGTCCGCGAAAAGATCAGCAAACTCCGCTTGGAGAACACCCGATTCTTTGACGACGTGCAGCTTTCACCGCAGGAGACCAACATTCCCGGACGTCGCAATATGCGCGTGGCGGTGCGTGAGGCTCGCACGGGTAATCTGACTTTCGGTGCGGGCTTCAGTTCATTGGAACGCGCCACCGTTTTTGCGGAATTATCGCAAGGCAACTTCGACCTCTTTAACCGTCGTTCCTTCTTCCAGGGGGATGGGCAAAAATTCCGCCTACGTCTGCAATTGGGTTCAGTCTCAAGTGAAGCGTTGGTTTATTTTGAAGAGCCCTGGTTGTTTGAACGTCAATTGGCGGTTGGTTTCACCGTCTACCGGACCTCTTCGGACTACGACAGCCAGTATTACACCCAAGTATCCACCGGCGCGGAAGTGTTTCTCCGGAAGCGCTTGTTCGAACTGGTTGATGGCCGCCTATCTTATACCTACGAAGTCGTTAAAATCTCTGATGTTGATCCCAATGTCGCATTTGTGGCTGCCGGCCAAAACAGCGTATCGCGGGTCGGTTTGCAGTTGGTCCGCGACACCCGTGACAAGATCATCGGCACCACGACCGGTAACCGGGTAGAATTTAACATAGATGTGGCTGGTGGACCGTTTGGAGGGGATGTGGACTATTACAAACTGGAGTTCCGCGGAGCTCAATTCTACCCCGTCTTCGATCTGCAGGCCCAGGTTGTCTCCGTGATCGCGCGTGCCGGTGTTATCGACAATTTTGGGGACAGTCCGGCCGTGCCATACTACAACCGCTATTACATGGGCGGACCCTACACTCTGCGTGGATTTGAATACAATGATGTAGGACCGCGCGACAGCCTAGGATTCTTGTTGGGCGGTAAATCCTACGGTATGTTGAGTTTGGAATACTCCATGGATGTGGTCAGCCCGATTCGGGTGGCTGCCTTCTACGATGCCGGCTTTGTCAATGCCGATGCCTACGATTTCAATCCGTCGAATTTACACGATAATGTCGGGTTCGGTATCCAGCTCTTTGTGGCGGGTGCGCCGTTACGACTCGATTATGCCATTCCTCTCACGAGTGAACCTGCCGCCAAGAAGGGTGGTCAATTCAACTTTTCCTTTGGCACGCGCTTCTAATTTGTCTTAGCTAACCAACTCTATCGATACCCACACCATGAATAAATCTGCCAAACTACTGCTTGTCCTGATCGCTTTTTCGGTCACCGGGCTATTCGCGCAAGCGCAATCAGCGTCCTCCATCTATGTGGTGGACATGATCAAGTTGCTCGATGAGCACTACAAAACCCAAGAGCAAAAAGAAAAGCTCAAGGCTGATGCTGAGAAGGCCAAGGAAGAAGCCGACCGGATCATCCAATCCCGCAATACCTTGATTGAACAATACAAGGAAGTGATGGATCAGAGCAACAACCCCGCGGCCAAGCCTGAGGTCAAGGAACAGGCCCGCAACGATGCCGGCCAAAAGTATCAGGAAATTCAACGGAAGGACAACGAGCTGCAAAGCTTTGAAGCCAACACGCGTAATTTGCTCCAACAACGATTCCAGAACTTTAAGAACATCATGCTTGAAGAGATCAGCAAACTCGCCACCGAGATTGCGAAGCGTAAAGGCGCCAAGCTGTTGCTCGATAAGTCCGGTCCGAATTTGCTGGGTATCTCCAGCGTGATCTACTCCGATCCTTCGATGGACATCACGTCCGAAGTGGAAGCAGAAATCAACAAGGGACGTCCCGCGGCCAAGGCAGCGGCCCCGGCTCCTGCGACCAAGTCAGAGGTTGCGCCCAAGATTACCGTCCCGATGGGCAAGTAATATATCTTAAAGATTTATGTTTTTAAACCCCGCCCGAAACGGCGGGGTTTTTGTTTTGTGACATTGCACCTCCGATTGAAGATGTCAGATTCCGCGCATGCAGGTTACATTTTCTCCTGAGGAGTTGGTGTCGATAGTAGGATCCCCCTCCACCCGTGGAGTCACTTCACAACAGATTACCGGCATCGGGGCCTTGGATACGGCTGGGGTAGGAGACTTGTCATTCCTCGGTAATTCCAAATACCGCGCCCAAGTGGCGATTTCGAAAGCATCGGTGCTGCTTTTACCGCGGGACTATGAAGGAGAACCGGGAGTCGATCAGTTGTATGTCTTCCTGGAGAATCCCTCCGTGGGACTGGCCAGAATATGTGCCCGCATCGAACAACAAATGTGGCCGAAACCCATGCCGGGAATTCATCCCAGTGCGGTGGTGGCTGCGGATGCCAAGATTGCGACTACGGCGACAATTGGTCCGTTGTGTGTGATCGAATCCGGCGCAGTCGTGGGAGAAAAGACCCATTTGCAGGCCCAAGTGTTTGTGGGTCGGAACGCGGTGGTGGGGGAGGATTGCTGGCTGATGCCAGGCGTGAGCCTCGGCACCGAATGTATTCTCAAGAACCGGGTCAGGCTACATGCCGGGGTCGTGGTCGGTTCAGATGGCTTTGGTTATGAATTTGTCGAGGGACGACACGAAAAGGTCCCGCAAGTCGGCCATGTGATTATTGAGGATGACGTGGAAATCGGGGCGAACAGCACCTTGGACCGCGCCAGATTCAGCCGGACGGTTATAGGGGAAGGCACTAAGATCGATAATATGGTGCAAATCGCCCACAATGTGATTGTCGGTAAACACTGTATTCTTTGCGCGCAGGTGGGTATTGCGGGCAGTGTGGTGATTGAGGATTACGTGGTCTTGGGTGGCCAAGTTGGGGTTGCGGGTCACCTCAAAGTGGGCAAAGGGGTCAAGGCTGCTGGGCAGGCAGGTATCACCACCACCATTGAGCCGGGACAGTTCATCAGTGGGCATCCCGCGATGCCTTACATGCTGGAACGTCGGCTTCATGTTCTCCATCGTCGCCTACCTGAGTTGTTCAAGCGGGTCGACGCGCTTGAAGGCTCACGCTAGATTTGTCTTTCGCCCATCGGTTGGGTCACCAAGGTTGACGGTATGGGCGAAGCACGACTCAAAATCCTGACCGGCAACTCCAACCGTAACCTGGCGGAGGAAATTTGTCGTTCAATAGGGGAACCCTTGGGTGAAGCGACGGTAACCAGTTTCCCCGATGGAGAATCGTTCGTAAAGATTAACGAAAATGTCCGCGGCAAGGATGTCTTTATCATCCAGTCGACCTGCCCGCCAACGAACCATCATTTGATGGAATTGCTCATCATGATTGATGCAGCACGCCGGGCATCGGCCCAGCGCATTACGGCGGTATTACCCTTCTACGGGTATGCCCGTCAGGATCGCAAAGATCAGCCCAGAGTTCCAATTACCGCCAAACTGGTGGCCAATCTAATTGTCGCGGCCGGGGCTACCAGAATTCTCACCATGGATCTGCACAGTCAGCAGATTCAGGGGTTTTTCGATATCCCGGTGGATCATCTCTACGCTTCTCCCGTATTTTTTGATTATCTCTCCAAACAAAAGCGAGAACGCCCACTGGTGGTATGCTCGCCAGACGTGGGCGGTATGAAGATGGCGGCAGCCTACGCCGATACCATGGGGGCGGCTTTAGGCATGGTGGCCAAAAAGCGCAAGAGTGCCACCTCCGTGGAAGCCATGAATATCGTGGGTGAGGTGGAAGGCTGTGACGTGCTCTTGGTGGATGACATTACCGAGACCGCCGGCACCCTCACGGCAGCGGCAAAGATGTTGCGCGAGCACGGTGCCGTCAGTGTAAGAGCGGCCGTGAGCCACTGCATTTTAAATGAAATGGCCATTGATCGCCTCAAGAGCGGCTTGCTCGATGAGGTAATCACCACCAATTCGACCCCGGTGGAAACACATGGATTGCCAATCACGGTGCTGAGTATCGCCCCATTGCTGGGTAAGGCTATTGTGCGCATCAACAGCAATGAAAGTGTAACCAGTCTGTTTGAAATCAAAGGGTTCTAGCCCAATCCGGTTCTCTCCACTGAAACTTGCTGAATTTTTTGCACATCCACTTACTTACGTCATGAGATCAAAGGTCATATCCGCCTTGTTGCTAGTTGCACTGATTGGTTGGGGGGCGACCCTGTTGGTATTGGCCAAGGAGAAGAGACCGGACGTGCCCAAGCCGGTTTTGACCGTGGACAAGTCACCTGTTTCAGACGGTGCGAGTGTGGCGATAACCAGTTATGCCGATGTAATCGAAGTGGTGCAGCCAGCTGTTGTCTCCGTATATTCCACCAAGATTGTCGCTACCAAAATTGCGACCGATCCCATCGCACAACTATTCGGGGCCCCACCTGACCAAACTCGCGAACGCAAAGAGGAAGGTTTGGGCTCGGGGGTGATCGTGACCAACGATGGCTATATCATCACCAACAATCATGTGGTGGAAGGGGCGGATGCCTTGAGTGTGCTTTTGCCGGACGACCGTGAATATCAAGCCGTCCTGATCGGCAGTGACCCCAAGACAGACATTGCCGTCATCAAAATTGAAGCGGGTGATCTACCGACCATCACCCTGGCAGACAGTGACAAATTACGGGTCGGGGACGTAGTGTTTGCAGTCGGAAATCCGTTGGGCGTGGGGCAAACGGTCACCATGGGAATTGTTTCAGCCAAGGGTCGTAATAAACTTGGACTACTGGAAAATGTAGCCGGCTATGAAGACTTTATTCAGACCGATGCAGCCATAAATATGGGCAATTCCGGTGGCGCCCTCGTGGATGCCAAGGGTCGACTGGTCGGTATCAATAGCGCCATCGTATCCACGACCAAGGGCAACATCGGGATTGGCTTCGCCATCCCGGTGAATCTCGCCTCATCCATCATGCATAGTTTGATTGAGACCGGGACCGTAGCGCGTGGATCACTGGGGGTAGGGGCGGAGACGTTGACGCCAGAATTTGCCGAATCACTAAATCTACCCAAGAGCACCAAGGGTGTGGTGATTAACAATGTTACTCCCGATGGCCCCGCCGACAAAGCAGGGCTGCATTTAACGGATGTCATTGAAGGGGTGAACGGTCATGCCGTATCGGCATTGGAAGATCTGCGTCTTAGAATCGCGCAATCCCCACCAGATTCAACAGTGTCCCTCAGCGTGATTCGTGATGGATCTAAAATGGCGATCGATGTGGTGTTGGGCCGCCTGGATGAGAAACCCAATGAGTTGCTGGCAGGAGTGGATGTTGCTCCGATTACTGCTGAGCGACGTCGGGTTCTTGGCATGGATTCGAGGGTCACCGGACTGGAGATCACCAATGTGAGTGAGGATTCACCATATGCCGGATATTTGGTGCCCAATATTGCCATTGTTGAAATCAACCGCACGGCGGTCAGTGACTTCGCGGGTGCCAAGAGCCTTTTCCATGAAGGCCGCAATTTGCTCCTGGTCTACTACCGCGGACAATACCGCTACTTGACGGTAAGACTACCCTAGTGGAGCTGATCAGTCCTGATTAGCTGCCGGGCTTTTGCACGGGGATGGCAGCCAGATCGGCTGGCAGTTCATCCGCCGCATAGGTCGGGAAACTCAATTCCAGTAGCGATATGGCCGGTATGTCGAACCGCGCTTCATGGGCACTACGGTCCACCAGCATGGCCACGGCCACCGGCACTGCGCCAGCCGCGCGCACAATCTGAATGCTTTCGTTAGCCCGACCTCCTCGCGTGACGACGTCTTCCACGATCAAAACCGGTTCATTCGGTTGAAAGGTGAAGCCACGTCTTAATTCCAGTTTATCGTTAACTTTTTCGGCGAACACATAGCGTGATTTGCTTTGGCGTGCCACTTCCTGCCCGATGACCAACCCACCCATGGCGGGTGCCAACACCGTGACATAATTGAAGCCGGTCAACTTGGTCAGCAATAGCGTCGCCAATCGTTCTACTGCATCCATCTGTTGGCATACCCGGGCACACTGAAAAAAATGCCCACTGTGCAGACCGGAACGGAGCACAAAATGGCCCTCGAGGAGGGCGCCCGTGGACTTGAAGATATCGAGAACCTCTTGTTGCGAATCACTCATGATTTCAAAGTGAGCTTTGCCCGTAAAAAAACAAAATCAATTTACGTCAGCCTATACTTACTGTTTGGTAACTGGATGACTGCTACCACAGTGCCAATAGAGGACGAAGTGGGGGACGTTTTGGAGAAGGCCATGCGTCAGGAAGGGCGGTTCGTGGATGAAATAGCCCAAGCGGTGGATATCCCCCTGTCCCGACTTAGAGACGCCTTGGATTATCGCAGCGAGCTTACCTGTGCCGAATTAGGCCGGCTGGCCCGAGTTTTGCAGCTTAACGAGGTCGGTCTTTGTGCATTAGGAGAGAACAGTTATCCCTTGCCGATCTGCTCCGGGCTGCCGTTTGTGCTGCATGCCCTGCGTATGCGGCATGGCGTGGGGGTGGTGAATGCTTATGTGATCTCTGCTGTGGGGGCAGAACGCGGTATTCTGTTTGATACCGGTCCCAATCTGGCCGCCTTGTTGGAAAACTGGCCGCCCACCATCAAAGGCATAGATTCGGTCTTTCTGACCCATATCGAAGGTGAACATACCGGAGGTCTTTGTGACGTGGTGGACTATTTCGGTATCAAATCGGCCTTTGTGCCCCATGGCTGCCACCCACCGTGTGGCGAAGCGATTGGGGATGCAGTTGAGATCAAATGGGCGAATATTAAGGTGCAGGCCTTTAGCACACCTGGACATGCCTCCGCACACAATTGCTACCGGATTTCGGTCGCGAATCCCACTGGAGCCACCGCACTTTTGATCGCCGGTGACTTGATTTTTGCCGGATCGGTGGGCGGTTCCTACTTTAGCAGTCAACTGCACCGAAAAAACTTAAGACGTATTCTAAATTTGTGTGCTGCTGATACGATATTGGCCCCAGGACACGGCCCCTTGACCTCTGTAGGCAACGAATTGCGCTACAACCCGTTTTTGCCTTAAGTTTGGACAACTCGAATGGTCGGGGCGGGGAGATTCGAACTCCCGACCTCTACGTCCCGAACGTAGCGCTCTACCAGGCTAAGCTACGCCCCGATACATTCATTCCGAACATTAATCCGGAGGAAAGCGCAGCAAAATTGACCGGTATTCTCATCGCAATCTAAATTTATCACATTCTGGGGCGGCTTGCATCCGGGCACAAAAAAGCCCGGCAAGATCAAATGCCGGGCTTTTAAATTGGTTTGCGACTTGATCAGCGGCGGGTGGTTACCGGCACCGGCATCTTGGTCAGACTGCTATTTTCGACCCGACGAATCATCAATTCGGTCTTCCGTTGGATTTCCAATTCGGCATTTCGTTTATCGATACGAGCCTGCTCAACTTTCTTAGATAGTGCTAGCACCGCTGCGTTGGTGGCTTCTTTCTTTTTATTAAGTGTGTCCAATTGCACTTCCAAGGCAGAGATCTGCTTGGCCAGTTTATCGGCCTCAGCGTTGTATTCATCGGTCGCTTTTTGGATTTCCAAGCCTTCGGCTTGCCATTGAGCAATCCGCTCGGCCTCTTTGGCAGCGGCGGCGGCTTCACGCTCTGCGGTCCGCTTGGCTGCATCCAGACGAGCTTGTTCCTCGATAGCGGCTTTACGCTCTTCTTCCTGCTTTTTCTCCAATGCGATCCGCTCCTCACGGACACGTTCCTTCTCCGCAGCTTCTTTGGCATGCGTCAAATAGAAGAACGTGAACACGATGAGCATCGCGAACGGAACGATAAAATAGAGCCACTTTTTCATATCGGATAGGGAATGGGATTAAGATTTCTTGGCAGCCGCGGCAGCAGCGTCAGCCGCGGCCTTCGCAGCAGCATCAGCCGCGGCGATCTTTTGAATAACTTGAGTCAGATCGCTTTGATTGGTTTCAGCCTTCGTTACATATTGGCGCAGAAAAGCTTCTTCTTGGATATGCAACTCCTTGCGGGCTTCCAATTTGGCAATCTCGGCAGATTCGTTCTGAACATCTTCGTTGAGACGTTTGAGCTGCAGGGTCAGTTTTTCCTTTTCGCGGAAAGCTTTGGTGCTGGCTTCCTTGGCCAGTTGACGCTCTTCGCGGTCTTTCAACTTCTGGGCTTCCTTGGCCTCGCGTTCAATGCGTCGTTCCTCTTGAGCTGCAACGGCTTCCTTAATGGCTTGTTCGCGGTCGCGAGCTTCCTGCTCGAGTTTTTGAATCTTCTCCTGCTTGGCCTTCTCAGCGATGGCCGCTTGTTTGGCTTCGTAGTCAGAGCTAAAGCTCCACCAGTAGCCAAAGAAGATCAACATGGCGAGAGTTGGGAAAATTACGTATGCTTTCTTCATAGGATCAGATCAGTTTAACTTAAATTGATGGGAATTTATTTGGCGTTTGCTTGGGTGGCGTTTTCCCGTTCCCGGAGAGCTTCCTCGATGGCGAGACGCAGGCGAGGGAGCTGGGCATCCTGGGCATCCGGGTATTCGGCGGCTTGGTCGATTGCAGTGAGAGCTTCCTCAAATTTCTGCAATTCATAGCAGATATAGGCTTTGAAATAATAAACCCCGCCCGGTTTCTCCAGACCACCTTTGGCCAAGGCAGAATTCAGATAACGGTAGGCTTCCTTGCTTTGATTCAACGAATAATAGATCTGGGCAATCTGGTTGTCGAGCTGACCGGATTTAGGATAGCTGCGGATGGCCTCCTTTAGAATTTCGATGGCTTGGTATTCGTTGTTGATCTGCAGGTAAGAGTAGGCGAGCAGTTCCCATTTCTTGATATCCGACTCAATGGAACCATTACGAAGTCCGGCCAGCATCAGTTCCGTGGCTTTGCCGAATTGACCAATGTTAAAATAGATGCCGACCAAGTTGTAGTTATCCTTGGGCGTATTCATGAAACCAAGGGCTTGCGCGCGCTCGATCGTGATGATGGCCCTGAGATTGTCTTCCAGAACTTCATCCGGATTTTTGGTCTCGATGGCCATATTTGAATATGTTCCCATCAACTGCTGCCAGTAGGTGCTCTTGGAAGGATATTGTTTTGCCAGTAATTCCAGAATCTCGGCAGTTTTCTTGAGATCGCCTTCCTGTTGGAGGGTGGCCAAGAGGATCAGGTAGAAGCCTTCCTTGGGAAACAACTCGGAGTATAAGGCTTCGTAGACTTGCTCCTGGGTCTTTTTCAACAGGGCCTTATTGATATTTTGGGGATCAATAATCGCCTGATTGTAGAGCAGGGATACATAAAACATCCGACCGTCTTGATCAGGTTTCTCCTGACGGCTGAGCCAGAGCTCGATATACTTCGCAGCTTTGCCAAAATATTCCTGCTGAACAGATTTAACCTTGGAATTGGTTACTTCCTGATAATACAGCTGGGCCAAAAAATAGAGCCTTTCCAACTGGGATTTTGGCTCAAAATAATTAAACGATTCACCCAGCAAATAAGCGCGCTCCATTGGCGCGATGGTCTTCTCGTATTCACCTTTCTGCAGATAGATCTTGGATAGAATATCACTGGCCATCGCCTGATCATAGCTGTTCGGAGCAGCGTAACGCAGAATCCCCAGCAGTAAGTTGGCCGCACCGTCCCAGTTCTTGGCGTCAACCAAGGGTTGGAGCTTTTGCAGATCTGACGATGCACGCTCAGAGGGTTGGGCAGCATTTCGATCCTGCGCAACAGCGGCTGTGCCCAAGGCAAGGGTGAGTCCCAGCAGTAATGCCGGAAGCAAACATTTGCGGCTTAGTATCGAGGAAGAAGACATGATTAATGAGCGGTTCACCATGGGATTATTCGTCGTTCAGGGTGAATACGATGGGAACCTGCATGCGGGTGTTAACGGCGCGTCCACCTTTCTTACCAGGGCGGAATTTCCACTTGCTGACCGCTTGCACAGCGGCTTGCTCGAAATCGCGTTGGGTGGAGCGCACGGCGAAGGCGTTGCGCACGTCACCATTGGCATCCACAATAAACTCGACCACGACTTCACCGGTGATACCGGCGCGTCGCATTTCGAAAGGATACTGCGGCTTGGCGCGGAATTTGGGCACCGGAGGCTGGTCCAGCTTATTGATATCGAAAACCTCAATGCCCTTGCCCAAACCAGTCTGGCGGGCAGTGGGGATTGAGACCACCCCGGTGACCGGTTTCATATTTTCCGGAGGGGGGGGCTGAATGGGCTGCACAAATGAATCCACTGTTACCAGTTGCGGCACATCTGTCTGCATCGGGGGAGCAAACTCTGGAATTTCGACCGGTTCGTCAGTTTCTACGATTTCCTCTGGTTCGATTTCCAATTCTGGCATTTCCATTAACTCGATCGTAGGCACTTCCTCGACCGGTGCGGGTGGCTGGGGCTTCTCAGGGAGAAACGATGTGCCAAATAACCCGCCGTGAATAAGGGCGGAGGCGATGATGCCGATTATTAAATCCCTACGCATGATAAATAATTGATGATGTGTTGGTTATCTGCCGGTAGGGCGAACCCGGGTTTCCACCGAGACCTTTTTGATCTTAGCCAGACGAACTTCGTCTAGCACACGAATGGCCACCCCAAACTTGGCTTTGTCGTCGGTGGTCACTAGCACGCGGGGTTCAGCCGTCTTGGCGGCGTAGTTTTCCAGGCGTGGTTTTACCTCCTTAACATCGATAAGCTCGGTGTTTTTATGGTAGGTCCAATAGCAATTGCCCAATTCTGACACCTGAATGGTTACGGTATCATCCTCCGGCGGCTGCGAGGACGAAGGTGGTTGGGCAACCGGCAGATCTACCGGCAAGGATTGGATCTTTTCCAGTGAGAGAATGAAAAGAACGAAAGTGGCCAGCAGGAAAAAGATAACGTCAATGAGAGGAATAATCTCAATACGTGCCTTCTTTTTACCTTCGACTTGTTTTGAACTGGAGCCAGCCATGGATTGGTAATGCTAAATTTGTTGGTGGTAACCGGAGGAATTAGCCGTTGCTATTCGCCGGCCGCACTTTGGTTTCAATCAACACTTTTTGGATGCCCGCCTTGCGCACTTCGTCGAAGACGTAGACCGCCTGGCTGAAGTAGGAATTTTCGTCGCCGTTGATCAGAATTTTAGGGTTATTTTCTGTCGATTTATAAGCCTGCAACCTGGCGAGGAATTCGTCGAGCGTAACGGGGTCCTGATCCCAAGCCAAAGTTCCCTCTTGGGTTACGGTTACCGTGACTGCACCGGCAGGGTCTCGGGTTTCTCCAGTTTCGGACTTGGGTAGGTTTACCTTCAAGCCGTTGGATTTGTTCAACGAAAGCGTGAACAAAATGAATGTAGCTAACAGGAAGAAGATAACGTCGATGAGAGGGATGATCTCAATACGTGCCTTCTTCTTGCCGCCACCACCACCTGAGCTTGATCCAGCCATGTGTGAGCGAGGTTGTTAAATACGTTACGTTGAAACGGATACTTTCTTAGGTAAAAGTATCAGTGGGTGGATGAATTCTCTGTCTTCTTGGTGATCAGCTCGAGCGCGTTGGCGGCATCGGCGACCTCGTGCTTGGCTTCTTCCGTGCGGGCATTCAGATAGTTGAAGGGAAGGAGACCCATGATGGCGATACCCAGACCGCACATCGTCGCAATCAACGCTTCACCCACGCCACCGGTGATGGCACCTGTGCTGGAAGAAATATCCGCCGACCCGAGTGAGGCAAACGTCTTCATCATACCGGTCACCGTTCCGAGCAAACCGAGGAGGGGAGCTGCGGTGATAACGGTGTCGAGTGTCGCCATACCCTGCCCGAAGCGATTGAGCTCCTGATTGGAAGCGCGCATGAATGCATTTGAGATGGAATGCTCTTTATGAGAAAGTGCATAGACCAAGATACGGGCGATGAAATCTTTGCTCTTCTTGCCGATCTGTAGGGCGCCTTCGACATCACCGTTCTCGGCGTTCTCCAGCATCTTCTCCACCACCTCAGGTTCGCGACTGCCATTTTCACGGATGATGAAGATGATACGCTCGCACACCACGGTTATCATGATGAAGGACACCAAGATGATGGGCCACATAATGGGTCCACCATGGACAAACAACTCCATCATGGTTTGGTCCATGAACGTGAAAGCGGCAATCGGCATTATTTGAGTAATCATAGAGAAATGATGATTTTAGAGTTAAACTAGGTTGCAAGTAAGAGAGAGGGGCTTATTTGGACACTAAATTAGAAAGAGGGTTCTAAAAGCAAAATCCGTGCCCTTATTGGTTTATAACTGGGTCGATCTTCATCCGCCATTGGTTTTTATGACCGGAAAGACCTGTGGGATTTGAAGGAAAAATAAACAGCATGAGGCTGTGTTTACTGACTGCAATAGGGTGGAATTGCGAAATAGGGGTGATTGAATATCCTCTGTCAACAGCGTTCATAAAAACTATCTGCAAAAATCACAATTTCCGATAGAAATTGGCTGCCCGGCTAGGATTCGAACCTAGACAGAACGAGTCAGAGTCGTTCGTGCTACCATTACACCACCAGGCAGTGGATTGCTGTGAAAGTCTTTTCAGTTCACCGGTTGCAGGTAGGGTGGAGGGATACATATATGAGATGAGGGGTTCCGATTGAATGTTCTCACCCGTATAACCCCACAGGAGCCATTTACCCTTCAAACAAATTGGTCGGTGGAAGGATGCAGTGAAAGTGGAGCCGGCGATGGGAATCGAACCCGCAACCGCCTGTTTACAAAACAGGTGCTCTACCGTTGAGCTACGCCGGCTAAAAAGTTGCAGCGCTGGATATTGCTGGGAGAAAGAACGCCACAGCCATTAGCACGATCAGTGAAAATGGTGGCTCCCCGGGGACTCGAACCCCGAACCAATTGATTAAGAGTCAACTGCTCTACCATTGAGCTAGGAAGCCAAAATGAACGGTCAAAAACTCATAATCGTTCGAACCTTGTCAACAGCCATTTGCCGGTCTCTGCGCAGTTTTGATCATCACGTTGGATTGATCGATAATCAGGCCGGCAAAATCGGGATCATGTCGGGAATCGTGGGCACGGGCGTATTCCCGTGGGAGACAATCATACCGGGGCTGCCATTTCTTCTAAGATTTCCCTTTACAGTCGTCCTGCGGATCACTGTTTTGGTCCGCTCTACTCATGCAAAAGACCAAAAAGTCCGTTGCCAAGCGCTTCAAGCTTACCGCTACCGGTAAGCTGTTGCACCGTTCGCCCGGGACTCGGCATATCGCCAATACCAAGTCCTCCAAGCAAAAGCGGCGTTTAGGCAGAGCCAAAACTCTGTCTGAAACCCATGCGGCGCCTCTCCGGCGCTGCTTGCCGCACGGTTTGTAACAAAACGACGCGCAATCTAATAACTTCGCTCGCTTGGTGATACTTAAGCCGACCAAGCAGCGACAAAAATAAGGAAATAAAACATGGCTCGTGCAACCAACTCCCCCGCTTCCCGCAAGCGACACAAGAAAACGCTGAAATACGCCAAAGGCTATTTCGGCAACAAATCGAAGCTCTTTCGCTATGCGAAGGATGCTGTCGCGCATGCTTGGCAATACGCCTACATCGCCCGTCGCAAGAAAAAGGGCGACATGCGTGGTCTCTGGATCGTGCGTCTGAATGCTGCCTGCCGCAGTGCCGGTATCAGCTACAGCCGATTCATTGAAGGTCTGAAGGCCGCCAACATCGTGTTGGATCGCAAAATCCTCTCGGATATCGCGATTCAGGACGAGGTGGCTTTTAACGCCCTGGTCAAACAAGCCCAGGACGCGTTGAAGACCAAGGCCGCTGCCACCAGCAAGGCCTGATCCACCAAACGCGAGCCGGGCAGGCTCGCCTCCCAATCTGAATATTTCGGAGGACGGGCCTCGACCGGGGTGCCGTCCTCTTTCATTTTGTCGTGTCGCCAAGCGACGCCGATTCATCATACTTTTCCCATGCAAGACATTCTAAATGCCATTGTGACCAAAGCTGAGGCGGAACTCACCGGAATCAGCAGTCGACCCGATTTCGAGGCCGCCAAAGCGCGTTACGTTGGTCCCAATGGCGAACTGACTGCCCAGATGAAACAAATGGGTGCCGTGCCGAAAGAGGAACGTCCGGCGATGGGTAAATTGATTAACGAGACCAAAGGACGGGTGCAAACGCTGCTTGATGCCTCGTTGGCCCGGATTGAAGCGCTGGAACTCCAAGCGCAATTGGGCCCAGCCATTGATCCGACCTTGCCTTCTCCGGATATCGGTCCTGGCACCTACCATCCACTTACACTGGTGCGTGAGGAAATGTGCCGCATCTTGCGCAAGGTGGGATTTACCGTCGCGGATGGTCCCGAGGTGGAAACGGAGTATTATTGTTTCGACGCCTTGAACACCCCGGCGGACCACCCGGCGCGTGACGGTCAGGATACCTTTTACCTGCCTGAATCGGTTCGATTCGGGAATATCTCCAAGAAAAATCCGGAGGAGCGTTACCTGCTGCGGACGCACACTTCATCGGTGCAGATTCGCACCATGTTAAAGGGCTCGCCGCCAATTCGTATTGTCTCCCCGGGACGGGTATATCGCCGGGATACGACGGACGCGACCCATTCAGCGAACTTTCAACAGCTCGAGTGCCTGTATGTGGACAAGAACGTCACCGTGCGCGACCTGAAGGCGCTGCTCGACTACATCTTCGAATCGTTGTTGGGGAAAGATACGAAGACCCGGTTTCGCCCGCATTATTTCGGCTATACCGAACCCAGTTTCGAAGTGGACTTGAGTGCCCAGCATCTGCCGAAAGTTAAGAAGGAATGGATCGAGATCGGTGGATGTGGCATGGTGGATCCCGTGGTTTTCTCCGATGTGGGATATGATCCCGATGTATGGAGTGGGTATGCGTTCGGCATGGGTTTGGAGCGATTGGCCATGCTGCTCTATGGCATCGATGACATCCGCTATTTTTATCAGAACGATCTGCGCTTCCTGAAGCAGTTTGCGTAAGGCCTTCCCATGAAAATATCCCTCAACTGGCTTAAGGATTACATCTCACTGACCGCATCGAACGATGAGATCAGCCGGGCGATTACTTTTCTCGGATTTGAAGTCGAGGAAGTTATTCAGACCGGCGCGCCACAATTGGAGCATGTGGTGGTGGGTGAGATACTCACGCGGGACAAACATCCTAACGCGGACAAACTGTCCGTTTGCACGGTTGATGTCGGTCCGGCTGGCGGGGTAAAAACCATTGTTTGCGGAGCACCGAATTGTGATGTCGGCAACCGAGTGGCGGTGGCCCTGCCTGGAGCAGTCCTGCCGGGTGACTTTGTCATCAAGCAATCCAAGATCCGCGGACAATCATCCGATGGCATGATGTGTGCCGCCGATGAACTTGGCATGGGTAATGATCATGCCGGCTTGCTGTTATTGGCCGACCAGCCGGCCTTGGGCACGCCGATCAATCAGGTTCTGCCCGAGGGAGATACCGTATTTGATGTCGAGATCACGCCCAACCGACCGGACTGCCAATCGCACATTGGAATCGCACGCGAGCTAGCCGCTTGGTTTAAGTTGGAGTTGGTCTACCCGGAGGTGAAATTCCACGGTGCGGTTGACGAAACGAAGCCGCGGTCGGATCTGCTCAATGCGGTTAAAGTGGAAATTCCCAGCGATTGTCCTCTCTACACGGCCCATATTATTACGGGCATCAAGGTGGGTCCCAGTCCGGCATGGCTGCAGGCACGATTGAATGCCGTGGGTTTGCGCCCCATCAACAATATCGTCGATGTGGGCAATTATGTGATGCTCGAGTATGGCCAGCCCATGCACGCCTTTGACGCGGCGAAGTTGGAGGGCGGTCAAATAATCGTGCGTCACGCCAAGCAGGGTGAGAAAATCACCACCCTCGACGACAAGGAGCGATTACTGGATGGAAGCATGCTGTTGATTGCGGATGCCGTCAAACCGGTGGTGATTGCCGGGATCATGGGCGGGGTAGATTCCGGTGTGTCGGATGGGACCACCGATGTCGTGTTGGAGTGCGCCATTTTCAAACGGCAGGTCATCCGTCGCACATCAAAGCAACTGGGGCTTTCCTCTGATTCCTCCTATCGTTATGAGCGCGGCGTTGATCCACATACTTCTCTGGAAGCAGCCTATCGGGCGATTGATCTCATATTGGAGACGGCCGGAGGGCAGGTAGTAGGGCCGATTTATAAAATTGGCGGTGATGTGCCTTGGCAACGTGAAGTTGTGGTAACACACGATTACATCTGTGAGAAAGTTGGCTTTGATATTCCGGCGGAGGCCATGCGTTCCGCCTTCACTGCCTTGGAACTGACCATCACCCGGGAGGAGGAAACGGAGAAACGCGGTCCGGCTTGGACCCTTGCGATTCCCAGTTGGCGGCAGGATTTGGACCGGCCGATTGATCTGGTCGAGGAAGTGATGCGGGTTTACGGCACGGAAAAGATTCCTTCAAGTGTCGTAGCTACACCGGGATTGATCGATGAGGATGCCCCGGTCGTCCAATTCAACCGCAAAGTTACCGATTATCTGGTCGGCCATGATTTCCACGAATGTGCGAATTACACCCTGCGGCCCGGCAGTGAAATTAAAACGTGGGTGTCGCAGGTCGCCAACGCGGAACTGGCCTTGGATAACCCTTTTGTGGCGGATCAGTCCCACCTGCGTCCCACCTTGGTGATGGGTTTGTTGGACACGCTTAAATTGAATCAGTCACGGGGTGTGGCGGTAACCCGGTTGTGTGAAACCGGCCGGGTCTTCATTGAGCGCAATGGGCAAAACTATGAATGTGCTTCAGTGGCATTCGTCATCGCCGAAAACTCCAACGCCACATGGAAGCAGCGCGAAGCCGCGGATTTTTACACCGTAAAGCACCATATATCCGCCTTGGCTAATGCAGCCGGAATAGATTTCAGTCGCCAACCCCTTGCTCCGGTCTCTGGTGATTACTTTGGCTGGCAGGAAGGCCAATCGACTTCGGCCGGTGGTGTAGAGCAGGGTTGGACCGCTCGTTTTGGCATGCTCAATCTCGCCATGGTAAAGGCGAGGGGGATTGAAGGAAAAGTCTATGCCGCTTCCTTTTCCATCATGCCGCAAAAATTGGCCGCAGTTTCCAGTCGTCGCCGGTTTTCAGAATTTAGTCTCTATCCGGCAGCGCTGCGGGATCTAGCCGTGGTCGTCGATGCAGATCTGGCCGCCGAGGTCGTGCGCAAGCAACTGGTCAAGATCGCCCAGGCCGCCGTGGGCAATGCCTTTGTCGTCGAAGACATTTCTGTTTTTGATGTCTACCAAGGCAAAGGTTTGACCGAAAATCAGAAGAGCCTCGCTTTCAGTCTGGCCTTTAGGGCAGCCGACCGGACGTTGAAGGACGACGAGGTGAATGCGGTCTTCCAAAAGATTCAAGACGACTTGGTTAGTTCGACCGGTTACACCGTGCGCAAATAGTCATGGCCGACACGACCAACATTGATATCGACCGGGTGGCGCAACTTGCGCGTTTGGCACTGACTCCGGAGGAAAAGGAAAAATTCTCCCGCCAATTGGCTGAGGTGCTGCATCATATGCGCCAGCTTGAACAAGTGGATGTTACTGGGGTTGAACCAACGGCTCATGCATTTCCTTTATTCAATGTCTGGGCGGATGATCTGGCCAAACCGGGTTTGCCGGTTGAAGCGGCTTTGCGCAATGCCCCAGCCCAACGAGACAACATGATCGTGGTGCCCAAGGTGGTGGAGTAACCAAAATGGCTGACGAGCTGCATTATCAGACTATTGCGAACCTGTCCGTGCGACTGGCCAAACGGGAACTCAGTGCCGTTGAGCTGATGCAGGCTGTGATCGACCGAACGAATCAGGTCGAACCCAAGGTGCGTGCATTCAATTCACGCAATGAAGTGGATGCATTATCTCAGGCCACCGCCGCCGATGCGCGACGATCGGCCGGTGAATCCCTCGGTCCATTGGATGGAATACCAATCGGCCTGAAGGATGTGATTGCGGTCGAGAATCAACCACTCACCGCATCCAGTAAGATGCTGGCCAATTTTGTGTCTCCTTATGATGGGACGGTCGCGCAAAAATTGAAACGGGCAGGGGCAGTTTTATGGGGCCGCTTGAATATGGATGAATTTGCGATGGGCTCCTCCACGGAAAACTCCGCGACACATCAAACTGCCAATCCCTGGGATACTTCCTGTGTTCCCGGCGGGTCCTCGGGTGGGAGTGCCGCAGCGGTGGCTGCCGGTCAGGCAATTGCAACTTTGGGATCCGATACCGGTGGATCGATTCGGCAGCCTGCGGCATTATGTGGCGTGGTGGGGTTAAAACCGACCTACGGTTTAATCTCACGCTACGGACTCATCGCATTTGCATCCTCGTTGGATCAAATTGGACCCTTTACGCATACGGTGGAAGATGCGGCCATCATGTTGCAGTCGATTGCCGGACATGATGAGTGTGATTCGACATCCTACCGCACGGCATTGCCGGATTATCGTGATGAGCTGAAACAACGCCAGGGACCTTGGAAACTGGGTATTCCAAAGGAATATTTTGGCGAGGGGCTCGACCCCGAAGTCGGCGCAGCCGTCGAACGGGCGATTGCGCACTACCGGGCCCAAGGTTGCGAAATCAAGGAAGTGTCACTGCCGCATACACGCTACTGCCTTGATGCTTATTATGTCATCGCGACCGCGGAGGCTTCCTCGAATTTGGCCCGTTATGATGGCGTGCGTTATGGCCATCGTTCCAAGGCGGCGAAGGATATCACCGATTTGTATTTTCAGTCCCGGGCCGAGGGCTTTGGTGAGGAGGTAAAGCGTCGGATCATCCTTGGCACCTATGTCCTCTCCAGTGGCTATTATGATGCGTATTATTTGCGGGCCCAGAAGGTGCGCACCTTGATTCGTCAGGATTTTCTCAACGCCTACCAGGAGGTCGATGCGTTGATCACGCCAACGACGCCAACGCCGGCATTCAAGCTGGGGGCCAAAGCTGATCCGCTCGCACTCTATCTCTGCGACATTTACACGATCGGGGTGAACCTCGCTGGTTTGCCTGCTGTGAGTGTGCCTTGTGGATTTTCATCATCTGGATTGCCCTTGGGCCTGCAATTGATCGGGCGCCCGTTTGAGGAAGCCAGTCTCCTCGCCATTGCGCGCGATTACGAGCAAGCCCACGACTGGCATCAACGTCATCCTCAATTCTGAACCGCGATGTCCAAATATGAAGCAGTCATCGGGCTTGAAGTGCATGTGCAGGTTCGCACCGAGTCCAAAATATTCACCCGGGTGGCAACGGGGTATGGTCATCCAGAAAATACCCTGACGGATCCCGTGGTGCTGGCGTTGCCGGGCACATTACCGGTCATGAACAAGGCGGCACTCGATGCGATCATCAAAGCCGGCCTGATGCTGGGATGTGAGATTGCGCCGGTTTGTAAATGGGATCGAAAAAATTATTTCTACCCTGATTCACCCAAAAATTATCAGATATCCCAATACGACCAGCCGATCTGTATCGGTGGCGGAGTGGAGATCGAATTACCCGGGGCCGCCCGTAATCTCATGGGTGAGCACAAGGTGATTCCACTGACCCGCATTCATCTCGAGGAGGACGTTGGCAAACTAAACCACAGGTTGCACGAATCACTAGTGGACTACAATCGAGCCGGCACACCGTTGATGGAAATTGTTTCAGATCCGGCGATCGCAAGTGCCGAGGAAGCCTATGCCTACCTGACCGCGCTACGGGCCGTTATGATTCAGGGCGACATCTCTGATTGCGACATGGAGAAAGGCCAGCTCCGTTGTGACGCCAATATTTCGATCCGGCCGATCGGGCAAACGGAACTCGGCGTTAAGGTTGAGCTGAAGAATTTGAACTCGATTTCCTATGTGCGCGATGGCATCGCATACGAGATCAAACGACAGATCGGGGTCCTGGAATCCGGGGGTATCATCGTTCAGGAAACGCGTGACTATGATGGTGTGAGCGGCGCATCCCAGTCCCTGCGCAGCAAGGAAATGGCACATGACTACCGCTATTTCCCCGATCCAGATCTCATGCCAGTCAAGGTAGATGAGGAATGGAAGTCGCGCATCGCTTTGTCCTGCCCTGAACTGCCCTTTGCGAAGCAACGCCGTTTTTTTGAGGATTACCAGCTGCCCTATACCATCACATCTGTGTTGGTCTGGGACCGGCCGTTGGCAGATTTCTTTGAGGAAGCAGTTAAACTGGCTGGCGTGTCTAAGGCTCAGGCCGTGGGCAACTGGATCGTGAACGACCTGTTGCGCGAACTCGGCGCGGCCAAGCAGACTCTGCGTGAAGCGAAAATACAGCCTGCCCATGTGGCGGAGTTGGTTGGCTTGATTGAAGCTGGCACAGTCCTGACCAATGCAGCCAAGGAACTATTCGTGGCAGTGTTCAGTTCGGGTGAATCCCCGGCCATTGTCGCTGAACGGATGAATCTTAAGGCAGAACCAACGGACAACACTGAACTGGAGCAGTGGTGTCGTGATGCCATTGCGGCAAATGCCAAGGCCTTGGCCGAGTTCAAAGCGGGCAAAGAGAGTGCCATCAATGCATTTAAGGGGCCCGTGATGAAGGCGTCGCGGGGCAAGGCGAATCCGAAATTGGTCGATGAAACTCTGCGGCGACTCCTGAACGGGGCGTAAGTGTGCCGAGGAGTGGCTTGCGAATTGTGGTTATCCGGCTAAGTTGCAGGCATGAAGCCACAAATAACGTTTACGCGTCGGGAAGTGATCAAAACGTTGGGCGCGGGAGCCGCCTTGGCCGGAATGGGTTTGGTTCCATCGAAAATCGGCAGAGCAGAGCCAACCGTGAGGCTGTCGTTGCAACAGCCGTTCGTCCTGCCGCCGCTGGCCTATGATTATGCCGCCTTGGAGCCGCATATCGATACTCGGACAATGCAAATTCACCATGACAAGCATCACCAAGGCTATGTTAACAACGCGAACAAAGCTTTGGTGGATTATCCCGATTTACAGGGTATGACTGCCCAACAGTTGCTCTCCGATCTTGAGTTTTTACCCGTGGCGCTACGCACCACTGTGCGCAACAATGTTGGCGGACATGCCAATCACAGCCTGTTTTGGCAGGTGATCAGCCCCAAGGGTGGGGGGGCGCCAGTGGGAAAATTGGCCCAAAGCATCGATCGCACATTTGGATCATTTCAGTCCTTTGTGACTGAATTTTCCAATGCCGCTATGCATCGATTTGGCAGCGGCTGGGCATGGCTTTCGGTGGTCGATGGCAGGCTGAAAATCCATTCCACAGAAAATCAAGATTCGCCACTAAGTGAAGGGGCTACTCCGATATTGGGGCTGGATGTCTGGGAGCACGCTTACTACCTGAATTATCAGAATCGTCGGGCCGACTACGTGCAGGCATTCTGGAATATTGTAAATTGGGATCAGGCTGGGATCAATTTTCTGGAGACAGTTTGAACTCAGAGATGCCCTGAATTACGCGGACACAAAAAAGGTGCGAATAGGAGATTCGCACCCGCAATACTGAAATCTGTGCAGGGGTTATATCGGGCGAGCTTCCTGGCTTAGTCTAGAGGCTGACGCCGATTCCGCGAAGAATTCAACCACATGGCCGACTTCGGTATACCCAAGACTGCGCAATTTATTTTCAATTTTTGCGACAGCTGCGCGTAATTCCTCGGTCGATTCCGCATCAAGGGTTTTAACTTCACGCGTCTTTTTGCTTACGATATGATAACGGGCTCCATCGTCCGAACTGATTTCGTAGAGACTGGTGCCATTGTGGAAAAAAGAACGGCGCACGAGCCCGATTTCCTCAAACGCGGCCAAGCAGCGATAAACGGTAACCAAGTCGCACGAGCCATCCGCCAAGTCGCCATGAATTTGCTCTATGCTTGTAGGTTGATCCCGTTTCATCAGGGCCGTAAGAATCGCAACTCTAGGTTGAGTGATTCTTAAACCGGCGTTACGTAGTTGAACGAATACCTGCTCCAGTGATTGATCGTTATGATCAGGTTGTTGAATCGGAGCTAGGGGTTGATTGGTTTGGGTGGAAGCTATCATTTGTTGCCTGAATGCTGCCAATTGATGGCACTTGTGACGAGGGGAAATTACTAGGCAATTTTACCCAATGTTGACGGCAGGGCCACAGAATATTCTTACCGACGTCATAGATTGCGTGCGACTTGGGGCTGTGGTAGCAATTTGCCCATTACTATGCCCGAACTGGATTTTACTGAAATCATCGACCTTATCTGCAAAGAGGACCCTCGTTACGCCAAAAAGGCCTATGATTTTGTCCGGCAGGCCTTGGATCATACAGTGAAGGAACTCCGCAAACTCGATGCCAAACGCGCGGGGCGGTCGTTCCATGTAACTGGAGCAGAACTACTTGAAGGGATGCGGATCTATGCATTGGACCAATTTGGTCCCATGGCCAAAACGGTCTTAAACGCGTGGGGGATCACCCGTTGTCGTGACTTCGGGGCCATCGTATTCAACCTGATTGAGTATAACGTTTTCAGTAAAACTGATAGCGATAAGGTGGAGGATTTTAATGAGATCTACACCTTTGAAGAGGCCTTTATCCGACCCTTTTTGCCCAAGTTATCGCCCCGACTGGGCAAAGCGACCCGTAAGGTTGCCTGATTGGCTGTCTAGTATCTTCTTTCCCTACCTATGCCCACTGTGCAATCCGCCCCTGCGGACCTATCGTTACTGAAATCGCTTTGGACTAATGATACCGTCAGAACCATCCTGCCTAGTGGTCTTACCCTGTTGGTAAAACCGGATTACCACACGGCGTTGGCCTCCGTGCAGGTTTGGGTAAAGACAGGCAGTATTCATGAGGGTGATCAATTGGGTGCGGGACTTTCGCATTATCTTGAACACATGCTCTTCAAGGGCACTTCACGGCGTTCCGGTCGCGAGTTAAGCACCAGCGTGCAGGCCTGTGGTGGGCAGATGAACGCTTACACTACTTTTGATCGCACAGTATATTACATCGATATCCCCGCCGAACATACAGCCATGGCGTTGGATATTCTTGGAGATATGGTGCTGCATTCCACCTTGCCCGCCGATGAAGTTAAAAAGGAGAAGGATGTCATCCTGCGTGAAATTGCCATGGGTCAGGACGAACCTGATCAGCGCTTGGGGGAGAGTCTGTTTGCCACCGCCTTTCGCGCCCATCCCTACGCTCATCCGATCATAGGATATCGGGACGTCTTCAGCACTATAACCAGACGGGAACTGATGGCCTATTACCGCGCACGATATGTCCCGAACAATCTCGTGGTTGTCGTGGTGGGGGCGGTGGATGTTGTCTCCGTGCAACAGGCGGTAGAAAAGCACTTCGCGGGAAACAGGGCGGGTTTGGCCCCTGTATTGGTGCCGGATGAACCGGCTCAATTGGCCGCACGTGAACTCCATCGTTATGAGAAAGTTGAACTGTCACGGGCGGGCCTAGCATGGCAAATTCCGGGACTGACTCATGCGGACACACCGGCCTTGGATGTGCTGGCCATGATACTAGGCGCGGGCGATAGCTCCGTGCTTTGGCAACGGGTTCGTGAGCGGACCGGATTAGTGCACTCAGTGGATGCGACTAGTTGGAATCCCGGAACAACCGGCCTCTTCTATATTTCTTATCTCAGTGACGGCGATAAGCGTGAGGCTGCCGCTGCGGCCATCAGGAGCGAACTACAACGATTGAGCCGTTGTGGATTTGCCCAAGCTGATTTGCGCAAGGCGGTGCGCCAGCTCATGGTGGCGGAAATCAACAGTCGGAAAACGGTCAGTGGGATGGCCTCACGACTGGGTATGGCCGAAGTCGTGGTCGGCGATTTAAATTTCAGTCAGACTTATTTTCAGCGTCTGACGTCGTTGGGCCCCCGCGATATTCAACGTGTATTGAAACTTTACCTGCAGGAAAGCAACTGCACCAGCGTATCGTTGAATCCGGAAACAAGTGGAACTGCAGATGCTAGGGCAGCGGCCACGGTTTCGCCTTTGAAGGATTGTCAGCTGATCGAAATGGCCAATGGCGCCCGCTTGGTATTACAGCCGGATAAGTCCTTGCCCAAAATCCATCTGCGACTCTGTTGCCTGGGTGGTCCACGCTACGAGCCGTCGGATCGCCGTGGAATCACGGCTTTGCTTGCGACGTTGTTAACCAAAGATACCCAGCATCTCACCGCGGCGGCAGTTGCCCGCAAAATTGAGGATGTCGGTGGCACTTTCAGTTCATTTTCAGGCAATAATACCTTCGGTCTGGCCTTGGAAGTCCTGCCTACTGATTTCGATCTGGCGCTTGAGGTGCTGGCGGATGCTGTGTTGCACCCCGCATTTCGCGCGGCCACTCTGGCCATCGAACGTGATGCCCAACTGGCCGGCATAAAGGAAGACCGTGATAATGTGGTCAGTTTTGGCGGTAAATTGTTACGGCAAAAATTCTTCGGGGGGCATCCCTTCGGCATCGATGCCAATGGAGATGAAAAGGGAGTCGCGGCCATCACCGCGCGAGATCTTGCGGTGCTTCACCGGCAATTGATTTGTGCCAGTAACAGCGTGCTTGTTGTCACCGGTGATTTCGAGCCGGGTAGGATTGAGAAGTCCTGCCAAAAATTCCTGAAAAAATTAAAAGCAGGTAAGTTGGTCCCCAAGGGCGGTGCCTTTAAACAGCCTGCTGAAACGGGTCAATTTGTGGAAAAACTGCCCCGACAACAGGCAGTGCTCTTTGAAGCCTATCCGGGCCCCGTTCTTTTGTCCCCGGATTTCTATATCAGTGAAGTGATGGATGAGCTATTCAGTGGCATGTCCTCCCGTTTATTCGAACGAGTGCGGGATGAACTGGGTCTGGCTTATTATGTGCGATCTTCCCGGCTGATCGGTCTGGATACGGCTATGTTTTACTTCTACGCGGGGACAGCGCCTGATAGTGAGAAGGCAGTTTTCCGGGAAATCGCCGCAGAAATTGCGCGAGTGGGTGGGGGCAAAGTTACTCTCGCCGAGTTCAAGCGCTGTCAGATTCGTTTGAAAGCTGCTCATCGGATGGGAATGCAGACCAATTCCGCCCGGGCCATGCAGGCGGCGCTGAATGTCTTGTATGGCCTGCCGGTGAATGACTGGAAAAACTATGATGAACGAATCGATGCCGTCAAAATACGGGATCTGGTGCGGTTTGTGCGCTCCTACTTTATCCGGAAGAATCGCATCCAGTTGACCGTCAGGCCATGAACCAACTCCGGGAGCTATTTCCCGATCAGGATTACGGGTTTCGTATGACCATGTGGAAAGGAGCTCCGATAGATTTCTTTCAGTCAGCCGATACCACGGGTGGTATTCTGGCCGAAAGAGTGCGCTGCCTTAAACAGGATGCAGGTGTCTACGCCTCGCTTACTCCCGAGGGGATGTCGTTGTTGGCCGAAGCGAATGAAATGGGGCAGACGTGGGGACTGCCCAATGTCACTGATGTGGTCGAGTTGGCCGGAAGCTGGGAGCCGGATATCTTGTTTCTGTCTCAAGATTTTGAAGGGCGTTTCAGATTAAGGGGAGGGTCGCTCTGTTTTCCGACGGGCTGGGCACTCGAAGAAAAATTGGGTCTGACGCTTGAATCGATTCATGGCATCGTCCCGGGATTGAATCCTGCGATAGGCCGGGCGATTGATCAGTTCTTGGCTGGCCTGAAGCCAGGGTTGGCTTTCCGTCGTGATAATTGGGGCATCGCGGCGACCGATGAACTAAACTTGCATCCAAACCGGCGCATCGCACCACCTGGACTGCCAGTCCATTTGGATCGAATGTGGCTAAGAGTAGAACATCAGGCCTTGGTTTCTTTGCCCAAAAATAATGGGGTGATGTTTGCCATTCGTATCGCACTGCACCGGTTGGATGATTTGCGAAAAGATGATATTGTCGCTCAAGGTCTGATTCGTGCCTTGCGCACCATGCCCAGAGAGGTGGCTGCCTATAAGGGATTGTCCCGAGTTCGGGATGGGTTGATCACCTTACTTGATATAGGAGGCTAATATACTTGCTCAGATTTATCAAAAATTAGATAATATAAATGTCATGAAAAAAATAACCCCTATATTATTCTGCATGCTTCCGCTTTTCGCGTTGGCATTTGTGGTTAGTGGTCGGGCGGAGGAAGCTAAGGCGCCTTCGAAGGAGATGTTAAGGAAATACGACACCAATAATGATGGTGTCATCAGTGATGATGAAAAAGCGGCGGGTAAAGCTGCCGCCAATGAGGCCCGTGAGGCACGACGGGCCGAGGAACTCGAAAAATACGACGAGAACAAGGACGGAAAAATCAACAAGGACGAACGGGCTAAAATTATAGCTGATCGGAAGGCGGAAAAATCTGCCCGCAAAGCCGAGCGTGATGCTGAAAAGGCCGAACGCGACGCAATGAAAGCAGCGAAGGACGCCAAATAAATATCTTGGAGGGCCTTCTATAGACTCCGGTTTTAGACCGGAGTCTTTTTATTTTTGCGCAACAGAACGATCCACCAAGTCGCCACTCCACTTCAATTTTGTGCGCACGACTGAGAAGTGGGAGTAATCCGTTTTCTGGGCCAGAGGCAGTCGAAGTTTTGAAATGGTGATCTCGATGGGTGAATCCATGCCCACCTTCAAATTACGCTGACCATCCATGGCCACGAGTAGCCGGGAGCTGGGCGTGCGATTGATTACCCGTAATTTCACTCCTTCGCGGAAAATGATGGAGCGATTGCTCAGGGTGTGTGGACAAATCGGCGTCATGGCAATCACCCCGGCATCCGGGTGAATGATGGGACCACCGGCCGACAGATTATAGGCGGTGGAACCCGTTGGCGTCGAAAATATCAAACCGTCGCAAGTGTAGTTGGTCACCAGTTCCTTGCCGGCATAAACCTCAAGGCGAACGATGCGTGAGTTGATTTGATCTTTGATCAACACATCGTTCAAAGCCAGATCGTGCGACCCTGGACCCGTTGAGCAATCCAGCATGGCCCGATTATCGATGTGGAATCGTCCGGCGAGTAACTCGGAAAATCCGGACCTGGCCTCTTCCGCTGAGAATGTCGTCAGGAAACCCAGACTGCCTCGGTTAACCCCGATAATCGGAACTTTGGATCGGGCTGATTCTCTGGCTACTCCCAATAAAGTGCCGTCGCCACCAATGACGCAGCAAGCGTCATAACCATCCAAATAACCGCGGGGGATGGGGAAGCGTGTCGTTTGCTTTAGTTTGACCCCGGCGTTGCGTGCAGCGGCAACCAGTGTCCGGGCAATTTCCGGTGCACCGGACTTTTCCTCGTTTACGACGAAGGCAAGTTTACGGATGGGTTTCATGCGTGGATAAGGTCGTTCCGATCCCGCTTTGGCGCCAGTTCATTCTCGCTTTTTAAGACAGAGCAGGAATTCGCGATTACCATCGGTTCCCGTGATTGGTGAATCCATCGTCCCGATCAAATGACTGGCGGGTAGCTCAGCCAAGGCGAAGTCCCGCACATCCGCCAACACGGCCTCCTGCACCTCTGTATCGTGAATTACGCCATGGCCTCGATCGACGACCGTCTTGCCGGCCTCAAACTGGGGTTTAACGAGGGCTACCAGGACGCCGTTTGGAATTAAAAACGGCCAGACGGCCGGCAACACGCTTTTGAGGGATATAAAGGAAAGATCCATGACGAGTGCATCGAAGTCGTCGCGAGGTAGGTCACCCAGTTTCAAGTGACGGGCATTAATCTTTTCCAGATTGGTCACGCGATTATCAGCCAGCAATTTGCCGTGTAATTGGGCCCGGCCCACATCCACGCATACCACGTCGGCTGCACCGGCTTGCAAAGCGCAATCTGTAAACCCACCGGTTGAGGCACCCACATCCAAAACATGCGCTCCGGTCAGATTGAGCTGAAACTTCTCCACCGCGGCCGCTAATTTTTCTCCGCCACGGCTGACGAATCGGGGTGGTTGCTCGACCGTCAGATCGGTATCGATAGGGAAATCCTTGCCCGGCTTATCCAGGCGTTCGGTGCCCCGAAGCACACGACCGCTCATGATCAAGGCCTTGGCCTGGGAGCGTGAATCTGCCAGCCCGCGAGCGACCAGAAGTTCGTCGAGTCGTTTTTTTTCTGCACCCATGACTTAGACTGGCACGTCAATGGCGTTCAGGATGGCCCGGGCGATGATGGTATGGCCTATGATGTTGGGGTGCACGCGATCCCAGGCGATGGCATTGGCGTGCATATGCGGCAGCACCTCATCAAAGGCCGCCTGAGTGTCGATGAAGATGGCTTTGTTTTTGGCTGCGACCTTTTTGACGATGGCGCCGTATTCATCCATGCGGGCCCGCATCGCATCCGATTTGTTGGGTTCGATATAAAATGGAGCCAGCATAATCAGACCCTTTAGCTTGGGTCTTGTCTGGTGCACCAGTTCCTGGAGTGTCCTTTCATATACTTTCGGGAGGACGTGAATTTCCTTCTGCCGCGGCAGATCAAATTGGCGCCAAACGTCATTGACCCCGATCATAATGGACAACCAATCGGGTTTCAGATCGAGCACATCGGTTTTCCAACGGGCCTTTAGATCAAGCACGGTATTGCCCGAGGTGCCCATATTGACCACGCGAACCGCATGCGCGGGGAATTTGGCGTATAGAAGACCCTCCAGCAGTTGAACATAACTCTTGCCCACCGCTCCAAAGAGACCCTCGCCGATGGGACGGGCGCGTTCGCAGTCAGTGATCGAATCACCGATGAGGAGCAGTTTACTGTGGGGTGCGATTTTCATGCGCCACCAGCGTAGCAACCGCCGGTAGTTTGACCAGCAGTTCGTGGCCAGCAGCGCAAATTGCGCATGGTGGCTGTATTCTGATCAGTTGGCGACCATCGGGAACAATTTGTGGTCGAACTTAGCCCCAACGACCAATTCTTCCTTGATCGGATCGGTGACGACATGGCTGACGCCATTATAGATTGTGGTCTCCGGCATGTAGATTATCGCCATTGCCTCGCGCATGCCGTCTGAGCGATTGGGGCCAGCATAGTGAAAAGTCATGCCATTGTGAAAGGTGCAGGAGCCTGCTTTGAGTTCGCAGGTCACCGGTTTGATACCCTTGGTTTGGGGCGCAATTTCGTAAAGTTCCTGTGGATCGCTCAAGTTGACCGGCTCAATGCCTTCCAGTTTATGCGTGCCCGGAATGAATGACATACAGCCGTTGTGAATGGTCGTATCCTGCAGGGCGATCCAGATGGTGGTTTGTTCCCGCTTGGGTTCATGGGGCCAGTAGAGCGTATCCTGATGCCAGGGCGTTTTGGCACCGGTATGTGGTTCCTTGAACAAGGCTTGATCATGCCAGATGCGCACCGGCGCCCCTGACAAACGTTGGGCTAGGCTCGCGAAACGATGGTTTAGCACAAACGGTCGCACCGTGGCATGGCGGGTCCAGAGATTGACCTTCTGAATAAAGATCTGCTCGTAGCTGGATTTTACCCGTTGGGGATTGTCCGTGGCTGATTCTTCCTGCACGGCCCGGGTTATGGCCTCACGCATGGCGGCCAGATCCTGGCCGGTGATCACATCATTCAATTGAATGAAACCGTCGCGGCGGTAATTCGAAATTTGCTCCGGGGTAAGGGGGTATTCGTCGTTCACGCCGATAATTTAGTCTAATTTCGGGTTTCAGGCTTGAATGTCTCTGTCACACATTTGAACGATTCCGTTATCAAGGCTACCTATACAATCAATCACGAGGTGGTGAGATTGAGTTCAACGCATCCGTTGGATGTTGAACGAATCCCGGTGGGGGGTGAAATCAAACCGCATGATCACGATTACTACGAAATTAGTTTCGTGGTGGCGGGAAAGGCGTTGCACCACACGGTTGACGGGACTCAGCGGATTTCCCCCGGCTCGGTGATCGTAATAGCCCCGGGTGGGGTGCATGCCTTTTCCCAAGTCGAGCAAACTGAAGTAATCAATCTTTACTATCTGGCCGAATGGATTGCGGCAGGCTGGCGGGAACAGTGGCATGAACGTGGCTTGGTGCCGCTGTTCCTGGCGCAGACCCTGTTTCAACGTGAGGCAAAGCCCAAACCAGCTGTGTTGCAATTAAGTGCGGTGGAAGCCCGTGCGGTGGAAACGGAATTGGGTGAGATTCGCGATGAATTGAAACGAACTGAACCATCATTGCTATTTCTAAAGGCGGCCCTTCTCAAGGTGCTGGTGCGTTTGTCCCGAGCCAGTGCATCCGGAGCGGAGGAATTTCCGGAAATGGTCTGGGCGGCGCTGCAAGACATAGAATTGTGTGTGGATTATGGCCGGATGTTTGATCTGCATGTCCTTTTTCGACGTTGGCCCATAAGCCCGGACTATGGCAGTCGGTTGTTTCGGCAGACCACTGGATTGTCCCCTCAAGAATATTACCAGCGCCGACGTATTCAAAGGGCATGCTCTTTGTTGCTGGCTCGGGAAAATACGGCGACCCGCGTGGCCATGGAGCTGGGTTATGCGGATGCCGCACATTTCAGCCGTTTGTTTCGTCGGCACATGGGAATTGGACCTAAAGATTACCGTCAGAAATACGTGTCGTCATCACCGGTTGGTGCCGGATCATAATTTTTGCCGCTTAGGCGACCAACAGGTCGTGCGCCCGCCAATTTCCTCGCGGATGAGCGTTCCGCTGGTTTTGGGGCAGATTCCTCCATCACACCAACGATGGTTGAACAACCATGTGTCGGGGATGTGGGTATTCAAGTCCGGTGGCAGGTAGTTGCCGGCCCCGGCAATGGTTCGTAGGGCATTGCGACAAACGGTGCGGCATTCACGCCAAAGCGTGCGGGATTCCGTGTGACTTAGACTCCCGGCCAATCGCCGGGGATGAATTTGAGCGCGCCACAGGATCTCATCAGCCATCCAGTTGCCGATGCCCGGGAAACGTTCCTGCATTAATAGCACGGCCTTGATTGGGGCCCGGGCCCGACGAGCGAGAAATTTAGCGACCACATCGGGGGTAAATTGCTCGGAAAGTATGGCGGGAGCTATCCGACTCCACCAAACCGGAGTCGACTTGCCTTGGTGAAATTCGATTTTCCCAAACATGCGTGGATCACTGAAAACCAAGCTATGCCGTTTGGTCACTAGAACGAAGTGATCATGTTTCAGTGGAGAGTAAGTAGCCGTTTCTACCCGGAGTTCACCAGTCATGCCCAAATGAATGCCGAGCCATTTATCCGACCCGAAGCGAAAGAGCATTTGTTTCGCGGCGGTCATCGATGAACGTAAGGTCGTTCCTTTGAGTCCGTTTTTGAGCTCGGATGCAGGGGCAGACCGGAAAAGTTTCTTCCTGTCATGCGTGAGCACCTGAACAATCTGTTTGCCCTGGGCGGCTTGGTGCCAGCGTTTCCGGAAAAATTCGACTTCGGCAAGTTCAGGCATGGCTGGGTGCATTCAACGGGCGTGGATTTTAACCTCAAGGATGATGATTTTGATGCGCGATATTTTGCATCGGCACCGCCCGAAGTTTTAGTCAGCTTCGATCAATGAGCCAAAAAGCCGATCATGCGGGCAATGGGGAAGTGGAGTCTGACCATGGACACAAGGACCGCATGACTGACAAATTGGGCAAGTGGCTGGCCGCGGGGTTGCATTTACCCGGTAAGCATGATCGCAAGCATACCAGTAAGGCTGCCGCTCCCGGCACCCGTCCCGGCATTGAGTCTTTTGAGAGTATTGATCAACCACCGGCACCCGAGGTGGTCAGAATCCAATGGCATGATTACGGTCCTGGGTCGGTGGTCTTTGAGGAATCCGGCGATCTGGAAAAACTGTGCAATGCCAAGCGCCCTGAAGGATCTTCGGTGCGCTGGATTAATGTCGATGGCCTCCACCCTTATGTCGTCAATCGCCTCCGCCAGTCCTACGGGATTCATACTTTGGCCGCGGAGGATGTATTGCGAACCTCGCAACGACCCAAGTTGGAGGCATTTGAAAACCATTTGTTTATTGTGGTGCGCATGTTGACCATGCACGAAGGGGTGCTCCGTCAGGAACAGGTCAGCATTTTTCTATTCAAGGATACGCTGATCACGTTTCAGAAATCGATCGGCGATGTGTGGGATCCCATTCGGCAGCGATTGCAAAAAAACAACTCGCGGCTTCGTTTCATGGGGCCGTCTTATTTGCTCTACGCCTTACTCGATGCGGTGGTCGACCACACCTTCCCCATTTTGGAAACCTACGGGGAACTGCTGGAGGAATTGGAGTCCGCGGTGATCGATGACCCTAATCCGGATATCCAGCGGCGGATTCATCGCATAAAACGTGAATTGGTGGCGTTGCGCCGCGTGCTCTGGCCCCTGCGCGAAGTGGTTAATGAGCTGCACCGGGAAGACATGGAGGAAATACCAGCCGAAGTGAGGACCTTCATGCGTGATGTCTACGACCATGCCGTGCAGGTCATGGAAATCATTGAAACTTACCGTGAACAGGCCGGTGGACTAAATGATCTCTATATGTCGGCGGTATCTAATCGCATGAACGAGATCATGAAGGTGCTCACGATCATGGCATCCTTCTTTATTCCGATCACTTTTGTAGCAGGGGTTTACGGGATGAATTTTGAGCATATCCCCGAGCTGGGATGGAAATACGGCTATCCCAGTTTTTGGATCGTATGCATTGCCGTCATAACCGGACTACTGATCTTTTTCCGACGCAAAGGCTGGTTGGGCGGGAAGTAATCTGCCCTAGCTGGCAAGAGTTGCCGTAAAGCTATTCAAATCCGCAAATAGACACATGCCGGGCAGTTCTCGTTTTCGCCATGCATCTTGGTCATACTTTCCTGTGCTGACGGCGACCGCGTGGATGCCTGCATTCAAACCGGCTTGGATATCGCTTTCACGATCACCAATCATCCAGCAATGCGCGGGATCTAAGGAATGCTGGGTGATCATTTCAGAAATGAAGCGGGGCGAGGGCTTGCGATAGTTGGAGGGTTGATCGGGTGACTCGGGCGCGATGCAGACAGCTTTGAACAGATCATCGCCCAGGCCGATCAGTTCCAACATACGGCGATTGCAGGCTTCAGCATCGGCCAGCGTATGATAGCCGCGTCCAATCCCGGATTGGTTGGTAAACAAAAAAAGCAGGTAGCCCAGTTCGCGTGCCCGCCGCAGTGATTCCGTCGCGCCGGGTATCAATTCCACCCCGGCGGGATCGGCGAGATAATCCTTGTCGATGATAAGGGTGCCGTCGCGATCGAGGAACAGCGCCTTGTTCATGACTGATGCGCGATATAATCCAGTAATTCCTTGGGGGTCACGGTAGCGGTGCCAAGCTTGCCCACCACGACACCGGATGCAGCGTTGGCGAAGTGCGCGGCCTGCTCGAGTTTTGCGCCGGTAGCCAAGGCAAGAACCAAACTCGCCAGAGCAGTGTCCCCCGCACCGGAGACATCAAAGACTTCCCGTGCCGCGGTGGGAATGGTTTTGGTTACCTGGCCGTCAGCGCTCAGCAACATGCCGTCTTCACCCAGGGTGATCACGACATTGCGGGTGCGGTGGAGCTTGTGTAGTTGGGCGCAGATCTCCTTCGCGGGATAGGGCGAGTGGGTATCAGCTTCAATGCCGGCCAGCTCAAAGGACTCACGTTTATTTGGGGTGATCAGATCCAAATCACGAAACTTGAGCTTACGTTTTGGCTTTGGATCGAGCGCCACAAATTTCCCGGCCTTGCGCGCAATCTGGGTGATACTGGTTATCAGCTCGTCGGTCAAAATGCCCTTGGCGTAATCCGAGAATACTATGGCATCCGATGCTTTGACGACGTCACTGAGCAGGGAGCGTGCTTGGGCGGCGGAAAACGCATAGGCTGATGGCGGCGATTCCCGATCCAGACGGCAGAGCTGCTGGTGTTGAACGAGGACCCGGGTTTTTAAAATGGTGTCGCCAGTGCCAGGCGTCGGTAGGGTATCGATTTGATTCTCCCGTAATATGGCGCTCAATTTCCGGCCTGCTTCGTCATCGGCAATAAAGCCAGCCACCGTGCAACGAGCGCCCAATGACGCGATGTTGAGGGCAACATTTGCAGCACCACCGGCAGTCCATGTGTCCCGGCTGATATCAACGACCGGCACAGGCGCTTCGGGAGAGATACGGTGGGCGTTGCCCCAGATATAGTGATCCAACATCACATCGCCGATGACGAGGATGCGCAGCTGGGCGATTTTTTTCAGCAGCGGAGCGAAACTCTTCATTTGATTTCCCATTCGTAATGGTGCGATGAAAGCAGTTTCGCGCCTCGATCAGTCACTTGCACCACATCCTCGATCCGGCACCCACCGAGACCCGGATAATAGAGCCCGGGCTCTATGGTCACAACGGTGCCCTTTTGCAGGATATGGGCTACGGCGGAAACCCGTGGGGGTTCGTGAATCGCGACCCCGAGACCATGGCCAGTGCCATGAAAGAAACCGACCGAACCAGTTTTGCTGCGTTTGGTTTCATAGCCCGTCGCGGCGAAAACGTTGAGCACCTGCTGATGCACATCACGACCGTCGACCCCTGTGCGGACGGCTTTGATCGCGGCCTGCTGGGCGGTGTGAACAGTATGGTATAGTTTGCGCTGAGCTTCGGAAGCCCGGCCCTTGAGATAGGTGCGGGTCATGTCTCCAAAGTAGCCCGTCTTGGTGACCTGCGGAAAAATATCCACGATGATCATCTCGTTGGGTCGCAGTGGGCCGTGGCCGCGTTCGTGCGGGTCGCATCCTTGGTTGCCCCCGGCCACGATGGTATTATCAGCCCGGCCCCCGGCCGAAAGGATCGCGATTTCAATCGCGGTCAACACTCGTTCCGAAGTGAGGGGCTTGCCGTCCAGCATTAGTTCGCGTTTGCGAATGCGTGTCCGGTGCAGGATGTCCTCGACCACTGAAAATCCGATTGAACTCAGCCGATTGCCTTCGCGGATCGCCGCGGCTTCCTTCGGCGATTTGATCTCTCGTTCAGGAAATAGCGGTCCGCCGGCAAGTTCGATCTTCACCCCCAGTTCACGAAGTTTCACAAACAGCGTGGCCGGGAAATCATCGGCGACCCGAAAACCGGGCACCCGATAGGCTTGGGCGAGCTCGGCGATAACTTCGGCCGGTCCGATTTTGCGATCGGGGTAGGCCTTGCGCGCACGGTCAGCCCATTTTTCCAACGGCAGGACCTGATCGAAGCTGCGGGCCTTCGCTATGCGGCCAAATTCCAAGGCGCTCTGGACGGTAATCCGCTTTTTGCCGGTGCCAAAGGCAATGAAAGGGTCGTGCACCTGCACCCGGCTGAAATAGAGTTGATCGGTATTACTGCCGGTATCGGCGTAGAGTAGGGGAGGGAGGATCGACTTGGTCACAATGTGTAGGATTGATTGTCTGTGTAACATGATTAGCCAATGAGTCTGTGAAAAACGCAAATCCGGTTTCGCGGTATGGTCGTTGGATTTCAGTCCTGCTTTTGACGTTCTTATTGGGCGGTTGCGGGCAGAGTGAGCCCGTTGTGCCGCCGGCACCAAAAACGGCGGCGGACTGGTTCACCATCAAGGTCGACGGGCAATCTGTGCGCATGCAGCTCGCGGTCATGCGCACCGAAATGGAGTATGGCCTGATGGAACGACGCGAACTGGGTCGCGATGACGGGATGTTGTTCGTTTACCTTCGACCGCAACTCATGAGCTTCTGGATGCGCAATACCCCGCTGCCGCTCGATATCGGATTTTTCAGTCCCGAAGGCGAACTACGTGAAATCTACCAAATGCATCCATTTGATGAGACCAAGGTGAGTTCACGCAGTAACCAGCTGCAATTTGCCCTCGAGATGAATCAGGGCTGGTTCAAGGCCAACAATGTGCGGCCCGGGGCCAAGCTTGATCTGAAGGCCGTGGTGGCTGCGCTCAAGGAACGCGATTTTGCGGCCCGGCAGTTCGGCTTGGAATAAGGCTTAGAATTCGTCTTCTTCGTCGAGGCGTCGGCCCTTTTCCACCTTCAAGTCGTCGGTCGGAATTTCGTTATTGGTCTTAAGCATCAAGACCGGGGTCTTGGTTTTCACCCAAGTGTCGACTGCCTTGAAATGTTTGGCCGGCACATTTTCGAGAGTGTCGCCCACGGTCTTGGCCGGTAGCATCGAGCCCTTTTTGGTCGCATTAAATTCGTAGGCGGCACGGTGGATCCGCTCGGGAGTGCTGGCGGGACTTTCGCTTTCCGGAATCTGCAGCACCCAGCCGACCAGATCATCCTTCGGAAGTTTGTCCTCCGGGTCTGAGATGAGGATAACGAACTGCTTTTTGACTGGGGGTGGTTTTTCTTCTTCGCCCGGATCGGGTTGCACCGCGATGTTCATCTCTTCGATCAGCTTGCGCATGAGTGCGGGGTCGATCTGGTTCTTCTTCAGAATTTCGGCGACTTTGTTTACATCAATTTTCGGCATGGTCTTTTGGTCTTTGGTGTCCACGAATGGACACGAATGAACGGGAATGTAAAGGCCGGGGCGGATGATGAGTGGTTTGACGTCGTAAATGACCGTGACGAAGTGATTGGTCGGGAACGTCGGGCGGTGGTGCATGCCACAGGTTTATGGCATCGGGCGGTGCATATTCTGGTCTTTAATGACGTTGGACAGGTATTTCTGCAAAAGCGCTCCATGTGCAAAGACATGTCGCCGGGCTTATGGGATTCCTCTTGTTCCGGTCACGTCGATGCCGGGGAGACTTACGATCAATCGGCTCAGCGTGAATTGGATGAAGAATTAGGAATCAGTCTGGAGGTTCCGCCGCGCCGATGGCTGCGAATTGATGCCTGTGAGCAGACGGGCTGGGAGTTTTGCTGGGTTTATCGACTCAAAAACGGAGGTCCTTTTGTGCTTCACCCGGTGGAAATTGACCGGGGAGAATGGTATACGCCGACCGAAGTGACCCGCTTACTGGCGGAATCCCCGGAGCAATACTGTCCCGCTTTCACCCTGATCTGGACGCGCGTATCACCGTCCCTCGCGGTGAGGCCCGGGACGGCTGGAACGCCCGCCGGATAAGCCTCCCGCGCCGTCATTGGCACTCAGCCGTTTGATCTCGTCGAATTGCTTTTTGGTGATCAATCGACGTGGAACGCGTTTTTCTGCCTCATATATCAGGCGGGCTCGGTCATCATCATCGGGAATGTGGGGTTCCCAAGAAGTGTGGTGACCCTGGTGGCGCGTCCACTCGATATTGCCACCGTGCACGAC
This sequence comes from Cephaloticoccus sp., assembly GCA_030833445.1. Taxonomy (GTDB): domain Bacteria; phylum Verrucomicrobiota; class Verrucomicrobiia; order Opitutales; family Opitutaceae; genus Cephaloticoccus. The sequence goes on along the minus strand of JAURHD010000005.1, from coordinate 87,003 downwards.
GGCATGGACTTCATATTTCCCTTGTTCGGGATCCTTGTTCCACCAACCAAACATGATACTCATGGCACTTGAATGGGGGGTGAGTTACTCCGAGTCAGTGCAAATTGTGCGACTATCGCTCCAGGCATGAAATCACCCCTGCGTTTGGCAATGCGTCGGACCTTCAATTGGTCCTCATCGAGGTCGACCACCAAACGACCGCAGGGCGGACAGTAGGAGCCCGTATTGATCACGATTAATCCATCGCGCCGCCGCCAGATGCCCGGCCAGTGAGTATGGCCGCAGATCAGGAAACGTGCGCTGGCCCGATGAGTGGATACCAGTGCTTCCGCCCGGGCTGGAAACGTGCGCCATGAGTTGAGAATATGAAACACCCGCGTTGGCGGCCAGATGGTATCGGTCAGAAAACTCGTAAAGTAACGCAGTCCATTTCGCTCGGATTGATGGCGTTGGGGAATTGCGGCCGCCGCGAGACGATGGGCCTGCATGAGACGCTCGAGTGGGTCGGAGTCAATTTCAGTTTCATGCCTGGCTTGGTTGACCAATTCCGAGGCCAATACTGCGTCGCGGCCCCATGGGACGATATTATCGAATAGAACATCGCCGTGTGTCACCAGCACCTGACCATCGGCCAATTCTTGCAGATGATTTGATGAGATATCTGGGTCGTGGTTGCCGGTGAGCAAAGTAATCTCGGTTGGTGTTTGCCGAATAAACGCAGCCAATTCTGACAGGACCCGGGTTTTAAAATCCGGATCCGGACCGGGGCGGGTATCCGTGGTGTCGCCGTTTAAGATCAGAGTTTGGGTATCTGCCAACAGGGGGGCCAATTGTCCGAATTCCGTAACGGCGCTGACCCGGTCACCGTAGTGCAGGTCGGAGATGATGCGGACTTGGGCGGTAGACACGACGATTGGACGAGAACAGGTGGCAAATACAGCGCAAGCATTAGCTCAAAGCTTGCGGGTCGGCTTGGGGATGAGAAACTGACGTCATGCGGTTTCGTGGGTTGATATTACTCCTATGCCTGATGGGTTCCGGTCTGCTTCATGCGGAAGATGCGGATAACCTGGCCCGCATCCATGTGGAGGCTATCGGCGGTAAGATGCGGCTTAATCTGCTCCGCTCTCTGCGGGTGAATGGGAATGTGATGATCGACGGGCGTTATCTGGAATTCACGCTCTTGGCTCAGCGTCCGAACCGTATCCGAATGGAAACACGCACCAGCGAGCATACTATCGTGCAGGCGACCGACGGGGTGAATCCTCCTTGGCAAATGGATCCAAATGCCGAGCCCCTGGCCCCCCGGATCATTGCAGGGAAGGAAGCGCTGGAATTTTCTGCCGACGCCGAATTCGATGATCCTTTGGTGGATTACGCATCCAAAGGCTACACGGTGGATTATGCCGGCACGGTCACATCGGGAGGCCGTCGCCTGTTTCGGTTGCTGATCACACGACGGAATACCGTCGCCTATCATTTGTTACTCGATGCGGAGACTTACTTCATTGCCGGCAAGGAGGCGGTGCGGGACATGGGTTATGGTCGCGAGGTGAAGATTGAAACGTGGTATGAGGATTTCCGTCCCGTGGGCGGGATAATCATGCCGCACCGCATCAAGGTGTTGGCCGATGGAAAACCGCTGCACGAAACCGTGCTCCAAAAAGTTGACCCCAATGTGCCCGTGCCGGCGGGTATTTTTACCATGCCGGAAGTGGCGCTGAAGCCCTGACTTCAGAGCAGATTTATCTGTGGTGAAGTTGGCTTAATTGCCGAACGGATTGGCGCCGCCCATACCTTGCATCATCCCGCCCATGTCGAATTTATGGAAACCAGCTGGCGGAGAGAAGAGGGAATCGGGGAGCGATTTCGGGACCACCGACTTTGCTTCCAGGGCAAATTCATTCCGGCTGCCCGCCGCACTGCGGACCCGCAGGGGGAAGAAGTCCTTGCCGACCACGGCGGTTTCCCAGCCTGACTTGGCCTTACCGCCACCCATGAAATTACCCAGCCCCATGAAGGTCCCGAGTTCATTGGTGGCCCAGATCTCGACGTCACCATCCTTGGTTTTGGCAAGGTATTTGGTGCAGCTGTAACCGAGAATTTTATCCGTAATACCGGTGTTCACCAGTTCCGTCTTTTCTCCTTTCTGACCCGTGGCCTTCGCCACGGTCGCCTTGAGGGACATGGTCATATACATGGACTGGGCCGGCATGAGCATGATCATTTCATCTTTGTTCAGATCCATGATGGCGGAGACTGACATGCCATTGTCGGTTTGGATGTCAGTGCGCAGGCGGGACTCCTTGATGCTGTAGGTCAGGGCGTGGGTTTCATTGCGACCACTGCTGATCTCCATTTTGACGGTGCCTTCGAATGTTTTTGCCTGCAACCATCCCGGCATGAGGAGCGCAGCCGATAACAGGGCCAATTTGAAAGTAGTTTTCATGCTTCAGCATCCAACCGAAAGGGACTTTGCAAGCAAGTGCGGGTTTCAGAACTTGCCACCTATCAGCCCAATGACTGTGTTGGCCTGAATATGGCAATATTCGGAACAATCAATGTAGTGCGTGACCAAACCAAAGGCCGGGTGGGATTTGACCAGGCTTTCAGCTATTTGGACGAAGTGCTGAGTGAGGGCTCCGTGGCGAACAAACGAATTTGCAACATGGCAGCCGGTGAGGTCAAACGAGTGGAATTGAGCGAAGGGCTGTATGCCATGGAGCAGGCCTATGACAGCAAAGCCCGCTACGATGCATTTGAATCACACCGGAAATATATCGATATCCAGGTGATTGTAACTGGCCAGGAGTTGATCGAAGTAGCCGATATTGCCCAACTTCCTGTCGTCCAACCTTTCGACTCAAATCGGGATGTGATCATCTATGGTAATCATACTTCGACCAGTGTGCTTCGGCTGACTGCTGGTGACGCGGCGGTATTTCACCCCGAGGATGGCCATATGCCCAATCTGCGGGTAGGCTCGGATCCAACCCTGGTGCGCAAGGTGGTCGTCAAAGTGCCCGTTTCGTCCTGAGTTAGGGAATGAACTACCGGCATCATTTTCACGCGGGTAATTTTGCCGATGTGATCAAGCATGCCCTGCTGTTGCGTTTAGTGGCCGCAATGCAGCGCAAACCCAAGGGTTTCCTCTATCTGGATACCCATGCCGGGCGGGGCAGCTATGACCTGTCTCTGGCTGATCAAGGAGATACCTTGGTGCGAAAGCCCGAGTGGCCTCAAGGCATTGGCCGACTTTGGTCTGAATCAGATCTGCCGGAATTGTTGGCCGACTACGTCTCGGCGGTCCGGACTTATGATCAGCGGCAGGGTAATCTGACCACCGAGCCGCGGTTTTATCCGGGTTCTCCCTTGTTGGCCGGTGAGGTCATGCGTCCTCAGGATCGAATGGTCTTGTGTGAGCGACACCCCGACGAAGCGGCTGCCCTCCAAATTGCCGTCGGTCGTTTGGATCGTTGTTCCGTGCAAGTCATGGACGGCTATGTCGCTTTGCGGGCTATGCTCCCTGCCTTGGAGAGAAGGGCGCTCGTGCTGATCGATCCGCCCTTCGAAGCAGAACACGAATTTGCTGATATTGTCCGCGCCGTGCAGGAGGGACTGGCGCGGTCGCCAGATGCGGTCATTGCTATTTGGTATCCCATGACCAAACGCGCCCGGGTTGATGCGTTTGCCGATCAACTATGCAGGCTGAAATTACCCCCAACGGCCGTGGCCGAGCTCATGGTAGCTGGGGAGGAATCCACGCTCAAAATGCAGGGCTGTGGCATGGTTTTGATCAATCCGCCGTGGCGGTTTGAAACCGAAGCCGAACCGGCTATGAAAGTGCTGGGGCAATTACTTGCCCAAGAATCCGGCGCCAGCGGTCGTTATTGGTGGCTGGTGCCCGAGCGGTAAGGTTTCAGGCCTCGGCGGATGCGGTCTGACGGTGCGTCACGCGAGCGGCTGTAAACGGCAACGGATCGAAAATCGTCCGGGGATTAGGCAGGTTCGGTGCCTTGAAAACGGGACGGCCCCAGATCATATCCTGCGTCCATGCCTGTTTGACGGGAATGAGCGGTGGAGAGGTGGGTTTGGGGTGTTTGGAGTTACGGTAGGCAGGCATTTGGTCTGGTGTTTTAGGGTTTGCGCTTGGTCAGAGCACAGAATGTAGGAGTTTCGGCCCGGGCAAATGTTCCCGGGCTATGTCACTTAAACGTTACAATGGCCAAATTTCCTAGGCGACATTGAGCATATGGGCGGCCGGAGCTGCCGGCAGGCGCTTGGGCAGGGTCAGGCTGAGCACACCGGCATGGAACTCCGCGTGCAGGGCAGAGTAATCCAGTCCGCGACCCAGCCGCAGGCGCAAACGGTAGTCACGCTGAGCGCCTTCGAGATTCAGGGCCTGCCAATTTACCCGCACGACATGAGGTTTCCGCGCGGTGACAATGAGATCAGGTCCGGCGATCTCGATCTCGATGCTGGCGGGATTCACCCCGGGCGTGTAAACGGTGAGTTTCACGGCATCGGGGCGTTCCCGGCAGTCATAGTTCGGCTGGCAAAATTCCGAGGAAACGGAATTTTGGACCGGCCGGCTGGAACTGGTGGGATGGATTATGGTGTGCATGGGAAATGAAAAATAGGATGGGATCCTCGGGGCTTGTGGCACCGGGCTTCAGGATTTTCTAAACGTTATACCGTTATACGGTTGTTTAGGCCTGAGAGCCCGCGCCGGTCTGGTGTTTATTCCAATAAATGGAGACCAGACACATCTGACCGCGGCAAAGCATGGCGACGGCCTTCGTAATCGAAGTGCCGGCCGGGCTGCGGTGAGATTGACAATTGTCGGTCATTGGAACGTGGAGACCATCGCACAAAGCAGTTAGAAGGCCAAGTTTTTATTACGTCATCATATTCCCGGCAGTTTTCATCGGTCGTATGTCGCGATTTTTCTGGAGGGTTGGAGCCGTGGGTTCATGGTGCAGAGGTCAGTTTCCCCAATGCACTCCCAGTTCAGCCCCGTTGCCCCATGACTCGTTACCTCGGCTATTTAACCAATGCATTTCCCGTTTGGGTTGTGATCGGTGGCGTCTGGGCGTTGTTTCAACCGGAAGTATTTACGTGGTTCAATGGCCCATGGATCGTGTGGGGACTGGCGGTGATCATGCTCGGGATGGGGGTGACGCTGACGATCGATGATTTTAAACGGGTGCTGGTAATGCCCAGGCCGGTTGCGCTTGGTTTCGGCGCACAATTCCTGTTCATGCCTTTACTGGGCTGGGCGATTGGGCGTCTGCTCAATTTGGATACGCCCTACGCCGTCGGTTTAATCTTGGTTTCATGTTGTCCGGGGGGCACCGCCTCCAATGTCGTGGCTTACCTGGCTCGGGCGAATGTCGCCCTCTCGGTGGTGATGACCATGTGCTCTACCTTTGGAGCCGTTTTTCTGACCCCGTTACTGACGCAGTTTTATGCCGGTGCCATTGTGCAAGTGGATGCCTGGGGATTGTTCTTCAGCACATTCAAGGTGGTGGTGGCCCCGGTGCTCATCGGCGTGGGACTTAACCGATTGGCTCCCCGGGTGGTGGCGTGGACCTTGCCGGCGGCCCCGCTGCTTTCGGTTGTGACGATTACAATGATTTGCGCCAGTATCATTGGCCAGAGTTCTGAGGCAGTTAAATCGTGTGCCGGTTCACTGCTCCTCGCCGTGGGTCTGTTGCATGTGGGCGGTTTTGCCCTCGGCTACCTTTCGGCCCGACTATTTGGCTACGACAAACTGATCGCCCGAACGGTTTCCATCGAAGTGGGGATGCAGAATTCCGGTTTGGGCGTAGTCTTGGCCCGCAAGCATTTTGCCGATCCGTTGACGGCAGTGCCCTGTGCCATCTCCAGTGTCTTCCATTCCGTGATCGGCAGTGTTTTGGCCGGCTGGTGGCGGTTGCGCGACCGGAAGTGATTGTCGCCGGAGCATTGGCCCCTAGGCTCAGGCGATGAAACGAAAGCTGACTGATGCCACCGCTACTCTGGCAGAATTGAAAACCCGGGTGCTCGATTTTGCCCGGGCCCGCGACTGGGAACAGTTCCATGCGCCGAAAAATATCAGCATGGCACTGGCGGCCGAAGCGGGTGAATTGATGGAGCATTTCCTCTGGGCTACGCCGGAGGCATCGCGTCAATTAGGGACGGATAAGAAAAAGCGCGGCGCCATTGCCGACGAATTGGCTGATGTAGTCATCTATGCCTTGGAGTTTGCCAATGTGACCGGGATTGATGTGGCTGCGGCTATCGAACGTAAGATGACGGCCAATGCCAAAAAGTATCCCGTGGCCAAGGCTCGCGGACGTTCGGTTAAATATACCGAGCTTTAAAAAGACGTGGAGGCTGATGTCTCCGCGTGGGTGCTGGGCCGTGCAATGAAGAAGTGGGTTTCACTATTCGCCAGTGAAGGGAGTGACTCCCTTTAAAAAGTATCGCCTTTCCAACCCCACATCCCGCGGTTCACGTCTATGAATTTTACATAGATCCGCTCTTTGCTGATCTTGAGATGTTCCTCGACCAGGGTGCACAGGACTTGGCTGAGCGCCTTGGTCTTTTTACCCGGCAACCCGATGCTTTTGAGTTCCAGAAACGCGACGGGAGCGTCAGTGCCGGAAAAGAGCATTTCGGTCTTGGGCTGGAGGGCAACCATCACGAAATTCTCCGGCTTTTCCAGTTCGTGGGCGACGAGTGCAGAGGCCTCCTTGAGCAGAGTGCGGCCGACCTTCTTCGTCGGTGACGCGTTGGTTTGAATTTTGAATTAGGGCATGGGATTGCGGTTATTTGTTCGACAGCACCAAGTAACTACTGGTTTCCCCGTGAGGCAAATTTCCATGAAAAAAGCAGTTGTTCGCGACTACTACGTTTTACCCTGCTGTCTCCTTGTGCTCAATTTGGGCGTGGAGGTGGCCCAATACAAAGTGAAGGGCTTTGCCGAGCCCTTGGTGGCCACGGCCGTGATCATGGGAGTGGTCTTGTTTGGTGGATCGCTGATGGCATTTGTAGTGGCTCCAGGTTTGAGCTGGATGATTTCAATGCTGCATCGTGGCAGTCGCCAATCGGCGGGAGAGATTGGCGAAGCCTTGTTTCTGGTCGTGCTCGGCGTAGTGATATTTTGGCTCTATTATCAGGTGTATATCATCGGTCCGCAATCGATCCTGCCGTTGGCATGGCGCAATCATGGATGATACGGTTGGTTTCGCCCAGACCGCCTACATGGCCAATGGACTAGGCGCCCTTGGGTCGAAACACTTGGATTGCCGATTCGTGTGATTCCAACCGCGGGCCGCCGATCAAATCGATGCAGTAAGGGATGGCGGGGAAAACCGCTTCGAGGTTCTCACGGATGGCCTTGGGACGTCCCGGCAAATTTATGATCACACAACGGCCGCGCACGCCGGCTGTCTGTCGGGACAAGATGGCGGTCGGCACATATTGCAGCGAAGTGGTCCGCATCAATTCGCCGAACCCGGGGAGAATTTTTTCACACACTGCTACCGTGGCTTCAGGAGTCACGTCGCGGGCGGCCGGTCCGGTTCCACCCGTGGTAACGATCAGGCAGCACCCTGAGTCATCTGCCATGCGGCGTAGTTCGGCTTCGATTTGAGTCTGATCGTCCGGCACCACCTTGTAATCCACCTCGAATGGGGTGCTGAGCCATTCTTTCAATAGGCTGACACAGGCCTGTCCAGGGGTGTCTTCGTAAACTCCGGCACTGGCGCGGTCGGATACATTGATTACTCCAATCTTGGCAGTCATGCAGTGTGGGTGAACTTGTGGATAATTTCTTCGGGTGTCACGCCCGCAGCACGCAGAGCACTTAGACTCAACGAATCATGCCGTTTCGCCAAGCGCTGACCGCTTTCATCGCGCATCAGCGGGCAGTGAGAAAAGGCTGGTGGGTTTTGCTGCAATGCCCGAAACAGGAGAAGTTGACGGAAGGTGGAGCGTATAAGATCTGCCCCCCGCACGACCTCAGTGACCCCTGTGGCGATGTCGTCGGCCACCGTCGCAAGTTGGTAGCTGGGGGTGTTGTCTTTACGCCACACCAAGAAGTCACCGAAATCCTGGCCAGCCATGGCCGTTTGTTCACCCTGCAATCCATCTTGAAAGGTTATCAGTTCGTTGTTGGGCACGCGGAAACGCCAATTCACTGAGATCACGGTTTCAAGGGGCAGTAACTCCGAATTAGTCGGAGGACGAAAATCGCGAGGGTAGATCGGTTCATCATCATCCGCATGCGGGGCTCCCGCGGCTTCCTGCACATCCCGACGAGAGTGGATGCAGGGGAATATCAATCCAGCCCGGTGCAACGTTTCCAAGACTTGGCGGTAGATGGCCAACCGGTGACTTTGGATTAAGATGGGTTCCTCCCACCGCAGTCCCAACCAAGCCAAATCCTCCAAGGCGGCCTCCGTGTATTCGGGCCGGCAACGATCACGATCCAGATCGTCCACCCGTAACAGCAATTTGCCCTTGGCCTGATGGGCACGTGCCGCCGCCTTGTAGAATGTGCGGGCATGACCCAGATGCAGATACCCTGTCGGCGAAGGGGCGAGGCGACCGATGTAGCTGGAATTTTGTTCAACCACGGAAGTTATAAGTGAACACATATCTGGTTAACAGGCACCAGCAGTTTCTCCTTTATTCGTGTCAATTCGTGACCTTTGGTGATTCTAGTTTCTATGTCCAAACTCCTCTGTGTCTATTGCTCGTCCAGCGACCGGATCGACCCCAAGTATTTCCGTGCAGCTGAGGCATTGGGCACTGAACTCGTGGCCCGTGGTTGGGGGTTGGTTTACGGGGGCGGTAAGACCGGTCTGATGGGCGCAGTCGCCCGGGGCACCAAGGCGGCGGGTGGCCGGGTGGTCGGCGTGATACCGGAGTTCATGAAACTGCGCGAATTGGCCTTCGATGAAGCTGACGAGCTCGTGACCGTGGTCACAATGCGTGAACGCAAGCTGTTAATGGAAGCCCGGGCTGATGCGTTTGTGACCTTGCCGGGAGGATTTGGCACCTTGGAGGAGATCATGGAGATTCTCACCTTGCGACAGCTCGATGTCGTGAAAAAGCCCTGCGTGTTTTTGAACCAAGACGGGTTTTACGATGATCTGTTGCGACTATTCGAGCGCATGTTGGCAGAAAAGTTCTTCAAACCTTCCAACATGGAACTCTTCCGGATGGCATCCTCGGTGCCGGACATTTTCACCCAGATTGCCGCGTGCCAGGATGCGGCCCCCGAGTCGAAGTGGTTTGAGACCCGTTGATCTGTTCCAATGCACCGCGCTGCTGTATTGAAACTATTGCAAGCTCACGCCGGGCGGGATCTGGATCACCATGAGGCCGCAATGACGCTTGCGACCATCGAGTTCGTCGAGACTCATGAAGATTGCCTGTTACGCAGCCAATTAAGCGGCCATCTGACCGGTTCGGCCTGGGTGGTGGACCGGACCCGAAACCAGACTTTGCTGACCCATCACCGGAAGTTGGACAAGTGGTTGCAACTCGGTGGTCACGCTGATGGCGATCCCGATCTGCTGGCCGTGGCCCTGCGTGAAGCGCAGGAAGAAGGCGGTATCACACAACTATTACCGGTGAGCCATGAACTCTTCGATGTAGACCGACATTGGATTCCCGAACGCAAGTCCGAACCGGCGCACTGGCACTTTGATCTGCGATTCATGATCGAGGCGGACCCGGCCGAACCATTGGTGGTCACCAACGAATCAAAAGATTTGGCTTGGGTGAATGTTGCGGATGTAACCTCGCTCAATCCCGAGGAATCGATGGCGCGGATGGTGCGGAAAACGATGGCTGGCTGAGTGCTGGTGCCGGCTATTTCCAAATTGCGATGATCTCTGATTTGCGCACCCAGCCGGTTTGACCATTGGTAAAATACAACCGGACCCAGCCCAGGAAGGTCTTGTCCACGGTGCCCATACTGCCGGCGGACAGTGAGGCGGTTTGCTGGGTGGTGTCGGCTTCAGTGGGAATGGAGTAGAGGGTGCCGCTGCGCCACACGATGACGGCGTCGGGACTCGCGGCCAAACCGTAAGCCGAACGACTGACCGAGGAACCACTGATGACCAGTAATGCGGCCACGATAACGAGCAGGGCTGGCCATTTGCTCCAACGTGGTACGATACCATACCCCAATAACAGTAGGACCGCCAAGGCGAGAGTCAGTCCGGCACAAGCGATGACAAATAGCCTCTCCCAATCTGCCGGAGAGGCGAGACGAGCCAGATCCGCGCGCGGGCTGGAGTCCAATAACGGACCGATTGCTGTGGGGGTATAACCGGCCTTGCTATATGCAAGTTGGAGGTTCCAACGAGTGGCATCCATTTGGGGATTCTGCACAAAGGCGGCGGTGGCCTGAGCGGCCGCCTCACCCCAGTTTTCTTGTTGGGCAAGGGCCAGTGATAGGTTGTGGCGCGCGATCCAATCCGTGGGCGTTTTTTCCACGGCGTCTCGCCACGCATTTTCAGCGGCGACATAGTCACCGGATTGATAGGCAGCTGCTGCACTAGGTGCGCCATGCAGCGCAGGCAAACTGGTCAGGCAGAGCAGAACGACGAAGAAAGGGAAAAGATTTTGCGGTAAGAAGGTGCGCCACCATGCGGTGCCGGAGATTTTTATCGAGGAGAGTTCGGCTTCTGCCCGTGCGATCCAATCCGAAGTCAATTCCTGCTTCTCGCCGTAGAGTGCCCGGTCGGCTTCTGTCCACAATATCGTCAGTGATTGGCTTTTGATGGCCGCCGCAGCTGGCGCTGCATGATGCACATTGCAGAGAAGGGCCATGTCATGTTGCCAATTGAGCAGCAACTTGGCTTGGTTCTCACGGTTTGCCTCACTCAGCTGATGCACGGTATTCAGCAGGCGCAGTCGGGCTAGCCGTCGGCCTCTCAGAGGATCGGTTTGCCGGGCACGACGATAGCCCAGCACGAGCCAAAGCAGACCCAATGCAACCAAGGGCACACCGGCCCATAAAATCATTTGCCACCAGGATTGGAAGGGAGTGCTAACCGGCTCAGAGCCCGATAATGGATCACGGGGAATGCCGGCGGGATCAGAGGGTGGAGTCGGGGCCGTAATCGATGCCGTTGGTTGCGCTGGGGTCTGGGCAGATGCATCCGGGGTAATATTGAAACGAGGGACCGCGGCGGCGGTGACAGTCACGGTGGTCGCGGGCGTGCGTCCCGTCTGATAAGAACCGGTCTGCGGGTCGAAGTAACTGAACTCCACCGCGCCCAAAGTGTAGGTGCCGGGTTTGGTCGGCACGAGCACCACGTCTTCGGAGAGAGTGGCGTCAAAAAGTTTACCCTCCGCAACGGTGCGCTTGGCCTGGGGTTGTATCACTTGAAAATCCTGCGAGACGGAACGTGATGGCAGGCCGGCAATGTCCGGCCAGTTGCCACTGCCACTGAGTTCCAGTGTCCAGGTGATCGGTTCGCCGACGGCTGCCGTGGCCGGGACCACTTTGGAGTTCAGCTTAAATTGTCCCACGGCCCCAGTGAAACCATTGGGTGAGGGTTGTGGCAGCGGACGGACACTGATGCTGGGTTGATCGGTGCTGATGGAAACTTGGTCGATGCGTTGTTGTTGGAACAACCCAAACCCGGAGGTTCCTACTGCGAGGTTGATCAATTGGCTGATGGGCTTGATCCGTATAGATCCGGGGGTCTTCAGGTAACCACGGGTGCGAAAAGTCACATTAAGGCGTGATTCGCCACTGCGGGTGGTTTCGGCAATTTCAGGCTTGGCCCAGTCTTCAACCAGTAGCGGTGAAGGGTCCCATTCGATGCCGCCGCCGAAATTGCTAAAGTTCCTACGTGCGACATCCAAGTTATAGACCATGGGGAAAACCTCACCGGCCCACACGGTCGTGCGACCGGGACGCAGGTGGGATTGGATATCTGTTTCCGGCCCGGGTTTGAGCGAGCCGGTGGCATACGCGGGGACGGTCAAATCGCCTTTGTCGGTCTTTACCTTGAACGAGGGTATCTGCACCTGACCGGGCGTGCTGATCTGCAGGCGGTAAGATAGAATCACCGACCGGGAACTGGAGAAATTGATGATCGATAACTGATCGGATTGGCCACGATAGCTGAATTTTACTCCGGAAATATCCGGTAGTAGAGGGGTGCCCTCAGGCGAGCATTTCTCAAATACGAGCTGCAGATCGGCGGGGTCACCCGTCCCGGCGTCCGTCCATTGGACGTTCTGCGCCATGGCGGTGGCTAGCAGCACGGACATACAAATGAAGTAGCGGAAAAATTGCATGAATGTTACCAGGTCTTGCCCTTGGTTTCCGGTGATTTTTGAGGTTTGTCCTCCATTAGTTGAAACAGCTGTGCCGGTGAATCTTGCTCACGAATCTTCTGCAGTTTCTGCAATGGCATGGCTAGGGCGGGATCGGTATCGCCCGGCGGTTGATCCTTCTTCTCCGGCGCGCCACCCACCTGTTGCATTTTATCCGGCGGTGGTGGCGGAGGTTGAGCCCGTTCCTTCATATCGCCGAAGGCGGATTGCCCGTCTTGCTTTTGATTCTGCTCCGCATCCTGCGACTTTTGTTCAGGCGGGGAATCTTGTGATTCCTTGGAGTTATCATCGGATGATTTTTGCTCCGGTGATTTGGATTGATCAGACTTTTGTTCTTGGTTCTGGGGAGAGTCGTCCTTCGATTGATCCTTTTTGTCCTGATCCTGCTTTTGCTGGTCTTGTTGGGGCGGGGGTGTTTCGTCCTCAGGCTTGATCAGGAGTGCTTCCAGCTCTTTGCGCAGTGTATCCCAGTCCGCCGTGGTGGGATCCAGTTTGGATCCTTGGTTGACCGCGACCAATGCGTCTCGGACCGGTCCTTCCGTGACTGGGTGTTTTTCGGTCTGCAGCTTCTGACCCCATGTCACCGTCTCTCGAGCCAACTCGGCCCAGTCGCGACCGGTGTTCTCGGATTGTGCGGATATGCGACCGACGATCTTGCCCAAGGGAGACAATTCCGGCTTCGCGGATGGCTCCTGCGAGCGTAATGGATTTGGTTGGATCAAACCGAGCACGAATAGTAGCGCGGCGGTGTTGGCGGTCAGTTTAAGCGCGCGAGGTCTCGGTCGCACTGGGAACTCCCGCCAAAAACTGATCAGGAGACAGAGCAGGGCAGGGGCGAGGGCCCACTGATAACGTTCGACCAAGCGCACGGAATTTTTCTCCACAAACTCACCTTTGCGGCCTTGTTCCACGGTCGCTTTGATCAGCGTAGCCAGATCGATCCAGGTGCTGGCGTCGCGGTAAACACCGTCGGTTTTTTGCGCCAATTCCTGCAGGGTGTTCGTTTCCAATTTCGACAGAACCACGGCTCCACGCTCATCCTTCACAAAGGCACCGTTGCCATCCGGGATCATGGCCCCCGCTGGCGTGCCGATGCCCAGACTGATGGCCCGGATGTGTTTCGCCTGTAATTTGTCCAACATCTCCCGCCAAGTATCGTCAGTGGTTTCCCCATCACTCAAGGTGATCAGGAACCGGTCGGCCGATGCGGTGGCGCTATAGGCTTGGATGGTGGTTTCGAGTAGCGCGCGGTAATTGGTGCCTCCTTCCGGCAGGTAATCGGGACCGAGGGCCGGGAGAAATTCGCGCAAGATTTCATAATCGGCACTAAGCGGACTCTGTAAAAATGCGGTCCCGGAGAATACAACCAGCCCAACGCGTTCCCCTTCGAGTTTTTCCAGCAGACTGCTGACCAGCAGTTTCGCGCGCTCAAGTCGCGAAGGTTTGATATCGGTCGCCAACATTGAACGCGACAAATCGATCGCGATGAGGATTTCCCGCGATTGATCAAATACCGGTTCTTCTATCCGACCCCATTGGGGACGTGCGAGGGCGACGATTGCGAAACCCAAACCCAGATATAACCAGACCCGGGCCGTATGCAGTCGGGTGGCACCGTGTCCTTGAAGTTTCAGTTGGTTGCTGCCGGCTTCGGCTTGGATGATCTTGGGATGGAAGGTGGTGCGCAGGCGCTGCCGGCGACGCAGTTCCCAGATGAGCAACCCCAGCGGCAGCACCAGCAAACCCAAGAGATGTGGCCAGGCGAAGCTCATGCACTTGCCTCCCGCCGCCATGGTTGGCGTGCCAATAGCGCACCCAGAAGTAGAGCCAGCAACCCAGGTGCGGCCGGCCAATAAAACAATTCGGTGGTGAGCAGATAACTCTTCGACTGAAATTCGATTTTCTTGGCCTTGTTGATCGCCTCGAAGGCTTCGTTTACCGTGTCACTGTCAGCTGCGCGGTAATAGCGTCCACCGGTCGACTCAGCGATATTGCGCAATGAATCTTCATCGAGATCAGACACCATGCGACGATAGCCGACCTTGTTACCTTTGTCGTCGATGACCGGCATGGGCACGATGCCATTTTGCCCCGCGCCAATGGTGTAAACGGGAATGCCGCGTGACTTGGCGATCTCCGCCGCTTGGGCTGGATTTAATGATCCGCGATTATTGGCGCCGTCGGTAAGGAGGACGACAAACGCCCCCTGACGCAGCCCGTTTTCCTGGCGCTTGGCTTGTTCGAGCCGGGTTAGGGCGACGCCAAGTCCGTCACCAATGGCCGTGCCGTCTTCGATCAGACCGATCTTTAATCGGTCGGTTTGTTTTTCGAGCCAGTCGTGATCGAATGTCAACGGAGCCATGGTGTAGGCGCGTCCGGAAAACACCACGATACCGATGCGGTCCGTGGGCCGATCCTTGATGAAGGCTTGGATCACCGGCTTGATCGCTTGCAGGCGGTTGATGCGTTCGCCCCGGTCTTCGTAATCTTCGGCCAACATTGAACCGGAAAGATCGATCGCTAGCATGATATCATAACCCTTGGTATTCACCTCGTGCCGGTCCTCAACTTTCTGGGGCCGGGCCAGTGCAGTGATGACCAATACGAGGCCGATCGAGGCGGTGATGACGGGCCAACGAGACGCTGCGGTCAGTGACGGGCGATGCCATGCGGCGGC
Organism: Cephaloticoccus sp.; assembly: GCA_030833445.1. Lineage (GTDB taxonomy): Bacteria > Verrucomicrobiota > Verrucomicrobiia > Opitutales > Opitutaceae > Cephaloticoccus. The sequence goes on along the minus strand of JAURHD010000005.1, from coordinate 71,972 downwards.
AAAGGGCACCAGCAATACGGGAACCCTGCGACGGCCGCGCAACCAGATCAAATAGGGAATGAGCAATAGCCCGGCGAACCAGAGGGGGTTTTTGAAAATGAATTCTCCCATGGTCAGCGCACCGCTCCGGACCGCATCTGGGCGTGAAAGAATTTTACCAACGCATCCAACCGGTTTTCATCTGCGCCCACCACAAGTCGGCTTAGCGGGTCAGGGAAAAGTGTCTGCCAGGATTCATCGCGTTCCCGCCGCCAAGTCGCATGCGCCGCCCTTTCCGCGGCGGATCCTTCCAAGGTCACCAAGCGGCCCGCCGTCGGATCGTAGGCGGCAAACAATCCATCGTGGGGGAGTTCACGTTCCCACGGATCCTCGACCCGAAACCCCATCGTCTGGTAGCGGCGCTGCATTACAAGCCAGCCTTCGGGTTGATTCCGGGGTGCGAAGTCACCCAACCAGATCATTACGCTGTGCTTGGGGGCAGCCCGGGAGAGCAAACGCCAGGGAATCTCGGGCGCACCCGCCGTGGGATCCGGAGCCGGTTGCGCCAATAAGGTGGCGGCGGAGTGCAGAATCGCTCCGCGGCCACGCACGGGCTCACGAAACAAATGTCCGCCCGGTGCGGCCCGAATAAACCCGACCCGGTCGCGATTGACCGCGCCGAGCAGCATGACGAGACCCGCCAACTCGAGCAGGGCTTCGCGTTTGGTCTGCGCTCCAGAACCAAAGTTCAGGCTGGGGGTATCCTCGAATACGATCAGCAGGGTGACTTCGCGCTCCTCGACGAATTTCTTGCGATAGGGCTCACCGAGCCGGGCCGTCACATTCCAATCGATATCACGGACATCGTCGCCAAATTCATAACGCACCACTTGATCGAACTCCATGCCGCGGCCGCGAAAGGCCGAACGGTATTCGCCGCTGAGCATGTTCTCCACCGCATGGCGAACGCGCCACTCCAGCTGGCGCAGGAGGGCAAGGGGATTTGCTGAACTGGTGACTTCCTGCGGCACGTTCAAGTGGCCGGGACGGGGGTGCGCTCGATAACTTGCGCGATGATTTTGTCGGCGGTGATTTCCTCCGCTTCGGCCTCATAAGTCAGACCGATCCGGTGACGGAGCACATCCGTGGCTATTTCCTGCACGAGGGCTGGGGTGAGGAAATCTTGACCGCGGAGCCATGCGAGGGCTTTGCCGGCTTGGTAAAGCGCAAGGGAGGCGCGTGGGGACGCACCGAAAGTCAGGTAACGCTTGGCGCTGCCTTCGGCTTCAGCCAAGGCGCGGGTCGCCCGGACCAAGGCGAGAATATAACCTTGAACGGCCGGTGCGACGTGCACGGCGTCGACCTGCGGGCGAAGGGCGAGCAGCTCCTCGCCATTGGAAACGGCCAGCAGGGCGGGTTGCTTGGTGACCTGACCCCAGCGCTGCATCATTGAAGATTCCTCTTCCGCGGTGGGATAATCCACGATGAGCTTGAAGAGAAACCGATCAGTCTGGGCTTCCGGCAACGGATAGGTGCCTTCCTGTTCGACCGGATTTTGCGTCGCCATCACGAAGAATGGGCGGGGTAGAGGATGCGTATTGCCGCCGATGGTGACCTGACGTTCCTGCATGGCCTCGAGCAACGCGCTTTGCACTTTGGCCGGAGCGCGGTTGATTTCGTCGGCCAGCACGAGATTGGCAAAGATCGGCCCGTGGTGAACCGAGAATTCCCCGTTCTTGGGTTGGAAGATCATGGTGCCGACCACGTCGCTGGGCAGTAAGTCTGGCGTGAATTGGATCCGCTCAAATTGGACGCCAAGGGCCGAGCCCAGCGATTTGACGAGCAAGGTCTTGGCGAGACCGGGCATGCCTTCCAATAGCACGTGACCATTGGCCAGAAGGGCAACCAGGAGCCGCTCCACCACGGCGTCCTGACCGATGACGGCTTTGCCGATTTCTGTGCTGAGTTTTTGTGACCAATCGGGACCTGATATCATATTATGCGAAAGAGGGTTGAGCGGGTTTGGTGAGTTTGACTCGAAGGATCAAAAATGGTTTCTTCAGAAAAACGTCCCGCGCATGCAATTTCCAACTCAAATCGACCGACGGATGATTACCTTGGGCTTGCGGGTCGAGGATGTGGATGAGCGGTTTGTCAAAGGAACGGGTGCCGGGGGGCAGAAAATCAACAAAACATCATCGACTGTCTGGCTCCGCCATCGGCCTAGCGGGGTGGAAGTGCGTTGCCAGGCCGGCCGGTCACAGGCGGCCAACCGCGAGCAGGCTTGGGGTGAACTTTGCGACAAATTGGAGGCGATTCGGCGGGATGCCAAATTGGCGGTCAAACAGGAGAAAGAGACTGAGCGCCGCCGCACCCGGCAAAAAAGCCCCCGCCAGAAAGCCAGGATGGTGGACGCCAAGAAGCATCGGTCCCGCCACAAGGCCCATCGCGGCCGGGTGCGCGACCACGACTGATCAATTACAGTAACTCCACGGCATCCCCTACACGGATGGTGCCGGTTTTGTTCTCATTGATCAGATTAAGCCCGAAATTGATTTTGCTGGGTTCAGTCTGATCCCGGCGGAATGTGGCCATGGTGTGCAGAGGCTCCTTGCCTCGATCCCCGCTACTTTGATCTGTGGTCGTCATTATGCAGCGTGCGCACAGTCCGGCCGCCCGAAAGGTGACCTCACCGATCTTCAGTCGGGTCCAAGTGTCCTCCGCAAAGGGTTCACAGCCGCTGACCACGAGATTGGTGCGAAAACGGGCCATGGGCACCGGTTCGCTTTGATTCTCGATGATCCGGTCATTGAGGTTGGAGAGTGAAGCCTCACTGATCACCAGCAGGGGAGCGGTATCCGCAAACGTGACTTGATCATCTGCCAAGGCACCGGGTTTGTTGACTGGACGCGAATAGGCTGATCCGACGTGCACCAACCGGCAGGGATGCCGCAGAAAATCCGAGAGCCACACCGCGATTTCCACGCCGCAGTCCAAGGCCTGCACTTGATCGTTCCAGATCTTCACCGGCGTAATTGGGCCGTGCTCGTATAAGCCCACCGTGGCTGAACCGTGATCGGGATTGCGCAGTATTAAAGTTTCGGACCCGAGTTCGGTCGCGATTTGCGCCATACGCGGCAGTGCCCTTTGGGTCAGAAATTGGCCATTATCATCCACCACGAGGAATCGTCGGTCACCGATAAGTCCCAGTTCATCGACCTCAGCTGATGTGACGGAGAAACCACGGAGAGACTTTACGGGGTAAATATTGATGCCGGTCAGTTGCATGGTGATTTATTTGCGAGGTCTCAGTTTGATCAGGGCAGTGGCTGCCACCACAAAACCGGCACATATCAGTCCTACGGCCGGACCGGGTGGTGTTTCAAATGAGGATAGATTGCGACCGGTGAATTTGATTGCGGCATTGGTGGCCCCATAAAAAAAGAAAAATGTCACCAAACCCAGTGCGCCCAGCATGCGCCAACTGAGTTCGTCGATGAAGTGACAGATTAATTTCCAGAAAGAACTGGAGTCTGATTCGTCAAGGGGCATGGGATTTCGGGGTATCCTTGCGACGATAGGTGGCGAGGTAACGCAGTGTGCCGGCCGGGGCGCGAAATTCTCGGGGAATCGCAGATCCTTCCAGCGCGAAACAGATCCGCAGGCGGTTGCCGTGCAATTGCAGAATGCCCGGGATTGTGCGGCCTTCGTTGACCCCGGTGATTCCGGTCATCGCAATTTCGTTTAGCTCCGAGTTTGTTTTCAACTCGAAGGTGCCGTGATCGGTAGCCTCTCCGCCAAAATTGACGGTGTAATGGGTGGCGGTGAATTCCAATTCCACTTTGGCGGCGGCATCGGCCGGCATGGGCTGTCCACCAAGTTCAGCCGACACCACCTGCCAGGTGCCCGTGAGTTCATTATCACTCATGACTCTTCAGATTCGAGATTAGGCAGGGACTTCTTGGCTTTCGCCCCGAGGAGCTTGAGATCTTCAACCTGACTGAGGAGATTTCCGCGGCCGGTTTTGAGTTTCCCCATCGCGTCATCGTAAGTCTGGCGGGTTTTGGCGAGTGAGTTCCCGATTCCTTCCAAATCTTCAATCAGACCCGCAAATTTGTCGTAGAGCAGACCGCCGCGATTCGCGATGGCCTGCACGTTCTTGGACTGACGATCCTGCTTCCAGAGCATGCCGACGGTTTTCAGCGTGACCAGCAGACTGGGGGCGGTGACCAGGATGATACGGCGATCAAACGCCCATTCGTAGAGTGCGGAATCGTTTTGAATGGCCAGGGCAAAAGCGTGGTCCAATGGCACAAACATGAATACGTAGTCCGGGGTTACGAGTTTGCCCGTATCCTCGTATTGTTTGCTGCTCAACTGTTCGACGTGGGTGCGCACGGCCCGGACGTGTTCCGCAATGTGTGAAGTCTTCGAATCATCGTCGGCGGAGTTCACGGCGCGTTCGTAAGCGATGAGTGAGACTTTTGAATCAATTACGAGATGGCGATCGTCCGGCAGTCGAAGGATGACGTCAGGCCGCAAGCGGCGTCCGTCTTCGGTGGTGAGCGATTCTTGGGTCAGATAATTCTCGCCCTTGATCAAACCGGCGGAGTCCAGCAAGCGTTCGAGAATGAGTTCACCCCAAGCCCCGCGGGCTTGGGACTGGCCTTTAAGGGCGGAGGTAAGAGCGTGGGCTTCCTCAGTGATGGTGGAGTTGAGTTGGCGAAGTTGCTCGATCTGCGCCTTGAGGGCGGCCCGATCGTCACTTTCCGTCTTGTAGACTGTATCCACTCGCTGGCGAAAATCGGTGAGTTGCTGGCGCAGCGGATGCAGCAAGGCCTCGACTTGGGTTTTGTTATGATCGGTAAATTTCGCGGATTTCTCTTCGAGCAATTTGGAAGCGATGGCTTGGAATTCGGTTTGGAGGGTGGCCTTGAGCTTTTCAACGTCAGCGAGGTAGCGGGCGGCGAGGGCTTCGCGTTCTTTGATGCGGGCTTCGGCGGCTTGCAGACGTTCGACCCCGGCGGCTCGTTCAGCGGCAAGTTCACTGGTGGCGGTGGCAAACTTCCCCGCCAGCTCATTGCGACTGTTTTCGAGTTCACGTTGGGCAACTGTAAGACGATCATTTTCAGCATCCCGGGCGTTAAGTCTCTCGCGCAAGGCCGTCGGTTGCTGACGCAGAATCAACCAAGTGAGGAGGCTCGCGAGAAACGCAGAAAACAGGATGGTTAATGAAGTAAAAATCACGTAAAGCTAAGCAATGAGGGTTTACTGCAAATCAATGCCGGATGCGTTCCTTGACACAAGCCTGCGTGAACTGCAAACACGCTGACGTTCAGGATGATGCCTTTTGTATAATAAACAAGGTTCCAGCAATTTCATGGTGACAGATACTATCCCAGTCTCTGCAGGCCCCGGAGACAAGCCACTCGTGCTAGTGGTTGATGACGAATACGGCCCGCGCGAATCCATCGCCTTTACCCTTTCATCGGAATTTTCCGTTGAAACCGCGGCTCGGGCGATGGAGGCATTGTCCAAATTGCGCGAACGGGAATACGCGGCCGTTGTGCTCGATATTCGCATGCCGGAGATGGATGGGATCAAGGCGCTGGAGGAACTGCGGAAAATCGATCCGAATGTCTCGGTGATCATGCTGACTGGTTATGGCACCCTCCACACCGCCCAGCAGGCAATGGTGGGTGGAGCGAATCAGTATTTAAGGAAACCGCCTGATATTAACGAGCTGATCGAGGCGGTCCGTAAACAGACAGCCGCCACCAAACTGCGCCGGCATCAGGCTGGCATGGTTCGCCAGACCGAGGAGATGAACGTGGCGCTCAAACGAGAAATTGAAGAAGCCGAGCCTCATATCTGGCAATCACGCGCCTCAGTGGAACTGGTGCACGATTTAAACAATCCGTTGACGGTGGTAATTGGCTATGCCGCTTTACTGGTGGAAGAGGCTCGCTCCATGGCCACCTCGCAAGAGGCGGACAGCAAGAAGCTTCAAGACTATGCGATGGTGGTGGAGAAGGCGGCCGAATACTGTCACCACCTGTCGGAAAACTGGCGATTGACCTCACGCAATCAAGTCGACTATACTCCGTTGGATTTGGTTTCAGTGGCCAAGGAAGTGCGCCAAGTGATCTTTTTTGAAAGCGCGTCGATTACGTTTGCCGGCCTATCCTCGGCCCGGATTCGTGGATCCAAGTTCGAGCTGATGCGGATCTTTCAAAATCTCTTTAAGAATGCGCTCGAGGCCGGGGCTACCACCTTGGAATTGTCGGTTGCCCAAGTTGCGGATAAATATGAAGTGGTGATCAAGGATAATGGATCTGGCATGACTCCCGAGGCGCTTAATAAGGCACTCAAGGGTGGGTTCACCAGCAAGGCGAGTGGCACGGGTCTGGGTTTGAGCATCTGCCGCCATTTGGTGGGTGCACACGGGGCCACCCTCATCCTTGAATCGAAGCGTGACGAAGGAACCACCGTCAGGATGGCATTTCCCGCCGTCAAATCGTGAAAAAATCACGAGCGCATAGAATACGTTCCGGAGGTGCATCATGAAACGCCGGGTGAAGATTACCGGCATCGGACCCGTGACCCCTGCCGGGGTGGGGCGCGATGCATTTTGGCGCGGAATATTGGAGCCAGTTTCACGCGTGCGCGAACTCAAGTCTTTGGCCAAGTATGGCAGTGGGGATTTTGTCGCCGCTGAGGTGGCCGACCCGCTTTTTGACGCGATGGTGGCTGAAATGAAACTCGGCAAACAACCGCGTCATACCCAGTTTGCGGTCGTCGGGGCAGAACTGGCGGCACGCGATGCCGGGGTTTCCTTGGGGGAACTGCGTGAACTCAATCCGCTGGTGATTGCCGGGGCATCGCTCATGGATTTCGGGGTGATGAACCGCATCATGGACCGCATTGTGCGGAAGGGGCCCGATACGGGTTTACCAAGTGCAGTATTCTGTGCGTCCGTCAGCGCAATTTCCGGGGCGATTGCCGAATGCATTGGTGGGGCTACTCAGACCATGGCTTTGCAAAGTGCTTGTTGTTCCGGTCTCGATGCCATCGGTCATGCTGCCCAGCGCATTGCATCAGGTGAAATAGATATTGCGGTATGTGGAGGCACGGAGGCGCCGCTCTATCATCACCCGATGCTTGAGTTGAGAATGGCCGGCCTGGCTCCCGTGAGTGCGGAATGGCCGGAACGGATGTGCCGGCCTTTTGATCTGTGGCGAACGACCGGTGTCATTGGCGAAGGAGCTTGCCTCTTTTTGTTGGAATCGGACGACAGCCCCCGGCCGGCCCGCGCGTATGTCGACGGTTATGCGTATGCGACAGATCCAGCGGAAAAGCCGGTCGGAGGATTGGTTGAGGCCATTCGCCTGGCGCTGGCGAATGCCAGTCGCCGGAGAAGTGAAATCGACTGCATCAATGCGTGGGGTCCCGGACATAAATTGGTCGATCGGGCCGAAGCGCAGGTTCTCCATGAAGTCTTTGGCGAAAGTCTGAAGGGCATTCCGGTTGCCTCGATCAAGGGGGCGGTGGGGAATCCTTTGGGTGCCGCCGGTGCGATGCAGGTGGGAGCGGCGGCATTGGGACTGGCCGATGGCATGATTCCACCGACGGTGAATTGGCAGTATCCCGACCCGGACTGCCCCTTGAATTTGTCTTCCCAATTCCGTGCAATCGACCATCAGGTTGCCTTGGTAAATTCGCATGGATTATCCGGCACAAACGCATGCTTGGTTTTGAGCAAATAATATTCAACCCGGCCGTGCTCGCAGCCTTTGCCGCGGCCATGATGGGCACCTTTGCGTTGTGGGCAAACCCAGCGCGAGTCATCAATCGGCTGTTCTTTTCGGGTTCCTTGCATGTGGCCTTGTGGCTGCTCTGTTTGGAAATGGCCCTCTTTGGCCAGGACGGACTATACTGGTTGCGCATGGCGACCGCGGTAGGAGCCTTTTTGCCGGCGCATTTGTGGATCGTTAAAGAAAGTGTGCGCAGTCAACGCGGTTTCCTGCATTTCCGCAATTGGTGGTTTGCCGGCTTGATCGGAATCATTCTGGCGTGGATTTGTTTTTCTGACTGGTTCATCCCAAGCCATTCGACGCCCGATAATCGTCTGCGTGGTTTGGGCTACTACGCCTACATGATTGGGGTCATCGGGCTCTATTTGATTTTGTGCGTGCAGACCATGTTGCAGGCGCGATCGACCGTTGGCGTCAAGAAACTGGAATTGCAGGTGCTCCTGCTGGGCGGCTGCGCCGCCTGCTTTGCCGTGATCAGTCTGATGGTGCTGAATGCCATCTCACACGATTCAGTTTACATCAAGTTACAGCCGATCGTCGTGCTGACTTTCTACGGCGGGACGGCTTGGGCCATGCTGACTTCCCGGGTGTTCGATGCCCGGCACATGCTTTTTATCGGACTGCAAAAGCTGTTCTTGGTTTTGGCGGTCTCGCTCTTTGTCTGGGTGGCGAATGAGTTGCTGGCGATGCTCATGCCGGCCTCCCTGGCGTTTATATTGGCCGTAGGATTGGGCCTCTGGTTTGCGGCTTCCGCGGGCCCTTGGTTTCAATTGGTTTTTGATCTGAATTTACGGGGTGAGGATGCCCGCCGGGCGGCGTTTGAAGCGGCCCGTAGCGGATCGCGTCCCGAACAGCTGGAGCCAGCCTTTGTGCAACTCCTGAAAAGTTGGTCCAGCGCCGACCATGCATATGTGCTGACTCACATGAATGGTCAGTTGAGGGGGAGCAAAATGGAATTGCCGGTTAATGGTCCGGTCGCAATGGCCCTCACTGAATTGCGATGGGCGACTCCGGAACGTTTGGCGCGGCAACGGCTAGAGGGACACGGTCTGGCTTTGCAGCAATTCATGGAAAAGGCGGGCTTAGGGGTCATGGTCGCTTCCGGTGGTCACAGCTTGAGTCTAGTGTTGGCGGTGAGCGTGCCCGTGACGCGCCGTCCTTTCACTTATCCGCAGGTGGCTCAGTTGTTGGAACTCGCCTCAATTATTGAGAGCGCGATGGAACGCGCGCAATTCTCCGTGAAAGCCCAGCATGCCGAGCAGTTGGCGACAGTGGGTTTGTTGGGGGCGAGTCTGGCTCACGAAATCCGTAATCCACTCGTTACGATCAAGACTTTTGTGCAGTTGTTGCCGAAGCACTATGATGATCCTGCTTTCCGGGAGAAATTCTTCCGCCTGATCGGGGATGAGGTGTCCCGCATAGACCGGCTGACCGAGCAACTGCTCGATTTGGCTACCCCCCGGGCTTATGCCCCGCGGATGATTGAATTACACCCGGTGATCCATACCGCGGTGGAATTGGCTTCGGCCAAGGCCGAGGATCGACGGATTCGGATGATCAAGGATTTTCAGGCGACCCCTGATCAGGTTTACACGGACCCATCCGCCGTGCGCCAGGTTCTGCTCAATCTGTGCTTCAATGCAATTCAAGCGGTGGAAACACAAGATGGAGATCGCTGGATCAAACTGACGACCAGTCGCCAAGTGGACAGCATCCTGCTGGTGATTGAGGATAACGGTCCGGGGATCTCAGCCGAGATGCTGCCGCGACTATTCCAACCCTTCCAATCAAGCAAATCGACAGGCTTTGGGCTTGGATTGGCGATCTGCAGCGATATTCTCAATGGGCTTAAAGCGACCATTGCCGTCGATCCACCGGTGGCAAATCGCGGAGCCACCTTTCGTATAACCTTTCCATGCCAAGCCTCCTGATTCTAGCCACCGCCGATGACGACTTGGCTGCGGCGTGGGAAAAGCAGATTCCTGACGGGCGGTCGGTGGTGCGGTTGAATCCCCAGAGTTTCATGGGTGGATCCCGTCCGGGATTTTCCGCGGTGGTGGTGCTGGATGCCGCGGCGGAAAATCAACTGCCACAGTTCCTCACGAATTATCCGACCATTTATGTCGGGGAGCCCCGTAGTCTGCCGTATGAACAGGCGCGGTTGGCCCAACGGGGTAAGGTTTTCCTTTCCTATGACGATAGTGCCCGTCATTTGCGGGCCTATTTGGATATCATGGAAGAATTGGCCGAGAAGCAGTCCATGGTGGAAATTCTGCTGGAGAAAAACCGGCGCAACGAAACACCCAAACCGTCCCCGCGGGTGGCCCCGGCGGCGGATGCGGCCGAGTTGTGGGATTTTCTTGAAGGGGCAGTGGAGAATCTCGACACGCGGGATCGTTTGATTGCGGAATTTCGCCGCGCCTCCCGCCAATTGTTGCACGCCTCCCATGCGGTATTCTTCCTGCGGGAATCGGATGGTTTTCGGGCTGATCGGGGCACCTCATTTTTTGGCCTAGATGATCCTTTGGTGAGCTTTTTGGAAACGCATCCGGTTGTGATCGATGGCACCAATTGGGACAGCCCGGCTGATCCCGTTGCAGAACTAGCCGTGCGCAACCGACTGGCAATGTGGGGTGCGCGTCTCTTGGTGCCAATCCATGACAACGGCCGGCTCCTGGGTCTGATTGCCTTGGGGGTGCGCAATGACGGGCAGGCTTATGAAGACAACGATCGCACCCGGGCGGTGTTTTTCGCCCGCTTGCTGCGCCACTTTCTGGCCCGTTCGAGTCAACTCGGCCGTTTGACCCAGCTCAGCGAACAGTCGGCCTTGGGGGCAAAATATCTCCCCAGCACATTATTACTGGCTGCCGGCGAGACAGTGCCGCGCCACGTGCCGCTGGTCGTGCGGGATTTGATTGGCCGGGTGCGACGTTCCCGCGAAGTCTGCCGGGTGTCACCGTTGTCAGATCAACCATTCCGGGCCAGTGCGGGTTTGATCAGTGAAACCGGTGGCATTTGGGCCTTTTGGGAGGAGGCCAGCTCACAGGTGCACGATGCCGTCTTAAGGAGCCGGGAGGAGCGACGGAGTGTCCTGCGTGAACTGGCGCTGACTCTCAGTCATGAGCTGGGTAATGCCTTGGTTTCCCTGGCCACCTTCCGTCAGGTAACGGATCAGAAGCTGTCGGATGAAATGATCAAGACGCTCAAGGCAGATATCGGCAGTCTGGAACGACTCCATAAGCGTCTCGGCATGATGCAGAATCTGGATGAGATTGAACCCGTCGAGACGGATATGCGGGACCTGATGAAACTGGTGGGTAGCGCCTGCCAAGTGGAGGTAGAGGTGGTGCCTGATGCAGTCCGTCTGCCGGTCGCCGCGTATTTGCTGGAATTTGCCCTCTCCTCGCTGATCGATACCTTGGCTGAAAATCAGACCGGACGTTCGGATAGCAATCTGGCGTTACAGTTGCGATCCACCGGGTCGGAGGATGAGTTGACGGCATTGATTTCCATCAAAGGCCGCAATTTGGAGTTGGAAGGAATTCTGCCTGAACCGGCGGAAGGTGAAGTTCCGAATCAGGGCCGGATTGCCGTGTTTATTGCCAAGGAAATAATCCGACTACACCGGGGTGAAATTCATGCCGGCCCAGGCATTCAGGGCACTGAGATTTTGATCTCCATCCGGGCCTGTTAATCGCGCGATGAGCAGACCACTATATGAGGGAGTCGTGCATTGGCTGCAGGCTGAGCCCACGGTGCATGCCGCCGCGCTGTTTGGGTCCAAGGCCGCACAGTCCCCGGTGACCCAGGCGGATGATTGGTCAGACTATGATTTTCATGTGATACTTTCCAATCCCGGTTTGGTCCGTCAGTTGGACTGGAGTAGCCTGATCCCGGGGCAAAAATTTCTGCTTCAAACACTGCGACCCGCTTCCGGCGGGGTGCAAAAACTGACAGTGGTGTTTGCCAGCGGACAAATTGATTTGGTGCTGGTGCCATTGATGGATTTTCGCCTGGCCAAGTGGGGCCACACGTTGCGGCTGCAACGTCACAGCCTGCGACTGCGCACGGCACTCAATGAATTGAAGACCTGCCTGCAGAATGGCTACCGAATGGTGAAAGGAGAGCACTCGTGGGGAGGCTTTTATGCCGCCGTGCAGGCTGACTATGCCGGGGTGCGGTTGAGCGATAGCGAGCTGGCCAACCTCGCGGCCAGCGCATTGGTAGATAGTATCTGGATCCGGCAGAAGCTGCGACGAACCGAGATCCGTGCCGCCCAACACCTGCTGCATCGCTCCTTGGTGGAGACAAATTTTCGCCTGCTCCGCGAACTACGGTTACGCCAGGGTCAACCTCTGCCGTCGTTCGGACTCGGCCGACATGTGGAACAACTGCTGACGGCCGATGAATTGAGTTGGGTAACCGTCGATGCTGGTTGCAATCGGGCGGATCTGCTCGCCTCGACCCAAATGGCGGTGGATGGGCTGGTCGCCTTGATGGGTCAGTTGCTCCCGGATTGGCGTAAGCCTGAGTTGCCGGCAGACGACCTGAACTAGATATTAGATTTGGGCGCTGAAGAGTTCGGCGATCACGTCCTCCAGTGGGATGTCCTCGATTGTGATATCAGCCACCGGCCCGGCGGTCAGGATTTCCTGGGAAACCGCGACGACTTTGTCGGTGGGCACTTTGATGGTGAACTTGCCTTCGTCGTCCCGGGTCGTCTCACCGTGCTTCGATTGCCAGTTTTCGGGAAATGCCGACAGCGTGGCCTCAGTTTGAGCCGTGATGTCGGGCAAAAATTTGATGATCTTTTTCCGGCTGCCTGAGCTGCTTTCCAGGCGGTCCAACGCACCATCGTAGATTTTGCTGCCCTTGTGGATCACGACGACCCGTTCGCAGAGCTCCTTGATGTCGGCCATGTAGTGACTCGTCAGCAGAATGGTAACCCGATGCTTGCGATTGTATTCACGCAGAAAGTTACGCACCGCCCTTTGGGAAATGACATCGAGTCCGATGGTGGGCTCATCCAGAAACAACACCCGCGGCCGGTGGAGTAGGGCGGCGATCAATTCCATCTTCATCCGCTCGCCGAGGGATAGTTCCCGAACCATCACGTTGAGTTTGGCCCGCACATCCAGCAGATCGACCAATTCGTCCAGCGTGCTCTGGAACTGCTCGGTCGGCAGCGCATAGATGGCCCGCAACAGATTGAAGGATTCGATCGCGGGCAGATCCCACCAGAGCTGGTTTTTCTGACCAAGCACGAGGGCGAAAATCCTGCGGTAGGCGGATTCGCGTTTCGTCGGATCGAATCCCGCCACGGTGGCCCTGCCGCTCGTCGGGTAAATCAACCCGGAAAGCATTTTCAAAGTGGTCGTTTTACCCGCGCCATTGGGTCCGAGAAAACCGACAAATTCGCCTTCCTGGATGGAGAATGAGATGTCGCGGGCAGCCGCCGTCTCCTCGAACTCCCGCTTGAACAAACCTTTCACGCCGCCCCAGAAACCGGGCTGTTTCTTGTAGGTTCGGAAAACGCGGGTAAGATTTTCGACTTCGATCATGAAGGAATGACAGAATCACAAAACGTTTGATTGGCAAAGAATACCTGAAGGATTGCCGTCACATCCGCATATGGCTCTTGGCTCAGGATGTGCTTTCTGCCGAGCTACGGTATGCGGCATCATTTTAGACAGATACTATTTTTAGGGGCACTGTTACTGGGTCTGCCGCTCAAGGCTGTGGTGTTTAACTTGGTCGCCCCTCCTGAGCCAGTCGCGACTGGTGCCGCCGTCAGTTTGAACCTGCTCATATTAAATCCGGGTAAGACAGAGACGGTCCTGACGGTGGATGAAACCCTCGAAGGTGAGTTGTCGGACGGGACGGATAAATGGAAGGTGCGCCTCAATGCCCCGGCGATGGGTGGGCCAATGTCCATCATTCCCGGTGGGTTTGCCGTAAGGGAATTCCTGATGGAACTGCCTTCTGCGGCTAAAGGCAGGTTGGTGTTGGAAATTAGAAGTCCGGTCTTGGCGCGTGTATCCTTGGAAGTAGCCAAGGACCTTTCCCCGCATGCCCAGGTAAAGGCGCCGCTGACGAATTTTGTGCCCCAGCACACGGCCGAGGTAGCAATAAAGCGTGCTTTTGCGGGACGTTTCAGTGCTCACGAGCCAAGTTACTTTGTCTATGGGGACGCAGATCAGGCGGCGAAATTCCAGTTCAGTTTTAAATACCGGGTGCTGGGTCAACAGGCGGCACTGGGGGAACGGTTACCCGCTCTGCGTGGACTGTATTTGCCTACACCCAGCGGTCTCTGTGGGAACTGAATGAGGATTCGAGTCCGTTCTATGATACTACTTATCAACCGGAGTTGATGTTCGAATCACAGAGTGTGCTCGATCCTGAATCGCCGGGAGGGATGAAGTGGATTGGCTACCAAGTTGGACTGCGACATGAATCCAATGGTCAATCCGGCCCGGCTTCTCGCAGTATCAATACCCTGTATTTCCGTCCTGGCTTTGCCTTTGGCCGACTGGACGGTTGGAATCTTGTGCTCGCACCTCGACTTTCCCTGCGGATATCCGATTTATCGAATAATCCCAATATTGAGGACTACCGCGGCAATGTTGAGCTCTTTGCGGTGATTGGACGTAACGATGGTGCGGCCCTTTCGCTCATCAGCCGATTGGGCCGAGACGGCGACAAAGGCAGCCTGCAGCTGGATTTTACCTATCCCGTCAAATTTGACCGGATGTTCGATTTCGCCACCTACGTGCTTTTCCAATATTGGAACGGCTACGGTGAAAGTCTGCGCGACTACAACGTTGATACGACCGCTTATCGCTTCGGCTTTTCGTTGGTGCGCTGACTGGGTTCAAACCTGACCCAGTTTACGGTAGTCCAATATACTGTGGCTGATGTGCTGCGCGGCGACGCAGGCGAGATCAGTGAGCGGCTCCTTCGGTGAAACATCTTCTCCCGCGGTCCAAACCAAGTGATGCGTGCCGTCATCATTCGCCGGACTGAACAATCCCGGCATGAAGAAATGCGCCGGGACGGTGGCTTTTGTTTCTGTATCCCGCCGACAGGGAAATGGGAAATTCACATTATGGACCGTAAAGCTTTTCGGTGGGGTGGCGGGGAGGAGTTCCCCGGCGAGCCGGGCGGCGTGTTCTGCTGATACCTTGAGTGTTTCGAGCAACTGCCCATCGGGCACCCCTCCGCGTTCCTTGAGATGCACGTAGACTTCCTCGGACACATCCTGCGAAACCGCCAGTGCCGGCAGACCATGCAAGGCGCCTTCCCAAGCACCGGCGACGGTGCCGCTGGCGATGATGAAGGCGAGGGAGCAGTTGTAGCCGACATTGATGCCACTGACCACGGCGTCGACCTTGGTAGGCAACAAATGGCCCAAGGCAATGTTTACACAGTCGCTCGGAGTGCCATCCGCGGTCCAGGTGGGGCAGCCCAGATGACGATCTACTGCACTCGACTTCACCGCGCGATTGCGGGTCTTCGAGGCACCGGTCCAGCTTTGCTCCGTAGCCGGGGCGACAACGTAAATCTCATGACCGGCGCGTTGTAGTGCGGCGCAGAGTTCGTGCAGAAAAAGGGAATCAATGCCGTCGTCGTTGGTAACCAGTAGCTTCATGGAGTGCGAGTCTCGCACTCCAACCCATGCTGTCAGGTCTTTTTTCGCCTTCATCTGAAACCAATAAAAAAGCCGCGACTTGAGTCGCGGCTTTGAGAGGGGAGGTTAGTCCGGTTTATTCGGACTTGGACTCTTCGCTCGTTGCTTCCTCAGCGGCAGGAGCAGCCGCTTCAGCGGCCGGCTTTTGCGCCTCGATCTCGGCCATCGCAGCCTTGCGGCTGAGGCGAACCTTGCCGGAACGCTCGTCGATGCCGATGCACTTGACCGTGATGGAATCGCCGACCTTGACGACATCCTCGGTGCGGCGGACCCGGAAGTCAGCCAGCTCGGAGATGTGCACGAGGCCTTCCTTGCCGGGCAGACACTCGACGAAAGCGCCGAAGTCCTTCACGCCGGTGACGCGGCCGGTGTAGATCTTGCCGTCCTCGATCTGGGAACCGCCGCCGCAGAGGGCGTCGATTTCCTGCACGGCGCGGTTCATGGCGTCGGCATTGTTCGAGTAGATGAAGACCTTGCCGGAATCGTCGTCGGAGATGTCCACTTGGGCGCCGGTCGTCTCGGTGATGCGACGGATCGTCTTGCCACCGGGGCCGATGAGCAGACCGATCTTTTCCGGATTGATCTGGATCGTCTGGATGCGGGGAGCGTAGGTCGACAGGTCGGTGCGGGGCGCCGGGAGGGCAGCCAACATCGTCTTGAGGATTTCGACGCGGGCGTCGCGAGCTTGGAAGATCGCGGTCTTGGCGATCTCGAAAGGCAGGCCCTTGATCTTAAGGTCGAGCTGGAAGCCCGTGATGCCCTTGGTCGTGCCGGCGAGCTTGAAGTCCATATCGCCGAAATGATCTTCTTCACCGAGGATGTCGGTGATGGTGACCCACTTGTCGATGGAGCCGTCGTCCTTGTTGGAAGTCATCAAGCCGCAGCTGATGCCGGCGACGGGTGCGATGATCGGCACACCGGCGTCCATGAGGGACAAGCAACCGCCGCAGATCGAAGCCATCGAGGTCGAGCCGTTGGAGGCCATGATCTCGGAGACGACGCGGATGGAATACGGGAACACATCTTCCGGAGGCAGCACTGGCACGAGCGAACGCTCGGCGAGGGCGCCGTGACCGATTTCGCGACGGCCGGGACCGATGAAACGGCCGGCTTCGCCAACGGAGAACGGAGGGAAGTTGTAGTGGAGGAGGAACGACTTGGAAGTCACGCCGCCGGTGAGGGCGTCGAGATGTTGGGCTTCCTTGGTCGGCCCGAGGGTCGTGATGGCGATGTTCTGGGTGTCACCGCGCTGGAACATGGCGGAACCATGAACGCGGGGGAGGACGCCAACCTGGGCCTCGAGAGGGCGCAGCGACTTGGCATCGCGCTTGTCGGCGCGGACGCCGCGCTCGAGCACGGTCTGGCGGTAGGCCTTGTATTGGAGATCCTCGAACACGATGTTGAGATCAACATCGGTGAACTTATCGGCGCCGAGCTCAGCCGTAAGGGCGGCCTTGGCTTCTTCCTTGAGGGCCTTGATGTTGGCGGAACGGACGGCCTTCTCGAAACCAAAGATCGCGGCGCTGACCTTGTCGGCTGGGGCGACGCGCTCGATGATGGCGCGGGCTTCCGGCGTGGCCTTGACGAGCGGGAAGACCGCCTTGGGCTTGCCGGCGAGGGAGACGAGTTCCTTGATGGCCTTGATGATCGGCTGAATGGACTTCTGGCCGAACTCCAGCGCCTCGATGAAGCGCTCCTCGGTGATCTGGTCAGCCGAACCTTCGATCATGAGCATTTCGGCTTCGGTGCCGACGTAGATCAGGTCGAGCGAACTTGAGAACATTTGCTCGATGGTCGGGTTGGCGACGAATTCGCCGTCGATTTCAGCGACGCGCACGCAGGCGATCGGGCCGCCCCACGGAATGTCGGAGATGGCGAGGGCCGCGGACGCACCGTTCACCATGGAGATGTCGGCATCGTTGATCTGGTCGGCGGAGAGCAGCTGACCGATGATCTGCACTTCATTGAGGAAACCCTCGGGGAAGAGCGGGCGGCAAGGACGGTCACAGAGACGCGAGGTGAGGATTTCCTTCTCGGAAGGCCGGCCTTCACGCTTGAAATAGCCACCGGGGAAACGACCGGCCGCGGCATACTTTTCGCGATAGTCCACCGTGAGGGGGAAGAAGTCCTGACCGGGACGCATGGTTTGGGCGGCACAGGCAGTGACCAAGATATTGGTCTCGCCTACGTTTACATTGACAGCGCCACCGGCGAGTTGGGCAATCGAGCCCGTGGAGAAGGTCATGCCGAGTTCGGCGACCGTTACGTTATATTTCTGCTTCATTACTTACTTTGTTTTTCGGATATAGTGTCGCGGATAAGAACGGCCAGCGAGTGACACTGAACTGGTTGGCCGGGGCTTCCGTAGATGGAAGCAGCAGCGACGCGAAGCGCACGCTGCGGGTGGATTTCAAGCATCCACTCTATCTCTCCGTTTCAGACCCGAGAGATTTCCGTTTGACGTCGCGGCCGGTGGGGTGGGCGGCAAACGGAAATGTCCCGATCTGGGTGACGGTGTCGATTAAGACAATGGGCGACCCGCGGATCGGGTCGCCCATGTGATAAAGCGGTTAGCGACGGAGGCTCAGCTTTTGCAGCAGCTCGGTATATTTGGCCAAGTCATGGCGCTTAACATAATCGAGCAGTTTGCGACGGCGAGCAGCCATCTGGAGAAGGCCGCGGCGCGAGTGAAAGTCCTTGCGATGCGTGCGCAGATGCTCGGTCAAGTGATTGATTCGGGCGGTCAGCAGCGCGATCTGGACTTCGGACGAGCCGGTATCCTTCTCGTGGATTTTGTATTCTGAGATGATTTCTGGTTTTGAGACGGTAGACATGGTTTGATGTTTGGTTTCACGACTGTAGGGAACTCTTGCGAGCTCCGTGGCACCCGCCTCCCCGCGACCGAAATCGCGGCTTAGCCGGCGTCACCGTTCCAATCCGACGGGATGTCGGACCAGCCATGGTGGGAATCCACAACCGATGGATTTCCACTAACGCAAGGAGCCAGAATCCAAAACGTTACACGCTGGAGCAAGCGTAAATTTAGTCGTATTCGCCGGTTAACCGGCCCGGATATTCAAATTCCGAACATCCTTGCAACCAGCGAGTTGCCTGATCTTTTCCGCAATGCCCTCCCGGTGGTGAAACAGCTCGCTGCGCACCACCGCATGGGAAACCAGCACCAAGAGGCGCCCGCGCTCGATGGTAACGGGGTGGGAATAGGCGGCATTGGCCTTGCCGACCAAGTCAGGCCAGTGGTCCCGGATCGTCTGTTCGGGCGAGTCGCGGCCAACCTGATATTTCACCATCAGTTCTTCAACCAAGGCGGCCAAGTCCTTGGTGGCGCGCTTGCGCTGCCGTTTGGGCTCCTGGAAAGGCACGCGCCGTAAATCACCGATCATTTCCTCCGCAATCCGACTGAACTGGAAGGGTTCTTCAGACATCTGGCGAACGTTGGTTTTCGGCTTCATACAACCGACTGTATCGCACGAACGCGCCGAACGCGGTGGCCCAGGCAATGTAAAAACCGGGATAGCCGTCCAAGAAACCGAGGCGCATCACATAGGCGCGGAAAAAGCGCCAAGCCGGCCGGAGCACCGCTGCGAGGGCGGAGAACCGTTTACCCTTGGCCTGTTGTTGGGCCACAAACAGATCGGCAAAGGGATTTATCTTGGCGACGTGACTGGCCAGAGTCGGGAAAGAATAGTGGTGGAGATCGCCGGGCAGGGTTGCGACCGGTCCGTCGCATTCCATTCTTTCGTGGACGAATTGGTCACCGCCCCAACGCGAGGCATCGCGTTTGATCAGCCGCAGGCTGTGATCGGGATACCAATCGCCGTGCGTGATCCAACGATCGATGAACCATACCTTGCGGGGGAATTTTGCGCCGACGTTTCTCTGGTCATGCCCCCTGGCGAAAAAGTCTGTGATACTTTCGCGGAGTTGGGTGGAGACTTCCTCGTCGGCATCGAGGCACAGTGCCCAGGGTTGGGTCGCCAGTCCGAGAGCTTCGTTCTTGGTGTCACGAAAACCGCGCCACTCCGTGTGCTGCACCTTGGCGCCATGTTCGGTGGCGATGCGCTCACTGTCATCCGTGGTCGCATTGAGCACTACGACGATTTCGGTTACCCAGCCCTGCACGCTCTGCAGACAGCGCGGCAACGTAAGCGCCTCGTTCCGGGCGACGATGACAACACTGATGGGTAAGGGAGAATTCACGAATGGGAGTGAGACTTAGATGGCGCCGAACAGCGAGCGCGGGATTTGATAAAGGTAGCCGCAGGAGCGCCATGCCCGGACAAGGGATTTTTTACCCTGACCCGATTGCAGGCCGATAAAGTAGAGCAGGGCGAGCACGACGAAGACCAGCGCCTTGATCAGATTGCCGCAGAATCGTCCAAGCAAGTAGCCGGCACCTTTGCCCTCCTTGGCGCGGTCGACGATCCGCGAACGCGCGGAGTCAAATGCATGCCGGGCGGCATAACGGAAGGTCGTGCGAGAAGCGGGCATCTGATGCAGGACCTTGGCGGCCGGAGCGAACCAGATTTGATAGCCTGCACTTCGGATGCGGCGGACGATTTCGGCATCGCCGCCGCCAAATAGACTGCCGCCGCGACGATCCAAACCGGTGGCGAAGAACCCAAGCTGATCAAAAATCCATTTGGGAAAAGCGAAGTTGGCGCCCATGGGTGATTGGCGGGCATTGATCGGACCGGCATCGGCACGAAACGCCAGCGGCGCGTGCCATTCGCGAATCCACTCAGGTAGACCATCCGGGAAGACCGGCACGACTTCGCCGCCCACACAGCCGATGCGTTTTTCTTCATTCAATTGAAACGGCGCCATAATTTGGCGCACCCAATCCGGTTCCATCAGGATATCATCATCGGCTAGAATCAGAATCTCACCCGTGGATTCAGTGATGCCTCGATTGCGCGCATGGACGAGACCTTGGGTGACTTCAAAAACATGGCGCGGCGGATGCGGATCGGTGGCGTGCTCCGCCACGGCGGCCCGGGTGTCATCCGTTGAGTTGTTGTCGATGACCAATACTTCGAGCTGACCGCTGGGATAGTCCTGCCGGGCAATGCTCGCCAAGGTCTGCCGCAAGTAGCCCGCACGATTGTAGGTGCAAATCGCAACGGTGACTTTGGGTAGTTGGGCAGGGTGGGTCATGCGGGCACGTAGGGCGCGTCGAACTGGTCAAGACGATGCCGGGCACCAATTGGGGTGCAAAGAAAAAGCTTTGCGGACATACGAGCCGCTGGCAGGTTGCGGCACATGGCTTTCAAACACTGGCCCGGCGTGCGCGACGTGCGTTTTACGATGAAGATCAGGCGCTATTTGCGCGGAGCCCGCAAACGCCGGCCGGACTTGGACTGGAATGAATTCCTGCGCATTGCGCGCCAGTTCAAGCAGGACGACATGGGCAGCTTCCCGGAACGCGGGTATCTTTATCAGTTGGCGGCGGATGCACCCGTGAATGCCCAGGTGGTGGAGATCGGTTCATGGATGGGAGCCTCCACCTGCTTTTTGGCTGCCGGGTTAAAGGGCGATGGAGCTAAGATCTACGCGGTGGATAATTTCCAAGGGCTCTCGTTGTGCGGCGAAGATGTGGCCTGGTATCAGCGGCATTTTCAGAGGCTCGGCACCGGCAGCACGCTCGATATTTTCAATGCCAACTTTGCCGCACTGGGCCTGAGTGCGCGCACCGAACCGGTCATCAGTGACTCACTGGCGGCGGCTGAGTCCTTGACCGATAAGCGCGGCACAATCGATCTGATGTTCATTGATGGCGATCACTCTTACGAAGGCTGCAAGGCTGACATTGAGGCTTGGCTGCCATTCATGAAACAAGGTGGCGTGATGGCGTTCCACGATTTTGGCAGCAGGGCGAGTGGAGTGACCCAGGCGATTTTTGAAACGATCAAGGCCGGTCGCTTCGGTGAAATTGTCGGCGTTGCCAACACGATCATTGCGTTCCGGATCTAGGACCGGGCTGCGTTATTTTTCTTCAGGGTTGGTCGCAAAGGCCGAGACCGAATCGTTCACGATGGCGTCGCTGACCAGTTCTTCGATGAAGATGACCTCCAACTTGATGCTAACCGCATCGGGCGCAGGGTCGATATACAGAGAGGCTTTGTATTCTTCCCGGGCTTGTCGGTCGAGATAGACGGCGCCCCCTCTCGCGAATTCTCTTTCCCGCCGGTATTTGCCGTAATCGGCCCATGACTGGCCTTGGGCGCGTGGAGCGATTTCCGCGTTGGTTTCCATGGAATGCCTTTCCACATTCGCGTTCCATGACTCGAAAATATCCTGGAGTGGTTCGGACAGATTATTGCGCTGTTTGATATCCTTATAGGTTGCTTGTTTTTGTTCTTTGGTTTGCGGAGGCAGATAATTGTCGTAGATCCAAGTTACCACGTGTCCGTCGGCGGAAGTGGTGATCAGATCGGGCTTACCGAGAGCCATATAAACGGTCTTGGGGTCCTGTCCTCTTGAGATCAATCCTTTGCCGACGGCCTCCTTGCTTTCAGCGGACAGTTTTTGATAGTCCGCACTCAGTTCGGCCGTGCGTAGACTCTGAGGAGTGGTGGGTGTGCTCTCGCATCCAGTGATGAGGCCTAGGAGAGCCACGGTGGAAGCAGTCAGCAGATATGGTAAAATCTTCATGGGTTCTGAAGGGCGAAGGCCGACACCGAATCATTGACGATGGCATCGGCGACTTGGGGCCCGAGAAAGATGACCTCGAGCTTTACGGTGGTTAGGTCAGGAATACGTTCCTTTTGCTGCGACTCGATATACTCGGCCCGGGCCTTATCATCGACCATCTTGACCACTGCGGGTCCGCCCGTTTTCGCCATATCGCGGTTGGTCCGGTAACGGGCATAGTCCGCCCATGATTGATCGGGTCGTTTCTGCTCCATGTATTTATCCAAATCCAAATTAAGCGGATCGGTTCTAGGCACCATCTGCCGGGATAAGTTATATTGAAACGCACCGACGGCATCCTGCAGGGGATCAACCACGCGATTTTGTTTGGAAAAATTACTCTGGAATTTCTCCTTTTTGGTAGGTTCCTGCACCGGTTTGGGTGGTGGTGGTGGGAGATAGTTTTGGTAGGTCCAGGTGGTGACCCGACCATCGGCCGAGGTGAGGATGACGTTGGGCCGACCCAATGCGATGTAGACCAATTCGGGTGACTGGCCCCGGGTTAGATTACCGGTGGATGCGGCGGCTTTGGCTGTCTCCGGTGCCTTTTCGTATACGCTGCCCAATTCGGTAATGCGCACGGATTGGGGCGTCGCGGCCGTGGGCTTGGGCGTGGTTTCGCAACCGGCCAACATTAATGTTAGCGCAACGATAGCTGAGCATCGCGTAAGATAGGGTATCCTAGGCATACGTATTGTCATGGCTGGGTGACGAAGGCGGAAACCGAGTCGTCGACAATGGCATCGCTGACCTGGTGCCCGATAAAAATGACCTCGAGTTTTACCGTAATCGGATCCGCGATCCGGTCATTTTTCAGTGAATCAATGTATTCTACCCGCGCTTTATCATCGAGAATTTTGAGAACCTTTTCGGCCTCAGGTATGCTTTTCGCCAATTCCCGATTGGTGTTGTAGCGGGCATAGTCAGCCCACGATTGATCCGATCGTTTTTGCTCCTTGTTGGCATCCAGCGGGTCGGTGCTGGGGACCATCTGTCGTGACATATTATATTGGAATGCGCCGACGGCATCTTGTAACGGGTCCTTGATCTGGGACTGCCGGTCGAAATTGCCTCTGAATTTCTCCCTTTTGGATGCTTCCTGCACGGCCCTTGGCGGGGGAGGTGGCAGATAGTTTTGGTAAGTCCAAGTCGTGACGCGACCATCGGCCGAGGTGAGGATGAAGTTGGGCCGACCCAGCGCGATGTAAACCAACTCGGGTGACTGGCCCCGGGCGAGATTGCCGGTAGATGCGGCGGTTTTGGCTGCCTCCGGTGCCTTTTCGTAGGTGGTTTTAAGTTCGGTGATGCGCTTGGACTGGGGCGTCTCTTTCGGTGCGGTTTCACAACCGGGATTCAGCATAAAGCCCAGGAGCGTGATGGATAGATGCAGAGAGCGATCCAAAGCCCGAAAACTTGTGTTATGCATGTAGCGGAGGCATTTCATTTTTGGACCTAAGTGGGTCAGGGCTTTGTATCCAACACAGGTTAGCGTTTCAAACCGGGCAGTGGAACGAGCCAGTCACCATCGAACTTGATGGTCTTGGTGCTGAGACCTAGATTTCCACTGATTTTCATATCCGGGACGCCTTTAGCCCGAGCCTGATTCAACAGCTTGGAAATCTCCGCCAAGGTTTTCCCGTGCAACTCCACCCCATCGATGGCCACGATTTTGTCGCCGATACCGATTTCCGGGGTGTCATCCGGGTCGCGGATTTGCAGGGAAATCACTTCCGCGGAATCGACCGTATCCTCCAGCGGTTTGAATAGGTTCTTCCCACTCAAGGTGAACTGCACCTCGATGGCGGCGTAGAGCGCGCTGACGGTGAAGGGATTCATCTGCTCGATCCGGGCGGGCTTTGCTTGTTCGGCAGCGGGTTGATTCTCTGGTTGAGCGAGCGCGGTCAGTGGCAATGAAATGACGGCGATCAGAGACAGCAGACGGTGAAACAATGATGATTTCATGGGTATTGGGTGATAAACGGGTTCTTGGTGATGGGGCGCTAAATTTGCGGTGATCCGGGATTATTCTATTTTGGTTCGGGCAATGAATTCCTGCAAGCCGCTCAATTGCTTGAGTTCTTTTTCGCTGGTAAACAGATGCAGGCCTTGGTCAATCAACCGCCGGGCATCAGCAAATTTGCCCTGGCTGGTCTTGAGCAAGGCGGCGCCAAACAGGATGCGAAAATTCCGGGGATACAATGCTGCTCCCTGATCAATCTCCGCCAATTGGTCCGGGCTGAGGATTAATTTCTGGCGCAGCCAGATCTCGAACAGGAGATTATAGGATGTGCTTAGGGCGGGCTTTTGGCGCAGGCCGGCTTCCAGTATGCCAGTGATAATTTTGAGCTGATCTGTAGCGTCGTGTAATTCGGGATTTTCCTCTATGAGCCGGGCATACTCGATGCGGGCAAATTCAAAGTAGGCCCGGGGGTGTTGCACATGCAAGCGCACGGCCTGGGCTAGAAATGGCTTGGCGGCCGCATCCTTGCCTGCATCGACCTCGCACAGGCCCATTTCCGCGAGCAGCTTGTCATCATACTCACCCAATTTATAGGCGCGTTGCAGGGTGCGGCGGGCGCGGTCCACAAAGGGTTCCGCCACCCCGGGGTATTCCGTTTTCACGTAGACGGTTTCCAATCTTTCCAGCCGCCCCCGGAGTCTTGAGATTTCCATGACAGAGGCCGTGCTGAAGCTGGCCTTGGGAAATTCCGGGGTGGTCTTTGGGGCAACCTGAAACTTCGCCGAAGCGAGACAGGCGAAGGGCAGATATCCGCGCAATCTTGTATCCACCACGCTCATCGATTGGCCGAAGCATTCCTTGAAGAGCTTGTCGGTCACGGGCTCCGTCGCGCACCGCTCGACAAACTTCCAGAGGTCACTGGCCATGGGCTTGCGCAAATAGTTTTCCCGTCCCCCGGCAGACAATTCCCGCGGATCAGGATCCAATATCCACCGAATGAACAAGGCGGCTTGGTAAGCTAGCAGACTCGCCTCGCCCATTTCCAATTCATCGAGCGAATCGATCTTCAATATACGTTGCAGCGTGAGGAATTGGAATTGATCAGGAAGGTAGGCTACGCCCTGGGATTTGGCCATCATTTTGACCAGGCTGTTCATCTCTTTGGTGGCCGCATCCGATTGCCAGACAAAGGGCTGCACCGAGACCTTGTCGACAGGATCGCTCCAAGAGATCGTCGCGGCATCGTTTCCGAAGTTGTAGAGTCGTCGTGAAATCGGAGGGACCGGAAGTGAAACCGTCTCGATCAAAGTGGCCATGCCTTCAATGAACCAGCGCGGCAGGGCCGGGGTCCGGGTTTCGAGCATGAATCGGAAATAGGCCGGGGTGAATGACACGGGACTGGGATTGTTATCGAATTCATCGATCACGAAATACATCACCTGCGTATCCTGATCCCAAAAATGATATACCGGAATGTAGGAATCCGATTTGTCCGCGTAGTTGATCTTAAGTTGACGCTGCAGGGTTTCAGTCAGTTCACGACTGGTCGTAACCTGCAATTTTGGGTCATTGATCACCAATACGGTGGGCACCACGCTGCTCGGTTGCAGGTCAGGTGGGTAGATTAAGTTTACCATCGCCTGTAAGCGCAGATAGCGGTCGACGATGGTTTTGGAAAGGGTATCCGAACTCCGCGATAATACCTCGATTCCTTCCAGATTGGCTACTTTCCAGGGTTGCCCGCCGTCGTCTTCCACCAGGAATGGAGGCAGGGAAATCATGTTGTCCCATTGTCCGGGGCGAGGGCCGTCAGAATCAGGGGTTTGCGCCTGCAGCACCCACGTGGTGGGGAGAAGCACCAGGCTGATCAGGGCGATGATCCGTCCCAAACGTGCATTCACCGGTGGGGCAAGGAGAGTATCAAGGGGCAGGTGCATGCCGATATAGGGGCTATATGAGCTAACACGGGAAATGTCTCAAACCCTTCAAACTGCGCTTGGTGGATAGAAACATCACCAAGATGAGAGATGGCATGCAATGGGGCATAGTCTTCAGACGCCTGAACGTCTGAAATCTGTTACAGGCGGTGCAACTATCTGCACCGCGAAAATCCCGCTGATGGCCATCACCGGCCTAACGACCAGATTTTCCCAGCATCCGTCGCGCAGCAGAGAACACCTCGTCAACCGTCAGTTTTCGCACGCAATAATTCCGGTAGGAATCTTCTTTGACACACGGGGTCGGTGTATCCGACAAGCAAGTGCAGGGTAGGTCAGTTTGGAGGGTGGTATGATGCTCGCCCACCGGGTGCCAAATGGTGGCATTCTGTGAGCCGAATAGGGCAACAACCGGCAAACCGACGCCGGCCGCGATATGCATGGGGCCACTATCATGGCACAGAAAGAGATCGAAGCTTTCCAACAAGGCGGCGAACTGGCCGATGGTGAACTGCTGATCGATTACCACCACGTGGGTTTTGACGTGCTCAAGAATGGCTTGGGCCACATACCTTTCGCCCGGACCCGCAATGATGAAAACCTGGGCATCCAATTCATCCTGCAGGCGATCACAAACCTCGGCAAAACGTATGGCCGGCCAGATCCGAAAGCGACTTCGGCTCCCGGGATGCAGCAGGATTTTTCGGCCGCTGCCTTGGGCGAATTTGGCTACGGTCGCGCGGTCTGCGTCGCGCGGTCTAAGTTTGATTGCGCGATCTGAAACCGGGATGCCGGCATTTTCCAGCAATTGCAGGTAAGTATCGGTGATATGGTGTGAGTCGTAGAAGGCGTTCGTTACCTTTGCGCTATGGGTGTAGACCCAACGGTGACGAAAAGGGATGAGTTCACGGTCGAAAGTCGTCCGGAAAGCGGCGCCGGTAAACCGCGCGACGAGCGCCGTCTTGTCGCTGTTGTCGAAGTCAAAGACATGGGTGAATGATTCACGCCGCAGGGTGCGCAGAAAACCGGGCCAGGCTCCCAGCCGCTTGGGGAAAACCCGGATCTGGTTCACATCGGGATGCAGGAGGGCGATCGGGGCATAGGCCGGTTCGGCCAAGAGCGTGATCCGGGCCTCAGGCCAATGCTGCCTCAGATTACGTAGGACCGAACCGAGCAAAACGATATCGCCCAGATAGCGTCGGCGGATGACCAATATGCGCGGAACGGCGGTCATGGGTTGATACCGGACTCAGGCCGGCAAGTGCTGGCGGTCGTAAAGCGTGCGATAGAGCGGGCTGTCTTCGTAGAGGCTCGCATGGGTGCCGGAGGCGGCGATTTTACCTTGGTCAAAAACCAAAATCATGGAGGCGTCTCGAATCGTGCTGAAGCGGTGAGCAATGATAAATACTGTTTTGCCCACGACCAAGTGTTGCAGGGCGTCCTGGATCATTTGCTCACTCTGGGAATCCAAGGCGGACGTGGCTTCGTCGAGAATCAATATCGGGGCGTTGCGTAAAAATGCCCGGGCAATGGCAATGCGCTGCTTTTGTCCGCCGGAGAGGAGAGCTCCGCGTTCGCCGACCAACGTATCGTAACCCTGCGGGAAATTGGCGATAAATTCGTCCGCATGCGCGGCGCGGGCGGCGGTGATCACCTCATCCTTGGTGGCATTGGCCCGGCCCAACAAGAGGTTGTTATAAATGGTGTCGTTGAAGAGCACGGGATCCTGCGAAACGACCGCAATATTGCCGCGCAGATCGGCCGTACGTAGCATGCGGATATCGTGACCGTCGATGGAGACCTTGCCGCCGGAGACTTCGTAAAAGCGTGGCACGAGATTGGCGAAAGTGGATTTGCCAGCACCGCTGGGACCGACCAAAGCACAAACGGTCCCGGCCGGGATGTTGGCGGTGACGCCGCGCAGGACGGGTTCGCCGTCGTTATAGGCAAAGGTCACATCTTGGAATTGCACATGGCCCTGCAGTCGGTCGATTTCAACCGGGTGGACCGGATCGGTGATGATCAACGGCTGGTTGAGCACATGCTCAAGGCGATCGAGGGCAGACTCGCCTTTCTTTAAATCGTTGCTGATGGCACCGAGTTTCTTGACCGGTTCGTAGGAAACAAAGAGAGCAAAAACAATCGAGAGAAAGATGTTCCACTCGAGTTGGACCTTGTAGGCATAGATCAGGGTGAAGGCGATTCCGAGGGATGAAATGAACTCAATGACCGGGGTGAGGAAACTGGAGTATTTGACCACTTTCATCTGCACGGAGAAAAGGCTCTGCACGACGTTGCTGAAACGGCGATTCTCCCGCTCCTCGAGGCCAAAAGCCCGGACTTCCTTTACGGCGGAGAGATTTTCACTGAAACGGTCAGTCAATAGCCCCAGCTGATCCTGCATTTGCCGGGCGCGTTTCAGGACGTGCCGACCGACATAACGGATCGGAAAAATACACACCGGCACCGTCGCCAGACAGAGCAGCACAATCCAGACGTCCTTGTTCTGCACGCCGAGGTAAACGAGCGTCCCGAGCGAGAACAGGAGGGTGGCCGGCTGTTTGAAAATTTCATTGGCGACATTGGTCAGTGTAAACTGGAGCTGATTGGTGTCAGCCAAGCCGCGTGAAATCAGATCCCCCGCCGAATGGCGCGAATAGAAACTCAGAGGCAGCTCCTGCAGTTTGCGGAAGAACTCGACGCGAATTTGTTCAAGAATCTTCACCCCGCAGAGACTGATGAGGTAGGTATTCAGATAGCCTGATATACCCCGCACGATAAAGACCGCCGGGACGAGCGCGGCATAGGCCAAAAGATTCCAGTTATCGAGCCGGGGCGCGTTGGCGTTAAAGAGGGCCGGAAATACTTTTTGCATCAACACGTAGTTGAGCACGAACCCATAAACAAAACCGTAAACCCCGGCACAAAGCGTCGCGCCAATGAAATAGGTGCGGACCGTCTTGAGGTATTTGAGGTAAGGCCGGAAACGACGCATGATCAAACGGTAGGAAACGCAGTTCCGGCCGGACGTTCCATCTCAATCTTTCGAGGAGCGCACATCCAAGGCATCACGCAAGCCGTCGCCGAGGAAGTTGAGCGAGAAAAGCGTCAGCGAGAAGATGCTGCCGGGAAACACTAGCAGCCACCAAAACTCTTCCATTTTTTCAGCGCCGTCCTTGATCAGCACGCCCCATGAACTCAGGGGCGGTTGCACGCCGAGACCGAGGAAACTCAGGAAGGCCTCGAGTAGCATGACGGCCGGTATCGTCAGGGTGGTGTAGACGATGATCGGGCCGAGCACGTTGGGGATCATATGCCGAAAGATGATGCGGCGTTTGCCCAGACCGAGTGAATGCGCGGCCTCGATGAATTCCATTTTCTTGATGGAGAGAATCTGGCCCCGGACGATTCGGGCCATAGTCAGCCATTCGACGGCGCCGATGGCGACGAATAGCAGCACAATGTTCCGGCCAAAAAATACCATGAGTAGAATGACGAAAATTGTGAAGGGCAGGGCATACATGATGTCCACAATCCGCATCATCAGCGCATCAATTTTGCCCCCAAAGAAACCTGCGATCGCGCCGTAGGCGACGCCAATACTGAGTGCCACGAATGTAGCGCACAGGCCTACGCCGATTGAAATCCGACCGCCGACCAGAAGGCGGACCAACAGATCACGGCCCAAGGTATCGGTGCCGAGCCAATGGGAGAGGCTGGGTCCACTGGCCCCGAGATTGAGATTCTGATCTTCGTAGGAGTAGCTGCTGATCAGCGGGCCGACCAAGCAGGCGATCGTCAGGAGGTTCAGGGTGACGCCCCCGAAAACGGCGAGTTGATTCTTGGCCAACCGGTGCCAGGCATCACGCCACAGGGACGAGCCGTTTTCCAATTGATCAGGGGTCAGATTGGCCACGGGCATTTTAGTAGGGGAAAGGGAAGCGGCCATGGCTTATTCGAATTTCAGTTTCGGGTTCAGCCACACTTGGACGACATCCACGATCAGATTGAGGAAGACAATCAGGGTCGCGTAGAGGATGACGGTGCCGAGGACAAGGGTATAGTCGCGATTGAAGGCGCTGTTAACGAATTCGCGGCCGAGGCCGGGAATTTGGAAGATGGTTTCGATCACGAAGGATCCAGTCAAGATGCCCGCAATGGCGGGTCCAAGAAAGGAAATCACCGGAAGGATGCCGCCGCGCAGGGCATGGCGGAAGATGACCCGAAACTCCGAAGCGCCTTTGGCCCGCGCGGTGCGGATGTAATCTTGGTTCAGCACCTCCAGCATACCACCGCGGGTGAGGCGCGCCACATAGGCGGCGTAGACCATGCCCAAGGTCGCCGAGGGCAGAATCCGATCGATGTTCGAATACCAGCCGGACGCATTGAACCAACCGAGATGAATGGCAAAAAACAGCACCAGCAAGGGACCCAATACAAACGTGGGCACACAGATCCCGATCATCGCGACCGAACTGGCCAGATAGTCGAAGATGGAATTGCGCTTCACCGCCGCAATGATGCCGAGGATCAGGCCAAAGAAGAGCGCCATGCCGAGTGAGAGTGCCCCAAGTTCGATGGAAACGGGGAGTTTGTCCGCGATGATCTCATTGACGGTGCGACTGGCGTATTTGAATGAGGGGCCGAGATCACCGTGTAACAACAGGTTCCCCATGTAATCGAAATACTGCTGATAAAGGGGCTTGTTGAGGCCGTAGTGCGCCTCGAGGTTCCGCATGATTTCCGGCGTGACAGCCTTTTCCGCGGTGAAGGGACCACCGGGCACGAACCGGATCATAAAAAAGGTGGCCGTGATGATAAACCAGAGCACGGGAATGATCTGGAGCAGGCGGCGGGCGATGAAGCGAAACATGCGGTGGGTGCTTTTCCGGGAATCGGGTGTTTAGAACAGGGGAAGGGGCATGGGCTGAAAACTCAATCCTCGAGGTAGATGTATTTATAAGGGTGGTTGTCGAGGAGGGTCGGGTAGAAGCCCTTTACCTTGGGACTGAGCAGATATTTTTTGACGTAGTAGAAAATCGGAATGACCGGCAGCTCATCGACCAAGATTGCATCCATTTGCTGGTAATAGCTGTAGCGCTCCTCCTCTGTCTTGGCGGCGAGGGCTTTGTGCAAGAGACTGTCGTATTCCGCATTGCTCCAACCGGTGTCGTTGTTGCCGTTGCCCGTTTCCCAAAGGTCCAGGAATACATGCGGGTCTACATAATCAGCGATCCACCCGGCGCGCTCCATCACGTAGTTCTGAGTGTGCTGCATATCGAGATAGACCTTCCACTCTTGGTTCACCAGTTCGATGTCCACGCCCAGATTCTTCTTCCACATCTGTTGAATGGCTTCGGCGAGGGCACGGTGATTCTCTTGGGTGTTATAAAGCAGTTCGATTTTCGGACAACCTTTCCCCCCGGGGTAGCCGGCCTCGGCGAGTAATCGACGTGCGTCTTCCAATGTGCCTTCCAGCTTGGCCTTGGGTGTATAACCCGCGGTGCCCGGATAACTGATCGCGTAAGCGGCTTCTTCACCGCCGCGAGTGACATTTTTGACGAGGGCCTCACGATCGATGGCCAGAGCCAACGCTTTGCGCACGCGTTTGTCGTTGAGCGGCGGACGGTTGACGTTACAGCGGTAGAAATAGATGCCGAGGTAAGGGTCGAGTCGCAGTGCCTCGGGATTGTCGCGACGGTAGGTGTCGACTTTCGAACTGAGCAGCTCGTAAACCATGTCGACCTGACCGGTGCGGAACATGCGCTCATCAGCCGAGAGATCATCGGTCGGATAAAAATGGATTTCGTCCAGTTTGACGGTCTGGGCATCCCAATAGTAAGGATTGCGCACCACGACGATGCGTTGGTTGGGCGACCACTCCTTGAGCATGAAAGGCCCGTTGCCAACCAAGTTACCTGCCCGGGTCCACTGTGTGCGCTTTTGGTCAAGCTGGCCAAATTTCGTCAGCACCTTAATCGGCACGGGCCACCATGAATAGTGGCTGGCCATGATTTTTAGCAAATAGGGAGTAGGGTGAAGCAGGGTGACTTCGAAGGTATGATCGTCGGGGGCTTTGAAACCCACTTGGGAAAACTCCGTCAAGGTGCCTTGGTAGTAGTCCTTGGCACCGGAGACGAAATTGTAAATCAGGTAGGCGTATTCGGAAGCCAGCCCCGGCGAGATGATGCGACGGAAGGATTCCACGATATCTGGTGCCGTGATGGGATCGCCATTGGACCACTTGGCATTCGGCCGCAGATGAAAGGTATAAACGAGACCGTCGTCGGAAATCTCCCAAGATTCCGCCAGTCCGGGCACCGGGTGCAAATCCTTGGGGTCCTCGGTCACCAACCCCTCGAAAAGGGCCATCGAAATTTTGTGTTCTGGCACCCCTGTGACGGTTTGCGGATCCAGATCCTGGGGTTCCGAACCGTTGCCCACCCGCCAGATCATCAGTTTTTTGCCATCAGCCCCGATCTTGTCTTGGTGGCCTGCCGGCGTGTTTTTGCCACAGCTGGCAACCAGCGCTCCTATCAGGATGGCGAGAATCGAGACACAAAAACGTCGAGTCATGTATCCGCAGCAGAACATGTATGACACTGCCCCGCAAGCCCCGCAGTGATTCACCCGCACCAACGGGAAACTTCACGGCCCGGATATGATGGATACACCCTTGTGCAACCGATTCCAGAGGGCGTCTTCCCTCCAACCCTGAACCTTTGGGCTCAGCAGCATATTCTTGGTGTTAAAATAGAGCGGAGCCACCGGGGAGTGTTGGCTGATCAATTCGTCGGCTTCCGCAAGCAAGGCCAGTCGTGATTTTGTGCTGCTTTGCTGATCGGCCAGAGCCAGCAATTGGTCGAATTCGGGATTGCTCCAATGGGAGTAGTTGCTTGTCGCCCCCGTCTGCAAATCACGCAGCATGATCGCGGGGTCGGCTACGTCCGGTATGGCTGTGATAAATCCGATGTCGAAATCGCCACTAGTCAATGCGGCCACGTGAACCTTGGCGTCGCGCACGCCGATATGAATCGTGATGCCTAATTGTTGTTTCCACATGGCCTGGAGCGCTTCCAATACCGGAGTTTGGGACCAACCGGTCAGCTCTAAGACCGGGAAGCCCTCGCCATCGGGATAGCCAGCTTCCAACAGGAGGGCACGGGCAAGGGTGACATTTTCCTGAATAATTTCGCCGTGATGAAAGCCGCCCAGACCCTCGGGCACTAAATTGTATGCGGCCTGCTGTCCGCCCCTAAGCACCTGTGTTACGAGTGCCTCGCGATTTATGGCAAGGGACAGCGCCCGGCGCACGCGACTGTCACCGAGGGGTGAGCGATTGACGTTGAAGGCCAGAAAGCGCGTTTCAAACAACGGGATTTGCCGCAAAGGACTGGGATTTTGGGCGGCATAACCCGGTATTTTGCTATTCGGCACTGACATGGTGACATCAAGTTGTCCGGCCCGAAATGCACGCTCTTCCGCGTCTCCGCTATCATAAGCCAGAAACTTGATTTCATTCACCATGACCCGGGCTGCATCCCAATAATCCGGGCGTTTTCGCACGGTAATATGTTGGTTTGGTTTCCAGTCGGTCAGAATGAACGGACCGTTCCCGACAAAGTTCTCCGGACGAGTCCAATGCGATCCTTGTTTTGCTACCACCCTCGGATTGATGGGAATCCAAGGGGCACTACAGACGTAGGCTAAAAATTCTGGTGCCGGGTGAGCCAAGGTGATTTCCAAGGTGAACGGATCGAGGGCCTTGAATCCCACCTGACCAAAGTCAGTCAGTTGGCCGAGGTAATAGTCTTTCGCACCTTGGACCATGAAAAGCAGGGAGACTTTGGGCGCGGCGGTAATGGGTGAAAGCACCCGCTGATATGAGGCAACGAAATCATCCGCAGTGAGAGGGTCGCCATTGGACCAGGTCGCTCCTGTCTGCAGCTTGAAAGTATAGACCAGTCCATCATCCGAGACAGTCCATGACTGAGCAGCGGCTGGGTGTGGAAAGCCACCATCGGGATCAGGCGTAACCAAGCCTTCGCTGAGTGCTCTCAGGATAAAGAGTTCATCCGGCAGGTTGACCTTGGCTGGATCCAAGTCACCCGGTTCGTTGCGTTGGCTGACGCGGAGGCTGGTTTCATTCGGAACGGGATTCTTGCGCGCGCACCCACCCAACAGCAGAACGCAAACCAGCAGCCAACTGATGCGACTAGGGTTCAAGCCACACATATTTGTAAGGATGGTGATCCAAAAGGGTGGGATACCAGCCGTGCACCGCGGGATGAATCAGCCTGACGGTGGTGTAATAGTAGATCGGAATGATCGGGGCGTCATCGAGCAGGATTCGTTCAGCTCTCTGCAACAGGCCGTAACGGGCCGGCGTATCGTTGGTGCGTTGCGCCTGATAGAGCAGACTGTCGTATTCCGGATTGCTCCAGCCGGTATGGTTGTTTCCCGATTGGCTGGAGAAGACGTCGAGAAATGTCGCCGGATCGAGAAAATCTCCGGCCCAATCTGAACGTAAAATTTGATAATCGAGTGATCGGCGGGCTGAGAGCAGGGACTTCTGTTCCATATTGTTAATGGCGACGTTGAGGCCGAGTTCTCGATGCCACATTTCCTGCACTGCTTCGGCGATGATGCGATGATTGCCGGAGCTGTTGATCAACAGCGTAAACTCAGGCAGGCCCATCCCATTGGGATAACCAGCTTCGGCCAGCAAGTTTCGGGCGGCAGCAAAATCTGTTTTGGCGATATTCGGCGGTTCGTATCCGGCGGTGCCGGGCGGGGTGAAACTGTAGGCGGGTTGCTGACCACCGCGGGTGATTTTTTCAACAATGGCCACGCGATCCACCGCCATCGACAATGCCTGACGAACCAGTCGCTCATTCAAGATCGGTCGGGTCACATTCAGTCGGTAAAAATATGTGTCGAGAAATGGATCGATGTGCAGGACCTCGGGCCGGTCACGCCGGTAGGTGTCCACCTTGCTGACGGGCAGGGCGTCGGTGATGTGCAACTGTCCGGCCCGGAAAGCCCGTTCTTCACTATCAACACTCGCGGCGGGATAGAAGTGGATCGCATTCAGGCGGACTTGTTTGGCGTCCCAGTAGTTGACGGATTTTTCCACGATAATGTCACGACCGGGCCGCCATGACGTCAGGGTGAATGGTCCGTTGCCGACAAAGTTTTCCGACCGGGTCCAAGGGTTGCCCCGCAGGTAGGGAGATCCGGTTTTTTCCAAGGCCGGCAAATAGACCGGATACCAAACCGGATTAGACAACAAAGTGAGGAAATACGGGGTCGGATGATCCAGCGTGATGACCAAGGTGTGCGGGTCCGGCGCGGCAAAACCCACCTCGTCAAAATCACTAATATGTCCTTTGTGGAATGCCTCGGCATTTTCGACCAGATAGAGCATGCTCGCATAGTCGGCGCCCAAAGAAGGAGTCAGCACTCGACGGTAAGCGGAGAGGAAATCCTGCGCCGTCAAGGCCTCACCGTTCGACCAGCGTGCATTATCGCGCAAATGAAAAGTATAACGCAGCAGATCGCTTGAAACAGACCAGCTTTCGGCCACCCCGGGCACGGGATGCAGATCGTGCGGGTCTTCCCCGAGCAGGCCTTCAAAAAGGGCCGAAGCCACATTCATTTCGGGCAGCCCCGTGATGATGTGCGGATCCAACTCGGCGACATCGGCACCCAGTGAGCGGTGCAGGATTTGATCCCGATTTCCCTTGGTTACCGGTGATTCCCGTGACCAGCAACCCGCCAAGGCCAAGATAATAAAACCAGCTACGATCTTCGGCCAAATTGGGTGAACGCTACGCATGAAATTGAGGTGGCTGGCCGCGCTTAAGCTCCGGGCTTTTCCACCAACACCACGGCATGCGCGGCGATGCCGAGACCACGTCCGAGATCATCGATGCCCTCGTTGGTGGTGGCTTTGATGCCGATGTCTTCCGTCGAGATTCCCATGGAAGCGGCTAGCACCATCTTCATTTCACCCAGCCGGTTGATCAGGCGGGGTTTTTCGGCGATGACTGATACATCCACATTGCCGATGGCATAGCCGCGTTGGTTCAGTTCGGCCGTGACTTTCTTGAGGAGGACTTGGGAATTGATGTCCTTGAAGGCGGCATCCGTGTTCGGGAAAAAGTGTCCGATATCGGGCAAACCAGCCGCTCCGAGCAGGGCATCGCACACCGCATGGGTGACGACATCCGCATCCGAATGACCGACCAAGCCATAGTCTGTATCAAACTTTACCCCGCCGAGGACCAAAGGGCGTTCCGGCACCAGTGGGTGGATATCATAACCATGTCCGATGCGAAAATTGGCCATAAAATCAGTCGTCGGTTTTAGTAAGGAGGAATTCCAGCCAGGCGAAATCCGTCGGGGTCGTCAGCTTGGGATTCGGGTGTTGGTTTTCCAAGAGTGCAATCGGGTGCGCGAGCAATTCCACCGCGGCGGCATCATCCGTGATGCGAATGCCTTTGCGGGCAACCCGCTGATAAGCCTGTTCGATGAGTTTTCGTTCAAAAACCTGCGGGGTTTCCATGGCCCACAATTTGTCGCGTTTGAGCGTCTTGAGACGTGCATCGCCGTGGTGCTGTTTGATGGTATCGGTCACGCGGTGGGCCAACACGACGGCGTTTTCGCGTCGCACGATTTTAAGCAGGGCGACCAGCTGCTCGGTTCGAATCAGCGGGCGGGCACAATCATGAATAAAGACGTATTCAATATCATCGGGCAAAGCAGCGAGCGCATTCATGACCGAGTCCTGGCGTTCGCGGCCACCTTTGACCAAGACCGACGGGGTGGGGGCATGGGCAGCGAGGGCGGTCATCTGGCGTTGATCGCGATAGACGATAACGTAGTAATCTGCGACCCCGCTGGCCGCAAACGCCGCCCCTGAATAGGCAAACACTGAACGTCCTGCAAGTGGCGCCAGCACTTTATCCCCGACGGCACCGGTCATGCGTCGGCCACTGCCTGCAGCCAGAAGGATTGCGGCGGTGCGGCTCATGCGGGTAATTCGGCAAGCATGCTGCGGGCGGCGGCAACCGGATCTGCCGCTTTCATGATCGGCCGGCCAACCACCAGATAATTGGCACCGGCTCGAGCCGCCTCTGCCGGGGTCATGATACGGGTTTGATCATCGGCCTGAGCATTGGCGGGACGGATCCCAGGGGTTACCAAATTGATGTCGGAGGGAAGGATTCGGCGCAGCGGATCAATTTCCAACGGTGAGCAAACCAGTCCACGCAATCCGGATTCAACCGCAAGTTGTCCCAGCCGCACCACTTGATTGGCCGGAGTATCCGCGACGCCGGTTTCATTCAGGGTGGCTGCGCTGGTTGAGGTGAGCACCGTCACTCCCAAGAGCATCAAGTCCGGAGCAGTTTGAGCCTGCGCTTTGGCAGCCCATTGCATCATCTCGCGCCCACCGGAAGTGTGGATGGTCAGCATCTGGATGGGCAGCTTGGAAACTGATTCGACCGCTTTGGCGACGGTGTTGGGGATGTCGTGCAGTTTCAAATCCAGAAAGATGTTGAAACCCAAGTCAGAGATCTCACGCACGCAGTCGGGTCCGTTGGCCGTGAACATTTCCAGGCCGACCTTTACCCATTTGAGGGTGCCTTGGAGTTGGCGGAGGGTTGGGGTAACGGCCTGGGTTGAGGTGGCATCGAGAGCAATGATGAGTTCACACGGCATGTTACCCCCAGTTGTGGACAGGATTAGCTATTAATCCAAAGCCAAAATCAGACGGACTGGATTTGGCGCGCCAGTTATGCCTTAGTCGGGGTAGATCTTGAGCAACTTCAGTCTATTTTCACCGGCCAAAATCAATCTTTACCTCGCCATTACCGGGCGGCGGGCGGACGGATATCATGACCTTGTTTCGGTAGTGGCACCCCTGAATTGGGGAGACACGCTGCATGTGACCACTGCCAGCGACACCGTGCTGACCTGTGATGATCCGACCTTGGCGATTGATGAGACCAATCTGATTTTGAAGGCGACCGCCGCATTTCGGGCCGACACGGGTTGGAAGGATGGAGTGCATTTCAGGCTGGATAAACGCATTCCAGTGGGGGCGGGGTTAGGCGGGGGCAGCAGTAACGCGGTGGCTGCACTGCGCGCTTTGAATCAATTGGCCGGGTATCCCCTGGATCATGATGGACTGCGTCATATCGCGGCGGGACTTGGTGCGGACTGCGTGCTGTTTCTGGAAGATACACCAGTGATGATGCGGGGGCGGGGTGAAATCATCGAGCGGCTCAGCACAGCGGAGCATGCCAGGTTTATGGGTCGGCGACTGCTCCTGTTTAAACCGGGTTTCGGGGTATCCACGGCTTGGGCTTATGCGCAGATGGCTCGTGATCCGGCCAACTACCTTTCATCCAATCTGGCCGAGGCCCATTGGCAAAGCTGGCGCGAGGCACCCGCGGTGCAATTGGGCGAACTTTGCCAAAACAACATGGAGCAGGTGGTTTTTACGAAATACCCGGCTTTGCCGGCACTCTATTCGGGACTTACTGAGCAGTTTGGTCTGCAGCCGCATATGAGTGGCAGTGGGAGTGCTTCCTTTATCATATTGGAGGAGGGAACTGACCCTGCACAGGTAGCGAGCTATATCCGGGAGGCATGGGGCCCCCATGCGTTTGTTTTGTCCGTGGCGCTTGCTTAAATCGCATTGACCAATCGGGTTGGGGGCGCGTTATCGTTTGGCGTCGCCAGACGCCACGCAGCTTATGGCGACTTATGCCATTGGATTCGAACGATAAAACCGAAGTAATTTTGCAAGGGATACCCGCGTCTGAAGGTATCGCCTATGGGAGGGTTTTTGTCTTTATCCAAAGCGAAGTAGAGGTGCCGCATTACCAGGTTGAGCCGGAGAAGCACATCGACGAGGTCGCCCGCTTTGACCGTGCCTTGGTGCTGACCCGGCAACAAATCACGGGAATTCAAAGCGAAGTTGAAAAGAATATCGGTCCTGAGGAGGCCCGGATATTTGATGCCCATTTGATGGTCTTGGAGGATCAGGCCCTGATTACAGAGACCATCCGCGAATTCGAATCCACGGGGCTGAATGTTGAAACCTGCTTTAACAAGATTTCCCAGCGATACATCAAGGCCTTCGCCGAGATCGAAGATGAATACCTGCGCGAGCGGGCCAGTGATATCCGCGATGTTGCGCAGCGGGTGCTGCACAATCTTTTGGGTCAGGCCGACAACAGTCTGAGCAAGCTGGCTGACCAGAGGATCGTGGTGGCCAACGATATTTCACCCTCCGATTCGGCCGGACTGGATCGCAGCACCGCCATGGCCGTGGTGACCGACTCCGGGAGCAAGACGAGTCATGCGGTGATCGTGGCGCGCTCCATGAAAGTGCCGGCCATTGTCGGTATGCGCGACCTGACCAAGCGGGTGCGCAAAGGTGACTGGGCGATCGTCGATGGCTACGACGGCGCGGTCATCCTGAATCCTTCGGAATCGACCCTGTTTCGCTACGGGAAAATCCGGGAGCAAAAGAAGTCGATGGAGGCGCGACTCCTCGACGCCAATCGCGAACCGGCTGTCACGCTGGACGGCAAGAAAGTAAGTTTGATGGCCAACATTGAGAAGGTGGATGAGATCAAACTCGTTACTGACTACAATGCCGACGGGGTGGGTCTGTTTCGCACCGAATACCTCTATCTGGATACGGCACGGATTCCGTCCGAGAGTGAACAAACCATCGCTTATCAGAAGGTGGCTGCCGCCCTGGCACCCAATCCGGTGATTATCCGCACCTTGGACTTGGGCGGAGACAAGCCGATGACGGGTAATCCACAATTGTTCCCGAAGGAGAACAACCCGTTCATGGGGTTTCGAGCCATTCGGTTTTGTTTGGAGCACAAGGACATTTTCAAGGACCAGCTTCGTGCTATCCTGGCTGCAAGTGCGCATGGGAAGATCATGCTAATGTATCCCATGATCAGCGGAGCCGAAGAATTGGCCCAAGCAAATGCGCTGCTTGAGGAATGCAAAGGTGAGTTGCGCAAGCGGGGCACGGCGTTTGACGAAAAAATGGTCGTGGGCACCATGATTGAGATTCCGAGTGCCGCCATGACCGCAGACATCCTGGCGGAAAAATGCGGATTTTTCAGCATCGGCACCAACGACTTGATTCAATATCTGATCGCGATCGATCGGGTGAACGATCGGATAGCTCATCTGTATGAGCCGACCCATCCTGCGGTCCTGCGGACAATCAAACATGTAATCGATGAGGCACACCGCAAAGGCATCAAGGTGGGGGTTTGTGGTGAAATGGGCGGGGATCCCGTGCTGGCGCCATTATTGCTGGGAATGGGCATTGATTCCTTGAGCATGACACCGCCGTTGATTCCCACGGTGCGTTACTTGGTGCGGGCGATGAAAATGTCCGATGCCAAGAAACTCGCGACGGAAGCACTCAAACTTTCCGATCCAAAAGAAATTCACGCCCTCTGTCTGAAGTTCTATCGCGAGCGCATGACAGCGGAATGAGCGGAGAATTCTCCAGCATTGCGGGTGGCCGCTGGGGCTGCTCATGCTGACCGGCAATCGATGCCTCAAGCGCCTGTCATAGCCTATCTGTTCACCACGTTTCCCAAGCCGACGGAGACGTTTCTACAACGCGAGGTGACCGCCATGCTGGCCCATGGGGTCAATTTGCGGCTGTATTCACTCTGGGGCGGAGGAGGTAGCTTTCGCGGCGTCAAAGTGACCCGATTTCCCAAATGGAAATTACTGACGTTGCTATGGATGATTCCTTATGAATCGTGGCGCCGCCCAGAGGTTTTGCGGCAGGTGCTGCATGGCTTGATCACCAGACGGCCACCATCATGGATGAATTTTTTGGAGAACATGCTCGGGGCCGGTTTCGCCTGTCTCTATGCCGGGCAATTTCGCCAATCCCGTCCGACGCACATTCACGCACCCTGGGGTGGGGCACCCGCTACTGCCGCTTGGTTATTGTGGCGGCTGGATGGCCACCAATACAGCGCCGCTGCCCATGCCTATGATATTTATGAACATGGTGGCGATTGGTGGCTGCGGGAGAAATTGGAGCACGCGCGATTTATTCATACCTCCACAGAAATGGGCCGTTTGTCGCTGATTGAACGCGGTCTGGATTCAGATAAGATAGTTTGCATCCGGCGCGGGCTTGATCGGATGCCGCGCTTCAAACCAATCCGGGAATCACGCGAACCTCTGCGACTGGTGTGCGTGGCCCGGTTGGTGGAAAAGAAAGGCCTGCGGCACCAATTGAAAATTTACGCAGCATTGCGGACGGCCGGTTTGGCCTTCGAAGCGCGCATTGTTGGAGAAGGGCCTTTGCGACCCGAATTGGAACGGATCGCCGGCAGCTTGGGGATAGCGGGTCAGGTGGTATTTACCGGACACTTGCCGCATCATGAGGTCTGGCGAAATCTCGAATGGGCGGATGTGCTGTTGCATAGCGGAGTCGTGGCACCCAGTGGGGATCGGGATGGATTGCCGAATGTGATTCCTGAGGCCATGTCGATCGGGGTGTTGGTGGTGTCGTCGCCGGTGGCGGCAACGACTGAGGCGGTGCACGATGGAGAAACCGGCATCATTGCCGCAGTAGATTCCACGGAAGCATGGCTGCAGGCGCTTGGCCGGATTGTGCGGGATGAAGCATGGGCGGAAAAATTGAGAGCCAACGCCCGATTGTGGGTGGAGCAAAATTTCGATGCGCATAAGAATGCGGAACGCTTGCTTAGCAATTTCAGGAGAATCATGCCGTCATGATCTGGTTGGATCACACCAAATCGGGGCGCGCAGGGCATCATTCGGGTCTCATGCGCGTGTCCGGCGAACTGGCTCGGACGCTTGGTGCCACGGCCACGATTGTAACGGGAACCGACTGGACCTCCAGTGCACAGCCGGATGATTGGTTTCTTACGGCAGAAATATTCAGTCCGGATGAACGACCCGGTTGGGATGCACTCATGGTTCGACGTCCCTGCCGCTTGGCGGCGATATTTCACGATGCGATTCCATTGAAATTGCCGCGGATCACCTGGCCTCAGAGTGTGGCCCGCCATCCCGGCTATATGAAAATGTTGGCGGGCTTTGATCACGTGTGGGCGGTCTCACATGCGAGTCGGCAAGAACTGTTGGATTACTGGAATTGGCTGGGACTGACGACGCATGCCGAAGTGGAAGTGCTGGGATTAGGGGCTGATTTCGGCGGCAGGGAACGTCGAACTGGCGGTCCTATTCAAAGTGTTCCCAGTTTGCTCTGTGTTGGCATCCTCGAACCGCGCAAGAACCAACAGTTTTTGCTCCGCGTGTGTGAGCGACTTTGGACCGAAGGATTCGAGTTCGAGCTGAACCTGGTTGGTCGGGTGAATCCGCATTTTGGCAAACCGATCCGAAATCAAATCAAGCAGCTCCAGAAGCGGCAGGGCGGGTTACATTTCCATGAGGGCGCCACTGATGTCGTATTGGAACAGCTCTACGCGC
Source organism: Cephaloticoccus sp. (assembly GCA_030833445.1). GTDB lineage: Bacteria > Verrucomicrobiota > Verrucomicrobiia > Opitutales > Opitutaceae > Cephaloticoccus. The sequence goes on along the minus strand of JAURHD010000005.1, from coordinate 29,354 downwards.
AGGCACGTGCGGTGGTGTATCCTACGATTGCCGAAGGCTGTGGTTTACCCGTGTTGGAATCACTCTGGCGGGGAGTGCCCTGCGTGTGTAGCGATCTGCCGGTTTTGCACGAGAGTGCGATCGGGGGTGGAGTTGAAATGGTCGCCTTGAACGACGAAAACGCCTGGGTCGACGCATTGCGGCGAATCCTCACCGACGATCACCATCACGCGAGCTTGGTGACGGCAGCGATGAACAAGCCCTTGTCGACTTGGAGGGATACGGCGGCCGCTTTGCGAAAAGTCTTGGCTGACGCTTAACCAACTTTTCTGACGGCATAGGCCATCGCGTCGGCGATCTTTTCCAATTGCTCCTCGGTATGCATGGCAGAAACAGCCGTGCGCACCAAGTCCTTTCCGGCCGGCACGGCCGGGGCGATTGACATCACCGTAAAGACGCCTTTTTCCAGCAGTGCTTTCCAGAATGGATAAACCCGTTCCTTGGAGCCCAGCACGATGGGAACAGCCGGCGTTTCACTGCCCCAGGTGTCGAGGCCCAGATTGTGCAACATCGCGCGGTATTTTTTCGTGTTGGCCCACAAACGTTCATGCTGCTCCGTCTCGGTTTGCATGATATCGAGTGCCGCCATCGCGATGGCGGCCTGGCTGGGACTCAGGGCAGCGCTGAAGATGGTCTGCTTTGAATTGGTGCGGAGGTAATCAATCAGCTCACGGGAACCCGCAACAAATCCTCCGGTGCTAGCCAGTGATTTCGAAAGGCTGCCGCAGATTAATTCCACTTCATCATTCAGACCGAAATGATCAAGGGTGCCCCGTCCCTGACGGCCAAGCACTCCGAAACCGTGCGCATCATCCAATACGGTAAAGCAGCTATATTCCTCGGCAATCCTGGCGATCTCCGGGAGACGGCAGATGTGACCCTCCATTGAGTAGACGCCTTCCACCACGAGCAACTTGGGCGCACCCGGATTGACCGCGGCAGCGGCGGCCCGCAGATCTTCTGGATTGTTGTGCGAAAATCGTTCGACGGTGGCCATTGATAGCCGGATGCCATCCCACAAGCACGAATGGATATTCTTATCGGCGAGAATAACATCACCCTTTTGGGCGAAGCTGGCTATACTGGACATGCAGGACAGATAACCCGCGGCATGGACGTGGCAGGCTTCGCGGCCCAAGAAAGCCGCCAGCTTTTCCTCCAACTCTACATGGTATGTGCGGGATCCGTTCGACGGACGAGCGCCAGTCGGACTGGTCCCCCATTTCTTCAATGCCGCCTGACCCGCCTCAATGACCTTGGGGTGAAAAGACAGGCCAAGATAATCATTACTTGAAAGCATGATCATATCCCGTCCATCGAGCCGGATATTGGTGCCCGACTGAGATTCGATTGCGTGGTAGTAGGGCGCGTATTTCAACCGCATCTTGGTCGGATAGTCATCACGACAGCGGTTAAGGATCGGCTTTTTGTATTTACTAAATAGGGACAACGCCATGGGAATCGGTCGAACGTAGAGCAGACGACCTGCTTGGCAAACCGAAAGGCAGACATTGCGGTAATCGTTCAGTCACAGCGATTTCATCCATGCCAGAAGATCCCCGGTGTAGACTGACCATGACCGATAACTGCGTTGGCGCGCTGCTGCGGCAAGTTCGGTAACTTGGACCGGGTTATTGAGCAGCTGGTCAATTGCTTCCGTCAGATCGTGGATGGTCAGATTGGCCAGCATCACGGTTCCTCCAAGGCTGGCCGATTCACCAATCGCTCCCTGGCCAGAACATATGCAAGGTTTCCCGCGGATCAGACTTTCCAAGACCGGTAACCCGAACCCTTCCATCAATGATGGGTAGACCGTGAAATTGCATTGGGCGTATGCCAAATTCAGGGTCATGTCATCCATGGCCCCTTCGTATTGCAGAGGCGCGCCAGCGTTTTTCAGGGTCGCTATTTTCTCCAGAACCTTCCGCCCGGTTTGGGCATGAGCCATACCGATAAGCCGCAGGGTGAATTTCCGGCCATCTTGCCAAAGTTTTTCCGCGGCTTGGAGTAACATCAGGTGATTCTTTCGGCCTTCAATACTTCCAACACACAAAATGATGGGTTGGTGGGAAGGGTGGTCAGATTGAGGATCCCTTTCGGGGATATCCAAGCCCAGTGGGATCGTCACAACCGGAGGGTGCCGGTTCACACCGAGCCATTTCCAATAATCCAGCAGAGACTGTCGTGAATCCTCGGAGACCGCCGCCACACCGTCCAATCCGAGCAGCTCCTGCAGGTAAGCAGGGAATCTCGCGACCGTGCCCTTGGGGGTGAGCTCTGGAAGTTTTAGGGCAATCGCATCATGAAAAATGGCGACGCGCGGTCCGATCGATTTTAATCGCGGCCATGCTTTGGCGACTTTGGGTGAAAATAGCTCAGGTATGATCACACCGGTGTCAGCCGGCAATGAAGAGGCGAGGCCTCGATAGCGGTTTAGGGTGCCGCGAACTTTCGCCGACAACGGCCATTGGGCACCACGGGAACTACTTGGGGCGCTGGCGTTGAGATTCGCGATTTCCCACGCTGCGAGCTCCCGCCAAGTCTGGGCGTAAGGATCCCAGGTAATGGGTGATACCAGTTCCAGTGTGGCCAATTCTCGATGCAGGCTGCGGGCTACGCGCTGAATTCCTGTGCGGGCCCGGGTATGACTGGTGTGACTAAGATCGAGCAGATACATATCAGGGCTGCAGCCGCCAGATTGTGATGTAATCAATCGTGGCCACCTTCTCCCATGTGCCTCCGAGTTTTGCGTCCACGACTTGCTTCAGTTCAAAAGGGAACAAGGGAGCATAGATCGGTTGGTGATTCGCCTGAATGATTTCAGCAACCCGTTTGAATTCCTCTGGTGCCAGCAAATCATACCGCACCAGCGGGAAATCAGTATAGAAATGCAATGCACCGCTGGCCTGCATGGCTGCCATTACCGCATTCTGGGGCACGTTTTCCTGCAACCATCGAGTGGTATCGTAGTATGCCTTGTCCGCGTGTTGGACGGCCGTGACGTCGAGGGTGCGATTCAACCGGACCAACTGATAGAGTCCCATCATGGCAACGAGGGCAATCACACCGGTGCGCCACATTTGCACTCGCACCCGATCGGTAAGTTTTTGCGCCACCATGACCGCAACCAAAATCAGGGCAGGGAAGATTGGCAGAATGAATCGAAGATACCACCACGTTTCACCAGAGTGATAATAGAAGGCATAGAAACGGGTCAAAACTCCGAACCAGATCCCGAAAGCAACGAGGATACGGGTTTGTGAGCGGACCAGCCATGGCCAACCCAGTGCAAGTAGCACCAATGGTGTCAGTAGCAACGGTATCCAATGGGCAAAATGAGCCAGATTGTGCGGGACGAATTTACCCTGAATCAAGTGACTGACATCCCCATAGCCACTGGTGAGGGCGTGTCCGTAAACTTTCAGATTATAGACTGCTTGGATGGCAGCAAATGGGAGTCCTGCCAGGACCACCACCAACCAGTTTCGCCATTTGGCACCCAGTAGAACGGAAACGGGAAACAGCACCAAGGCATTCGTCGGACGAATCAGAACCGCTAGACCCACTGCAAATCCGGTTATCCATCCCCAGCGCAGGTTCGCTCTCGTTTGGGCAGCTGCAAAGAGGGCGAGCAACGTCCAAAACGTGGACGATACATCACTCATTGGCTGCAGGGCGAAAAAGACCAGCAAAGGGCAGCCCAACAACAGGGCAACCCCCGTTAGCAACCACGGCCATTCCAATCCGCAGAATTTACGGCCAAGCAAAATCATCAACCAACCAATGCCAAGGGCACTGAGCACATTTACCAAGATGGCGGCGCGATCCCAACCGACCAATTTGGCTGCGACGAGCAGTTGCAAGGGTAGGCCGACGGGATACGTTGGCAGCAAGGTGCCCGATTCTGAAAGTGCTACAAACCCAAGCGGTTGTTGATAGTAATAACTCCAGTCAGGTGGCTGTAATCCTGGAATTTGCTTCACTGGACTACCGGTCGCACCGGTAGCTAATAGATGAGCGCTGTTGAAATATCCCGAAGCGTCTGAGCCACTCGCGATGGAAATACCCCGGGTGCATAAAAACCAAACATAAAACAACGCCATGAGTGCCAGTCCAAGCGCGAATACCAACCGCCAGCCATGCCCCATGCCCACGGTGATTTTGACTGGGTGGGGCTTAGGCCCCTTGGCAGCATTAGGGTCTATCATTTTCGTTGTCGAGCGGGGCAGGCTGGCATTGTTTGCGAGTATGGCACAAACCAAAAACCATCGGCCAAACCGTTCCAAACGAGGCGCGCGCGGAAATATTCCGACAGGGCATGAATGCCGGTTGGTCTGCGCATGAGGTCCTGGTGGGTAAAACTACAGGCCCGTGGTCTGCGACCTCTGGTCATGCTGGGATACCTGGCGGTGGTGCTGGTATTCCTTGGGGCCTTCTCGCGCTATCACATACCTGAAAAAGGTTTCAGCTATTTGGTATCTTTCGGCGGGCGCCAGCCACATCCACCCATCGACGAACTGAAGTCACTGGACTATTACGTCCAAGCGGACTCCGACGGATACGATGCCCAGTATTATGTGCAAATTGCCATGGATCCGAGCCTCCGGAATCCCCAATTGCACGATGCCGTTGATAGTCTCGCTTACCGGGCCCGGCGTATCCTGAACAGTGCATTGTCCTATTCCATGGGACTCGGAAACCCCGAATATATCCTGAGCGCCTATGTGTTGCAGAATGCGATCAGCTGGCTGTTGTTGGCCGGGGTCCTCTTATGGTGGTTTCCCCCAAAGTCGTGGAACCACTGGCTGCGTTGGACCGGGGTTTTATTTTCTTTTGGCATGTGCGTCAGCGTGCGCAATTCGCTGGTGGATGGTCCCAGTTTACTGCTGATCGCATTGGGTGTGCTATTACTGGAGAAGGGCCGTCCGTGGTGGTCTGCCGTTGTGCTAGGCTTGGGCGGATTGGGGAAGGAAACCAACTTACTGGGGGCAGCAGCATTGTTGCGTAATGAGGATGTATTATCTCCTCGCCGTTGGGCCGGCTTAGTGCTGCGCGGCATCCTAGTCGCAATACCACTGGCCTTGTGGCTGGTGTATATCCAACACGTGGTCGGACCAGCGGCTGACCTGGGATCCCGCAACTTTGATTGGCCCTTCATGGCCTTCGGTCGTAAATGGGTGCTCGTCTGGCAGGAAGTCATCAGTCCGCATAGTTGGACGCCGGGTATCTGGAACAACGGTGCATTCTGGAGCTTTCTGATGATGCTTACGATCAGCATCCATTTTCTATTTCTGGTGTTCTGTCCCTCGGGCAAGAGTGCGTGGTGGCGCGTTGGCTTCAGTTTTGCGGTGTTGATGGTGGTGTTGGGTGATGCCGTATGGGAAGGATACCCCGGGGCCGCTTCGCGGGTGCTCCTCCCGATGCAACTTGCATTCAATGTGCTGTTGCCGGTGGGTAAGCGCTGGTGGCCGCTACTCATTTTGGGCAATCTGACATTGCTTAACGCACCGGTGGCGTTGCAGCCGCCGCCCGGTGATGGCTATGAACTTCATGGGAGCGAGAATTTGATCGTATCACCGGAACACGGTCGGTTGCGGGTGCAGTTTGGTCCCGAATGGCATGAACCCGAACGTTACCGCGACCGCTATTGGCGTTGGAGCCGGGGATCATCATGGATCAAGATTATCAATCCACATGCATTTCCGTTGGAAGCCGACATGGATTTCATTTTATCGGCCTTGAAAGAGAAGCGAGTGGTGATCACCGGCCAGGACGGAAACGAGCTTTGGAAGGGAGAAATTGCTGATTCTGTTACCCGGGTAAGTCTATCCAAGGTTTTGCTGCGTCCCGGGCAGAGTCATTTTTCAATCCTGACCGATGATTCACAGACCAAGGCATCCGATGACGCGCGACCATTATCCTATTGTTTAAAGGACTGGGTCATCACCCTGCGTCCCTCCCCGCATGATGGTGCCGTCATTACCGGCCCGGAAAGTGTTTTGGGCCGGCCGGAGGCGCGAAAGATCAACGTGGAATTTGAGGATGGTTGGTATGAAGCAGAACGGCATGGGAATATCTACTGGCGCTGGAGTGGGGGAGCAGCAGAATTCGCGGTCATCAATGACCATGACACGGCCGTCACGGCTAATCTTAGTTTTGTGCTGAATGCTATCAGCAAGCGGGTGGCCACACTCAAGCGGGCGGACGGTCCGGTGATCTGGGAGGCTGAGGTATCAAGCAAACACTCCGAGACGGCCGACCTGCGTGAAATCATACTCAACCCCGGGGTGAATCGCTTCGAATTCAAGACTGATCAAGCGCCAGGGGGGGCGGACGCCGACACCCGTCTGCTTGATCTCTCCCTCAAAAATCTGGTGATCGAGATTCTACCCTGAACTCTGGTCAGGGCATTACCAGGTAGTGATATTCTCCAGACGCCGACGGTAGCGGCCCCCGATGCTCTCCGGTGAAAATTTAACCTCGATTGTCTCCCGGGCGGCTGCTCCCAATCGGGAGACCAAAGCAGGGTCACTGGCCAATTTTTTCATCCATTGCGCGGCGTGATCCACATCGGCTTCCGCCCAAGTCTGACCTCTACCGTAGGGACCGAAGTTACGTTCCAGTTGGCGCAATTCGTATTTCACCGGACAGCCATTGGTTTCATCGACGAACTCTGCGGTGGCTGACCAATCCGTGCTGATAACGGGTTTGCCGAGATACATGGCCTCGGCCACGGCCAGTCCAAAGCCTTCGGAGCGGTGCAATGACACGTAACAATCACACGCGGCTTGCAGCTCATAAATTTCCTGCCGGGTAAGGGTCTCATTGATGATAATGGATCCTGGAAAGTCGGCTATGGCTGCTTGCAGGGCGGCAAGATCTCCCTCGTTACCCTCGGCATTGTGCACCTTCAATACGAGCGCCGTATCGCCCTTCGCCAAACCGGATCGACGGAACGCCTCGATGACGGCCCCCGGGTTTTTCCGTTCCGAGTAGGAATTCAGATCATACAGCACGAGAAAAAGGAACGTGCCGTCGGGGAGGTTAAATCGTGCCCGGTTATTTCCTTCCGGTCGCTTGAACTTGATTGCATGCGGCATGGTGATCACTGGCAGTGCCACCTTCATTGCAATGGCATCCCGGGCGAAATCACTCGGGCACCAGATCTCGTCAAAGTAGTTGCAGGCCGGCACCCAGGCATCCGGGAATTCCGGCAATTCCCAAGCCCAATAGGCGATGTTGTATTTGTCCGCGCGAAATTGTTTTCCGTGATGGTGATCAATATCCTTTGAAGCCGGAGGATCCAGATGCACGACATTGAATTTGTAGGGATTGTCTTCCTGTAATCGGTGGGTGTAGGTCACATCGCCAAGGCGATTTTTGCAGTGCAGTCGCAGTGGGACGAGTGCTGTGGCGAGTTGGTTGGCATCTGCCGCACGCACCATGCACCGGGAAGATTCACCCACTCCTAGTTCTGCAGTCAGAAATCCTACAATATTCATCCCGATCGAGGTGTGACGCCGGCCGAAAGCTCCGGAATAGGGCGCATTCCGATTGGAAAAATCAAAAATCACTTCCTTGTCTTGGGTTTCAATCGTGGTGATCCTTAACTGACGATTTTTGTTTTGAGTGCGAAAGCGCTGCAATTTGGTCCATCCCGTGATCCGGCCCAACCACGCCAGTGAATTGGTCAATGCGACCCCGCCCAATGACAGTTTCAACTTCGAGCCGACGTTTCCGGTTGCTGCGGGTATCACCAATTCGAGACTGAACGGGCCGGGCGACTTAATATTCACCGAGCCACCGGTCGCTCCATCAATCGAACAAGTGAGTGTAGGGTAACCAGAATCCAAACCATCGACTGCAGGATGGTGGCGGATTTCACCCTTGATCAAAATGACAATGGATTCGTCCAGGGCTGGCAGCACGATCTCGGCTGATTCCCGCAACCAGACAGAGTCACTGCAAAATTCATCAAAAAAAAGTCCCTCATAATGAGTAAAATGGCGGTGGTAGCTGCCACTTTGGGGGATTTTATCAACAGATCGCATGGGGGATAGACATCAGAGCGATAGCCACTGGCTTGGTCTTGGCAAAACATAATGCCGCCGCTTTGCTGGATGGAATGAAACTCGAGGAATACCACAAGATGGCTGCGGTCGAAGACGAGATGTGGTATTACCATGTCCTGCGCGGGCACTTGAGGTATTATTTGAAACGGTTTCTCCAAAAGGAATCAGCTGATGTGCTGGATGCCGGTTGTGGCACCGGTGGGTTGATCCGATATCTACAGAATCAGGAAACAGCCTGGCGCTTTACCGGAGTCGATGTGTCCCCGGTGGCATGCGAACTGGCCCGTCTCAGGGGCTGCCCCGAGGTGCTTGAAGCTGATCTGACCGACCTGCCTTACCCGGCGGATACGTTTGATGCCGTGGTATCCTCGGATGTGCTTTACCATATCGAGGATGATGCATTGGCGCTAAAGGAAATGGTGCGTGTGCTGCGACCGGGTGGGTTGGTCGTGATCAATGTGCCGGCCTACCGCTGGCTGTGGTCGTATCACGATGTGGCGGTTCAGTCGCAACGACGCTATGATCGTCGAGAGCTGGGCGATAAGCTTAAGGTTGCCGGCTTCGAGATACTCAAAATCACGCATTGGAACATGATTCTGCTCCCATTGATTGTGTTACGCCGCAAGGTTTGGCCTGCACCGCGAAGTGGCAGTGATGTGCAGGCATATGTCCCTTGGTTGAATTCGCTATTTAAAGGGGTCATGGCAATCGAGACTGCATTGTCGGGTATCGCCGGCTTTTTACCGGCGGGCAGCTCACTGCTCGTGGTGGCGAGAAAACCAGCCTAGACTTGGCCGGGGCTTCGTATTCAGTGTCACTCCTCTCGATGTTTGATTCGGCATGATCTACTTTTGGGTATCCTTTGGCTTGGCTCTTCACCTGCTGTTCTGGGGTGCGGGCTTGGCCATGCTTTGTGCCCCAAAACGATGGGGGCGGTTTTGGCCGATTTGGATCGCACCTGCCGGGGTGGCTTTACAATCGATCGTGGTTTGGGTGGGAGCGCATACCACCATGGCTGGGACCGACGTTTATGCCGGGTGGAGTGAACTGTTGCCGTTAGGTTTACTCATCTTGGGTTTAAGACGAAGAGGCTGGCGGGAAGCCTTGCGGGGGTTGACCCGAACCGCAGGTCTTTGGGCGGTGATGGCGCTGGTCTTGACCCTATTGACCCTCCCATTGGCATATTCTTCAAATCTTCTGACGACATCCTCGATAGGCAGTTGTGATGCGGCAGACTATGCTGCGGGTGCCCGGGTCTTCCAAGAGTTTTCAAGCACGGATCGAACAGGTTTCATGGGGCAGACCGAGGTCGTTCAAGTTGGATCAACCGATAACTTTTTCGAATTCTGGCTGCGGTTGAACCATTTTACACCGTCGGCTTTGATTGCCTTGAATAGCACGGTTTTTGGACTGCAGCCCTATCAGGCCACCGGGGTGCTGACGGTAATGCTGGTGGTGTTGGTTTTGCCCTTGGTTTTCTGGGTGGCCAGAACCTTGAATCTCTCGTCCTTGGCCTCGCTCTGGTTGGCATTTATATATGGTGTCAGCCCTATTTCGTGGTATGCAGCGGCCCATGTGGCTCCGGCTCAGCTGCTGGCCGCGATGGGGATCGCCTTGGTGACATCCGCTGCCGTCATGGCATGGCGGGATCGGAAATATAGGGCTTGGTCCTATACAGGATTGCTGGGAATAGGCTTCGTCATCTTGTGGGGTAGCTACAATTTTATAGTGGTAGTCTGTCTGATTCCCGCGGTGGGTTGTGTCGGAGGATGGGCTTTGGCCCGTGGTGAGATCGCGGCGTTTTTCCGATGGCTTGGTTGCCTTGCAACTCCACTGGTTCTCAGCGGTTTGTTTTTCTATGAACGGGTGGCGGGGGTCGCGGAGCGTTTTTTGCTTTTTCAGCAGACGGATTTTGGGTGGACAATCGCTGCATTATGGCCCGAGGGATGGTTGGGGATGGTGGCGAATACGGGACTTGAGCCATGGGGAATGGGATGGGGAGTGCTGATGTCGGTGGTGATACTGGGCCTTTGGTTTACGGCACTTTTTCGTATGTTTACTCATAATGGAAAGGCGGTATGGCGCATCATCGCTTTCACCTGTCCGGTATTGGTGGGATACGGCTACTTGGAATTTCAGGGGTGGCGTCATGACGACAATTCGAGCTATGATGCCTATAAATTATTTGCGGTTTTTCATCCCGTGTTATTGGTGGCGCTTTGCCCATGGTTGGTGTGGCTGAGACGAGATTGCAGGTGGCATCTGATTTGTGTGGGGGCGATGGTAATAATCACCGCGGGGAATCTCTATACGATGCGGGCATTTGCCGATCGGATGAGTCGCGGACTGTTGGTCGTGGAGTCCAACCTGCCGGAATTGCAAGTCTTGGAATCGTATGCTCAGGTGGACTCAGTCAACCTGATGGTGCCCCAACTTTGGGAACGGCTCTGGTCCAATAGTTTTCTGCTTCGGAAAAAACAGTTTCTTGACGTATCCACCTATGAGGGACGTCTGCCCACCGGACTGCACGGGGAATGGGATTTGAATGGCGGTTTGATGCAGATTAAGCTTCCGGGTGAAGATTCGATAAAGATCAATAACCGATACTCGATCGTCAGGACAGGAAGCCCTTGGTTTATACGAGCGACGTTTGACGAGGGATGGCACAAACCGGAACTATGGCGGGCAAGGAAGACGCGCTATTGGCGTTGGAGTTTCCCGGTGGGTTGGTTGGCCATTGAAAATCCCCAGGAGCGTCCACTTTCTGTCGTGCTGCATTTGGAATGCCGTAATTTGGAAGCCCGCGATCTCGAAATCTGGGTCGACCAGGAGCACCAACAGAACCTGCATCTGGGCACAGATATCGCGACCATCAGCACTCGGCCATTACTGATCGGTCCCGGCCGTTCTAAAATTGCGTTGAAAGTCGGAGCATTTACAGGTCCGACGAATGGGTCGGATCAACGCTTGCTGGGCGTTGCGGTGTATGCGATTACGGTGGAAGTCCTGCCTGATATTTAACCATATTGTAGTGTCGTTTTCATCCGTGACGCACCCCCCATTCAATTCGAGAGAAAGTTATGCGGACAAGCATGTGCTCATTACCGGCGGCCTTGGTTTTATAGGTTCAAATCTGGCGCGACAACTGGTTCAATGGGATGCCAAGGTGACCCTAGTGGACAGCCTCATACCTGAGTATGGGGGAAATCGCCGCAATATAGCCGGATTGGAGGAAAAACTTCGGGTCAGTCTGACGGATGTGCGCGATCATGAGGCATTGCCGGGTTTGGTTGCGGGGCAGGACTATCTTTTCAATCTGGCCGGTCAGACCAGTCATGTTGATTCGATGACTGATCCGGAAACCGATTTGGAAATAAACTGCCGGGCTCAGCTGGCAATTTTGGAAGCGTGCCGTTTGCACAATCCTGACATCCGGATCGTGTTTGCCAGCACGCGTCAGCTTTATGGTCGGCCGGAGAGTCTGCCCGTTACAGAGGCACACCCGTTACGTCCGGTTGATGTCAATGGGATCAACAAACAGGCGGGTGAATCATTTCATCTGCTTTACGCCAAAGTGCACGGAATTCGCAGCACCGTGTTGCGGTTGACGAACACAATCGGGCCGAGGATGAGGGTCAAAGACGCGCGCCAAACTTTTGTCGGGGTCTGGATTCGTGCGTTGGTGGAGGGCCGGCCTTTTGAAGTGTGGGAAGGCGGACAATTGCGGGATTTTACCTACGTCGATGATGCCGTTTCCGCGTTCCTCCTTGCGGCAGCCAATGACGGGGCCATCGGCGAGGTATTCAACCTCGGTGGACCGCCTCCGGTCACCCTGCGGGAACTGGCCGATGAACTCGTGGCCCTGCAACCCGGGGGAAGCTACGAGCTGATGAAATTTCCAGCTGAGCGTAAGAAGATCGATATTGGGGATTACTATGCCGATTACGGACTCATTCAAAATCGACTGGGTTGGCGGCCACAATTCACCTTAAGCCAGGCTCTGGAGAACACGCTGGCTTACTATCGCAAGGAATTGCCGCACTATGTCTGAGCCGAAGAAAATTTTGTCAGCCGATCCTCATGCGAGTTTTTCCGCGCATGAAGGTGAAATCCGGGCGGCGTTGGATCGGGTGCTTGTCAGTGGTCATTATGTGCTAGGCCCGGAAGTCACGGCCTTTGAAAACGAATGGTCCGCCTATCAGGGTGGAGGTTACTCCATTGGCGTGGCCAACGGCACCGAGGCATTGGAACTGGCGTTGGGCGCACTGGGTGTGGGTCCGGGCGACAAAGTGGCCACGGTGGCAAACACGGTATCTGCCACGGCGGCGGCCATTCAACAAATTGGGGCGCAGCCCGTGTTTGTCGAAATCGAGGCCGATTCCATGACACTCTCCCCGGCAGCTTTGGCTGAGGTGATTATGCGCGAGGGTATTGCCCTGAAAGCCATCGTGCCGGTGCATCTTTATGGTCGCACCGCCGCCATGCCGGAAATTGTTGAATTGGCGCAAAAACACGGGATCAAAGTTTTGGAAGATTGCGCGCAAGCCCACGGAGCAGTTTGTGCGGGGCGCAAGGCCGGGACGTGGGGAGACGCGGCGGCATTTAGCTTTTATCCGACCAAGAATCTTGGTGCCTTGGGTGATGGGGGAGCCGTCTTTACGAGAGATCACAGTATGGCGCAACGGATTGGGGCCCTGCGGCAATACGGATGGCGTCAACGGTATGTGAGTGCTGAACCCGGTCGTAACAGTCGGCTGGATGAAATGCAGGCGGCGATTCTGCGGGTGAAATTGAACTATCTGGATGCGGAAAATGCCCGCCGTGCCCGGTATGCCCGGCGTTACCTTGAGCTATTGCAGGCAAGTCCATTATCTCTGCCCTTGGCGGATGACGCTGAGGTAATTTCGGCCTGGCATCAATTTACAGTGCGCACGCCACACCGGTCTGACCTGCAGGCAAAACTGGTGGAGCAGGGAATACATTGCGGCGTGTTGTATCCAGTCCCCCTGCATCACCAACCAGCCTATGCGGCCAAAGTTCAATTGCCCTTGAGCGAGCGGGCTTGTGCAGAAGTGCTTTCTTTGCCGGTGCATCCCGGTTTGTCGGCTGAGGACATTGACAGAGTGTCGGCGGAAATCCTTCGTTGGTCATCCCCATGAAGCGTGTCGCCTTGAGTTTTGTCATTCCTCTCTACAACAGCGAGGCGAGTATCGCCCCGTTGGTGCAAGAAATTGAAAACTTAAAGATCGAAGGCGGACATGAGATCATCCTGGTGAATGACGGCAGTCGTGACGGCACGGCTGCGGTCGGCCAAGACCTTGTTCGGTCGGCGCGAGTGCCGATCACACTGGTGAATCACTCCAGGAATTTCGGAGAGCACAACGCCGTGCTAACCGGCTGGCGACATGCCAGCGGACTATACGTGGTTAATCTTGATGATGATGGACAAAATCCACCGGCCGAAGCGGTCCGTTTGTGGCGGCATGCGCTGGAGCAAAGGCTCGATGTGGTCTTTGGGCACTACCGCACCAAACAACACACGGCATGGCGAAATTTGGGCAGTTGGTTTACCAATCGCATGACGGATATGGCCCTGGATAAACCAGCGGGTTTTTATTTGTCCAGTTTTCGATGTGTGAGTGGATTTGCCGCAAAAAAGGTGGCGGCGCACGCCGGGCCGTTTCCTTATATCGATGGCTTGCTGCTGCAGGTTACCCAGCGCATCGGTTCACTCGCGGTCGAGCATGCGCCCCGTGTTACAGGTGAAAGCGGCTATACTCTGCGGCGACTGATCAAGCTATGGATGAGTGCGTGGATTAATTTCTCGGTGCTGCCACTACGCCTGGCCACCGTATTGGGCCTGATTCTTGCCTTGGTTGGTCTGATCGGGCTGGGCGCCGTGGCATGGCTGCGATTTACCCATCAGGGACCGGCCTTTGGCTGGGGTTCACTTATGGGTGCTTTGCTGGTGTTTTCAGGCACGCAGTTGTTGATTTTGGGCGTAATAGGGGAATACATCGGACGGATGTTCATCACGATAAACCATCGCCCCCAATCAGTGGTGCGAGAGGTGTTTCGCAGTGCGGTTGATTAGGCCGCGGGTCCCAGCAATTGCTTCCAGCGATTGAATTCCAAATCAATTGCCTGGTGCATACCCGTCAACGCCACCGCTGGTGGGGTGGCTCTCAAGTGCAACGCATAAAACAAAGCCTGCCGCGCATCAACATGATCACGGGCGGAATGCGGTGCCGTCCATGCACGATGCAAATAATCCCAGCACCAGCGCCGCGCCCCCAGTAAAACTATTTCATTCCGCCATTTTTGAGTAAGCCTGAGGGTGTTTGTTTCGTCGTGCAATTTTCTGCCGGGCGACGAGCTGATATGGTGACGAATGATACTCCTCAGACTCACAATTGTTTTGTGACCTGAAATTCGCGCCCGAAAGCAGAGATCCACATCTTCACCTCCATTGGAAAATTGCTCATCAAAACCGCCAAGCTGCAGCCAGAGTGCACGATCAATCAACAGGCAGGCACCGGTGACTGCCGCAACTTCACGATGCGGAAACAGAATGCCCAGAAATAGGTTGTGACCGGAGCGGTCGTGTTCGGGTTTGCCCTTTAAATTTATGAAAATCCCCGTGTGATCAATCGCCCCGTTTTGGAAATTGCGCTGGATATTGCCTATGATGGCGGGGCGTTGCTTGAACCGGCGACGTGCGCGCATGATGGGTTCAAACCAACCGGGGCTTAGGAGCAGATCATTGTTCAGCAGGACGAGCGCTTCACCTTGGGCAAGGCCAGCGCCCCGATTATTTGACGCGGCATATCCGAGATTGCGGTCATTATAAATAACCCGGAAAGGTTCATTCAGGGTGGCCAGCCACTCACGGGTGCCGTCGGTGCTGCCGTCATCCACCAAAATGATTTCATGGGAAAGTTTGCGCGGCAGAGTTTCCTGCAGGCTGGCAATCATGGCCTGGGTCAAATCCAGACAGTTGAATAGTGGTATGATGAAGGAGACCTGCATCCGGTATGCTTAGGTGTAGACCAACCGGGATGATTAGCGCACGGAGAAAACTCAGCGACGGACGTTTTCGAGCACTTGCTTCAGATATGAGCCGTAGGAGGATTTGCCGAGTTTGCTGATATTGGCGAGCATCCCCTCGGCATCGATCCACCCCTTCTGGTAGGCGATTTCTTCCAGACAAGCGATTTTGAGACCGGTGCGGTTTTCCAGCACTTCCACAAATTGGGCTGCCTGCATCAGGGAGTCATGGGTGCCAGTATCGAGCCAGGCGGTTCCCCTTCCCAGTAGTTCAACGTGCAAGTCGCCGCGCTCAAGGTAGAGGCGGTTTAGGTCGGTGATTTCCAATTCACCGCGGGCGGATGGTTTCAGTGCCCGGGCTAATGCCACCACGTCCTGATCGTAAAAATAAAGCCCGGGAACTGCGTAATTGGATTTCGGCTTGGCGGGCTTTTCTTCGAGCGAGACTACCTTGCCAGCTGAATCGAATTCGGCCACCCCATAGGCGGTTGGATTCGCGACATGATAGCCGAAAATCGTGGCACCTTTCGTGCGGGTGTCAGCTTCGGCCAGCGAGTCGGCGAAATCGTGACCGTAAAACAGGTTATCTCCAAGGATCAGGGCCGAGGGCTCCTTTCCGGTGAGGAAGCCTACGTCGGCCGCAATGGTAAAAGCTTGGGCAAGGCCGTCTGGGCTGGGTTGTTCGGCGTAGGTGTAGTTTAGGCCGAGATTAGATCCGTCACCCAATAGTTTACGAAAATTAGGCAGGTCGGTGGGGGTGGAAATAATCAGGATTTCTCGAATACCGGCGAACATGAGCACTGAGATCGGATAATAGATCATCGGCTTGTCATAGACCGGCATGAGTTGCTTGGAGACCGCGATAGTCAGGGGATAGAGCCGGGTGCCGGAGCCACCGGCGAGTATGATACCTTTGCGAGCGGAGGAATTTGTGGGGACAGGCATGAGTTGAATGATTACTGACCTTGCTTGGCGTAGCGGGCCTCGACTTCGGCTTTGAGCGGCTGCCACCAGGCGGAATGGTCACGATACCAAGCGATGGTGGATGCGAGACCGTCGCGGAAGGTTGTGTAGCGGGGCGTCCAACTGAGCTCGTTGCGGATCTTGGCTGCGTCGATGGCATAACGCATGTCGTGTCCGGGCCGGTCGTTAACGTGGTCATACCAATCAGCCGGTTTGTCGAGCAGCTCAAGGATCAGCTCGACAACGGTCTTGTTGTTCTGCTCACCGTCGGCGCCGATCATATAATAGCTGCCGGGTTTGGCGCGGTCGAGGATGGCCCAGACGGCAGCATTGTGATCGTCGACGTGGATCCAGTCGCGCACATTGAGGCCGGCGCCATAAAGCTTGGGTTTGGTTCCACTCAGCACATTCGTGATCTGGCGAGGGATGAACTTCTCGATGTGCTGATAGGGGCCGTAATTGTTTGAGCAGTTACTGATGGTGGCCTTGATCCCGAACGTGCGGATCCACGCCTTTACCAGAAGATCAGAACCGGCCTTCGTAGCGGAATAGGGACTGGAAGGGTTGTAGGGGGTGGTTTCCCGGAAGCGTTCCGGATCGTCCAATTCCAGGTCCCCAAACACCTCGTCAGTGGAGACATGATGAAAACGCCGGCCATGGCGGCGGACGGCCTCAAGCAGAGTGAAGGTGCCAACGACATTGGTGGTGACGAAGGGTAGGGGATTGGCAATCGAGTTGTCGTTATGGGACTCTGCGGCGAAATGGACAACGAGATCGCAGGCGGCGACCAGGCGATCGATCAGCGTGGCATCCTCAATGCGTCCTACGATTAGCTCTACTTGGTTACCCGCGGCGGATAAGCTGGTGCGGCTGCCCGCATAGGTCAGTGCATCAAGCACTGTAATCCTGCACTCCGGCCGGTGTTGCAGAGTATAGTGGACGAAATTGCTGCCAATGAAGCCGGCGCCGCCGGTGACGAGGATGTTCATGGTCGGTCAGGAATTTACTTTGACCCAATTGCTGAGATCGCGGGCGACTGCTTCGTGGACCTCGGTCATTTTTATTCCGGTGGCCTGAAGCTTGGAGGAGTCCATTACGCAATTGGATCGAGGGGTTTTAGCCGCGGTGCGCATAAACTCGGCTTCGTCGGTGAAGAAAGAGTAGTCCTTGGAGCAGACCCCACTGGCCAGGATCAAATCGACGATTTCATGGGTGGTGACCTGTCCCGGATTGGTTACATTATAAGTGCCAAAGGGCACACGTTTTTCCCAGCATGCAAAGGTGGCGGCGACAAACTCGTGCAGCTGGGAAATGGAATTGGCGGCCTCCAGCAGACGCTCATAACGCATCATCTTGGTGAGATAGTTGCGCGGGCCTTCATGGTGGTCGAATGGGATGCGCAGACGCCAGATAAAGACGTCGTTTCGGTTGGCGAGGATTTCCTCACCCAATGCCTTGGTGCCACTGTAAAACGAGCAATTATTGGTGCGGAAACTGAAGTTGGGCGAATCGGTTTCCGTAAATCCAGAGCCGTCCGGGCGTGCGCCGGTGTAGATGCAACCGGAAGAAACATGTCCCCATGGCACACCCGCGGCAGTGCAGGCTTCCGCCACACGGCCTGGGAGCACCGCATTACCAAAAAGACATTCTGACTTATGCAATTCACACGCATCGACATTGGGTTTGCCCGTGTAACCGGCAGCATTGATCAGAAAATCAGGCTTTTCAGTCCGCAATAAATCGGCAAGGGCATCCGTATTGGTATAGTCGAATTCCGCCCGTCGCAGATTACGAAACGGGATACTTTTGCGCTGTAGAAGTGCCTGATAGGCCGCTCCCACATATCCTGAGCCTCCGAGCAAATAAATCATGAATAGTTAACTAGGATGAATGGTTGTTCGGCGGTCAACATGAGCTTTGTGAAGGTTAATCGACTAGTTGCGGCGGTAATCGCCACGACTGAAATATTTTTCCAACCAGATATAGGCGCAGATGAAAAAATAACGACTGCCCATTTCCTTGATCTTGAGCTTGGCCTCGCCGAATTTGCGATTGTGCCAGGAAATCGGCATTACCGTCCAACTATAGCCACGCACAATTGCCTTGAGTGGGATTTCGACGGTCAGATTGAAATGCGGCGCCATGAAAGGACGACAGCCGTCGATCACGTTGCGCCGATAGGCTTTGAAAGCGTTGGTCGTGTCATTGAGCGGTATATTGAAGCCTACCCGCACAAGTAAATTTGCTAAGCGATTGACCAGTAGCTTTATCCGGGGGTAATCGACTACTTTTCCTCCTTTGACGAATCGACTGCCAAAGGCGCATTCGTGGCCCTGATTAAGAAGGTGCCAATAAGCGACGGCATCGCTGGGATCGTCGGAAGCATCTGCCATCATGATGACACAGGCGTCACCCCGAAAGTGATTAAGACCAAAGATTACCGCCCGGCCAAATCCGTTTGGCCCCGTATTTTGCACCGGAACCAAGGTGGGGATTGATTCTTTCAGCTCTTGGAGCACGGCCCAAGTCCGGTCCTTGCTGCCATCATCCACCACGACAATTTCGTGTGGAATATTTTCTCGAGCGAAAGTCTCGTAGATCGCCAACAAAGTAGGTGGTAGCGATTCCTCTTCGTTGTGGGCGGGGATGACTACGGAATAGAGATTAAGCGGGGCGGAATTAGCCTCGTGCATCGCGTCAATCAGGGCAAATCCTCCCTCGGCGGCAAGCCTTGCTTACCGCGCTGTTTTGGCCGAGTGATCTCAATCGAGGCTGAAATCTGTGAGATAGGTCCAATCGAAGGCATTGCTGCCATCGGGATCTATCTCGATCGTTAGCAACTCGTCGGCCTTTAAAGCTGGAAGCTCAATGTTTAGGGTATGGCGACCTTGGTCCGTCGCCACGGTGAGAGGTTGCAAGCGCTGGTCGGCCAAAATGGATTTGGTGCCGTCACTGTGTTGTATTTCGGCCCTGAAAGTTGCCCCGTTGGTGTGTTGTTCCCCTTGATACGCTCCTGCCATGATGCCATACGAGAATTTCAAATGCTTTTCGCAGCCTGCCAGCCGGTAACTTATACTGGATGGTGCGTGCAGCATTAATGTGCTAAGTTTTGAATCCTCAATGAAGGTGGAAAGAGGACTCGAGACAGTATCAGGAGGACGGTTGAAACCAGGGAATTGCCGCCAGGTATAATGTGGGCTTCTTAGAAACCTGATATTGGTGATGTAAGCCCAATCCCAGGCATTGTTCTGACCTGGTCCAGGGTTAGTTGTGACAGTCAGTTTAATGCCAGATGGGTAGGGAGGAAGAGGGATTCGCCTGATTTGGGGGCTTCGATCAGCCGCAACATCGCGGGGATTGATCAGGAATGAATGGATAATCCGCCGGGTGCCATCTGGGGCGGTGAGTTCCACGGCAAACCCCGTGCCGTCACCCTCTGATTGATTGATCGCCCGCGGGGCGTAACCGGTTTCCATCAAAAGTTCGCGTTCATTACCTTGCAGGATCCATTCCGCCAGTCCCGGAGGACGCATCATCAGGACGTCACGTGCGCCGATTTGGTCGAACTGGCCGGACTGCTCCCGCAAGTTTTCCGTGGGTAGATGTTGGTCGATCCAATTGGGTAGACGACTCTCAGCCAGGACCTTTTGCATCTGCCCAGAGGATACTTCTAGGCTGATCAGCACATCACGTCGCGCGTAAACCCGGGCATAATCCAGATCGATTACCAAGGTATAATCGCGAGCGACCAAGGCAGCCAACTCCGGGAATATTTCGTGGGCGGCACTGGGCCGATCCTGATAAAATATGGCGTTGGGACCGACAGAATCGAGAAACACCTCAGGTCGGTTCTGGCGAAAATCCGCCAAGAAATTTTGACGATAATACCCCTGCAAGGGGGAGGGCACGATGCAATTGTAGCTGTAGGCCTCCCTGGTCCCCTGAATCAGATTACATGTGACATAAGACTGCGCATCCCAGCCCCAGATGGCCAGTCGCTCTCCGGGTTTGGTGAGAAGTCTGATGACACTATCTACTTCCGTCAGTGAATTGGTCCGTTGGGTGAGTAGTTGCTCAAGCACTGAGGGCATCGGAGAAAGCAGCCGGGTGATGAGAATGCCAGTCACGCCGAACAGAACCACAGTTTTTGCGATGTAACTGATAAAAGTTTTATCCTTGGCCAAGAGGCATTCTCCGAGGGCAGCGCCACTCCAAATCACGGCTGGCACTAAAAGTAACTGCACATAGTGCAAGTAAGGCCTGCCCGGAAAGAGGACACAGAACAAGGCAACGCCGAACAGGCAGCCTCCAAGCACATATTGCCGGCTCAATTTTTGTCTGGTGGCCGCAGATAGGAGGACAAGCAGCAAACATATGCCAAATCCAATGCAAACCGTCAGCAACGGTGGATGGGTGAAGGAAAGATCAGGGGATAGCCACTATTCAGAAAGGCTTGCCCCTGCATAGATGAGATTCTGAACAATATAACCTTGATAGAAATCCCGCCAGACGCCGCCACAGGCAGTGGCTATGACCACGATAACTGCTGGGATCAATAGTCCCCCGGCCAGGGCAATGGACTGTCGGATTTTAGTGCCAGGTTTGGTATTTTCCCAACGCAGGAGAATCACCAGAGCAAACAAGGCCAAGAGCGCGCCGATGGGCCCTGTTTGCAGTTTCGCCCAAGGATGGAGTCCGGCCACTAAGCCAAGTAATAGCCATCTTCCATAACCGGGAGAATTTTTCTTCTGGAGGGTGGTGAGCATGGCGACGCCGGCTGCGGTCAAAGGCAGCGACACCAGTTCCGAAGAATAGTGATTCAAATCGTCGGATACAATTGATGCGAAATAGAGCACACCCGGCAGCAAACCTAACCGGGCGGTGTGTTCTCCGTAATTTTTGCGCAAAACGAGGTAGCAAATGCAAAGCGCTGACCAGATGAGTAACATTGCGGTTAGCCGCGCGGTAAAATAATCCAGTGGGAGCCCAATCAGTGTCCATGGCACCAACACGTAATACACCAACGGGCCAGCGGTCATGCCATCGACCGAACGCCAGAATAATGGATCATGCCGGAGGGTCAGGGCGCCCGCAATGAACTGGCTCTCATCCGTGTTTAGTTCATTGCCAAAAAGCAGAAACGGCCAGCGCCAAGAGACCAAAACCACCAAGATTAACAGTGGAAACAGCCAAGGGTTTGGTGCTCTGGCACGCGTAGCACCGTTGGATCGGGGCCAACAGGCCGATGTCAGTAGCAGGAACGAGGCCCCCACCGCCAATGGCCAGTAAAGGTCGGTATGACCATCAAGGAATCGCAGTAAGAATTCCCCGTTCATATGTCGTGCAGGGGCCGAACATAGGGGAGAAAAAATGTCAGGTGATGATAGTCCCGCTTATCCGCAAAAGGGTGGTTAGGATTGGATTGGCTCACAAGTTGGCGGGATGGGTCTGTTTGTTCCAGATGCGTTGACCATGAGCATGTGGACATGGTGATCAACCGGATAGCACGCAGGTGAGCTGTTGTTATACGTGCCCCTTTTCTCCTATGGGCTGGCCCAGCGTGCTCGACACAGCGGGTCAACGTGGGGCGGACAATTCCAACCAAGTGGGATTGGCCTCCGCATGGCAGGCAATTTCTTCAAGGATTGTCGTGGTGTCAGTAGTCGGATGCCATTTCCAAAGGCGGTTGGCCTTGCCATGATCCAGCACAATCCAAGGGATATCAAACTGCCGAGCTGAACCGTCGCGTATCACTTCGTGTGATCCGAATCGTGACGCACACCAGTCACTTAATTGTTTGAGTGACATGGCCGAGCCGGTCCCTCCGGAAAAATTGGCGACCCGGTCTTCAGCTTTCAATTTTGGCGCCGCGAGTTGTTGCAAAATGACGGAAACGAGATCGCGAGGATGCAGACAATCGCGCACCTGATACCCATGGCCCCCGAAACCCAGATACTTTAGCGGACGTTTTCTCAGCCACGCATTGATCCAGTAGGCGAATATGCCTTGGTCAGCACGACCGAACTGTCCGGCGCCGGCCAGAACTCCGCAACGGTTGATAAATACAGGAAAGCCAAAGGTTTCACCGTATTCCAAAGCCAGTAATTCGGAAGACAATTTGGTTGCTCCGTAAAGAGAGATGGGGGCTTGCGTGGAGAATGTTTCATCCAGTCCATTAACGGTCAGACCGGTTGGAAGGGACTGTGATGTATCCGGAGTCAGCGCGTCATTGAGCACCACCACAGGCAAGGTGTTCAAGGGGGCGATGGCATAAACGCGGGACGTTGAAAGCAGCACAAATCCAGCTTGGTGAGACTTGCAGTATTCCAGTATATTGATCGTTCCCACGAGGTTGTGGTCCACCAGTTCGCGACTGCTGGTTTTGCCATCCACCCCCGCGAGGACGCTGGGATTGGCCGCGGCATCAATGACGAAATCTGCACCAGGCAGCTTTTCTATCTGGGCGGCATCCCGCAAATCGGCAGTGATTATCTGGGCTCCGAGTTGCTCCAAAGGCTTGCGGTTGGTCTCACTTCCATTGCGGATAAAATTATCGAATCCGAAAACTTCGTGGCCCAAAGCCAAAAGTTCTCGAGCCAGGGTGCTGCCGACAAAGCCACAGATGCCGGTGATAAGAATACGCATGTCTTGAGAGGGAAACAGACCGCCGACTTCAGGTGAAGCGTGAAATGCCTCCATTCAGGTGTGGGCAGCATTTTCGAGGTTGATGACCCGGGTCTTATGCTCTTATATGCGAGGCATCACATGAAACAACTACTAGGTCGTCTCCCATCCTTCGCCATATTGTTTTGCTCGGTTGCCCTGTCGGCATTCGCGGTCGACCGCACGGTATCGGCGGAACTTCCCAATGAGGTTCAATCCGACAGTCAGGTGCGGGTGGCAGTCCAAGCCAGCACTAGCGCCACTGATGGTGAGTATGTGGGCTTTTTTCATGCCGAGTATTCCACTGACGGAGGTCAAAATTGGACAGGAATCTGTTATGAGGAGAAGTCTGGAGCAAAGATTGAGCGCGTAGTTACAATTACGTCTGGCAAAGTCGGGACCAAGGTTGTGGTCCGGGCACGTGCGGCATTTCGCGGCGGCAAATCGGGCGATGTTGATTATTCCGGCGAGGCCATCAACTGGGATGACACATGGAGCAAGTGGCGGACACCGCCAACGCGTTATTGGATAGCTTATGTCCGCTGATCGGCGGACAAGTTTAGAGCCGCTGGAATCGGTATTTGGCCCACGCCCATAGCCATGTGGGAGGATCCCGGAACATGGAGACCTTTTTGCCCTCCTTGAATGAGCGGGAGGTATATTTCACCGGGATTTCGATTGGGATATGACCCTTTCGAACCAGTTTGATGAGCAACTCCCAATCGAAGTCGAAACGGTTTGCTTCAAAACTCAATCCGGCGAGGCATTCGCGTCGAAAAACCTTATACATGGTAAATGGATCGCGAAGCTTCAGACCCAGAGACACATCAATAAGGGCGGTGAAAAACCAGTGACCGGCGTTGAGGGCGAAGGCATGCAGCACCTGCTCGTCAAATTTACGAATAAACAAGCTGTTACTGTGTCGGGATCCGAGCACGAAGGTGTGCTCACCGGACATGATGGGGGCGAGTAGTTTTTCGTAGTCGGCCAGGTCGTATTCCAAATCACCATCTTGAATAAGTAATACATCCCCTGTGGCGTGGTTGAACCCATGTCGAACGGCATGTCCTTTTCCCTGCGGTCTTTCTTCCAGTAAGAGTTTGACCCCTGGGCGATCCGCATAGGTCTGCACGAGTTCTCTGGTTCCGTCGGTCGAGTTGCTTTCCACAATGATGACCTCAATTTCCCATCCGGTAATGCGCTTGCTGGTGATAGCATCGAGGGCGGTGGTTATGGTGGCGCGCTCGTTGAATAGCGGAACCACAACGGAGAGCTTCGGCTTGGCGGGTAGCGGCGGAAACCGCAGGTTATTGATTTTCATCAAGAGGCACAGCTTCAGGCAAACGTCGCTTTGGAGCGGAACAGCCAGATCAGTCCGCCAAGGAGTCCCATGACTCCAATAAGGGCGAGCCACAGAGCGAGGGTGAAATATTGGGGCCAATAGTTGTATGTGATATCATACGTGCCCGCCGCCGGAATTTTGACTCCCCGAAAGGCATGGTTCAGCCGAAAATAAACCGCCGATTGGCCATTAACTGTGACCTGAAAGTCCTTCTGGTAGTATGTCTCGGTCAATACTGCCACCCCGGGTCCGGGTGCTTCGATTCTAAATGATGTGCGGTTAGGTGTGAAGTGATATTCGTTGGCCGGCTGAATCAGCCTTTCATCCGTGTTTAACCGGGGCAGATCTAACCCATCACCCTTATGTATGGCGGCAAACGGGCGGCCATTACCCTCCATTAAGAGTCGGGCAAAATCCGCCGGTGTGTCGTATTCCACCACTCCATTGCAATAAAACGCCCGTGGCCACGCGGAGGGACTTGCATAGACGTCAAGATCTGCCTGTCCAATCAATCTAAGTCCATCAATGAGATGATCCCCATTTCGATGCGTCGCGACCCAATGAGTCACGTTGTAGAGATCGTATTTCTTGATGAGGTCGCGCGATTCAGATTCCCGATTCGGCCAGTCCCAGTTCCAGACTCGTTGCAATCCCAGCGCATCGGCCAATTCATGGTAGTATTGACTGCGCACAGCATCGACGCCGTAGACCCCTTCCAAGCGCGGCACCGTATTATAGGAGGCGTAAAGGGTGGAACTCCATCCATTGACCCGACCCGGCTCTGCCACATCACCCTTCAGCAGCGCAATGGCCGGTGATGGGGCATGGAGATCAGATCGGGGACCGGGGATGAACACATAGTGATCAAAGGATGATTCGCGATACTGACTGTGCCGCCAACACAGCAATGGCAGGCCGAGTGCGAGGATGACCCATATCGGTCCGGGCTTGGTTGGATTGGCCAAGCCCCAGTGCAGGCCGAGCGGCAGGATTAACAATACGATGCCGAGGGATAGAGCATACCCTCTGAAAAAAGGACTGTAGGCAAATTCCTTGGTGGTCAGAAAATACAGGCCAAAAATGAGCAGAGCCAACGTCCAGTAGCGCACCATGGCGTTTCGGGTTTCACTTTTGCCCAGTCGGGACCAGGCATCAGAAAATCCAAGACCGGCAAACACGCCCAAAAGACTGAGCAGGATACAGGAGAATGTATTGCCCACGTGCACGATGTTGCCGACGAAGGGAATCCTTTCGATCACTGATGCCGGGACCAAACCAAAAGCCAGGCTGAAGGGCACAGCAGATGCCAAGAGCAGGGCCCAGCCTGTCCTGGCCGTGCGCCATACGCGTGGTTGGACAAACCACCACAGGAAACCCGCGAAAAAGAGGAAGTTCAGGGCCGGGGCCACGACATTTTCATCCTTTTGCGTCTGGCGGTAGAAAATGTCGTCAAAAAATCCTACAAAATGCGACCATCGCAGGGTGTCTGCACGAGGCGTATCATATCCAGTCATAGAGTGGGCCCATGTGCTGAGAAAAGAAATCCAACCCGGTGCCGAAATCAGGATGAAACCAAGCCCCGCCAAGCTTGCGGCCCCTAAAAGTCGGGAGCGACGTCCGACCGTCTCGGGGCGGAGGAGCAGCAGGACTACTCCGGCAAGATTCAAACCTGCGATCAGCATATAGGCTTCTTTGACCGTGCCACTGGTCAGCACCACCCAGTTGGCTGCAACCAAGGCTGCCAGCCATCGAGCCATGCTGCGCGGGCTTATGGCGCCGTGCAGGCCACACCATGCGAGCAGAATCAATGGCGAATAACAGACACTGAAATTTGCCGGATGGACCAGTCGGTATGTAAAGAATCCTAGGAAGCCTGCGCCGATTGTGGTGAGAATTGCCGGGCCGATGCGGCGGGTCAACAGCCAGACTATTCCCCCCAAGGAGCATGCCAGCAACCAACGGGCGATCAGGAATCGAATGTCCCAGGCCCAGGCTGCGCCGTCCGCGACAATGGTGATAAAGTTGAATGGATCACCGAACATGGATTGGCCCTGACCAAGCAACGGTTCACCGCTGAGTGAATAGCGATTCCACAAGGGCAATTCACCCGCCTGCAAGGCATCCCGTTGAACCATGGGATAGTATAGATGCTGAAAAAGCAGGGCACCGGTATCGGAACTGCCGGTGTTGGCCGACATGGCGTCGGTATCCCCAGGCAGGGTGGGTAGGCTCTCGTAGAGCATGTGCCCACCATTGTTCGGCGAGGCGAATGACCGCCCCTGAAACAACACTGGATGGCATTGGATCGCCACAATGATCGCCCCCGTCAGCATAATGGTGCCGACTGGCATGGACCCAGCATAGGCCAGCACTTTCAAGGAGACCCGCGAAAGCCCGCGAGCTACAAATGGGCAACTTAACAAACAACCGAGCAGGAGGACTGGCCATGCGGCCGGCCAACCCAGTTCCCACCAAATTCGGGCATCCGTCTTGAGGATGAGGGGTTCCGAGAGGCGCAGGTTGAAAATCGGATCGTTGGATGTCTGACTGGTCTCGACCAAGAGCTTTAGCCCATCTCGTTTTGCGCTCGTGATGTTTCCACCAGGTTGCAGATCGTCGGGACCGAACACATGCACTATGCGACCGCGCCGATCGACGATCTGGGCATGGGAAAAAGTGAAATGGCCTATTCCGTCGATGGGATCGAAGCGCAAGGCTGTGAATCGGCCCATGGGCATCATGAACCGGTAAACCACGGGCTCCGGTTCAATTTTGATCGGCTGACGGGAAGAGTTGAATTCTGAGAATCCGTTGCCCAAGTCCCAGAAAAACTGGGTGGAACCCTGAGTGTTTGATGTCAGGGTGATGTCGAAAAAGTAGTAATTCCGATTTTCGACACTGGTTGTGATCGCCGGCATGGCCGCCGCCAAGGCCAGCAATACCGTCAAGATCAGACTACGGACATCAAACCAAGATCGCATCATGCGGTAGCGCTGGAAGAGCGTTTTCTCCACGCTTGGACAATTTGGTGAATGGTGTCTTCCAGCGACTGGGTGATATCCCACGCCGGGTAGTGAGCGCGCATTTTGCGCAGATCCGAGTAATAGCAGATGTGGTCACCCGCGCGGTTTTGATCAACGTAGGTGAACACCTGCGGTTGTCCGGAATAGTTTTCCGCAATTTTGAATGCCTCCAATATCGAGGTGCTGTTGGCTTTGCCTCCGCCTAGATTGTAAACTTCACCCGCGCGTGGAGCTTCGACGAATGCAGCCATGAACCGGGCCACGTCCAGTGAGTGGATGTTGTCCCGGACCTGTTTGCCTTTATAGCCGAAGACTTTGTATTCACGGCCTTCCAGATTACACTTTACGAGGTAGGAGAGGAAGCCGTGCAGTTCGACTCCGGTATGATTTGGACCAGTCAGACAGCCGCCGCGGAGGCAACAGGTCGGCATACCGAAATAGCGGCCATATTCCTGCACCATGACATCGGCAGCGACCTTCGAAGCCCCGAACAGAGAGTGCTTCGATTGATCGATGGTAAACGTCTCCGGGATACCATGCTCATAGGCAGCATCGGCGTAATCCCAGCGAGTTTCCATTTCTTTCAACGCAATGGCGTTGGGAGCATCCCCATAAACTTTATTCGTGCTCATGTGCACAAACGGAGACTCAGGGCAGGCCTGGCGGGCGGCTTCAAGCAGGTTGAGCGTGCCGACTGCGTTGGTGTCGAAATCGTCAAATGGGATAGCTGCAGCCCGGTCGTGGGAAGGCTGGGCTGCGGTGTGAACGATAACGGAAGGCTTTATCTGCTGAATTAGGGCCAAGACGCCGGTGCGGTCCCGGATATCGAGCTCATGATGGGTAAAGCCGGTCAGTTCCTTCTCCAGCCGCTGTTGGTTCCAACGGGTGTCACCTTGTGGACCGAAAAAGACGGCGCGCTGGTTGTTGTCTACGCCGTGAATGGAATAGCCCAATTTTGAAAAATAGCCGCAGACCTCGGAGCCGATGAGACCCGATGAACCGGTGACGAGTAACGTTTTGTTAGCCATGACGGAATGAAGCAGTGACCCTGCAAGGCTTGCGACCCCATTTCGAGTAGAAATATTTGGCTAGAACGTAGTCGTCAAAGACAGCGAAATAGTCCGGCCGCGCCAATCGCCATACGCCTGCACTCCCGCACCTGAGGCGTCGTTGGCATACTCCGGGAATGGAGTGTCGAATATATTATTAATCCGTAGCTGTGCGGTCATTTGATCCAGTTTGCTCAGGCACGGGATCCAATGGGCCAGATTAGTCTGAACAAAGAAGTCATACTGCCAAAATCGCGCGATGCGGTCACTGCCTTGCGCCGGTCGTTCCGGTGCCGGCAGAATCCGCGAATGGTAGTTATGACTATCCGCACTGAAACCATACCGTCGCCCGATCCAACTGAGATTCCGCTTGGCGCGATATTTCATTAATCCCGAGGCGGTGCCGTCGGGTGATACCAGTTCGTCAATTACGGGACTGCCCGGCAGGACTTGGCGCTCGTATTTTTGGAAAACGACCAAGCGGGTGCTCGCATCCAATCTCCCTCCCAGAAAATTCATCCAAGTGTAGTCCAGTGAACCGTTCCAATTCTGCGAGTGCCGCGAAGAAACATTAATGAGACCGGTCAGCACCGATTCGACTCTTCCCGCCGATTTGGTGTCCCCTGGATTAAGGGGGGCACGGACTACACGCTCCGGCCAAAGCGATTCCAAGTTCAGGATTGTTTGTGGCTCCAGAAAGAGCAGTTCATTTTCTTTGCTGGTATCCACAAAATCCAGACTGGCGCGGAACCGGTGGATCTCGCCGCGCCGGTAGAGCAAACCGATGCTCTGGGTTACCGCCCCTTCGGGCACGATATCCGGGTTTAGGTCCTCATTGCGTTGGACATCGTAGGATTGATCACGCTGCGGATCATACACGAAGGCGTAATTGATACCGGGGCCACCGCCGGTGGATGTATCAACCCGGTGGCTCATGGCGGAAATTGGAAAACGATTGGAGATGGTGGCTGAGCCGCGAACTGCCAGACCGCCTGCAAAGTCGATCTTCAGACCAAAGGTGGGAGCAAGGTTGGTTTCGCGCGAAGTATCGGCGGCGATATAGCGCGCGGCCAGGACACCTGACCTGACCTCGCTATTTTGAGCCACCTTTGATGTTAGTCTGGGCCCCAGAAAGGACCCAGACCATGAAAGGTAA
>JAURHD010000059.1 GCA_030833445.1 Cephaloticoccus sp. | reverse complement strand
ACTCAGTGGCAGTTGGTGTGCCGTCGCCGGCGCCTGCAAGTTCGATCGCTGCTGGTGGCTGGAAGCCCTCAACCGCTTTAAACGTCATGCGCTCTTCATTCGGCGCTTCTGGGTCGGGCTCGGTGCCCACCACAATGATCTGGCCCGCGGAGAAATCTTTATTCAGCAACTTCTCCGATAGTGGGTCTTCAATCAGGCGTTGCAGTGCACGACGCAGTGGGCGAGCGCCCAGCTGTGGGTCGTAGCCGCGCTTGGCCAGCAATTCTTTTGCAGGCTGCGTCAGTTCGAGCCCAAGGCCGAGGCCTTCCAATTGCGAGATCACGCGCTTGCTCATCAAGTCGACCATCTGCACCACTTCGGGCATGCCCAACTCGTGGAACACAATGACTTCGTCGATGCGGTTGAGAAACTCGGGGCGGAAGTGGCCCTTCAACGCTTCGTTCACCTTGTCGCGCATGCGCTGATATGACAGTGCTTCGTCGTTCTTGCCGAAGCCAACGTTGGCCTTGCGCAAATCTTGCGTGCCCAAGTTGGAAGTCATGATCAAGACGGTGTTGCGGAAATCGGTGCTGCGGCCTTGGGCGTCGGTGAGACGACCTTCTTCAAG
>JAURHD010000058.1:398-630 GCA_030833445.1 Cephaloticoccus sp. | reverse complement strand
AAAAAGAAGCTTATCATCAGGCTATGCAGGAGTAGATAACGAATTATTTTACAAAGATAATACATTGATGTTATTTTCTGATGCTAAGAAAATGGTCGAAGAAATTTCTAAATCTTTAGATTAGTCTGGGACTGTAGCTCAATAGTAGAGTACTGCATTGACATTGCAGGGGTAGTTGGAGCGTAACCAACCAGTCCCACCAATTCATAAAATAATAAAAGTTTGGTTGCGG
>JAURHD010000058.1:0-389 GCA_030833445.1 Cephaloticoccus sp. | reverse complement strand
CCAAGGACCTTCAGGTTATGAGCCTGACGAGCTACCAGACTGCTCCACCCCGCGATATAAGAATTCTATTAAATAGTAAAAAAAAATTAAAATCTAGCCTTAAGTTTTCTTAACTTCTTAACTCTGGCCATATTATCTTCTAATTCTCTTTTTTTTCTTTCAGAGGGCTTTTCGTAAGTACTTTTGATTTTTAGTAGACGAAATGTTCCTTCACGCTGCAGCTTTTTCTTAAGCACTCTAAGCGCTTGTTCCAGATTGTCATTTTTAACTTCTATTTTAATAACCTACCTCCAAATAAGCGGCTGAATTAACATTTTGCAAAAAAAAAGTCCATCGTTATATTGCTATTTTAATGGAATATTTTAATCCAACTCCTAAAAAAGGCTCTC
>JAURHD010000057.1 GCA_030833445.1 Cephaloticoccus sp. | reverse complement strand
GTATCTACGCAAGACGCCGTGGACAGCCACTCCGAAAGCAATCAAGCTTACGCTACGCCTGCAAAACAGGCTCATACGGCCACGGAAACGGCCCTTAACGGGGCAGAACTGGCTAAAGCATGGGCTGACCTAGCATTGGCTACACGCAAGGCGTTTAACGACGTTGGCCTCCCAGAGATTGCTGATAACGCTGCTCTCCGCGCTCCCGAGTGGGGTGCCTTGTGGTGGTTCGGTCAGCGCACGGTTGAAACCCCTGCACCCGAGGACGACTTGCCTTACTAAACAATTAGGTATTGCGACGGCGTGTGGTGACGCTGGTTACTTTCATCACCTCCCCGGTAATCGCATAAAAGCCGGGGTCTTTTTTTGCCTGAGTAGCTCAACGGTAGAGCACCTGTTTTGTAAACAGGCGGTTGCTGGTTCGATTCCAGTCTCAGGCTCCAAACGAAACAGAACAACTAAGAACAACTAGATACTATGAGCGACGAACTTAAAGAGAAGATTAAGCGCATCGCGGCTAACCATAAGTGGGAGCTAGGCAACGTAACCTTGCACGAAGGTAACGTGTATGTCTGGGCCAAGAACGGCAAGCCCCTCGGCATCATCCCAGAGTCGTGGATAAATGGGATGAACAG
>JAURHD010000056.1 GCA_030833445.1 Cephaloticoccus sp. | reverse complement strand
CGTCCGGCGGACTTCGTCCTGGCGGAAGCGATTCTGAAGACGCGCTGAGCGCTCAGTAACCGGCCTGACGGAGCGCGGCGTCCAGTTTGACCTGGAAGTCAGTGATGTCCTGCGGCGTCGGGCGATAACCCGGCGTGCGCGCGGCCATGCCCGGACGGCCCTGATGGTCGATATACCAATCGGCCTTTTCGCCGTCGGAGAAAGTGACATGTCCGCTGACCATCGCGTGCGGCTGGGCAATCGTGTCGACTTCGACGGTGACGACGCCGGCGCCTTGGGCGGTCGGAGCGGCGGGAGCGGCGGCCTCTTCGGGCGCGGCTTCGGCGGCGGCGACTTCCGGCTGCTTCGGCTCTTCCTTCTCGATGAGGGCGAGGTTCAGGTCATCGACGAGGAAACGGACGTCCATGTAGGTCATGGAAACCCCGAGCTGGGAGGAAAGGCGCTCCTGGATCTGCGAAAGCGTCGCGCCTTCGGCTACCCAGGCGGAGACCTTGGTGATCTGTTCGGGAGTCAGTTTGGCCATAGGAGGCCAAAGTGCGGGAACCTCCGGCGATTTTCAAGCGTCACGTCGCTTAATCGTTTGAAAACGTCCCCCCTGCCTCCAACTTAAGCCCCATGCAGCCTGACCTCCGTTGGCAGAAGTGCGGCGAGTTCG
>JAURHD010000055.1 GCA_030833445.1 Cephaloticoccus sp. | reverse complement strand
CGGTACACTCCCGCGCAACGGACGTGATTGATCTTCGCCGCCGCGTCGGCATGGTCTTCCAGAAACCGAACCCATTCCCGAAGTCCATCTTTGAGAACGTGGCGTTCGGGCTTCGCCTTCTCGGCGAGACCGCAGGCATCGATGCCCTTGTTGAAGAGAGTCTCCGCGCCGCGGCCCTTTGGGATGAGGTGAAAGATAAGCTCGATCAACCTGGGCTCTCCATCGCGCGCGCCATCGCCATTCGGCCTGAAGTGATCTTGATGGACGAGCCGTGCTCCGCCTTGGATCCAAAGTCGACGCTGCAGATCGAAGAGCTGATGCGCAAGCTGATTCGCGATTACACGATCGTAATCGTGACGCACAACATGCAGCAGGCGGCACGTGCGTCGGACTACACCGTCTTCCTCACCATGGGCGACGACCGCGCCGGCTATGTGGTGGAGCAGGGCGAGACGGGGAAGATCTTCACCGCGCCACAGCAGCAGCTCACCGCCGACTACGTCTCGGGTCGATTCGGCTGATCTGCCTTCGCGGGGATACCCCGCCAGTACGCCCCTCCCCATAGGATTACGACCCGCCCAATAACCCGCTCGTAGGAGTCGGTATGCAAACAGAGCGAACTCTCTTGACGTCGCGTCACGCCGTGCGGGCCGTGGTCGTGACGGGC
>JAURHD010000054.1 GCA_030833445.1 Cephaloticoccus sp. | reverse complement strand
CAGATGCCCAATGAATTCCTTTTGAGCTAACACCTATAACTATTAGATCGGCCTTTTTTAACAAATCATGAAAGCTATTAAATTTGTACAGTTTAACATTATTTGGAATTCTAGATTTTAATGCTGGATGAACATTTTTATTAGATTTAATAATATCGATAAAATTATCCTCTAAGTGAGTGCCTACAATTGAAACTTCATGATTATTATCACTGCACGGAAAGGCAAAAGCAGTGCTCATCGAACCTGCTCCTAAAATTAAAATTTTAGCCATAATTTATAAAATTGGCGCGCCCTAAAGGATTCGAACCTCTGACCCTCGGTTTAGAAAACCGATGCTCTATCCAGCTGAGCTAAGGGCGCATCTAAATTTAAAGTAGTTTTAACAATTATTTTTTTTTAATCAATTTCTTAATGATCTAAGCTTTCATTAAAGCAATAGAGGTGTCTAACATTCGATTTGAAAAGCCCCATTCATTGTCATACCACGCTAACACTTTAACTAACTTACCATCACCGGATACTCTTGTTTGAGTTGAGTCAAAAATACAAGAATAAGGATTATGATTAAAATCTATAGATACCAATTGTTCAGTATTGTACTGAATAATATTTTCATATTCACTATTTGCTGCGGTTTTAATAATTTCATTAATATCTTTGACTGATGTTTTTTTCTTTGCGACAAAAGTAAGATCAACTAAAGAAACATT
>JAURHD010000053.1 GCA_030833445.1 Cephaloticoccus sp. | reverse complement strand
CGTTTTCCCTCGTCTGCCAACAAGGCAGGAATGGTCTCAGCCTGGATCGGCGTGGCTTCGGTAAAGCCCAAAGCGTCAATCGCGTCAAGCAAAGGCTGGTTGAGCCCGAGGGTGTTGAATAAAGTCATAGGGAAATTTAAGTGTGCAAAGGTAGGCGGCTTTTCCGAGCCAAAGTGAGAAAAAAACGTACAGCCGTATAAGCCGGATTCTGTCCGTGCCGAAGCACGTCCTTGTCATTGATCTAGGCAAGCGGTCACCCCCTTGCTCCATCTGCCTACCCTCCGACATTGGGCGAGCAGCCCTTAAGCATCGGTCTACGTGGCATTTCAACCCGCGAGGTTTACCAAGCCAGCCTGATTACCCAAACTGCTGGTGGGCTCTTACCCCACCTTTTCACCCTTACCACGTTGCTCGATCGATGCCTCGTGGCGGTTTCCCTCTCTGCGGCACTAGCTGTCAGACTCCCCTTACGGGTCCTCTGCCTTCCTGTTAAGAAGCGCGGTGCTCTGTGTTGTCCGGACTTTCCTCCTTGAAAATCAAGGCGACAAGGCCGACTGTACGCAGCGACAAAGGTAGTCTATTTTGACCGGTGCAAAATTTCCACCTCCAAAGCCCCCTGCCCAAAGAGTTGGTACGAGGCATCGAAGTAGCGTAGGCCGGCATCTTTTCGGAGCATTTGCTCCAGCTCATGGCGAAGCCGGCCACTTCCGTTTCCGTGAATTAAAACAATTCGTCGATCCCCTCGACGCCTGGCTTCTGCGATGGCCCTTCGCGCATGG
>JAURHD010000052.1 GCA_030833445.1 Cephaloticoccus sp. | reverse complement strand
TTCTGTCCAGCCATTCTCACGGGGGTCTTCCTCCACCCAAACCTCACCCCAACGATACCAGGTGTTTTCTTCAAAGTAGATGCGTTTACCATTGCCTAGCACCTTCTCCCAAACGCATTGTTCACACACATCCTTTTTATCAACATTGGAAATTTTAAATGACATAATCACCTCATGATGAAGATACGGACAGGGAGGGATTCGAACCCCCGGAACCTTTCAGTTCTTCGGTTTTCAAGACCGATGCAATAAACCACTCTACCACCTGTCCAATGCTCCCGGTGAGACTCGAACTCACAAGCCCGCAAGGGCAGAGGTTTTTGAGACCTCCGTGTATACCATTCCACCACAAGAGCAAACATGGGTAGTGAGGGACTCGAACCCCCGACCCTCTCGGTGTAAACGAGATGCTCTAACCAACTGAGCTAACCACCCAATATGGAGGCGAAGGGAATCGAACCCTTAAGTGTGCCTTGCAAAGGCACCAGTTTACCGTTAGCTTACGCCCCCGTGGGCAAGTCCCGAAGGACTTGCTTTTTTACTTACTTAGCTTCTGTTGCAGGCGCCGTAACTTCCACAGGTGCGAGGCCTTCGGTGTGAAGGGTGTCTGTGGTGGCAGCAGGTGCAGCGACTGCTGTATCAGCAGCGGTGCTATCAGGGGCAACTTCTTCCGTCTTGGAACAAGCAACAAGACCAACAAGTGCTACAGAGAAAATCATCTTACGCATATTTACTCCTGGTGAATGTTTAATAATGTCATGATGAGGGTACTGCATAGGCCTACATGGAATCGAACCATGATATCCAGATCCAAAGTCTAGCG
>JAURHD010000051.1 GCA_030833445.1 Cephaloticoccus sp. | reverse complement strand
AAAAAGGGCGGAGACCCGGAGGTCTCCGCCCTCGAAAGGCAGACGTTAGGAGTAACGACCCAGCTTAGAAGCTGAGGGTGTTGGACAACACCCAGTTGCGCGCCGGGGACATCACATTGCGGCCTTCGAAGTATTCTTCGTCGGTCACGTTGTAGACACCCAAGCTGGTCTTGATCTTGTAACCGGCAACTTCCCATGGGAAGCCGACGGTCACGTCGAAGACCAAGTAGTCGCCACCTTGGAGACCGCCGTTGAGCGGATTCCAGTCAACCGAGCGGCTTACGACCGTCTCGGAGGAGTAACGGGCACCAACACCAACCGAGAGACCGCGAACGGGACCATCGGTGAAGGTATACTTGGTGAACGTATTGAAGCGATACTCAGGCACATTTTCCAGACGGGCACCGTAGTAGATGTCCGCAGCGACCTTGGCGGCAGCACTGTAGTTGTTATACCCAGTGGTGCCCGGCGCGAAGCGAGTCTTGTCATAGACCGTCTTGGCCGTCCACATCCAGGAACCGTTGATCACGGATTGGATGTTACGGTTAGGCGTCCAGATCAACTCGGCTTGAGCACCTTCGATCTTGTTTTCGAGATCGGTGGTGCGCCAGCGCAAGTTACGACCGAGATACGGGGAACCGGCCGGGAACAGGTTGCCGGCGCCACTGTAGTTCAGAGGCTCCTCGAGGTTGGACTGAGCCGCACCGTCATCCAACCGTTGGTTGGCGCGGGTGGCGCGGAAGATCGACAGCGTGCCAACATACTTGTTGTCTTCAGAAGCGATCTTCACACCGAACTCGAGGTTGGTGCCGGTTTCGTTCTTGATCTTGTCAAACGCACCGACGGCCTGGAGGGCAGCGGTGAGCTGCGAAGGCTGGGTGATGGTTTGGCCACGATATTGGAACGAGCCACCGCCGAAGGCGATAGCGTCAGCAGCCCAGAGCAGTTCGTCACCGGGATAGAGACCGCCACGGATGCCACTGTTGAACTTAAACGTGTTCGAGTGGGTGGCATAGATGGAGATTTCCTTGGTGAGGGCGAACGAAGCGCCGATCATGTCGGAGTCACCGTCAACGGTTTCGGCCGTGGTCTTCGCATAGTTTTTCGAGTAACTATAGACGTTTTCCGGATAGGTAACCGTGTCCTGCCACGCCGTTGAGGGCGGGATGAACCATGGGTAGTTGGCGATCAGGTTCTGACCGGAGTCAGAGCGCTCTTCCTTGCGGTAACCCGCGAGGACGGTGAGGCGGTCATCCAACAGGGTGGCCTGATAGTTGACATACCACGCGTTGGTCTCGGGCTTGTATTGGTCAAGCACGGCCCGGTCCACTGAGTTTATCAGCGCGATGCTGGGGTTTTGCTCGAATCCTGGGTCCCATTGGTTATAGACGTTGCGGACGAGCTTGATGTTGCCGTTACGGTCACGAATGACCTGGTTGACGGGAACCTGACCACCCGAACCAGCGATGTTCTGCGCAACCTCGGTATAACCGGGGTTGGCAATACCGTTGGTCGCACCAGGAACCTTGCCGTAGAACGGGAAGAGACCGGGGATGCTCGAGTTATACTTCTGCTCGTATTGGTTGTAGCTCACACCGGTAAGCAGCTTGTTCTTGATGCCGAAAAGTTCTTTTTCGAACACCAGATCGAGCTGATGGTTCTCGGTGTTACGGTAGTAACCAGCGGTGGAGGAAGCCCGCACCTGCCAGTTGATTCCGTTGCCGTAAGGCAGGGTCAGACCTTCGAGGGAGTTGTAGTCACTGCGGTCGCGCGTGTAGCTGTAACGACCGGAGAGCCAGTCGAATGGCTTGAACTCAGCGGTGGCCGAGAACGTCTTGACGACATTATGGGTGAAAGCACCACGGCTGGTGTAGTTGAATGCCTCGTCTTGAATCCGAGCACCA
>JAURHD010000050.1 GCA_030833445.1 Cephaloticoccus sp. | reverse complement strand
CGCCCGACGGACCATGCCGCGAATGCCGCCCGGCAGGCCCGCAACCCCCGACTCACACCCGATCATCCGCCGGTCATTGTGCGTGAGGTTAATTACGCGGAAGGATCCAAAGGTAACTGGTGGCCTCGCGGTGAGGCGCCGATCTTGGCCGATCTGGTGCAACAAGGGGTATTGCCGCCGGTAGCGGAACGCACGGGCCCCGAACCGGTGGTGATGGCCGGGATGGAAAAGGCAGTCGGCCGTTATGGTGGCACGTGGCACCGACTGGCGACGAATCCCGAGGATATCGAGGGCGTGATTGCGACCCGCCTGTCTTATGCCTCGCTGGTGCGGTGGTCGCCCGATGGTTATCCGATTGTGCCGCACTTGGCGAAGTCGTGGAGCGCCTCGCCTAATCAGCGGGTGTGGACTTTCACCCTGCGGAAAGGTCTGCGTTGGTCGGACGGCGCTCCCTTCACCACGGCGGACATTCTCTTCTGGTGGAACTATGAGGCGCTTTATTTCCAATCTTCGGGCAATGGACTGACGAGCTACGCCTTCATGTTGAACGCCGGCAAGTTTGGCCGGATTGAGGCGGTGGATGACCTCACCGTCCGGTTTATCTTTGAGGATCCTTACAGCCTCTTTTTGGAAAAGCTCGCGAGCTCCCCCGAGAGTTTCCGGCCCGAGCACTACCTCAAAAAATATCATCCCAAGATTGGTGATCCGGCCGTGATTGCAGACATCATGCAGCGGTTGAATTTGCCGAGCGCCGATGCGGTGTATTTCCGGCTGATCAACCGCCGCAATCCCGAGCACCCGCGCATGTGGCCGTGGATTTATGCCGATTACCGCTCGTCCGCTCCGCAGGGTTTTGTGCGCAATCCGTATTACTACGCGGTCGATCCCCAGGGCAATCAGCTGCCGTATCTCGACCGGCTGCTCTTTGACATCAAGAACCCGGGGATGCTGACGGCGGCGGCCGCGAGCGGGGAAATCTCGATGCAGGACCGGCACATCAATTTTGAGGATTACACGTTGCTCTCGAGCGAAGCTCCGCGCCGCGGTTACACTTTGCGCCACTGGATCAACGCGACGCGGTCGATGGCGATGGTCAGCCCCAATCTCAACCGCATCGTCAAACCCGATGAGCCCGAGACCAAGTGGAAGCACCAGTTGCTGAACGAAAAGACCTTCCGTCAGGCTCTCTCCCTGTCCATCAACCGCCGGGAAATCATCGATGCAGTTTACAACGGGGTGGGAGAGCCGGCGCAAAATTCCCCGGGCCCGGATTCGGCCTACGGCAACGCGCGGCACTATCACAGTTTTATCGATTATGATCCGGTGCGGGCCGGCCGGATATTCGATGCCCTCGGTTTGGATAAACGAGATA
Organism: Cephaloticoccus sp.; assembly: GCA_030833445.1. GTDB lineage: Bacteria > Verrucomicrobiota > Verrucomicrobiia > Opitutales > Opitutaceae > Cephaloticoccus. Next base: position 1,116 of record JAURHD010000050.1, on the reverse strand, counting down.
AAGAGGGTTATCGCACTTACCCCGACGGCACCCGGATGACCTGGTTTTTGAATCTGGCGGAAAGTTTCCCGCCGGATACAGCCCAGATGATCGCCGTGCAATGGAGCGAGATGGGTATCCGCACCTTGGTGCAAATTCACCCCCGCACCCTGTGGCAGGTGGAGCAGGCGGCACTCGAACACGACTTCACCTTCTGGCCGGGGTTGGAGGAGTTCATGCCCATGCTGGATCCGCGCACCTTTGTGGCGGTAAGCAGCTCATCTTTTTTTGCACCGTCGTGGGGACGTTGGTATTGGTTCGGCGGCCTGCAGGACAGCGCGGCGTCCCAGCAACCCGGCGTCTACGGCCCGCCGCCCGGACATCCCGCTCGCCGCGCGATGGAACTCTACGATCTGGCCCAGATCGCGCCGACGGCTGCCGCCAGCGTCACCTACTTCAACGAGATCATGGAGATTGCGGCGGACAATGTCTGGAACATCAGCGTCGCCACCCCGCCGCCGCAATTGGTCGAGGTGAAGAACGGTTTTCGCAACGTGCCCGACGGCATTCTGTTCGGCTACTACTTCATGACCCCCGGTAACACCGGCTTGGAAACTTATTTTTGGGACGAGCCCAACGATTCGCCGGCTACCGTCTCGCACATCACGGATTCCCTCGCGCATCCATCTTCGCTCCCGAACGTCGGTGCGGAGGCGACAACCGGGGCGGCTTCCGGCGGCGGCCGCTTGTTTGCGTGGGCATTGTGGATCCTGGTGGGACTCGGTTTCGTGGCCGTGGCCGTGCGGCATCCATTCATCTGGCGACGGGTGCTCATCCTGATGCCGACGCTGTTGGTGATCTCGATCATTGTCTTCACCATCGTGCAGTTGCCGCCCGGAGATTTCATCGCATCGAAAACGGCGGAGCTGTCGCTCAACGGTGATCCCAATGCGGCCTCGCAGTTGGAGGATATCCGGCAGAACTTTCATTTGGATGAGCCGGTCTGGCGGCAATACATGCGATGGATGGGTTTCAATTGGTTCGTCACCTTCGACCGCACCGATGCGGGTGTGCTGCAGGGCAACCTTGGCCGTTCGATGGAGAATAATCTGCCGGTGAACGAAATCCTCGGCGACC
>JAURHD010000004.1 GCA_030833445.1 Cephaloticoccus sp. | reverse complement strand
TTACCTTTCATGGTCTGGGTCCTTTCTGGGGCCCAGACTAACATCAAAGGTGGCTCAAAATAGCGAGGTCAGGTCAATCGCGATAGAACCGGATTGAGCGGGTGAGATCAGTCACCCCGAGGGTTATGATGCTGATGCGTGATTCCATGGGGGACTTGTGGTGTTGGTTGATCAGTCGGTGTGAAAAACTTCTTCCATCCCGGCCCACCACTCACCGGGCTCGCGGTCGCTGAGCGGCTTCTGGCAGGGGATGCAGAAGGACCACCATTTCTGCGTCGTTTCATCGGCGGCCATGCGCGCCATATCGGCCTTGTAATCAGTGCCGGTGTATTCGAAGTAGCTGAAGAGATAGGGCTGCCCGTCCTCCAGCGTGCGCAGAAAGATTGAGTAATTCTGCATGTGGCAGGACTTGATCATTGCCAGCACATCGGGCCAAACCGCGGCGTGGAGCTTTTTGTATTCGGCGACTTTTTCGGGGTGAAGGGCGAGGACAGATCCGTAGCGTTTCATGGGATAGGTGAGGTAGGAGATGGGTTCGCCCCAACCAATAGCCGAGGCAGGAAGCGGTCAAAGCTTTGTCATGAATCGATTGTCTTGAGCATGTTTTTGCCAAAGTCCCGCAACGCGGGGTTGCATTATCCAGTGAGGTCTCTGGGGTGGTGCGTTCCTGGGTGTTCGGTCAATCGACCCGATACCTGCCCACTAACCCGATATAGATCCTGCTATGGCCACGACTCCCGAACTCAAACTCGAAACTGCCGACCAACGCGTCAGCTACGGCATCGCCCTGAACATGGGCGGCAATATTGCACGTCAAGGTGGCGTGGACATCGACATCATCGCGTTTGTGGCGGGGCTGCAGGACGGCTTGGGCGGCGCGGAGCCCCGCGTTTCGGAAGAGGATCTCAAGGAGGCTTTTGCCAGTGCCCAGGCCAAGGTCGAAGCTGCCGCGGCCGAAGGTTCGGCGGAGCAGGCGAAGGCGGGGCAGGAATTTCTCACGCAGAATAAACAGCGCGAATCAGTCGTCGTGACCGATTCCGGTCTGCAGTATGAAGTGCTGACCAATGGTGACGGCGCCAAGCCAACCGACGAGCAGACGGTCGAAGTGCATTATCACGGCACCTTGGTGGACGGCACGGTGTTCGACAGTTCGGTCAAGCGGGGCGAACCGATTTCCTTTCCGGTGACTGGCGTCATTCCCGGCTGGGTCGAGGCCCTGCAGCTGATGACCGTCGGTTCGAAGTGGAAGCTCTTCATCCCGGCTCATCTGGCCTACGGCAACCGCGCCCAAGGCCCCATCCCGGCCGGTTCCGTGCTGATCTTCGAAGTCGAACTCCTCGCGATCAAGTAATTCTAGCAAAGGGGTCAGGCCGTTATTTGTTAATTACGACGACGACCTGGCTATAGTCCTAAGAGAGAGCCTAAAAATTAACAAATAACGGCCTGACCCCTTTAAAAGCGCTTGAAATAATAGAACCGTTGTTCGCGTTTGGCGAAGTTCATCAGGTTCGGGCGGATAGGGCTATCGGCGAATGCATAGATAGTTTTCGTCTGTGTGGTCGGATCGTATTGTTCGAATCGCAGGTCCGCGGCTTGATGCGGCAAGTTCACCCGCTGCTGGATCTCGGCCAGATTGAGCAGGTGTCCCCCGGCATCGCGGGCCCCGAGTTGACGCTGACTGGGGTCGATCCAGATCCACTGCTTGAGGTCGGCATCATAGATTTCGACGATGGTATGACCACCTGCGAGCAGCACCTCGAAGTTTTCGCCGGGTGTCTCTGACGTGGCATTGTAGTAAGTGTTGCGCATGCGGACGAGCCGAGCCGGGATGTCGAGGCTGTTGAGGCCGTGGCAGAGGACCTCCGCCATGTTGGCGCACCAACCGCGATCGATGCCGGTGAGGATGCGTTCGTGTTGTCGAAACGGATGCAACCGGTTCATCGCGTCGGAGGGCGTGCCGCGACGAGGTTCGAAGTCGTCGATGATTGACCGGGTAAGCGCGCGCGCCTTGGCATAGGCGCCGGCGAGGTTATCGGTTAGACTGCCCCAGCGGTTTTTCGCATAGGTGCAGTCCTCGACGGTCGGATGTTCAATGATCCAATCGCCGACCCGGGAAAAAATCAGTTTGAGGTCGGTATCCCTGATGATTACGCGATCGCTCATGGTGCGGCCATTGGCCGCATCGCGCGCCTTGGAGGCGAAATGCAGTCCGAGATTATATGAGGCGGTGCGTTCACCTGAATTGGACACTGCTATGATGGTGAGATTGTGCAGCTGGGGTTCCATCGCCTGCTCATTCGGGAAACGCACGGTGATAATGGCGCCTTCCGTGTTCACGATCGCGTGCCCCTCGCCCGTGATCTCCAGGTGATCAAATTCGAAGGCGGTGGCCAGTGTGAGCACGAGGCCAATGCCCGTGGAGGTGCGTTCGATTTTCTGCAGGGCCAACGGTTCCTCGGTCGGGTAGAGATCCCAATAGTTGTGGTTATCGAGCAGCAGGATGTTGGAATTAAGTTCCAAGCCCTGAAGCGAGATGTCCGGAACTCCTGGCTTGGTGGTCATCCCGCGAATCGTTCTGCGACGGCGGTGACCGCTGCCGCTAGTTTGCGCACGTAGCCTTCCGTCATGGCTTCATTGATAGGCAGCATGATGTTGTCACGGTGGTAGGCCTCGGCGACCGGGCAGTGCACTTTGGTGTAGTCCATCGTGGTCAGACCCAGATCACGCACGGGCCAGCGACCGCCGAAGAAATTGTGCCGTTGAAACAGCTCATAAGCATAGACGGGGGCGGGGAGTTCATCGCGTGCATTGGCCCCCTCGGCACGGAGCGCAGCGGCAAACTCACCACGAGTGGTTTTCAAGATACTGAGATCGAGGCGGAAGATGAAGTTGTAGTAACTGTGCGTGTCACCGGGACGGACAACCGGTGGCAGAACTCCCGGAGCATCTGCGAGTAGCTCGGTCAACAATGTGCCGAAGCGCACGCGCGGCCTGACGATGGCATCGTGTTTTCCAAGTTGCGCCGTGCAGATGGCCGAGAGCGGTTCGCTCATCCGATAATTGTATGCCATCTCGTCGGGATTGCGGACGTTGGTGATGCGGTTGTAGCACTTGTCGCCCCACTTGGTGAGATCGCGCCCGAGGTCGTCGCGGTGGGTGCCGACCATGCCGCCGTCACCACAAGAGAGATGTTTGAAGTCGTTGAACGACCAGCAACCGATATCCCCGAACAGGCCGACATGAGTGCCTTGGTAGCGCGCGCCCCACGCCTGGGCGCAGTCTTCAATGAGGGCGACGTTATGCTCCTGGGCGATGGCGAGCAGCGCGGGAATGTCGCATGGATTGCCACCGAGATGCACCGCGAGAATCGCCTTGGTCTGCGGGGTGATCGCGGCGCGCACGGCGGCCGGATCGAGATTGTAGGTGCGTGGCTCGATATCGACAAAGACGGGCACGAGTAATTGATGGAGAATGCCGAGCACCGAGCCCATGTCGGTCATCGCTGGCACAATAACCTCGTCGCCGGGTTTGAGCCGCAGCGCCATCATGGCGATATGCAAGGAAGCCGTGCCGGACGAGCAAGGGAAGAGATACTTCAGGGGGTAGTGCGCGCGAAAGGCGGGGTAGAGGGCCTCGGTCTGGGGTCCTTTCCAGTAGAAAAGGGATTGCTGGCGCATGGTCTGCGAGAGGAGGGCAATTTCCTCGTCACCCCAGCGTTGCGGAAACGGAAAAGGTTCATCGACGATGGGGGAGCGGGTGGCCTGGCTCATGATAAATAGTCGGGTTAACTTACGCCGATCAGATCCGCGGCATTGTCGTAGAGGATTCGCTTGCGGGACGCTTGGGGCAGGATGGCGCCAAGCACCGCACCGATTTTTACGCTGCATTCGCGGATCGGCAGGTCGGAGCCGAAAAGCACGCGTTCCGCGCCGAGGTGCTCCACGGCGTATTCGATGGTACCTGACTCAGGATATCCGCCGGACGTGTCGACCCAAACATTGGGCAGGCCTTTGACTGCCATCACGCCACGATAACCGCAGCCGATCAGGTGGGCCATGATGACCTTCACATCCGGATGACGCCGGGCAAAGAGGGCGGTATGTTCGGGATCGGTTTGCACCCCATTGGTCTTGTTGTGGGTGTCCATGCTCCAACTGTGTTGCAGGACGACGAGGCCGAAGGTCCGGGCGGCCTTGGCGACATGCCGCATGCAGGAGTCGGCGGCGTTGTTGGCCGCCTCCAGTTTGAGGCCGCGAGCCCCTTGGCTGACGCAACGCTCGACTTCCTGCATCACGGCGCTTTCGCCGAGGGTGGGATTCAGAAAACAAAAGTAAGTATAGAAATCGGGGTGCTGCGCGGCGAGCCGGCTGCTATCCGTATTGATTTCACGAATCTGTTCGGCATCCGGAAAGCAACCGTAGCGGCTGACGTCACCGAGGATGTTGATCCGGCTGATGCCCAACGAACGGCACTGAGCGATGAGTCGGCGCTGGTCGGCCGGATCCTTCCCGCCATGGTGCCAAATGGGGTGGGTATGGATATCAAAAATTCGCATGACGGTTTGGATGGCGACGTCCCGGGCTTAGGCGACGATGTTGATAAAAAATGGGTTTCGAGGGCGAGGGGGCGAGCCTATAGTAACCGAAAGGTTACTTTTTTTCGAAATGGAGCGGGTTGGACTTGCGCCCGGCCCAATTGCACAGATGCATTATTGGCATGAAGTCCTTTGCGTTGCCTGACTCTTCCACCGCAACCGGCCCCCGTTTGTTTTTCACCGCAAAGGACCTGCCCCGCTTAAGGAGACTCTTCACCGAGGATACGCAGTTCGCCTTGATGCGTCACCAGCTGCTTGAGTTTGACCGTGCCGCGGAAATGAAATTTCTCGGATCAGAGGTCAACTACGAGGACCAATTGAACGACCTCCGCCGCATTACGGATGTCGTGCAGAACATGGCGTTTTTGCATTTGATGACGGGAGACGCGGAAGCGGGATCCCTGGCTTTGGAATCTGTCCGAGCCCTCATGAAATTCCCTTTCTGGGACTTCTTTATGGCGGGTGACAAAGTGATCGGGGTGCAAGGCGCACCGCGCTGCGCCATCGCCGTAGCGGCGGCCTTGGACTGGCTGGGTGACTTGGTGGATAACGATGAAAGGAAGGCGTGGGCGCGGGCCATTGCGGCAAAGGGATGTGAGCCTTGTTGGCATAGCCTGAACAGTATCCGACATCCGCGAGGCGCGCGCGATTGGACAATCAATCCACGCAGTGTGATGCATGCCAGGCGCATGACTTTCCCGGTGGACAGTTCACGCCGTCCGGAAATCACCAAGGATACGAATTTGCGAACGGCCCCGGCGGGAGGGTTGGCGATTGGGGCGGTGGCGATCAAACTCTACGGGGAAACCACCAATGCAGAGTTGGAGCGCTGGCTGGAGATGGCGATTCATGCCCTGAGGGTTTTTGAAGATGTCTACCTGCCCGACGGCTCCTACGGCGAAGGGGTCAACTACGCCAACTATACCTCGGAAAGCATCTTCATGGCCTTGGCCGTGATGCGTAACAACGGCGTGGCGGATCTGCAGGATGGGATCAACTGGCGCGGACATATCAACTACATGCTCCAACTTTCGATGCCAATTGCGGCCAACCCGTTCGAGGTGGTGAATTTTGGCGACAGTGGGCGGCATCGCGGCGAGGTGCCTTTTCAGCATCCCGATGGGCGAGCGGAGAGTCGCTCGGCCCTGCCGTTCTGGGTGGCCCGGGAATACCGTGACGGATCCGCCCAATGGTTTGGCGAAAACATGGCCGCCGCGCACAACCTCTGGTCGCTGATATTTTTTGATGAAACGGTCGAGGCGGTGGCCCCGGAAAATAAACCTCAGACCTGGTATCCTGATTTGGATTGGGTGGTGGCTCGCACCGGTTATCGCGCGGAAGATTTTCAGGTCAGTCTGCGCAGTGGGATTGGTTGGAATCACGAACACGCCGACCGCAATAGTATCATTATCAAAGCGCACGGGGAGGAGTTGATCGTCGATCCCAGTCGCCCGCCTTATCCGTTTACTGATCCCTGCTGGATGATGCGCACCACCGCGGGACACAGCGCCATCCTGATCGATGGTCAGGGTCACTTCTATCATAACGGAGTCGAGGGCACCTGTGCGACGATTGCCCAGGCCCATCTGGTCGCGAAAGGGGAAGGCGATGGTTATAGCTACTGGAGCAGTGATGCCACTCAGGCTTACCGGTTGGTGGACCTGAATATCAAAAACGTGACACGTGCGGTCATAGTGCTTTTTGATCTACACGCAGTGATTGTTGTGGATCGGGTCACGAAATGGAAAGAAGCGTCGAAAGTTGAGGCCCGGTTCTTTGCCGACAACTGGGACGGCCAAGGCGCAATTACTACCGAGTCGGACGGTTTTTTCATTCAACGCCCACTGGCGAATGCTCGGGCGAAGATCTACAGCCGAAACCAATACACGATTCGCACCGATCAGCTGCCCATCCCTGCCGACCGTGCCGCCAAACATCCTTTTGTCGACGTGGAGATGGAACCTGCCATGGCCTCGACCTTGGTCACGGTTATCGAGATTGGGTCAACAGAACTGTCGGATTTGACCACGGCTGTGACTATGTCCGGGGATGAGATTGGGTTTAACCTGACGCGTGGGGGAGCAGATGTGCGGTGCTCGATATCAGATCAGGAGCCAGTCTTGGGCATAAAACTGGGGTAGTGCCCACGGCTCGACTACGGCCGCATGCCAGCCAATAGGAAGTGCTCGGCATTGGCGATGCCGCGTTTGATTACCGCGGGAGAGGCCAGATTGATGTGCAAGCCTTGGGAGAGAGTGTAACGGTGAGAGGCGTAGACTTGGCAGATGCCGATGATGGTGATCAGCAGTTGGGTGGCATCGAGGTCCTTGCGCCAAAGGACACCGTCAGCGTCCTGCTTGATGGCTGCAGCCAGGCGGCTGACGACCGAGTCTTTGGTAAGCCGGGCCTTGGAACCGCGGATGCCCTGACCCTTGTGCAGATTTTCCCACAACATCAGCTGGGTGAACTCGGGATGGATGCGAGGAAATTCAAAATAGACACGCACCAGACGCTTGGTGATATCCTCGAGGGTCTGCGCGTCCCCGATAGTTTCCCGTTCAAACTCGCTCAGTCCGTCATAAGCATAGGAGAGCGTCGCCTGATACAACCGGGCCTTGTTGCTGAAATAGTGATACACCATCCGTTTGTTCACGCCGGCCTGGTCCACGATGTCGTTGACCGATACCCCGTCGAATCCCTTGCTGGAAAAAAGACTGATCGCAGTCCGCAGCAGGCGATCCTTGGTGCTGTTTTTTTCGCGTTTGGCGGGGATTTTACGGGCTGGCATATGTTGCGGGCAGCATTCCGATTCCGGGCGAATATTCAACGGGTAAAAACCCCGGTTGCCATAGTAACCAGTCGGTTACAATTCAATTGACGATGATTCCGGGTCCCCGTTCGCTTGAGGCAGCGTGCGCGGGGGTGTCGTCCGTTTAATCCTGCCGACCATCTCGATCACTAGCTACTGCCCTAACATGGATAACGGCCAAATCTCACAAGCCACTGCTCCCGACTTTATCCGGCACTTGGAGCCGCAAGATGCTGCCGGAGGGTTGGCCTTATCCACCGAGGCGGGTTGGAATCAAAACGAGGCTGACTGGCGCTTGCTGACCCGGATATGTGTGGGTCTCGGGGTTGACTATGGCGACCGTGGCTTGGTGGGGACTGCGATGGCTTGGCCGCTGGAAGGAGATTACGCTTGGATCAATATGGTCTTGGTCACAGCCGATTGTCGTGGACAGGGGCTGGCCCGGGCCATGATGCAAAATTTGCTCGGGGAATTGAGCGCGCAGGGCCGCACGGCCTATCTGGATGCCACCAAAATGGGCGAGGGGCTTTACCGAAAACTGGGTTTTAAGGACGGCCCGGATCTGGTGCGACTGGCTCGTGCGGAATCGTTGCCGCACACCTCGCCTGCAGTGACAGGCCCAGGCGGCGTCAGATTGATGCAAGCAACGGATATTCCCGCGGCGGCTGCGCTCGATCGGGAAGTCTTCGGGCTTGATCGTCGGGAGCTTTGGCAGAATTTCCTGGCCCGTTGCCCGCAAGCGTCCTGGGTTTTGGAATCACCGGAAGGCCAACTGTTGGGGATGGTGACGGCTCGCGATGGACGCACTGCGACGCAATTGGGTCCTTTGGTGGCGGTGGACCGGACGGTGGCGGGACAATTACTACGGCAGGCCTTGGCTGAAATCGACGGTCCGGTGATCATGGATGTGCCGGGCAGCGATCAGATATGGTTGCAGGAGCTCGCTGGCATGGGGTTTGTTGCGAAACGTAGCTTTAATCGCATGACCCGAGGGGACAAGATTCTGCCGACGGACTGGTCGCGTTACTATGCGATCTGCGGTCCGGATTTCGCCTGAGCGTGTAACTCAGGCTTTACCCAAGATTACGTTTGCGGCGTTGTAACCCGGCAGTCCGGTGATGTTACCACCGGGATGCGAGCTCGAGCCGCACAGATAGAGGCCGTCGATGACAGTCTTGTATTGGCCGGCGCCCGCAAAGGGCCGGTTGTAGCCGATCTTGCCGTTCTGGAAACTACCAACCAGTAGATCGCCACTCTGCATATTGGGTAGCGTGCGTTCGGTATCGAGGGCACTGCGGGTGAATGAATCGATGACGGTGCCGCCGAGGTTCGGTGCAAACTCGGTCCACAGCTTGAGCATATCACGACCGTGCGCGTCCTTTTCCGCATCCCAGTTGCGCGGATCACCCTTAAGACGATAGGGCAGTTTCTCCCACATAAACGCGGTGTGAAACCCGGCCGGGGCCTGGCTGGAATCAAAGTGGGTCGGGCAACAGCCCCACATGACCGTGGGTGGAATGGTGCCTTGTTCGTGATGCCGCACGATGTCGTGAAACTGATCAATCGTTTCCAACCCGAGCACGATCATCAAGGCATCCTGCAAGTGCGGATATTTTTTCGCGGCTATGTAGGCGGGTGCTTCCCGCAGGTTCAGATTAAGGCCAAAAAGGGGTGCAATCAGGTTGTATTCGAAAGCCGCAGCCTTGGCCCGCCAATCGGTCGGCACCGCCGCCTCTGGCATGAGTTCAACAAAGGTTTGCTGCGGGTTCAAACTGGAGAGCACGCCGTGTTTCGCGCGGAGGATCCGCCCGTCGGCTAACCGGACTCCGGTTGCTTTGCCGTTTTCGATCATGATTTCCTTGGGTTCGGCCTGCAGCAGGAATTCCCCACCGGCTTTGCGCACCGCATTTTGGAGCGCGACCGCCAGCTGTCTGGAGCCACCGCGGGCCATCTGCGGCCGACCGGCACTGCCAAATAGAGCGGGAATGTGGTGACCAAACCCCCGGCAACGCAGATCGACTTCGCGGAGCCCATTGAAGAACAGCAGCCCGGCCTGGACAGTCGGATGCTCGAATTCACGCTGCACGAATTCCAGCGGGGAGAGTTTGCTCGTCTCCAGCAGCAGCCGGCCTTCGGCGGTTTGTTGCAACCGGGCCTCGCGCTCGGTTGGTGGCACCGGCACGGAACGCCCCTCCGGTTCGAGGATCGTTTGCACGATGGGCCGAAAATCGTTTCCCCATCGCAACAAAGCTGCCGCATCTTTTTTGCTGAATCGCGCGAACGATTCCACGGTCTGGTTTATATCGCTCCACCATTCCAGAATCTCGCCGTCGCGTCGCACCACTGCCGTGCAGAGTTCGGGTTGAATGTAAGCAGCCCCGAGCTTTTCCAACTCGAGCTCCCGATACCATGGCATGCCCGTGATGCCGCGGTGAAAAAAAGAATGGGTGTTGTGCAGGAATCCTGGATGCCGTGGGTCCTCCATCGTGGCGGCACCGCCCCCCACGATATCGCGTCGTTCGATGCACAACGTGCGGAAACCCGCGCGGGCCAGGTAGGCTTGGGCGATCAGTCCATTGTGACCGCCCCCGAGAATCAGGTAATCGTAATCCGGCTGCTCGGTCATCGCCGTGCTCAAAGGTCGAACTTCATGCCGTCCGCCCCCACGAAGACTTCGCTTGCCGGATAGATATTGCGGATGGTTTCCGCCATGCCTTCCGAGACCTGCGGGTTGTTGTCCCGGAAGCTCTCAATCACGAGGTGCTTGAGCACGACTTTTTTGGCGCCGGCGTCGCGCATCATCTGCCCCACCTGTTCCGGGGTGGTGTGCCAGGTGCCCCATGGCACGGTGTCGAAAAATTCCTTGGTGCCCGAGCACTCGATCAGCACCAGATCGGCGTCGCGGCAGAAATCCACGATCCGAGGATCCGGCTCGGAATCGCTCATGACCACGATGGTCTTGTCCGGGGTCTTGAGGCGATAGTTGAAATTCAGCAGACCGCCATGCTTGGTGATGAGCGTGTCGATTTTGAGTTCCGGTGTATGGTGCACCACTCCCTCCTTCGTCAGTTCGGTGGTATCCCATTCGAGATAGTCGGCATTCTTGCCGTGCCCCATGCGGCTTTTGATGTCAGCCGAATACGCTTGGCGCAGACCGTTCTCGAGAAACGCCGCGATGCCTTTGGGTCCGGTGACCGGCAATCGCTGGGTGCGTCCGTTGTTCCATGACAGCAGGAGGAGCAACGGCAGGTCGCAGATGTGGTCGAAGTGCAGATGGGTGATGAACACTTCCGCGACAGTCTCCACGGCCACGCCGAAGCGCGACAGGTTGTGCACGGCCATCCGCCCGCAATCGAAGACGAGATTGCGGCCATTGACGGTCACGACATAACAGGGTCCGCCCCGGGTCGGGTGGGCCCGGACCGCACCGCTGCCGGCGACCGTGACGGAGAGCGGGGGCGGGGTGTCAGCCATGTAACCATATGGTTACTAGCCGACCGGGAAGTCAATCGTGAAGCCTGTGGATTTACAGGAGGTAACGCAGCAAACCGAGAATGAGTTTCTCCTCGTTTGCCTCTGCTTCCTTCTGTAAAACCCGAACTTCAATTTGGAGTTTGGTGTCCCCGGCGGTTGTTGGTGGCCTGGAGTGGGCTTAGCCCGGGTTCTTTCCGGAGATTGCAGGGGACATAGCAGCGAGTTGCTGATGCCTATGCCTCGGCGCCCAGTGGGAAATCACTCGGATGGATTTTGCCCGGCATCACGCATGCGGAATTCGGGCTTATTGGCCGAGTGCACTACCGGCACGGGGCGAGGCGGGGCGTGTCCGTCGTGCGGGGATCGGCCTTTCGCTCAGACACGCGAGCGGCCAGCACTCCGATGAAAAATGCCAACCCGAGGAAGAGGGCAATCAAGCTAGCGATCGCATGGGGTGCCACCAGCGGACGTCCAAAACGCTCAGATTGTCTGCAGAAAAATACTCCCGACCTCACTCGAGCTGAGACTCACCACTTTGCCGGTCTGGGGATCGACAAAGATCCGCCCGCGTTCGGTGAACGCCTGCACAATGGCATGGAGGGAGCCCGTGTCCTCGCGGCGATACCAAACCGTGCCGATCGCCAAAGAAGGCTTGGCCTCGGCATGAAACGTGGCGGCAGAGTTGCACGCTTGAGCCATGGAAACGTAGAGATCGGCGAAACGATTACAGTCGAAATTCACGCTCCACTTGACGATGCCTAGGTCGAACAGTCGCTGCCGATAAAGACCATACCAATGAGGCAGCCATTGGCTGTTGACCTCGGCGTAGTCATTATCGCCGTAGATTAATCCGGGATATTCCCGCACTAGGTCGATGCGGGAGAAAACTCGACCGGTCGAGGCGCCGTCGGCTTGGTCCCAGCCGGTATCATTGGTCACACATCCGCCCCAGAGAACGGCGGTAACGATCACCAAGGCCAGCTGGCCGATGACTCTGCTCATCGGTCTCCTTCAACCGGTGACAATGGAATTACCCTCGGCAGGCGATGGGGTCTCAGCCGGGACCTTGCGTAAGGGCCGAAAGATGGCTGCGACGCGGGCGCTCAGTGCGGGCGCGGGTTCTATGATTACAAGACCCTTCCCTTCGACTTCTTCGGCGAGCGGGGCAGTCAGGAGTGCCCAAGCCATTACGGGTAGAGAGACTAAGACGAGGCCGAGCCAGACGCCAGCGATAAGGAGTAACCAAGACATGGGGAATGGTATCATCCAAAGGTGAGCGCCACCAATAAGGGCTGTTCGCTTAGCTAAGAGAATAGTTATCGCCGAAGAGAATTTCTATACCGCCACGATATTGCACTCCACTTGGTGCAGTCGGAAAAAAACCTATGCCCCAGTCCCGTCGCATTCGCGTCCTGCTTGCCGAGGACCATCGATTGTTTGCCGAGTCGTTGCAGCTGATTCTCCGCGCGCAACGGAGTGTGTTGGCCGTCCATCTGGCGCACTCTGGCAGGGAGCTGCTTGAATCACCGCAGCTGCCCAAGGTGGATGTCATCATTTTGGACCTGCGCCTGCCGGATATCAACGGCTTGGACTGTGCGGGCGAACTTCGCGCCAAGTTCCCGGGGCTGAAGTTTCTCGTGATGACCGGGCAGCCCTCCCATGCGGCCGTGGCCCGTGCCTTGCAGGTTGGGGTGGAGGGATTCATCACCAAATCGTGTGACACGGCGGAATTGCTGCGCGCCCTCCGGACGGTGGCAAAGGGAGGAAACTATTATGACGCTTCGGCGGAGGCCCTCCGCCAGGAGGTTGACTCTGGATACCTGGGCACACCGTTAAGCAACCGGGAACTCGCGATCCTGCGCGAGGTCGCGCGCGGGCTGACATCTCGAGAGATAGCGGAAACGCTCAATATCCGGCCGCGCACGGTCGAGAAACATCGGCAGAACATCCGGGTAAAGACGCGGCTCAACCGCTCGGTTCAGCTTTGTGTTCACGCCCACGTTCAGGGCATGGTCTAGGGCAGATACGTGTGCGGAATGCGAATCTCGGTGATCAAGCCGGTGCCATCGGGATTGGCGGTGAGCTTAAATCCGAGCGCGTAGCGCGCGCAGATCTGGCGGACAATCTCCAGACCCAAGCCTAGACCTTGCTGTTCATATTTGGCCCGGTCGTGTTGCACGAACGGCCCTTGACGGGCAATTTGCTCTTCAGACATGCCCCGACCGGAATCCCGGATTTCGAACAGGTAGTCATCTTGGTCGCGCCGCCCGATTACATCCACCCTCAGCCCGGGCGCCGAAAACTTGAAGGCGTTGTCGGTCAGTTGGACCAACGCGGCCGCCAGTAGCTCACCCGAGACGGGCAGATCTCCGTCTTCGATGGAGCAGACCAAGTCGTCCCTGCGTCCATACTCGGTCGCGATTTCCTGGACTTGCCGGCGCGAGGCCAAGGCCCAGGCGTGCAGGTCTTTACCGACGGGAAAACGGCTTCCTTTTTCCGATAGCTGCAGCAGCAGCATGAGGTTGTCGGCAATCCGTAGCAGTCGCTTGCCGCTGACAAGGATCTGCTGGCCGAAATCACGCGTCTCCTCCCGGGTCAGGCCGCGACCCTCGTCGTGGGTGAGCAACATGAGTTCCGCGTAGCCCATGACGCCGTTGAGCGGGGTCCGTAATTCATGGGGCACGTAGCGAGTGAGCGCCAGGCTGCGTTCCTCCAGCAGGCCTTGCAGGCGGGTCCTTTGCGCGAGGCGGGTCTTCACCACCCGGCAGAGTTCCGCCGGGTCGGCCGGCTTGGTCAGATAGTCCGATGCCCCGAGCACCATGCCCTGCCGGACATCGGCTTCGGAAGCCAAGGCCGACAGGAAGATCACCGGGACCGTGGCCAGACTGGCGCTTTGCTGCATGCGTTCAAACAGCTCGAACCCTCCCATGCGGGGCATCCGAATATCAGAAATGACGAGGTCGAAACCGCCGGCTTGGAGAGTTGACCAAGCTTCCTGGCCGTCGGCTGCCACGGTGACTTGATGGCCGGCGTGCTCGATTATCGCCGCCAAGGTTTCGCGGACCAACGCATCGTCTTCTGCAAGGAGGATTCGGGCAGTTTCAGGCATCATTTGGGCTTCTGGAGGTGCAGTCGGTTTCGAGCGGAATGGAGATACGGAAAGATGAGCCTACGTCCCGACGAGTGGTGAACGACACGTGCCCGCCATGCGCATCCATCGCCCGTTTCACGATGGCAAGGCCCAGCCCGGTGCCCGGCACGGTGCCCACGTTGCTGGCACGGAAGAAATTGGTGAAAAGCCGCTTTTGCTCGTCCACCGGTATGCCCCGGCCCCGATCCGCCACGGTGGTGACGAAAAAGCCTGATTCGCACGCCAGGGTGACACGGACTTCGGACGCAGCCGGGGAATACTTGATGGCATTGGAAAGCAGGTTTTCCAGCGCCGCACGATAAAGCCCGCTGTTGAGACGAACCTGGCACCGCTCCCCGCCGTTGATTTCGGTTACAATCCGCGGCGTTTGCATGGCGTCATTGAACTGCCGGATGACCTCTTGGGCCTCGACCGCCGGATTCTTCAGCTCCAGTTGGGCCTCGCTCGACATGAATTCTATTTTGTTCAACTGCAACACCTGCGACACCAGCTCGCGCAGTGTCTGAATCGACTCAGATTGCAGCTCGAGGAAGCGTTTTGATTTGGGATCGATGACCTCGAGCTCGTCGCACCGCTGTGTCAGCAGATAGTGCGCTCCCTGCATTGCTGCCAGCGGCGTGCGAAATTCGTGCGATACCAGCGAGATGAACTCCCGCTGCATGCCCAGGAGTTTGCGCTGCTGCTCGATCAATTGCGTGGTTTCCCGTTGGTGTTTTCGGCTCACCGTCACGTCGATGCCAATCGTGCAGATCCAGCTGAGGTTGCCGTCACCATCTTGGATTAGGAAACGCGTAAGCTCGATCGTTGCGAGGTTGCCGTCGAGCTTGGTTGCTTGAATCTCCGACACGGCGACACCGCCGTTGGCGATAGCCGCATGGTCGCGTTGTTTCATCGCCTCAAGCACGCCTTTTGGAAGCACATCGTTCGCTGGCCGCCCAATGGCATCATCAAAGAGCCCCGGCATCAGCTGCTTCGCCGCTCCGTTGATGTATTGATAGATGTTTTTCGAATCTCGAATCACCACGGCAACCGGCATGTTTTCCACGAATTCGCGGAAGAGGCGCTCCGATTGGGCCAAACGCTTAGCTTGGGCGACTTCCACCGTGCGATCACGACAGCTGCAGGTAATCGATCCATCGGCCAGCATGGACAGAGTGAGGTCCTCGCTGAACACGGACCCGTCTACCCGTTGGGCCTCGACATGCCCCGTCCAGTAGCCATCTTTAATCAACTTGGGAAACACGTTTTGGGTGATGAGCGCTTGCTGCTCCGGTTTATACAAAATCGTCCAGGGTTGGCCGATTACCTCGGAAAGTTCCTTGAAGCCGAAAATGCGCAGGTGTTCGGCGTTCATGTAGGTGAATAGCCCCTGCGAATCCGTCAGGGAGAAGCCTTCCTTTGATCGCTCGACGCCGTGCACCAATTGGTCCACTCGTTCCGCCCGACGTTCCGCCAAGCCCCTATGCAGCAAGCTGACCTCGTCCTTGAGCTTCGAAATTTCTGTCGCCTCACCTATCACCCCCACCAACGTTTCCGGCAACCCCAACTGGGCGAAGCCGAATCCTGCCACATGCATTTCTAGCTGCCGGACCACACCTGAGCGATCTCTTCGCCGGATCAAGCCGGACCAGAACCCCTCGCGTTGGATGACATGCAGCATCTCCTGCACCTTTGGCGCATCTTCAGGCACGACATCTTTCCACCACCGCTCGGGGTCCTCCCGCAGTTGTGTCAGGGTCAGGCCGGTCAGGCGTTGCATCACGTCACCGACAAACACCGGCCACCAGTCGGAACGGCGGACCACAAAAAATGCTTGGCCGGAACTGGACACAACTTTGCGCAGCCCGGACCCCAGCGGACTTTGCAGCACGTCATATACCGAGAGGTCAAACCATTTAACGGTCAGATATGCCTCATCGTCGCCGCAATTGAAGACCGAGAGGCGGAAGGGGCCGGCAGAGCCCAGTTCGGGCGGCAGTTCCACGACGGCATCACCTTCCATCGTGAGGTCGCCTCCAAAAATCCAGTGCCGCGACACTTTGCCCGCATGGCCGGGAATCAACCTCCCCAGGGCGGCCAAGGGCCAGCCTCCATCGAGGAGCAACGCGAAAGCGCCGATGTCGCCACAAACCGCGCCGAATTGAACGTCGCCGCGGTGGCGCCGAAAACGTAATATCAGCCGATCGGATTCGGTCGGAGCGAATGGCGAATTACTGCCCGACGGATGGTCAGTTGGCATGGCTCGCACTCCCGGCGGGGTGTTGGTCGTTGGCAAAAGTATTGGCCGCGACCAGTGCGAGATCCGTGATTGACTTGGCACCCATCAAATCGCGAAGGCGCCCAATGGCTTTGTAGGCACCGGGGACGCTCAGCCCTGTGGCGGCGGCGATTTCTTTTACTTGGTGCCCGTCGCGCAGCATCCCCAGCATCAGCAGGTCGCGAGGTTCAAGTCGGGCGCGCATGGCCCCAAATCGCACGATTTCGCGCAGGCTGTAGACGGCTCCCGGGCCGAGCACCATCTGTCCGCGCGCGATATTGCGCAACGCATCACCCAACTGCTCAAAAGGGGCCGATTTTTCCATGAACCCGCACACCCCCAGGCGCATGGTTTCGCTGACCACCAAGGGATTTGAGAGGGCACTAAAAACCAAGATCTTGATGTCAGGCCACTCTGCCCGAATGTCCGCAATGACCTCGAGCCCTCCGCGACCCGGCAGGCCCAAGTCGGCAATCACCAGATCGGCTGGCTCAGAACGCAAATGGGCCAGAGCCTCTTGCCCCGTCCCATATCCCCCAGTATAAGCAAAGCCCTCCAACCCATCGACATATTGACCCAACAAAACGGCGATCGTGGGGTGATCTTCAATGATTACGACTCGGCAAGGGGTGTGGCAAAGGTTTCCTGACATCATGGGTATCTCACGGACGAGAGGGGGAGAGAGATGCGCGTGCATGCGGCAAACAGTCGAATTTTAGCGGGAAAGAGTGAAAAACTATACTACAAAGAATCTACTTTTAAAGAGTAAAAATACCTATCGTCGAATGGTTT
The DNA here is from genome assembly GCA_030833445.1 of Cephaloticoccus sp. Lineage (GTDB taxonomy): Bacteria > Verrucomicrobiota > Verrucomicrobiia > Opitutales > Opitutaceae > Cephaloticoccus. The sequence goes on along the minus strand of JAURHD010000004.1, from coordinate 168,508 downwards.
GCCGAAGAAATCGTCGTCGAGAAATGCGTTTAAATCCCTATTTTTACCCAATTTTATTTTTTGGATAACTTTTCATATTTTCCCGTGAAACTGGGCTCGCTAGCCGACGAGATACATTGCCCCACTGCCGATGGCAGCACCCCTCCCTAGGTCATCTCCGCGCCCTCTGCGTCCACGTGTGAAAATTTTACAGGCGGGCGCAGAGAACGCAGAGCAGATATTTTACAAAATGTAACGGAGGCGACAGAGAGTGATCAGGCCCTCCGTTCTCTCTGTTTCCTCCTGTAATACCTGTATTTCACTCAGGTGTGTTGCGTCGGCGGCCGCCGGTGGCGGCGAAGAGGGGGCGCCAGTCGTCGCGCCAGGTCGGGCGCTCGGCTTCGGGGATGGCGGCCAGCAGGGCGAGGCGGCGCTCTTCGCTCTGCCAGCGGCGCTCGTCGTAGTGCGCGGCATCGGGCGTGGCCGCGTCGAGGGTGGCGGTCATGCGCGCAAGGGTGTCGGCGTGGGCGGGGTCGGCGGCGACGTTGGTCCATTCGTCCGGGTCGTCCTGCAGGTTGAAAAGTTCGGGCGGGGTGCCTAGGCAAAGATTCAGCTTCCACGGCCACTGCACATTGGTGCGCACGCCGCGCTGCACCCCCTCGGCGTAATTCTCAATGATCGCGCAACCGGTTTCCGCGGGACGTTCGTCGCGCAGCAGCGGCGCCAAGTTGCGTCCGTCGCTCGGCACGTTGAGCGGAGGGATGCCGGCCAAACCGGCGAGCGTCGGGCCGAGGTCGAGCAAGCTGACAGTTTCCTGCAGCCGGCGGGCCGGGATGCCCGGTCCGGAGAAAATCAACGGCACGCGACTGGAAGCCTCGAACGCAGTGTTCTTATACCAGAGACCGTGCTCGCCCATCATGTCGCCATGATCGCTGAGGAAGGCCATCAAGGTATCCTCGCAGACGCCGGCCTTTTCCAACGTCGTGATAACGCGCTTGAGCAGGTCGTCGGCGAGGGCCATGCGGCCGTAAATTGCTCGGCGGGCGTTGCGGCAGACTTCGTCGGGCACCAGTTCCTCAAAGCAGCCGGAGGTGCGCACCCAGGCGATGCTGGGATGCTCGTTCGCCATGAAATTTTCCGGCAGCTTCGGCAAGGGCACGTCTGCCTCGGCAAACCGCTCCCAGTAGGGCGAGGGCGCCATGAACGGGTAGTGCGGACCGGTGATCGAAACCACCAGCAGGAAAGGGCGGTCGTCCGCGAGCAGTCTGGGCAGGCCTTCCTCGGCTTTGCGCACGACGAGTTCGTCGTAAAGCATGTCCTCGGTTTCGGCGTGTCCGGCCTTCAGCACCGAACGGATGGTTTGCTCGCCGGTGTTGACCGCCACCGCGGCGCGGTTCGAGCGCGTCCATTCGAACGAGGCGGGGTAGATATCCGGCACCCAGCGCTCCTCGAAACCGTGCAGCTGGTCGGGGCCGACGAAATGCATTTTTCCGCAGAGCACCGTGCGGTAGCCTGCGGCGCGAAACGTATGCGTGAAAGTCGGCCAGTCGCTGCGCAACGGACTGCCGTTGTCCCACACCTCGACGTTGTGCACGTGGCGCGAAGTCATCATCGCGGCCCGGCAGGGACAGCAGATCGGCGACGCACAATAGGCGTGATCGAACACCGTGCCTTCCGCCGCCAGCCGGTCCATGGTCGGCGTCTGCGCGATGGGGTCGCCGTAACAACCCGTCATGTAGGCGGGTTGCTCATCCGTAATGAAGACGACGATGTTGCGAGGTGCAGGCAATGGCGTGCGGATTATCTTAATGCGGCATGCAAAATTTCAACCGGATGGCGGGCGATGCGGCCGGTGGCATCCTTGATCTGGTGCCGGCAACTGGTGCCGGGTGCGGCCACGATGGTTTCGGCCGGGGTATTGCGCACGGCCGGGAGGAGCACGAGTTCGCCGATCTGTTGGGAGACGGCGTAGTGCTCTTTTTCATAGCCGAAGGAACCCGCCATGCCGCAACAACCCGAGGGGATCAGCTGCACTTTGTGGCCGGCAGGCAACTCGAGCATTTTCACCGTCGGGGTGAGCGAGGAGAGTGATTTCTGGTGGCAGTGGCCGTGCAGCTTGATCGCTTGCGGGGTGGCCTTGAACGCTTGGGCGGTGATCCGGCCGGCATCCGCCTCGCGGCTGATGAACTCGTCGATCAACAGCGCGTTTTTCGCCAGCGCTTGTGCGGCCGGTTTGAGTGCGGCGGGGACCAGGTCGGGATATTCGTCGCGGAAGCCCAGGAGGGCCGAGGGTTCAATGCCGATGAGCGGAGTTTTCTCGGTCACGACTTCCTTGAGCAGTTCGACGTTGCGGAGGGCAAATTTGCGCGCCTCGCGCACGAGTCCCTTGGAAAAATGCGCCCGGCCGCTCTCGACATGCTCAGGAATGACAACCTCGTAGCCGAGGCGGTTGAGCAACTCGACCGCCTGGATGCCGATGGTAGTGTCGTTGTAGTTCGTGAACTCGTCACAGAATAAATACACTCGTCCGTTCGGGTAGGCGAGGGTCGCCGGGTTGGCATGGCGCGCGTGCCATTTGGCGAGGGTGATGGTGTGCAGGGGCGGCAGGCTGCGCTCGGTGGCGAAACCCGAAAGGCTTTTGATCAGCGGTGAGATCCCCGGCGCCTTGATCATCCAGTTGTAGACCCCGGGAGTCAGCGCGGCCAACCGCATGCTGCGTGTGAAATTGGCGATCAGGCGCGAACGGAAGGGCACGCCATTGGCATCGTAGTAGTGCTGCTGCCACTCGGCCTTGAGCCGCGCGACATCCACGTTGGAGGGACACTCGGATTTGCAGCCCTTGCAGGACAGGCAGAGGTCCATGACGGCGGAGACTTCCGCGCTGTCCCACGGATTGTCCGTCGATTTTGGTTTGGCCAGGACGTCGCGCAGGATGTTGGCGCGGGCGCGGGTGGTGTCCTGTTCTTTGCGCGTGGCCATGTAGCTCGGGCACATCGTGCCGCCCATCAGGTGTGACTTGCGGCATTCGCCGACGCCGGTGCACTTCTCGGTCGCGGCCAAGACGCCGTCGCTGCCGGAGAAATCGAACAGGGTCTCGTGCTGCGGATCCGCGTGACCCGGGGTGTGCCGCAACGACGTGTCCATCGGCGGCGTGCCGATGATCTTGTCGGGGTTGAACAGGTTGTCCGGATCGAAGGTCTGCTTCACCCGCTGCATCATGGCGTAGCACTCATCGCCGACCATGAAGCGGATGAACTCACCGCGCAGCCGACCGTCGCCGTGCTCGCCGGAAAGCGAACCACGGTATTTTTTGACCAAGGCGGCGATATCGGTGGCCACGTCGCGAAACATCTTCAATCCCTCGGGTGACTTGAGGTTGAAAAGCGGCCGGGTGTGCAGCTCCCCGGCACCGGCGTGCGCGTAGTAAATGCAATCGATGCCGTATTTGCCGCGCATGATCGCATCAAACTCCTCGATGTAGGCCGGCAAATCCTCCACGGCGACGGCGGTGTCCTCGACGATCTCGCGCGGTTTGGCGGGGCCGGGCACGTTGTTCACGAGCCCCTGGCCGGCGCGGCGCAATTCCCAGACCTTGTCACAGTCCGCGCCGTGCAACACGGGGAACGCATAACCAAGGCCGGCCGCCCGCATTTCGGCTTCGATTGCGGCGAATTCGCGCGCGACATGATCCTTGTCCTCAAGACGCAGCTCGATGACCAGCACCGCGCCCGGATCCCCTTCGACAAAGAAGCGATTCTTGATCTGCTCCAGATTTACCTTCGTGCATTCGAGGATGTGGCGGTCGATCAATTCGCACCCAAAGGGCCGGTGGCGCATCGCGATGAGGGTGGCCTTGAGCGAGTCCTGCACCGTGGCGAAGTGGGCGCACAACAGGGTGCTCGCCGGGGGTATGGGTTCGCTGTTGAGTTCGAACTCCACGCCAAAGAAAAGCGTGCCCTCCGATCCGGCCAACAGCCGGCAAAGGTTGAAAGGTTTGTTCGACGTGGAATCGAACACTACATTGTCGAGCAACTGGTCCAGTGCGTAACCCGTGTTGCGGCGCGTGACCGTCGGTTTTGGGTAATTGTCTCGGATGAGCGTGCAATTGGATTCATTGCCCAGCAGGTCGCGCACGAGGCAATAGATGCGAGTCTCCAATGAATCCGGCGCGGCGCATTTTGCCGTGAACTCGTCCCGGGTTAGTGGACCAAAGGTCACTTCGGATCCGTCGCTGAGGAACCCGCGCGTCGAAATGAGGTGGTCGCGGGTGCTGCCGTAGACGATCGAGTTGGAGCCGCAGGAATTGTTGCCGACCATGCCACCGATCATGGCGCGGTTGGCGGTGGAGGTCTCTGGCCCGAAGAGCCGCCCGTGTGGTTTGAGGAAAAGGTTGAGCTCGTTGCGCACGACCCCGGGTTGGACGCGCACGCGATGCGTGGTGTCGTCGTAGGCGAAGATGCGATTCAGGTGACGTCCGAGATCGACCACGATGCCGCGGCCGACGACTTGGCCGGCCAGGGAGGTTCCAGCCCCGCGAGGGATCAGACCGACGCGATGCTCGTTGGCAAATCGGAGGAGCTCACGCACATCGTCCTCCGTCTTCGGCAACGCGACTGCCACGGGCAGCTCCTGATATTCGGATGCATCTGTCGCATACAGCGTGCGCATCGCCATATCGAAGTGGAGTTCGCCGGACAAGCGGGCCGCCAGATTTTGCAGGTCGGCAGTTGCAGCAGGAGGGGCGGGGTGGTCGGCGGTTCTCACGCGTGTGCCCAAGTTGTGGCGCTCGCATTGACTTGTCCACGTCTAGTGTCCCGCCGCATCGCACCGGCGGTGGTTTGTAGCAGCGTTAACGGGCGACCTAAGCTGGGCTTTCCATTCCACCGGACCAGAGCGGCAGGCGGTCTGGCGAACGCGATTCAGCGTTGCGCTGTCCGCCGCGGGTTTCGGTAATGCCGTGGTCATGACTTCCCCTCGCCCCAATGTCCTGATGATCCTGGCCGATCAACATCACGCCGGCCTGCTGGGTTGCGCGGGATTTGCCGGAGTGCAGACGCCGCATCTCGATGCCTTCGCGGCGGAGGGCATGCGGTTCACCAACGCGTATTGCCAGAACCCGATCTGCACGCCGAGCCGCGTCTGCATCTTGAGCGGACAGTATTGCCAAAATCATGGTTACTACGGCTTGTCGGGTCCGGCGCCGGCGGGGTTGCCGAATCTCTTCCGACATTTCAAAGCGGCGGGTTATCGCACCGCGGCCTATGGCAAATTGCATCTGCCGGAATCGCCGCGCAACTGGATTGCGGACGACGTGCATGAGTTTGGCGACGCTTACGAGTCGATTGAGGGCGAGCGCGGCAAGTCAGAGTATCTCGACGGTTTGGAACAGCTGGGCCTACGCGACAAAGAGGACAGCTGGCGCAACCTGAACAGCCATTACGGCGCGCAGCTCCCTCAAGATGCGTGTCCGTCGGCGCTGCCCTACGAGCACACGATGGAGCGCTGGGCGGCGCGCAAGGCCATGGACTTTGCCGCGGCGGATGCAGGCAAGCCCTTCTGCATCCAGCTCGCGTTGCAGCGGCCGCATCATCCGCTCATTCCTCAGCGGGAATTTTGGGACCGGTATCCCGCGGATATCGAACTGCCGGCGACGATCGATCAGGAGCCGGTGGGTCGCCCGCCGCACTTCCAGAAAATGTGGCGCGAGTTTCGCAAGATGGAGTGGGAGTTTGCGCAACCGGGAGACACGTTTTATGACGGCGCTCGTCGCGCCTGGCGGGGCACGCTCGCCTGCGTCACGCAAATGGATGACGTGGTCGGCCGCGTGCTGGCCTTTCTGCGGGAGCACGACTTGGAGAAAAACACCATTGTGATCTACGGCAGCGACCACGGCGCCTATCACGGCATCCATGGCATCTCGGAAAAGGCGCCGGGCATCTGCTCCGATGCGGTGTGCAGGGTGCCGATGATCTGGCGGGTGCCGGGCGTCACGCCGGCCGGTGCGGTCTGCAACGGCCTGGTGGAGAACATTGACATGGCGCCGACCCTCGCGGCGCTTTGCGGGGTGGACGGATTTGATTCAACGGATGGCAACGATCTTACGCCGTTGTTGAACGGCCAAATCACCCTCGGCAAAGGCGTGGCGGTGACAGAGAACCCGTGGAGCAAGGCGATCCGCTGGGAGCGCTGGCGCTATGTGCACTATCCCGAAGTGTTGTTTGACGGGGCCGACCACGACGAACTCTACGACATCGAGTCGGACCCGGATGAATTGAACAACCTGGCGAAGGATCCGGCGCACCGGGATGTCGTGTGCACCGGCCGCGGGAAGCTGTTGGACTGGGCGGCCTTGAACAACCGGCTCGTCAACATGCATCCCGGAGCCAAATTGAGCGGCGAGGTGATGGGCAAGAGCGTCTACCCCCTCGGCACCGATGGCACCGCGCCCAATTACGCCCAGCCCAAGTATGGTAGGCATACCCAGAAGAACTACCTCTAGCTCTAAGGGGGTCAGGCCGTTATTTGTTACGAATCATTAAGTCTCTAATAACTGTCCGATTATCATTAATATTTTTAACCAGTTGTTAAAATGCGCAGCGCGGTAACATATAACGGTCAGACCCCTTTATGCCCATCGATCTCATCGACACCCACGTGCATCTGTTGCATGCCGACCTCTTCACTTATGCGTGGTGCGAGGGGAACGCGGCCTTGGCGGGTAACCATACGCTGGATGATTACCGCAAGGCCCTGGCCGCCGCCCCTCACGATGTGCGCGTGCAATCGATCTTCTATATGGAGGCCGATGTGTTGCCGGAGGAGCGTGAGTTAGAGGCGGAATTGTTTTCCCGCCTGGCCGGTCGTGACAAAGCCTCGCCTACGATCATTGCCTTGGTGGCTGGGGCGCAGCCCGAATCGCCTGAGTTTCCCCAGCAACTTCAAACCTTGGCCCGAGATGTGCGGGTGCGCGGTGTCCGCCGCGTGTTGCACACCCAAGCCGATGAGGTGCTGACCTCGCCGTTGCTCGCGGAAAATCTGCGGCTGTTGGCCGAGCGAGAACTGGTCTTCGATCTGTGCGTGCGTCCGCGGCAGATGCCACTGATCTCCGCGTTGGTCGAGCAATGTCCACAGGTGCAATTTGTGCTCGATCACGCCGGGGCTCCGGATTTGGCCGGTGGCGAACTCGATGGGTGGCGTGACGGGATTCGCGCATTGGCGTCACGACCGAATGTCGCCTGCAAGTTCTCCGGCTTGGGCAGCCTGGCGGACCCATCCAAGCCGCTGACTGAGCAGGTGCGGCCCATCTTTGAGCATTGCCTCGAGTGTTTTTATCCCGAGCGGATGCTCTGGGGCAGCGACTGGCCGGTGTCCGCGGATCTCGCGTCTTGGCTGCGCACGACGGCGGAGTTGTTCGCCGGATTACAGGATTACGAGCAGACGGCCATCGGTGTAAGTAACGCCAACCGGATCTACCGGTTGAACTGAGTCTGGGTCACTACGGAATACACTAAATACCCGGAAAATAGAGAAATGGTTGTAAAGGGAGCTTGACAAGTGACAAGGAACCTTTACACATGGCGGCATGAAAGAAACAGCCGCTATTGCCCAAGAAGAGTCCACGAAATCGTCCCGTTCGCTCCACAAAGAATTGAAATTCAATGCGTGGTTGGCCGTGGCGACGGTCACCTACCTCATCACTTTGTATTTGGTGCGCACGAACCCAGATTGGGCTCCCGCCTTAAAAGTCATCGTGACATTGCTGCCGATTTTACCCGGACTGCTTTACCTGCGCAGTGGCGTGAAATTGCTCCGCAGCATGGATGAGCTCCAGCGCCGGATTCAGTTTGAGGCGTGGCTGTTTGCCGCCATCGGCACGGTGGTGGTGGGTGCGATCATCAACGTCCTCACCGCCAACGGAATTGTCTGGGAGAAATTTCCGCACGGCTTGGAGATGGGCGGCACCTATCTGACGATGTTCCTCCTGTGGTGCCTGGGCACGGCCAGCGCCACGCGCCGCTACCAATAATTTATACCAACATTTGAAAACCGCCGACACACCGCGTGATCAATATTCCTTCAAGAAGGACCTCTTGCAAAGCTTCTGGCTGATCGTGGCCGGAGCCGTGACCGTCTACAGCCATGTCCTGCTGGAAAAGTATGCCGGCAGTGGCCCGACCTTGAAATGGCTCTTGGCGCTTTCGCCCTTCGCGCCGCTGCTGCTCTATGTGCGCACCGTGCTCCGTGCGATTCGCGCCATGGATGAACTGCAGCGCCGCATTCAGCTGGAGGCGTGGATCTTTGCTGCGATTGGCACTATCTTCGCCACCACCGCCATCAATGTCCTGCACGAAAACGGACTGCTCACGATGTTGTTTCAACCGGGACTAGGATTGCCTGGGGCCACGGTCATCATGTTCCTGCTCCTGATGCTCGGTGGTTTCATGGCCAACCGCCGTTACCAATGAAAAACAGGCTGCGCGAGTTACGGGCTGAACAAAACTGGTCGCAGGGTGCGCTGGCCGACGAGCTGGGCGTCTCGCGTCAAACCGTCAATGCGATCGAGACGGGCAAATACGATCCCAGCCTGCCGCTAGCCTTCAAACTGGCGCGGTTGTTCAAGAAACCGATCGAGGAAATTTTCGACGCCGGGGACTGATCAGCCCAAGTGCATCACGTGCGCATGGGGATCGCCCTCGGCCGGATCGAGGCGTTCCGCCGGCCACGCCAGTTCGACGCCGCGTTCCTGCAGGAGGGATTGAAAGCGTTTGAGCATGGCGGGATCGGATTGAACCTCGTGGATGCTGCGGCCGCCGCGCAGACAATGTGCGGCCAGAAAACCCGCGACTTCGCCGATGTTCCACTCCACGGGATGCAGCCGATAGCAACCATTGGTGAGGTGGGTGGTGCCGATATTCTTACAGGCCGGTAACAGGTTCTGCATGCGCACCGGGATCAACGCCCCGAGCGGGATTTGAAATGGCAGGGAGGGCACGTCGATGTAGTTGTCGCCGCCGGCGGATGGGTGCAGGTCGATACGATAGTAGCCAATGCCGACGCTGTCGGGAAATTCCCGGGCGCGATCCGCACCGGCGGGCAGGTGCGCCGCGGAAACGTCCTGTTCGCGAATGGTCGTCACGGCTTGGATGCGCCGTGATTCGCGGATGTAAGGCGCCATGGCCAAGCCATCCTCGGTGCCCATGACATCGGGCCGAAGGCGCAGTCCCGGCCAGCCTTGGCCACCGTCCGGGCGGGGCGCTTCCGTTTGCAACCAGTGCAGCACCGAAAGGCTGAGTTGCTTCGCGCCGTCGTAGAAACTGTAACGTTGTGCAGTATTGGCGGTGACCAGATCGCCCGCGAAATAGTCGATCATCGGCCAGTTCACCATCACGACATCACTGGCATAGGTGCCGGGTTCGAAGAGGCTGCGATCGATGATCCGGCGAAACGTCCACAGCCCGGAAAAAAGTCCGAGTTTTTCCTGATGCGGCGCGAATTTGTAGGTCATCGGTTCCATCGTGCGCGGATTCAATCCGTGCCAACTCATCCACGGGCCGGGCCACGGCGGGGTGAGGTAGGCCTGGTAGTTGCGCCAGAATGTGTAATCGCGCGGCGGTGGGCCGACATGATCGGCGCCTTCGATGTGCTCCAGCGCGAAGCACCAGGAAAAGGCCTGGCTGTTCCACGGCTGGGCCACCTCGAGGGCATTGGGTTCACTGGTTTGGTCCCGGGATTCGCGTCCGGTGACATGTTCAGTTCCGCTCAACCCAATGAGATCCCCGAGTTCAGTCGCATCGATAAACATCCGGGCGTCGATCCGCGCACTGTTGCCGTTTTGGAGATCGTTGACCAAGACTGCGGCGATCCGGTCCATCCCATTCAGTTCGCAGGAAACAGGTGCGTGATGCCGCAAGATCTTCAATTGGCCGCTTTGTATGTGCGGGGCCATTAGTGTTTCGAGCACCGCGAGGGCGACCTTGGGCTCGTGGCAAAGGGGAGACACCCAACCGTTGCCGGGGTTGAGTTTGGGGTTATCGCGAAATTCCGGCTTCAGCGGTGTGTTCTGTCGGTAATGGGTCCGCACGGCCTCGCGGAACTTTGCATAGCTGGCGGTGCGGCCATATCGCTCGATCCAACCATGTTCGTCCGGTGGCACCGCTTGGGCGGTGAGCTGCCCGCCGATCCAGGCCGTTTCCTCGGTCATGACCACCCGCGCGCCGATTTCCAATGCGGCCAAGGCGGCAGCACATCCGCCCACGCCACCTCCGATGATGGCGATGTCGGCGGAGTAGGGACGGTGGGACATGGTGAAACAACGTAGTCGGACTGCGCCGGTAAAGCCACGTCATTGTGACGAAGTTTGTCATGAAACCGGGAGAGTTCGCTCGGAGGTTGCAGTTTGCGGACGATGGCTTTGAGAATGCCGCCCACTTTCGTCTGTTCCCTGAACCCCCACGCGTATGCAAACCCTCCTCATTGCGCTGCTGAGCGGCCTTGGCTTCATTGTCGCCTACCATACCTATGGTCGTTGGCTTGGCGGCAAGATCTTCAAACTCACCGCGAGCAACCTCTGCCCCTCGGAAAAACTGACCGACGGGGTGGATTACGTGCCGACCTCAAAAGGCGTGGTTTTTGGGCACCACTTCGCATCCATCGCGGGCACGGGTCCAATTGTCGGCCCGGCCATCGGCATCATGTGGGGCTGGTTGCCGGCGCTGCTTTGGGTGGTGCTGGGCTCGATCTTCATCGGCGCGGTGCATGACTTCGGTGCCTTGGTGGTCTCGCTGCGCAACAACGGCCAGACGGTCGGTGACGTGGCCGGTCGGTTGCTTAACCGCCGCGTGCGCCTCCTGTTTCTGCTGATTCTCTTCATGGCGCTGACGATCGTGTTGGCGATCTTCGGTTTGGTCATTGCGGCGGTGTTTCGCCAATACCCGGCGGCTATCGTGCCTTGCACGATTCAAATCCCGATCGCGGTGTTTATCGGTTACTGGCTGCATCGCCGCGGGTCGAGTCTGCTCCTGCCTTCGATCATCGCCTTGGTGCTGATGTATGTGACCGTGATCTACGGCGACACCGGCATGCTGCACGCGATCAATACCACGATGGCCGCTTGGTCCTCGTGGACGTGGGTAGTCCTGCTGTTGCTCTACTCGTATGTAGCCTCGGTGCTGCCGGTGTGGTCGCTCCTGCAACCGCGCGATTACATCAACTCGCTGCAGTTGATTTCTGTGCTCGGCCTGCTGGTGGTTGGCTTGATCGTCGCAGCCTTTGCGGGTGGCGCTCCGTTGCTCGACGGCACGCGGCCGACCCTCGAAATGGCCGCCCCGATGGTCAATTGGAACCCGGCCGGTGCGCCGCTGATTTTCCCATTCCTTTTCATCACGATTGCCTGCGGCGCGATCAGCGGTTTCCACTGTCTTGTCAGCAGCGGCACCAGCAGCAAGCAGCTCAAGCACGAACCGGACGCACGTTTCGTCGGTTACGGTGGCATGTTGACCGAAGGCTTTCTCGCGGTGTTGGTGATTCTCGCCTGTGCCGCGGGCATCGGTCTCGGTCTGACCAAGGCCGACGGCAGCGTGCTGGTCGGGCATGAGGCATGGCTGACGAAATACAGTGTGTGGTCCGCGAGTCTCGGCCCGCTGGTCGGCGCGTTCGTCGATGGCTCTTCGAATTTTCTCAAGGCACTCGGTATCCCGGGCGCCATCGCCGTCGCGATGATGGGGGTGTTTGTGGCTTCGTTTGCCGGCACGACGCTCGACAGTGCGTGCCGTCTGCAACGCTACGTGATCCAGGAACTCGCGACGACGATCACCCCCCGCGAGGGCGGGCTTGATCTCTTTGGCTGGCTGCGCGGCAAGCACGGGGCGACACTCGCGGCGATTTTCTTTGCCGGCCTGATCGCGGCGGCTCCGCCGGCGGGACAGGCGTGGAGTTTTGCCAATGCGGGCAAAGGCGGTCTGTTGCTCTGGCCGCTTTTCGGTGCGACCAATCAACTGCTTGGCGGCCTGTCGTTTCTGGTAATTGCGTTCTACCTGTGGCGCCGCGGCATTGCGGTGTGGTTCGTGGTGTTGCCCATGATCTTCATGCTCATCATCCCGATGTGGGCGATGATCTGGCAGGTTTTCATTGGCGGGGCCGACACCCCGAGCTGGTTGAGCCAGGGCAAGCTGCTACTCGTGAGTATCGCCATGATCACGCTCGTGCTCGAGGTTTGGATGGTGATTGAGGCGATCAAGCTCTTCCCGCGTGCCAAGGGTATCTTGGAAGACAACGCGATCGAACCCGTGAAGGTCTGATTTTAATTTTCCCATGAATACCGCCTCGCCGGAATTGATTCCGGAAAAACTGCGTCAACAATTTCGCGACGAAGGTTTCTTCGTCCTCGAAAACGTGGTGCCGCCAGAGCACCTCGCGATGATGCGCGAGGTCTGCACCGAGATGATTACCGGTTACGATGCCGAGATGGATGCGGCGGGCGAGACGCAGCAGGGTCTCAACATCAAGGGCAACCGCTACTTTATTGCCAACCGGCACGAGGGCACACGGCTGCCGGAGTTCATTTACAGCGATGTGATGGAGCAGGTCTGTCGCGCAACCCTGGGTGACAGCGCCTATTTGTTTTGGGAACAGTTCGTGGTGAAGGGTCCGGAGAAAGGCACGAAGTTCAGCTGGCACCAAGACTCTGCCTACGTCGGCACGCCGCACCGGCCCTACATTACTTGCTGGGTTACGCTGGATGATGTGAGTGTGGCCAACGGCACGGTGTATCTGCTGCCCTATTCGCGGCATGGCACACGTGAGGTCGTGCCGCACACCCAACAACCCGGTAGCAATGACCTCGAAGGTTACTTTGGCGCCGATCCCGGTGACCCGGTGATTGTGCCGGCGGGGAGCATCGCCTGTTTCTCCAGCACGGTGCTGCACCGCAGCGGATTCAACACGACGCCGAACTGGCGTCGCGTTTACCTGCCGCAGTATTCCGCCGAGCCACTACGCCGTCCCGACGGGTCCCTTGCGGCCTTCGCCGAGCCGTTCATCGTGGACGGCAAGCGGGTGAGGTAGGGATATTTTTCCGCGGAATGCGCGGATTGTTCGGATGTAGGGCGGGATCGCTGATCCCGCCTTCGAATACCAAATCATTAAGGCGGGGTTCGGCGACCCCGCCCTACAATATCATCCAACAAAAAAAGGCCGGTCGCGAACGACCGGCCTTTGATAAATTAGACAGCGACTGTCTTACGCGGTCTCGTAGGGCGCGAGGGTCTTGTCGACGCGCACCTTGTCGAGGCGGGCGTAAACCGGGAGGCCGTTTTCATACGGCACGGTGTTTTCGCCTTGGATCAGCGGCTGGGCGTAGCGGAGGAACTGGAAGTTCATGCTGACGCCGTCTTCGTTGATCCAGTCGGCGGGAAGCTTCTTCACGCCGTTGGCGATTTCGCTGAGGGGAGCGAGACCGGTTTCGCAGGTGTAGGTGTCGGCGTCGCCGCGAAGCAGGGTGACCATCTTGTCGGTGGCTCCTTCAACGGCGGCAATGACGGCGGCCTGACCGGCGAGGTAAGCCTCATCGGAGTCGGTCTTGGAACCGGCGTGGGCGGCGGCGCGCTGCATGAGACCGGGCTTGGCGACGCGAACCTTTACGCCAGGGAGATTGGCTTCGATCAAGTCGGCGAGGGCATCGCCGGCCCCGCCGAGATGCGCATGACCGAAAGCATCGGTTTGGGCATTGGCGGCGACGTAGTTGCCGTCGTCATCGACGAGGCCTTCGGCGACGACGATGGAGCAGAACTTCTCGCGCTTCAGCACACGGCGGATGTCCTCAAGGACCTTGGCCGAGTTGAAACGGACTTCGGGGAGGAGAATGAGGTGCGGAGGATCGTGCGGGTGGTCGCGGCGCTTGGCGAGCGCGGCACCGGCGGCAATCCAACCGGCGGAACGGCCCATGACCTCGATGATGGAAACGAGGTCGCCCTGGCCCATGGCCTCGCTGTCGCAGGCGACTTCACGGACGGTGGTGGCGAGATACTTGATCACGCTGCCGTAGCCGGGGCAGTGGTCGGTGACCGCCAGATCGTTGTCGATCGTCTTCGGCACACCGACAACGCGGAGCTCGTAGCCCTGTTCTTGGGCGAGTTTGGAAATCTTGTCGGCGGTGTCCTGCGAGTCATTGCCACCGATGTAGAAGAAGTAGCGGATGTTGTGCGCCTTGAAGACCTCGAGCACGCGTTCGAAATCCTGCTGCTTCTTGAGCTTGTAACGGCAGGTGCCGAGGGCGGCGCCGGGGGTGTGCCGGAGGGCGCGGATCTGCTGCTGCGACTCGGATGCCAGATCGATCAAATCCTCGTTCAGGATGCCCAATACCCCATTCAGAGTGCCGTAGATTTCCTCTACGCACTCGTGGTTGAGCGCCTCAGCCACGATGCCCGCGACACTGGCGTTGATAACAGAAGTGGGTCCGCCGGACTGGCCCACCAAGACATTTCCTACGAGTTCAGACATGAGAGTTGGTAAAAAGGTTTGAAGAGAACGTGAGGGGAGAAAGTGGCGCAGCCCAGCCGAGACTGGCAAACCCTATTTTTCCGGCAGGCCAAACCGCCCGGAAAAGAGCCGGAAACGTGCCGATGATGACACAGTTTCACCGGCCGGCGGGTGCTCTTGCAGAAGGTGGACGGGCACGTCCTTGTGCCCGTCAGGCTTGCAGAGGGACCTGCACACCCACCGTCATCATCCGTCCATCTTACAGCAATTTGCCCGGCTGGTAATCGGCCGCGCCTTTGTGGCGCTTGGCGATACGGCGGGCCTCGGTGACGAAAGCGTCCACTTGATGCGGGGCCGCGCCAACGAAGCGGTGGCTCTCGGAAAGGATGCGGCGCAGGGCGGTCTTGCTGAGTTTGAGGCGTTTGTCCCCGGAAAGACGACCGACCATGTCGGCTTCACCACCGGCACGGATGGCCTGGGCGGCGGCGAGGGCGTGCTCCTTGATGGCCTCGTGGGCGGTCTCGCGGCCGGCGCCCGCCTTCACGGATTCCATCAGGATTGTGGTGGTGGCGAGGAAGGGGAGGTTGCGCTCGTTTTCCGCGGCGATGACGGCGGAGAACACGTTCATCTGCTGGAGGACGTTGAGCCAGGTTTCGAGCAGGCCGTCGATGGCGTAGAAGGCATCGGGCAGCGCGACGCGGCGCACGACGGAGCAGGAGACGTCGCCCTCGTTCCACTGGTGTCCGGCGAGCCCGGCGGTCATGGTGACATAGCCGCTGAGAATGGTAGTGAAGCCGCAGATGCGCTCGCAGTTGCGGGCGTTCATCTTGTGCGGCATCGCGGACGAGCCGACCTGGCCTTTTTGGAAACCCTCGGTGAGGAGCCCCTGGCCGGCCATGAGGCGGAGGGTGGTGGAGAAACTGGCAGCGGCCGCGGCGATCTGGTGCAGCGCGGTGACGACCTCGAAGTCGAGGCTGCGCGGATAAACTTGGCCGACGGCGCTGAGCGAACCGCGGAAACCGAGATGCTTGATCACGCGGCGCTCGAGCTGGTCGACCTTGCTGTTGTCGCCGCCGAGCAAAGTGAGTTGGTCGAGCTGCGTGCCGACAGCGCCCTTGAGACCGCGCACCGGGTAGCGTTCGATGAGTTCACTGAGGCGCGTGAAGGCGATCAACAGTTCCTCGCCGAACATCGCGATGCGTTTGCCGAGGGTAGTGGGCTGGGCGGGAACGTTGTGCGTCCGGCCGGTGAGCATGAGGTCGCGGTGGGACTCGGCCTGACCCGCGAGTCCGTTTAGCGCGGCAGCGGCCTTGAGCTGGACGACCTTCAGCGACCTCAGGATCTGCAGCTGCTCGACGTTTTCGGTCAGGTCGCGGCTGGTGAGCCCGAGGTGGATGAACTGGCGGTGGGCGAGGTCGGAAAATTCCTCAATGCGCGCCTTCACGTCATGCAAGGTGACGCGCTCGCGCTGGTCGATGGCGACTAGATCGATTTGATCCTTCACTTTTTCGTAGTCCTTGATCGCCTCGGAGGGAATGGGCACCCCGAGGTCGCGCTGGGCCTTCATGACCGCGATCCAGAAATCACGCTCCAAACCGACGCGCCCGGTCTGGGACCAGATGGCCTTGATGGCGGGGGAAGCGTAGCGTTCGGCGAGGACGTTGGTGATGGGCGTGGAGTCGTTCACAGGGACCAGTCAGCTAAGCGGGCCCACGGACGGTTGCCAATGGCAAAGACGGTCTTAACTGCCACGTCGGGCAGTCTTACAGGTAGGAGCAGATGTATTCGGCGATCCCGTCGGCGACCGCGATGGTAAAGCCGCTGTTGGCGGCGACATCGAAGAACTGACCGGCTGCGTAAGATTTTGTCTCGGTGGTGCCGTCGAGCGTGACGGTGCAGCTACCGGCGGTGATTTCCATCCGCTCCGCCGCACCGGTGCCGAAATGATAACTCCCGGGATAGATCAGCCCGAGCGTCTTCTTGGCGCCATCGGCGACGATGACCGTGTGGCTGACGACTTTGCCGTCGAAATAGACATTGGCCTTGGTGTGAACGGTGACGCCGGTGAATTCGGAAGGGAGGGAGGACATGGAAAGCAGGCAGGCGAATCCGGGGTCGCAGTGCAAGCCGGCTTTGGTGCCAGGAGGGGGATCAGATCATGGCATAAACTTTATACAATCATAGTATAAACATAATATAGCGCAACAATTGAAGACTATAAAGGATATATAACCATGAGAATGTGTTCACGCCCAAGATTCTGTATTCCCAGGAAAAAACAACCCGGTCCGGGTTGCGGGTGTCCACTATCGTTCTGGTGGCAGCGGGACTTTTGACCTTATTGGCGTTGTCGGCCTGCGGGACGGCCGGACGCCCGATGGTGATGGTCCCGACCCACGCACCCTTGTCGCCCGCCCCTATCACCGCCCCGCTGACAACGGCGTGGAAGCAGGCCGAACGGTATGCGGCCAGCCATCCCAATGCGGAAGTGTTTTTAGGACGTGGCAATTCGATGCTACCACTGTATCCCGACCGCACGATCCTCGTGGTGGAGCGGCAAGCCATGGCCGAGTGGAAACCTGGCATGTCGGTGGCATTCGAGGGGTCTCGTGGTGCCATCGTCGTCCATGTGCTGGTGGAGCCCTTGCCGAAGGGCTGGATCACCGCCGGATTGGGCAACCTGCGGGTCGATAATAGTCTGGTCAATGAAGGAAACTATCTCGGAACGGTGATCCGAGCTTACGTGGACAAGCCTAATGAGAAGGCCCCGGGAGCAGAACTGGCCCGGTTGGACTCAGGGATTCTAGAACGGACCAGGAACATCGCGCGTTTGGCCTGGTGACCGGAATCACCCGGACGGAGGAAGCAGCAAATGGCTATCAGCGTCGTCATTGAAGGACTGAACTCCATCCCATGGGACGAATTCCTGCCTCTGGCGGTTTCCGGCGAGGGCGAACCGAGAGACTATGGCCTGATCCTGGGTCTGACAGCCCTGGCCTATGCCGGCTATCGGGTCCGGAGGATTGTCCGCCCGCGTTGAACGGGTTGCCTCATTGATCGTTCAGGCCGTGAGGCAGCGTGTGGCCATTTCGCGCAAGACTTCCTCCTGATCGCGGGGTCGTTCGATGATTTCCTCGAAGGCGGAAATAAATTCCTGTTGGTTGTCGATCAGGCGGCGCAGGTTCGGCAGCTTGCCGCTCGAGGCGAGTTTGCCGACATACCACGCGTTTTGCGTGAAGAGATTGTAGGCGCTCTTCTCGCCCACGGCCTCGCCAAATTTTTCGGCGTAATTGGGCGCGGCGGCCTGCAAGCCATCGAGTCCCCGACCGCCTAGTCGGGCCTCGCCCGAGTCGATGAGCGCGCGCACCTGAATCAGGATGCGATTGCGGTTTTGCAGCGCGCTGATGACGGGACGGGCATCACCGCCCGCAAAAAAATGGCGCTGCAGTGCGGCGAGGGTCCAGCGCAGGTCGCCGCTGAAAAAAGCCTCGGCGGTCTCGAAGAAATCACCCTCGGCGACATTGGGCGTAAGCTCGGCCACATGGGCTTCCTCAATGGTTGCGCCTTCCTCGATGAAGTTGGCGAGTTTATGCACTTCCTCGACGACCAGCCGGGTATTGGCGCCGACTTTCGCGAGGAGCAACCGGGTGGCGTCAGGCTGAATGTTGACGCCGAGTTTTTTTGCTTCGGCGAGCACGACGCCCGCCAGTGCCTCCGCGTCATCATTGCCGCCCACGAGGGTGAAGTCGGCGGTCTTCTCGCACCACTTGGGAAAGGCGCGACGACGATCGACCGGTGCGGCGGTGATCAGCACCGACGTCTCGTCGGGATTGATCGTCTCGAGCAGCGCCTTGAGGTCGTCGATCAGTTTCAACGTGCTCTCTGCCCGGCCGGTCACGGAATCGGCCAGAAAATTGACGTCCTTGAGCCAGACCACGCGCTTACCGCCGAACATCGAGATGGTTTGCACGCTCTCACGGAAGCGATTGATGGCGGTTTCCACTTCAGCCACGTTGCCGGCGAAACCACTGAGGATCTCGCGGGAAAACTCGTCTTCAATCTCGCTGGCCATGGCGGCAAACCGTTCCTTGCCCAGCCGGTCGACCAGAAAGTCGTCGGCACCGCAAATGAAGATGAACGGGTGGGCAGGCATGCCCTCAGTTGCACACGAAGCGTCGGTCAGCGCACGCCAAAAAACCACCGACGGCCAGGCGGAGACTGCCTAGCTCCGTTCCAACCGGCGAAACAACCATAACCCGATCATGAGAAACATTAGATTAGGCAGCCAAAACAGCAGATCGGGCCGATACTCGGGCATGCGATCCAGCCAGTTGACCATCACGGTCAGAAAATAATAGCCGAGGGACAACGTCACCGCGACGCCGAGATTAGCGGACGTTTCCCGGCGCGAGACCTTGATGCCGAGCGGGACGCCAATGAGGGCGAAGGTCAGCATCGAAATCGCATTCTGCAGTTTCTCCTGCACGGTGAGCCTCACTTTCATGATTTCACGGGCGTGGTCTTTGGCCTGTTCCGGTGGAACAGTCATGGCGGACAGGCGGACCTCTTCCTGGTGCAGTTGTCCGTAGGTCATCCACATGAGTTTTTGGCGCACCGTGGAGGCGCGACCGAAGACATCATCGAGGGGCAGACGCACTTGATCGGATTTTTCAAACGTAGCCACCAGCGGGGCCTTGATGAATTTTTCCGGGTTTTGCGGGTCGCGTGATTCGATCTGCGCATGCACGAGGGTCAGGAGCAGGACGTTTTCGTTTTCTTCGTAATCAAAGCGTCCGCTTTCGGCCCGCACGAGTCGGGAGACGCGTTGTTCCCCGTCGAGCTCCCACAACCAGAAGTCCTGCAGCACCGGACCGCTTTTATCGCCGACATAAATGACAAACCCGGGAAAATCGCGGATGAAGGTGCGCGGCACAATGAATCGCAGCGGATTGGTGCGCACGGTGTTGGCCAGCTCGCGTTTGTATTGCAGTCGCGAGCGGGGCATCGCCTCAAAATTAACGTAGAGCCCCGTTACGAGACCGAGGATACCCAGAATGATAATGGGGCGGGCAATGCGGACGAGGCTGATGCCCGCGGCCCGCATGGCGGTGATTTCACTGTCGGCGGACAATCGCCCCAGCGTCAGCAGCACGCCGGTGATCATGCCCATCGGCAGGGCATACGACACGACAAACGGAATCAGCAGCAGGAGCAGTTCGCCAAAGGTCGTCAGCGGCAGTTGGCCCGCGAGCACGTAGGAAAGCAGATCGCGAATGGCATTTCCCAACATCAACACGAAACCAAACAACGCAACGGATGCGATGCAGGCGCCGAGCACGCTTTTGAAAATGTAACGGTCGAGCAGGTTCACGGGGAGTCAGGGGATGTTTCGCACACGAGGGTGCCGCGCACAAGGCACATTGTCGCGAACTACTCCAGCGGTAGTTCGGCGAACTCCATCAGGTCATCTTTGCTCGCCGGCGTCAGGCAAGCCGGGTCGTCGTGCTTGATGCTGTTGATGCGGGGATTGAGCGGGGTGGCCTGGAGGAGATGATCCGCAATGGGTTGCAGCACCGGCGCGAGCTCGGCGGGAGTGGTGCGCGTCGGATCGAGCCAGACCTGGCTCTGGGCGAGATCCAGCATCACCGGCAGGCGATGGTGAATGGGTCGCATGACGGCGTTGGGCGAAGTCGTGACGATTGCGCAGGTTTCCAACTCCGTGCCATCCGGTGCGCGCCAACTTTCCCAGAGCCCGGCAAAACAAAACGGCCGTTCGTCTTGGCGCTGAAAAAGCCACGGCTGGCGGGCCTTGCCCTGATGTTTCCACTCATAGAAGCCACTTGCGGGGACCACGCAGCGCCGTAACCGGTAAGCATCCCGAAAAGTGGGCTTTTCCGCAAGGGTCTCGACCCGCGCATTGACCGGCTTGTTGGCCCCATCGAGTCCCTTGCTCCAGGCCGGCACCAAACCCCAGCGCAGGGCAATGGATTCGCGTTGAGCGGAATTCGGTTCGGTCCGCACCACCGGAATCATGGAAGCCGGCGTGATGTTATAACGGGAGCTAAACTCGGCCGATTCGCCAATTCCCAGTCGCTCGAGAATGGCGCGGTGGGATTGCTGGAGGAGCATGAACCGAGTGCACATGACAGACCTTGCATACCGGGAGGCGGGGAAGTGGGTCAATCGCGGGTTGAACTGATGCCGGCAGGTTAAGTTTCCCCTTTGGTTCACCGCCGATTCGTGATTTATGAACAGCTCAACCCTATGTCCGATTCCAAATCCGGTGAAACCCACCTGCCTCCACTTGGTCAACCTCAACGAGTCATAGCTGCCATCCTGAATCGGCGACATGGCGGCCTGCTGATATTCTTCGTCGTATTTTTGGCGATCAGCTTGATCACCCGAGTTGCGCTCCTGGTTAAATCGGCCGGCGACGTAACCTGGGGCCTGAGCCTGATCGCCGCATTCGGGTGGGGCATGGTATATGATTTGGGTGCGGCTGCTTTTGCGGCTCTGCCTTTGATTGTGTTGCTGACGCTTTTGCCCGCCGGCTGGGGACAACGGGCTTGGCAGCGCGGGTTGGTCCACTTCGTCGGATTCGGCATTATTTTCGCCCTCCTGTTTGGCGCGGTGGCGGAATGGACGTTCTGGGATGAGTTTGGGGTGCGCTTCAATTTCATCGCGGTGGATTACCTGATCTACACGACCGAGGTGATCGGCAACATCCGCGAATCCTACAACATGCCGATGATTTTGGCCGGAGTTGCGGCGGGTGCCTTGTTGCTGTCCGGGGTGGTGATGGCGACAGGGTGGCCGGCCCGATGGTTGGCCGCGGCGAAGGAAACCGCCAGCCGCCGGTATCCAGCCGGCATGCTGATTTTTGGGGCAGCCCTCGCCTTCGGCAGCTTTCTCAACGAACGGCAGCTGTCATCCTTCGCGAACAATTACGACCGCGAACTGGCCAAGAACGGGCTCTGGTCTTTCTTCGCGGCGTTTCGCAACAACGAGCTGAAATACCCATCCTTCTATACGACGTTACCGGCCGACGAGGCGTTTGCGCGGCTGCATGCTGAACTCGCGACCGATCAGGCGGTGCCGTTGACGGATGCCATGCACGACACCCTGCGTTTCGTGAACAACCCGGAACCGGCGCAGCAACTCAACGTGATTCAAATCACCGTTGAAAGCCTCAGTGCCAGTTTCATGGGGACCTACAACCCGGGATCCACCATAACGCCGCATCTGGATGCGCTGGTGGCAAAGAGCTTGGTCTTCGATAATTTCTATGCCACCGGCACCCGCACCGTCCGCGGCATGGAAGCGATGACGCTCTCACTGCCCCCGACGCCGGGTCGCTCCATCGTCAAGCGTCCGCGCAACGCCGATATGTTTTCCCTGGGCAGCGTCTTTCGCAGCAAGGGCTACGATACCGCCTTCATCTACAGTGGTTACGGCTACTTTGATAACATGAATGAATTCTTCGGTAACAACGGTTACCGCATCGTGGACCGGACCAGTGTGAAGAAGGAGGACATCACTTTCGCCAATGCCTGGGGTGCGTGTGACGAGGATTTGTTCAACTGGACCCTGCGTGAAGCCGACCAGAGTGCGGCCACCGGCAAACCGTTTCACTATTTCGTGATGACGACTTCCAATCACCGGCCGTTCACCTATCCCGACGGCCGCATCGATCTGCCCTCGAAGATATCGGGCCGCGACGGCGGCGTGAAATACACCGACTACGCGATCAACAAATTTCTGGAGGCCGCCGCCAAGAAGCCATGGTTCAAAAACACGGTGTTCGTCATCGTGGCGGATCACTGTGCGTCGAGCGCGGGCAAGACCGAGCTCCCGGTGGAGAACTACCACATTCCGTTGCTGATCTATGCCCCCGGCGGCCAGATCAAACCCGGCCGCGTGCCCACGCTCATGAGCCAGATTGATTTTCCCCCGACCCTGCTGGGCCTGCTCAACTGGAGTTACCCGAGCCGCTTCTTCGGCTGGGACATATTCAAGCAGCCGGCGCGACCGCGGGCCTTGCTCGGGAATTATCAACGGCTCGGCTATTTCGACGGCAACGAGCTCACCATTCTCAAGCCGGTGCGCCAGCTGAGCCAGTATCGCTTCGACCCGGCGACCAATGCACTCACGCCGTTGGCTGAGGTGGATGAGACTGCGCGCGATACCGCGATCGCTTATTACCAAAGCGCCGCCGAGTTGTATGAAAAAGACATCTACCGTCAGCTCACTCCGGAGGAACTTACCCGCTATGGTAAAAAGCCAGTGACTCCCGCCCAGTGAAGATCCGCCACCTACATGTCGGAGTGATGCGAAATGTGATCTGGCTGGGGTTATGTTTGTGGGGTGGATCGTGGCTGCGGGCGCAGGAGCCGGTCCAACAGGTTGATGAAGCCAAGGCGTCTGATGACGAATTGCGCATCAAGGGAGTCTTCGACAGCGCGCTGCCGGGCACGGAGAAAAAGCATCACTTGAAATTAATCGTGCGCCCACACTTCGGTGATTTCCACCGGCATGACAATCTGCGGGTCCCGCTCGGTCTGCGTTACGGAATCAATGAGCGCTGGGAAATCACCGGCGAAGTGGAAGCCTATTTTTCCCATGGATTCGGGGACACGAGCTGGTGGGAGCAACACGGATTTTCCAATGTTCATTTCGGCACCAAATACCAACTCGCCACCGTGCTGCTACCCGGCTGGGACACCGCGGTGGGTTTCGACTACCTGACCCCGGTGGGAAATCCGCCCCCGGATATCAGCGACGGGTTGGCGCATTTTTCGTATTACACCACGTTTTCGCGCAATCTCCCCAACTGGCCCAACTGGCGGGTCTTCTGGGGGGTGGGCGCCGACCATGTTTCCACGACTGGCCGCCCCGTGGTGTTGGATAAGAACGAACTAGGCGATGATTCCGTCAGCGTGAGCGGGGGCTTTGTCTGGCAGCGCAAGGCCCTCAGTTATACCCTGGAAATGTCCTATGCGAGCACGCGCCTGACCGGTGCGATCGACCGCGATGTCTTTACGATTCGTCCCGGCATCGTCTGGAAAATTCCGCCCCAATATATTTTCAATGCCAAGGGGCGTTGGTTGATCGGTCTGGGCACCCGGATAAGTTATGGTTCGGACGGTGCGGATTACGGGATCAGTGCCAAACTGCGCGGCAGCTTTGATTTCAAGAATTGGTGGCGGAGCAAATTTCGGAAGGATCCGAAGTAATCCGGCGGAACTTTTGGGCAGAGTTTAACCGCGTCGATACCCGCGTTCAGTCAATTTTTCGCTCGGGGCTTTCCCAGCCTTCGGGCGCCAGTCGTTCGACGTTGGTTTCCAGATCAGGTCGCGAAGGAATTATCCCGTCGTCCTTTTCGTCGAAGGTCGCCTCGACAAATGGCCCCATCATCTTTTCGCGCTCGGCGACGATCAAATTGATGCTGTCGGCGTTTATCCGATAAAGCCTGAGCGCATACTGGAATACGACCAGTCCGCTGCCTTTCACATAGTGGGCCCGCATCAGATTCCATTCCGCGTATTTCACCGGGGACTCCGCCGGTGCGAAGGTGATGAAATCCAACACGGTCTGCTTCTTGTCGTTTTGGAAGAAACGGGAACTGGCCGCGGGATTGCTTTGCTTCACCTCATCGGCCACTCGGGTCAGGTATTTTTTGAATCTTTTTCCTTTTTTAAGATTCGCACGGAGGCCAGCCGGTTCCAGTGGTCGAGGGTTTCACCCGCGGGAATGTATTCCCGCACTTGGTCACCAGTATCATCCGCCAATTTTGCTCGCTGCAGTTTCAGGTCGCCGATGACGATCTGCGGCGTCGCCAGTAACAGGGGGGCAGTGGTGCCAATCAAGAGGGCGGCCAGAATGTGAAGTTTCATGGGTGGTGGATTTTACCCCGACGGGTTGGCCTTGGCTGGTTTGAGATATGAGATTGGGTGCGCAAGACATGCTCCAGTCGAGGCGTAGTGTCGAGTGGATTGGCGGTTACTGTCATCAGCCATATCAGGTTTTCTGGCCTGAACCCTCCAGCGTGCTGGTATTGACGGTAAGCTTAGTTTAGCGATTGGTCATGACCGTGCCTCCAAAATCGCTTTGGAAAATGGATGTTACCCTCTGGCCGGCAGTTGTGCTGCTGGCCCTCCTGTTCCTTGGCCTCGAATACAGCGGGATCGATCTGTGGGTGCAGGATCATTTTTTCAACAGCGCCACGCAGGAATGGGTTGTGGATGGCAACGCACCCGGTCCGCGGTTCTGGTTCTATAACGGTCCCAAGGGACTGATCATCTTACTCGGCGTGAGTATCCTGGTGTTGGCCCTGCTTCCAACCAAATGGCGACTGAAACTACCTGGCCGTAGCCTGTCCCGACGGACCTTGTGGGTGGCATTTCTTTGCATCGGGCTGGTGCCGGCGGCGATCGGGCAGTTGAAAGCAGTGACCAACATATTCTGTCCATCCGAGATTCGCCGCTATGGCGGCGATGTGCCCTATGTGAAAGTGGTGGAGTGCTATCCGGAGAACGACCGGCCGGAGCGCCGGGGACGCTGTTTTCCTGCGGGCCATGCCAGCGGAGGCTTCGCGCTCTTCGCCCTGATGGGTTTCGCGGCGACCCGTCGCGGCCAGCTCATTGGCTTCGGGTTGGCCTTGACGATGGGTTGGACGATGGGGCTCTACCAGATGTTGAAAGGCTCCCATTACCTCAGTCACACGGTGATCACGATGCTGCTCGCGTGGATCGGGTTTATGCTGTTGCGGCGCGCGTTCGGCCTCCACCGCAGACCCGGTTAAAACAGATCCAACTGTTTCCCGCCAGGGCGCAGAAAATGCGCGTTGGACAGGTTGCTGCGCGTTTTATTCAAGCCGGCCCGCCGGGCGCTGACTTGAAAGAGTTCGCCCAGTTGCTCGGCAAATATTCCTTCACCGCGCAGGCGACTGCCCCAGTCGCTTTGATACAATTTGCCGCCGCGCATGCTGCGCACGCGATCGACCACCCGGTCTTTTTTGCCCGCGGCATGATCCTCAAGCCACTGGACGAAGAGTTCCTTCACGGTATGCGGGAGGCGCAGCAGGATGTAGCTGCCAAATCTCGCTCCGGCAGCGGCCGCGGCTTGCAGGATGGCGGGCATTTCGTGATCGGTCAGACCGGGGATCACCGGCGCCACCATCACCCCGACCGGAATACCCGCGGCGGTGAGTTCACGAATGGCCTGCAACCTAGCGGTGGGACGGGAGGCGCGCGGTTCGAGTTTACCCGCCAAGTCGGTGTCGAGTGTAGTGATCGAAATATAAACCGAGGTAGCCGACCAGCGGTTGAGTTCGCGGAGCACATCGAGGTCACGCGTGACCAATGCGTTCTTGGTGATGATAGAGATGGGCTGACGAAACTCGGCGCAGACCTCGAGGCAGGCGCGGGTCAGTTTGAATTGTCGCTCACAAGGTTGGTAGCAGTCGGTGATCCCGCTCATCGAAATGCTTTCCGCCATCCATTTTGGCTTGGCCAATTCCTTGCGCAGCAATTCCGGCGCGCGCTTTTTCACCATGATGTTGGTTTCAAAATCGAGCCCACTGCTGAAGCCGAGGTATTCGTGGGTGGGCCGGGCGAAACAGTAGGCGCAGCCGTGTTCACACCCTCGGTAGGGATTGAGTCCGTAGGCAAAAGGCAGATCGGGGCTGTCGTTGCGGGTTAGCAAAGTCTCACTGGCATCGTCCAAAAACCGGGTGCGGGGATGGGGACGTTCCTCTGGCGGACAATCCGGGTCAGGCTCTAGATGGAGGTGTTCGAAGCGATTGGGTGGGTTGATCGCCGTGCCGCGGCCGGGGAGGGGAGGAATGGGGTTCGGCGACGGCATAGGCACACGTTAACAAAAAACGTGCCGATGCGAGCGTGATTCGCTTTGATGTGACCGATGTCCCTTAAAAAAAGCACCCGAGCAGTCGCCATCACCCGTTGGGATGGCCCGGCGGCGGTCGATTCCTGTGCCGATGAGATCGCCGTGGAAGAGCCGTTGGAGATTCGGGTGGGCGGTCAGAGTGTGGCGGTAGTCATGCGCACCCCGGGGCATGACCGGGAACTGACGGCCGGGTTTTTGATCACCGAGGGGATTTTGCACCGGATCGAGGACGTGCTCGACATGGTCTATTGCCGGGGCGACCGCGCTGAGCCGGAAGAAAACGTGCTCGATGTGCTGTTGGCCCCGGAAGCGCAGGTCGATACCACCAAGCTCACGCGCCACGTATTCACCTCGTCGAGTTGCGGGATTTGCAGCAAGGCGAGCATTGAGGCGGTGCAGGCTCAGTTTCCGCCGATTGAGCAACCAGTGACGCCAAGCCGGATGGTGCTGGGGCAATTGCCCGCCAAACTACGCGCCGCGCAGGCGGCCTTTGATCGCACCGGAGGGCTGCACGCCAACGCGTTGTTTGGGTTGGACGGAGCCTTGAAAACCGTGCGCGAAGACGTGGGACGTCATAACGCCTTGGACAAGGTGGTGGGCCGGGCCTTTTGGGACGGAGCTCTGCCTCTGTCGCAGTGCATCCTGTTGGTGAGCGGCCGGGTTTCATTTGAAATCATGCAAAAGGCCCTTGGGGCCGGTATTCCCGTGGTGGCAGCGATTTCCGCTCCGACCAGTGCGGCCGTGGAATTTGCCCAAGCGAGCGGGCAGGTGCTGGTAGGCTTTCTCCGGCCGTCCAAACAGGGCGGCGATGCGATGCGGATGAATGTTTACGCGGGCACCTTGGCCGATTGAAGCTGTCGCACCCAACCTGCATGAAATCCTGGTTCTGTATATTTCTGGTCCTGACCGCCCCGCTCTGGGGACAGCCACAAGATGAAACGATGGCCGAGCGCGGTTTGCGCCAGTTGGTGGAAGAACAGCGCACCCTGTTGGGCGCGATGACCAAGGCCGGCGATAATTTCGACCCCGATCAATACCAGCCCCGAGTGCAGCAGCTTTGCCTGGGCTATGAATCTCTGTTGCGCGAGAATCCGGAATTTGCCGCGGGCTATGCGGCCTATGGCTACCTGCTCGGAAAAATCGGCATGGATCGCGAGAGCGCCGTGATGCTGCTCAAGGCCAACCAATACGACGCCGACATCCCCCTCGTGAAAAACCAGCTCGGCAATTACCTCGCCGAACACGGGCATCCGCTGGAGGCGGTCGGTTATTATTTGGCGGCCATCAAACTGGCTCCGGAGGAACCCCTTTATCACTACCAATTGGGCACGCTGCTATATGAGTCGCGTGACGATTTTCTCAAATCCGGCGAATGGACCCGCGAGACCTTGGATAAGGCGATGCACGAGGGCTTTCGCAAAGCCGCGGAACTCGCACCCGACCGCATCGAGTTTGCTTATCGCTATGCCGAGTCATTTTACGATCTGGCCACGCCGGATTGGGAAGGGGCCTTGGCGACATGGGCCGCCTTGGAAGAGAAGGCGACCTCACCGGTCGAGCGACAGACCATGCGACTGCACGCGGCGAATATCTGCGTGAAGATGGAAAAATATGATCATGCCCGGGCTCTCGTGGCCAGTGTCACCGAACCCTCCCTTGAGGCCCAGAAGCAAAAGCTGGTTGCGCAACTGCCGGCACCCGACGCAAAGTAATCGATATGGATTTTGGCTTGGATCCCGAGACCCTGCGCAGGGGACTGATACTTTACATCGTGCTCATCGCGAGCCTGTGCATCCACGAATGGGCCCATGCCATTACGGCGCATAAACTGGGCGACCCTACACCGGATAGCGAAGGGCGGGTGACGCTGAACCCGGTCGCGCACATGGACCTGCTGGGCTCGGTGATCTTTCCCTTGATCGGTATTTTTGTCCTTTCGGGTGGCATCATCTTTGGCTGGGGCAAACCAGTGCGTATCAACCCGTCGAATTTCGCCCATCGCAAACGTGACGAGATTCTCACCACGCTGGCGGGACCGGCGTCGAATATTGCCCTGGCGTTCTTGGGTGCGGTTGTCGGCGGATTAATCTACAAGTTCGAACCCCGCACCACCGAACTCTTTGTCCAATTGATCGGTATCAATGTGTTGTTGGCGGTGTTTAACATGATCCCGTTGCCGCCGTTGGACGGCGGGCAGATCATGCGCCATGCGGTCGGCATGCGCGAAGAGACATTTTATAATATCTCCCGCTGGAGTTTCCTGATCATCCTCGTGGCGATTAATATCCCGGCCTTTCGGATGATTCTCGGTGCGGTGATGGGCGTGGTCAGCTGGCCCATGATGATGATCTATCAGGCCCTCGCGGGCTGAGCATGCGCGCGCCGTCCACAGATCCGCTGGCCGGGACCCAACGACTGACGACGCCCGGAGCTTGGCTTAAATTTGCCGAATGGCTTTATGCGGAGCAGGACCTCGCGCTCGGGCAGATTGCGACCTCGGCTCACGACGAAGCGCTCTACCTGATACTACATACGCTCGAGATCCCGATGGACAGCGACGAGTCGGTGCTCACGCAAAAACTCACCACCACGCAGCGGTCTGCTTTGACGGAAGTCTTTCGCCGCCGGGTGGTCGAGCATACGCCCGCGGCCTACATCACGCACGAGGCCTGGCTCAACGATCTGCGTTTCTACGTGGATGAGCGGGTGTTGATTCCCCGCAGCTACTTCCTGGAGATCATTCCCGAACACTTGGACGTGTTGCTGCCTAAAGACACACCCATCACCCACGTGGTCGATGTGTGCACGGGCTCTGGTTGCCTGGCCATTCTCTTGGCGAAGCATTTCCCGAAGGCACTGGTAGACGGAGTCGATCTGTCGCCCGATGCGCTCGAGGTCGCCAAGATCAACGTCCTCACGCACAAGTTGACCAAGCGGGTCACCCTGCATGCGAGTGATGTCTTCGACGCGGTGCCGCCGGTGAAATACGATCTCATCCTCAGTAATCCACCCTACGAGCCGAGTGCGCATTGCGATGCGCTGCCCCAGGAATTCAAAAACGAACCACGGTTGGCGCTCGATGGCGGCGGTGATGGCCTCGACATCATCCGCAAACTGCTCCGTCAGTCACGCGACCGGCTCAAACCGCACGGCATCGTGCTGATCGAGGTCGGCGGTTTGGGCGCGGCGATGGACCGCGAGTTTGCGAAGTTAAAACCGCAATGGCTGATGACAGCCGATGGCAGCAACTGTGTCTGCCTGATCACGGCCGCCAGCCTGAAGCACTGGCGCGGTTGAGCGCCCGGCTTACTTCACGCTCACGGTCTTGATGTTGACGAATTCCTTGATGCCGTAGTGCGAGAGTTCGCGGCCGTAGCCGCTGGTCTTGATGCCACCAAAGGGCAGGCGCGGATCGGACTTTACGAAGTCGTTCACGAAGCAGCAACCGGCCTCGAGTTCCGTGGCCGCGATGCGTTCTCCGCGGGCGACATCGCGAGTAAAGACGGCGGCACCCAAGCCAAAGATGGAATCGTTAGCCACTTGGATGGCGGCCCGTTCGTTTTTGACCGGGATGATGGAGGCGACTGGACCGAAGAGCTCTTCATGGTAGGCAACCATGCCTTTCTTCACATCCGTCAAGACGGTCGGCGGGTAATACGCACCCGGTCCAACAGGAATCTTGCCGCCGAGGAGACAGCGGGCGCCCTTGGCGATGCTCTTCTGGACTTGGTCATGTAGTTCGTCGCGCAGGTCATGCCGCGCCTGCGGACCAATGGAGTTCTCTTCATTCATGGGATCTCCCATTTTAGCCGCACTCATATGGGCTACGAACCGGCGTTCGAATTCCTCGAGCACGGATTCCACAACGATAAATCGCTTGGCGGCGATACAGCTTTGGCCGGAGTTGATCAGCCGGCTGGTGGCGCAGGCAGCGGCGGCGGCTTCAATATCGGCGTCCGCGAGAACCAGATACGGATCGCACCCGCCCAGCTCGAGGACGCTCTTTTTCAAAGCTTTGCCGGCGTTGGCGGCGACGGATTGTCCGGCGGCGGTGCTGCCGGTCAGCGTGACGGCCTTCACGTATTTGTTTTTGATCACGGCCTTGGCCGCGCGGTTGTCGATCAACAAGGTGCGGAAGACATCGGCGGGGAAGCCGGCTTGTTGAAAAACTTGCTCTATGGCGAGGGCGCAGCCCGGGACATTGGAGGCGTGTTTGAGCACGCCCACGTTGCCGGCCATCAGGGCAGGGGCGGCGAAGCGAAAAACCTGCCAGAAAGGGAAATTCCACGGCATAACGGCCAAGATCACCCCCAAGGGTTCGAAGCAGGCGAAACTGTTGCTCGCTTCGGTGCTGATGGACTCGCGACTGAGCATGCTTTCGGCGTGGTCGGCGTAGTAGTCGCACACCGTGGCACATTTTTCGGCTTCGGCTCGGGCTGCCTTTACCGGTTTGCCCATCTCGGCGGTCATGAGGCGGGCGAATTCTGGCGCGCGTTCGCGCAGCACCCGGCCGCCCGCGCGCATCAGCTCGGCGCGTTCGGCGAACGAAGTGCGCCGCCATTTCGTGTAAGCCCGATTGCTGGCGGCGAGAATTTTGCGCACCTCGGATGATTCCATCAGCGTGTAATCGCGGATGGGCTCATTGGTGGCGGGATTGATCGTGGTGATTTTCATGACGGGCTGGGGTGGGGAGTTTAATCAATACCGGCACGGTTACTCATTGGGGTGAGTGGTGTTCTAGCGGTCGGGGTTTTGTCCCAAGCCACGGTTATAGTGTCCTTGGTTTCTGGAAAGAGTTTCAAATTTTTGATACCTGTGCAGGCCCGACCATTCACTCTCCGCCGGTTTGCCTAATTATTTTTGGCAGAAGAAAGCAGGATGGTCGGTGCCGGATACCAACTTCCGAAGAGATGTAACCGGACGCCTGTGAGCCTCCGGCGAAATGGGGGGGGCTATTTTATTTGACCTGACGGGTCGGCAAACCGGCGGCCACCCAGTCCCTGAATCCACCGGCATTGGCGACGGTGAAGCCTTCCTTGGTCAGGATGCGGGCGGCGATGCCCGAGCGATTGCCGGAACGACAATAGAGGATCAGTTCCTTGTCCTTGTTTTCGGCGAGGAAGGATTTCCATCCGGTGCGATCACCTCGCAGGTCACTGAGGGAAAGCAGGTTCGCCGGTTCGGCTACCTCACCGTCCGCCCATTCACCCGGTTCACGCACATCAACCAATACCGCGGTGCCGGCGGCTACGCGCGACGCCGCTTCACTAGCCGGCAGAATATCACCCGCCAAGGCACGGCTGGTTACGACCAGCACCAAGATCACGGCCACCAGAATGAGGAGTAATTTCATGAGGATGAAGTTAGGTCTAAATGCGTTGCGGTCAAATCACTGGCCGGCGGCGGTAGCGCTGCGCCGGTTGGCCATGTAATACAATACCGGCACGGCCATGCGGCTGATGAGCAGCGAAGCGATTTCACCAAACATCAGACTGATGGCGAGGCCTTGAAAAATCGGATCCGACAGAATGACGCTTGCTCCTACCACCACGGCGAGGGCGGTGAGCAGCATGGGACGGAAGCGCACCGCTCCGGCCTCGATCACGGCTTCGCGCAACGGCAGGCCATGCGCCCGGCGGAGTTCGATGAAATCAACGAGGATGATGGAATTGCGAACCACGATCCCCGCACCGGCCATGAAACCGATCATCGAGGTAGCCGTGAAAAATGCGCCCATCGCCCAGTGGGCCGGCAGGATGCCGATCAGAGAAAATGGAATCGCGGCCATTACCACCAGCGGGGTTACGTAGCTACGAAACCAGCCGACCATTAACATCGCAATTAGCACGAGCACGGCGGCGAAGGCCAGACCGAGGTCGCGAAAAACCTCGAGCGTGATGTGCCATTCGCCATCCCACTTGAGAGCCGGGGTGAGATCGTCAAACGGCAGATTGAGATGATAGACGGGCAGCTCCGCGTCGCGGCCACCGTATGCGCGCGCATCAATGTGGCCGATCTCGCGGTTGATTTTGTAGAGTGCGTAGGCCGGGCTTTCGACCACCCCGGCAACATCGGCGGTCACGTAGGTGACGGGCTTGAGGTTCTTGCGGTAGAGATTGGTTTCGCCGGTGGTGGTTTCGATTCGCACCAATTCCGAGAGCGGCACGAGCGGTGCCGTGGGATCCAGATCGGCCCGCACACGCAACGCAAGGAAGGCGGCTGGTTGGGAACGCTTCGTGGCGTGCAGCTCAAAAATGAAAGGCACATCCTCGCGTTCGGCCGGGCCGTGCAAGAGATCGACCGGTAGTCCTTGAGTGGCGAGCTGCAGGGTTTGAGTGACGTTGGCCACACTGACCCCGTGCAACGCGGCCTTTTCCCGGTCGACGATGAAGCGCAGCTTGGGTTGGGCGACCTCGACATACCAATCCAGATCCACCACGCCGGGAGTCTCGGCGAAAATAGTCTTCACCTTTTGCGCAAGGGCGGTGCGTTGACCGGCATCAGGTCCGTATATTTCCGCGACGAGTGATTGCAGCACCGGTGGACCCGGCGGCACTTCGGCCACCGCGACGACAGCGCCGTATTTTTCCGCAATGGGCGTTACCATTTTACGGATGCGTTTTGCGATGGTGTGGCTTTGATCGGAGCGGGTATCCTTCGCGACGAGGTTAACCTGCAGGTCTGCGACGTTGGGGCCGCGCCGCATGAAATAGTGGCGCACCAGGCCGTTGAAATTAAATGGTGAGGATGTGCCGGCGTAGATCTGACTGTCGCGCACGGCTGGCTCGGTGCGAATCACCATTGCCATCTCCTGGGCGATGCGGGTGGTCTGCTCCAAGGTCGTGCCCTCGGGCGTGTTGAGGATGACTTGAAACTCCGACTTGTTGTCGAAGGGCAGCATCTTGATTACAACGGCGCCGCTCAGCACAAAGCCGATCGAAAGCAGCAGGAGGCCCATGATGCCGCCGATGAATGCCCATCGCCACCGCACGCGGTCGAGCAGGGGACCCATCACGCGGAAGTAGAGGCGCGTAAACCAATCGTTCGGTGCGTGATCGTGATCCGCCAGTGGAGCCACTTCACTGGC
Organism: Cephaloticoccus sp.; assembly: GCA_030833445.1. Lineage (GTDB taxonomy): Bacteria > Verrucomicrobiota > Verrucomicrobiia > Opitutales > Opitutaceae > Cephaloticoccus. Next base: position 135,063 of record JAURHD010000004.1, on the reverse strand, counting down.
CGGGGCTTTGGTGGGATCGCCTCCGACATGGCGCCGCAGGACGCGAATGGCCGCCCAAGGGGTGATGGTAAACGCGATGAACAGCGAGAAAAGCATGGCGGCCGTTGAACCGATGGGGATCGGTCGCATGTAGGGACCCATCAGTCCACCGACAAAGGCCATCGGTAGAATCGCGGCGATCACCGCCCACGTGGCGAGGATGGTCGGATTGCCCACTTCTTCCACCGCTTCGAGCGCCACGGTGCGCAGTGATTTATTTTTCGCATCCGGCAGGCGGACGTGTCGCACAATGTTTTCGACCACCACGATCGCATCATCAACGAGGATACCGATACAGAAGATGAGTGCGAAGAGGGTGATGCGGTTGAGCGTGTAACCGTAGAGATAAAAAACGATTAGGGTCAGTGCGAGGGTGGTGGGGATCGCGAGCAGGACGACGAGCGATTCCCGCCATCCGAGAAAAAGCAGGATCAGAATCGAAACGCCCAGCACCGCGATGCCCATGTGCAGGAGCAATTCGTTGCTTTTTTCCGCCGCCGTATGGCCGTAGTCCCGCGTGACGGTTACTTTCACATCTTCGGGCAGTAACGTGCCGCGCAATTCCTCAACCTTGGCCAAAACTTGGTCGACCACATCGATGGCATTGGCTCCGGGACGCTTGGCGACACTGTGCGTCACGGCCGGTTCGAGGTCACCAGTAGGACCAACCTGAAGCACGTAGTCCGCGGGTTCTTGCCCCGTGTCGATTATCACCGCCACATCGCGCAGGTAGACCGGTCGCCCGGCGTGCACGCCCACCACGACGGCGCCGGCATCTGCTGCATCCCGAATAAATTGGCCGGTTTCCAACAGAATCTCGTTGTTGGCAAACGGCCGGGAGCCGTGCTGCAACTGGCGGTTGGCTTGTTGCAACGCGGGAATCAACTGCATGGCCGTCAACCCGCGGGAGTCGAGGACGGCGGGGTCGATTTGGACGCGGAGTGCGCGGCGCACGCCGCCGATCAAAGTGGTTTCAGCGACTTGGGGGATCGACTTGATGGCATCATCCACCTGCGCGGCCAAGCGTCGGAGACCAAGGTGATCCAAGGTGGTGCTATGCAACGTGAGCGCGAGAATCGGCACGTCATCGATGGTGCGCGGTTTGACCATCGGCGCACTGGCCCCAAGAGGAATCCGGTCCGCATTGGTCTGCAATTTCTGATTCAGGCGCACGAGAGCTGCTTCGATATCGGTGCCCACCAGAAAGCGCACAATGACCATCGCCTGTCCGGGACTGGAAGTGGAATACAGGTATTCCACGCCGGGAATTTCCCAGAGCAGTTTTTCCATCGGACGCGTCAGCCGGTTTTCCACCTCCTCCGGTGAGGCCCCTGGCATGGCGGCGAACACATCCACCATCGGCACCTTAATCTGCGGTTCTTCCTCCCGCGGGAGCATGCGAATCGCAAACAGCCCGAGCAGAATCGACGCGATGATCAAAATCGGCGTCAGCTTGGAATTGATGAAGAAAGCAGTGAGCTTACCCGCGAGTCCCAAGGGCTCCGGTTTGCCTGGGCCGATATCACTCATGGCTTGAGGATTACAGCCTGGCCATCGCGCAGGATGTCGGGCGGATCGATGACGACCGATTCACCGGCATCGAGACCTGCGAGTATGACCATTTGGTCATCCTGCGCGGTTCCGACCTTGATCAGCCGGAGATGGACATGTTTTTCACTGACCACATAGGCGCGGTCCATTTGACCAAAAGTTGAACGGGCACTGAGCGGGATGGTGACCGTGTTACTGGTCCCATTGGGCCAGAGGGCGCGGACAAATTGACCGGAACGAGCAGCAGTGCCGTCGGGCAGCGCGATTTTGGCGGTGCGGGTGCGCGAGTTGTTATCGGCCGCGGGGGATAGCTCGACCAAACGGCCGGTGACGGGCGTGTCGTCGAGCATGATGGTGAGGTCGGTGCCGCGGGCGGGCTCGGACAACGATTCGGGGACCATGACTTCAGCCCGTAGCTGAGAGGTGCCTTCCAAGGCAAAGAGGGGCATGCCGGGCGTCGCCAGATCGCCGGGATTAACATAGTCGCCGGTGATGACGCCGGCAAATGGGGCGGTTACTTGCAGATAATTTTGCATGGCCTCGGCTTCTTGCAAACTGGCACGGGCGAGGCGGAGACGGTCAGCGGTGGCCCGCACCGTTTCCGCGGCGGTGGCACCTTTGGCTTCCAATTCGTGCTCCCGGGCATAATCGCGTTCGGCTTGCGCAAGGGCCGCCTGAGCCTGCTCCAGCCGGGCATTGTATTCCGGTGCCGCCACGACCACTAAAATCTCTCCGGATGATACCGGCTGCCCAACCGCCAGTTTGGCTTGGGTTATCGTGCCCATGACCTTGGCGGCCACGGTGGCACTGGCCTGCGGACGAATCAGTCCGGATACGCTTTGAAACTGCGGCTGTAGTTCGGACCGCACCATCGCGGTGCGAACTTCGATCGCGGATGAGTTTTCTCCGTCCAGTGGCGCAGGCGTTGGGCCGCAGCCCGTTAGCACGGATATGCCCAGCAGGCTGAATAATGCAGGTGCCTTCATGCGGTGGTAAGGGGACTCCTTTAGGATTTTTTCAGGCCGCCAATCCGCACAACATCGTCCGACCCGACCCAGCCCAGTTTGCGGAGAATGATGGAGGGCGGACAGAAACCGGTGAAAGCGGATTGGATCAGATTCAACCCAATGAAGCAGGTGAACAGCAGCCACCCCGGATTGACAAAGTAGGTCAGACCAACGCTGACCAAGATCATGATGCCGGCGAAGACGCGGATGAAGGAATCGAGTTTCATGGGATTTTTAATTACTATATGAGTATATGCTTATATACTTGCAATTGAGTCAAGCACCACTTTTTTCTCCTTACGTGGCGAAGAAATCACACATCCCATTGACTCCGGAGGCCCTGCAGTTGGTGGCCAGCCGTTTTGCCGTGCTGGCCGAACCAATGCGTCTGCGCCTGATCCAGTCGCTCTTTGATGGCGAACTCAACGTCGGCCAGTTGGTCGCTCTCACCGGCGGCACGCAGGCGAACGTCTCCCGGCACCTGCAGACTCTAACCGCGGCGCATATTCTGGCCCGACGCAAAGTGGGCTTGCAGGTCTTCTATAAAATCTGCGATCCGACGATTCCCCAATTGTGCGAAGTGGTATGCGGGGCGATCGCCAAACAGCTGAACCGACAGGTTGGCCATTTCGTCGGCTGACAGCCTTTACTTCGTCAGTTCGTAGAGCGCGTAACCGGCAAACAGATTGGGCCGCAGCAGACAGCGGGTTTTCCAATCGCCGAGCAGGTGCACCCGACCGCTGATGCGGATACCCTTGGCGGCGCAGAAATGCTCAAAGTCCGCGATGGTCAGCGGATTGGCCGGCCGGCTTTCGAACCATTCGGTGGTGTAGACGGCATTGCGTGTCTTGCGTCCGCGCACGAGGGCGTCGATCCGGTTTTTCCAGAATCCGTGATTGAGAAAGCCCACGGTCACGGCCTGTCCGACGCGCAGTGCCTCGAGAATCACTTCGGTGGGATCATCGAGTTCCTGCACCGTGCGCGAACAGATCACGCGGTCAAAATGACCGTCGGGAAACTCGCGCATGAAGGCATGCATGTCGCCCTGATAGGCGGTGACGCCGCGCTGCACCGAAATGGAGACTTTCTTGAAATCGAGATCCACGCCGATGCCATCGACCTGCTTGGTTTGTTTTAAATAAGTCAGCAGCGCCCCGCGACCGCAGCCCAAGTCGAGCACCCGGGTGCCCGGTTCGACCCATTCGCCGATGATCTCCATATCCACAGTGCGTTTCTCGGTGACGTGGTTCATGGTCAGATGGAAAAATCCACGATCGGTTCGTGGGTGCGTTCCAGGAAACCGCGCACGAGGGCGTAAAGTTCCTCGGATTCGAGCAGGAAGGAATCGTGGCCAAGGTCGGTCGAGAGTTCCGCGTAGCTGGCGGACTTTCCGGCGCGCAGGAGGGCGAGGGCGATGTTGCGGTTCTGCTCGGGCGGGAACAACCAGTCGCTCGTGAACCCGACCACCAGCGTCTCGGCCTTGACCGGGGCGAAGGCCGCCTCGAGTGATCCGTAGGCGTGACCCAGATCGAATTGATCCAAGGCACGCGTGATGTAGAGGTAGGAGTTGGCGTCGAATCGGTTGATGAAACTTTCGCCTTGGTAGCGCAGGTAGCTTTCCACCTCGAACTGCATGTCAAAGGTGTAGGCGTCGCCGTTGGCGGCCTGGGCTTTTTTGCGGCGGCCAAATTTCCGATCCATGGAAGCGTCGGAAAGATAGGTGATGTGCGCCATCATGCGCGCGATCGCGAGGCCGACGCGCGGTCCGCCCTCCTGGGTGTAATCGCCTTTGTTCCAAGCCGGGTCCTGCATGATGGCCTGGCGACCGACCTCGTTGAACGCGATGGCTTGCGCGCCTTCCCGGGCGGTGGTCGCCATCGCCAACAGGCGGCGCACGAACGAAGGATAGAGAATCGCCCACAGCATTGCCTGCATGCCGCCCATCGATCCGCCAATGACGGCGTGCAGGGTGCGCACGCCCAGATGATCCATCAGGAGTTTTTGCGCCCGCACCATGTCGTGGATGGTGACAAAGGGAAACTGGGTGCCGTAGGGTTGTTCCGTGGTCGGATTGGTGGAGGAGGGTCCAGTCGAACCGGAGCAGCCGCCAAGACAGTTGGAGCAAATGACAAAAAAGCGGTTTGTATCCACCGCCTTGCCTGGGCCGATCAGGTTGTCCCACCAACCGGACTTGCGGTCCTCGGGCGTGTGGCGCCCGGCGCAATGATGATCCCCGCTCAAGGCGTGGCAGATCAAGATCGCATTATCACAGGTCTCGTTGAGCTCTCCGTAGGTCTCGAACCGCAGGGTAAACCCCGGCAACGTCTGGCCGCTCTTGAAAGAGAATGACTGATCGTAGGTAAAATCGCGCGGCACGACCAAGCCTACGCTGCCGGATTCGGCAGGGAGCATAGGTTCAATGTTCGTGGTTCCAGAGGGCATGGGATTCAGTGGACCACCCTCAAGGGTGCGGGGCAAGCGATGGTCGGGTCATACAAACTACGTAAAGTGGCGTAGGTCCGGCGACTGAACGCCTCGGCGACCCTGCGCGTCATTCGTGCGCGGCGGTGGTGGTGGCCTCGTCCATTTCCTCGTTGGAAAACACAGCCTGCACGTCTTCCAGCGCGTCGAGGGCTTCGTGCAGTTTGATGATGGATTTGGCGGTGCCGACATCCGTCACCGGAATCGTGGTGGTGGCAATATAACTGATTTCGGCGCTTTCGGTTTTGATGCCGGCATCTTCCAAAGCGTGGATGACCTTGTCGAATTGGTGGAGGTCGCAGCGCACTTCGTATCCGTCCGCACTGGTGATGACGTCGTCGGCCCCGGCCTCGAGGGCGACTTCCATCAGGCGGTCCTCCGTGATCTGATCCTTGGCGATCAGGAACTGGCCGGCATGGAGAAACTGGAAGGCGACGGCGCCGTTTTGGGCGAGGTTGCCGCCACCCCGGTTGAAGGTCGCGCGCACTTCCTGCGCGGCGCGGGTCTTGTTGTCGGTGGTAACCTTGACGATGAAGGCGACTCCGCCGCTGCCGTAACCTTCGTAGGTCATTTCCTCGAACACCATGCCAGGCAGATCGCCGGTGCCCTTCTTGATGGCGCGCTCAATGTTATCCGACGGCATGTTGGCGTTGCGGGCTTGAAGGAGAACCGTGCGCAAGCGGGCGTTGCCATCGGGGTCACCGCCGCCGGCCTTGGCTGCGAGGGTGATGTCGCGCGAGAGGCGCGAGAATATTTTTCCACGACGGGCGTCCGTGACGCCCTTCGCGCGCTTGATGGTGGACCATTTGCTATGTCCTGACATGGCCGGAGGGGGTTATTTCTTTTTGCGGGGAGTAACGTTCTTCACGGTCTTGCGCCCGGTCGGAGCCGGAGTGGCTACTGGAACCACATCATCTTTCATGCGATTGATGATGAGCTGCTGGCCGATGGTGAAGAGACCGTTGACCGTGGAGTAGAGCGCGAGCGCACAGGAGAAGTTGTAGCAGAACAGCGTAAACATCCAAGGCATGAACTTGAAGATCTTGGCTTGGGCGTTGTCCACCGTGGGCTGCGGCGTGAGCTTCATCTGGAAGATCATCGTGGCACCCATTAGGATCGGCATGATGTTAACTGGAAAACCGAAGATGTGCGCGACCGTATCCGGAGAGGCCAAATCATTGGCCCAGAGGAAGGATTCGAAGCGCAACTCGGCCGCGCTGCGCAACATCACGAAGAAGCCGAAGAAGAACGGCATGGTGACCAGAATCGGCAGACAGCCGCCCATTGGATTCACGCGGTGACGTTTGAACAAGTCCATCGTGGCTGCCTGCATCTTCTTCGGGTCATCTTTGAATTTTTCGCGCAGCTCCTTCATCTCGGGCTGAATTTTCTGCATACGTTTGCCCGATTTGGAGGCGGCGAGGGTGAGTGGCAGGAACACCGTCTTGAGGATCAGGGTGGTGATGACCACCGACCAACCCCAAGCCCAGGTAGGCGAGATGCCGGCCATCCAACCGTGGACCCAATTCATCATGGTGAGCAGGATCTGGCTGAAGAATTTGAAGAAACCGAAGTCCATTACCTTGTCTTGGTCGGCTTTGAAGACGTCGCCGTTGGCAAGGCGGCGATATTCGCGCGGCCCCACATACAGGCTCATGGCCACCGTGGTTTCGGCTTGGGGGCCTAGCGTCTGCAGGTCGAACAGAGCCTCGGCACTGAGACCGAAAACCGCCCGGTTGGGCGCATCCTCAAAAGCCGGCAGCGGCACGCGGCGGGTGATCATACCAACACCGGCGGCATCGGGGGTCAGGATGCTGGTGAAATACTGGTTGCTCAACGAGGCCCAGGTAATCGCACTCACCTTGGTGATGGAGGGGACGGGCTCGCGTGAACCGATGCCGATCATGGCCAGAAATCCGCCGCCTTGCAACTCGGTGTGTTTGGTGAAATGCTGGTCCTTGCCATCAGAGTAGGCCGTGGTGATCTCTTGGCCGTAGACCGTCTCACTAACCGGTGAGGCGGTGCCGAGACTGAGGGCCAGTTTGGGCAGCGGCAGGATCTGGTCGGTCAGATTGCGGAACGTGGTTTCGTGACGCAGCTGGTAAGGATCGGTGCCGGGTTCGGAACCGTCGGGCAGGAAATAGCGGCGGGTGACTTCGATGCGGCCGTCGAGCACGGCGCGGTAGACGACTTCCTTGCCGTTTTGGGAAACGAGGTCGAACGATGTTTCCGCACCCAAGCCCGGCAAGTCCACAATGCCGAGCATCGGGTCGATGCGCGGCGCATTAAAGGTGTAGCGTTCGGCGGAACCGAGAGTCTCGGCGAATTTGCGCAGGGCGACTTCGCGGATTGCACCGCCATAATTGCTGAGGCGCACCTCGACGAAATTGTTGACCAAGAGATTGGTCGTGGCACCCGCGCGGTTCGAGGCGAGGGCGCTGATTTCGGACCGGTTGGCTGGCATCGTTGCCGTTGAGGTCGGGGTGGCGGCATTTGGCGTGGCCGTTTCGCCGGTAACGACCGGAGTCGACTGGACCGTCGTCGGCACCGGGGTCGGTGAGACCGCCCGCGGTGGCACCGATTTTGAACTGAAATACATGCTCGCGAAGGCGGCCAGGAGCAGCGCGACGCCAATGGTGAGGTTCTTCTTATCCATGGGAAAGTGATTGAGTGGTGGCAGATCGGGAATTTACGCGGGAGCAGGCAGGGCGCCGCTTTGCGGGCGGCATGGGATCATTCCCGCCGGGATGCAGCGGCGTGCACTTGAGGAGTCGTTTCACGGCCAGCCAAGTGCCATATGCGGCGCCGTGAACCCGCAGGGCGTCGGCCGCGTAATGCGAACAAGTAGGACTGAACCGGCAACCGCAGGCGGGACCGAAAATTGCCGGCAGCACCGGTGAAATCACGCGCTGATACAAACGCACCAAACCAAGCAACACCCGCACCGGCAGACCGGTGAGCCAAGCGAAGGCATGAGGCGTGGTTTCAGGCATGAGTCAGGGTGGTGAGATGGGTGCAGGTGGCAATGAAGCGCTCTTCGACCACGGGAAAAGGTTGGCGGATCAAGGCGTGTTTGGCGACCAAGAGCAGATCGCCACCCGGCGGCACCAGTTCTTGATGCCGGCGAAAGAGTTCGCGCAAACGCCGCTTGGCTTGGTTGCGCAGCACGGCATGACCGACGGCGGCAATCGAGGCGACGACTCCGACGCGACGCAATGGCGGTGGCGGATCCTCACGGGGGAGCCACCAAAGCGTAAAAAAGCCACCATGGATCCGGTGGCCGTGTTCCCGCACGCGGCGGAAATCACTCTGGCGTCGCAGGTGCTGCTCAGGGCGTAAACGCATGACGCGGCACCGGGCGCGAGGAGCGCGTTGCTCAGACGACGGTCAGACGCTTGCGGCCCTTGGCCCGACGAGAGGCGAGGACCTTGCGGCCGCCGGCAGTGGCTTTACGGGCGCGGAAACCGATCTTGCGGGCGCGCTTTAGACGATGTGGACGGAAGGTGGGTTGCATGGAATTGACTGATTAAGAGTTGACCGAAGTGCCAGCCGGTGGGGCCCCTGTCAAGGGCAGGGTTTCATAGGTAGTGGCCAAATTTTCCGGTCAAGGGGCGCAGCCGACCGATCAACCCCGAATTTTAGATGGCCAGCAGGACGATGACCGCCGTGATGACGAAGCCGGTGCCCAGGGTCAGCAGGTAGGCAAATCCCAGCATCAAGGTCTTTAAAATGGTCATTAGCCAGGAATTGGCGAAGAGCTTGCGCAGCATCAGGAAAGGGTAGACCACGAGCCATAAAATACAGGCTATTGTGACCAGCCCGCCTAGGGTGCTGGAGGGCCATGAAGCCAGAAATACCCACCCATCCTTACACATCAGCCAGATATAGACAAAGGTGTGGAAATGCAAAGCCAGCACGAGATGTTGCAGGTAAACCTGTCCCGACTTGCGAAAGAGGACTCTCGTATACAGGGCGAAAAGCGGCAGGCAGAGCAGCACCAACTTGGGCATGGCCGCCAAAAATCCGTGCAACATGTGCTGCTGGCCTTCCGCGGTGGTTAGCATGCGGCCCTTCTCCTCCAATTTCAGTTCCCAGCCCGATGACGGTTTCTTGGATTTCGAGTCTAATTCGATGGGCTCTTCCTCCGCCGTCTCCTTGGTTTCAGTTGATTGCCCGGTGGCCTTGGCCAACCCCGTATCCAGTTTTGCGGCGGCATTCCGCAGTTTTTCCAAAGCGGCCTGGGCTTCAGGATCGTCCTTGGTCTCGTCAAAAAGTTGGTCCCAACTGACCGGCTTTCCATCCACGGTGAATCCGGCCCGGGGGCCGTCGGACTTGCCGGTTTTGAACACCGGGGAAGTCGATTCTTTGCCGAGGAAGGCGAGGAAGAAAAAGAGAATGCTGATAAAAACGTAGAGCCGGAAGGGGGGCACCTGCGAGGCGCGCTTGCCCGCGTTGAACTCGGCGGTCATCCGGCCGGGTTGGAACAACAGCGCGATCAGGTTGCGAAACAGCTTGGTGTCGAAATGGAAGAAATTTTCCAGCGCCTCGAGAAACGTGTGTGTGAAGGAGCGGTTGATGTCGAAGTCGTGCTGGCCGCAACGGTGACAGTAGGGACCCTTGAGCTCCGTGCCGCAATTTTCACAGTGCGTGTGGCCGGCCGTGTGAGGTCCGCGTTTTTCACCGAGTTGTGCGCCCACGGCATCGGCGGCTACCCCTTCGGTCAGAGAGGCGCCGTCCGGCAGGTCAGGCAGATCGGGATCGATGGGCACCCGATGAGCTGAACAACTGACCCCGGCGGTGGCAATCCCGCGGCACTTGAAATTACTGCAATTCGTCCGGCGGAAATTCGTCGAGCGCTTCCGGCGGGGTCGGCGCGACCTTTTTCGGTTTTAAACGCCGACCCATACTGCGATCGATTTCCTCGAGTTCGGGCTGCGGGATGCGCGTAAAGGCAATCCGCATCGGGGCGTAATCGGTCGAGCCGTGCGCGCCGCCAAAGTAGACGGAATTTTTTCCGAAGGCCTTGTTCAAGTGATCCACGGCAGAGAGCATTCGCGTGCGGGTTTCCTCCTGTTTGGCGGTGAATAGATCGGGCGTGTGGTCTGTTCCGGGCAGCAGATGGTGCAGAACAATGCCCACCTGCAGCGGACCTTGTTTGCGGTATTCGCGCGGGCGCGCCGCCCAAAGTTGATTGAGCACTTTGGTGAAGTGGAGGGTGTCCTGGGTTTCGTTGAAACGGCAATCTTCGCTCCAAGCCAGCCCGTCCCGGTAGTTGGCTGTGAGTTGCAGGGCGCCGGCAAAGTAACCGTCATTGCGCAGGCGCATGGCCGCCTTTTGCAGCAGGCGGTGCAGGACGCCGAGGGCAGCCTCGGGGTTGCGCAGTTTCGGTGGCAGCACGTGGCCGTGACCGATGGAACTGTGCTTGGCGGGGGCGCGTTCCTGCAGGCCCCCGTGCAGCCAGTCGTGAAACCGCGCGCCCTCCACGCTGCCCCAGATCGCGCGCAACTTCGCACTGCTCGCAGCATAAAGTTGGGCCACGGTCTGGATACCCGCGTGGCGGATGCGTTTTTCCATGTTCTCGCCGATGCCGGTGAGTTGGTTGAGCTCAACGCCGCGCTCGATGAGTTTGCCGGGGATGTCTGCTTCATCGAATAGCACGAGGCCGTCGGGCTTTTCGAGATCGGAGGCCAGCTTGGCGAGAAACCAGTTGGGGCCGATGCCGATCGAACTGCGCAGGCAGGGCCCCACCTCGCGCTTGATGGCGGCCTTGATCCGGCGCGCTAAGGCCAGCGCGTTTTTCGGCTCCTTGAGACTGCCCGTCAGTTCACATTCGAGCTCATCGATCGATTGGATTTTTTTGACCGGCACGCAGGTTTCGACGGCGGCTTTCAGTCGCCGGTGATAGGTGATGTAAACTTCCGGGCGGGCCTCCACGACCACGAGGCCGGGGCATTGCCGTCGGGCTTCGGCGATGCGGGCATTGCGTTTTAGTCCGAGCTTCTTCGCTTCGATGCTGACGGCGATGGCCCCGGTGGTCTCCGCCAGCACCGGCACAATGATGACCGGCTGACCGCGCAGCTCCGGCCGCTCCTGTTGTTCCACAGAAGCAAAATAGGAGTTAAAATCGATGGCGAGCGCGCGCAGCACGGGTGGAGTCTTGTTAAGAGAAAAACGCTGTCAATCGGCGGGCCGTTGAATCAGCATGTGGGCATGGCCATATCGCATCGCGCGGGCATGTTGGTATACTCGGTGCGCACATGGCCGGGGGTGTATTATTCGCGTGACGTGGCGGGCGGGGTTGAGACGCCGCCGTTATCCAGTGCGTTGTGGCGCATAAATACCGACGGTTCGCATCGGGAGGCCCTGCCCATGGTGGCCCCGCGGGCGGAACATCCGATCGCCGGGCCGGATGGCCGCTGGATCTATTGGCAATCCGAGAACGCGGGCCGCTGGCAAATCATCCGGGCCAATAGTGATGGCCGCGAGGCGCAGGTGATTGCGCCCGGTGCCGGCTTGGCCAACTGCTGGAGTAGTGCCTTTGGCGCCCAGCTTTCGCGGAATGGATCAAGGATGGTTTACACGGTCTCCAATGGCTCCACGGGAAGGATAGTGTTGGCCGGTGCCGATGGTCGCGACGCCCGGGTGCTCGCTCCGGAATTCGGCTATACCTACATGGCTTCGCTGGATACTAATGCTACCCGGGTGGTGTTTTCCGGTCCGGCTCGTGACTACCGGCTGTTGGTTATGGCCGTGGATCAGGATGAACCTGGTGTGCTGACTCCCGATCATCCAGATTGTTATGGGCCGCAGTTCACCCCGGATGGCCGCACGATCGTCTTTATCCGTCGTGATGGCGGCTTGTATAGCGTCGCTCCCGATGGGAGCGGTTTGCGGCAAATCGCCGGTGGCGTGCAGGTGGAATTTTTTTTGAGCCCGGCCGACAAGCATGGCTCAACCGACATGCCGGCGCTGTCGCCGGACGGAACCCGGGTGGCCTTTATCCGCCGGGGCCCGGCAGGCCCGCCGCAAGTGGCGGTGGTGAATCTTGATGGCACAAATCTCCGGATGATCACGCGACTGCCAGGCACCTGCGGCCGGCCGGCTTGGAGTCCGGATGGGAACATCCTGGCATTTGTCAGTTTCGTGGATGACCGCCCGCAACTGTTCACGGTGTCCGCGACCGGTGAAGGGGCCGATGCGCCGCGGCCATTGACGCAGGAAAACGGGGCGGTTTACGCGTTCTGCTGGATTTCAGAACATTAAGGAGATTCACTCCCGGAGATGCGCATTGCGGTTATCTCCGACACCCACGACCGGATTCCGTCCACGTTGCCCGACCGGTTGGTCGGGGCGGATGAAATCTGGCACCTTGGGGATGTCTGCGATCCGATGGTGCTGGTGGAACTTGAGCAACTCGGTCCGCCTTTGAGCGTAGTCATGGGCAACTGCGACGGTTACCTGGGCTGGCCGATTGATTTGCAACTCACCCGCGAGGGACTGGAGTTTTACCTGACCCACATTCCGCCGAGCCGATCTCCCAAAGGGGTGCAGGTTGTCCTCCACGGTCACACTCACCTGCCGCGCGATGAGGTGGTTGGCGGGGTGCGCTGGTTGAATCCCGGTTGTATTAGCAATCCGCGCGCCGGACTCCCGCCCAGTTTTGCCTGGTTGGAGGTGACGGCCGGGAAGTTGACGCGTTGGGAAGTGGTGCGTATATAGACCTCATGGTTGCTCCGAGCAAATCGTCCCTGCCCAATTTGCTCAGTGCGGTGCGCATTCTCCTCATGCCAACTGCCTTGATGGCGGCTTTCGCCGGATCCAAGCCGTGGTTTGCCGTGGTGCTGGCGGTGGCACTCGCGACCGATGCAATCGACGGGATGATTGCGCGGTGGCTGCATGCTGAATCGGATTTTGGCCGAAAACTCGACAGTGCGGCTGACTACCTGACCTTGATGGGTGGCTTGGCCGGCATTGCTTTGCTTTGGCCCGATATCATGCGGCGTGAATTGCCTTGGGTGGCGACCGGCCTGACCATGTTCTTTGCCGTGATCGTTTATGGTCTCCTGCGTTTAGGTCGCGCGCCGTGCTATCATACTTGGATCGCCAAGGTGGCGGCGGTGGGTTGTGCCTTGTCGCTTGTTCCCCTGCTCGGTGAATGGTCCGAGGTGCCCTTTCATTGGGCGATGGCCTTGCAGATCCTCGGGGGGGTGGAGGAATTGCTGATGATCCTACTTATCCCTTGGCATCAGGGCGAGGTGCCCACGTTGTGGCACGCGTTGAAATTGCGGCGCAATCATCGTAAGGCGGAGTCGGTGCCGTCATGACCAGTGGCGCGCAAGCAGATCTTTTCGGGAGCATGGAGCTGGAGACGAATTCCGCCGCCGACATTGTGTTTCAACGCAGTGCGAAGGCGCGCAACTATCGCCTGACCTTGCGCAAGGATGGCACGGCCGTGGCGACCATTCCGCAACGGGGCTCACAACGCGGAGCGGAGCAGTTTGTGGCGCAACACCAAGAGTGGTTGGAGCGCGAGCGGCAGCGTCAATCGCGGCGGCCACGGGCGGCCGAAGTGTGGGTGGTGGGCACCCATGTGCTGTGGCGGGGGGAGATGACGGAAATTCGTATCGCATCCACCGGTGATCGACCCCAAGTGTGCCTGGCCGCGGATCTATTTCGGGTGCCAGGATTCACGGGCGATCTGCGGGCGACGCTCGAGGCGCATTTTGCCCGGCTGGCCAAGATTGAGTTGCCGGCCCGCACGTGGGAGCTGGCGGCGGTCACGGGAATGGATGTTAAACTCGTGTCGGTCCGCAATCAGCGTTCGCGCTGGGGCTCGTGTTCCGCCAATGGCACCATCTCCCTCAACTGGCGTTTGGTGCAGACGCCGGACTTGGTGCGCGACTACATCATCTATCATGAGCTGATGCACCTGCAGGAGATGAATCATTCGGCGCGTTTCTGGGCGCGGGTGGAAGCGGTCTGCCCGTCTTGGCGGGACGCGGAGAAATGGCTCAAGCGCAACGGCAGCTTGCTCGGCTTGTGAGCATGGCAGCCGGTTTCATTTTCCGGTGCTCAGCAGACGGTTCAGCGCGTCGACCAATGCGGGCAGATCAAAGGGTTTCTGCAGATAGGCGGTGATTTCATTCAAAGCGATTTCCCTGGCATTGGGTTGTCGGTTGAAACCGCTCATAAGGAGGACTTTTATGTCCGGACGAATCTTCCGGATGCGCTGCAGAGCTTCCTGACCGTTCAAGCGTGGCATGGTCAGGTCGAGTAGGGTCGCAACGTAGCGATCCGGTTGCCGACTGAACGTCTCCACCCCAGCCAAACCATCTTCGCCTTCATCGACCCGGTAACCGTAATGGCTCAGTCCCAAGCTCACAATCTGCCGGATGCTGACATCGTCATCGACGACCAGCAGGGTGCCGGCACTTTGGCCGGTTGGTTGCGGTGAGGGGTTGATCGTGGGCACCACAGCTGCAGTCATGGCGGCGGGTAGCAGGATGCGAAAACGGGTTCCTTTGCCCTCGGTGCTCTCGACCCGGATGGTGCCGCGGTGACTGCGCACAATGCCGAGGATCGCCGCGAGACCAAGGCCGCTGCCGGTGGCTTTGGTGGTAAAGAAGGGATTGAATATCTGCGCAAGGGTTTCCGGATTCATGCCCGTGCCATGGTCGGTCACTTCCAGCCACACATAGTCACCGGGCTCGGCTGGGATCTGATAGTCCGACAGGTGTTCCGCAGTGGCTTGGGTGGTCCCGGTGGAGATGACGATTTTCTTGGATGGATCCGCGGTGGCCTCGCTGGCGTTGAGCACCAGATTCATGATCACCTGACGCAGTTGGGTGGGATCGCCAGAAACGGTCGGCAAACGCTCGATCAGATTGAATTCCAACCCGGCGCGTTTGCTGATGGTGACCTCGAGTAAATGAACGGTGTCCTTGATCAGGACATTGAGCTCGACCGACTTCGTCTCCAATCGGCCCTTGCCGGCATAGGCCAGCATTTGCTTGCACAGATCGGCGGCGCGCAAGGATGCGTTTTTGATCTGATTGAGGGCATCGGCTCCGGCATTGTCGGCTGGCAGCATTACTTGGGCGAGGCTGGCTTGGCCCAGAATGCTGGTCAGCAGGTTGTTGAAATCGTGGGCGATGCCTCCCGCCAATACGCCGAGCTGCTCGAGTTTTTGCGCCTCGAACAAACGCGCCTCCAACCGGGCCTGCTCCTGCTCGGCCAGTTTGTGTCGAGTGATATCCACCATCACGCCGCGCAATCGCGTGGCGCGTCCGTTTTCCCGGACGAGCGAGACAATGTCGTGCAGCCAGACCTCGCGTCCGTCCGCGGCGATCATGCGGTATTCAAAATCGTGATCGCGATTTTTGGCGGCTTCCGAAACGCAGAACTGTGGTGCCCACTTGGAGTCCGCCGGGTGCATGTGCTTGGTCCAAAAATCCTTTTCCGTGATCCACTGGTCGACCGGGTAACCCAATATGCGCTGGGCTTGCGGGCTCACAAAGGTGAATTGCAGGGTGTTGATATCGACCTCCCAAACGATGCCATCAATCGTGTCGATGATGGACTGCAGCTCGACCTTGGTCTCTCGCAGCGTCCGGTCGGCCTCGCGCCGGTCGGTAATATCGACCATGCATCCGAGCATCCGGATATGCTGCCCTTCCGCGTCGCTGAGCACCACCCCCTGCTCTTCAATGATGCGATAGCTGCCGTCCTTGTGTCGAAGCCGGTATTCCGCGTGGCAGGAATCGCCGGTGCGGATGCAGTTTTCGAAACGCCGGACCGCGGCCTCGCGATCGTCTGGATGCAGCACGTCCTTCCAACCTTTGACACCGCGCGCATTGTATTCCTCACGTGTATAGCCGGTGATCTGTTGGATGGCGACGCCGAACCAGTTCACCGTCTGTTGGCGGACGTCGTAGTCATAGATCATCTGTCCGGTCTGGTCGATGATGGTCCGGTAGCGGTGCTCGCTTTCCTTCAGGCAGGCCTCCGCGGTTCTTCGTGCGGCGAGCATGTTGTTGTAGGCTTGCAGGCTGTCAGAAATCTCCGCTGGTGACGACGGAATGTCTGCCACCGTGGTTTGCCTTTGCGCGGCCTCAGCCAATGCACGGATGGGCCGGCCAATGCTCAGGGCATATCGCCAGATCAGCCAGATGGAGATCGCGAGGAAAAGGGTGAACCCGATCAGCGCCTGCCAGAAGTTGCTCCACGCGGCGCCCAGGATCGCATCGGTGGGGACGTTGACGCTGACGATCCACGGCGTGTTCGCCAGTTCGACCGCTTTGCCGGTAAGTCCCCGGCCATCGGGTCCGATATACTGCAAGGTGCCATCCTTGCTGGCTTTTAATGCGGCCTTGAACCGGTCGAAATCACCGATGTGTTGCCCGATCGGCGGGCCTCCTGCCGCGGGCAAGCGAATCACGATCAGGCCCGTGTTTGCATCCACCACTTCGACCTCCGAGTCCGGCAGAGTTTGCGTGATGGTCAGCAATTGGGCGAATTCCGGCAGATCGACGGGAGTGACCAATGCGTATCGTTCACCATCCCGGGTGGTCACCGGGTAGGAGATAAGGCAGGTCCACTATCCGCTCAAGGCACGCACGTAGGGCGCGCTGATATGGAGATCTTTGCTGGCCAGGGCGTCCCTGTAGCGATCCAGAAAGAGCAACGACGTCTTTGGGTTCAGCGGCTTTTGATTGGCCGCCACCAGCACTCGTCCGTCTGTGTTCAATAGACCAATGTTGGCGAAGCGAGGGTTGAATGATATGAAGCTTTGAAACATCGCTTCCGCTTCAGCCGGCTGGACATCGACGACCGCGTCCTCCGCGGCCAAAGTTTTGAGCTTGTGACGGGTATTGGACACGTAGGCCGCCAATTGCTGCGTGTTGGTCTCGGCCAATATCTGCAATTGGTCCAATACACGGCGCTGGTCGCTTTGAAACTGACGGTAGAGGGCAAACCCAATGACGCCGGTCAGCGGCAGGGTTGCCATCAGCGCGAAAATCAAAAGCCGTCTAAAAATTGTGGATATCGGCCTCATGGGGTTGAGGTTCAACCGACATGGAGCCGGCTCAGAACAGTGTCGTCCGCTGCTTAGCGGATGTCGAGCAGCTCAACTTCAAACACCAAGGTCGCCCGGCCGGGAATATTCGGCGGTTTGCCCTTGATGCCATAGGCCAACCAGTAGGGCACGATCAGGGTGCGCTTTTCACCTTTGCGCATGGTGAGGAATGCTTCGTCCCAACCGGCGATCACTTGGCCGACACCGATCCGGAATGCAAAGGGCGCACCTTTTTGGTAAGAACTGTCGAAGACCTCGCCGCCAAGAATCCGGCCTTCATAATTAACCAAGAGTTCCTGTCCGACGGTGGGCAATTGACCTTCGCCCGCGCGCCGCGGCACATACATCAGGCCGGATGGTTGGGTGTGCCGCCCGGTGTATTTTTGGGCCACCAACATCGCGTCTTCCCCACTCAGTTCGGGGATGCCGTTGTTTTCCATGGCCAACCGCATCGTGCTGTTGATCGGTCGACCGGGATTTGCCCGGGCAAATATGCCCGAGCGCACGACGAGCGCGAGCGTGAGCAGGCCGAGACCAATCAGGACGACGATGAGAAAATTACGCATGAGGAAATTGCACCTTAACAATGGTCAACCGCGGCGCAAGTGCCCTCCGCCAAACTCAGCGGACCGGTTCGAACTTCATGATCACAGCATCCAGCAGGGCATCCGTCTGGCATTTGAGCTTGTCGCCTTCCGCAATCGGCCGGATGCCGGCCAGTTCCTCGAAAAAAATATCCGCTTGGGCCATGGCTTCGGCGAGGAGGGCTTGCTTGGCGTGGTGCAGGGCGCTGTCCTGCATGAATTCCTTTACGGTGCCAGGACGACCCATTAAGCGGGGCAGTTGCTGTTCTCCCACCCATAGACCCCAGCGGTCAATGTCTGCGAAATAGGTGAGTAGAATTCCGGAATCCGTGAATCCCAACTGCTGGGCCAGCTGCCCGGTGAAATTGCCTACGCGTTGGGCCGGGGTGGTGGGAGTGAAGTGGGCCTGGAGTCGGGTGTAGATGCGCAGCCCGGTGGCACGTTCGACATTCGCCAGTTTGAAATTAAAATACGTGGCGCGGGGAGGTTCACTCGGCAGCAAACCGTCGGCATCTTCGAAGTGAGCTTGCGGTCCGGGTTCCATCTGACCCGAAAAACGTTTCGCTGTGGCAGTCAGGCGCTCAAACGTCGCTCGGTCATTTTGAAAATTCTGAGCATCCTTGCCGATCCTGAGAATGCGCACGGTCGTCATATGATCACCCGGTTCGATCCGCGTGAGCACATCACGGCCTTGCACGATCCGGCCAAAAACTGAGTGCAGGTAGTTCAAGCGGTTGACGGACCTGAGCGTCAGGAAAAATTGGGATCCATTGGTGTCAGGCCCGGCGTTGGCCATCGACAGCACACCGAGGTCGTCATGTCTCAGGCCTGGAATGAACTCGTCAGGAAATTCGTAGCCCGGGCCGCCTTCGCCGGTCCCTTGTGGATCGCCGCCCTGGACCACAAAGTTCGGCACGACGCGATGAAAGGTGAGCCCGTCATAATAGGGCTTGCCCGGAATGGGGCCGAGTTTGCCTTCTGCGAGGCCGGAGAAATTGACGACGGTCAGGAGCGCATCCCGATAATATAACTCGCAGGTGATGGTGCCACGCGAGGTGGCGAACTCCGCGTAGAGACCGTCGGGCAGAGCGGTCGCCTGGGCGATGGGGATGAATGCCAACAGAGCCAAACCCAAGCGGATCGCCGTCATGCTCATACGGGGCAGTATATGAGTGCTCATGGGCGCAATTGAATATAAGTTCACTTTTTATTCAATAAAACACTCGTCTATATAGGTGGGTGAAATCCGGGTTATATATAACCCGCGGATCGCACGAGGCCGGGATGTGGGTTTTGTTATCGGTTGTCTCGCACAGACTAATCTTGTCTCGATCCCGCGATTGCGCCGAAAGTGATGCGTGATCATTCTCGATACCATTGTTCCGGTGTTTCTGGTGGTGGCGCTCGGCGCATGGCTGCAACGCAGTGGATTTCTTTCCGCCGGATTTTTGAAAGAGGCTAATCATTTGACGTATTGGGTGGGTTTGCCCGCGCTCTTCTTTGGTCAATTGGCAGCCGGGTTGCCCTCCATGGCCGGAGTCAAAGCTCTCTTGGGGGTAATGCTTATGATCACGGGCCTCATGATCGTAACGGGTTTTGTGGTCGCTCGATTGCTTGGCCTGCGCGGTGGCGTGACCGGCACATTTATTCAGGGATCGTTTCGGGGAAACCTGGCCTTTGTGGGACTGCCCGTGATCTTCGGGTTGCCCGACCTGCCGTTGATGGGTGGGGTGAACTTGCACAGTGCGGCGGTCATCGTGATCGCACCCGTCATGTTGGTTTATAACGTCATGGGAGTGGGGGTGCTGTTGGCCAGCCAGCATAAGTTCGGTTGGGCGATGGTGGGGCCGATGTTGAAGCAACTGGCGCTGACCCCGCCCTTGGTTGCGATTGCCGCGGGTATGCTGTTTTCAGCGTTGGGTTGGCACCTGCCGGTATTTGCCGGACGGACTTTGGCCGCGGTCGGAGAAATGGCCCTGCCCCTGGGCTTGTTGGGCGTGGGTGGGGCTATGGTGACCAGCAACTTGGCCACGGGGTGGCGACTCCCGTTTGGATCCGCATTGTTAAAGACGATGCTCGCACCGGTGCTGGCTTATTTGTGCGGCCGCTGGTGGGGACTCGATGACTTGAGCTTGAAGCTGGTCATGATTTTTGCGGCCTGTCCGACCGCCATCATCTCTTACACCGTGGCCCTGGCATTAAAGGGAGATGACAAATTGGCCTCTTCCATCATCGGCATCAGTGTGCTCACTTCAATCGTAAGCCTCGCCATCATCGTATCCTTATAATCAAGGGGTCAGGCCGTTATTTGTTAATTTTTAACTGGTTTAATTGAGCGTTTATTAATCCATAATTAATTGATTAATAAACTGATAAACTATTAATAGCCCATTAAAATAATTTAACAAATAACGGCCTGACCCCTTTGGCAGGAGTTATTTTTCGGCGGGGATGGTCAATTTCATCCCGACTTTAAGGGGTCGGCCGCCACGGAGGAGCACGTTGTTCTCGGCATAGATGATGCGCCAAAGGTTCGGTTTGCCATAATACTTGCGCGAGATCGATTCGAGGGTCTCCCCTTCCTCAACGATATGGAAGGTTCTCGGGGTTTTACTCTCCTCAGTAATACGCTGTAAACGTTCGGGACTGGTGCGGAGCATTGCATCGCTGGATTCTTCATTGGCTATGTTGGTATCCGCCACGCGCAAGGTGGCTTCCAATTCACTCGCCCGATTGGCCGAGCGTAGACGCGTATCAGTCAATGACACTGGTTTCTCTGGTTCCTGCTGTTGGGCCAGCACCAGTTCCAGCTGCGTTTGCTTGGCTTGGGCTGAGTCTTCGGCACGTTGGCGCGCCGATTTTTGGGCCATCAGTTCAGCATTCAATTGCGCGAGTGCGGCCACGGCCTGTTCACTCTGCAAGGTGAGCGTCTGCACTTGATGTTCCAGTTCGGCGTTCTCCTGCCGGACCAATGTAACCTCTCGACGCAGACGATTGTTTTCTTCAGCCATGGCGTTGGCTTCCTGCCGGCTCTGCTGGAGTCTGCCCTCGGCTTGGTCCAATTGGGTTTTCAACGTGTCGATCTGTGCGTCGCTTCCGGCTGCATTGCCAGTCAGGTTGGCCAATTGCCCACGCTCTGCCTGCAGTCGGGCGTAACTTGCCCGCAAGGTGCCCAGCTCCTTGGTGGTTTCACGTAATCGCGCGGCCAGTTCACTTTGGTCACTGCCCGGTGCCTGGCCTTTCTCCAGTGCGTTGCGCAGAGTCTCTCGTTCCTTGTTCGCAAGCACGAGCTCCTGTTCCAGAATTTTCTTTTCGATCCGCAGGTCGGAATTTTCCGCGGCGAGTTCCGGATTGGTCGTAGCGAGGGGGGGTTGGCGCCCAAAATGCACGTAACCGCAGCCGCTTAAGCTCAGCATTGTGAGCAGGCCACACAAAAGCGAAATTACGGGAATACGACGCATTCCCTTCACTAGAGCGGACAAATCGTCCGCATGGCAATCCCTAGCTGGGGGTTTCTACTCAGGGAATTAACAGTTCCATGCCGATCCGTAGTGCACGTTCATTGGGTAACTTTGCCCGATTCGCTTCATAGATCTCTGCCCATCGCACGGGGGTGCCATAGTAACGAAGGGCGATGCCCGAAAGGGTATCGCCTGAGACCACCTTATGCGTGCGTGCAGTCGAAATCGCGACTGGTGCAGGAGGGGGGGCCGCTTCGGCGATCACGGTGGCGGCGGCCGCGCTGCCGGGACGGGTTGGGGCAGCGTAATTCGAAGAAGGCGGCGGGGTGATGATGGCGATACGGGTGCGCAGTTCAGCGGCTTCACGCCGGCTGGTGCCCAACTGATCTGACGTTTGGCGCAACTGTTCACGCAGGGCTGCAGCCCTGGCCGCGTTGGCGGAGGTTGTATCGAGTTGGGTGGAAAGATCCTCCGTCGCATTATTGGCAATCGCCAGTTGCCCCTCGAGTTGGTTGATGCGCATGGTCAGCTGCTCCGTCGAGGTTTTGAGGCTGTCGTTTTCTTCCTGCAGGATGGTGTAACTGTTCAGGGCGGTGCTCAGCTTAGATTGGAGAGCGCCCAATTCGGTGTCGTCATCCTCCGCGGCGGGGGTGGATGCCGTGGCCGCCAACAACGTTTTGGTTTCGGTCAGCTTATTTTTGGCCTCGGCCAATTCTGCGGCAAGGGTTTGGGCTTGGGCCTCGGAGTCAGCTTGGGCGGCGGAGGTTTGCTTCAACTCGGTCTGCAGCCGGGCGACTTCATCACGCAAGTTGCCCAAGGTTGCGGACTGTTCTTCGGCCATCGAGCCAGCGGTCCTTGCGTCGGCCAGTTGTTGGCGGACACGGGCCAAATCCGATTGCCGCGACGTGATCTTGGCGGCATCAGCGGGATCGCTCGTCACCGGTCGGGTCGCCGTGGCCAATTGTCGGGAGAGATTCTCGTTGTCGCTCTTTAGGCCGGCCACTTGGACGCGAGCAGAGCCCAGATCGCTCGAAAGCGAATCAACTTGGGCCGTCAATTCTGAGCGCCCGTTCTGCATGTCGGCCAAGCTGGTATTGAGCGCGGTGATTTCGGTGCGCAGTTTTGCGATTACGGCCGCATCCGGGTTTGGTTGATTGGAGGTGGTTTGCGCCGCGGTCAGTTCGCTTTGCAGTGCGGCGATACGCTCATCATTGCTCCGGATCTGATTATTGCGTGCGGCCAATTCGCCCCGCAGGCGATTGAGCTGTCCGGCTTGTTGATCTGCGCGGGATTGCTGTTGGGCGGCCTGCGATTGCGCAGTAGCGGTGGCCTGCTGCGCCATTTTCAATTCTGCCTCGAGTTGGGTTATCTGTTGGGTCAGCGCCGGGTCGGGCTCAACCGGTTTGGACGTCGCGGCCAGTTCCGTCTGCAGCTTGACCTCGGTTTGTTTCAATTGGTCGATCTGTTCATTGGCCAGGTCCAGATTGGTTTGCGCTAAAGCCAGTTGGCGGCCGCGTTCCGCGGTAAGCCGACTTTGACCTTCGGCGAGTTGGGCCGGTGTCATGACTGCAACGAGATTTTGCAACGCCTTGCCCGTGGTGCCGTTTTCGGCCGCGAGGGTCAGCCAGACAAAGGCCTCGGGCCAGTCGGCATTGACATCGCGCCCCGCCTGATAGGCCAGGCCAAGATTGTATTGGGCGATGGAATTTCCCTTCTCCGCCTTGGTGCGGAGAGACTCGATTTCCGGAGATTGAGCGCCCAATGGGCCGACGGCGATCAGGGTGAAAAGCAGGGCAAAAGGGAGCGCGCGGCGATGTAACATGGTGGGCGACATTGAGTGATGGTGAAGAGGAATGGTTCCAGACTCAATCTGAACCGTGGCCAATCCCGGTTTTGACGGGCCTTTGACTCGATGGGATTATCAGGAGGTTAAGCCCAATCCCGGGAGCGGGTCAGGGCTTTTTTCCACTGGGTGTGGTTTTGCCGCATCGCGGCGGCATTGCGGGCGGGTTTGAAGGTGCGATCAATCGACCAAAGACGGGCGATTTCCTGGCGGCTTGACCAGAATCCGACGGCGAGCCCGGCCAGATAAGCGGCTCCCAACGCGGTGGTCTCGGTGGTGCGCGGTCGCACGACTGGCACTCTCAACAAGTCGCTTTGAAACTGCATCAGGTCCGGGTTAACACAGGCGCCACCATCGACCCGCAGTTCCCGTAATTGCCGGCCGGCATCGGCCTGCATGGCGTGAATCAGATCCGCGCTTTGGTAGGCAATGCTCTCCAACGCCGCGCGCGCGACATGCCCGGACTTGCTGCCACGGGTCAGCCCGACCAGCGTGCCGCGGGCACCTGGATCCCAATGTGGTGCACCCAAACCGGCAAAGGCCGGCACCAGATAAACCCCGCCATTGTCGGGCACGGTGGCAGCGAGTTTTTCGACGTCGGCGGATTTGGCGATGAGCCCAAGACCATCCCGCAGCCACTGCACCACGGCACCGCCAATAAAGACACTGCCTTCAAGGGCATATTCGGTGCGATTGCCCAACCGCCAGGCAATCGTGGTAAGCAGATTGTGCCGTGAGGTGACGGGTTTTGTGCCCGTATTCATCAGCAGAAAACAACCGGTGCCATAGGTGTTCTTCGCCATGCCGGCCCGGAAGCAGGCCTGACCGAACAGGGCGGCATGTTGGTCACCCGCCATCCCGGCGATCGGCACCCCGCGCAATGCCGGCACGCTCGTGACTTCGCCGTAAATTTCGCTGTTCCCACGCACTTCCGGCAGCACTTCCGGTGGCACACGCAACAGCTTGAGCAGTTCGGCGTCCCAAGCCCCGGTGTGAATATTGAACATCAGCGTGCGGGCCGCATTGGTAACGTCCGTGGCGTGCACGGCTCCGCCGGTCAATTGCCACAACAACCAGGTGTCCACGGTGCCAAAGGCGAGTTCACCGCGATTGGCGCGTTGCCGTGCGCCCGGCACTTGATCGAGTAACCAGGCGAGTTTGGTCCCGGAAAAATACGGGTCCAACAGCAGGCCGGTTTTACGACGAAAGAGGGGCCCCAGTCCCGCGCGTTTGAGCCGTGCACAGTGGGCCGCGGTGCGGCGGTCCTGCCAGACGATGGCGGCATGCAGGGGTTGCCCGGTGCGGCGATCCCACAACAGGGTGGTCTCGCGCTGATTGGTCAGACCGATGGCGGCGATATCGCGCAACCCCAGATTGGCCTCGGCCATCGCCCCGAGAGCAACGCGACGGGTGCTAATCCACAAGTCACGCGGATTGTGTTCAACCCAACCGGGCTGCGGATACTGCTGCGGAAATTCCTGCTGGACACTCCCTCGCGGTCGGCCGCGGTGATCAAAGACAATCGCCCGCGATGAGGTGGTGCCTTGATCGAGGGCGAGGATGCAGGGGCGGCTCATCAGCGCCGATCGTGCAGGTTGGGCCGGACGACGCAAGCGCGTGACATGTGCCGATGGTTGGAAGAAATGCCAAAATAATGAGCATCAGGCTCGATTGTCGGGCCGACCTCGCCATCTTGGTGGTCAACATGCGGAGCGCACAACGGATGCGGAGTATTGGATGGTTGGGACTGGGGATCGTTCTGGTTCTGGGGGGCTGCGCCACGGATGGCGGAGTGAAACTGGTCCCATCGGCGGCGATGCGGGTGAATGCGCGCGGGCAGATCGCCGATACCGGTTTTGTGGCGCAGGATCTCGTGGTGGCCTGCTACAATATCCAACGCGCGATGCAAGGGGTGCCCGATGTGACCAGCCAGCCGGGCCCGGTGAAGATTGCGGTGGAGTCGGTCGTAAACGATTCACGCCTGCCGGTCGATGTGGCCACGTTCAACGCGGCCTTGCGCGGCCAATTGCGCGCGAATGCATCCCCACAATTGAATTACTTTGCGGCGGAAAACGATACGGTCCCGCACTTCTACCTGGCTAACCGATTGCAGCGGCTGCGGGCTGATCCTCCGCTGAATCATGAAGTGATGGTCTATACCTTTCAGCTGATTGACGCACGTAACAGTGAGATGGTGATGGAGGGCAGCTACGAAATCCGGAATTACACGCTCAGTTTGCCTATCTCGCCATGAAGTCACCGCTGAAAGCATTCCGTAATTTTGGCATCATGATCGGAGTCATGATTGGGCTCGGCTGCAGCACGGTGACAGCACCACTACCCGAAACCACCGTGAAAGATTTTGTGAATGCGCATGCGGAGAAATTCGCGGCGCTCGACGAAGCGACGCAGATCGCGATTCAGTGCACGCGCTTGCGCGAACGACGGTTGCCCGATGGTCGGTTGGAGGTTGCGGCGAATTTGCAGAACCACGCGACAATCCCTCTGACCCTGAAGGTCAGTTGTGTCTTCAAGGATGCGGCGGGAGTAGCGGTCGGTGATGAAGCCCCGTTTCAGACCATTACCGTGGCTGCCGGCGCGATTGAGACGTTGCGTTTCACGGCGGCGACTCCCGCGGGAAACGTCTTTACGGTGCGCGTAAAACGATCCCGTTAATCCTGCCGGGAAGGAGACTCGGCTGGAGCCGGTTTGGTCGGTGCAAAAGTGATGTTGGCGGCGGCTTCATCCATTTCACGTTGAGCTTTTTCCACGGCCGCCCGATCGGCGGCCTCGTCCTTGATCACCGGTTGACCACTGGAAAAATCGATCGTCTTGCCTTCCTCGATCGGCACGATGCCCGCTGGATTTGGCGGAGACTGCCACCAGCGGCTGAGCAATACGCCGGCCGCGACGGCGAGCAGGAGCCAGAACCAATGCGAACGTTTGAGCGAATTCATTGACCGGGCTGTATCAATGCAGGCTGTCCCAGCTTTTCGCGAGGAAGATGTGGCCCTTGAGGCGGCTCACCAATTCAGTGTGTTCGGACAGGGGTTCAGCGTGATCATCCTCCAGCTTGATGCCGATGAAACAGACTTCGGAATCACCCGAGTGCTCGACGATCACATCGTGCACCGGTTTCCGTGACACCACGATTTCCGGCACCGCATCAATGCGTGCCTCGCCGACGAATTTGTTGACGGATTCAATGGCTTCTTCGCGCCGGGCTTCGTCGCTGATTACCCGCATGATGCGGATGCTGTGTCCGCGCCATCGGCTGGAACTCCGCAGCAAATGGGCGAGGGTGAGCATGAAACTGCCATTGGCGCGCGCACGCCACCAGACGTCGATGCTGGGCTTGAGTTGTGCCCGCGACAATTCCGCTTCGGCATAGACCAAAAGGTTGCGCTTCAATTGCAGGATGCGACGGATGGCCTGCGTAAATTCGGATTTTTTCAGTACATCCTCGCTCCAGCCAATCATCACGGTGTTGGGTTCGAGCGCGCCGACGCCTGACACCTGCAACAGGGTGGAGACGCCGTGCTCAAAATCATCCGCCAGCACGGTCTTCGCCACCGCGGACAGACGGTTCTCGCGGATAAATTCCTCGAGGTTTTCGTCGAGCTTGTCCTGCAGCGTCAGCAGTTTTTGCCAGTCACCGGTGACGATGTGCGCGAGAAACAACAGCCCGCGGCGCGCTTCGAAGCCGTCGGCAAAATCCACCAGATTCTGCCGGGTTGCGGGGTTGCCCACAAGCACCAGGATCACGGGTCGCCAGTTGCGCCGGTGTTTGCGCGAATCGGCCAACTTGAGCAATCCGAGCCGCGCGATTGCGAACCAAATGCCGCTCCATTCATCGCCCCAGGCGGTCTGGTATTGGCGCCGTTTCAGCACCGTGAAGATCGCCGCGATGATCACGGCTGAGGCCACCGTTGCCAGCGGGTTGAGCAGCAGCATGACCATGAAACAGCCGACCGCGCCGGCGAGGGAGAGCGCCCAGTGCGTGCGAAAAGTCGGACGGTAACTCGGGTTCCCAGCCAACCCGCTGAACCCCGCGGCCAGATTGACCGTGCCGTAGGCCGCGAGAAAAAACATCGTGATCACCGGCGCGATGACATCGAGACCACCGGCCATCAGACAGAGTCCGGCTAGAACCAAGGAAACCAGCAAGGCGAGGCGCGGTTCGCGGGTTGGCCCGACCCCCTTGGCCAGAATCCGGGGGACAACCCGGTCCTGACCGAGTGCCTGCAGTGTGCGGGGCGCGGCCAGTAAACTCGCCAAGGCCGACGAAAGGGTCGCCGCCCACAAGCCGGCGAAGATCAATGGTCCAAAAAAAGCGATCCGCTGCATCACGAGCTTGTTGTTCAGCAACTCATCACGGGAAGCGTTGACGGCCAACCACACCATGATCGCCCCGTAGATGAAAAACGTGATGACGGTGGCATAGAGGGTGCCGCGGGGGATGCTCTTGGACGGATCCTTCAGATCGCCCGACATGCTGACGCCCGACATGATGCCGGTGACGGCCGGGAAGAAAATCGCGAACACCGTCCAGAAATTCTGTCCATCTTGATAACCTGATTTCCAATTGGCCCCAATGTCCTGCACCGGGGTGAAGCCGGCGAAAAACGAGAGGATGGCCAGTCCCAGCGTAGCCATGATCAAATACTGGGTCTTGATTGCGATGTCGGCACCGACCCATGCGATGATGAATATGCCGATCAGCACGCCGCCGGAAATCAATTGGTCGGGCAGGGTGGGGAAAATATAGTGCAGCGACTCCGTGAAACCGACAATGTAGAAGGCAACGGAGACTGCTTGAGCCAAAAATAGGGGCAGGCCCACCGCGCCGCCCACCTCGAGACCGAGTGCACGCGAAATTAAAAAATACGCACCGCCCCCACCGACCTTGAGATTGGTCGCAATCGATGAAA
Source organism: Cephaloticoccus sp. (assembly GCA_030833445.1). Taxonomy (GTDB): domain Bacteria; phylum Verrucomicrobiota; class Verrucomicrobiia; order Opitutales; family Opitutaceae; genus Cephaloticoccus. The sequence goes on along the minus strand of JAURHD010000004.1, from coordinate 107,090 downwards.
GCGACAGCCCCGTCAGCAAGGTGATGAGATTCGCGATGCAGAGAATCTGCAGACTTTCTTTGAGCCCCGCATTGCCCACCACCCAGCCGGTGCGCATGAACATGATGACGCCGAGAATCGTCAGCAGGTTGGGCGTAAACACGCCGCCGAAGGTGCCAAACTTAACCGGTTCCGCAGGAGACGTAGCAGCTTTTTGCATGGAGAAAAATATTCCTTAAGCGAATGGCCGCGGCTTCGGCGAGGATGCCAGAATCAAGATGTGGGCGTTTTGGGGTCCGACGGGACTTGCTGGACCATCAAAGGGATGCCGGACCGCACGTGCAGATCGCGCTGCGGGAAAGGAATCTCGACGCCGACTTCGCGGAATTTGCGATCGATCGCAAAATTCAAATCACTGCGAAAACGGCGCGGTGATTTCACCATTTCCTGCGTCCATACGCCCAACTCAAAGTTGAGTGAGCTGTCCCCAAATTCAATGAAGTAGACCGAGGGCTTCGGTTCCTTCAGCACCATGGGATCCTCGTCCGCGACGGCGAGCAGCGCCTGGGTGACCTTTTCGGTGTCGGAACCATAGGCGACCCCTACGGGGAGGCGAAATTGCACCTTGGGATCTCCGTGGCTCCAGTTGATCACAGTTTCGGAAATGAACTGCGAATTGGGGACAATGATCGAGATATTGTCGTTGGTCACGACCGTGGTGCTGCGCAGGCTGATCTTGGCCACCTGTCCGGCCACACCGCCGACTTCCACGCGATCACCGATGGCAATGGGGCGCTCCGCCAGAATGATGATACCGCTGATAAAATTGCTGATGATGTTCTGCAGACCGAACCCAAGACCCACGCCAATAGCGCCCGCCACGACCGCCAGCGAACTCAGGTCGATGCCCGTATTCTGGATCACCAGATAGAATCCCAACACGATGATCGTGTAGCCCACGATGCGTTCGATGCCGAAACGGAGGGACTCGTCGAGATGGGTGCGAGCCAAGAGACGTTTCAATACGTGGCGGCGAACCAGTTTTTCCATGACCACGATGGCCAGCAGGAAAATGATGATGCTACTGATTCCGTGCAGGGTGATCTCGCTTTGCCCGATCTTAAAGAGCGGATAGTGCAGCCAGAGATTGGCGTCTTGCAGAAAATCGTTCATCAATTCGTCGGTAGGTTACGCTAACGTTGAGTCTATTCCGATCCTCCGACCTTTGTCACGCGTTGTTCAACCCAGGGCCAATGCAATCACCCCCAACGCCATGGCGGCGGCGGCCCACAATCGTTTGTGGCCATCGGCTTCCTTCAGGTATTTCGCCCCGATAAACGCCCCGATCACGATGCTAATCTCCCGGGCTGGCGCGATGTAACTGACTTGGGTAAAGGAGAGGGCGGTCAGGATCAGCACATAGGCGACGGGGGACAGAAGCGCGACGCCGAAGACGTAGCGCTTTTGCTCCCGCCAGCAGGTTTTGACCTCGGCCCAGCGGTGCACGCCAAATGGCGTCAACAGGGTGAGCTGGGTAAAGGCAGTGCCGGCATCGTAGAGCAGGGGGGCCAGCGCCAGTCCCGCGACGCCGTGCCGGTCCCAAAGCGTGTAGGCTGCGATAAATACCCCCGACATGATCCCATGGCCGATCGCATGGTGCAGATGGGCTCGATCCTGATGCAGTAATTTCGCTCCCCCGGTGAGGAAGAAGATACTCGTGATGATGACGATCCCGCCGGCGATGGCCAAGCCCGACGGTCGTTCGCCAAAGATGATGATTGCCGCGATGGTTGAAAGCAGCGGTCCGGTGCCGCGGGCCAGGGGATAGATCAGCGAGAAATCCCCCGTCCGATAGCTGCGTTGCAGAAACAAAGAGTAGGAAGTTTTGAGCACGCCACTGCCCAAAATCCACCACAGGCTACTCCATGGGATGTCCGGCTGCGCCCAATAGATATAGCCCGCGATGATCGGCACATAGAGCGTGCAAATGACCAACCCAACCGTGTAGACGAACGGCAGACCGCCACCCGCTTTTTTGGCACACAGGTTCCAAGTCGCATGCAACCCCGCGGCGACCAGGACAAGGAGAAGGGCGAGTGGGGTCATGTCTGAGCTTGATGGGAACGGTGCGCGGTTTGGGCTTCAAATCGAAAGCGGAAGCTGCGCTGATTATTTTTCCGTGCCTACATCGAACCCATTCACCGAGCTTCGCCGCACTCTGGCTCTAGCCGTGCCGATAGTTGTCGGTCATCTGGGTCAGATGCTGATGGGCATCACGGACAGCGTGATGATCGGCCACATCGGCAAGGTGCCTCTGGCGGCATCGGCCTTCGCCATGAGTCTCTTCACGATAGCATTTCTGGTGGGCATCGGCGTGCTGATGTCGGTCTCGGTGCTGGCCGCCCGCGCCCATGGTGCCGGCCAACCGCGCGACTGTTCCGAATACCTGCGGCATGGCATGATACTCGGCGTATCGTTGGGCACTTGCGGAGCTATATTGATGCTGATTGCCGGCACGCATCTGGAACTCTTCGGTCAACCCGACGAGGTCATCGCGGTCGTCGTGCCTTATTTTCAAATTATCGGGATTTCGATGATCCCAACCCTCTTTTTCCAGGTGTTGCGGCAATTTAGTGAAGCAGTGGGGCATCCTTGGGGTCCGATGGGCATTTTGTTGGCCAGTGTGCTGCTCAACGTGTTGCTTAATTGGGTGCTCATTTATGGTCATTGGGGTGCACCGGCCCTCGGCTTGGAAGGGGCAGGCTGGGCGACCCTGATTGCGCGGATCGCTGCGGTGGTCGGGCTCTGGGCTTGGCTGCGGCATCGTTCCGAAGTGCGCGCTGAGTGGCCCGGATTTTCCGGCAATACGCGTTGGCTGGCCCCGCTCTCGCGACTCCATTTGCGCGAAATGCTCAGCATCGGCGTGCCAGCGGCCGCACAGTTGTTGTTTGAGGCGGGGGCCTTTGCGCTGTCCGCCTTGATGATGGGGTGGATTGGCACCACGGCCTTGGCGGCGCATCAAATAGCCCTGAGTTGTGCAGCCTGTGCTTTCATGGTGCCACTTGGATTGTCGATCGCAACCTCGGTGCGGATTGGCCGGGCGGTTGGGGAGGGACGTCACGAATCCTTACGCGTCATTGGCTTTGGGTCACTTGGGGCCAGTGTCGTGTTCTCGTTGTTGTTTACGCTGATCTTTGCCCTGGCCGGACCGTTGATCGTGTCCGGGTTCACCCATGAGACTGAAGTGCTGGAGCTGGCTGCGCGGCTGCTGATCGTGGCGGCGATATTTCAGATTTTTGATGGGGGGCAGGCGATAGCGGCGGGCGCATTGCGTGGTTTGGCCGATGTTAAGGTGCCGATGATGATCACCTTCATCGCGTATTGGATTTTCGCTTTGCCGATCGGCTACTTTTTCGGCGTGCGTGGAATTGGCCCGATGGGCGTGTGGACCGGGCTCGCCTGCGGTTTGGCCTTCGCCTCCATCCTGCTCACCCGCCGCTTTTATAGTAAGACTTCACATTAAGGGGTCAGGCCGTTATTTGTTAAATTTCTACCTTCTTCGATCCCAACAGGCAGTCAAATTGGCTAAACTGACTAAATAATTAACAAATAACGGCCTGACCCCATTAGGATAAAGCTTCGGCGAGGGCGGTAATGATGTCTTGGCCGGGTTCCGTGCCGATCGACATACGTAGCAAATCGGGATCGAGGCCGCTGGCACTCAATTCCTCACGACCCGCCTCCGTGGTCACCAGATCATAGTGGGCGAGATACATGAAGGGACAGATGAGCGTGGTCTTCATGCCAAAGCTCGGTCCCTTCGGCATGCGCAGTTTGTCGTAAAACTCTGCCAGCGGCTGGTGCACGGTAAACGAGATCATACTGCCCACCGAGTCTGGCGTGCGTGCGATTTTCTCGTAATTGGCTCGCGAACTCGGGTCATGCGCCCAGATCACATTTTTGACGCGTGGGTGGGCCTCCAGCCAGGCGGCGATCAGCGGCACATTGGTCTCAATCGTGCGGAGCAACTGCTGTGTCTGACCGATCTCGTGGGCGAGGCGGGACAATTCCCGCGGATAAACCGGCTCGAGTCGTGCGGCGATATCGCGCCGCAACTCGGCCGCTCGCGGCGTCGATGGATTGACTACCACGAGGCCGGCCAAGAGATCACCTTCGCTGGCGGTGTATTTGGTGAGACTGGCCGTGACGACATCGGCGTGAGGCAGCACGTCGACGGAGAAGACCGAAGAAACCGACGGATCGATGATGATGCGCGCATCGTAGCTCCGAGCGAGCCGGGCGATGGCGGCAAGATCGGGCGTCTGGATCAACGGATTGGTCGGGGCCTCAATGATCAACCCGGCGATGCGATTGCCTTGCTGGGCAAACAGCAATTCCAGCGCAGGCAGGTCGAATACATCGGCGATGTAAATGTAATCCTCGGAATTCGGCGCGAACCGTTTCAACAGCGCGATGGTATCGAGGTAGAGCCAACCCACTTGCACCCAGATCGTGCGACCCTTTTTGGCTTGGCGCTCGGCCAAGGCACGAAAGGCAGCGTAAAGCGCGTTCATGCCGCCGGTGGCGATCAGTATGTCCTCGACAGTGGTGCCAGCGAACAAGGGTTGGAGGTGACGTCGCACCTCCACCAGCGCATTGTCGGGATACAGTTTTTCCGGATGGGCACTGGAGAGCAGCCCGAGTTGCACCAACCGATCCTCGGCCGCGCGCGAGCAGAGAAACCCTCCGACATTTTGGAGAAAGCGTTTCGCGCGGCTGTTCAGTTCCGGGGTATCGGGATGCGCGAGGCCGTGAATCCCTTGATCGGCAAACAAGGTGCCCGAGCCGACAGCCGCGGAATCAGCCGAAGGATCGGCCAGGATGGTTTGCAGTTCCTTGGCCATCTTGGCCGAGGAGGTGAGCCACAACGTCTTCCCAATCAGTCCATCCCGGGTATGGTAGTGCTGCGTCAGTTGCTGTAGAAATGGATGCACCACAAAACGCGGGTAGCCGTTCGTTAGCTGGCGCACGATTTCCGGATCCTTCTGTTCGTAGCCATGCACCGAACGCATCGTTGGTAAACTGCAGGAGACGGCGTGCGGTGTATTGGGGATCGCTTGACCCAGTGGAATGTGAACAAACGTGGACATGAAACGTGGGGGATCAGTCTCCCCGCCGCGTCAGATGAGGCAATCTCCGGTTTTGTCATGCCGTGTCATGTCGGTTGTGCAGTTTCCCCAACAAAATAGTCGCTTCGCACGGGCCGCTGGGAAAACTGGCCGCGCATGAAATTGCTTTCGTGGAATGTAAACGGGGTGCGCGCCGCGCTCGGCAAGGGTCTGCTCGACTGGATGCAAGCGAGCAAAGCCGATGTGATCTGCCTGCAGGAAGTCAAAGCCCTGCCGGGCGATGTGCAGGGCGTGGCCTGGCCGAAGGGCTATTCGGTGCACTGGAACGCGGCGCAGAAAAAAGGCTACAGCGGCACCGCGCTTTTCTCCCGGCAGGAACCCTTGGCCGTCACTTATGGGTTGGGCTCGCCTGACCACGATGCGGAAGGCCGGGCTGTGACCGCGGAGTATGCAGACTGCTACATCGTCGGCGTCTATGTGCCGAATGCGCAGCCAGAGCTCGCGCGCATCGGATTTCGCCAAGCTTGGGACCGGGCGTTGCTCAACTACGTGCGCAAACTGGAGAAAACGAAACCAGTGGTGTTTTGCGGTGACCTGAATGTCGCCCACGAAGAAATCGATCTGGCGCGGCCCAAGGAAAACGTGGGTAATCCCGGATTTTCCGACGAAGAGCGTGCGGGTTTCCGCGATTTCGTCGGTGCGGGGTTCATTGATACGTTCCGACAATTTGAAAAAGGCGGCGGCCACTACAGTTGGTGGACGTATCGGGCGAATGCCCGGGCCAACAACGTGGGTTGGCGCATTGATTATTGCATGGCTTCAAAAGCGCTACAGCCGCGATTGAAGCGTGCTTGGATTGAGTCGCAGGTCATGGGCAGCGACCATTGTCCGGTGGGGTTGGAATTGAAATAATGGCACCGGAAAAATCCCCGCAACCTCCGGCGGTCACCTCGGAGTGGGTTCGTCGCGGACGTTCGAAAATTCATGGAGGCGGCCTCTACGCCGCCAAGCCGATTCCTGCGGGCACCCGCGTGATCGAATATGTGGGCGAGCGCATCACGAAAGCCAAGGCCCAGCGTCGCGAAGCGCACCGGCTGGTCGCGCGTGCCGACGGTCAGGACGGCTGCGTTTATGTCTTTGAGCTGAACAAACGGCACGACATCGACGGCGACGTGAAGTGGAACACCGCCCGGTTGATCAACCACTCCTGCGAGGCCAACTGTGAACCGGAAATCATTCGCAGCCACATCTGGATCGTGGCGCTGCGCGACATCGCCGCCGGCGAGGAGATCACTTACGACTACGGTTTCGATTTTGCGGACTGGAAGGGGCACCCCTGTCTCTGTCGTTCCCCGAAATGCGTGGGTTACATCGTGATTCGCGGTCAGCGCTGGCGGTTGAAAAAGACCCTCAAAGCTACCCGGGTAAAGCGCTGATTTTTTCCCATCGCTGTTCCGCTCGAGACCTCTCATGGTCTGGGTTCCCCTACCCATGAGCGAACTCAAAGAGCTATTGTTGCGTGAACCCCGCCTGACCCTGGCCGTGGCGGAGAGTCTGACCTGCGGCAATGTGCAGGCCCATATTGGTCGGGTTTCCGGCGCCTCGAATTTCTTCCTCGGCGGCATCACTGCTTACACCCTCGCGCAAAAAGTGCGGCACCTTGGCGTCGATCATGACCGGGCCGCCGTAGCGAACTGTGTGTCCGGCGAGATTGCGGAACAGATGGCCCGGGGGGCGGCAACTTTGTTTGGCGCGGACCTTGCCTTGGCCACGACGGGTTACGCGGAACCGTCCGTCGATCAGGGAGTGAAAGTGCCGTATGCGTGGTGGGCGCTGGCGCATCGCCAGGGTGAGAAATGGCACGTGCAAAGCTCCCGGGTGGATTGTCCCGATGCGACCCGCGTGCAAGTGCAGGCCCAAGTCACCGTCGCCGTGATCACCGGCCTGATCGAATATCTGCGCGACTACCGCTGAGTGGCGCGTGCTCAGAGCACAGCGTTCTGCAACAGCTCGATACTCTCACCGTTGGGCCCTTCGACAAAAGCGATGCGCACCGGAATGTCGCCCAAGCCGTTGGTGCTCTTGATGGTCACATCCTTCGGCTCGAGGGTGAACTTGTAGCCCATGCCCTTGAGGTGCGCAGAGGCTTCGTCGACGCGGGTAGTGCGCAGAGCGAGGTGAAAGATCGGTCCGATGGGTGCGGGGTTCCACTCGAGGTCCTCAAAAACCTCCATGTAGTTACCATCGCCGCAATCCAGCATGGCGGCCCGCTTCGGGGCTTCGGCCCAGCTGACTTTTACGGTGCAACCGAGCCCCTCGCAGTAGAACCGCATGGTGGCGGCCCAGTCGCGGGTTTTGACGGCGACGTGATGAAACCCGCCGTTGCCGAGGATCGCGTTGGCCATCGCCTTATTTGGTGATGGAGCTGACGTAATTGATGATCGGCTTCACTTCGTCCGGCACGGTCACCCAATTGCTGTAGATGATTTCCGGCAGGGTGTAGTTCGTGGCGTAAAGACTGCGATTGGCATCGTCGTTGCGGGTCAAGTAACCGGCCTTGATGCTGGCTCCGGCATACAGTCCGGTGCTTTTGCTGTAGACGAGAATAGGGGTGGTGAGGATTTCCTCATTGGAATGCTCCGAGCTGGCGGCCTTCGGGCCGGCGACCGCCTTGGCATCCACGCCGACGTGGAAACGTTCGTTGAACAACATGCGCGGCGTGCGATCGTCCGTCAGGATGTAAACGGTTTCATTGGCGCTGGCGCCGATCTGCAGTCCGATGCTGCCTTCGCCGGCGGCGAGCAGGGCGGGCACGCTCCAAGTATTGTCCGGGCGGCGGACCATGATGATGCCGTAACCGTCCTTGATCCCGAGCACGAGCCCGGCGCGGAACTGGTTGACCACGATGATACCGCGGGCGCGCTTGAGGGCGTCGGCGGAGATCGCGGTCTCCGGGTTGGACATAAAACTCTGCAAAATGGCTTCACAGGTTTCCACCCGTTCAACGTATTCACTGCGTGGGGCGGCCATGGCCATCAAGGGGGCCAGACAGAGGGCGGCGACCAGGGAAAGGGAGAAGGACTTTTTCATGAGCATGCGATGTTTTGCCGGTCACCTAAGCAGGGCCGTGGGGTCTTGGAAAGCGCGGATTGCGCTGGGTTCCCCAATCAATCCAGCCCACGGGCGGCCAGATCGTCCTCATCCCAGCCCAAAAAGTGCCCCAGTTCATGCAGGTAAGTCAGCCGGACCTCCTCCGCAAACCCCGCCGGGTCACCTTCCGCCCAATCCATGATATTTTCGAGGTAGAGGCTGATTTGGGGTGGGGCGGGATCGGCGTGGCTGATTTCGGTGCCGTGGGGATTACCGCTGAACAGTCCCAGTATATCCGGTTCAAACCCTTCCACGAGGACGTCCGCCGCCGGCAAGCGCTGATAATGCACCGGCACGCCATGGGCGAGGGAACGGATTTCTACCGGCAACTCGGCTTGAAGGCCGGTTACCACGGCCTCGGCCTGCCGGGTCATTTCCGCAAATGTCATGTTCCGGATGTAACTCCACTCGGCCGGGTGCGTCTATCCCGTTGTATGAATCAAAATTTAAACAAATCGCATGCCCCGGCTACCGGCCGGAGGCTTTTTACCGTCTTGTTCAGCCTTGGTTTGATGTCATCCGCCCTGCCGACTTTTGCCGCAGAGAAGGAGACCCGTCCGGATCGCGGGCCCAACCCTGCCGAACATATGAAGCACATGGCAGAGGAGTTGGGCCTCACCGATGCGCAGAAGGAACAGGTCAAAAGCATCCTGCAGGCCCAAAAACCAAAACTGGATGCTCTGCGGGAAAACGAATCCCTCAACCGCCGGCAAAAGATGAAACAGGGGCGCGAACTACGTGAATCAGTCCAAAAACAGATTCGGGCCCTGCTGACGCCGGAGCAACAAGCCAAGTTTGACGCGATGCCGCGTCCCGAGCCGGGTAAATTCCGGCGCGAAGGTGGCGAGCGCCCCGAATAATTCCCGGACCTTGAGTTTATCCCACCGTCGCGATCTTCATCGCGGCGGTGTTTTGTTTTCGACGGCGGGGCAGCGGGTTTCCACGCTGCGTGGATGGGTTCACCACGCGTGGTTATTATTGGCGGAGGAGCAGCGGGTTTCTTTGCGGCCATTACCTGCGCGGAGGCCAATCCTGCGGCGCAGGTCACGCTTTACGAAGCGACCGCCCATTGGCTGGCGAAGGTGAAGATTTCCGGTGGCGGGCGATGCAACGTCACGCATGCCTGTTTTGAACCGCGCGAGCTGGCCAAACAGTATCCACGCGGCGGTCGCGAGTTGCTCGGGGCGTTTCACCGTTGGTCACCCAAGGACACGATTGCGTGGTTTGCGGAGCGCGGGGTTGAGTTGAAGACCGAAGGCGACGGCCGGATGTTTCCGATCACCGATGACTCGGCCACGATCATGGAGTGTTTGCAGGCTGCCGCGGCCAAGGCGGGCGTCGAGGTCATCACCCGGCTCGGCTTGCGCAAGGCCGAGTCGGTGGGCACGGCGGAAAACCCTGCGTTTTGGCTCACTTTGACCGATGACAGCGAGCTGCGCTGCGACCGGCTGTTGATCGCGACCGGTGGTAATCGTTCTTCGGTCGGGTTGGTGGTGGCGGAAAGGCTGGGCCATGCCATCGAGCCGACGGTGCCCTCGTTGTTCACGTTTCACATCGACGACAAACGGCTGGAAAAACTCTCTGGCATCGCCGTGGAGAACGTGACCGCTACAGTGCCCGGCACGAAACTGCAGAGTGACGGCCCGTTGCTCATCACCCATTGGGGCCTGAGCGGACCGGCGGTGCTCAAGCTTTCGGCGTGGGGCGCGCGCGAACTCGCGGCCTGCCATTACGAATTTACCCTGCGGATCAATTTCGCCGCGACGCAAACGCGTGAGACCGTGCGGCAACAACTCGCCGCCATGCGCACGTCGCATCCGCGCAAGCAGCTCGCAACCCTCAATCCATTGCAATTGCCGGTGCGTTTCTGGGAACGGCTCCTGCAGGTCAATGGGATCGCCGCCGATGTTCAATGGGCGGGCGTGTCCGGGGCGACGCTCAACCAACTGGCGGATGCGCTGACGGCGGCGGATTTTGCGGTGGTGGGCAAGAGCATGAACAAGGAGGAGTTTGTCACCTGTGGCGGGGTGCGGTTGCGCGAGATCGAGTTCAAGACGATGGAAAGCAAACTGTGCCCCGGGCTGCATTTTGCGGGCGAGGTGCTCGACATCGACGGCATCACCGGCGGGTTTAATTTCCAGGCGGCATGGACGACGGGACGTCTGGCCGGTTTGGCGATGGCAAATTGATCTGACGCGGGCATGCCATCCTATTTCCAACTGCTGCTCCTGATCCTGCCGGTGTTCGGCGTGATGGCGATCGGCGTGGGGTTGCGGCGCTTGAATTGGCTGACCCCGGCGGCGGATGAGAGCCTCCTGCGCATCGTCGTCAATGTGCTCTACCCGTGCATCATTTTCGAGAACGTGGCCAACAACCCGGCGTTGCGCGAACCGGGCAATCTCGGCTGGGCCCCGTTGGTGGGTTTCGGCACCATGGCCGCGGGGATTGGCGTGTGTTACTACGCGGCCCGCGCGATGGGATTCACCGTGGGCACGGGTCTGCGCACTTTTGCCTTTTCCGCCGGCATCTATAATTATGCCTATATCACCGTGCCGATGGTCGAGGCATTGTTTGGGCGTGAGACCTTGGGGGTGCTTTTTGTGCACAATGTCGGTTGCGAAGTGGCGATCTGGGTCGTCGGCGTGCTCGTGTTGTCGGGCCAAAACTTACGGACCGGTTGGCGCAAGATCCTCAGTCCGCCGGTGTGGGCGCTGGTCGCATCCGTGGCCGTCAACCTGAGTGGTCTCGGGAACCATTTGCCCGGTGTGTTCATGGCGGTGGTGCATGCCCTCGCGGTGTGTGCGATTCCCTTCGGACTGTTGTTGAGTGGGGCCACGCTCGCGGAGCAATTGTTTCGTAAACCGGCCGAGCTGGTGGACCTGCGCACGACGGTCGGCTCGGTGGTGCTGCGGCTGGGCGTGATGACTTTTCTGATGCTGCTCCTCGCCAAATACGGTCCGTTCTCCGATGACCTGCGGCATGTGATTCTCGTGCAATCGGTGATGCCGGCCGGGTTTCTCCCGTTGGTTTTGGTCAAGCATTACGGCGGTCATCCACTGGTCGCGGTGCGGGTCGTGCTGGCAACGGTCGTGATCGGCATACTCACCATTCCGTTCTGGCTGCGTTTCGGCTTGGCCTGGGTGGGGTGATTGATTTTGGCCGCAGAGACACGGAGGCACTGAGAATGATTTTGTTTGGCTCTGCGTCTTGGTGTCTCCGTGGCATATTAATTCTGTGTTCACTGGTTGGGCATGGATTGACCGCCGGGTTATTGCAGATCTGACTCCAGGCCATGGATTGGCTCACCGAACCACAGGCATGGATCAGTCTCCTCACGCTCACCGGGCTCGAGATCGTGCTCGGGATTGATAACATCATTTTCATCTCAATCTTGGCGGGGAAACTGCCGAAGGACCAACAACCCAAGGCGCGGAAAGTAGGACTCGGGCTGGCCTTGATCACCCGCCTGCTGTTGCTCGCGGGCATTGCCTGGATGGCGAAGCTGACCACGCCGTTGTTTGCTTTGATCGGCCACGGCGTCTCCGGTCGCGACCTCATCCTGATCATCGGTGGCCTCTTCCTGCTGGTGAAGAGCACCATGGAAATTCACGACAAGCTGGAGGGCGAGGATGCCCATGACAAACCGGGCAAGGCGGTCGCCAAGTTTGGGCAGATCATCATCCAGATCATGCTGCTCGACGTGGTGTTTTCGCTGGATTCGGTCATCACCGCCGTGGGCATGGCGCAGCATCTGACGATCATGATGCTCGCGGTGATACTGGCGATGGGCGTCATGCTGCTTTCGGCCACGGCGATCAGCGACTTCGTCAACAAGCACCCGACCCTGAAGATTCTCGCCCTGTCGTTCCTGCTGCTGATCGGGGTGACCTTGATCGCCGAGGGCACGGGCATGCACGTGCCCAAGGGTTACATCTACTTCGCCATGGCTTTCTCCTTTGGCGTGGAAATGTTGAACCTGCGCCTGCGCAAACCGAGCAAGCCGGTCGAGCTGCACCAACCGTATCGGTGATTGGGGCAGCTACCGTGGCCCTCGCTTAACCCTCGTGCTGCTTCGGCACCTGCTGCCGCGCATCGTTGCGGGTATCGACCCGCTTGCGGTGACGGCGGCGGATGTGGCGGTCGAGTTTGTCCATCAGCAGATCAAGGGACTTGTAGGCATCTTCACTGGAGACACTGGCGACCAAATCGGGTCCGCCGATCTCGATAAGACCCTTCGCGATGAACTGGTCACCGTGGCCCTTGGTCTTGTCGTATTCGATATCGAGGCGGATGCGCACGATGTGATCATTGTGCCGTAACAGCCGGGAGGCTTTTTGCTGGGCCGCCTCCTTCAGCGCTTCCGTTAAGTTGAGGTGGATGCCGCTGACGATGATCTTGGCGGCGAGAACTTCCGGGGTGATTTCTTGGGTCATACGCTTGGTTTGACGCACGACTTTCCGATTCGTTGCTTACAATCGCCGCGCGAGATTCAAGTTGCCAACCGGTCCGCTGCGCCGACCCAAGCTACTTTTTCTTGTTCAACGCGGCGGAAAACCAATCGCCACCCAGTGATTGGGCGGGACGGGACGGCGGAGGCGCGCTGCGTGGAGCACTGGATTGATGGCGTGGACCGCTATTCGGGCGTGAAGCCCCCGGACCGCCCGACATGCGATCAGCCTTGGGGCCGATTTCCGGTTTGCTGCGCATCGAGAGGGCGATGCGGTTGCGCGCCAGATCGATCTCGGTCACCGTGACGCTGACCTTCTGGCCGGGTTTCACGACTTCGGCCGGATCCTTGACGAAGTTATCGGCGAGCTGACTGACATGGACGAGGCCGTCCTGATGCACGCCTACATCCACAAACGCACCGAAGGCCGTTACGTTGGTGACGATACCGGGCAGACGCATGCCGGGTTTGAGGTCCTCGGGTTTGTTAACGCCTTCCTGAAAGCTAAACGCTTCGAATTGTTGGCGCGGATCGCGACCCGGTTTGGCGAGCTCAGCCATGATATCCGTCAGCGTGGGCAAGCCTACTTCAGCGGTGACGTAGTTTTCCAGTTTGATCCGGGAGCGCAATTTGGCGTCGCCCATCAAGTCGGAGACTGAAGCCCCGAGATCGGCGGCCATTTTTTCCACCAGGGCATAGCGTTCGGGGTGCACGGCACTCGCATCGAGCGGATGCGCCCCATCGCGGATGCGGAGAAATCCAGCCGCTTGTTCAAAGGCCTTGGGACCAAGACGGGCGACTTCGAGCAACTCGCCGCGCGATTTGAACGGACCCTGCTCGTTGCGCCGGGCGACAATGGCGGTGGCGATGGTGCTGCTCAGGCCGGACACGTAGCTGAGCAATTGCTTCGAAGCCGTGTTGAGTTCGACGCCCACGCCGTTGACCGAACTGACGACGGTATCATCGAGCGAACGCTTGAGCGCGCCCTGATCTACATCGTGTTGATATTGGCCCACGCCGATGCTCTTGGGGTCGAGTTTCACGAGCTCGGCCAGCGGGTCCATCAAGCGACGGCCGATCGAGACGGCACCGCGCACCGTGAGATCGTGATCGGGAAATTCTTCCCGCGCGACTTCGCTGGCGGAATAGATCGAGGCCCCGGATTCGTTGACCATCACGACCTGGACGGATGGCGGAAGTTTGAGTCCGCGCACAAAAGTTTCAGTCTCGCGCCCGGCGGTGCCGTTGCCGATCGCAATGGCCTCGACATTGAAGTGTTTGACGAAACCGCGAAGTTTGTCGGCTGCGTCCGCTTCCATGCGGTCTGGATATACCACGTCGTTGTGCAGGAGTTTGCCCTGTCGATCCAACAACACGACCTTGCAGCCGGTGCGAATACCGGGGTCGATGGCCAACACGGCCTTTTGGCCGAGCGGCGCCGCGAGCAACAATTCGCGCAAGTTGTCGGTGAAGACCTTGATGCCGTCAACGTCCGCCCGCTTTTTGGATTCAAGGCGCATCTCCGTTTCGAGGGCAGGGAAGAGCAGACGCTTGCAGGCTTCCTGGGTCGCCAGCCGCACTTGGTGGGAAGCGGGCGACGATCTATTGACGAAGATCGGTTCCACCTCGGCCAGGGCGAGCTGTTCGTCCGGCAAGGTGATGCGCATGATCAGGCAGGACTCTTTCTCTCCGCGGCGCATCGCGAGAATACGGTGCGAGGGAGCCTTGGCCAACGGTTCCTGCCAATCGAAGTAGTCCTTGAACTTTGCGCCTTCGGCTTCCTTGCCAAACATGACCTTGGAGGAAATGACGGCGTGCGCCTTGTAGAGTGTGCGTAGTTTCTCACGGCCGCGGGCATCATCACTGATGCGTTCAGCGAGAATATCGCGTGCCCCGGCGAGCGCGTCCTCGGCCGATTCAATTTTTCCCGCGGTGTTTTTCCCGTCGTCGAGGATGTAGTCATGGCCGATGAGCGCCGCGGCGGCTCCACTGACATCGGCGGCGGGATCCTGGGTCCAGATGAGTTCGGCGAGTGGCTCGAGCCCTTTCTCTTTCGCGATGGTGGCTCGCGTGCGCTTCTTCGGCCGGAAGGGCAGATAAATGTCTTCCAGCTTGGTCAGGGTCTCGGCGGCCATGATGGCCTTTTCCAATTCTGGCGTGAGCAGATTGCGCTCCTTGAGCGAAGCGAGGATGGAGGTGCGGCGTTCGTCGATTTGCTTCATTTGCTCAAGACGATCACGGATGGCCATGACCTGCACCTCGTCGAGCTCGCCGGTGGCCTCCTTGCGGTAGCGGGCGATAAAGGGCACCGTGGCACCTTCGCCGAAAAGTTGGGCCGTGGCGGCTACTTGGTGAACCTTGAGATTGAGTTCCGCGGCGATGCGCAGGACGTGTTCGGGGTTGGGCAAAGTCGTGGCGGACATGAAGAGTCGCCGAGTGCATCGCGTGCATGGTGGTGTGCAATCCCGAAATAATTTTGCGACAAACTCGTGGTCAGTTGGCTAAATCGCTCGCCGTCCGGCGCCCGAAGGTTTGACTCTTGGTTCGTGAACCAGCCCGAGATGACCCCGCTCGATTTTTATCCGCTGTCGCCGTCGATCATGCGGGCCCGGCTGGCGGAGTTTTATGCCAGCATGCGGCAACGACGCTCGGTGCGGGAATTTTCCGACCGGCCGGTCCCACGCGAATTGATCGAACAATGCATCCTGACCGCCGGCACGGCGCCGAGTGGAGCGAACTTACAGCCCTGGCATTTCGTGGCGGTGGAAGAGATTACGCTCAAACAACGCATCCGAGCCGCCGCTGAGGTGGAGGAACGGGAGTTTTATGAACAACGGGCCACGCCGGAATGGAAGGAGGCCATCGCACCGCTGGGCACCGATTCAGCCAAGCCGTTTTTGGAAATCGCGCCGTGGTTGATCGCCATCTTCACGGTCAACCAACGCGAGCTGCCCGCTGGGCGAAAGCAGACGATGTATTACGCCAAGGAATCCACCGGGATCGCGACCGGGTTGTTAATCACCGCCTTGCATCAGGCTGGGTTGGTCAGCCTGACCCACACGCCCAGTTCGATGCATTTCCTCAATGAGATCCTCGGTCGGCCGGCGACGGAGAAACCGTTTCTATTACTGGTCGTGGGTTACCCGGCGGATGGCGCCAAGGTGCCGGCGGCGGTGCTTAACAAGAAACCTTTGGATGAGATCGCGACGTTTCTGTGAGTGGTTTGGAAACCGCTGATGTTCGCTGATGGGCGCGGATATAAAATGGCGACTGTGAAGAGACGTGACCATCCACCTCGTATTCTGGGTGGACGTGCAGGTCCCACTGCGCGTTGATTCGGGTCGTTTTCCTTGGCAGCTATTTTCCGCGGATATCTGATCAGCGACTGTTAGCGTGCATCAGCGGCTCAAAAAGAATCACGCGAGATACGCGTCGGAGAGCTGGATGAGATTCTTGGCGGGGTCGCGGGCGTTGCAGAACTGATAGTTGGGACCGCGATGGATGACGCCGAACTTCAGCCCGAGCTTGGCCTGCGCGGCCTTGGCTGCAGGCACATCGGGCACGTCGAAGATAATCTTTACGCAGGATTGGCCGATGCGGTGTCCCTTGCTGGCATGGAGGAGGACGAGGGCGCAACCGCCATTGGCCGGACGGAGGGTCGCTTTGTCCCGGACCTCGTTCCAAGTGGCGGTGAAGCCGAAGTGTTTCGCATAAAACGCGGCGATCTTTGGCATGTCCTACACGTAGAGCGCGAGACGATTAATCGGGGGATGCATCGTAGCGGGATGGCTATTGAGCTAAGGTTAGCTTTTGAATTATACGGTCACCCGCCAACACCAGATCGTGGTGGATGGACATGACCGTTTCATCCAGTTGATTCCTAATAGTAAGAAATCCTCTACTTCCAGTTGGAGTCTTCGTTTCCGACTCGATACGGTGAAACCAATCTTGGGGCATCCGGGCAAAGGTCTCATTGTAAAATGCTTCAACTGCGTCCCTACCATTCAATTCCCGTCCATCGACAAACTTGAAAGCGGCATCCTCGGAGAAGTGTGCAGCCACCGCCTTGGCATCGTGGGCATTCCATGCGGTCTCAAAACTCGGCCAAAATGTGCTTAAATTGGAATCTTTCATACGCTCGCATTTTTGGTGTCCAAGAAGGAGGGTGCTTCTAGTTATCGGGATGGGCACCGAAGCTGGTTTTGACGCCACGTTTGAAATCCCGGCAGTATTTTTCCGCCGCCTCGACGGGGTATTTCTCGCGCAAATCCACGTCATTCAAACTGGATTTTTTGCCCCATGAAAATATCCGCTCAAAGAGCGGCAGCCAGCTGGCATCTTTGATAATCTCGAGAAAATAGACCTCGTGCTCCTTTTCCTTGGGGCCCATCTCGTAGAGCACCTCGTCGTGTTCGGTGATACCAATCGAGTGAAAGTAATGGATCATGACGAAGTATTCACAGACGTTGCCGCTTTCCAATTTACCCGCGAAAAAATAGGGCATGAAGCGACCGATCACGTGGCAGCTATAACCGATATCCTTGCCAATGACGTGGTATTTCAATTCATACCATTTGGAGACTGGAATAGCATACTGCTGCATGATGCGCAGGACGTTCCGACGATGATCCCACTCGTCCTGCTCGATTTGTTGAACAGCTGTTCGCTCGGCGCTGTCTTTCAACGATCTGCGTGCCCGACATAGGCCAATGAAGCCGCCTTTTCCGCCGAGTAAGCCATCTTCAATGATTTCACGAGTGCGGGATGGTCGAGGGACATGCGAATATTTTTGCAGTGTGAACTTTCCAGAGTGGGTAAATTGAATAATCCCACAACGACGGATTGCCAGCGCACCTGAGGCCTGCTGGGTTGGGCGGACCCCATGCGTCTGAATTCCCCCGGACTTATCCTGCTTACAGCGGCCTATGCCCTGGCCATGTTTCTGGTTTTGCAGCGCACCACCCGCGAAAAAACGGACGATCGCGTCACGATCCGCATGTCCCAGTGGCAGCTCGAGGGCGGGGTGCGCGACGGCATCAACGCCGTCATCAAACGTTACGAGGAATTGAATCCGAACGTCCACGTCGTCCAGATTGCCGTGCCCGATCGCGTTTATCTGCCGTGGATCATGACCCAATTGGTCGGCGGCACGGCCCCGGATGTAGTTGAGTATTCCTGGCCGTGGCCGGACACCGCGCGTTTCTTCGAACCGATCACCGCCGAGGTGATGAAGCCAAATCCCTATAACCGCGGCACTCCACTGGAGGGCGTGCCATGGCGTGACACCTTCATCGACGGGATGACGAGCCCGGACAACTACGTGCAGTCCCTCGGTCAGTATTACGGCGTATCCATGGCCACCGGCATGCACCGGATTGTTTACAACCGGGAGTTGCTAAAAACCATCACCGGCAGCGATGCCGCGCCGGCCACGTATCGGGAATTTCTCGTGGTCTGTAATCAGATCCAAGCCTACGCCAAGGCGCGTGGCGAGAGACTGACCCCGCTGGCGAATTCACGCACGACGCACACGTTGCTCACCAACGAGATCGTGAGCACGATGAGCACGAGACTGGCCGAGCGACTCGATTTTCAACACCAACTCAAGCTGGATCCGTTGAGCCTCGCGTCCACCTACCTGCGCGGTGATTGGAACTACGACTCTCCGGAACTGGTGGCGAGTTTTCACGTGCTGCAGGAAGTGGGGGCGCAGTCCACCCCCGGCTTCCTCCAACGTGAGCGCGACACGGCGCTGACGGATTTTGTCACGGAGCGTGCGGTGATGGTCGTGGCCCCGAGTTGGGAGGCGTCCAGCCTGCTGGAGATATGCCCCTTCGAACTCGGCGCGTTCCGGTTTCCGTTTCCCCAGCAGGATGATCCCGAGTATGGCCGTTTTGCCCATGGTCCCTTTAGTGAAGGGCAACTCTATACCGGCATGCCGTTTTATCTAAACCGCCGGTCGCCGCATCGCGCCGAGGCGTTGGATTTTCTGCGCTTCCTTGGCAGTCAGGAAGGCAGCCGGATATTCTCCCAGGTCAGCAATTGGCTGCCGGTGGTCTCCGGAGTAACCCCCACGGATTTCTCCGCGAAGTTCCAATTGCAGTCCGAGGGTTACAATTGGATGAGCGGTTTCATGAGCCCAAGCAATCATCAGGATCCCGAAAAATTGGTGCTCAGCGTGTTGTATACCCTGTGGGGTGGTGAGGGCAGCGTGGACAACTTTCGCGCCGCCCTGCGCACCGGTATGAAGGCGAAGGTGCGGGATGGATTGCGGCGCGATGCGCAGTCCGGTCTGGAAAACACCCGGCGCGAAGATGTAGCCGGCGCGGCCCTCGCGGAGGTGGCGTCCGCCGATGAACGGCCGGAGACCCTGCAATTGATCCCGGTGCTGAATGAACTCCAACTTTACCAAGCGCGGGTCGTGCTGAAGGAGACCGGACCATGAAGATCGCGCGATCACTTTTCGTTTTCAGCGGCATGAGGACAAGGGTAGGGACGGACCGCCGGGCCGTCCGCCATGTGCTTCGGCGGGCTTGGTCGTCCCTCCCTATACAAATGTGGGGTGCGGTTCTTTGGATGGGGTTGTTCGCTATATGTTTGACGGTAACGCCACTTGCCCGTGCCGGCGAATTGCAGGATGGTTGGTCGGCGTTGGCAGTTTACCAGACCGGTCGTGCGCTGAAGACTTTCGAAACTCAGCGCGAATCAGCGGATTCGGCGACGGCGCGCGAGGCCCGTTTCGGATACGCGGTGGCGCTGCTGGATGATCAACCGATCACCGCATCCAAACTAGATGAGTCACGCCGGTTGTTCACCGCATTGGCGGACAGTGGAACGGACGATTTTGCGCAAGGCGCCCGGTTTTTTCTGGGCCGGATTGCCCAACATCACGTGGTTGAACCCAATGCGTTGGAAGCGAGCCGCCAATTGCGCCAACTGATCAGCGAGCACGTGGATTCGGTCTGGGCGCAGACGGCATTGAGCCGGCTGGCGTTGTTGGAAATCTACGAACTGAACCCCAAGGCCGCCCCGGCCGACCGCATCGCCGCGGCGGAGAAGTTGCTGGCCGACGCGCGCACGCCCAAGGCGGAATGCGAGGTGCATTACGTGATCGCGAATGCGATCTGCTTTTACCGGTTATCGACGGCCGGGGCCTTGCCGCATCTGCTGGCGGCGGAACGATTGGACCGGCTCGGCTGGAACGAGCGTCGCGAAGTCTTGGTGCAGATTGCCGAACTGTCGCGCCTGGCCGGCAATGCCCAGCAGGCGGCCGAGTATTACCGGAAGTTTTTGGCGGAGAATCCGCGCGACCAACGGCACTACATCGTGCAGGAGCGGCTGAACGCATTGGTATCGGCAAACGTTGCGCCCTGAGTGGTCGCGCCTCATCGTGCCGACATGAAGCGACTGCTCTGCCTGTTGGCTTTGTTGACGACGACCTTGGCGGCGGCCGACCATCCGGGTTGGTTGCTGGTCGAGGAGACTGTGGCCGCCGAGGTGGCGAAGCCGTCGATCACCGTCGTGCATCTGTGGGCGCCGTGGTGTCCCAACAGTCAGGCGGAAAACCAGGACAACGGTTGGGCGAAGTTCATCGCGGCCAACCCCGAAGTGCGATTCATGTTTGTGACCGTGCGCAGCAGTGACGACGGCGTGAGCTATCTCGCCGAACACGGCGTGGGCGCGCAGCCCAATCTCACGTTGCTGCACCATCCGAACCCTGTGCGGAAGGGTGAGGGGAGCATCGCGTATTTCATGGACCTCCCGATCTCTTGGGTGCCGACGACGTGGATCTTTCGCGACGGCAAACTGCGTTACGCCTTGAACTATGGCGAAGTGCGTTTCCCGATGCTGCAGCAGCTGATCGCGGATACGGCCGAGGCTTGGGAGCACTGATAGGGTTAGCCACGGAGACACAAAGACGCGGAGTAGGGCTAAACCATTTTGCGCATTAGTGGTTTGCGGTTATAGGCAGATAAAGAAGACTCCGACCACACCTCTATTCCTATGCCGAGAATTATCCGCAACGTCCTCTCCATCTTCGCCGGCACTTTTGTGGCCATCATCCTGATCGCCTTGGTGCAAGCGGTGGCCCATTCCATGTATCCGCCACCACCGGATTTTGACTTCAACGATCCCGCGGCGCTGGCCGAGTTGATGGCGACTGCTCCGGTGGGCGCACTCCTGTTGGTGATTCTTTCCTACTTCCTCGGCACCTTGGCTGGCTCCATGTTGGCAACCAAGCTTTCCGCTCCCGAGGGTCCGGCCCGCCAAGGCATGTTTGTCGGCGTGCTGATGCTGATCGCCGCGGTGATGAACTTGGTGAAAATTCCGCATCCCCTGTGGTTTGCGGCCGGCAGTGTTGCCGCAATTATTGTCGCCGGCATCATCGGCACCTTGGCGGGGTGCAAGCTGCGGAAACCCTGACCGGTTATTTCGGCGGGGCGACCAGCCGCTCGGCGTTCTGCCAATAGAGTTTGTCCACTACCTCCTGCGACAGCGGCAGGGTCTGCAGGAATTTGTGCAGATCCTGTTCGTAGTAATCGCGGCCGAAGAGCAGGCGGTCGGCGTAACGTGTTACGAACTTTGCGGCATGCGCCGGATCGCGCGCCAGCGCGGTGCGACCGGAACCGGCGGAGAGATCGGCGTATAAATTCGGATACGTGTCGAACAGGTGGAAAATCCGTCCGCCCGGCGTGATGGGGCCGTTGGGGTATTGATTGGAGTCCTGGTCCGCATCGCCGCTGATTTCGCGCCAGAAACCCGGGGCGTGCCCGATAAAGATCGTGTCAGGGCAGGCTTGCAGCGCGCGCTCCAGCGCGTCGACCCGGCCGCCATACCAGAGCGGTTGAAACATCGGGTCGCCGGTAGCGGGATCGGGCAGATGCGGCACATCGAGATGCAGCACGACCGGCAGTTTCAGTTGACCGGCCTTCTGGAAAATCGCGATCGAGCGCGGATCATCGAAGGCGACGCGGAATTTCCATTCCCCGCAGACGCGGATGCCGTGCATGTTGTAGGCCGCCTCGAGGATCGCCGGAGCTTGCGGCCACAAGGGATGCGGACAGAACCCCACGATGAACCGGTCGGGGTATTGCTTCCGCGTATCGAGCAAATCGCTAAGCGGAATGCCTGGATGCGAGCCATCGGGCTGAAAGTGCACCGGGTTGTAGCAGAAATTATATTCAGGCGCTTGGTCGATGTTGCTGAGCTGCCATGACAACAACCACGCATAGCTGATGCCGTGCGCATCCATGTCGGCAACGAGACCGTGTTCGTCGCGCTGATGCCAGCGGACATGTTGGTGTGAATCGACGAGTTTGGTAGGGACGGGCATGGGAAGATGAAAGCTGGTTATTCGTGCACCCAACCGCGGTCGACCGTGAGGCACTGGCCGGTGATGTCGCCGCTTTCGTTGGAGGCAAAGAAGGCAAAGGAGGGCTCGACGGTTTCAGGGGTGAGTCGGCCGGAGAGCGATTGTTTATCCTCGAGCGTTTTGATCAGGGCTTCCTGATTGGAGCCCAGACGTAATTCCCCTTCGGTCTTCACCGCGCCGAGGTGGAGACAATTCACCCGGACACCAAACTTGCCGAGATCGCGAGCGAGTCCGCGAGTGATGCCGACGATCGCGCCCTTGGTGGATTCGTAATGGGAAAGGTTGGCGAGGCCGGCGCGCAGGGTGATGCTGCCGGTGTTGATGATGATGCCGGAACCCTGCTTTTTGAAGTGCGGGATGACGGCGAGGCAGCAACGCCAGGTGCCGTCGAGATTGACCTGCCGGACCTTTTCAAAATCCGCGTAGGTCATCTCGTCGGCGGGGCAGCGCGGATAAATCCCGGCGTTGTTCACCAACACATCGATGCGGCCGAAGTGGGCGACGACTTGGGCGACCGCGGCCTCGATTTGCTCCGGCTTGGTCACGTCCATCGCAACGGTGAAGGCGGGAGCGCACCGCGCCGCGAATTTGTCGGGATTGAGCAGGCCGCCCGCGACCTTCGCGCCGCGTTTGAGGAAACCCTGGAGGACGCCTTGGCCGATGCCTTCGTCCGCGCCGGTGATGAGGCACACTTTGCCTGTCAGATCGATTGCCATAATTTTACGGGATTCGGGGGTGAGTCTTTGAGGGGAAAGAGTTCACGGCGCGGACCGGTGAATGGCAATCGCGCAAAGTTTAAAGTCGTGCAGCCGGGGCCGTCGAACCGCAGGCCGCGTTTGGGGCCGACCTCGTAACCGGCCTGCCAGCCCATGTGGCTTTTTACCTGCACGGCGAGGGCGGCGATGGGGTTCAGTCCGAGACATTCGTAAAAGGCCGGATCGGCGCAGAGGCAGCCCTGTTCTGTGACGACGATTCGGAGTTTGCCGGCATTGAGCACCGCGGCTGCGCCCGAGGAAAACGTCTGGCCCGTGTAGGCCTTGCCGCGCGGCTGGAAACGGCACTCGCCGGTGGAGGACACTTTGGCCTCGATCGGAAATTTATCCGCGCCCAGTTGGAATCGCGTCGCGCCATTTTGCGCGGCGGCTACCGCCGCGGGATCAACCACCCAAAGCAGGACTTCGCCGAAAAACTCATTCCGCAGCGGCCAGAGGTGTTTGATCGCTTCGGCACTCGTGCCATCGCTGCCGCCCGTCGTGGCATCAGCCGTATCGACCAGCAACCACGGAAGCTCGGCGGATTGCACCAAGTGTTGCACGATCTCCGGCCACGTGAGGAGCCCGGTTTGCCAAGAGTTGCGCTGCGCATACCAAGTCTCCGCGAGTTCGCGCGCCGCCTTGGCCCCGGCTTCGGCGGTCGTGGCAGTCACGACGACACTGGTCGCGAGTCCGGCAATATCCATCCACGGCTGCACGGGGAAAACACTGACGTCGATGATGCCGGGGCGCGTTTCCCATTCGCGCGCCTTGGCCAGGATCTCGGCGAAGTGACCCTGCCGATGATCCGTCGCCGTCGGCGGAATGAGCGCGGCAATGGTGGCGAGGGTGCGCACAGTGGTCTGCGGTTGCAGCACGAGTTGCGTAGCCCGTTCACCGGTCGCAAAAAAATCCATGTGCGGGAATGTGCGGTAGGCCGTGACCGCGTCCGCATGCTGCAACATGCGGGGCGTGACGTTGGCGTGCAGATCGAGCGAAACGACGATCCGCCCCGTATAACCGAGCTCGTCGCGAATCATGGCGAGCAGCGCACCTTCGACGTCATCTTCACCCACCGCGCACACTGCACCATGCAAATGCAGCAGCAACGCATCGGCGGGCAGGGCGGCGCGCAGTCCAGTCCGCAGCGCCTCGCGCACTGCGGCGTAGCAGTCGGTGCTGAGACGTCCGCCGGGGGTGCCGCATTGCGCGACGAAGACCGGCACGGTTTCGCAGCCGGCGGCGGTCAGCCCTCTCAGACTGCCGCTCAGCTGTGAATCATTGGTCGCAGCCCAAGCCCGGATTGCGCCGGGCTCGGTCAGCCAGGTGCCGTTCTGGGTGAAGTATTCAAGACCGGCCTTCCGCTCGTTGAAGGTGTTGCTCTCGTAGATGAACTGCGCGAGCGCGACTTTCACGACTAGGGCTGGCGGCCGGTTTTGCCGAAGATCGGCTCCATCAGACCCTTTAAATAACCGATGGCGAAGATGTGACCGGGCAGCCCGTAGCCTTCGTCGGAGGTGGATTCGATGGCGAGGCGCGGCACGTGGTCGACGCGGATGAAACCGGTGTAGCCGATCTCCTTATAAACCTTGAATAACGCGACCATGTCGTTGGGGCCGTTGTCGGGAAAGGTCTCATGGAAGTTTTCCAAGTTTCCGGCGACATCGCGGAAGTGCACGAAATGGATGCGGTCGGCGAAGTGGCGGATGGTTTTCGATAGGTCCACGCAGAGTTCGGCGAAGCATCCCATGCACATGGTCATGCCGTTGACCGGGCTCGGATTGAGCGCGAACAGCCGGTCGTAGTTTTCAACGCTACGGATGATACGTGAAAGACCCCACATGGGCGAGAGCGGCGGATCGTCGGGATGCATCGCGAGCTTTACGCCGGCCTCCTCCGCGACGGGCACGACGCGTTGCAGGAAGTAGTCGAGGTGATCCCACATCTGTTCGTCGGTGGTCACGCCCTCTTCGGTCCGGCGGTCGTTATCGAACTTGGCGAGTTCAAAGCTGCTGGTATGCGCGCCGCCGCGTTCCTCGGTCTGAAAGGAGGTGCGCATGACCATCGCGTCCTTCGTGATCTGCGGCATGAAGTTGTAGCACAACGTATCGACGCCGAGTTTGCCCAGGTGCCCGATGACGCGCTTGTAGTCCTCGATCTGGGCGTCGCGACCCTCCTTGCCCATGACGATGCGGTCCATCGCCGGACCGTGCTCGACGACCGAGAGCCGCAGGCCGTTGCGCTCGGCGCTTTCTTTCGCAGCGGTGTAGTCCGCCGGATCACTGCTGGTGCCGTAATAGCAATAGTGCTCGACCCCGATTTGGGCGAGGGTGCGCAGGTTGGAGTCGATGGGATTCTTGGCGACGGCGGCGATTTGCATGGGGTGACGGGCAATCCATAGCAGTGATGACGCGGCAAAAGAAGTTTTTCCATTGTCATGTCTGACGTTTGAACGATGGATCAGGGGGTCGCGGGACCCATCCTGCGCAGTCCGACTTTATCATGAGCAATTCGACGGAAAAATCATTCAAGGTGGATCAATTGTCGGTGCGTCGTTTCGACGCGCTGGCCGAGATGGCGGCGGCCGCGGCCGAGGATGCGGCCAACGTGCTGCGCACGGCCATCGCGCAGCGAGGTTCGGCCCGCGCGATCATTGCTACCGGCAATTCTCAGGACCTGTTCTTGGAAAAACTCACCACGCTGCCCGGCATCGAGTGGGGCAAGGTCGCGCTCTTCCACATGGACGAGTATCTCGGCATGCCGATGACGCATCCGGCCTCGTTCCGAAAATACCTCAAGGAGCGGGTCTTCGCCAAAGTGAACCCGGCCGAGGCGCACTACCTCGAGGGCGACGCGATGGAACCGCTCAAGGCGATCAAGGCCTACACCGAAGACCTGGCCTCGGCCCCCATCGACCTTTGCTGCCTCGGTATCGGGGAGAACGGCCACATTGCTTTTAATGATCCGCCAGTCGCCGAGTTCGAGGATCCGGAGGCGATCAAGATCGTGAAACTCGACGAAGGCTGCCGCAAACAACAGGTGGGCGAGGGGCATTTCCCGAACCTCGACGCCGTGCCGATGTATGCGATTACGTTGACGATTCCGACGCTCTGCAAGGTCGGCCGCATGGTCGCGGTCGTGCCGGAAACCCGCAAGGCGCAGGCGGTGAAGGATTCCCTCGAAGGTCCGATCGCCACTTCCTGCCCCGGCAGTTTCCTGCGCAAGCAGGCCCACGCGACCGTCTACCTCGACGGAGACTCGTCGTCCCTGCTGACCAAATTCTGAGGCGCACACCGCGGCCGATCACGGAACTCATTTTATGAAAACTGTGATCGGCGCCTACGGCCCTTGGATCGAGACGCTGCTGCCGGATAAACCCGGTCCGCTCTCATTGCAAAAGTGTCCGGCAAGTGAACTGGAGACGCGCCGTCAGGCCGCGCGCAACCACGTGCTGGAATGCATCGCGCCACTGCCGCAATCGGCTTTACCGGAGGTGACCGAGCATCGACGGTGGGCATACGACGGGCTGGAATGGACGGAGCTCTCCTGGACGCAAGCGGCCGGACCGCCAACGCGGGCCTATGTGCTGAAACTTAAGGGGGCCACAAGCCGCTTGCCGGCCGTGCTCGCGTTGCATGACCACGGGCGGTTCAAGTTTTTCGGCAAGGAGAAGAGCGTGCGCACCGGTGAGCTGCTGCATCCGCTGGTGGCGCAACATCAGGCGGATTTTTATGGAGACCAGGCGTGGGCGAACGAATTGGCGAAACAAGGTTACGTCGTGATGGTGCACGATGCGTTTGCGTTCGGCAGCCGCCGCGTGCGCCTGGCCGATGTTCCGGACGAACTGCCTGGTGGGGGTTTCGATGATGCAGATGATTCAGCGGCAGGCGTCGCCGCTTACAACGATTGGGCGGCGGAACACGAACACGTGATGGCGAAATCCCTCTTCAGTGGTGGCACGACATGGCCGGGCGTGTTTTTCCGCGAGGACCAGACGGCGCTCGATGTGCTCTGCGCGCGCGACGATGTGGATCCAGCTCGCGTCGGGGTGGGCGGTTTGTCGGGGGGCGGCTTGCGCACGGTGTTTCTGGCCGGGCTCGATGCGCGCGTAAAGTGTGCGGTGTGCGTTGGCTTCATGACCACATGGCGGGATTTCCAGCTGCACAAGAGTTACACCCACACGTGGATGACTTATGTGCCGAAGTTGCCGCGCGACTTGGATTTTCCGGAGATATTGGGCCTGCGGGCACCGCGCGCGACCCTCGTGTTGAATACAAAGGAAGATTCACTGTTCACGCTGGGTGAAATGGAAAAAGCCGCGCAGATCCTGCAGCGCGTCTATGTCACCGCCGGAGAGGCCGACAAGTTCGCGTGCTCGTGGTATCCGGGCGGTCACCAGTTCAACCGCGCGATGCAGGCCGAGGCGCTGGCGTGGTTTGGTCAGTGGCTGAGCTAGGTCGGGGCTGCGTAAGCGGGGTTGCTTTTCCAGTGGGTTTCGAACCAGATTCGACCACCCCACGCAGTCATTCATCCGAATGGTTGCGCCGTTTGTTGCCCCATGCTGCTTCGTATCCGTGCTCAGTTAACCTCGTTTCACCGGCCGATTTGATCACCCCGTCATTGCCATGACTGTTGCGCTACTTTCCCCACTGGTTTTAGCTCAAGCTGCCCCCGTGGGCGGCCCGTTCCTCGCCCTGTTGGTGGGCGTCGTGATTGTAGTGCTGGGAATCGCCCGTTGGCGGCTGCATCCGTTCTTCGCCCTGATGGGCGCGGCGATTGCGGTGGGCCTGGTGGTCGCGCTCGGCGGTTGGCGGGAGTTGTCGCTGATCGATGCGGTGCAACTGCCGATGACGGCCCTGGGTTCCTCGACCGGCAGCATCGCGGTGATCATCGCGATGGCGGCCGTGATCGGCGAGTGCCTCACGGTGAGCGGCGGGGCCGAGCGGGTGGTCAACTGGCTGCTCAAATTGTGGGGAGAAAAACGGGCGGGGATTGCACTGCTGCTGGCTGGGTTGATTCTGGCGATCCCGGTGTTTTTCGACACGGTGTTTCTGCTGTTGCTGCCCTTGGCGCGCGTGATGGCCCGGCGCACCGGCCGCGACTATCTCTATTATGTGATGGTGCTGTGCGCGGGTGCAGTGATCGCGCATTCGACCGTGCCACCCACGCCGGGGCCCTTGCTCGTGGCAGAGGAACTCGGATTGAGCATGGCGGTGGCGATCGGGGGCGGACTGGCCTGTGCGATCCTACCGGCGATTGGAGGCCTCTGCGTGGCCCGTTGGTTGGGCAACCGGGTAGTGGTGCCACTGCCGACGGAGTCCGATCACGACGTGAAACGTGCGACGGAATTACCACCACTCGGTTGGTCTATCATGCCGGTGCTGTTGCCGCTGCTCTTGATCGGGGCGGCCTCGGTTTGGAGTTTGCTGACAGGGACGGTGCCGGAATGGATGGATTTTTTGGGCAACAAGCATGTGGCGCTGTTTGCCGGGATGCTGGCGGGAATCGCTTTGGTGTTTGGCCGCGACCAACACCGGAATGAAACTCTCGGTTCGCTACTCGGCCGATCGTTGGAGCTCTCGGGTCCCATCATTCTGATCACGGCGGCGGGCGGGGCCTTCGGAGCGATGCTGCGCGAGGCGGGTATTGGCGAGGCCGTCACGACCATGGCGGCCGGGCGGGAATTGAATTTCGTGCTGCTGGGCTGGTTGCTCGCGGCGGTGGTGCGCGTGGCCCAAGGCTCGGCCACGGTGGCGATGATCACGGCGACCGGGATGCTGACGGCGGCGGCGGGCCAGACGGGTTGGGGCGTGAATCCGCTGTGGGTCTTTCTCGCGATCGGCTACGGTAGCATCGTGTTCTCGTGGGCCAACGATTCCGGCTTCTGGCTGGTGAGCCGGATGTGCGGCTGGGACGCGCGCACGACGTTCAAAACTTGGACGGTGCTGCTGACGGCGATCTCGGTCTTCGGCCTGATCGAGGTGCTGGTGCTCTCGGCGATATTTTGAGGGGGGAAGAATTAAAACTCGGGCCAAAGCCGTTTCGATGCGAAAGCCTTGCCGGAGTGAGATTTCAGATATGCTTCAAACGCGAGTGCCTGCATTTTGGTTGAGAACGCGAGATAGGTCACCAGTTGCCACGGTCTGTATTTGGAAGTGTGAGAACTGCAGCCTTGGTTATGAACCTTGAGGCGATTCTGCAGATCCCGGGTGTAACCGACATAGGTTTGGTCGGGGAATGCTTCGCTACGCAGTAAATACACGTAATGCATGGTGCGGGGTAGGACGGTGACCACGCCCTGCTACGCTCGCAAGCTACGCAGGGCACCATTCTTCGCTAGGTCGGGAAAATGAAATGAGTTTCAGCTTCCTTCGTAGGATGGAAATGGCGTGCCATGCGTAGCCCGTCAGGGCGAAGAATGGTGGAGGTGGCGGGAGTTGAACCCGTTAAATTATGACAGTCTTTACCTATGAAACGTCTTACAAAATAGGCCTACGGTGGCTTTACGGTGGCTCCAAAATGTGGGATAGGCAACTTCCGATCGACCCGAATGCGTCCTCGCGCCCATCCCTTTATTCGTTGCTTCGGCTTCAAGCCGCTGCCCAAACTCGACTTGGCTGGCCACCATCCACTTCTTGTGTCCACGGCCTCATAATTTCTGCTCACGAACCACATCACGCGGTTCTTCAACAACGTGTCTGTGAGCATTTTTTTAGCTCGGTAGTCTCCCGCTCAAGCTCGTATAGCGCTTCGACCCGTAGGACTCAATCACGCCGAATCGCCATCCCCTGCGGAGGAACATCTGCTCCGAGATGTTCCTCTCCTTGCAGAGCGCCACGATGATCCGATCGCCGACGGCCTTCTTGGAGTTACGGATATTGTCTTCGGCCGTGGGTCCTTTGCCTTCATTGTCTTGGTCCTTTCTTCTGGCCCAAACTGACCCCACAGGCCGCGCAAAAATTCGAGGTCACATTAAAACGGCTCGACATTGGTTCGGGCCGGCCAAAGAGCATGGTCGACTTTCGGCCCCCTGCCATTGAATCCGACCGACCCAGACTCCGCCCGTTGGTATGCCGATCAGGTGCAACCGCATGCCGCCGAGTTGCTGGCCTGGTTGCGGCACCGGTTTCCGGCCTTGGCCGATCCCGAAAACGTTGTCCAAGAGGCTTTGACCCGGGTTTGGCTGTTACATGATACCGGTGCGGTCGATTCCCCGCGCGCCTTGCTCTTCACTACCGCCCGTCATCTGGCCATCGATGAGCAGCGTCGCCGCCGAATCGTCACTTTCGAGTCTATAACGGAAAACGATGAGTCATTCGTTCTACTGAATGAGCGCAGCGCTCCCGATCAAGCTGCCATCAATCAGGAACTCGAAATTTTGACCCAGGCTATTCAATCCCTACCTCAGCGTTGCCGTCAGGTGCTGACCTTGCGGAAAATCTACGGCCTTTCGCAAAAAGAAATCGCGACCCAGCTAGGCATCTCGGAACATACCGTGGAGGTGCAGGTGGCCAATGGTATGCGCCGCTGTTCGGCGTTTCTTGCCCAATACGGTTTGCCCTGAATACAACCATGCCCGCGCCTGCCTCACCCCTGCCCGAAGAAATCCAATCCGCCGCCGCCGCCTGGCTAGCGCGTCGGGATCGTGGGCTCGATGCGGCCGAGCAGGATGCCTATTTGGATTGGCTGCGGGCCGACCCCCGGCATGCGGATGCGATCCGGCGGCAGCAGCAGGTCTGGGGCATGCTGGATCGGCTAGAGCAGTGGCGCCCCGCTCACAGCCGCGTTCCAAATCCGGATTTGTTGGCGCCCCGTTCCGCCCGGCGGTGGCATTGGCTGGCTTCCGGTCTTGGGGTCGCGGCGTTGACCGCGCTTTGGCTGGTGTTGCTTTACCTGCCCGAGGCCTCGCCAGCGCCGGTGGTGGCGGATGCCCTACCCCAACGTGAGGCCATTGTGCATCCGGGACCCGAACGGCGGGAGTTGGATGACGGTTCCCTGGTGGAACTCAACCAGGGCGCCGAAATCAAGGTAGCTTACTCAGCGCAGGAGCGCCGGGTGGTTTTGTTGCGCGGCGAGGCCTTCTTTACCGTTGCCCGTGATCCGGCGCGGCCCTTCTACGTGGAGGCCGAAGGCGTGACCGCTCGCGCCATCGGCACCGCTTTCAGCGTGGCGCTGAGCCGGGTGGATGTGGCGGTTTTGGTGACCCACGGGGTGGTTGAGGTGGGCGACCGCCCGGGTGCGGCTAATTCCGCCGACCCTGCTGAGCCCGTGGTGTTAAAGGCCGGTCAACGCACCGTGGTGCGTTTTGCCCGCCTGATTCCATGGCCGGCTGACCAGTCGCGGGTGCAGGATATTTCGCCGGCCGAGGTCGAACGCAGCCTAGCCTGGCAGGGCATGAGGCTGGAATTCATCGACATGCCGCTGCGCGATGTGGTGAAGGCTTTCAACCGCTACAACCGGCGCAAATTGCATTTGGGCGATCCGACGCTCGGAGATGTCCTTGTCGGGGGCAATTTCCGTGCCGACAACGTAGACGCATTTGTGCGCTTGTTGGAGGCCGGCTTTGGCATCAAGGCCGAAGACGGGGCGGGGGAACTGGTGCTGCGTCCCGCGCTTTGAGCCGATCCGTAGGCGGGATATTTTTCCATTATTAGCTAATGGAAACCCGGAGGCCGTTCGTCTGCATCACCGTCGGAACATCACAACCCAACACCTCCATGACCTACCCTCGCAGTCTGTATTCCTCCCCCGCCACCGTTGTTCTCAGGTTCCTCTTTGTATGTCTGCTGTCCGCTGGCCTGGCCTGTGCCGCCGCGGTCAAAAAGAACTATGATCTGCCCGTGGCGGATGCCGCCCAGACCCTCAAGGCCTTTTCCGATCAATCGGGCGAGCAAATCGTTTATCCTGTTGAGCGGGTCAAGGGGGTGCAGACCAACGCGATCAAAGGCGAGTTCACGGCCCGTGAAGCGCTCGACCTGATGCTGGCAGGGACCGGACTCTCAGCGGTTCAGGATGATCGCACCGGTGCATTTACGGTGCGACGGAATGATCCGCCGCAGGTGCCGGTCCGACCTGATGTCAGCGATGGGTCAACTCCGGCCGCCGCCGGTGCCGACGGCACGATTCGCATGGCCCGGCTTGAGGTGCTGGGCACCCGCATCCGGCAGACCGAGGCCTTTGGCCCGGCGCCTATGTCGAACTACGACGACGAATACATCCGCGCATCCGGGGCCCTTACCTTGGCGGATTTCCTCAACCGGCTGCCGCAGAATTATGCCGGCATCTCGGCGGGTCGGGGCAGCACGCCCAATGAACTCAATCCCGAGTTCGGCTCCCGCACAGAAACGACAACCCCGCCCTTCAACTTTGTGCTCGGCGCGTCGGCCGTCCCCGCGAATGCCACCGGCCAGTCCGGCGTAGGCTTGCGCGGCCTGGGTGCCGGCTCCACTCTGGTGTTGGTTGACGGCCGGCGGGTGGCCCAGTCCAGCGTGGGCAACGCCGGCACCGATTCCCGGCAGGGCTTCGTCGATCTGAACACGATTCCGCTGGGTATGGTTGAGCGGATCGAAGTCGTCACTGACGGCACCTCGGCCCTTTACGGCGCCGATGCCGTCGCGGGTGTGATCAACATCGTGCTCAAGAAAAACTGGTCGGGCAGTGAACTGAGCGCCCGCTACAAGGGCGCCTTTGACGGGGGCGGCCATGAACGCTCGCTTTCATTGATCCACGGTTTCAATTACGGTCCGCTGCACGGCACTGTGGGGCTCGACTACTATAAACGCGCCGACCTTAAGGCCGATCAGCGTTCCTTTTCCCGACAACAGGACCATACCGGCATCGTTGAAGGTTATGACCCCGTGACTGGGGCTCCGGTCTACGGCAGCAATTATCTTCTGAACTATGGTTATCCCGCCACCTTCCAGGCCCGGACGGGCAACCTCAACGGGGTCACCGCCAACGGCAATCCCACGCGCGTCGCCCTCGCGCCTGGTGGACTGACTGCTGCTCCCACGAACACCACCGGTTTCATTGGCGTGGCGCCCACTGGCACCGCCACGCTGGCCAGTGCATCTGGCGCCCGCCGCGGTAATTCAGCGGAGTTTCTGGACCTGATTCCTCCTTCGGAACGCAAGGCCCTGACCGCCAATCTCGGCTACCGTTTGCCATATGCGATGGAGGCCTACACGCGTTACAGCTACTCGAATCTCCAGGGCTCCTTTTCCAGTCAGCCGCCCATCTTTGCGGCCTCGGCCTCCTCGGGTTTTGGCAATTTTGCCAGTATCGTTCCCGCTGCCTACAACCCCTTCGGTCAGGATGTGCTCGTGGGCATGATTGCCTACGAATTCGGCAGCGTGGTGCAAAGCACCGAAACCACCGCTAATAACCTACTCGTTGGCCTGAAGGGGACGTGGGGGGAGACCTGGCAGTGGGATATTTCGGCCGGCTGGCAAAAACAGGATTTTAGTCGGGTCACGCGTGACTTCAACGGTGCGTTGATAACCGCAGCGTTAGCCAATCCCGATGCGAGCCAGCGCATTAATCCCTTTGTGGATGCCCGGGCGGAAGGCGCCCCGGATCAAAGCGCCCTCTTTGACCGGATGGCGCGCTACATCACCTTCGATGGCATCACCAAGCAGACCAATGTCGATTTCATCGCCGATGGCGGCCTGTTCGACCTGCCCGGCGGCCTGACGAAAATGGCGGCCGGATTGTCGTATGAATACGCGGAAAATTCCGGCCGGTCTGTCACGCCGAGCGCGGCCCTCACCCCGGTGGTGACCACCACGACCACTGGTGGCAGTCGCAAGACGCAAGCGGTGTTTTCCGAACTCTCCGTGCCCCTGTTTGGCCAATCGAACGCCCGCGCCGGATTGCAGCGCTTTGACCTGCAGCTTGCCATACGTTACGAGGATCGTAGTGATGCCGGCAGCGTCAGTGTGCCCAAGGTGGGCTTCACCTGGGCGCCGGCGCGTCCGGTGCTGCTACGGGGCAGCTACTCCGAAGGTTACCGCGCGCCTTCGCTGACGGAGTATCAGCAGGAGGTCGGCCGCACCTTCACTACCAATTCGCTGCGTGACCCCCGGAGGGGCAACAACGTGACTCCCGGCGTCCGGGTGACCCGGGCCGCCAACACCGGCCTTGAGCCTGAGACCTCATCGACCGAGTTTCTCGGTTTGGTGTTGGAGCCGCCGTCCGTCGAAGGGCTTTCCCTGCAGTTCAATTATTACCGCACGGAGCAGAAGAATGTGATCCAGGTGCTCACCGAGCAGCAGATCGTCAACAACGAGGCTTCATTTGCCGACCGCGTGATTCGCGCCGCAGCCGACCCCACCGACATTGCCAACGGCTGGCCGGGGCGTATCACCGAGGTCAACCGGGCGCTGATTAATTTCGGCCGCGTGCGCAATCACTCGTTGGATTTTGCCGCTGAATACCGCCTGCCTTGGCAGGAATTCGGCAGCTGGCGCCTGGGTTTGAATGCGAGCCGCACCCTCAAATCCGAACGGGAAGTGCGCCCCGGCGAACCGGTCATTGACGACATCAGTGATACACTTAGCCCGCCCAAGTGGCGCGTGGCAGGTTCACTCTTTTGGTCCAAGGGGCCTTTCAGTGCCTCGATGTTTGTGAACTATCTAAGCGGTTTTGAGACCAACACCGGTGGCAACACGCGCGCCCCGGGCTCCATTCCCTCGCAAATGGTGATTGATGCGCGACTGGGCTACGAATTCCAAAAAGGCCTGATCCGCGAGTATCTCAAGGGCACCAAAGTCAGTCTCGGCATCGGTAATGTCCTCGATGAAGAGCCGCCGTTCTCGGACACCATCTTTGGTTACAACGGCGCTTTGCACAGTCCCCTCGGCCGCACCTATGAGTTCGCTTTGAGCATTCCGTTCTAAAGGCACCGGGACGCGCGCCCCAACCGAGCGCCCGGGTCGCTGCCGTGCTGCGCGCCGGCCGTGATCCCGCTCTTCTTGTATCAACCTACCGATTTAAAATTATGAAAAAACTCATTTTGGTTTTGCTCCTGTCCTGCCTGGCCGTCCATGCGGCTGATCAAGCCGTCCGCCCGCCCTTCCTGCCCAGTTACGGCAAAACCAAGATCGGAGAGACCCTGGTGGAGGTGACGTTGCTGGATGCCGCCGGCACTGCCGTGCAATTGTCGGACCTCACCGCCGGCAAAACCGCCGTGTTGTCCTTTTGGAAAGCCGGCGCGGGCATGACCGATGAAGGCCTGACCATGCTCGAGGCCTGGGCGCGCAGATACGCCGATCAAGGAGTGTTGTTTGTTGGCATCGCGGCCTACGGCAGTTGGGAAAAGCATCAGGCCTGGCTCCAACAGCATGGGGCCGCACTGTCCTTCCCCGTGCTGTTTGACCCCGCCGGCGGGCTCAACCCCGGCAAACCGGTTGCGGAGATGAACGATGAGGAACAAGCGGCTTTTCGGCAGCAGATGCGCGACCATTATGCCCGGGTCGTGCCCATGCAGCTGGCGGGGGGAATGATGGCGCCGCTGCCGCATCACGTCGTGATGGATCCTCAGGGTCGGTTGCTGGGCTTTTACACCAAGGCCAGCTCACCGACCAAGGAGGGCCTCGGCAATCTCCTCTTGCGTGCCGGCATCAAACTGATGCCGGAGGACAAGCCGGCCAAAGTTTGGTCGGATGAGGACATTGCTGCTGCCATGCCCAAACCGGAGCCGAGGGTAGAGTTGCGCGCAGTTGGCACCATGGCCCCTGATTTCGAAAGCATTGATGCGGCGGGCAACGTGGTGCGCGTGACGGACTTCAAGGGTCGGGTGGTGGTGCTGGATTTTTGGGCAACGTGGTGCGGTCCTTGTATTGCATCGATGCCCCACACACAGGAAGTGGCAGCAAAATACCAAGACCAAGGGGTGGTGGTGTTGGCCGCTTGCACTAGTGACCGTCGCGCCCTGTTTGAAAAATGGGTTGCTGCTAATCAGAGTAAGTATCCCGACATCATCTTCACCCATGATCCTTTGGAAAAGTCGGTCGATCGTGTGGCCCGAAAACTCTACGGAGTCGGTGGCATACCCCAGCAATTTGTGATCGACCGGGAGGGCCGCATCGTCGCGCATATCACCGGCTATCTCAAGGGAGAGGCCATCCTCGACGCCGCCTTGGCCCAAGCCGGGATCAAAGTGGATCCGGCTCTGATCGCCAAGGGCGCCAAAGACCTCGAGGCCCGTAAAAGCATGGCACGCTAGTAGCATTTATGTTGTGTGGACCGGGGCGGTCTTTTCATACAGCCGGCCCGGTCAAAGGCATCTCCATGTTGTCGTTTGGTTCTAAATCAAAATCCGTTGCGGCTCCAGCGACGTTAGCCCCGACCATGAGTTGGCGGGATTTCTCTGCCTCAGCGGCGATCAATGCACCCCTGTTGGAAAAGCTTTCGCCTGCGGAGCAGGCGGTTGCGCTGCAACTGGCGCAAGGGTTGAGTAATGCCGAAATCGCCCGTCTGCTAGGCAAGTCAAAGTTCACGGTAAAGAGCCAGGTGTCGTCCATCTTGACCAAGCTTGGGGTGCCCACCCGGGGCCGCTTGATCGCCATTCTGCGCTGATAAGATCGCCCGTTCTCTGCGTGGAATACAGGTTTTGCACCATCTGCTCCTTGTGTCCCCGGGCTCATAATTATTGTTCACGAACCGCTGCACGCGGTTCGTCTGGAACGAGTCTGCGAGCATCCTTTTCAGCTCAGTATTCCTGCAGTCTAGCACGTTGAGCGCTTCGCCTTGTTGACCTCAATCATGCCGAACCGCCGCTCCCAGCAGTTGAACGTCTGTTCCGATATGTTCGTCTCTTACAGAGCTCAACGCTGCTCTGGCTGCCAACCGTCGTCCGCAACATACGGATATTGTCCCCGGCCGTGGTGGATTTTACATCGGGGTGGCCCGAGGGCCTGAGATGGCATTCTGGGGCCGTGGATGCAATCGCCCGAGCCGTTCGCCCTGCCCGACAGCAGTTACGTCATGACTTTCCGTGCCCTCGATGACCGGCGGTTGCTGCTGATCCACTCGCCGAACCGGCCCGGTCACGAACGCGCCCGTCTGCGCAAGCTGCGCGCCGTGCCGGGTGGCGTGGAATTGGTCCGCTGAGCGGGCTGTCCAGGCGCGGTTTAGGCCGCATGGATTAACCGGTGGTGATTGCGCCGGTCGGAGTCATGAGGCAGTATGATGCCCTATGAACCTGCGAAAATTCTGGGGCGTTTTGTTATTGGGCGCGGTGACCGTGTTGCCCGCGCAGGCGGGCAGTGGATCGACCGTCGATCCCGCTGCTCGATTCGGGCAGCTGGACAACGGCGTCCGCTACGTGATCTATCCGAACAGTGAACCGCAGGAACGGGCATCGCTGCGGCTCCTGGTGCAGGCGGGCTCGTTTCAGGAGCGCGAGGATCAACGCGGCGTGGCGCACTTTCTCGAACACATGGCCTTCAACGGCAGCGAACACTACGCGCCGGGCACCTTGATCGAATTTTTTCAACGCATGGGCATGAGCTTCGGCGGTGACACGAACGCGTTCACCAGCTTCGAGCGCACACAATACATGATCGAGTTGCCGAAGACGGACGAGGAAACGCTGGCCGAGGGGTTGCAGGTGCTCGGCGACTATGCCGGCGGCCTCCTGCTGTTGTCCGAAGAGATCGACCGCGAACGCGGCATTATCCTTAATGAGAAGCGAGCGCGCGACAACGTGGGTTTCCGCACCTTGGTGGCCCGGCTCGAGTTCATGCTGGGCGACACGCTGCTGCCGCATCGCCTGCCGATCGGCCTTGAAGAAGTGATCAGGGACGCGCCGCGCGAGCGCTTCGTCGAGTTTTGGAACGAGTGGTATCGTCCGGACAACATCGTGGTCATCGCAGTGGGCGATTTCGAGACGGATCGGGTCGAGGAATTGATTCGTAAACAATTCTCCGGCCTGCAGCCGCGCGCCGAGGTGCCGGCCGATCCCGATCTGGGCACGCTGCCGGAATTCGAGGGTCTGCGGACGTGGTTCCATGCCGAGCCGGAAGCACCGATGACGATGGTCAGCATTACGCAAATTACGCCGGCGCCAAATGAGCCTGACAGCGCGGCCAAGCGCATCGAATCGCTGCCGCGTTCGCTGGCCCTGGAAATTTTGAACCGCCGTTTCAGCGAGTTGGCGAAAAAGGAAGGCGCGCCGTTCACGCAGGCTTACGCGGCGGTCTACGACCAATACCGGCTCTACCGTCAGACGGAGGTCACGGTAACTTGCACGGCCGACCAGTGGGCCGCGGCGCTGGCGGTGGGCGAACAGGAATTACGCCGGGCCTTGGAGCACGGGTTTCATGAGGCCGAGCTGCGCGAAGTAGTCGCGGGCTACACCAACGGCTTGGAGCAAGCTGTGAAACGCGCCTCGACGCGCCGCTCCGGCGGCCTGGCCAACCAGATTGCGAACAGCATTGTGCGGCAGGAAGCGTTCACCCATCCGGAGGCGGATCGCGATCTGCTGGTGCCAGCCTTGGAAAAGATTACGCCGGAAGAATGTCTCTCAGCGCTCCGCGCCGCCTTCGACGCGCCGGGGCGTTTCGTCATGGTGACGGGCAATGTCGAGATGCCGGGCGAGGCCGCGGCCGCGATTGAAACGGTTTACCACACGAGCGCCACGGTGGCGGTGCACGCCCTGTTGACCCCGGCCGAAGCCGAGTGGGGTTACGCTGCCGCGGGTGAACCCGGCAAGGTGATCAAGCGCGAGCATGTCGAGGATCTCGATGTGGAGCTCGTGACGTTCGCCAACGGCGTGAAACTCAATTTGAAGCGCACCGATTTCGAAGCCGGACGCATTAGCACGGGAGTGCGCGTGGGCTCCGGCAGCATCACGCAACCGAAGGGCAAGGCCGGCCTCGGCTGGCTCGCCTCGGGCACGTTTTATGCGGGCGGGTTGGGCAAACACAGTGCCGACGAATTGCGCCGCGTGCTGGCCGGACGCAACGTGGCCTCGGGCTTCGGTATGGATACCGATGCGTTTGTGTTCAATGGCGGCACCACGCCCGAGGATTTGCCGCTGCAATTGGAATTGATCGTGGCGCAGCTCACCGACGCCGGCTGGCGGCCGGAAGCGCTGCGTCAGGCGCGCAAGGGCATCGAACAGATGTATCTCGGCTTCGAGTTCACTTCCAACGGCGCGATGGCCCGCGAAGTGGCGCCATTGCTCGCCAACGGTGACGAACGCTTTGGCATGCCGGCAAAAGAAGTGATGCTGGAGCGCACGCTGGACGAAGTGGAGGCCTGGCTGGCGCCTGAGCTTGCTCACGGAGCTCTTGAAGTCTCCTTGGTCGGCGATCTCGACATCGAGGCCGCGATCAAGGCGGCGGCCGCCACGATTGGCGCTTTGCCGCCGCGCGCGGAGCGCAAGGATCTGGCCGATTTGAAACAGGTCAGCTTTCCGGACGAGCCGTTTGTGCGGCACTACGAATTTGTTTCGGAAATTCCTAAGGGCAACGTGATTGCCTATTGGCCGACGACGGACGGAATGGACATCCAGACCAACCGCCGCCTGAGTCTGCTCGGCCGTGTGCTGTCCGACCGCTTGCGCGTGAAAATCCGCGAAGAGATCGCGGGTAGCTACAGCCCCGGTGCGGGCAGTTTTGCGAGCGATACCTTCCCCGATTACGGCTACTTGCAGGCCAGATGCATCGTCAGTCCGGAAGACGCGGAGAAGATCCTGGCCGTGATGGTCGAGATCGGCGACGACCTCGCGAAGAACGGTGTATCGGTGGACGAACTCAACCGGGCCCGCGAGCCGATGCTGACCTCCGCCCGCGAATCTCTGCGAACCAACGGCTATTGGGGCGGTTCGGTGCTGGCCCGGGCGCAGGAAAAACCGGAGGTGCTCAACTGGGCGCGCTCGCGGATTCCTGATCTCGAATCCGTGACCGCGGATGAGCTTACCGCTCTGGCGAAGGCATTCCTCGGCGCTGATCGCGTTTCGACCGTGACGATTGTGCCGAAGGCGAAGTAAACCGTCCTTCAAGGGACGGTGATTTATCTCACGCAGAGACGCAGGGCCGGATTCCATTTTCCGGCATGCGAAGTGAACTCTGCGTCTCCGCGCCTTTGCGTGAGGTCAGATTGAATCAATTGATATCCATTTACTGCCGCAGCGCGTCGAGGACGATGCCGGGGGTGAGGATTTCTGGCAGAATTATCGGTGTGGGTTCCCCCGCGCGATAGAGCAGGTTGAATGGCACGGCGCTGCGGTTCCACTTGGCGAGCTCGGCGGTGATCTGCGGATCCTTGCTGGTCCAGTCGGCCTTGAGGGCGAGAATGTTCCGCTCGGCGAATTCGTTGAGCACTTCGTCGGAAGCAAAGACGGCGGCCTTGTTCGTCTGGCAGGTGAAGCACCAGCGCGCGGTGAAATCGACATAGATCGTGCGACCCTCGGCCTGCGCCTTGGCCACGGCCTCGGGGCTCCATTTCTCCCAGACTACTGCGTTGCTGGCCGCCGCCGCGGCTTGGGCGGCCTCGGCCGATTTCGGCCAGCCGAACCACGTGCCGCCGGCCGCGAGGATCAACGCAAGCAGCACGCCGGCGCGCTGCTTGCCGGGTTTGCCGTGGGCCTGGCCCATGCGACCGTAGATCCACGCGGCCATGGCTACGAGCACGAGACCGAAGAGGATGTTGCGCAGGGCGGTTTCCTGACCGGCGGTCTGTGCAGCGAGCACCCAAAGCAGCCAGCCTGTCGTTGCGTAGAGCGGAAACGCCATAAACTGCTTGAAGGTTTCCATCCACGCGCCTGGTCGCGGCAGGACTTTGATCGCCTGCGGGAAAAGGGAGAGCAGCAGATACGGGGCGGAGAGGCCCAGCGCGATGAAGGTGAACACGACCAACGCCGAGGCAGTGGGCAGGGCGAGCGCGGCGGGCAGCGCGGTGGCGAGGAACGGCGCGCTGCACGGCGTGGCGACGAGGGTCGCCAACAGGCCGGTAAAAAACGAACCGGTGTAGCCGTCACGCGTTTGCAACGTGGCGCCGGCTCCAGTGGCGGAGAGGCCGACTTCAAACAGGCCGCTCAGATTGAGGCCGAAGATCAGGAAAAAGACCGCCATGCCGAAGACAAAGCCGGGCGATTGCAATTGGAAGCCCCAGCCGAGCTGGGCGCCGCCGGCCCGCAAGGCGAGCAGCACGCCGGCCAAGGCCCAGAACGAAACCAGCACGCCAAGCGTAAACATGACGCCGTGCAGCACGATCTTGCGCTTGTCGCTGCCGCTTTGGTTGACGAAGCCGAGAATCTTGATGCCGAGCACCGGGAAGACGCAGGGCATGAGGTTAAGGATGAGTCCGCCGAGCAACGCGAGCGCCAGCGTGCCCAATCCGAGCGTGGCCGGCGGCGCTGCGTCCGTGGTGGTCGTGCCGGCAGCCGCAACCTCAGTTGGAGCGGTGAACGGCACATCAATGCGCAGCGCGGGCAGCGAGCCATCGGGCATCCATCCGTTGTCGGACTTCAGCAAGCCGACCAAGCGCGTGGCGTCCTCCGGACCGTAGGCTGAGACCTGCAACGTGAGGGTGAAGCTGTCGTCGGCGTTGGCGGTGACGGTTTGCGGCAAATCGTAGCCGACCAGATCGTCATCCGCGAAAAAGTGCAGGTTGCCCGGGGTATGATCAATTTGATGCGGTTGCACGTAGAGCGTGATGGTTTTGTCCGCACGGCTGGCCGTGGCGGTCCACTCATCGGGCATGTCCGGCAGTTCGGCGACGACGGCGTTGATCCGTTGTCCCAGCTCGCCGTTGACGGCGGGTTCTTCCGCATAAACGGGCAGGGTCAGCTCCAATTCCTCGCCGCCGGGGATGCAGACGTCCTCGCACATGAGCCAGTCGGCCCGGGCTTTGAGCGTGAAGACAGTGCCGGACTTGAGATCGTCGGGCGGCGTGATGGTGACCGGCAGCAGTAGGTCGTTCTCGTAACCGTTGCCGATGACGGTGCCGGTGGGGTCGCGTAGGACCTTGGGCACTGGCCATTGGATGTCACCGGCCTTGAATCCTTCCGGCAGGGTCCAGGCGATTTCGGTCGCGAGCCCAGTGCCGGGGTTGATCCAATAGGTGTGCCAGTGCGGATCGTGCTGGAGTCGGAGGGCGACGGTGAATGGTTTGCCGGCTTGGATAGACTGGTCGGCGGCAACCAATGAGGCTTTCACTTGCGCAGAAAGCGAGGCGGCGTTGGCGGTGACCAAGGTCAGCAGCAGGGCGAGAAAACGAAACGATTTCATCAGGTGGTGAGAGATGGAATTAGAGATGCCACGGGTTGGCGCTACTTTCAAACGCTGGGGCTAGCCTGACTGAAGAGCCGGGTGGAATAATAACGGTCAGCTCGGTCGCAGAGGATGGTGACGACTTTGGCGCCGCGAGGAAGCCGGGCGGCGGTGCGGAGCGCCGCCATCACATTGGCTCCGGACGATGGGCCGACGCAAAGGCCGAATTCACGCGCCAAACGCCAGGCCATGGCGATGGCATCCGCGCTGCGGATCGGTTCGTGGGCGTCGATCTTCACCCCGTCCAGCAGTGGCGGCACAAAGCCGCCGGCCACGCCCTCAATGCTGTGGCAGCAAGGCGCTTCACCCGAAAGCATTGCGGCTTCGGCTGGTTCCATGGCGACGATCTGCACATCGGGGTTGGCAGCACGCAGGGCCAGCGAGACGCCTTGGAGCGTGCCGCCTGTGCCGTAGCCGCTGACAAATGCATCCACTCGGCCGCGGGTTTGCGCAAGGATCTCTCGCCCGGTGTGCAACTCGTGATCTTGGGCATTGAGGGGATTGGCAAACTGCCGTGTGAGGAAGAAGCGCGGATCCTCGGCGGCCATTTTTTCGGCGAGTTCGATCCCGGTGACGTAGCCGCGGGTGGTTTTGAACAGGTGCAGTTCAGCCCCGAAGTGGGTGATGAGGTGGCGGCGTTCGACACTGGCGGTGTCGGACATGAGGATTTTGACGCGGTGGCCCAGCGCGGCGCCGACCATGGCGAGCGAGATGCCGGTGTTGCCGCTGCTGCACTCGAGGATGACGGAATCGGGTCGCAACAGGCCTTTTTGTCGGGCGTTGGTCAGTAAATGGAGCGCGAGCCGGTCCTTAATAGAGCCGCTGGGGTTGGTGAACTCGACCTTGACGTGAACCGTGAGGTTTTCTGGCCGGAAATACAGCGGCACGAGTGGCGTTCGCCCGATGAGCCGGAGCATGGGCGGCATCGCCGGCCGGGACTGGCGGCGCGGACCGATGGAATTGGCAACAGGACGGGACAGGGTTTGCATGGGGAGGACTCTAGCGGTCCGCGAGGCGGTAAGCCATAGTCCGAAAGGAGCAAAATCAGCGGAAAGATTGGCCGCCGGCGAACGTGTGGTTAGGTTTGTTACCGTTGTCCTATGAATGGAGAGGAACCGCGTGTTACCTTGCGAGACACACGGACCGAACTCATTGCTCAGTAAAACTACTTTTATGAACATACCCCATGCTTTCCGGTTTATTGCCGGGCTTGCCGTCGCCCTGTTGTCGGTTGATTTGGGCCAGGCCCAACCGACCTCTGTGGACGCGCCGTCCGCTGCCGCCGGCACCCGGCTTAAATCCGGCGATATCGCACCCGAGTTCAGTGTGGTCGGTCCGCAGGGCGAGTCGATCAAGCTATCCGATTTTAGAGGCAAGGTCGTGATCGTGGATGTTTCCGCGACATGGTGCGGTCCCTGTCAGGCGGCGATGCCGAACAACGATCGGATTTTTAGAAAATACCGTGATCAGGACGTGGTGCTGCTCGGCATCACTGCCTCAGACACGCGCCAAGCCTATGACGGCTGGATCAAGCGCAATGCCTCGAAATATGCATTCACGATGGCCTTCGATCCTGCCGGTCGCGAAGGCTGGAAGGAATCAGTCTTCAATACCGGTTACACGGTCACGGGTTTCCCGACGATGTTCGTCATCGATCGTGACGGCAAAGTGGCCGAGATCGTCACCGGTGGCGGACCGGGTGAAGACTACCGCCTCGAATACGCCTTGGCCCGCATCGGAGTGAAGGTTGATCTCGCCTCGATTCCGCCGGAGCCAAAGAAGGATCCTAACGCGCCCAAGTCCATCCCGGCGATGGGCAAGACCGCGGCGCTGCGTCCGGCGGCCGGCATGATGGCGATGAGCGGTGGCGCACCAAGCGACGCTTTCCCGCCGGAAAAATTTGGCAGCGTCGCCCGCCGCGCGGCCGTGCCCGACTTCACCCTGACCGGCATTGACGGACAGCCCGTCACGTTT
The DNA here is from genome assembly GCA_030833445.1 of Cephaloticoccus sp. Taxonomy (GTDB): domain Bacteria; phylum Verrucomicrobiota; class Verrucomicrobiia; order Opitutales; family Opitutaceae; genus Cephaloticoccus. Next base: position 63,006 of record JAURHD010000004.1, on the reverse strand, counting down.
GCACCGTTCGTGGGGAAGCCGACTTTCGTTCATTTCGCCACAGGCAATGGCCCGCAGGCTTGGGTGGGCAATGTGGCCTCGATATACAAGGACCAAGGCCTGCAGACGCTGGTAATCTTTGCCGCGACCGAGCGCGCGGATTTCGACAGATGGGTCGCGGCGAACCCGTCGCCTGGTTTCACCGTGGCATGGGATCCTGCCGGCAAGGCTTGGGGTGAAGGCGTCGCCAACACGCATTTCGGTATCGGCATGTTCCCGGCGTCATTTGTCGCGGACGCCGACGGCAAGATGATCACCGGCACGATTGGCTTCGGCGCGCGCGCCGAGGCGATCGCCCTCATGGGTATCATCGCTGCAAAGGTGAAGCCGACTGAGGAACACCTAGAGGCGGTTAAAAATGTCGTGCAGCAGGTGATGGCGTCCCGCGGGGCGAAAGCCGCGGCCATGATCAAGCCCGCGCCCAAAGACCCCTCTGCTGGCGAACCGCGCGAAACCCTCACTGCCGGTGAAATGGCGCCGGACTTTGTGATGAACGACGTGACGGGCCGCGAGCTGAAGCTCGCCGACTTCAAGGGCAAGATAGTGATCCTCGACTTCTGGGCGACGTGGTGCGGTCCGTGCATCGCTTCGTTTCCGCACACGCAGGAGATTTCGAAGAAATACGCAGATCAGGATGTCGTGGTGCTGGCCTCGGGCACGAGCGACACCATTGCGAAGTTCAAGGCATGGATTCCGAAGAACCAGCCGAAGTATCCCGATATAGTCTGGGCTTTCGATCCGAACGAACGCGGCTCCGCGACCTTCGCCGACCGTGCCTCGTCCAAGCTCTACGGCGTGCGCGGCATCCCTTCACAATTTGTGATCGATCGCGACGGCAAAATCGTCGCCGTGATCGTGGGCAACGGCGGCGCGGGTGACGCGCGCACCGAGGCCGCGCTGGCGATTGCCGGTGTGAAGGTTGACGAAGAGACGATGGCGAAGGGCCGCAAACAGCTCGATTCCGATGCTGCGGCAGATCGCGAACGCAAGGCCCAGGCCGAGGCGGAAAAAATCAACCCCACGCCAAAGTTTATCGAAAAATACGGAAAGCTCGTCGCTGGCGAACCCGTGCCTAATCCCGCAATGCGCGACGCCAGTGGCGCGGAAGTGCCCCTCAGCGAAGTGATCAAGGGCAAGACGGCCGTGATCAGCATCTGGGGTGGCAGCGGCGTGTCGGAGGATGTGCTTGCATTCAACAACGCATGGGCCGCCCGCTACGCCGACCAAGGCGTGCAGTTCGTCGGCTTTCTCGGCTACGCCGGCGATGAGGCCGTGAAAGAATGGCGCGAAAAAAACGCCGGCAAATTCGACTTCCCGGTTTATTCCGACCCGCTTGGTGGTCCGCCGGCTCCGCCGAAGGATGGCGAGGAGATGACCGATGAAGAAAAGAAAGCCTTCGGAACCGAGCAGATGGCGTATTTTCGCAAGACCTTTCCCTTGCAAATGACCGGCGGAGCCATGGCGCCCGTGCCGAACACCATCATTGTGGACGCCAAGGGCAACCTGCTCGGCTTCTACGTGGGCAGCGGCGCGCCTACGGCCGATTCCCTCGGCAATCTGTTGCTGCGCGCCGGCGTAAAGCTGGCCGCTGAAGACATGCCGGCTAAGGTTTTCACCAAGTAAGAAACCAAGCTTCCTCTAAAGAGAGCACTCGCTGATTGAAGCCCACCCTCATGTTTTGCGTGCCTGCTGCTTTACGGTGGCTAAAATTTCACGAAAACGACCAAAAACCAACAAAAACCAGCTAAAACGATTCAAGTCTAGTTTCCGCTACTTTACCTATGAAAATGGCCTTTTCATGGCGGAATTGGTGAATTTTAAAGTGGTGGAGGTGGCGGGAGTTGAACCCGCGTGTTTCTGACCTTTACGCACCGCATCTACCGTTATAGGATGACTTTGATCTCGCCGAAGTTACGCGATCATCCGCGCTTAGCCTTCAGCCAACTCCCGGATGAAGATACGGTATGCATTCCGCGAGTCGCGCTACACACTATGCCTGCTGTCGACGTCGGTTTCAGTTAGCAGGTGTCACTGGACCAACGTGGTAGCCGTTTTAGGCTGCCAAGGGCATTTCTTCGTAATTGCCGTTTGTTTTTTTGAAAAGGGGATTAACGAGAGACCTTTCACTCTCGAACGGCAGCGGCGCACTCCAACCAGAAATCGAATCCAGAACACCCCCAAAAGTGGGTAGGTCGGATGATTGGGCGCGAGCCAATCAAAGAACAGGTCGAACACTGTGCGGCACCACGTGCGAAGATGCAAGCGCGGGAATGTCATGGGTTCGGCGGCAGTTCCGCGGGCCAGGTCGTGGTCAGCGTGCCGTCGGGGTGTTGCACGAGTTCGCGGAGGCGGAGGCTGCCGCCCCACTGCTCGCCGTCGCGCACGAAGGCGACGCCGAGCCGGCGGTGCGGTCCGAAGGCGGCGGTTTTCATCACTCTAGCCATGGGGTCGTCGAGTGTGTCGGTGTCCGGGCTTTGCCACGGACCGAGCGGCTGGCGCGAGGTGCGATAGTGCGCGACGCCTTCGATGCTGAAGAACAGATAATACCAACCGTTCCACGCAAAGTAATCCGGACACTCGGGCTGGCCGGGGTAGTCGGGTCCGGGAATGAAAAACGGTTCGCACTGCTCCCAGTGATGCAGGTCATCGGAGACCAAGCGCGCGAGGCAACCAGGTGCACCGGGCGCGCTGTTCAATGACGTGGTGAGCAACAGATGAAACTGATCGTCGTGTCGGAAAACCACTGGATCGCGACCCGAAGGTCCGTCGTAAGGTTCGCGCAAGGTGAGCAGGGGACCGTGCGGCGTGAAGTCGATGCCGTTGCGACTGGTCGAGAGGCAGAGCGGCGCGGGCGAGCCATAGAATTGGCGCACGGTGTAAAACGCGTGATGCACGCCGGCGTGCCAAAACACGGAGCCGGTGCAATTGGAACCATGGGACTCGGGGCCAATGGGCACGGCGAGGGGATGTTCATCCCAATGTCGCAAATCCGTGGTGGAGGCGTGCGCCCATTGGTGTCCGCCACAGCCCCACATGCTGCCGTGGTGACGCCGGTCGCGCAGATAAAACAAGTGCCAGCGTCCTTCGTGCCAATAAGGCATGCAGTCGCCGACATTGACGTTAAAGCCGCGCGGCCGCCAACCCTGCGCGATGGTCCGCTCCGGACCCAAGTAGCGCTCGGGCATGGCAACAAGCGAACCGCAGAGCTCGCGAACTTCGTCGTCCTGCAATGCGCGGTTCCAGAGCTCGACCTGCGTGACCGCGTCGCCGGGAACGTTGATCGCGCCCGGTAACAGCAACCGCAGATCGGCCGGCCATTCCTCATCCACGAGCACGCCGTCGATAAGCAATTCCAGCCGATAACCCAAATGGCGCAGTGTGATTTCGTGCGGTTGATCGCGGCCGATCGCGTCGAGCGGGGCGTCGAGTTGCAACGGCGCGCGCCGGGAATCCAGGGTGAGTGAAAGCACCAGGCAGTGACCGGACGGACTGGAAACGACGGCCAGCTGGGTGACCCACGCGCTTTGGTCATCCTGCCAACCCAGCAGGGCGTCGGTGGCACGCAGGGAGTTGACCCGAATCGAGAGCGTGAGTGCAGCGGCGTCGGTTGCCCAAGGCGTTTCGGTCGGTTGGTGATGGCTCCACGAAACTGCGCTGCCGAGGCGGTGCATCGACGATTAGATTACGACCGAAGCCGGCAACTGCAGCGGTTTGAAATGCCACTGCGGGACGTGGGTGTGGTCGGGGGCATCGGGGGCATCGGCGAAGTTCTTGTCGCCGAGGATTTGCCCCGGGCTCACAACCGGCCAGTCGCCGTTGTAGTAATGATGCGGGCCGTAGTGATTGAAACTACTCGGCACGACTTCGAGTCGCAGCGTGTGCGTTCCGACTGCGAGGGGTTTGTCTAAGGACAGTTCCCAGTCTGGTCCCCAAATCCAGCCGGCGTCCGCGCCATCAATGGAGACACGCAGCGCATCGGCAATCGTGTCGGGGAAGGCCAGGCTCGAACTCGCTTCGGCCAAATCGATTTTGGTTTCGACGACCAAGGCCTGATACAGAAACGGAAAACCACCGGCGACGAGATCAGCGGCGGCATCCGCTGGTTTAGCACTGGCCACAAAAGGACCATCGGTGCGGATCGTGGCGTTCGGACCCGGAGTATAGGGCGTGCGACTCTGCAGGGTGAACGGACCCTTCAGCCAGACATAAGGCTTGGCGGGGAAAGTGGCGACCGTCTCAAAAGTCAGTTGGTGTTCGCCAGCCGGCAGGGCCGGCAAGGTGGCTGAAACGCCTTCGGAGACGGTGGTCAGGGGTAAGGTTTTGCTGTTCAGTGTGGCGGAAACGAGATCGTCGGCGAAGTGCAGCGTCAGTCCTGCGGGCAATTCGTCAGTCGCAAATCTGGCCGTGAATTGGCGTGGGGCGGTGCGGTTGGATTCGATCAGCCACGCGTTCTCCGGCAGAGCGGGGATGGACCAGGTGAGCGGGATTGGCGGGTGGAACGCGTTGACCTCAACGCGTTTGGTTTGAGACACGGCGGATGTGCCCAACAACCGGTTGAGGTCAACCGGTTCCACCTTGTGCCAGCCGTGCAATTTTGCACCGGGGTCGATGATGAGGTTCGCGTAGCTGACCTGGCCGAGTTGCACGCGGCCGTTCACCGACTGGCCATCTTCTTCGAGCGTGCGCTCGTCGGTGATATCGTAGGCGATGCCGGCGGACTTGAGTTTTTCCAACTCGGCGAGAAAGGCGGTGTTGATCCGAGTCGCCGGCGTGTCGGGCAAGGTCGTGGCGTTGTGCTGATTGGTCTGCATCAGCTCCCAAGGTTCATAATCGGCCATGAGTCCGCGGTAGGGCGCGACGACGAGCGTGTCGGCCACCTCAGGTGGATTGGTGGTGAGTTCGCGCGAGACGCGATCGAGCACGGCGGGGAACGCATCCTTCCAACTCAGATGCAACGGCTCGGACGGCGGCCAGTCGGTGAGCGCGGGCGTGTCGAGCCGGTATTGGCTGAGGTGGAACACGAAATCGGTGATGCCGTTGCGGCCGAGCCAGAGCAGGTAACGCTCGAGGTCTTCCGGCGAGGAGCCCCAGCCGGAACCGCCGAAACACTCGACCATGGCGCGGCGGGCGCCGAACTGCCGCGCAACGGATCCGGCTTGGCGCGGGAAGAAATCGAGCGAGGGGAAACGTTCCAATGCATCGATGCCCGGCATGCTGAAGTGGCGGAAGGTGCGGTGGCACGAGCCGACCATCGGGAGTTGGAAGAGCGGATGCTCCTCGCCCTTCACGTGACCGATGAACTGTTTGCCGTGCTGGTTGCACCACGCGAGATACGGCGCGAAGAACCCGCCGATCAGCGTGTCGGTGACGAGCTCCCAGAATTTGACGCGGGCGTCGACGTAGCCTTCGCCGCGGGCGAACAACAGCGGCAACACCGACAGGTAATCATCACCGAAGGTCGCCTGCAGTTTGTCCGGCATGATACGCGACCACGGAATCCCGGCCTGCGCGGGAAACGGATCCTTGATCATGCCCGACTCGGGTTCGTCGAAGAAAATCGTCTCGACGTAATCCCACGCCGCGGGATCGAGCCCGGTGCGGTATTTCTCGTGAATGAGTTCGAGAAAGTGTCCGAGCACGCGCGGATCGAGCGAGTCGACGTAGTTGATTTTGGTCGGCGTGAGGTGCCAGGTCTTCGCACCGGCAGTATTCGCGGAAACGATTCGGTTGTCGGCATCGACGCTGAAACTGCCGATCGAATCGGGCGTGGCCGTGGGCGTGAGGTCGAGCCGCATCGCTCCGCTGTCGGGATAGTTGGCGAGCACCTGACCGTCGCCGGTGCCGCTGGGCCAGCCGTTTTCATCGTAGAGCCAGAAGCGCAGGCCGAGCTCCTTGGCGTAGAGGATCGTGTCGTTGACGTGGGCGAGATAGTCGGCGCTCAGGTAGGGCGGGATGCCGGGATAAAAGCGGGGATGAAAGACCACGCCGTGCAAGCCGGCGGCCTTGAAGTCGACGAGCTGTTGACGCAGGCGGTCGCGTTGCAAGGGGCCGTTGATCGACCAGAAAGTGTAGTAGCGCGGAGCGGGGGCGGTAGGGACGGTGCTCAAGGGATGTTTGGTTCACGCTGGGCGTGATTCACAGCGGCGTCTTGGAGGATGGTTCGTTTGCGGACAAAATGCAGAATGGTGCCCAGCATCTTGCCCAACCAATAGACTCCGAAACGCGTCCGCAGGGAGATCGGGTTTTCCCCGGGCGGGAGATGAGTGGAGGCGGGTCGCATCTCAGCCAATGCAACGGCATTGCCGGGTATCCGCAAGCGGGACCGGCAAGGATTTATTCGTGCCAGTTGCGCGTGGTGGTCGGCAAAATGATATCTTCTATCCGCAGCGAGTAACCGCGGATCTGCGCCTTGGGGGCGTCGTCCACGATGTAGTTCACCACATAGATCTCGCCGTCGGGGAACTGCATCCAACCCGTATACCCCGTGTCGCTTTCGGGTGAGCGATCGAAGTCGAGCGGCAGAATGCGCGCGTGGGCCTCCTCGCGAGTTTCGGCGAGGAGGGATTCCTTGTCCGTGAGCACGGCGAGGGTGTTTTGCGTCCACCAACCGACCCAACCCTTGCCGCCCTGCATCAGGCGGCAGGTGATGAGTGCCTGTCCATTTTTGAGCCAGCCGGCGGTTGGCCGATGGCAGGCGGGAATCGGCAGTTGAATGGCCGGACCCCAAGTGAGGCCGCCGTCCCGGGAAATCGTTTTGTAACAGTCCCAGCCCTTGAAGGAATTCTCGCGCAACAGCGCAACCAGCACTTGGTCATCCACCGGCAGAATGGAAACCTCGCACAGGTTCAGACCGGATTGATCCGCGACCGTGACCGGACCAGTCCACGTTTTCCCCTGATCATCGGAATGCCAGAGCCAGACTTTGAGAAATTCCGATGTGGGATTCTTGACGTGACAAGCGGTCAACCAGCGGCCGTTGGCGAGCTCGATCAGTTTGTCCGGCATGATGCCCTGCATCGGCAGCAGGATGGGTTCGTCCCACGTGCGGCCGTGGTCATGGCTGATGAACAGAAAATTTCGAAGCAGATGATGATCCTTGCTGCGCTCATCGGTGCCGATGTTGTCGGCGATGGCGGCAATACGTCCGTCACGCAGGGTGGTGATACGCGCGCAATTCCAATAGGGGTTGCCCTTGGTCTCCGGGGTGAGCGCCCGTTTCGGCGACCAAGTGCGACCGCGGTCGGAGGATTCCGTCAGGGCCAGTCGGGTCCAGTTGCGTTTGCCGTGGTGGGTGCATTCCTCAAATACGCAGAGGAGACGTCCATCGGCCGTCAGGGTAAGATCGGGGAAGGCTTCGTAGATCGAATCATCCCGCGAGACGGAGAATTTTTGAATCATGACGAAACCAACCAGTCATTGGTGGTGGAGCAGCGCAAATCCCAACTGTGTCTTGCGGTGGCAAAAGGCTTGTTAGTCGAAAGCAGGGTTCGTTAGCTCCCAGCCACCCCATGAGCACTCCCCGCATCCTTCGTGCCGCCATCATTGGCTGTGGCAGTTACGGCGCCCAGCACGCGCAATTTTTATCAGGCTATGCCGGAGTGGAACTTCGGGCCGTGGCGGATATCGCGGGGGAGCGGGCCGAGGATTTTGCGAAAAAATATGGGGCCGGTTATGCTACGGACGAGGTGGCGAAGGTGCTGGCCGATCCGGAGATCGATACGGTGTGGATTTGCACGCAGCATCACACGCATGCGCCGCTCGCCGAACAGGTCGCTGCCGCCGGGAAACATTTCTTTCTCGAGAAGCCGTTGGCGCTGACGCTGGTGGACTGCGATCGCATTGTCGCGGCGGTAGAGCGCAGCGGGGTGATGGCGGCGTCAGGTTTCAAATTACGGTTCTTTCCGGCAGTGGTGGCGGCCAAACAGTTTTTGACCAAGCCGACCCTGACGGTGGCGCAGGTGATTGATGATCACTGGCCGGCCGATTTTTGGGCCAATGATCCGATTCAGGGCGGCGGCAACGTGCTGTCGCAGGGCTGCCACATGGTCGATACCGTGCTGCACCTGCATCCGACGTCGGCGGTGCGGGTTTATGCCGCGGGCGGAAATCGGCATCACCCGACCCGCGACATCGTGGACACCGCCTCGATCACCTTGACCTTTGCGGATGGGGCGGTGGCGACGGTGGCGGTGGGCGATTGCGGCGTGCCGCCGCATTCCTCGAAGTTTGCGCTGCAGCTGAGCGACGGTGCCCGTAGCGCCAGTCTCTACAACCGGCTCAACTCGATCATGACGCGAGAGGACGGCAAAGTAACCGAGCATCCTGCGTGGCCCGAGGAAGGGGCGGCGGTGATCGACACCGCATTTATCACGGCCCTGGCCGAGGGCAAACCCTCGCCCGTCTCCGTGCAATCCGCGCGGCGCACGACCGCGGTGGTGCTGGCCGCAATCGAATCAATCAAGACCGGTCAGGCCGTCGATTTGACGAGTGGTGTCTATGCCGCGGCGATGAAAGTTTGAGATGAATGTCACCGCGCAACGACTGACCGATTGGACGCGTGAGCACGGCCGGACTTGGTATGATCCGGCGACGCGACTTTGCGTGGGTCCGCGCGATACGCTTTGGTATGCGCAATCCATCAACGTTTCGCTACTCTCACACCGCCACCGGGTGGCACCCAAAAGTCTTCTTTACCTGCAAATTGCTGGTGCACGAGCAGCACACTATTTTCGTGCATAACCAAGGCGCCGGCACTGATGCGATGAGGTTGGTTCATGAGGGATGGCTCTGATGTAGGGCGGGGATTCCGATCCCCGCCTTGGAAGTTCTTGGGTGTTCGAAGGCGGGGTTCGGAGACCCCGCCCTACATTTTATGTGGGTTCCACATCCCGCGCGCAGCGGAAGCCGAGGTTGGTGGTGGAGCTGTCGGGGGTGTTGCTGCTGCGGGCGTCGGTGCGGTAGCGGTTGCAGTAGCTCGCGTGGCACAGGTAGCTGCCGCCGCGCATGACGCGTCGGTCACTGGTGGCGGGACCGGTGGGATTATCAGCGGGTGAGTTGTTGTAATACGCAGCATCGAACCAGTCCCAGACCCACTCCCAGACGTTTCCGGTCATGTTGTAGAGCCCGTAGCCATTGGCGGGATAGCTTTTGGCCGGGGCCGGTCCGTAATGCATGTCGGCCTCGGTGTTGTGCGTGGGAAAGGTGCCCTGCCACACGTTCATGCGGTGCTTCCCGCCGGGCTCGAGTTCCTCGCCCCACGGAAAGCGCTTTTGCGCCAGACCGCCGCGGGCGGCATATTCCCACTCGGCCTCGGTGGGCAGGCGCTTGCCGGCCCATGCGGCGTAGGCGGTGGCGTCGCGCCAGGAAACATGCACGACGGGATGCGCCCAGCGTTTCTTGATATTCGTGCCCGGGCCTTCGGGATGCCGCCAGGTGGCCCCGTCGATCCGGCACCACCACTCGCTGCCAACCACGCGCGAACGGACCGCCGCGGCCTGTTGCGCCGGGGTCAGGTGTCCTTGAAATACAAACGACCAACCGAACTCCTCGGCCTCGGTCTTGTAGTGCGTGGCGTTGATGAAGTCGTTGAACTGCTCGTTGGTCACGCAGGTCGCGTCCATGTAAAACGGATCGAGCTTCACCGGATGCACGGGTCCTTCGCCGTCGGCGGGGAATCCGTAATCGCCCTCGTTGCCCATGAGGAATTCGCCACCGGGGATGAGTTGCATGCCGTCCGTGCTGCCTCGGGCAATGCGTTGGAATTCACCTGACGTCGTCGCCGGTGCAGTATCCGACGGATCGCGTCCGGGGGAACAGCAGGAGCCTTTGGGGTCGTCGGGATGCATTACAACCAAGTCAGATTTTTAACCACGAATGGACACGAATTCACGCGAATGAAAACCTAGGATGCACTTCCCTCTTTTGGGCGTTGATATTCATCTATTCGTGTCGATTGGTGTCCATTCGTGGTTAATAGAGATTGGCTTCTCCTCAGGCGAAGCTTACGCGGGGCGGGGCCTCAGGTTCGCGCTCCATGTTGAAGCGCACGAGCCGGCGCATCAGGGTGTCGCGTAACTCACGTGCATCCGGGCTGCTCCACAAATTGCGATACTGACTAGGATCGGTGGCGAGATCATAGAGTTCGCCTTCGTCGGTATCGCGATAGACCACGAGCTTGTGCGTGGCGGTGACGAGGGTGGTTTGATAAAGCGTCGAGTGGGTGGGGCGCAGCTCGATGAGCACGGCGTCCTGCACGGATTCCTGTTCGCGGCGCAGCACCGGGGCGAGGTCGACCCCTTGCAGACCGAGCGGTGGTTTCACGCCGGCGAATTGAAGAAACGTGCGTGGCAGATCCACGACGTTGGCGAGTGCCTCGGTCTTGCCGGTGGCGGGAATCAGGCCTGGCCCCCACGCCAACAGGGGAATGCGTTGCGAATCCTCGTAGGCGGCACAGCCCTTGCCCCAGAGTCCGTGATGGCCATGCATCTCGCCGTGATCGGACGTGTAGACGACGAGGGTGTTTTCCAATTGGCCGGTTTCCTCCAAGGTGCGGAAGATACTGCCGATGCGGTCGTCGAGAAAGTTGACCATGCCGGCGGTGGCTTGCAGGGCTTCGCGCAACACTGGGTTACGCTCGGGTTCGCCGAACGATGAAGGAATGCCGTTGCCGTCGTTGATCGACCCGAAATCGCGGGTGAACATGCGGCGGTAGATTTCGTGACGGTCGTCAAACTCGCCTTCGCGATACGGTTCGTAGAGCCGGAGCTTTTCCTGATCGACGGCGGAATACCATGGCTCGGGGCAGACGAACGGTTCGTGGGGATCCTGAAAACTCGCCCAGCAATACCATGGTTCGTCTTCCGTCGCGCGGCGGCGCAGATAGTCGTTGGTCACCTGCGCCACCCAGGAGCTGTCGTGCAACTCGGCGGGGATGTCCCATGCGCCGGTTTGGAAATAGTTATACTCACCCTTGCGATATTGCGGAAACCACTGCCGGTAATCCTGGCCGCTGGCTTCGAGAAAGCGGCGGTAGTGGGCCTCGGGCAGATTGTTGATGGTGTGGCCGGTGTTCGCCTGGAATTCCTGAAACCCCACGTAGGGCCCGTTCCAGTTTTCCCAGAAACTCGCCGGCGGGTTCTTCATGCCGCTGATGTGTTCGAGTTCGTCGTCGCGCCGCACGAAGTGATGTTTGCCGAAGAGCGCGGTGTGGTAGCCGGCCCCGTTGAGAATGGCCGGCAGGGTCTGGGTGGGAAAGGGATCCAGGGTGACGCCGATCGAATAGGCGCCGTGACGCGAAGGATATTGGCCGGTGAGCAGTGACACGCGCGTGGGGGTGCAGATCGGGCAGGGCGTGTAGGCGCGATTGAAATGGACGCCTTCGCGCGCCATCCGGTCGAAGTTAGGGGTGTTGAAACCGGGGGTGCCCATGCAACCGAGATGGTCGGCCCGGTGCTGGTCGGAAGTGATGAGGAGAATGTTGGGACGCATGTGGGGTGGGGAGACCTTCGCACAGTCCATTGCGCGGGGCCAAGTCCCGATGAATGAAAAACCCGGCCCGTTGATTATTCCACGTGAATCCCATTGAGCCAACCCGGCGGTTGGTCAGTATGCGTGACATGAGACGAACTCCGGTGCTGGGCGTGCTGACTTGGGGACTGGTAGTGTTTTCAGGGTCTGCTCTGGCCTATACGCCGAGTGAACCTTTTCTGTCGCGGCACGATCCCTATGAACCTGCGCAGCCATTGCTGACCGATGCGGAGTATGCCGATGTATTGCGCGGCGCGGTCATCACGGCCTCCGGGCACGATGATGAACAGCGTCCGGAGTTCGTGCATGACGGCGTTTTCGACGATACGGTCATGTTCTGGACTTCGAAACAGTTTCCCGCGTGGGTGAAGCTCGAACTGCCCGAGGCACGGGAGATCAGACAGGTGAATCTGAAGTTACGGGCGCCGGGCACGCGTTCGTTTAACTTGGCGATCGAGAGTTCGACCGATGGCGAACACTGGCACATGCTGTATGATCGACTCAATGGCACGGGGACGATTCCGGATGGCAAGTTATCGGTGGTGCTGCCGGAGCTGGTGGCACTGCGGCAACTACGGTTGACGGTCACGGGTTCATCCAAGCCGGGCGAGGGACCTTACGTGCAGGAGCTTTCCGCTTATGCCCAACCGACTAACGATCAAATCGAAGGTGCGGTGGGCGATCTGGATCACCGTTACGATGCCGCGAATGTGCCGTTGATTGACGGTGGACAAAGCTGGTCCGCCACGGCTTGGCGCGGCGAACGCGTGTATGGGCAATTTGTAGTGTGGACGATGGCGGAGCGCGTCGGGCTACGGGCGGAGGTGTCGGCCCTGCGTGATGCGGCGGGCCACGAATTAACCGGCTCATCGGTGCAGGCCCGTTTCGTGCGCAATGTGCTGGCGGATGGAAAACTCACCGGCGATGTGCTCGACGACGCTGCACGCGTGGACATGCCGACGGGTTCTTACCGGGCGGTCTGGCTGACGGTGGAGCCGCCGCGCGATGCCACACCTGGAACCTACACGGGCACGTTGACCCTGCGGGCGGATGGCACCGAGCCGAAGGAATTCCCGCTCACATTGGAAGTCCTGCCGGCGACCTTGCCGGCACCGGCCGATTGGAAATTTCATCTCGATATCTGGCAGCATCCTTGGGCGATCGCGCGCTGGCACGACGTCAAACCATGGAGCGAGCAACACTTCCAGATCATGCGGCCCTACATGATCGAACTGGCCAACGCCGGGCAGAAGGTCATCACGACCACGATCACGCCGCGACCTTGGGGCAGTCGGGACTATTTTGATTATGAGTCGATGGTTGACCACGTGCGGCAGCCGGATGGCTCGCGGACTTTTGATTACACGAAATTCGACCGTTACGTGGACTACGCGATGAGCTGCGGTATCACGGGGCAGATCAACTGCTACTCGATGCTCACGTGGTCGGGTCGGTTGGAATATACCGATGCCGCGACAGGCGTTACGCGTTACGCGATGTGCGAACCGGGTTCGCCGGAGTTTGCGGATTATTGGGGACCGTTTTTGAGGGATTTTCAAAGCCACTTGGAGGCCAAGGGCTGGCTGGAAATCACCCGGTTGGGTGTCGATGAGGCACCGGCGACCATGATGACCGCGATGATGGAGTTGGTGCGGTCCAACGCGCCGCGATTGAAGGCCGCACTCGCGGGCAACAGCGAGCCGTCGCATTACACCGGTCTCGATCTGGCGGACTTCACGATCATCATGGATCATGCGAGTGACGATCTGTTGCACGACATCGCGAAGCGCCGCGCTGAGGGCCGCGTGACGACGTTTTATGTCTGCCTCGACCCGAAGCGGCCGAACACCTTTGTGGACAGCCCGCCGGCCGAAAGCGTGTGGCTGGGCTATTACACTGCGGTGAATGGTTACGATGGGATGTTGCGCTGGGCGCTGACGACTTGGCCGGCGAATCCATTTCATGAAACGCTCTACTCCTGCCATCCGTGGCGACATGACCTGCCGCCCGGCGATGAGTTTCTGCTTTATCCGGGGCCGCGCAGCTCGATCCGCTGGGAGCTCATGCGCGATGGGATCGAGGAATGGGAAAAGTTGCGCGCCATCCGCGCAGCCCATGGCGGCGAGCTGCCGACGGAGTTGGCTGGATTACTGGAACGCTTCCGCGATCCCAAGCAACTCGGCGACAATGCGACAATTATCCGTGACGTAAACGCGATGCGCGCTGCGATCGAAGCCGCCTCGAAGTAATCGAAAATCATTTAAACCCAGATAACTGCGACCACCCCCGGATTAGGATCATGAAGCGAACGATCTTGAAAGTAGGGGCCTTTATTTTGCGCGACAATGGCCGGGTTCCGCCGGAGCTGCTGCTGTTTACGCAGCCCGATTCGAACGACGCTCCGATTCAAATTCCGGGTGGCACGGTGGAGCCGGATGAGCCGATCGAAACCGCCCTGTGGCGCGAGGTGGCCGAGGAGACCAGACTCACGGATTTGCGGATGGTGCGCAAAGTGGGGGTTTCCGAGTTTCCCTCGCACCTCAACGAGAATGACACCCTGGAACGCCATTGCTACCTGTTGTCGGTCGGGGCGGAGACCCGGGACCACTGGATTCACCGGGTCGGCGGGACCGGTGAGGATGGCGGTATGCGCTTCGCCTATGAATGGCGGCAGATCGAACCCGATTTCAAACTGGTGGGGGATCTGGGCGTCTTACTCAATCCACGGGATTTGCCAGAGTTGTATGGCTGATTTTTTCGCACCGATTTCTTAACCACGAATGCACACTAATCGACACGGATGGTTTTAATGGGATTGGATTTTATTGGTGTTCCTTGGTGTCTATTCGTGGTTAAAGTCCTGCTATGATCCTTGAAGTAGCCACCCTTGATGTGAAGCCGGGTTTGGAGTCGGCGTTTGAAAACGATTTCGATTTGGCGGTGAGCCATGTTGAAGGCGTTCCGGGCTATATCGCCCATGAGTTACAGCGCAGCGTGGAGACGCCGAACCGCTATGTGCTGCTCGTGCGCTGGGAAACTGTCGAAGCTCATACCGAAGAATTTCGAAAATCGCCCGGCTATCAGGAGTGGAAGAAACTGCTGCACCATTACTACGACCCGTTTCCGACGGTGGAGCACTATGCGAAAGTGCACGAGGGCCCGAACGAAAAGGCTTCTTCATAGATGATTACTCGGCTCGACCACATTCAACTCGCGATGCCTCCGGGCGAAGAGGACCAGGCTCGGGCGTTTTGGCACGGGATATTGGGGATGATGGAAGAGGTGAAACCCGAACCTCTGGCAAACCGAGGCGGGTGCTGGTTTCGCACCGACAAAGTGATTATCCATTGCGGAGTGGAGCAGGATTTTACGACGCAGCGGAAGGCGCATCCGGCGTTTTGTGTGCGTGATTTCGACGGATTGGCTCAGCGACTTACCGCTGCAGGTTATCCAGTGATTCCTGATAAGGTTCTGCCGAATCGGCGCCGGTTCTACACGGCAGATCCCTTCGGCAATCGCATTGAATTCATTCAGGATGGTGATGGGTTTGGGCAGAAGTAGAATTTGGAGTTTCCACCACGGATGAACCCAGATGCACACTGATTAGAATATATTCTATCCGGACGCTTGATTGGTATCTGTGGTTAAGAATCTGACGCTCCTTGATCTCAGTCGACGACATCATTCAGCACGATAATTACTGCGTGCGCTCGTTCGCGTAGGTGGAGAAGCGCGACTACGGGCTGCTCTTTCATTGCCGGGACAACCCGCAGTCGCACGACAGCAACCATGCCTTGATTCTGAAACTCGATGGCGATCTGGATGCAGCCATCGACGATGTCTGTGTATTTTATCGCGGCTTCAATGTAGCCCCGCGAATCTTCCACGGCTTTGTCCCTGGGGTGGCCGAAGTGCTCTTGCCGAAACTTTTGACCAAGGGATTCAAAATGCAGGTTTACGACGAGGACTATTTTGTCTGCTCCGAACCTTCCGTGATTACACCCGCGGCCGGGATTGAAGTGCGTCGGGTGCGCGAGATGGATGCGGCGATTCGAGACATCTTCAAGGACGATGGCGAATGGTCGGTTGGCGTGATTGAGCGTCAGCTCCAACGGGAGGATTACCACCTGCTCGTCGGCTATGTGGCCAATGTGCCCGTGACGATGGCCGCCCTTGATATCGCGAGGAACGTCGCGCGGGTGGACGACGTGATCACGCACCCGGATCACCGCCGAAAAGGCTACTCGCGGACATTGATGCAGCACTTCGTTGACTATCACCGGCAAGTATCGACGACGGCACTTTATCTCTACAGTGGTATCTCCGAGGCCATCCGGATCTACGAAGAAGCGGGTTTCCGGAAACTGGATTGGAAGCCCTACAAGTGGTCGGCTTGGTTGGAGTAATTTTTGCGGTGGGGGATTCTCTTATGTTGCAGCGCGGGCTTGTGCGCGGGGGGCCTTGTTCGCCACTATGGGCGGATGCCCCGAAGTTACCCCGTCATAGGCACCCTGCTGCTGGGCTTTGCCTTGGCCGTAACGGGTGGGGCGACGGAAGATTCAGCTTCCCTCGATTCGGTCTGGAACTTTGCCGCGAACAGCCAGCCGATAGAAGCGCGGGTGGCATTGAAGAAAGTTGACGGAGTCGATGAGCGCACGCGGTTGCTGGCCCGGGCGATCCTCGACCTGGCGCGACCGCCGATTGCAGAGGGCGACTGGCAGAAGATCGAACCGGTGCTGGCCCAACTCGCGCAAGGCGACGATGAGATCGCGGCGCAGGCCCTCTACTTGCACGCGCGGATGTATCAGGTGCACAAATCGGTGCCGGATTATCCACGGGCGGAGGCGTTGTATCGGGAACTGGCGCGGCGCTGGCCGGGCAGTCACTGGGCGCAACTCGGTTACGTGAAGTTGGGCCTCTTCAAATTATTTTCCGTGCGTGAACCGCAGGACGCGCGGGTGCGCTTGCAACAGGTGGGGGTCTTGCTCGCGGAGATCCAGGAGCCTTCACTGCGTCGCGATCTGCAATTGCAGATGGGCTGGGCGGGACTGTTTTATGAGCTTCCCTACGACGAAGTGTTGCCGCCCTTGATCGCGGCCGAGGCCGTGGGAGGCATGATGGGCATTACGCCGGAAGACCTAACGACCCAGATTGGCGAGTTGTCGTTTCGGGCCGGGCGCTTGGAGCAGGCGAAATATTATTTTGAAAATTTTTTGGAAGCATATCCAAGCAACACGCGGCGTTTCAACGTGAGCCAACGTTTGACGGAAGTGCGCGCGGCGTTGGCAAAATCGGAGGCAGCGCCATGACCGCGAGGACGCTGCGCAAACGCCTGGGCCTGCTCCTGTTTGTCACGGGCTACCTGGTGGCGGTGTATTGGGTTTTCACGCGATCGCAGCCGGTGGTTGAAGGCGACGTGACCACGATCCGAATCGCGCACTGGCAGATTGAGCTGGGACCACCGGATGGGATTGAGGCTGCGATCAAGCGCTACGAGGAGCTCAACCCGAAAGTGCGTGTGAAACAGGTGATGGTGCCGGGACCGGTTTACCGGCAGTGGATGCGCGCAAATTTTGCGGGGGATAATGCGCCGGACATCGTGGAATACGGCGCCTGGTTGGATGGGCTGGCGGACTTGCCGGTGCGTTACTTTGAACCCTTGACCGAGGAATTGCTGGAGCCGAATGCCTACAACGATGGAACTGCGCTGGCCGGTATGCCGTGGCAGGAAACGTTTGCCGATGAACTGCAGGAGCAACGAATCAACTCACCCGAGCCCGGCCAATATTATGCGGTGACCATGACGCGGGGTTCGTTGCGGCTGTTTTGTAATCTGGACCTGCTGGAGGAAATCACCGGTTCGCGCGTGCCCCCGGCAGATTGGGCGGAGATGCGAATCCTCTTTCAGCAGACGGCGGAGTATGCCGCGAAGGAGGGTCGGATCGTGACGCCGTTCGCGGGCAGCAAGGACAACGCGATGTGGATGATGGGATTTTATATGGGCGGGGTGATGAATACGGTGGGCCAGCAGCTCGATACCGACGCCATGTTGGGCCTGTATCCACGCCAAAGCCAATGGATGTATTTGAAGGGCGCCTGGCATTACCAGGATCCGGCAGTGAAGGCGGCCCTCGCCCTCCTGAAAGAGATCAACGACCAGATGAGGCCGGGTTACATGAGCCTGCTGCGGGATGAAGCCACGCGGCAGTTTTTGCGCAGCGAGTCCCTGTTCATTTTCACGGGCACTTGGGATGCGACCAGTTTGCGCCGGTTGGCCGAATTTGACGTCGGGGTGCTGCGTTGTCCCCAGCCGACCCAGGACGACCCGGTCGTGGGCAAATACATGCTGGGCCATTTTTCAGATGGAAACAACATGACGGGCTTTGGCTTTTACCTGAACAAGCGGAGCCCCCACCGGAAAATCGCGGTGGATTTCCTGCGCTTCCTCACCAGCTATGAGGGTAACAAACTTTTCACCGACCACAGCGGCTGGCTACCCAGCATCAAGACTGTGCCGGTGGCTCCGGAAATCGCTTCCTACATTTCCCCCGATGACGGCTATGCTTATGGGGGGCCCAACATATCCCTCGGGGGTGGTTCCCGCGCTATTTTTGAAAGCAACCTCCACCACATGGTGGGGCCACAAGGCAGTGTCGATAAACTGGCCGAGGCCTTGGATGAAGCGATGCCGGCGGTGACGCGCGAGGCATTGCAGGTGGAACAACGGGCGGCCCGGTGGGCGATGTTGCCGCAGGATACGCGCATCGTGGCCTTGGCCAACCTGACCGTGCAGCTGGCCGAGCCGGATGCCCAAGCCCTGCGGCGCGAGCGGCTGGAATCGGCGCAGAATCTCAGTGAAGGCCGGGCCTTGTTGCTGGCGCGCCAGCTGGAAATCGTCGACCAGCGCTAAGGTCAAGGGCCCCGCCGAATAATTTCTACGGGATGAGCTTGTCGATTGGCGGCCAAGTTTCAGGATGGGATGGTGCTTTCTGTTACCCCTTCGGAACGCTGGATGCTTTGTGCCTGCCTTGCCCTTTTCATGCCGTTGCTGGCGTGGGCTGGTTCGTCGACGGATGACGCCGACGCCAACTGGCGGGCTTTGATCAATAACCGGCCCAAGGACGTGCTGCGGGTTTATGATGCCGACACGGCGGGGCGGGAGGCGCAATTGGCGGAGGGCGTGGCCATCATGAGCATGCAGCCGGCGACCGATGACAACATGCGACGCGCCGGGGAAATCTTTGTCGGAGTCGCCAAGGGTGATGATGAATTGGCGGCGCAGGCCACCTATCTGCAGGCACGGTTGCATCAACTGCACTTTCAGGTGCCCGACTATGCGCAGGCGGCGCAGCTCTACGAACAACTCGCAACGCTCCAACCGGACAGCCATTGGGCGCAACTGGGTTTGGTTAAACTGGCCATGCTGAAACTCTACGTCCTGAACATTGATGCCGCGGTCGGGGCCGACCGGCTGTCATCCGCTGAGGTATTGTTGAAGCGCATTCACGAACCCGCACTCCTGCGCGACCTGCATTTGCAGATCGGCCAGGCCGGTGTCGTGTTGAAGCAACCGTTGCCCCGCATCCTCCCGCACTTGGTGGCGGCCGATCAGGCAGGCGGCATCAGTGGCACCGCCAAGGAAGATTTGGTAGTGCAGATCGGCGAGCTCTCGTTGCGCGCGGGTTTGCTGGAACAATCAAAGGACTATTTTGAACGGTATCTGCAGACCTATCCGGATAATCTGCGGGCTTATGCCGTGGCTCGGCGGTTGGAGGAAACCAACCGTCAACTCGCGTTGAAAAGGGAGGCCCAACCATGAAGCGCAGTCATTTCAGTCTCCTGCTGCTCGTGCTGGTTTATGGATGGGCCGTCTATTGGGTATTTACGCGTTCGAGTCCGGTCATCGAGGAACGCCCCATCACGATTCGCATCGCCCACTGGCAGATCGAGCGCGGACCGCCCGATGGCTTTGCCGCAGTGATCAAGCGCTACGAAGAACTGAAACCCAAGGTAAAGGTGGAGCAGTTGTTGGTGCCCGGGGCGGTTTACAAACAATGGCTGCGCACGAATCTCGCGGGCGATACCGGTTCCGATATCATGGAGTGGGGTGCATGGCTGGCGGGCCAGAAAGATGTGCCCGCCCGCTACTTCGTGCCGCTGACGGCGGAGTTGGAACAACCCAACCCCTACAACGTCGGCACGTCGCAGGAAGGCATTCCCTGGCAGGATACCTTTCATGACAACTTGATCGGGGCGCGGCGGGATTCGCCCGATCCCGGGCAGATCTACGCGGTGACTGTGACGGAGGTTTCGGTGCGTCTGTTCTGCAATGCCGAGTTGTTGAAAAAAATCACCGGTTCCACCGCGGCACCCAAAACCTACGATGATTTCCGGCGCATCCTCGCCCTGACCCAGGCTTATGCGCGACGCACCTCTCAGCCCATCAACGGACTGGCGGGCAGTCGGGACAACGGGCTGTGGATCACCAGTGCGGTCTTCGCCGGCCCCTTGCTCGCGCTCAATTACCAATTCGACGACAGCGGTTATCTTTATCTCTACAACCGGCAGGTGTTGGCGGCTTATCTGGAGGGGCGTTGGAATTTTCAGCGACCCGAAGTGAAGGCGGGACTGCAACTCGTGCGGGAGGTTTCCCAGGCCACCAAGCCGGGTTATCTGCAGCTCCGCCGCGATGACGCCATGCTGGAATTTTTCTCCGGCGGTGCGTTGTTCCTCTTCACCGGCACCTGGGATGCCACCACGATCAAGCAAACCGCGCCTTTTCCCGTCACGGCCATGCGATTACCGCCGATCACGCCGGACGACCCCGAGGTCGGCAAATACATCATGGCGGTTGCGGGTGAGGGCCGCGGCGAAACGGCCATGGCCATGTATCTCAACAAAACCAGTTCGCACCCCAAGGAAGCCTTGGACTTTCTGCAGTTCCTGACGAGCGTGCCCGGCAATCAATTGTTCACGGACAAGAGTCTGTGGCTGCCCGCAATCAACGGGGTGGATGTGCCGGACGAGATCAAGCCGTTCCGCGATTACCAGCTGGGTTACGCCATTGGTCAATCGCCCTATAATTTTATCGGCTCAGAAGTCTCCATGGCCTGGGACAGTAATTTTTATGAGCTGACCGGCGATCAGGGCAGCGTGGATAAATTCGCGGCGAAGCTCGACCAAGTAATGCCGCAAAAAATCCGGATGGACTTGGAGAATGAGGCGCGGAATGCGCTTTTGCTGGTCAAACCGCAGGACGCGTTGATCATCGCCCAAGCCAACTTGGTCGACGAATCGGATCAAGGCCTAATGCACGCCCAACGCCGGCGTGAGATGGAGGCCGGGCAGACGATGTCGGAAGGACTCGCCTTCCAGATGAAACTGCAACTGGCGCGTTCTAAACTGCCTTAATCTTGGCCGCGGAGACGCGGAGGCACAGAGCGACCGCATGCAATGCGTTTGGCCGGGACAATGCTTACAGGAATTAGTGCTCCGTGTCTTGGAGCCTCCGTTGCACAATGGAAGTTATAACAATTGTCAGCAGATGCGACCGCGCTTGCCGGCCTTGCCGTGCAGGGCGGGATTGTCGCCGATCCAACGTTCGTCGATCGGCTCGCTGGCCAGCTGATAACGCGTGTCGGTTGAGAGCCGGACCTTGTCGGTCTGATTGTCGAGCGAGGCGTGGATCATGTTCATCTGGAACGTGAGGAAATCACCGGGTTGGAAATGAGCACTGAGCCAGCGGCCACCGAGTTTCTCGCGCAGCGTGATGGGATTTTTCGAGAGCCAACCGGGCATGCTCCAGCCACCGTTGATCTTGACCTTTTGCACTTCCTTGGGGCGGTTCTCGCAATAGGAGTCCACGTCGCTCTCCAAATAATTTTTGATGCGCTCGGATTTCTTATGCGAATCCTCGAGCAGCATCAGCGGACTCTCTTCAAGCGGGACTTCGCCATAAGGCACCCAGCAGGTCAGCAAGCGATGCGTGCCGCGCCCCATGTAAACCAGATCGCAATGAGCCGGGGTGCCGGTGCCACGCGGCATGGAGCGCACCCAGATGTAATCGAAGTGGCGGATCGGCCCGCCAAAGAGTTTGGCGTAAAAACCAGTCAGCTCCGGACCGAAGACTACGCGGGCCACCTCAGGATTCGGGTTGGCCAGATTGGGCATGAACTTCGGCGTGTTATCCGGGTTGGCGATGCCGGATTCCAGGGGAGCCGCAGGATTGAGGAATCCACCCTTAAGCAAACGTTCCAACAATGACACTCGCGCGGATTGCACGATGTCGCGCGGCAGAAAATTGCGAATGTAGAGATAGCCGTCTTCGCTGAGACGTTGGCGCAGCAGCTCGGGTTGACCGAGCAGGTCCTCGGAAGAATGCAGTTCGCCAAAGGCGTTTTCACTGGTGTCAACCGGCAGGTTATTCGCGGTGAGGGCGGGGAGGGTGAGCAAGCTCATGGGATAACGAATACACTCTAGGGGATCAGTGCCCGGAAAGGAATGGTTGTTCTGGGTGCAGGCATGTGTAATATGGTTACATGAAAAAGTCCGGCGAATTACCGCCAGCTTCCCAGCGCATTGCGACTGCGGGAGCCTATTCCCCTATGGGCGGGATTACCTTGGCTGGTCAACTTACGGCCAGTGAAGGCACCGGGCATAATCCCATGCGGCTATTGGGCAGCTATGCCGTGGTCTATTTGTTGGCGGGAGGTGGGGACTTTTCCGATGCACTCGGACGCCGGCAATCGGTGTCGGCCGGCGACTTGTTGCTGATTTTTCCCGATGTGCCACACGAGTATGGACCGAAGCCCGGCGGTCAGTGGGATGAAATCTATTTTGTATTCAACGGGCCGGTCTTCGATGAGTGGCGTTCGGCCGGGTTGATTGATCCGCGGGAACCGATTTGGCATGCCAAACCGGTGGCGACCTGGCATCGGCGATTTTTGGCGGTCTGCGCCGGGCAGCATGAAGGCGTCTCCGCAGCCTTGTTGGAATTGGCACGATTGCAGGGTGTGCTGGCCGATTTCCGCGCCGCGTGGCGACCAGCTCAAGCCCGACAACCGGAGGTGGCACCGGCATGGCTCAACCCGGTTTGTGTCGAATTGGAACGAGCAGACGTGGTGCCGGATTGGGACCGATTGGCGGCGATGGCCGGGTTTTCCTATGAACGCTTCCGCAAGCGATTCGCCGAACTCAAGGGTGTGCCGCCGGCGCGATATCGACTGATGCGGCTGGTGGATCAAGCGGGACTGCTCCTAACCGCGGATGATCGTCCGCTGCGCGTCATTGCGGGTGAACTGGGTTTTTGCGACGAGTTTCACTTTTCAAAACTCTTCAAGCAGCGCACCGGGCTGTCCCCCTCCGCCTTTCGCCAGCAGATGCGGCGTTGAAGGACAATTCTGTAGGGCGGGGTCTCCGAACCCCGCCTTCGAATAATCAAAGACTTACAAGGCGGGATCAGCGATCCCGCCCTACAATTTGGATATCCGGTCCGGAAGTCCCGAATTACCGTTTCAATTGTAGAGCAACTTCTGAAGCAGTGCACCGTGGGTTGCATCATCCACTTCGGTGCGTCCATTGAGCATGGTGGCAGTGACCGGCTGTCGCGCTCCATCGAGCGGGTTCAACCAATACACGGGACAACCGGCGGCTTGGGCCAGTTCGGGCAGATCATAATGCGTGAGGACTCCCGGGAAGATGATGTCGTGCGGCCAATTGAATTCATCGGTCGCGAGCAGCGCGGCATAAGAAGCGGGGACATCGCGCAACACGACGGCGGCGAATTGCCCGGGTAACAGGGCTGCGAGATGCAATGCAATCGGTCCGGCGGCGCCGGTGGCACTGAGCACGGTGTGCTTGCGCAAAGGGAAAGTGCGAACGAGTTGCCAGGCGTCGCGCAAACGCATGGCGGCGGGTGAATCGCCGATCGCGGCGCCGACATAAGCGGCAAAGCGATCCGGGGCACCCCAGGAAACGCTTTCATAGGGATGCGCGGCCATCGCGGTCTCGCCCCAGCCTCGCAGATCCGCGCTGTAGAGAGCGGCCTTGATTGAGGCGCGATCGGCTTGACCGATCGCCAAAGACAGCAGACCTCCCCGCGTCACTAAACGTTGCCGGCCGGCATCATCGAAATGCCAGAGGGCGGGATGATCCGGTCCCGGATCTGCGACAGATAGCGGCACCATGATGCCGGTTTCGGTGGCGACGGTGCATTCCGTCCAATTATGAAACCAGGCCTGCACGGACGGGGTGCGCGTGGTGAAAGTGGGCGCGGCGAGTTGATCGCTAATCGCGAGAAAGGATTGCAGTTCGGCAATAGTCGGCGGTTTGCGGTCTGGCGCGATTGCGGCCGCGCGAACACGCGTGAGTGTAAGCATGTTGGCGGCGGCTTGGGGCTGGCAGGCCAGCTGCGCGGGTTCGAGTAGATTAAAGTCGTTCGCCTGCGTTGCAGGCAGGGGCGTGGTCGACGAAAGTTTCCACTGCCGACGCACAAACTGCACAAACTCGCGCGCTTGGTTCAGCGAGTAATCGTGACCCCCGGTGTCCTCCAGAAATTTGAACCGGTTGGCGTGACCCGCTGTCGTGTAATGCGTGCGTGCGGCCGCGGCGATTTTACGACTGTCCTCGATTTGATACACCTCGTCCGTGCTGCCTGCCATGAGGAGCACGGGCCGCGGAGCGACGGCACACAAAAGAATGTCGTCATCCAACCCATCGCGCAGCCGGTTGGGCATGAGGGTTTCGGGACAGGAGCTGTAACACAGATCGAGCACGAATTTCCCCTGGTCGATCAGACAGCAGGAAGGCGCGATCAATGTGGCCCGATCATCCAGCAGTGCGGCATACAGTGAACTGTGCCCGCCGCCGGACACGCCGGTCAGCGCGAATCCGTGGCTCGTATCGATGTCGGGGCGACTGGCGAGAAAGTCCATCGACCGCAGCGTGTCACCGATAAAGTAGCGGCACGAAGTGTCGCCGGTCAGGTAACAGCGCACGCCGTCGTTGAAGTGATCGTTGCCGGGTTGCTTTTCACCGGCGACTCCCGGTGGATCAAAGACGATGGCCGCAAATCCGGCGCGGGCGAAATACTGGCAGGGCAGTTGGTAGGCGGAAAATTGTTTGCCGGAGTGGCCGACCGACATGACTACCGGCAAATAGGGCGGCGGCAGATCAGCCGGCAAAAACAGCGTGGCATTGACCTCCCAACCTGGGTGCGATTCGAACAGCCAGTTTTCGTAACGAAACCCTTTGGCAGTGCCGCCGCCGACTTGGCGCGCGTTCAGCGGATTGTTTGCCATGGCGGACAACAGATCGCCGTAGTAGCTTGCGAATTGCCGGCGCACTTCGGCACCCGCCGCGAGCGGATCGGCTTTGGCGTTATCGGCAAAGCGCATGTGCCCGGCGGCCAGACCGGCATGACCTTGGGCGATGAGCTGCTGGCGCAACATCTGACTGGGTTCGAATGGGGTGGGGGCCATGAGTTGGTTTCAGTGAGGAGGAGGTTCGCGATATACGGCGAGCACGGGATGATCTGCCGCGGCCAGATCGAGCCCTGCAATTTCCTCGGCGGGCAACCATTGCAGGGCGAGATGCTCGTGGGCCTGTGGTGCGGGACTGTCAGGCTTGAGTCGGCCGACAAAGGGAATCATCTCAATCGTCTCGGCATAGGCGTGGGTAAACCGCGGCAGGGCGCGCGTGATGTGGAAATCGCAGCCCAGCTCTTCGCGGATTTCGCGAACGATCGCGGTCTCCGCGGATTCACCGGGTTCGACTTTGCCGCCAGGAAATTCCCATTTGAACGGCAGGTGCTTGTGGGCGGGACGCTGCGCAACAAGGACACGGCCATCGCGCTCAATCAAGGCGCACACGACGGGAATGGGTTTGGAATTCGCGGTCATGTTTCGAATTGGTGCAATCTGCGCTGGCCGTGTGGGATGGGGCAATACACAATGGCGGTATGTCTGATTCTGACCCAGTGATCGAGCTTACCCCCAAGAATCCCTTTTCGTGGAAGATTGTGGCGGCGTTTGTCGTGGCTTGGGTAGTGGTATTCGCCCTCTTCTTCGAATTGAAGAGCGGAACCATTCGCCTGCTACTGCCGCTAATCGGACTCATCTTCCTCGTGTATCTGGTCGTCTGCACCATTTACCTCCTGAAAAACCGTAAGTAACCCCTCCAGCTTCATGAAACAAATCATCAGTCTAGTTGTAGCCGGCCTTGTGCTCATCGCACTCGTGGTCGCCAGTGTCTTTATCGTCGATATCAGCACCGTGGAAGGTAACGAACTTGGCGTAAAAGAAACCTGGGATGGCGGTGTCATCGCTGAATCCTTGCAGCCCAAGACCTATGTGCTCTTCCCGGGCTTCACCCAAAAGGTTTTCAAATACGACATGTCTTCACAGGTCTTTGTCATGAACGACCAGGCCAACGATACCTATGGAGAGGGCCGTCGTCGCGACAGTTATCTCGTGCAGTCCTCGGAAGGCCAGGACATGCGCATCTCGCTCAACATCCGCTGGCGTCGCGATCCCGATTTCGTGGTGGACATGCACAAGACGGTTCGCGGCAACGTGGAGGAGAAAATTCTCCGGCCGGAGCTGATGCGCGTCGTGAAGGATCAAGCCACCACTCGCACGGCCCTCAACGCTTATTCCGGCGAAGGCCTGGTGAAACTGCAGAGCGATATTTCCTCAGCACTCATGTCCCCCGAGGCGGAACTCCGCAAACGTGGTGTGATCGTCGAAAACTTTGTGATTGAGCATATTGGCCTCGATCCCGCTTACGTTGAACAGATCAAGGCCCGTCAGGTGGCGGTGCAGGAACGTCTGCGGGCCATCGAGGAAACCCGCGCGGCCGAGGCCCGCGCCGAACGTGCGAAAGCCGAAGCCCAAGCCGCTTATGAAAAGGCCGTGGTCGATGCCAAGCGCGACAAGGAAGTCGGTATTCTCGGCGCGCAGAAACTCGCCGAGCAGCAGGTGCTCGATGCCGAAGCCGCCGCCAAGCGAGTCGAATTCGCCGCCGAGGCCGACAAGAACCGCAACGTGCTCGCCGCCCAAGGTGAACAGGAAGCGGCATTGCTCCGCGCGCAGGCAATCGAAGCGCTCGGTAAGGCCGAAGCCGAGGCTACCCGCCTGAAGCTCAGCGCCTACTCCGCCGAGGGTTCCGAAGCCTTTGTGCGCATCGAAGTTTCCAAGTCCATGGCCAATGCCTTTCAAAACATCGACGGCTACCTGCCGCAGGACATGACGGTCAACCTGCTGAGCGACTCCTTCCTCCGCGCGGTTGAGGCCGTGGTCGGGGGCAAGGCCGCGGCGCCGGTGCAAAAGTAAGCCTATTTCATCCGGCGTCCGCGTTTTTTGAAACTCTGCGCGGCTTGCCGGGTTATCAGGACATGAACACATTTCTTAAAGCACTCGGAATTATCTTCCTCGCCCTGCTGACCCTTAAGTTTGCGCCGGTGCTGCTCGCGCCGGTCTTTATCCTGCTGGTCACCACCTTGGTGCTGGGGGTCGTCCTGACGGCCGGTGCCACGGTAACCGTGTTGGTGTCCTTGGCCGTGATCACCGCGCTGGCGCCCATCTGGCTGCCAGTCGCCTTGGTGGTTGGCTTTGTGATGCTGATCTGCCGATTGGTCCGGGGTCCAGCGGTGACCGCTTGAGTGGCAACACAGAATACTTCCGCGGGTGCGCAGATAATCGCGGATCAGATCTGGTGCTCACTGTTACTGAATATCTGGTTTTATCCGCGTGATCAGTGGGAAGTTCAGGGGCGTGTAGTTCTACCTCAGCGCTTTTTGGGATTGGCGACTTGGGTCTGAGCCCACTTGCATGAGGCATGTCCTCCGCAGTGCCTGGCAGCGTGATTGCCGATATCCGATTCATCGGCCGTTCCGGCGGAGTGGTAAAATTGCTGAGCGGATTCAAGAAGAAGCATCACACTTTGCCGGATGCGGCAAACCCGGTAACCAACGCCTTTCTGGGCCGGTTGTGCACTGGTGAACTGGAGGAAGAAGCGGAGAAATTATTTCAGGCCGTGCGCACCAAGCTGGGTTACAAACGTAAGGACGTTGCGCTGACCCTGACGAGTCCTTCGGCGGTTTTGGCGGCGAAGGACTTCACCTTTGAAATTCTTTATGAACTCGATCCGGCGGCGCCGGCGGAGTTTGCGGTGACGCAGACCCTGTTGGATGTGAAGGACGGGGACTTCGCCCGGACCGAAGCATTCAACACGATCTTCGACGGGCGGTTCAGCGAGTTGTCATTCACTTTGCGCAAGGGTGCCCGAGTTGAGGCGGTGATCGATGCGATCGAGGGACTTGATGATGAGACGGTGATGCGCGTGGATTATCCGTCGGATTGCAGTGAGTGCACGATCAGTGTGGAAGGCGTGGAGGCGCAGGTGCGCTGCACTGGCGCGAGCCTCGACATGGTCTTTCCCCGGGCGGGAGCACCGCAGGAACTGCTCGAACAATTTGCCGCCGTGCGCAGCGCCTTCCGACTCAGCAAAACCTTGTCTGGGCTGGTGGCTTAATGGAAAGGGGTCAGGCCGTTATTTGTTAATTCCCCCGATTTTCCTGCATCGGCGGCTTCTAGCGATAAACCTGAGCTACTCATGCAATCGAGCATTCCAAAAGATTAACAAATAACGGCCTGACCCCTTTGACCGAGGCGCCTCGATTTTCCATTGTGCGTCGAATAGTGTTATTCGGCCTAACTCGCTTGGGATTCTGCATCTACGACTCGATTCAGCAGATCCGGCCCTGTTTGGCGCGGGGGCCGTGGCCGGCTACGTTGTCGCCCACCCAGCGCGCATCGGCCGGTTGGCTGAGGCGTTGGTAGCGGGTGTCAGAGGAGAGCCGGATTTGCCGGGTCTGGTTGTCCAGACTCGCATGAATCATATTCATCTTAAAAGTGAGGAAGTCGCCGGGTTGCCACTGCGTGGTCAGCCAGCGGCCACCGAGGCGCTTCTGCAGCACGACGGGATTGTTGGTCAACCAGCCGGGATGGCTCCACGCCGAAGTGCCCTTGACCTTGGCGACCTGCTTGGGGTCGTTCTCGCAATAACGGTCTACATCCACGTCGAGGTAGGATTGTAGGCGGTCGGATTTTAGATGGGAATCTTCCAACACCATCAGCCCGCCGACTTCGAGCGTCACTTCACCGTAGGGAATCCAGCAGGTGAGCAACTGGTGCGTGCCGCGGCTCATGTAAACGTGATCGCAGTGCGGCGGCGTGCCCAAGCCCTGACTGACGGCACGAAACCAGATGTGATCGAAATGCCGGACCGGCTCGCCAAAGAGCGCGGCATAAAAACCGTCGAGTTCGGGTCCGTAAACGACGCGTTCCACTGCCGGATTGTTGAGGGCGAGATCGCCGCGATAGGTCATCGCTTTGTCGGATGCGGCGATGAGGTCGGTGGCTGGATATTTGGGATTGAGGGCCCCCTCGGCGGCGAGGCGTTGGGCCACGGAAGTGCGGGCCTCGAGAATCAAATCGCGATTGAAGAAGCCGGGAATGAACAGGTAGCCGTCCTCGTCGAGGCGTTGATTGAGGATTTCAGGTTGATCGAGATAATCAGCCGAGGGGCGCAGTTCGCCAAAGGCAGTCGGCGAAGTGTCCAGCTCGAGCTTGCAGGAATGCAGGGGCGGGTGGGTAACCATAATGGGGTGTAGGAATCATCCGTATGGCCGGGTGTTATGGCAATCGTGATGTGTGGTGTTCACTGCGGATAAACCGACCCTTCTTAACCGCGGATTACGCGGAGCATCACAAATAACTGCTGCTGCGCCAAAACGCGTTAGGGACATTCAGCTGGCCAGCAGAACGTTCCCCACAATTCAAACGACTACACTTCGATATCATTTGCTCCATGGGATGACTCCGCATCCGGGGCATCCGTGTAATCAGCCGAAATGGATCGAAATGTGTGGGTTAATCTATTGGCAGTAACAAAAATCTCTCGCGGGAAAAGATGCGCCGGTTAAACGCAAAGGGATGCTATTCGCCCCTTTTGCCGGAGAGAAAGTCTGCCGACGGATTCCCGCCCCAGTGGTTCCCAAGGGCACGCCGAACATGGAACCGCGTCATGCGCTCGATCGTGCGGCTTGGTTGTGGCATCCGGAACTTGCCATTGGAGTGCCCGGGTTTGTGCTCTTCCGACTCAACGTGAAGCTGGCGCGTGCCGAGACGGTGCGGCTGCAGGTGAGCGCGGATATTTGTTATGCCCTCGCGCTTGACGGTGCGTTGGTGGGACGTGGGCCCGACACCGGGGATGTGACGCACTGGTCGTTTGCGACCTATGAACTCAAATTGAAGGCGGGCGTGCATCAACTGGAGGCATTGGTCTGGTGGGCGAAAACACCGCAATCACCCGACGGTCGGATGTCTTGGCGCGGAGGGTTTGCTTGTGCCGGACTGGGACGAGCGGGAAAACGTTTCACGACCGGCGTGGCCTCTTGGCGGGCGGCGCGGCTGGAAGGCATGGTGTGGGGACCCGCGATCAATCGTTCGTATCACGTCATCGGAGGTTCGGCACAGGTGGATCTGGCGAAGTTTGACATGCGCGGAGTCCGATGGATGCAACCCGCGGTGGTGCGCGTGCCAGTGGATTTCAATGTCTGTGGTATTGTGGCGCGCGGGTGGCAGTTGTTGCCATCGGCCCTGCCGGAGCAGCGACATGATCTGTGGCGTGGCGGTCGCGTGCGGGCGCAATTGCCGCGCTGGACCCGGGCGCAAGGCATCCGGTTTGGAGCGGAAACGACGGTGGTGGACGCGGCCGACTGGAACCAACTTCTGCAGAGTAGCGGATCGCTGACTCTCCCGGCGCGATATCAGGCCACGGTGTTGATTGATACCGACGATTACCTGTGCGGCTACGCGATGCTGGAGTTTTCCGGCGGCGCTGGCACGCAGGTGCGCATCGAATGGGCGGAGTCGCTCTTCGACCGGGAGGACCGGACGGTTTATAACAACACCCCCGGTCCGAAGGGCAATCGCGGGGAGGTGGCGGGAAAACTGTTTTTTGGTTTTGGCGACACGTGGAAACTCGGTGGACGTGGACGTCGCTGGACCACTTCGCCGTGGTGGCGCTCGGGGCGTTACCTACTGGTGAGCGTCAAGGTGGGAGCGAAGCCGGTGACACTGCATGCGCTGGGGGTGGAACGCACGGGCTTCCCTTTGCGGACCGCGGCAAAGTTTCAATCCAGCGATGCGACGCTCGGGCCGGTCATTGCACTGAGCGAACGCGGGCTGCGCTCCTGCATGCACGACGTCTTTGTGGACTGTCCTTATTACGAGCAGATGATGTATGTGGCGGATACGCGCATCCAAATGCTGCTCGCGTATGTATTTGCGGGCGACGAACGACTGGCCCGGCGCGGCATGGAGTTGTTCGATCTATCGCGAGGTCGCGGAGGGTATCCTACGATGCGCACGCCCTCGGTCGAACGGCAGGAAAGCACGACCTTTGCGATGATCTGGCCCTGGATGCTGCATGACTACGCACTGTGGCGGAATGATCCGGCATGGCTGCGCGAGCGGCTGACGGGTCTGCGTGCGTTGATGGAGGCATTGGAAACCGAGCAGGATGCCGATGGTCTGCTGGCAAAGCCACCGGGCTGGCTGTTTGCCGACTGGGTGCCCGGTTGGGAAGCCGGGTGGGCACCGGGCCAATTGGAGGGCCGGCGTTCGGCCTTGGTGAATCTGCAATACCTGATCACGCTGCAGCGTGCGGCGGAACTCGAGGCTTGGTTGGGTGAGCCGACGATGGCCCGACGTTGGTCGGACGCGGCAGAAAAACTGGTCGGGGTTATCAATAGGCGTTTCTGGGATAAGCCACGCGGATTGTGGGCTGACGATGTCGCACACAAATCATTCAGTCAGCACGCCCAGGCGTTGGCGGTGATCGCGGGTCTGCGAGTTCCTGATCCGACCAAGTGGGCGGATGCGGCTGCCAACGGACTCGCGGCGGCGACGATCTATTTTCAGCACTACCTGTTTGATGCGTTGGGCAAGGCCGGTCGAGCCGACCTCGTGCTGGAAAAACTGGAGATGTGGCGCGGGTTGGTGAAACAAGGATTCAAAACGCCGATCGAGCATCCGGAGCCCTCGCGGTCGGACTGCCACGCGTGGGGCGCGCATCCGGTGTTTCACCTGCATGCAACCGTGGCCGGTATCCGGCCGGCGGCCCCCGGTTTCAAACAAGTGAGGATTGCACCGCAACCCGGCCGGCTCACAAAAATCGACACCGCGCTGCCGCATCCGCGCGGCAAGGTGAAATTGCGGGCGGAGTTTGCCGGCGAGCGCGTTGACGCGACGGTGGAATTACCAGCTGGGACGACCGGCGTGTTCGTCTGGCGTGGGCAAGAAATTGCGCTGCGGGCCGGGAAGCAGCATGTTCAGGTGTAGATCGAGCTCACTTATCCTCAGCCGGACAAATTTTCCACGTGCGCTGATGGTGGGAAGACTTTACCGAGATGACCGATTCACTGAACGTAACCTCAATTTTGTCGGATCCGATCGTGCCCGTGTAAGTGTCACCTTGGTTTGTCCAGGCCACGGATTGGTGGCCGGGTTGAACGGTAAATAGGGAAAGATACCGGCAATGATCCGCGGTGGTTATGATCTCGTAGTAGGGACAATCGCGGTCTGGCAGCACGCCGCCGAACTGATCCTTGTTCCAGGCTTCCTGGTAGTGCTGATTGCCTAGTCGGCGGGTGGCTTGGTTGGCGGAAAGATTCAGCACACGAGCGGCCAGCCCGACCGTTGAGAACTGCAAGGCAAAGTCGTCTTCGCCGATCAAGGTGGGTTTTTGCGCGGTGTTCCACCGCAAGGAAATGGATTCGGATTTTTCCAGTTTGGCTTCGTCCAATACGACGACAAAACCCGGATGCAAATGCAGCACCGTGCGCACATTGGATTTTACCCCGGCCCAAGCCGCGGTGGTATCGATAGACCAGAGACCACCCCAGCTATCATCAAATTCCGCGGATAGGATGCGGCCTTGGGCATGCAGGGCACGTTTGCCGTGCAGGGTTCCTTGCGTGAAATTGGGATGCAGTTCGTAGCACGATTCCATTTCGCGACCGCCGAATGCGAGAATGTTGTGACCAAAGACATTGGCATCGAAATAGCGGAATCGATTGGCCGAGAAAAAGCCGGCGGGATAGCTGGTTGCCGGGGTGCCCCAGTCTACAATCAGGGGCTGGCCTTCACCCTCAATGACCACTTGGCCCGGATCGTTGTGTTCGTGGTTATCCTCCCGCCGGGCTTTGCTCCCGACGACACAGGCAGTCTTGGTCCAATCCCAGGAAGTCCGGCTGGTGATGCAGCCGCCTTGTTCCTTGTAAGCAATGCCGAGCGGATAAATACCGGTTGGTGATTGGGCCTTCAGGTCGGAGTCGAGGCACAACAATTGCAGGGGATCGGCGAGGATCGAGCGATGCTGCAAATAAAAACCCTGCAGCACGCGGTCTTGATTGGCCGCGGCGATCGGCGCTACCCAGTCGCCTTTCAGTGGGGCTTGGACTTTTCCGTCACCATACGAGAAAAGATGTCCGGGTGGCACGGTCATCTGCACAAACCACTTGGTGATGGCCGGAAACGGGGCCTTCGCCAAACGGTTTTCACGCCCTTCCGTCCAGCCCAAGCGCGCCGTATAATAGTCCACGACCAGACAAATCGCTCCGGCATAACCGAGGCCTTCGTTGAATTCACCCTCGGTCCCATAATCTTCGAGATGGCGCTCCATCAGCGGCTCGGCATATTCGATCAAGCTCCGGGCATCGGGATGCAATCCGTCGAGCGCCATGGCGGCGATCCCGACACCCCCGACAATACAGGTCAGCCAGTTGTTGTTTACCTCCAACCACCACGGTTGTTGCGAAATGGCATTTTGAAAGGGGCGGATGGCGCGCTTTTCCAAGCCGCGCACGAGGGTTTCCAGTTGGGCGGGATTCAGGTGCGGCCGCAGCCAGTTGAGCATCAGGCCCACACTGTTGGCCAGCATGCCGGTGCGCAGATGCACATCAGATTTCCGGAGATCGATACTCTTTTTGAAGGTCTCGTTATCACCGTCCATGCGGGCGACGTGGTTCCAATGGGGATACTCCACATCGTCGAACAGCACATCGGTTTGGCGCAACGCGGCCTCGATCCAGCGGCGATCCTCTTCGATCAGAAACATCAAGGCGTGCCGCGTGAGGCGCAGACTAATTGCGCGGCACAAGGTATAGTCCATGCCTTTGAGCTCCGCGCTATAGCCGTCGCGACCCGGGAAAACCGAGTCCACCAAGTAGGGCGGAATATCCCGTTCGGCCGTGGCGGCCTGCGTGATCTCTTCCCAAATAGGGGCACCTGTAGATGACGCGATGACGCGCTTGATTTCATCGAGGCGCGGTTGGCGTTTGATGAGGTCCGGGGAAAAAATAGTCGAAGGTTGCATTCTGATTTAGACGGACAGGAGTGGAAATTGGGTTGGGTAAAATTGTCCGGACATAAAAAACGACGTCCAAAGGCGGGACGTCGTTTTGAAGTATTGCGATGGGTAATTGGGTTTAACCGAGCATCTCGGCGACCATGGCGCGCTCGTCGGTGAGCTCCTTGTTGGTTGCCGCGATCTTGGCCTTGGCGAAATCATCCATTTCGTAGCCGGTGATGATCTCGACGCTGCCAGGGGTGGTGGTGCGCACGGGCACACCGGCCCAGACATTGGCATCGAAGCCATAAGCCGTGGCGCCTTTGACGGCGACGGAATGAATCGCCCCCGGGGTCATCAAGCTGCGCACGTGATCGACCAAAGCATTAGCGGCGGAGGCGGCGGAGGAGAGACCACGGGCGGCGATGATCGCGGCGCCGCGTTTACCGACGGTCTCAAGAAACGGCCCCTGCAGCCAGGCGGAATCGTTGATGACCTCCGTGGCGGGTTTGCCGTTGATCGTCGCGTGGGCGAAGGCCGGGAACATCGTCGGGCTATGATTACCGTAGATGAAAATGTCCTTCACGGCGGTGAGATCGACGCCGGCTTTCTTGGCGAGTTGGGCCTGGGCGCGGTTTTGGTCAAGGCGCACCATGGCGGTGAATCGGTCGGGCGTGAGGCGCTTGGCCTTGGAGGCGGCGATCATGCAGTTTGTGTTGGCGGGGTTGCCCACCACGGCGACGCGGGCGTCATCGGCGGCCACCTCATCTATGACCTGACCCTGCGCCGTAAAGATCTTGCCGTTGTCCTTGAGCAGATCAGCACGTTCCTGGCCGGGACCGCGCGGCTTGGCCCCGACGAGCAGTGACCAGTTGGCGTCCTTGAAACCGACTCGCGGATCATCGGTCAGCACCATGCCCTTGAGCTGAGGGAAAGCGCAATCGTCGAGTTCCATGGCGACGCCTTCGAGCGCCTTCATGGCTTTTTCAAAAGGCACCTCAATCAATTGCAGGATGACCGGTTGGTCGGGGCCGAACATCGCGCCGGAGGCGATGCGGAAAAGGAGGGAATAACCAATCTGACCGGCAGCCCCGGTAACAGCGACGCGAATAGGAGTTTTCATGGGAAATTGATTTCTAACACAGAGAACGCAGAGCGCACGGAGAAATTCAAAGAAAGCGCCCGGTTGCAGCCGTCACGCTGCTGATGAGCAGTTTCGTTTATGGTGACACCGATTCATTCAAATCGAAAATCAGGCGAAACGCGGAGCCAAGGCGGTGTGGATTTCGCGCACGAGGGCCGCGGTGGTGGGCCAGTCGATGCACCCGTCGGTAATGGAGACGCCGTAGCGAAGTTTATCCTTGGGCTGCGGGAACGGCTGGTTGCCGGCCTCGAGGTTGCTTTCGATCATCGCCCCCATGATGGAGCGGTTGCCGGCGGTGATCTGCGCGAGGAGGGCGCGCATCACCTCGGGTTGGCGTTCCGGTTTCTTGGCGGAGTTGTCGTGTGAACAATCCACGAGGATTGATTTGAGCAACCCGGCCTTGTCGAGCTGCGCTTCCGTATCTGCGATTTGCCCCGCGGAATAGTTGGGACCGGCACTGCCGCCGCGCAGCACGATGTGGCAATCAGGGTTACCGCGGGTCACCACGGCGGAGGCGGCGCCGTCGATGTTGATGCCGAGAAAGGTCTGTGGTTGGGCCGCGGCTTGGATCGCGTTGAGCGCGGCTTTGAGGGTGCCGTCGGTGCCATTTTTGAAACCGAGCGGCATCGACAAACCGGACGCCATCTGCCGGTGCGTCTGGGATTCCGTGGTGCGCGCGCCCACGGCCGACCAGCAAATCAGATCGGCGATGTATTGCGGCGTGATGGGATCGAGCAACTCGGTGGCGGTGGGCAAACCGAGATCGAGCACTTCGCGCAAAAAGGAACGGGCCAAGCGCAAACCCGTCTCGATGTCGTGTGAACCATCGAGATGCGGATCCATGACCAAGCCCTTCCAACCGACGGTGGTGCGGGGCTTTTCAAAATACACCCGCATGACGATCATGATCCGGTCAGATACTTCCTTCGCCAAACCGGCCAGACGGTGGGCATAGTCGCGACCCGCGGCGAGATCGTGAATCGAACACGGACCAACTATGAGCAGCAGCCGTTTGTCATCGGTGAAGATGATGCGATGCAAATCACTGCGCGTGCGGGTGACAAATTCGGCCTGCGCAGCCGTCTTGGGCAACTCGTGCAGCAAAGCGGCGGGAGAGGGAAGGGCACGAGTCTCAACGACATTGATGTCGGAAGTGATTTGCATGGAAGGTCAACTTGGGCTGACGATCCCGGGCGGGGCAAGTCTCGCTTCCGTCATGAACGGATGATTTTATCCGGACAAAAAAGTGGCCGGTCGCTTACCCCTAAGCGACCGGCCTTTGCTTTCTTAGTTACCCCAAAACTCCCGCTAGGCGGGAGAAGTGTGAAATTGATGATTTGATAGATACTATGGTTAGTGTCATCGTCAACTTAAAGTTATCAAAAACTATCACTTATTTTCGTAACACTATTTTAACCAGATAATTAAACTTTTGTGGAAGATTTGCAACATACCCCATATCATTTTTGGCAACCTGCGGCCTGTCTGCGAGTTACGGGAGAGGATGCATTAACATTCCTTCAAGGTCAGGTGACTAACAACCTAGCAGAGCTAATAGTGGATCACACGGTTTACGGCCTATTGTTGAATCAAAAAGGCAAAGTGCTCGCGGATTGTTTTGTGGGTCGAGTGGGTCAGGAAGAGTTCCTCGTGGTCAGTTACCATTCAAAAGCGGAGGACATTCGCGAGCGACTCGAGGCCTACATCATCGCGGATGATGTCACGATCACGGATGAAACCGACCAATCGCGAGGAGTGACCTTTTTCACTGAGGCGGACCACTGGGAAGTGATTTCGCATTTGCCCGGAGGGTATCTGTTTCCCGGACGACGCACATCTGGCAGCCATTGGGAATGGATCGCACCGGAAGTGCAGTTGGAGGAAATTTCCCCGAGCCTGCATCAGGATCTGCAACTCACGAATGAAGAAATGGAACGTCGTCGCATCGCCGCGAAGATTCCGGCGATTCCTCAGGACATCGGTTTAGGCGAGTTGCCCAATGAAGGCGGACTCGATCGTGACGCGATTTCTTATACGAAGGGTTGTTACCTTGGGCAGGAAGTGATGGCGCGACTGAAGGCGATGGGCCAGGTGCGGCGTCAGTTGCTACCGCTTAATGCGACCGCACCCTTACCCACCTTGCCGGCGCCCCTCTTTGCCGGTGAAAAACAGGTCGGGGAACTGCGTTCGGCCGTCGCCACGCCGGAAGGATTTGACGGGCTGGCGCTCATCACACTTATGCATGTGCCAGCCGATCGTAAACTCGCGTTGACCGTGAGCGGTCCATCGGTCGTCACCCTGCAAAACCCGGCATGAACGAACTCGATCAACTTACCGCGCTCTGTGTAAATTTGGGCGCGGAACCAGGCGCGGCCGCCACCATGGCGGCCCAGTTGCAGAAACGTGCGACGCAATTTGCGACGGAACGGGGCGTGACGCGGGAGGAAGCGATGCATTACTTGCTCGAGGTCTTGGTCAAGGGCCGGGCGGGTGAGTCGGTGGCGGATACATCCGCTCCGCGACCCACGCCATCGATGCGCGAGAAACTCCTCTCCTTGTTTCACGCGACATTCGGCCGGGGACCGACGGTGATGACGCGAGCTCCCGGGCGCATCGAATTCATTGGGAATCATACTGACTATAACGGTGGCACGGTGCTGGGTGCGGCGATTGATCGCGGCGTGTGGGTGGCTCTGGCGCCGCGGACTGACGGCCAACGGCGGTTTGCGAGCGATCAGCACGAGGCCATTGTCACCACTTCAGTCGAGCGATTGGTGCAGCAGACGGGAGCGTCGGCTTGGTTGAATTATCCGCTCGGCGTTTTGGCGGCATTACCAGAGTTCGGACTGAAGGCCCCGGCCGGATTTGATTTTCTCGCGATCTCTGATCTGCCCACCGGGGCGGGTTTGAGCAGCAGTGCGGCCATTGAACTGGCTTCGGCCCTTGGCTTCCTGGAACTGACGGGCGAGCACCCGCCGCGCGAAATCGTGGTCAAAGTGGGCCGGCATGCGGAAAATAATTTCGTGGGGGTGCCGTGCGGGATTCTCGATCAGGGGGTTTCTGGTTTTGGGCAGAAGGACCAGCTCGTGTTCATTGATTGCCGCGGTCCGACCTTTGCCACCGTGCCGATGCCAGCGGGAGTGCAGTTCTGGATTTTCAATACGCATACCAAGCATGCACTCGTGGACGGACTTTATGCCGCACGGCACCGGGAGTGCATGGAAGCGGCGCAATTGCTGGGCGTGCAGCAATTGGTTGACGTTTCACCGGAGCAACGGGCGGCCAGTCTGGACAAGCTACCGGCAGTGGAGGCGCGCCGCGCGCGGCACATTGTGGAGGAGATCGCCCGCGTGGGGCAGACCGTGACCGCCTTGCAAACCAACGATCTGGTGAAGGTTGGCAAGCTGTTGACGGCTTCGCACCGGAGTTCGCAAACACTCTTTGAAAACAGCACGCCTGAATTGGATTTCTTGGTGGATACGTTGATTGCCGAACCGGGGGTCTATGGCGCCAGATTGTCCGGCGGAGGCTTCGGTGGGGCCGTCATGGCATTGACTTCGTCGGCGTTCAGCGAGGAGCAGGCCGCGGCGGTCGCGCGAGCCTATCAGGACAAGTTTGGCACCGAGCCGATGGTGTTGAGCACGCCGCCGTGCGAAGGCGCGGCGGTGATTTGATCCCGCGTTCGCGGTTACCGTTGGTTCAGGGCCTTCAACTGCTCGCTGAGCCAGATCTTGTGTTTCCAACGCAGATTCTTGGACGACATGTCGATGGCGTAGAGACTGTCGTTCATTTTCGGTGGAGGCAGTTCCAGAATGTTGCACAGGTTGAGGGCGAGCCACTTCTCGATTTTCAACACGACCAACTTTTTGCGGAGACGCCCCTGGATGTCGCGGTTGAGAATGGTGGGGATGGTGTTCAACGTCAGGATTTCATCGATGGCGGTGTGGGCCATCTTTACGCGGCCTTCCTCGCTCGCATAAAAGTGGGTCAGGGCAAAGACAGTTTTGCCCGGGTTGATCCGTTTCAACAATTGGCAGGACTGCACCACGGTTGAACCGGTGCGCACCATGTCGTCGAACAGCACGATGTCGTGACCCTCAATGTCGGCTAGGCTCCATTCGCTCTCGGGATGGATGCTGATATCCACTTTGCGTTCGCCGGTTCTCACCTTGTCCAACATCACGAATTTTACCTTGGGCAGGTTTAGCCGGTGACGCATTTCATTGACGAATTCGCGTGCGCCCTTGTCCGGAGCGCACAGGGCGAGACCTTCGCCACCTTCCTGGTAGCTGACGATGTTCGAGTTCAGCAGGTAATCGACGTAGATGTCGTAGGGGATGATGTTATGAAACTTTCCCTCGAAGACCTCGGTGAACGTGGTTTGCACGGAGTGGGAGTGATTGTGCACCGTGAGCACTCGATCGACCCCGGCCAACTTCAGCATCTGGGCGTAGAGTTTAGCCGTGAACAACTGACCGTCGAATTTCTTTAGATCCTGCTGGTCACGCTTGAAGCTGGTCTCACCGAGGTCAGGCCGGGGTCCACGATCCTGGGCACTGTAATAAAGGTCGGGCTCAACCAGGATGACCTCGGCCGCGCCGTTTTCCTTGGCGGCTCGCGCGATCATCAAGGTGCGCATGGTCAGGCTTTGGCGGCTCATCATCAGACTGCTGGTGCTGACAATGATGACGCTTTTGCCCGCCAACTTGTTGCCGATATCGCTGAAGTCCTGTTCGTCCGAAATGAAACGCGGACAGAACTCCGAGTTGGCAAAGCGCTTCATGCTGATCAGATCGGCGACGTCCTCGCGTTGGCCCATGGCAAAGGCGACATCGATCGCGAAGGGATCGTCCGAGGAATTGCCAACAACTATGTATTTCGAATCGGTCATGATGAATGGAACCTGAGCTAGAGCAGTTCGCCGATTTGGGCGAAGTAGGACTGCACCCAAGGTTGGAAGCATAGAAAATACAATGCGCCGGCAATGGCGAGCATGGGACCAAACGGCACCTGCACGCCAAAACCCAGATTGGTGGGTTCGCCCTCGGCCGTTTCCGCCCGGGGGGCGACGATCGAGGGTTTGCCGACGACTTTTTGCCAAATCAAAGCCAGCACGAACCAGACGGTGCCGACGATGGCGCCACCGAAAATCGCAAAGACCGCACCCTGCCAGCCGCAGAACGCACCGATGGCGCCGACAAATTTCACATCGCCGAAGCCCATGGCATCCTTGCGCAAGATCGCTTCCGCGACCAAGGCGATCCAGAGCACCAGCCCGGAACCAATCAACAAGCCTTGGGTTCCGATCACGACTGAACGCAGGCTATCGACCACAAAGAAATCTCCACTCTGACCGTGCAACGACGGCACAAGTAACGACAGCAACACACCCAACACGCCACCCCCGATGGTGAACACATCCGGGATGATCATGTGGTCGAGGTCGATGAAAGTGGCGCAGAGTAGAATGCTGAGAAAGAGCATGCCGACGAGGGCCTTGGCAGGGGCGAATTGCCACCAGCAGGCCAAGAACAACCCAGCGGTCAGCAATTCCACAAAGGCATAGCGAAAGGAGTAACCCCGACCGCAGCAGCGCGCTTTGCCACGCAGGATGAACCAACTGAAGATCGGGATGTTGTCATACCACGCGATCGGTGCCCCGCAGCCGCAATGGGACCCGGGGGTGACGATCGATTTCCCAGCCGGCACCCGGTAAATGACCACATTGAGAAAACTGCCAATACTGGCCCCGAAAACGAAAACCACCATCGGGAAAAACCAAGGCAAGAGGGTGTTGATTTCGTTGTAATCGGCCATGTCAGCGGGAGGCGGCGAGGGCGGCGGCCATCATGGGGGCGGTTTGGCCGGCGGCAACCCCGCTCCATATTTCCAAGGCTTTGGCCCCTTGATGCACCAACATGGCCATGCCGTTGGCGTGGGGTAGTGCGAGTTGCTCGGCGGCGGCCAACAGGGGAGTGAGCGGCGGATTGTAAATCATGTCGAAGACCCCGGCCGGTTTCGGCAGGCGGGCCAGATCTATGGGGACGGGATCATCGGGATGCAAACCCGCCGAGGTGGCATTGATAATTAATGCCCCGGTGGGGAGCTCGGTGGGAATGTGATCCGGCGCGAAACCATGGATGGGCACTCCGTCCGCGATGGGCTGCAGCTGCGCCAGTAATTTTGCCAGATTATCTGCGGTGCGATTCGCGATCCACAATGAAGCACAGTGACGTTGGAGGCATTCGACGGCGGCTCCACGAGCGGCCCCACCGGCGCCAAGTAAAACCACCGGACGACCGGTGAGTTCGAGTCCCAGCCCTTCTCGCACCGCCTCGGCCATGCCGTAACCATCGGTGTTAAAGCCGGCCCATCCTTCCGCGGTGCGGCGCAAGGTGTTAACGGCGCCGACGGGTTGGGCGGCGGCATCAATCGTCGCCACTTCTTGCACGGCGAGAATCTTGTGCGGCACGGTCAGGTTGATGCCGTGAAATCCCCTAGCATGCAGTTCTTGCAAGGCCTTGGGCAAATCATCGGGCGGCACATCGAAGCGAAAATATTTCCAGTCCGCGAACCGTGCATTGCTTCGGGCTAATTCCGCGAGCGCGGCATTGTGCATCAACGGACTCAGCGAGTGCTTGATGGGGTGGCCAAGGACGGCAAGTGCGGTGCCGGGAAAATCCCAAGTGGCCAAATCGCCCAAGGTGAGCACTGCGGAATTTTCAGGATTCGAGTTCAGATAGCGGATTGGGACAGTTGCGCGCCGACCACGCAAAGTCGAAAACTGCTCCGCCTCATCCTTCTTCAGGTTGAGTTCCGCTCGTAAGCGGCCTCAAAGTCTTCGACGAAGCCAGCAAACAGCCGTGCTTTGGCAGGATCACCCGCGGTATGGTAGTGGTTGACGAGGTTGCGGCAGCAGCGGCAGAGGACTTCACGCACCGGGGTTGGGGCTAGGTCCTCGACGCTGGGCTCCAAATGATGCGCACGCATCAGATCCAAAACCTCGTCGGGATCGCGAAACACCCCACGATCAAAGGCATCGATGAAAAACACATTTCCTTCCTGGTAGCACCCGACGAGAAAATGGCCGGGAATGCCCACCGACTCGAGTTCCAAGCCCAACCGCTCCGCCACCAGCAGGTAAATGATACAGAGGGAAATGGGGATGCCTTTGCGGGTGGCCAGCACCTGATCCAACAGGCTGTTGCGCGGATCGGTGTAATTTTCCTGATTACCCCGAAAGCCCCACTCGTGAAACAACACCCGGTTGATGATGCGGCATTTTTCGCGCGGTGAAGATGGTTCACTGATCAACTCGCGGCAGCGGCGGGCAATCCGGTCCAGCATGTCGTGGCAAGCCCCGGCATCGAGTTCGGCATTTACCGTGCGGGCAAGTAAGAGGGCACCCGACTCGAGTTCGTAGTTCAGTGAGTTGATGAAGACGCGGAAATCAGCGGCGGGATCACTGAACTTCAACTGACCGAGGAACCACGTGGCGTGTTTGGCGAGAGAGCGATGCGACTGCTGTTGGGTGGACTGCAAAAACTCGTGTGCCGGTGCGCCCAGCTCCGCGAAATGGGTGAGCAATGCCTGTCGAACGGTTGGATTCGGGTCGTCGAGCAAGCGCAGATAGGATTCGCGGCGCTCGGGACTCAGTTTTTCCGTTTCCACGTCGCGAACCGAAGCCGGATTTACCGACGTGGCAACCCGGAAACAGCCGAGTTTTGTTAAATTATTCAGCGGGAGCCGAAAAGAGCCGTGCCGACCCGGACTTGCGTGCTGCCCGCGGCGATCGCGGCGATCATATCGCCGCTCATGCCCATGGATAATTCTCGCAGGGGCACGGCGAATTTATCCGCCAGTGTATCCCGTATTGTGCGCAGATTCTCAAAAGTCCGCTGGGCCACGGCCGGATCGTCACTCAGCGGGGCAATCGTCATCAATCCATCCACTTGCAAAGCGGATTGGTCGAGGGCGAATCCGAGCAGGGCCGCCGCATCGGCCGGTTCCGCGCCGAATTTGGCCGGATCATTCCCGGCGTTGATCTGCAAGAGGATCGGCAAAATCCTACCTGCCGTAGCGGCGGCGCGATCCAGATGTTTTAGCAACTTTGCACTGTCCACGCTTTGCACCCGGTCAAAATTTTCCACTGCGAGCTTCGCTTTGTTCGACTGCAAGTGCCCGATGAGCTCCCATTTGATGGCTACAGAGCACTGCGTTCGTTTATCCACGGCTTCCTGCACGCGATTTTCACCCACGGCCCGCAGGCCATAACGGGCGGCGTATTCCGCCGCGGCAGCCGGGTGGGTCTTGGTGACGGCCAGCAATTCTACTTCTGCCGGATTTCGTCCGGCTTGGGCGCATGCTGCGGCAATCTGGGCCTGCACAGTATCAGCGCGGGCTTTAAATTGGTCGTAGGTAAGCATCAGCATTTGGATAGCTAATAAGGTTGCTAGATAATTAGGAGCTTTTATGGTCCGTGCCAACAACGATAGCCATGCAAATAGAAAACTTCAAAATATTCGCCGATTTGGTGGAAACGAAGAGTTTTTCCAAGTCTGCCAAATTGAATGGGATAACCCAGTCTGCCGTCAGTCAGCAGGCCCGGGCGATGGAGCGGCATTTCAAGACCCTCCTCATCGATCGTAGCCAGAAGCAATTCCAGCTCACGCGGGAAGGTCAGCAGGTTTATGACTCCGCCAAGGAGATGCTTCATAACTACGACAAATTGTTGAGCGAATTGCAGGAGCTGAAAAAAGTGATCAGCGGCACGATTCGGATTTCGACCATTTACTCGATCGGACTGCACGAGCTACCGCCCTACATAAAGAAGTTTTTGGTCGATTTCCCCTCGGTTAATGTGCGGGTGGAATATCGACGCTCCAATCTCGTCTACGAGGACATTTTGCACAATTCAGTGGATTTCGGCTTGGTCGCCTTCCCGGTGAAGACCCGTCAGATCGAAATGCTGCCGTTCCGGGCCGACCGCCTGGTGCTGATCACGCATCCCAATCACGCCTTGGCCAATAAGACCGAAATCGATCTCAAGGATTTGACCGGCCAAAAATTCATTGGCTTCGACCCCGATATTCCGACCCGCAAGGCGGTGGATATTATCTTACGTGAGAATAAGCTGGAGATCGAGCCGGTGATGGAGTTCGACAACATCGAGACGGTGAAACGGGCGGTGGAAATCGATCATGGTATCGCCATAGTGCCCTATGCGACCGTGATGCAGGAAACGAAGCAGGGGTCGCTCGCGGCCATCCAATTCAAGGGTAAGGATTTTACCCGTCCGCTCGCCATTCTGCACCGCAAGGGTCGGGTGCTGACCCCCGCCATGCGCAAATTCATCGAGACGCTGGGGTTGGATTTGTCCTGAAACCAGGGTCTCCAAAAGATTCACCTGGGTTTGCGAAAACCGGGGAAGAAAGCTTCCTTTGAGGTCTCTCAGACTATGATGCCTGCAATAAAGAAGATTTTTTCACGCCCATTTATCATGCTGTCGGTGCTGTTGGTTGGTTTGGCCGGCTGCAAACCACACACCGAGACTGAGGCTCCGGCGGAAACGCCGGCCAAGGAAACGGCGATGGCCCCGGATACCGCCCAGAAGGCAAAGTCCAGTTTGCCGATCATTGATGTAGCGCCGACTTGGAGCCTGACCGATATCGAGGGCAAATCGGTGGGTTCCGAAGCACTCAAGGGCAAGGTGGTGGTGGTGGATTTTTGGGCTACTTGGTGTGCACC
Organism: Cephaloticoccus sp.; assembly: GCA_030833445.1. GTDB lineage: Bacteria > Verrucomicrobiota > Verrucomicrobiia > Opitutales > Opitutaceae > Cephaloticoccus. Next base: position 18,137 of record JAURHD010000004.1, on the reverse strand, counting down.
TTGCCGCGAAGAGATTCCCGGCTATATCGAAATGCAGAAAAAATACGGCAAGGATGGCTTGGTTATTGTGGGCGTTTCGGTGGATACCGGTGGCCCGGCCAAGGTCGTGGATTTCGCCAAGAAATTCGGTGTCAATTATACTCTGGTGATGGCCGATAATGACATGGTCCAGGCCTTTGGCGGTTTGAATGCGATCCCGACAACATTTCTCATTGATCGTGAAGGTAACATTCGTGACGTAAAAATCGGATCCATGCCGACCGCGGTCTATGAAAAGACCGTCTTGAAGCTACTGAACTGATCAGCGGATACGATATTGGTCGGTTAGGGATTGTGCGCCACGCGCAAGTCGTGAACGTAACGCGGTCCTGATGCACTTTCCGCCCTACATGTTAATTCCGCTGGCCTGCGGATTATTTTATGTGCTCGGCATGTTGACCCTTAAGCGGGCTTCCGAGTTGGGGGTAGGGGTCTGGCGGGTGACATTTTTTGCCAATTGGGCCTGTGCGCTGATGTTTCTGCCGTGGTGGTTTCGCAACGGTCTGGCCCCGGTGGACTGGACCTTGTATTGGCAACCGGCGGCCAGTGGCCTGCTCTTTCTGGTGGCGCAGGTCGTGATGTTTTTGGCCATTACCCGGGGCGATGTTTCGGTGGCCGCACCGGTAATGGGCTTGAAGGTCATATTGGTGGCGCTTCTGAGCAGCGTTTTATTGGTTGGCGACATCCCACTGCAATGGTGGATCGGGGCGGGTCTGAGCACGGCGGCGGTTGGGCTGCTGAATCTGGGTGGGGGGGCGCGGCACCGTCGGGTGGGACAAACGATCCTGCTCACTTCGCTAAGCGCCGTGCTCTATGCGTTGAGCGATGTGCTGATTGCGCGCTGGGCACCGGTCTGGGGCCGCGGGAATTATTTTCCGCCGCTCTTTCTGGCGGTGGGACTGTATTCCTTCGTGCTGTTGCGCTTTGCGAAAGGACCTCTGTTTGCCGTTACCAAACAAGCATGGCGCTGGGTATTGCCCGGTGCGGGATTCAATGCCCTCACCAACGGTGGTATCGCTTTTACTCTCGGGACTTGGGGCAACGCCACCGCCGTCAACATCGTCTACAGTTCGCGGGGGCTGTTCAGCGTGCTCTTGGTCTGGCTGGCCGGACATTGGTTCTCCAGCACGGAAGGACAAGTTGGGCGGGCGGTTCTGGTCTATCGCATGATTGGCGCCGCCGCGATGGTGGCCGCCATCGGACTGGTGCTCATTTAACATAGCGGAGGGGGCCGGCGATAACCCCTAACGCCGACCCCCATGGTTTGCTATGTTTCCGGTCATTTGGGACCGGTGTCGTTTAGGTCAACCTAATGGCAGTCCTTAACAACAAGCTCACTTAAGCACTGCGCGTGCCAACTTTGGCTCGGTTAATCGGCGGTGAAGCGTGCGATCTGAGCTAGTCCGTCCGCTACTTCCCGGTCGCTGCGGCATCGCGGCATCTTATTTTGGCCGCCCCATTTTCCCTGGCTGCGCATCCACTGTTCAAAGACTCCCGGCATCACCAGCCGCACCACCGGAGCTTCGAGGCTGCCGCCCTTGCGTTTGGCCTCGTAGTCGTGGTTCAGCAATTGGAGTTCGGCGTCGAGATCGACGGCGAGGGCCGGACCGGTTGGGGTGACCACGGTGCCCGGTCGCAATTCGATCCACCACTCGTGCTTACCGCGATGCTGGCCCGTCAGCGAATTTATGAAGATGGGGGCCACGTGAAAGTTGACGATGGTCCAATCCGACTTCCGGCAGACCTTGGTCAGGGCCTCCGTGAGTTCTTTTTCGATCACGTGCTCCCCAAAATCGGTCAGTTGCAGTTTGGTGCGACCGACATAAACCAAGCGCGGAGTTTCGGTGCTGAGGAACCGGACCACATCGCCAAGCACGTAGCGGCATAGTCCGGCCGGGGTGGTCATGATCAGCACGTAGTCCACGTCGTTTTGACGCCGGCCAACGGCACCGCCTTGGGGCCGAGTTGAGCCAGACGGGTTTCATTGAATTCCTTTAAGGGCAGGAATTCATAAAAAATGCCGGCATCGGTAATCAGACGCAGACCCTGTTTACTGTCGGCATCTTGGGCGGCGATGAAGCCTTCCGCGGCATGATAGACTTCATGGAATTTTACGTCCGGGCCGCACATCTGCTGCAGTTCATCCATGAACGGTTCGATGGGCACTCCACCGTGAACAAGGCATTCCAGATTGGGCCAGATAGCCTGTAAATTTTTAGGGGCGGTTTTTCGTGAATCGACCTGTTCGCGCAGGGTTTGGATCAGGATCAGCAACCAGTTGGGGATGCCGGACAACAGAGTGATGTCGCAATTTCGGGTGCGATTGACCATCGCCGTCAACTTGGCCGGCCAGTCACTCATCCGGGCGATATCTACGCCGGGTTCGTATAAATGCTTTTCCATCCACTCCGCCATATCATGCTCAAGGATACTGCTAAGATCACCCGCGTAAGCCGCAAACGGGGCTGATTCCGTCAGGCCGTAAAGTGGCGTGTTGCCGCCGAGATGGAGGTGCCGGCCATGGAAAATTCCCGCGTGTCCGACCCGGCTGGTATGATAATAGAGTGACGCATTTCCGGCTTGGCGAAAATGATCCAGCATCGCATCCGTGATCGGCAGATATTTCGGGCGGCCCGCGGAGGTGCCTGCAGTGATGGCGTATTGGGTGCACTGCCCCGGCCAAAGCACATCCGCCGCCCCGCGTTTCATCCGTTCAAATTGGGGCACCAGCGATTCATAGGTGCGGAGTGGTGCCTGGTGCGCAAATTTTTCGTAGCTCATTCCGGGCTTAAGGCCGGCCTCCCGACCCTGTTCCGTCAGGCTTAATTCCTGGAGTAATTGTCGGAATGCTTCCTGTTGGGCGGGAACGGCCGGACGTTTCAAACGTTTACCCGTCCACAGGGTCATAAAACCGGCACCGAAGGTGTAGATACTTTTGGGCAAGACCGGCATATCGGTAGCGAAACTCGCTCCATTAGGCAGCGCTTCACCGTGCCTAGCCGCAAGCGTATTCACGCGTTCCACCCAATCTTACGGGAATTTAGCCTGTGATAAACGAAGTGACATTACCGCGGCTTTGCCGTTCTCAAGTAACTGCATGCCGTTGCCGCCGATCATTTATGAGGACGAAGCACTGCTGGCTTTTGACAAGCCGGCCGGCTTGCCCGTCGCGTCTGCATCGCAAAGTGAAACCCTTGGCGCACTCGTGCGGGAGCATTACGGGTCCGGCGTTAGTAATGTGCAGCGGGATGATGCCGACGTCAGTGGGTTGTCCTTGTGGTCAAAAACAAAGCCCGCCCTGGATTTTCTCAGCGGGCAATTTCAAGCCAAGACCGCGCAGCGGTTATATCATGCGATGGTTGTCGTGCTGGCCGGGGAGGAAATAAAATTTCCGGACACTATGCTGCGTGATGCCGCGGGTGGAGTTCCGGCGGAATTATCCATCGATTGGTGGATTGGCCATGATCCGGAAAGTCCCGCGCAGATGAAAGCGTTTCGCCGCAACGGCGGGCAGTCGGCTGAGAGCAATTTTGTGGTGAAGGAGAGCTTTGGGAAGTTTGTTTTGGTGGAAGCCCGGCCAATCACCGGACGCAAGCATCAGTTGAGGGTGCATCTGGCGGCGGCGGGGCTGCCAGTCTTGAACGATGCCCTTTACGGCGTCCCGGAAACGCAGTTGCTACTTTCAGATTTCAAACGCGGCTACAAGGGCGGGGCCGATGAACGGCCAATGATTCGGCAGCTGGCCTTGCATGCAAGTGAGGTGGTCATTGCCCACCCACTGACTCGTGAGTCCCTGACTTTGCGTGCGCCCCTGCCACAGGAATTTGAGATCGCGTTGAAGAACCTGCGGAAATTTGGCCGCGGGGCCGGTCGGCGCCTTAGCGCCGGAGTTGATCGAGTAACTCGCGCGCCGAACCGAGGTCGGGGTTGAGTGCAATTGCCTTTTCCAAGTGGGGAATGGCTTCCCGCTGACGGCCCGGCATGTTGATCAATAACAGGGCGATACTGTAATCGGCCTCCCAGTAGGCGGGCTGGATTTCCAATGCCGCGTGGAACTGCTTCAAGGCCGCCTGACGATAAGCGGGATAGGCTTGCAGGGCATAGCCAAGATTAAAACGCACCCACGCGATGCTGGGTTCCTGGATCGCGACCCGCCAATAATGCGGCAAAGCCTCGGCTTGCCGTCCGGGTGTCGACATCAACACGTTGGCGAGATTGGCGCGCGCCTGCCACAGTGTGGGTTTTAAATCGACGGCCCGTTGCAGGTGAGTCAGGGCGCCGGCTTGGTCTCCCTGCGACAACAGCGCCATTGCGAGATTGGCGTGCACCTCGGCGTATTCGGGTCGCAGCCTCAGGGCCTCCTCGTAGCTGGCGATTGCATCTTGGGTATGGCCGGTCTCAACCAGTTCCAAACCGAGGTTGTAGGCTGCCATCCAGCACGTGGGATTCTTGGCGAGGGTTGCCCGGTAGAGCGTGATGTTGTCTTGGTATTCGTGGGCCTGTCGCCAGGTTTGCGTGCCAAGCAATCCGAGCACAATTACGGCGGCGCTACCCATACCCCATGTTGAGGTGATTTTCAGTTTGCCGACCAGTTGAGCGAACCCGGTGGACCCCGACACGAAAATCGCAATCGCGGCCAGATATTGGAAATGGTCGGCGACGTAGGAATACTGGAAAGGGTAGACGTTGAAGAAGCCCAGCGCGGGAAACAGCGTGCCGCCAAAAAGCAGGGCGGCGGCCAAGGGCCCGCGGGTGCGATGCCGCAACAGCCAGAAGCCGACCAGTGTTACGATGGCTGCAATCAGGCCGATAAAGTGGCTCGCAACCGTGGGCACCATTTCCCAACGGGGATAGATGAAAACCAAGTCGGCGGGCCAAACGAGTTTCCCCAGATAGAACCACACAACTTTTCCTGCGAGCAAGGTGCGCTGCAACCACGACAAGGCGAAGAACTCGCCCTCGGCGCCGATGAAGGTGCGCTCCACCCATGCCGTCATCAGCCCCCCCACCATCGCCAAGGCAAACCAAGGCAGGAGGGGAATGACATCACGACGCAGGGATAGTTTACCTCGTCGCCACCATGCGATCACCAGCAAAGCCGCGGGCAAGGTGACCGTGACGGTCTTGGTTAGTGCAGCGAAGATGAATAAAACCGTCGCCAGGGCATAGGTCCGCCAAGTCGAGTTGGTCGTTTGATCACGTTGGGCGTCGATCCGCAGCCAGGTCAGCATGGCCAGCAGATAGAAGACGGTGGAAAGCGTGTTCTTTTGTTCCGAGATCCATGCCACTGATTCCACGCAGACCGGATGGAGGGCAAAGAGCGCGCCGCCCAACCAAGCACCCGGCAAAGCCAGCCGCCGCATCAGAAGGACAATCAATCCCGCCGAAAGCGTGTGCAGCAGAATGTTGAGGCAATGATATCCCTCCACGGCATCGCCCCACAAATGGTGTTCCAGCCAGAACGCACTGTGCAGCACCGGATAATATTGCTGCGTTGCCCCGAGTTCGAACCAGATGCGTGCCAGCCCTCCCGGTAGCAGCAATTCGGGTGTGGTGACGTGCGCGTTGTCATCCCACAGCATCGCGCCGTGCACAGCCGGGTAATACGCGATGAGCGCCAGGATCAGCAGACCCAACCAGCCCAACCAAAGTGGCACGGCACCTTTGGTCTGAATGGAATTGGCGGTGGGTTTTTCGCGCTGACGCGACATGCCTAGACCGTTTCCGCTTCTCTTTTTTCCTGCAATGCGGAAAACCAAACCCCAACCTGACCGCGATGAGTTCACCCGATACCCCCACCGCTTACGCAGAGCAGTTAAAAACCGAGGCCGCTGCGCGAACATTGGCCGGTTGGAGTTTCCCACCACCTGAGGCAGGTAATTCCCACTCACGAACGATCAAAAAAGTCGGAGTGATCGGTGCGGGCGTCATGGGCTCGGGCATCGCGCACTGGTGCGCGGCATGCGGATTGCAGGTCGTGTTGCGCGATGTGCAGCCGGAATTCATTGCGCGGGGGTTGACCGTGATCCGTGGCTTGTTCGACGGCGGGGTCAAACTAGGGCAACAAACAGCAGATGAGGCCGAACAGGCCATGGGGCGCATCGTAACGACGACCGGCTGGGACGGGTTTTCCGATTGCGATCTGGTGATTGAGGCGATCGTCGAAGACGTTGCGGCCAAGCAGAAATTATTTGCCGAAATCGCGACCAACGTGGGACCCCTTGTGCTGCTGGCATCGAATACCTCAGCCCTGCCGATTGAGGAACTATTTGGTAACGTGCCGCAGCCGGAGCGGACGCTGGGGATCCATTTTTTCAATCCCGTAGGCCGCATGCCGCTGGTTGAGCTGATCATGGGGCGGCAGACCAGTGAAGCCACCGCCACGGCCGCACTGGGCTTTGTTAAACAGTTGAAGAAATCGCCGGTGATCTGCCGCTCGTCCCCGGGATTTCTGGTAACGCGTGTCCTGTTCTTTTATCTCAACGAAGCGTGCCGATTATGGGAAGAAGGCGTGCCCACCGAGACGATAGATAACGCGATGCGTGAGTGGGGTTGGCCGATGGGACCGATGCGGCTGATCGATGAGGTTGGTGTTGATGTAACCGATTTTATCTTCGGCGAGATGGCGCATTATTTCACGGCGCGTTTCCAGCGCGCCACGATTTGCACCCGCTTGTTGGCGGCCGGATTTAAGGGCCGCAAGAATGGCGCGAGCAGCGGCTTCTACGCTTATGTCGGTCGTGAGGCGTCCCTCAATGAGGCTGCGAAACTGATGGATGTCGGCCCGATGTCGTCCACACCCACAGCGACGGAGATAGCCGGACGATTAATGGCTGTCATGGTCGCGGAGGCTCAACGTTGTCTCGATGAAGGGGTGATCAAGACGCCAGCAGATGTAGATTTCGCCTTGCTCAGCGGGGCGGGATTTCCGGCTACGCGCGGGGGTTTGATGCACTGGGCTGCCGGGAAAAATACTGGTTAATGCGAATCAGTCAGGGCTAACGCCTATTTCCCTGAAAGGGATTTCATACGCACATCATACATTAATTTCTTAAGAGACCTGATCTTCTGTGGATCGAGGGTCCCGGCCAAGTCTATGAGCTCGTCGGTGCGTTTGAGTTTTCGAATGCGCTCTTCTTCCGCCAGCATAGCTACACCGACGCCCGTGTTTAGGGATGCAAACGGCCCTATTTTGAGTCCGGGATACCGTTTAAGGGCAAGTTCAGCTTTACCCTTGGGCGTCAGCATTTCGAATTCGGAGAGATCCCGGAATTTGTCCTCAAAGACGATGTAGTCGGGCATCATCAGGACGTCGCCTCGGGGATTTCCTCCGGACGCATTTCGGGTAATCGTTCTTCGGCGGATTCCACCGTGGCCATCGAAGCATCGTATTTGGGTAGCGATGCTTTCAGGACTTCCCTGATCACGGCAGAGAGTTTTGGAGTTTGGTGGGTCTCCGGATCGGATTCTTCCGCCATGCACGCAGCAAGTCCGGTGGCGGAAAACAAGAACATGAGGGGTAGAGGTCTCACGGCGGAAACCCTTGGGATTCGTGTGAGAGCGGTGAGTTCCTTTGAATGCTGAAACTTTCTCCCAGCCCGGACGCTCTTTACTGGATATTCTTCAAGGCTTCACGGGCACGCTCTTTGGAAACCTCGTCGTATTTCTCGCTATTGGGCAACGCCAGGCCGGCCGCGAAAGCTTGTCGGGCGGCGGCGGGCTGATGATCCGCCAGGTAAGCAAAGCCCAATTCGATTTGATGAGAGGGATTGTTGGGCGCGAGTTCGACCGAGCATTGCAGCAGGCGGATGCCTTCCTCCGTCGAAGCATCCGGCAAACCGCCGAAGAGCAGACCGATCATGAAGCGCTTGGTGCCACCGAGCTTGGCTACTTCGCATTGCCAGCGTCCCAGCACATGGAAGGCCCAGTCGTAGTTTGGATCCTGCTGGAGGGCCCGGTCGGCAAACTCCTTGGTCAGGCGGACATATTTGATCTTGGTGCGCACATCGCTGTAGAGCCCCAGTTTGCCGTAACAGATCGCAATCGAAAGGGTGTGGACGGCATTAGTTGGTTCGAGCTCGTGACTGCGTTGGGCGTAATCAAGGGCCAGCTCCATGAGCCGTTTCTTTTCCTCCGGTGCGGTGTCCTCGATGGTCGAGTCGGAATACTGCTTGGAAATTTTTTGGAGGATAAACGGATCGTTGGGTCGTGCGGCATCCGCCGCCTGAAACAGTTCCAGTGCCTTTTGCGTATCGAAGGCAGCCTCGGCGGCGATCGCCGACTTGATCAATGCGTCTGCATCGGCCGCGTGAGCGAGATGCAAACCCACGCCAAGGCAAAGACTCAACAGGAGGAATTTCATGCAATGGTGATACGGTCCGGAGGTGGCCTTGGTTGCATGGATTGCAATCCGGCACAGTGGCCTCAAAGTGCAGGTATGTCCAACGCACCGGCACCTCGCATCCATGGCGTGGTTGAAACCATCCTCTATGTGGAGGATCTCCCCCGAGCCATCGCGTTTTACACCGAGGTGCTCGGACTATCCCCCATGACGGGTAATCCCGAACGATTTCAATCGTTCGATGCCGGGCAGGCGCGGGTGCTCCTATTGTTCAAACGGGGTGCAACCCTCGAAACCGTGGTCACCCCGGGTGGCAACATTCCACCGCACGATGGACACGGTCCGCTGCATATTGCCTTTGGCATTGGGGAAGCTGACTATCCGGTTTGGCGTTCACGGTTGGTGGCACACGGCGTGGAGATAATCAGTGAGACCCGGTGGGATCGCGGCGGCCGGAGTCTCTACTTTCATGATCCGGACGGAAATGTCGCGGAGTTGGTCACACCGGGCATCTGGCCGAACTACTGATAACGGTTCACGGCTTGCGGAAAAGGTAATGGCTCACGAGCCACTCCTCTCCGTTGCGGTAACCCCAGAGTTCCGCACAGGACATGTAAAAGGTGCGCCAATAAGCCCACCATTTGGTCGCCTGATCTGGGCCATAGGTATCGCGGAAGAGCGGCAGGATTTCCTCGCGATGCTTGTCCATATTCTGCAACCAGTGTTCCGCTGTCTGCTGATAGTGCCGGCCGTTTACTTTCCAGTCTTCGACGAGTTTCAGATCGGTTTGAAATTGCGGTAACAAATCATGCGCCGGCATTTGACCGCCGGTGAAGAAATAACGACTCATCCAATCCGTGCTGTCCCGCGCCACGAAGTGATAACTAAACCGGCTGTGCGTAAAGATGTGGGTGAAAAGCAGGCCGCCCGGTTTGAGCCAGCGAGCGATGTGGGCAAAGAGGCGCTCGTAATTTTTCAGGTGCTCAAACATCTCCACGGAAACCACGCGGTCGAATTGCGCCGGCGTGATGTCGAATTCATTGATGTCACAGGTGATGATGCGCAAGTTGGTGAGGCCACGTTTGCGGGCCTCGGTGTCGATGAATTCCTTTTGGGTGCGGGAGTTGGAGATCGCGGTGATTTTGGCGCGGGGGAATTTTGCCGCGTTGTAGAGACAAAGTGAGCCCCAGCCGCAACCGAGTTCCAAAATGTGCTGGCCGTCGGCGAGTTGCGCCCGTTCGGCATAAAGGGCGAGCATGTGTTCCTCGGCCTCGGCGAGGCTCTCCGTTCCTTGTGGATAGTAACACCCGGAGTATTTCAGGCGCGGCCCGAGGCAGTATTGGTAAAACGGCGTCGGCACTTCGTAGTGCTGTTCATTGGCGGCGGTGGTTTGCTCGGCCAGTGAACGCGTCTTTAAATCCGCCACATAGGCAGTGCGGTCGTAGGTCGCGTCTTCATCACGAATGCGTTGGGCCAGCAGGCGGCGAATGCCTACCCGCACCAGCCAGTCTGGCAGGAGGTTCTTTTCGAGCAGCAAATCAATCATGGTGCGGGCGTTTCGGAATCCAGGGCACAAAGGCACTTGTGGTCCGCTGGTAGCGCCGGTAGGCGTCTCCTTTACTGCGGATATTTTGTTCTTCGGTCATGGGTATACCTGTTACGCGCAGCAGCAGCCAAAGGATGCTCAAGGGACTTAAAATCGCGAGCCAGCCCCAGGGCGAGGCGAGGGCAAAAACGAAATAGCCGACCCAGATCAACCACTCGAAAAAATAGTTGGGGTGACGGCTGTAGCGCCACAGACCGATGTCGCAAACCTTGCCGCGATTATCGGGGTTGCGCTTGAAGGCATTCAGTTGGGTATCGGCCAGTCCTTCGCCGGACAGCGCCAGCAACCAAATGATAAGGCCGGCAATCTCCAAGAGTTCCAGATGCCGGGCGGGATTTTGCGCAATCAGGAGAAATGGAATGCCCAGATAAATGACCGATACGGCCTGCATTTGGAAAAAGCCGAACATCTTGGGCAGGAAGTTTTCCGACCAGTCCTGACGCAACTGCTGATAACGTCCGTCCTCCTCCGGGTGATGCCCGGCGACGCGACGCAGGAGATGCGAACCCAACCGCAGGCTCCACAGGCAGACCATTGCGCCGATCAACGCGCGACGGACCGGCCAGCCTTGACCGCAGATGGCATAGAAGGCGGCCAAGCCCGCGAAGGCATAGGACCAGGCGATGTCGACGGCCCCGTAATTGTTGATCAATTTGGCCAACAGAAAAACACCGGCGAAAACCACACACAGCGCAGCGGTGGCGAGGAGGATAAGGGCAAGCGTGGTCATGGGGAACTTGGCTTGGGGGGATGCGTGGTGATGAAGCGCCGCAACACGTGCAGCAGAGGAAAATAGAGGCCTCCCACGATGATCGGCACCGTGATGAGCCAAGCCGTGAGCGCGTGCAGACCCATCAGACCGAAACGCGACCAGAATTCGCGCTGGGAATGCATGAAGAGATATGTGACCTCACTGGGATCGAAGGGCAGGGCGGTGGCGCCATAGATCCACGCGCCCATGCGGATATAAACCAGCACCATGGTCAGATGGATCGGCCACAACACCTGGTTGATTACGTGAATGATCGGTTGGTTGAGACGGAGCGCCAAGGCGACGAGGAAGCAGAGTAGGGTGGTAAAGCCGAGAAAGGGAAACAGACCTGCGGCGACGCCCACCGCCAAGGTCAGGGCTATTTTTTCCGGACTGGTGCCCTGGGTCAGTTGCGTGATGATGGGATCCGCAATACGCCGCCGCCAAAAACTTCGGACTGGGGCCGGGGGTATCACGCGAACAGTGCTTTGGCTCCGAGCAGATAAACGATGGCCCCCAACAGCGTAAGGCTGGCGGGCAGCCCGATTTTTCCGGGCCGGCGCGTCGAGAAGACTTCGCCGAGTTGGCTGCTTTGCCGGATGCGAAATACTTCAACCAACATATAAAGCGCCATGGCTAGATTGCCCCAGAGAATAATGGCGACGAACCACAGCACGCGCGCAGCGGGGCTTTGTTCTTTCCACGCGACCCACACATAAAAGGTAATGAAGGCCCAGTAGGCATCGAATAACGTGGCGATGAACCAAGGGTGGGTGAATACCTCGCGCGGAATCGAGAACAGGGCACACTGCCCGCTGGCCCAGCTCGTCACGGCTAGCATGGTGAGGATGACGAATCCGAAGAGAATGCGCAGAAACCAGAGCATACCTTAGAGGGCGAGATTGTTGGAGCGGGTGTGCAGGGTCTGGACCACAGAGATGTTGCGCAGGGCGAAGGCCGCCTCGCAGTAGCAAAGGTAGTAGCTCCATTTGCGAATGAAGCGATCATCAAACCCCAGTCCGCGCACTTCGGTGAGCTTGCTCATGAAGACCTCTTGCCAGGTGCGCAGGGTGCGGGCGTAGTCGTGGCCCAGATCTTCAATCTCGTGCAGCCAGAAATTCCCGGCGCGAGTCAGCTGGGTGTTCACGCGGTTAAGCGACAGCAACAGCGAACCCGGGAAAATATGTTTCTGGATAAAATCCACGCCCTGACGGAAGGAGTCATAGCGGGCGTCGGGACAAGTGATGAATTGCAACGCGATCAGGCCGTCACGTTTGAGCACCCGGCCCAGGGTGTCGGCGAAATCCGGCAGGTAGCGGTGGCCGATAGCTTCCATCATTTCGATGGAGACGATCTTGTCGAAGGAGCCTTGGATGTCGCGGTAGTCGCAGAATTCGACCTTGATCCGGTCGCTCAAACCGGCGGCGGCGATGCGTTTTTCCGCCAGCTCGAGTTGTTGGCGTGAGATCGTCACGGTGGTGATGCGGCAGCCGTAGTTTTTGGCGGCGTGGAGTGACCAGCCGCCCCAGCCGGTGCCGATTTCGAGCACGTGGTCAGTGGGTTGCAGACGGAGCCGGCGACATAGGGCGTCGTTCTTTTCCCGCTGTGCTTCTTCCAGCGTGAAATTGGGCTGCGCCCATTTGGCCGACGAATACATCATGCTGGGATCCAGCCAGAGGGCAAAGAAGTCGTTGGAGAGATCGTAGTGTTCGCTGATGTTGCGCTGCGCGGTGGTGCGGTTGTTCGGTCGCAACAAATGACCGATGCGGTTGGCCCAGCGCAGCAGGTTTAGCGCCCCGTTCTTGGCCCGGGCCGAACCGGAGAGACTCGGGGCATGTTCGTGATTTTGAATGAACCAAGCGATGACCGCCGTCAGGTTGGGCGTATCCCAATCGCCATCGATGAAGGATTCAGCAAACCCGATGTCACCGGCCAGCACACACTTTTTGAAAAATGCGACGCGACGAATGCGGATCGCGGCCTCCGCGGGAATCTCCAGCGGGAGAGTGGTTAGCGTGTTCTCGGCGTCCGCTCCCAGCATCAAGGTTTCGCCGCCGGGCAATTCGATTTTCATGCGCCCCAGCGGCATCGCCCGAAACGCGTTCAAGACGGATGCTTGGTAGAAGGAGGGTTTGGTTGGATTGGGTGCGACCGATTCGGCGCGAGTAGTAGAGTGGTTCATACGGCGTCGTTGGAGTGGCGAATGGACTCGTGAGGACGGTAGAGATCGCGTTGTGCGTCCGCCCGCGCGGCCTTGGCAAACCACGGAATGCGTTTTAGCCACAGAAGCAAGGCGTGCCAGTGAATCAGTCCGATGATCTGGAGCGTCAGCAGGGGATATTTGATGCCATACCAAAGCAGCCTGCCTCCGGTCAGCGCACGGCTTGGGCCGGTGAGACTACTGGTAAAGGTGCGTTCGCCGTCGGTGTAGTCATCGATTTGCACGGAGAGGTTTTGGTCCGGGATGCGCAGCTTGAAATCAAAGGCGACATCCACATCGGAATAGGGCGAGACGTAGAAATGTTTGGGCTGACGCGCTTGAAAAGTGGTGGTGCCGGTTTCGGTCACTGAGGACGCAATCAGGAACGGTTTCATTTCGCGAAACGTGTTGGTCACTTCGGCGATGGCGGCCACCGGGGTGCCGTGCCGGTCATAGCAAAAGTAGAACGATACGGGATTGAACAGATAACCGAGGATTCGCGGCAGCGTAACGAGCAGCACCCGTCCGCCGGTCAGGTCGATGCCGTGGGTGTCGAGATAGGCGACCACGCGCTCCTTGAGACCGGACGGAGTGAGCTTGGCGGCGGGCGGGACGGGTTCGTCCGGAGAGACACCATGCTTTTTCTCGCCGATAGGGAGAAAATCCCGTTCGTGAAACGAATAGAGGTTGCGACGATTGAGCGAGAAGAAGGGGAGTTTGGTGTGCAGCTCTTCCAATTCATCGAGATCGAGCGCGAACATGAATATCCGATAGGCGAAGGCATGCGCTTTGGGGGCAAAGCGGGCGTGCCTGACCTGACATTCATAGATTTGGGAGCGCATGATCTGGGTTGGACATGAACACCGACCGGTAATCCGCGGAACGGTTCACTGGACGGTCTGAGGGGTGAGTGCGGCGGTCGACTGCGACGGCCAGGGATCACGCCCCAGCAATTGTTCGCACAGGCGATGGGCGCTGAAGAGGCCGTCTTCATGAAAGCCGTAGCGCTGCCAGGCCCCGGCAAAATAAGTTTCAGTCGTGCCCGTGGCGGATGCGTTCAACCGGGGAATCGCATTTTGCGCCCGGATGGCACCGACACTGAAGAGCGGATGCTCGTAATTGATCCGACGCAGGACCTTGGCCGGGTTGATCGCTTCGGGCCGGTTGATGGAGACGAAATAGTCTTCGCGATCCGATACGCCCTGCAGAGAATTCATCCAATAGTGCGTCGCGGTGGACGGTTGTTCGTCGGGGGTGTGATTTACTTCGTAGTTCCAACTCGACCAAGCGAGACGCGTGCGCGGCATTACCGTGCGGTCCGTGTGCAGGGTGGCGACATTGGGCAGATATCGAAACTCCCGCAAAACGGCCTGCTCAGCATAAGTGGGTGCGTCCAACAGGCGCAGGGCCTGATCACCATGACAGGCCAGAATCACCCGATCGAATTTCTCCACCTCGCCGTTAGTCGTGTGCACCTTGACCCCGGCGCTTTCGCGTTCGATCCGCGTGGCCCCGATGCCGGTGCGGATGCGATCCTGCCAAGGTTTGGTCAGGCGCAGCACATACTCGCGCGCGCCGCCGTCCACCGTCCACCACGGGTGCTGCGTGTGCAGGCCGAGAAAACCATGGTTGTGAAAAAAGCGCAGCAGCTTGGCCGCGGGAAACTGCAACATCAGATCCGGCGGGGTGCTCCAGACCGCCGAACTCATTGGCGTCAGGTAGAGTTTTAAAAAGTCCTCCCCGTAGCCGCGGGCCTGCACGTAGTCGCCGAGTGTGATTTCCTGAATGGCCGGATCGCTCAGGGCTTGCACCGCCTCGCGGTTGAAGCGGCTGATCGCATGCAGCATGCGGTAAAACCGCGGCCGGAACAGATTCTTCCGCTGGGCAAACAAGTGGTTGAGCGACGAGCCGCAAAACTCGATGCCGCAATCCACGTGCCGCACACTAAAGGACATGTTGGTCGGCTTGATCGGCACCTTCAATTCGTCGAACAGCCGGGTGAGCAGAGGATAGGTCACCTTGTTGAAGACCATGAACCCGGTATCGATCGGGAGTTCGCGGCCACTGACTGGTTCGCGCGCCGTGACCGTGTTGGTATGTCCGCCTATGTGGCAGTTTTGTTCAAACAGGGTGATCTCGTCAGTGGCGTGCAGGTAATGCGCGCAACCGAGACCGGCAATGCCCGTGCCGATGATGGCGGTTTTTGTCATGGGTATGTAGCTTTGCCCATGATACGGCCCAACAGGCCATTTGGATTCAAATCGCCGGCGGATTATCGCTGGTCTTGGCCTTCAGTTCGTGGGCCAATTCGGTCACGTCCTTGTGCACCGCCGGATCAACTTTTCTTTGTGGCATGGCGGCCGGTGAGGCCGTGGCCGTGGCCACCGCGATGGCCGCGGCAGTCGGCATGGCGCGACGCAGCGAAGTGTAATGCGGATGGGCAATGGCGGATTTTTGGGCAGCTACCACTGAAGCATGATGATCAGCATGGGCGCCTTCTTCGAGGATGCTGGCCGGGACCGGCTTCAACCCATGGATGAATCCGGTCAATGAAAGCAGTTTCAACCCGTAATAAGTGGGATCGATTTCCCACCAATAGAAACCATTACGCGTGGAACTTTGGTAGCGGTGGTGGTTGTTGTGCCATCCCTCGCCAAGGGTGATAAACGCGAGGATCGCACTGTTGCGCGAATCGTCCGACGTCTTGAATCGCCGCCGTCCCATCAGGTGCGCCATGGAATTGATGCAGCCGGTGCCGTGAAACAGAAAGGTGGTGCTGATGAAAAAGCCCCACACCAGCATCTGCCAGCCGTTGGTGCCGAGGCCGGGTGCGTAAGCGGCGAGGAGCTGACCCAGTCCGAAAATACTCGTGGCAAAGAGAATCGGCACCACGAGGTCGAACCGGTTTAACAGCACGAGCTCGGGATATTTCGCGAGGTCCTTGATCTTGCTGTAATCGGTGGGAAAATTCCGCCGACTCGTGATCCAGCCAATGTGCGACCACCAGAAACCGTGGACGTGCGGAGAGTGGGCATCTTCCGCTTCGTCACTGTGTTTGTGGTGATGGCGGTGATGATAGGCCCACCAAAGTGAGCCTCGTTGCACGGTGGTGCCGGCAAAGATTGCCAACAGGAACTGGCCGAAGCGGGACGTGCTGTAGGTTTTGTGCGAGAAATAGCGGTGGTGCACCCCGGTGACCGCAAACATGCGGATAAAGTAGAGCGCGACAGCGGACCAGACGGCAAACGAACTGGCGCCTACCCAAATCACCCCTAGGCAGCCGGCGTGTAGAAACACAAAGGGCATCACGCGGACCCAATCCACGCGATCAGGCTCGTTGCGCATTTTTTCAGCGCCATCCGGGCAATGATCCGAATCCACCCATTGCACCAAAGGCGTGAGCAGACGGCTTAAGAGCGTGCGGGAAGGTTTATTTGCAGATGATGTCATGGGCAAACGTCGCCCCCAGGGAACCCCGCATCGGAGGCGCGTGCAAGCGGAGTTTTCGTTAATTACAGTCAAGTAACGTGCAACTGGGTTCCTTGGACGCAATCCAGACGTGCAACGCGCTTGCCATCAGGAGCCTGCGGTAGATTATCCTAAATCGTGCGGAACTCTACTGTTTCCCCTTTTGACCCGCCACCAGCCCGGCCCCGGGAGATATTTGGTTGGTGTTGCTACGATTTTGCTAATTCCGCCTTCACCACGATCATCATCACGGTCGTTTTTTCCGCCTACTTTGTCGGCGTCGTGGCCGAGGGCGATTCCCGTGGTCCTGGTTGGTGGGGCACCGCGCTAGCCGTCTCGCAATTGATCGTGATCTTGGTCTCGCCGTTGATTGGGGCGCTCGCAGATGTCACGGCGCGCAAGAAAGTTTATCTCATGGGTTCGGCGGTCGTCTGCTCGGTGGCCACGATGGCACTCTATTATACCGGGGCGGGTGACATCTGGCTGGCCCTTGGGTTGGTGATCATGGCCAACATCGCGTTTTCCTTGGGAGAAAATCTCTGCGCGAGTTTTCTGCCGGAGATCAGCACGCCGGAAAATGTGGGCCGCATTTCCGGCTACGGCTGGAGTTTCGGCTACCTCGGCGGTTTGCTCAGCCTAGTGTTGGCTCTAGTGATCATTAACAGCGGGGCGGGGCGGGTGCCGTGGACCTTTGTGATGACCGGGATGTTTTTCCTATTGGCCAGTCTGCCCACCCTGATGCTGCGCGAACGCGCCCGGCGAAGGGAACTCGCCAATCATGAGTCCTATTGGCGACTGGGTTGGGGTCAGCTCCAGCAGATGGTGCGGGAATTGCCGCAGCATCGCCCCCTCATGATCTTTTTCGGCGCCATGCTCCTGTTTATGGCCGGGCTGACCGCGATTGTGGCGTTTGCGTCGGTATTTGCGATTCAGGTGCTCGGGATGACGCAGACGGAGATCATCAAACTGTTTGTGGTCCTTCAGCTCGCCGGGGTGGCCGGGGCCTATGGGTTTGGGGTGATGCAGGATAAGGTCGGACCTCGTTTTGCCTTGGCCCTGTCATTGGTGCAATGGATCGCCGTATGCGTCTGGGCGGCGCTCTGCACGACCAAGATGGAGTTCTATATTATTGGGGTGCTGGCGGGCAGTGCGATGGGTTCACTCCAATCGGGGGCCCGGGCCGTGGTGGCCATGTTGACCCCGATGAATCGCGCCGGGGAATTCTTCGGCTACTGGGGCTTTTTCGGCAAACTGGCCGCCGTGATCGGTCAACCGGTCTTCGGCTGGATCGCGGCCTATCACGGTTACCAAGTCGCCGTGCTGGCCAATGCCGGCTTCTTTGCGGCGGGGCTACTTATTCTGCTGACTTTGAAACTGCGACCGGCGGTCAATCCGCTCTGAGACCCCAGTTTCTCGCAATTTAATCTGTTGTTGACCAGTAGCTTGTGCAGATGATGCGGAGCGCGGAGCGCACGCTAAGACGCCACCCTCATTGACCGCCTCCCGGAGAATCGGGATCGGTCGCCACGAGGGCACTCAACAATACCAGAATGATTATCACTAACAACATGCTTAGATTAGGTCAGAATCTGAACGGCAGCACCTTAGGGAGTTCCCGTATAAAGCCAATACGCATAACTGCTTATTAAAGTCACTGACCTGACCTCGCTATTTTGAGCCACCTTTGATGTTAGTCTGGGCCCCAGAAAGGACCCAGACCATGAAAGGTAAA
>JAURHD010000049.1 GCA_030833445.1 Cephaloticoccus sp. | reverse complement strand
GGACAGTCCCCCGAGTCCCACCGATACACTCCGAAGCCTGTGAAAAGCACCTGCGAAACCCTCGAAGGCAACAAGGTCAAGCTCGTCGTTGAGATCGATGAGGTCGAATTCGACCGCAACATAGATGACGCGTTCCGCAAGATCGCCAAGCAGGTTCGGATACCCGGCTTCCGACAGGGCGCGGCAAAGGTAGATGCCGGGGGATTCTTCGATCACATGCGAAAGAGGTTTGTAGGCCAAACCGAGGACGGCAACATTTGCACCCTTGGGCAGATGAGTTTGAAGCTTGTCCACGTAGCGTTTTGAAAGTCCACGATTATAGTCATCGTTGGCCTCCAACAGGCTGCTGTTCACGTCCAGTTGCCGGCCCATGAAGTTGAGGGCGACATTATCGCGCGGAAAGCAGGGGCCGCCAAAGCCGAATCCTCCGGTGAGGTATTTTCGGCCGATGCGTTTGTCCATGCCAAGGGCATCGCTGATTACGTCCACATCGCCGCCGGGGATGTGTTCACAAAAGTCCGCGAGCATGTTGGCGAAGGAAATCTTCATCGTCACGTAGCTGTTGACGGCAATCTTTGCGAGTTCCGCATTCTCCAGACTCATCCGTTTTACCGGGGCATTGTTCTGCGAGACACGGTGGTGGACTTGCTCGAGCAGGTCGCCGGCACGGGAATCCGACTCACCGAGCAAATAAAAATCGGGATTGAGGAAATCGCGAATGACACTGCCGAGCGCGATGAACTCGGGGTTGTAGCACAAGCCAAAGTCGGGGCCGCATTTTTTCCCGGACTCATGTTCAAGGATGGGGAGCAAACCGTGACGGGTAGCCCCGGGCAGGACAGTGCTCGTGAGCACGATCACGTGGTAACCCATCTTTTTGTGCATGGCCTGCCCGAGGGCCTTGAAGGCATAGCGGGCATATTGCAGGGTAAAGGCGCCGCGCTCGTCACTGGGCGTGGGCACGATGACAAAACTGAGATCGCTGCCCAAGACGGCCTCCTCGGTGCTCAAGGTTGCCCGGATTCGTTCCCGGTTGGCCGCGATCATCTCATCCAGGCCGGTTTCCTGGACCGGGGCCCTTCCGGCATTGATGGCATCAACCGCCTGGCGGTTGACATCGACGCCTATAACGTTGAGTCCGCGGGAAGCCAGACCGGCAGCCATGCTACCGCCAAGTTTGCCGAGACCGATGACGGAGACAGTGTTTATCATGAATTCAGAGAAAGGATACCGCACCCAAAGTCATCCAAGAAGTGCGGGCGAGTAAAAACACCGTGGTTAGATCGTGCCATTGCGATAAAAACGGGCCGGATTTTCCCGGAAGCGGCGCATGTGTTCCCGGTAGCCCACTTCATCGTGGCGAAGACTTCGGGTGAGTAAATCAAGCGAGACATCCGTATCAAGTCCCATGATAGGGCCATGTTTCAGGATCAGTTCAGCGGCAAAATCGGGCAAGCTGAAGCTCTCAAACAGGCAAGCGAGTTTGAGTAATTTTCCAGATGACACAGGCGGTAGTGCCGGTTGCCCTTCGAGCCCGATGGCGTCCCGGAGGTAGAGGGCATCGCCCTGATAGGGGCGACCGGAAATCGATTGGGCCGGGCAATCCCATTCGAAGCGATTGGGCAGGGCTCCGGCTGCGTATTTGCGGGTGGTGAGGCCGAAAAGATCAAACCCCCATGAACGCATGAGACGGTCGGTGTTGTGAAAGGTGTGTTCGTTCGCCCCGGTGCCCCCGTAAAAATTTACTTCCAGCACCATGCCCAGCACGGGACTTTCTCGGATCACTTTCTCCCCGGAAAGCAGCGCTGCCAAATCCTGTCCGTCGATGTCGATCTTGATGAAGTCGACATCGGTAAAACCTTCACGCCCCGCCAATTCATCCAAGGTGAATGTTTTGACCTCGGCCAACCGCTCCGCCTGCCAGGTATTCAGGACCGGGAGTTTGGTTTCCTGGCTGACCCGTTGGGCGAGGGCTTCGGTGGCGGCCGCCGATGATAGCCGGGCCCATGGATTCAACTCGGTGGGTGGGCGGTTTCTTTGTTGCTGACTGAAAGGATGGTTATCTGGCAACCCCACGAAAGCCGGAACATAACGCACCGCAGGGTTGACTTCCTGGGCACTGAGTCGGGCACATTCGTCCAAAACGGGATCGATACCCAGGGCTTTGAGACGGGGCTCAAATATCCGCCAGAGCGCAGCAATTCCACCACTGCAACCTACATCAATCAGTTCAAAAGATGAGTCGTGTAATAAGCCGCGTTGAACGACATCATTGGTGAAAAATTGATGGGGAGAAGCGAATTCCATAATTACGGGCAACTGAGACAGGCCGGTATTTATTACGGGCGCAAGTCCATGATGCGCCAGTCGTGTTAGTGGATCAGCTGATGTTCACCACGGAGTCCTTGGACGCACCAGATTTCATTTGGTCATGAATCCAAGCATAGGTTTTCTCCAAGCCGGTGCGCAGTGAGATCGAAGGTTCCCATCCCAGCATCTTCCGGATCAGGGTATTCTCTGAATTGCGTCCGTTTACTCCCTTGGGGGCGGAAAGGTTGTAGCGGCGCTGCAATTTCACCCCGGCGATGGATTCGACCAAGTCGACCAACTGGTTGATGGAGACCTTTTCTTCGCTGCCGAGATTGATGGGAAAGTTGATTTCCTCGCTGCGCATGATGGCCTGGCTCCCATGCAGACAGTCATCGATATACATGAAGCTGCGGGTCTGGTGACCGTCGCCCCAGATTTCGATCTCATGCTTGCCACTCTGCAAGGCAGAGATGACTTTGCGGCAGATCGCTGCAGGTGCCTTTTC
>JAURHD010000048.1 GCA_030833445.1 Cephaloticoccus sp. | reverse complement strand
TCACCATCCTCGACACCCGGGTTCTGGCCAAGACCTACGGGCGTTTATTTATCGCGAGCCTGCCCATCACCGATTTCACCCGGCTGACGGTTGACAACCGGGAGCGCTCCTTTCTGCCTTTCGTTTAGTTCGTTCCGTCAACACGCTTACCTAATGATTCAGTTCAGAGCCGCCGCCCTCACCGACATTGGACGCGTGCGCCGTCGCAACGAGGATCGCCTGATATACAACGAAAAACTCAACCTGTTCGGCGTGGCGGATGGCGTCGGTGGCTTGCCCGGCGGGGCCGAGGCTGCCGAACTGGTGTTGCTCAAGGTTTCCCACGCCTTGGCGAATTCCCCGAATCAGCATCCCGATCTGACCCAAATCGTGCAGGATGCCAACTTGGCGGTTTATGAACTCGGGCGCAAATTGAGTCCGGGCACCGGGATCGGGTCCACCCTGACGATCGGGCAAATCCGGGAACGCAATCTCCTGATCGGGCATGTGGGTGACTCGCGCTGCTACACCCTGCGCGGCGGCCATTTGAGTGCCTTGACCAGTGACCACTCGGTGGAGAACGAAATTCGTGACCGCCGGGCCCGGGGCGAAGATGTCTATTTTCATGAATCAAACCGCCACGCCCTGACCCGTTGCATGGGGCAACCCGGAACGGTGGAGGTGGATGTGATCACCCACGCAATTCAGGCACGGGATCGCTATCTTTTCTGCACCGACGGGGTTTCGGGTCTCGTCAACGACGAGGAACTCGCCGACTTGATGGCCCGAGACGAGGACCCGGAGACAGTCCTGCGCGACATTATCACCCAGGCTATTCGCCACGGGGGCAACGACAACGCCACGGGCGTGTTGGTCTACATCGACAGTGTGGCCTGATGTCGGCACGGGTTGAACAGTTTCAAGCCCTGGTCACCAGCCAGCCGGAGAACGAACTATTCCGGTTCAGCTTGGCACAGGCCCTGATCGCAGCGGCCAGAGATAACGAGGCGATTCCCCATCTGGAGCTCTGCGTCGCCAAGAAGGCCGACTGGATGCTGCCCCGGATCCTGCTGGGCAAGCTGCTGCTCAAGTCGGGTCAGACCGACCGAGCCCGTCGCCTACTTGAGGATGCCCTGCAACTGGCGATCGCCCAAGACCACGAGGATTCGGCGGCGGAACTGCAGGCCATTATAGCCGTGATGTAGGGCCAAATAATTTTTTGTTGGATTTTCCGTAAAGAAACTGCACGTTTCGCCCTCCCTAATGCCAGGGTAGCTCAGTGGTAGAGCAGAGGACTCATAAGCCTTTGGTCGCCGGTTCAAATCCGGCCCTTGGCACCAATTTACGACTAAATGTCGTCCGGCCCCAGCCAGCGGAAGTAGGTAATGACAAAACGGCGGCCTAATGGCCCCGAAACGGAATCGATAATTTCTGGTGTTCGCTGGACGATCGCCTCGCAGTATGCTACTGCCACTGCCGTAGATCCGGCAACGTTGTTATCGGCCGGATTCATGGCATCGCCATAGACCCGTATGCGGAAGGTGTCTGAGCGCACGGCCAGCCAATCTTGCATACTCAAGTCGAATTCCGCCAATGTGCCACCGCCGCCCGTGATCGCGTTGATCACAGCGGTATTGCCGGAAACAAAGGCAGTCTTTGTCAGAAACGGTCCATTGGCCATCTTGTCGCCAGCTGGTGTCGACCAAGTTGCTGCTGCCGACATCCCACTCGCAAAAGTGCCGATGTCATCAAACCCGCCCGGATGCCACCGGTTGTAGGTTGCACCGATGCCTGTCCAGAAACGATTGGAGGTGGAATTCACGTTCACCACCCCGCCTTCAAAGTGGAACCGATGAGGCCGTAGTGACTATGAGTATACGAATGGAAACCACCCTGTCGTTGCGGCGTGGTCGCACCGGCGATGTTCAACTGCCCATAGGAGAGCACGTTGTCCAAAGCTGAATCATCCGGCTGGATCCCAAACTGTTGATTGATCGCATGCTTCTGCCCGGAAACAACACCATCGGCATCGGGAATGACTATGCTCAATTTTATCCCAGCGTCTCCCACCCAATAGGCATATTGCCCTAAAGTCACTGTCTGCCCCGAGGCGTTGATGGTGTTTATCGGCCTCAACAATACGCGGACCTGCTCGCGATCTGTAGCTTGAGCGCCGATTGATTTCGTGCTGACCAGCGGGATCGGATCCGTGCCACCCAAGGCCGGAATCGTACCACCACCACCACCCGAAGCAAGCCAGCGCAGAAAGTTTCCATCTCTATCCCACACCCCACACCAATGCCGCGCATAGTTCCCGGCGCCGGCCGGCACGCCAGTAATACCGGCCATCCCCGTGACGCGTTCATCTGGGCCGGCGTAACGTTGCACTTCGCCGATCGCCAGCTTCATCGCCATCAGCGCATTCTGGCGCGCCTGTATTTGGTAAACAGCTGTTTGCCCAAGTTGCGAATCAACTTTTCCAACAAGCGAGATTGCGAAAACAATTACGACAAGGACGGCGAGCAGGCTCAACACAATGACCAGCGCAAAGGCACGACTGCTTCGATCAAGACTCTTCATGGTGTGGCATTACCCTCAACGATCACACGTGATGAATATACTCGCGACTCCGCCTCGACCACCGCCCACCACCATTCATCATCTGTATTGTATTGGTGCGGGCGCGTCACCCGTCCTGCTTCGATTTGTTCAAGTTGCGCTGCACCACTATCAGTGATTACTCGCAACATCACATCTACAACATCAGGAAATTGTTCGGCTGTTGATCGAAAATCCGAATCCTGTGCTCCAAGGGGATAAAGAGCCGTCAGATTCGCACCACTCCGGTGACCGGCCTCAAGTTTTCGAGCCACCCCGAGTGTTAGTCTGGGAGCTTGTTATGGGTTGTATCTGGATTGCGG
>JAURHD010000047.1 GCA_030833445.1 Cephaloticoccus sp. | reverse complement strand
CACAGTTGTTCGCGGTTGAGACATTCATCACGAAAGCGGCCGTGGTTGATACGGAGGCGTAGGCCGCGGCAATCGCCGAGACCGAAAAGATCGCCACCGTCAGCATGGTCGAAGCCAGGATGCTGAACAAATTGACGAGGGTCTCCCGGCTGATGTCGATGCCCCTGGAACCCTGCAGAAAATATTCCGCCACCGTGCCGAGGAAAACCCAGAACAAGGCCGCCATACTGTAGCAGGCCGGCCGCACCCAAAGCTGCGAGGCTAGTTTGTTCAGAAGGAATTTAAGTTTGCTCATCGCAAATAAAGGAATCGGTGCCCCATCACCACAGACCCCAGGCTTTGAACATGCCACCTAAATCCACCAAGCGTTCGCTCCATCCCGCTTTGATTAGGTCTTCTGCCAGACCATTGTGCAGAAGTGCGGACAACGCATCAGGGAGCGCATGCCTTCATCTTTGGCCATCACTTTTGCGTCCGGCAACGGTTCATCAAAATGCTTCAGCTGAAAACCATTGCTCAAAAACGCGGACATATAGGCGGACAGCGGCCGATGCCAGTTGGTCACCGAGATGCCGGCCCACTCGGCCTTGGTCGACCGCTCCACCATGTAGTTGTCCATCGTCCAATGCAGCTTGTTGTTGTCCTCGTCTCGCGCCCAAAACTTCGTGGTGGCGGTGTTGAAGCCATTGAGATTAGCCACGACGCAGCGACCGCCGGGTCGCAGCACGCGCCTCATCTCGGCAATCGCCGCCTTGTAATCCGCAATATCGACCAAAGCGACGTAGCTCACGGCAAGATCCATGCTCGCATCCGGCACGGGTAACGCCTCCGCCTTGGCAATATGGAAGGTGGCCTCCGGCTGGCGCCGGCGTGCCTCAATGATCAGTTTTCCCACCGGATCAATGCCCGTCAGTTTGGCCCCGCGTTTCCCCAACATGCGACAAAAGCGTCCTTCCCCGCAGCCGATGTCGATCACGTCAAGACCGGACACCTCGCCGCACAAGCCGAGCATGACGTTATCCAGTAGCAGCAACCGGTTGGGGTCACCCTTGGCCATCAGCCGAATCCACGGATCCGCGGATTGATCCCAACCGTAATTTCCATCCGCGGAGTTAGTCATGGGTGCGAAGAAATCGGTGATTGAGCTCCGGTCAATTCAACTAGTGCAGATCAAAGAAAGTCACAGACAACCAGGCCGAAGTGATGGCCGCAAAAAGGCACAAAGAAGTGTGACTGCGTGCAAAGCTCTCGCGCGCCTTTAGGCGCGACGCAAGGCTGGTATACCGACTGGTCTTTTGCGACTTTTTGCGGCCATTCCCGTTGTCACCATCCAAGTTCGGCGGCGTCTTCAGGGTGTGCAACCAACTCATAAGCCGTCTGGTCTTTGTCCAGTGACCTTCATCGTCGGCACAGTGCTCTGCGGGTTGCTCACCTCATGCGGTATCCTGCATGGTTCGGCACAAATCGGTTCGGACCTCAAACCCCGGCTCGGCACCAGTATCAGTGTGCCATTGGGCAAATAAATCCTAAATGACCGGGGCAACTAGGCGCAGACTTCAGCCTTGGCGTCCCAGCGATTAAAAAAAGTCTCGTTCCCTTCGCTGGCAATCCGGCGACGCGTTTCCAGCCACGAGGCCGACCATGCATCAGGATCGTGCAACTCTGACTCAGGGTTGGCCCGGCTACGCGCGACGAAACCGGGGAAAGCTTTGCGGCCCGTATCCTGGCCGATCGGATTGTAACGCAGGTCAAAACTCCAACGCACGCGATTACTGATATTGGGCAAGGAGGCGTGGCACATGCGGCGATGGAGAAACAACACGTCACCACGCTTCATTGGCAACGGCACCGCCTCGGCTTGCTTAATCAGTTTAAGTGGAATGCCCGCGCCGGCCGCGCCGAGTGGACAGTGCGTCACCAGACCATCGTGGTGGCTGCCAGGCACGACCTCCAGGCAACCGGACTCGATCGGAGCGTCCCACAACGAGGACCACACCGTGATCATGTCCGTCTCGTCCGCCTCGGGCAGGACGACGCCGTTGTCTTGGTGCCATGGAGTCGCGCCCTGCACCAACTGACCGGCCTCGTCTGCAATACCCCGACTCTCGGGCAATTTGAGCCGGACATGCTGCACCGGGTTGGAATAGATTTCGGGTCCAATTAAACTTTCAATCGCATCCAACACGCGCGGATTGCGCAGCACGTTGAAAACGGCCGGTCCGGTCCAGATCGGGGTATCGGCTTGGATGTTTTTTTGTGGCAGGGAAAAATCGAAATGTTGGGCCAGCACCTTGCCACTCTCCTGGCATACATGGATCAGACGTTCGCTGAAATCCTTGTCCGCATGGGTGGACTTGATCACACCCTTCGCGAACAGATCCTCTGCGAGTCGATCCAACACCCCGGCGTATTCCGCCATGACCGGATCCAAGTCCTCCACGGGATCAAGGTAACCGCGTACCACGAGATAACCTTCGCGGTTAAACTGTTCAACTTGGGCTGGGGAGAGACCGGACATGGGTGGCAACAGGGATTGACTCCGACTTCGGCATTAAGTCTTGGGACACTTGGTGAGGCAAGTTTCCAATACGGGAGGATCCGGACAACCGTGTCACTTGGCCATCAATCGTTTGACCAAGGGCTTGAGCGTGAGCCCTTGGAAAACGATCGAGAACACGACGATGATATAGGTGACCGCGAGGATAATTTCGCGCTCACGAATCTGCTTCACCGCGGCATCACCAATCGCATCAGTGAGATACTGGCCCTCGGGTCCGTCGGGCATCGTCTCAATCCCCCACGGACTGAAGTAGCCGTTATTCGGCATGCCCCAGCCACAACCGCCAATGTTCACGTCAAAGCCGTGTTTTTTCGGATAAGTCAGTCCGTTGCCCAAGTGCCATTTGCCGATGTGCCAAGTCTGGTAACCGCCGTCGCGCAAGGCAGTCGCAATGCTACGCTCGTTCATCGGCAGGTGGTGCATGTAAGGCACGTCGAGCAGTTTGCCCACGGAATGCCCGCCGATGAAATTCGTCACTCCTACCCGAGCCGGATATTTTCCCGTCATCAGGCTGGCCCGGGTCGGCGAACAGACCGGTCAGGATGCGTAGGCATCGGTGAAGCGCATGCCCCCCGTCGCCAGCAGGTCGAGATT
>JAURHD010000046.1 GCA_030833445.1 Cephaloticoccus sp. | reverse complement strand
TGCCCAGCCAGCCGCTGGTGTCCATGCCGACCCCGGATTTCAGCAGGGCGGCGGTCATGGGCACGTTGTCGATCAGCGCCGACATCAGGCCCATGGTGTAGTTGGCGGCGGCCGGCGGCAGGTTGGCGTAGAGCGCGTGCAGGCGATTAAACTCCGCCAGACTCTCCGGATCCTGGGTCACTTCGTAGGCGAGCCGGTGCATGACCATCCAGAGAAACATGTGCCGCTGGGCGCGTGGGTAGGATTTCTCCATGTCCCAGGGCTCGCCAAAATAGTTGATGAAATAGCCGCCGCGCCACCGCGCCGACACCTCGCGAAACATCTGCGCGATGCGCGCCCGCGTCGGCTCATCCGCGATGTGCCAATAGCGATACAGCCCGACCATCGGCGCGAAATGCTGTTCCGTGCTCGTGGCATCGGTCGCCTGGCCATAGTAGGGCTTGCAGAAAAAGCCAGCCGGGTTCGCCACGCTTCCGCCCTGCCCGATGAATCCCGCCTTTTGGTCGGGACCCTCGGCCGCGCGGTTGCGCTGTTCCGTGAGGGCATAATTGACGTCGAGCGAGTGGAAGGCCTTGGCGGCAAGGGCAAGCGCCGCGGGATCCTGCGTCGCCTCGTAGCGATAACACTGCGCCGCAAGCAGGATGCCGGAGATGAAGGAACTGTTTTCGTAGCTCATCCACTGCCATGGTTCCGGGCCGGGCATGGTCGAATCCTGCGGGGTGAAATCGTCCGCCGTGAAGGGCCGTTCCTCGCGCCAGTTGATGTGCGAATACATCAGGCCCTGCACATCGAAATAGTGGTGATCGAGAAATTGCTCGATCGTCGCAATGCGTTCCGCCACCGGCTGCGCCGGGTCGAGCGTCGCGAGCGACTCACCCGCCCAACCGGGTGTCACCAAGACTGAGGCAAGGGCGAACTGACGAATAAATCGGCGCATCACGGTGATCAGTTCCAGAGGTTGAGTCGCCGCCCTTCCCAATACGAAGCGATCATGCCCTCGGGGGCCTCGCTACTCAGGAAGCGCGTAAAGTAGTTCACCGCGGGCGGTATCTGTTTGCCGTCGGGATCGGAAACCCAGACCAGGTGCCGCGGTTCCAGGCGCCGCAGGGTTTCGGACGCAAACTTGACGGCTTCGTCGCATTTTTCCGGACAGTGCCGGGCCACCACCATCGCGGTCCACTGGAACCGGGCCAGGCAATCGCCGTAAACCCATTCCGAGGCGAACGACAGCATCGGGTGACCGCCAAACCATTGCTCGCGCGGCAACCGCGGTGTGAGCGGCACCGGCCGCCAACTGCGGTCCTTGGTGGAAACAATAAACCAATAGAGGTAGTTCCACCCCTCGGTATCAAAACCAACGGGATAGTCCGCCCACCACAGGGCCAGCACGCGGCTGAGATCATCCGCCGTGAACAGCTCCGGCACGCACTCGTGGATGATCGCGGCGGAAATCGCGAGGAACTGGCAGTGCTGGATTTGCTCCCAGTGCGCGAATTCCCCGGCCGCCACATCGGCGCCGGCAATCTTGTCCCACGGCTGCGCCTCGTAGGTGCCGTTTTGGAATTGTTCGATGATGTAGTCGATGCGGCGGTGCGTCTGCCATTTGCCGGTCTTGATCACAAACTCATAGGCGTCCCGATATTTCGTGTCGCCGGTCAGCTTGTAGGCGATGGCCACCATCGCGGCCATGATCGCGTTGTAATCGGAGGGATCCAGCCGGTTGCTCCAGGCACTGGTCTTGCCGCCCTCGCTGCCCTTGCGGTTGAAAATCTGGTAGTCGACCGAGATTTGGTAATCCGCCATCTGGATCAGCATGGCGCGGATCTCCGCCTGCTCATCCGCAGAGGCAATGGGCAGGAACGACCACAGCCCCCACATCGTGTGCAAATACTGGTCGCCGGTGGTATGGACCGAATACTCAAAGTGGAACGGCTTGCCCATGAAACCGGGCACGCCGTTTTCGACGCCGAACTGATAGACAATGCGCAACGAACGGTAGGCCGCGCGGGCTCCCGCCAAAGCCTCGGCCTCGCCCGTCGCCTTGAAGCGAATGCTCTGCGCAGCCAGATGGCTGCCGGAGGCAGTGATGGAATTCTCGTTGGTGAAAAAATCCGTGATACCCTTGAAGCTATGCCCGAAGTTGAACGAAAACTGATCCATGCCCGCCATGTCGGACTCGTGCACCACGCGCAGGCCGTCCTCGGCGATGTAAGGCATGCAGACCATGATGCCGCTCGGGTGTTTGCGCGCGGCGGACGTGATCGCTTCCACGCGGCGGATTTTGTCCTCGGTCGACAATTGGCCGAAATCGGGCAGCAGGGGATCCATGGGGTTGGGGTGAGTCATATGCGGTAGATGCGGAGTGAGATTTTCGGCCCATGCGAGGGAGTGAAGCTGCGAGACCAGACCACTTGCCATCATCCCCTTCATAAAATCGCGGCGGGTAGGCATGGTGTAAATAACAGGGGTGAATCAGTCGGGTTTCGTCACGGACAATTGAGCGGCAATCCAGGTTGCCGCCGCGGCGGGCGCGCCGTGCGGCGTGGTGTGTCCCTTGGGCTCGGGCAGCACGTGCAGCTCGACGGCGGGATCCAACCCTTGGGCCAAGGCGGATGCCGTGATCGCCCGGGCCAAGGCAATGGCGTGGTCGGTGCCAACGCGTTCATCGCGGTCACCGATGATGATCCAGACGGGGCGGTTCGCCAGTTTCGCGGCTTGGTTGATGGCCGATAGGGAGTTCACCAGCGCGTTGTCTTCCGCGCCTTTGAATTCGCGCAACGCCAGCAAATCGGTCACCGGGGCGAAGGCCGCGACGCATTTCACCCGCGGTTCAGCCGCGGCAAAGTGCAGAGCCAGAAAACCACCACGGGAGGTGCCGCAGGCCGCCACCCGTTCCGGGTCGGTGCGCCCGATGCTAATCAGATAGTCGAGCACCTCGGACAAACGCCGGTTTGTCTCGGCGACCAAGTCTTCGCCGTTGTCGGTGCGAGTGCGCCAGCCGGCCAAACCCTCGGGTTCGTCTGAGCGGTGTTGCAGGCCGTGCCCTGGTATATCAATCGTCACACAGAGATAGCCCTGTTCGGCGAGTTGGTTGCCCGACTGCCGGAAATAGGGATCGCCCAGCGTGCCGTCGATCGAGTTGGCCAGGATAAAGAGCGTCGAAGCGGGCTCGGACGACTCAGTCCCCCACACTCCGAATTTAACGCCGGTGGTTGTTTCCATAAGTCTAATTGGAGTTTCCTTGGCCGTGGTTTGCAGCGCGCTCAGTCCCAGAACGATCATCAAATATAATCGGCGCATGGTTGAATTCATTACTTTCTGGTTAGGGCAAAGAGTCGAGGCTCCGCCTCGGGCGAACGATGAAAATGAATCCGCACTCTCACCGTTTGCCCTGCCAAGTCACGCAAACGACCGTCTCCCCAGCTCACCGGCGCATCCAATGCATCGTCCTGATCGCCTGCTGTTCGACCGTTAACAAAACCGGGCACCGGTTTGAAAAATTTATCCGCCAACTCAAATCGCAACCCTGCCGCACCGGAGACGTTGGCCCGGAATTCAGAATCAGCCGAAATTTTGAAGGGCATTGTCCAAGCCGAACCCTCATCCTCATCGTGCC
>JAURHD010000045.1 GCA_030833445.1 Cephaloticoccus sp. | reverse complement strand
CATGTCCGAAAACAGGGGGTAGGTGTCCTATTTGGCGCTTTCGGTGTCCGGTCCAGCAACGACAAAAAACACATTATTTTCGACCCGAATAAGGTTATTTTTCTGCGCCCAAGCGAGGGACCGGGACCATGCTTTTGCCTTCGTGTCGGCGGCTTTATCGGACCCGAGATCGGCAAAGAATGCCTTTTTAGCGTCTGCGACTGCGGCGCCCATTTGGGCTGCGCGAAGGAATTTGCCGTAATTGGAATCCTGCCTGGCGTTGACTGCGGCAACCAGCGCGTGCACTTGGTTGGTGTAAATGGCGGCAAGGGAGGTTACTTCGTCGCCATCCTCGTCGTGTTCAAGGACATGCCGGATGCATTGGAAATTGAGGTTTTCGATTTTGTCCCCGTCCTTTTGTTTCAAGCACTCCATTGTGGCGATCGGATCTTCTTTTTCCTTGAACACGCCGAACAGGAAGTCGAGATCGGCGATAAAGGCGCTGGAACCTCTGGGGCGCTCGTTGGTACTGTGGCCTGTGTGATGGATGAGGAGGACGGTGCAAGCGAACCGGGCGCGGATCTGTTCGCCCAGAGAGCGCAGGTAGCCTGCGGCCTCTTCTCTCTTGTTCTCGTCCCCGGCGAAGGTCTGGGAGAGGGTGTCGACGACTACCATTCTCGGCTCGATGCCCAGATCAATGATGGATTTCTGGACCGCGAGGACGCTGGCGGGGTCGCCGAGGTTGACTGCGACGGGGCAAACGTAGAAAGGGATGGCGCCGATCGCCAGTTTCCGGTCGAGGTGCCATGCGCGGATGCGGTTCCAGAGTCCGGCGCCGCCTTCGGCTGCGATGTAGACGACAGCACCTGCTCGGGTCTTGCGCTCGAGCCACGGGAGGCCGTGGGCCATGTGGAGGCCGAAATCAAGGGCGATGAATGATTTATAAGTGCCAGAGGCTCCAAAGAACATCCCGATCGCGTTGTCGGGAATAACGTGTTTGACCAGCCATTTCAGGCCGGAGGCGCGATCGCGGAGCTGGTCGAGGTTGAGGATCAGGCCATCGGCTTTGACGGGTTCGCTGAACCGGGCGAGCGTCATCGGGTTGACCCAACCGACCGCTTGGGCGCGGGAGAAAAGGGTCTTGATGGTCACGCCCGCCTGCCGGTTGCGCCCAAAGCTCACCCACTTAGCCCGCTGCGCCTTGTGATCGAACTTCGGGCTGGTCTGGGCCCAGTCCACCCAGACTTGGTAGGCGGCATCGCCCAGTCCGGTAGCGTGCAGGGCCATGCCCGCCTCGATCCATTGGTGATAGTCGTCGGAATCGAGGTGGGTGAGGGCGTCGGCGGCCTCGCGGAGCTGGACCGGGAGGGTAATGACGCCGAGGTTAGGGCCGGAGGGGGCGGCAGAGTCGCCCAGAGGTTCCACAAGCATCCGGGCGAGCCATACGGGGGCCTGTGCCGGCATGAACCCTTGAAGGATGTCCAGACCGTCGTCCCAAGCATATCGCCGCCCGGAATGGTGGATAGAGGGTTCTGCCACGATGTAGCCGTTGGCCTTGATGTCGATGCCGGGTCCGAGCTTGCCGCGAACGCGGGGGATAGCCGCGGGGTCGATTCGGACGAGGTAATGGCACCCGTTCCCGGTGCGCTGCGTGGGTGTTTCGGGCAGCTCGCCGTTCTCGGTGATGAGTTGCTCCCAGGTCAGGTGTCCCATGTTCCGGGTATCGACGTCAAGGGCCACGCAGCCCGAGTCGCCCATCGCCAGACCTATATTGGCCTGTGGCCATTTGGACCACCAGCCTCGGATCGTCATCTCGTCCGAGCTGGCGTCCTGTGCCCCGTGGGGGGTGAGGGGGTGCTTGGCGGGGGACCGGCAGTCCTTGTCCCCGCAGGAGCAGATCCCGCTTTTGATCGTGTGCAAGGGGAGGACGCGAAATCCTCGCTCCGCGTATTTGAGGGCAGCGTCGATCAGCACCTTCGGGTGGATCTCGATCACGGTGTTCGTCTCGTCAGTCATCAAGCAATTCCCAACCAAATTTGTTACGTTTAATCAACCCGGACTTGTTCAGAACTTTCAGATTGACCGGATGGCGTAATTTTCGCAACGCGGTAGCTTCAATCTGCCGAGCACGTTCGCGTGAGACATCCATCTTTTTACCAACCTCCTCATATGTTTCGTCATTTTGAAATCGGCTGATAAGAACATCTTTTTCACGCGGCCTGATTTTATTGAGCAGGTTGTCAACTAATTGATTGGTTTCGCGCTCCAGCAGATGGTCCTCGGGACTGGGCAGATACTCCATCTGGCTGCGCTGCTCGAGCAGGTGATGCACGAGATCCGCGTCAATTTCGCGCTCCCCGGAATTGCGGTTCAATTTGATCGTGAGCTGCTGTTCTGTCCAGAGGTCGGTGGGCGCGGCGCCAAGCACCTCCATCGCCATCTTTGCCTCTTTCGAGAACTCGCCGGAATCAAGCAGGGGGGCGACTCGCATGGATACCAGGGCGTTCATCCTGCCCGAAGACACCCCCATCGCACGCTCGAATGCCGCGACGGTCGGGTAGCCTTGCTCCTCGATGGCGTTGAGCAGGAGGTTGTTTCGGATGCTTACCTTAATTCTGAACGGTTTCATTTCCCCGCCTTCCTGTGCCGCTTCTCCTCGGCCTTGAATATGTCATCGACCACCACGACATTCCGACCCGCGAGGGCCAGCGTCGTAATCTTGCCCGCTCGGGCAAGTTTCCAAAGCCATTGCCGCGTGATGCCCAGTCGGGCAGCGGCAGCGTTCATTGATAAATACATGGTGCTTTTCCTTGTTGACAAGTTGCAAACGCGCACTCTAGACTACGCCTTGTCAAGTGTCAATTAAAGTATTTAAGGGGGGGGGTAAAATAATTGTTGACATGATGCAAATAGTCCATTATCGTCCGTTCTGTACCAGCAGCACCCAACCAACCGATCAGGAGAAAAAAATGAAACAGGCAAAGCGCAAGATTGAAAACAGTCAGGAGATTGTCCGGCGGCAGTACGCCGCTGCCGTCCGCCGTGGAGACATGGATGCGGTGGTGCGCTTAGGCGCGTTGTGGACGTTGTTTTCAAAGCGGTTGCGGAAGATTGACGCGAGGTCGCAAGCATGACCGCCGAGCGTTGCATGTGCGGGGCGACAGACTGCGCGGTTTGCGGTCCCTTGCAGGGCTATTCGCTTAAGCAGCCCACGCCGCGTCATTACGAGCTGGCGCTTGATGAGGTGGTCGATAGCATCCTTGAGTACGGCCAATGGCCCACAAGCGGTCGGGCGCAGTTCGACCTGTACGATTTTTTGGACGAACACCGCGATCCATCTTATGCGGCCGAGATGTACGTTGCATCCCTTAGCAGCAACATGTACGCGTTGCAAGTTCGCCGCGATCGTGAGCGCAAAACGGTAACTGAGATGCTACGCAATCACCTCGCGGATTCCGATTTTGTAGCCGACCTTGCCGCCGAATACGCGGAGGAAGAATGAGCATCAGCGAAATCTGTAGTCATGCCTGCGCCATCGGCGCGGTGATTTGTTTCTCAATCTTAATCTGGAGTAAAAAATAATGGCAATCGACCTGAAGGCAATCAAGCGGAACAAGGACATCCTGCCGCCCCGCATCATGCTGTACGGTCCTCACGGGC
>JAURHD010000044.1 GCA_030833445.1 Cephaloticoccus sp. | reverse complement strand
CCGAATGGCATGCAGGGTCTGAATCCCTGCCGCTAAAACTGGTGCCCAAAGGTCGGATGCTGAGTCCCGGGGTGCCCACGGGAGCGGCCGTGGCGGCATGGCAGAACGTGCTCCTGAATGAAGCGATCGCCGCTCCGTTGCGCGCCTACGCCAAACCAGGGGAACGCTGGTCGGCCGATGTGCTGACCGCCATGCCACAACTGCAGCTTTCCCTGACCCCGCATTTGGTTTTGGCTCCGACGGATTACACCTTTGAAGGCCCGGCTGACTACGAAGGACGGCCCTGTTATGTGTTCACGCGCACCACACGCTTGGAAGGCCGGGACTGGCGGCCGGAGGATCTGGTGGATCCTGCCTATGCCATGCAATTCAACGAACAGGGCATCCAACTGCAGGCCGGTGGTGAGCTGTTGTTTGCGCGCTATTGGATCAGTCAGGAGGACCTGCTGCCCGTGCACACCGAACTCAGCGTTTCGGCGGCGATCTGGTGGCGCGATCCGCGTTTCCCGGCCAAGTATATCGGCACCCATGATTCCAAAAATTATGAGAACTGGGAGACGATCAATTTCAACGCGACCTATGGCCGAACCCTGACGGTGGATTTTGAAATCCAGTAAAGCCGGTTTCCTCACTGTAGGCTCATGCGTAGCTCACCCGTCATGCAAAAATACCAATTACCAAACTCCATCCCATGCGACCGGTAGATATCGCCGTCATCGTCGTTTATCTGGCGGCCATTGTGGCGGTGGGCGTTGCCTGTCGCGGCCGCAAGGAATCATCGGATGAATACTTTACTGCCCACGGTTTGTTCAGCGGTGTTTTTGGTTCCATCTTGGTCGGCCTCAGCATCGCAGCGACCTTCTTCAGCGGCGTCAGTCTCATCGTCTACATCAGTTCGGCCTACACCGGAGGGATCCAGATCGCCATCGGCATGATTGTCATGCCGGTCGCATGGGCAGTGCTACAATACTGGTTTTTACCCCGCTACCTGGCCGGTAATTGGCGACATCCCTATGCCGTCATCGAGCAGCGCTTTGGCAACCCGGTGCGTTTGACCCTGTCGGCCATGTTTGGGCTCATGCGGGTGGGTTGGATGGGCGTGGTGGTTTATGTGCCGGCCTTGGTCATCATGGGCACGATGGGGCTCGACGACAAATGGTTCTGGCCGATCGTGCTGACCATCGGGCTGTCCTCCACGGCCTACACCGTGGTCGGCGGGATCCGTGGCGTGATCGTCACCGATGCCATTCAATTCGTCGTGGTGGCGCTGGGCATGGTGTTCATCGGCACTTTCATCTGGGGCAAACTCGACCTGTCGACCGCCGCCATGGTAAGAGAGCTCGGCGAGGCCGGCCGCTTGGAGATTCTGAATTTTACCTTCGATCCCAAGGTGACGTTTTCATTCTGGGCGATCCTGTGCGGAGTGGGGGTGAGCAACCTCGGCTCCTACCTCTGCGACCAGATGGCCCTGCAGCGTTACTTGACCGCCTCGTCGCCCAAGGAGGCCGCGCGTTCCTTTTCCATCAATGTCATCGGCGTGCTGGTGGTCGTGGGATCCCTCGTCGGCGTGGGCCTGCTGCTGTGGCTCTGGTATCGGCATCACCCAGATCCTGCGCTGCCGACGGATCCCGATAAAATCATTTCCTATTTCATCGCCCAGGAGTTGCCGGTCGGCGTCTCCGGTCTGCTCATCGCCGCTATTTTGGCCGCCACCATGAGCAGCATCACCAGCGGAGTGAACTCCCTGGCCGGCGCGTTCACCAATGACTGGTTGGTGCGGTTTGGCCGCAAGCGGACCGAGGCTGAACTGTTTCGCGCCAGCCGCTGGGCGAGTCTCGGCGTGGGGCTCCTGGCCATCGCCACCGCCGGACTCATTGCCCAGATCGGTTCCATCCTGATCGCCTCGCAAGTGGTGATGGGCGTGTTTTTGGGGCCCATGTTGGCGTGCATGGTGCTGGCCATGACCAAGTTCACTTTCACTCCGCGTGCCATGCTGTGCGGCATGATCGGCGGTTGCGCCGTCGGCACTTGGGTCGCCTTCAGCCCGGTCTCGGGCATGTGGGTGTCTCCGCTGGCCTTTCTGGTCGCCCTGCTCATTCCGCTCAGCGCTGCGCTGCGCCGCCGTCCGAAAGCGAACGGTTAGCCATCCATTTTTAATCATGAAAATACCTGCATTGCTCACGTTATTCACCACGGTCACGTTGGGGTTTGGCCAACCGCTCGATATCGGCACCCGTTGGGAATTGATGGTCGACCATTATCTGATCGATTCGATGGGGGGGACCCATCTCCAGTTGCATCATCCGCACCGCGAAGGGGTGGCGGTCCCTTTCAACGACGAATGGGATCGGGACGCTTCGGGTTATGCCACGATCATCAAAGATGGGGACAAGATTCGCATGTATTACCGCGGTGGTCCCCGGGACAGCAGTGCCGGCAAATCCGAGGGCTCCACTTCTTATTTCTGCATGGCCGAGAGCACGGACGGGATCACCTGGGTGAAACCAAAATTTGGTTTGGTCGAATTTGAAGGCTCCAAGGAGAACAACATCCTGCTCGCACCCGCGCCACGTGAGGATCCCTGGACGCAGAGTCTCAGTCCTTTCCTCGACACCCGCCCCGGGGTGCCGGCCGACGAGCGTTACAAGGCCGTGGGCGGCCAATGGCCGCAGGGGCTCTACATCCTGGTTTCACCCGACGGTATTCATTGGAAAAAATGGCGGGAAGAACCGGTCTTCAAGGATGGCGCCTTCGATTCCCAGAACGTCGCGTTTTGGTCTGAAACCGAGCAATGCTATGTGCTCTATTTCCGCGTGTTCACCGGTTGGACGGATTACTCGGTCAAAAGCTGGAGCCTCTCCGGCTACCGCTCGATCGCGCGGACCACTTCTCCCGATTTGATCAACTGGTCCAAGCCCGAGCGGATGAGTTTTGGCAATACACCGCTGGAGCATCTCTACACCAACCACACGCGGCCTTATTTCCGCGCGCCGCATATTTATGTATCGACCCCCGTGCGCTTCGTGCCGGGCCGGCGGTTTCTCACCGATGAGCAATTGGCCGAGCAAAAGGTCGGCACGGGTTTTCTTGGGATCAAAGGACCGACTCATGATATCCCCAACGAAGTTTCTGACACGGTATTCATGACCAGTCGCGGCGGATACCGCTACGACCGCACCTTTATGGAATCGTTTGTCCGGCCGGGATTGGACAAGGGTAATTGGGTTTCGCGCAATGGCTTCCCGGCGACGGGTTTTGTGCAAACCGGTCCCGGGGAGATGTCGATTTATGTGGGGCAGAACTATGTGCAGCCCACAGCCCACCTCGCGCGCTATTCCATGCGGCTGGATGGCTTTGCCTCGGTCAGCGCACCGTATGAAGAGGGTGAGATGCTGACCAAGCCGATCCTCGTGACTGGCAAGCAATTAGTCTTGAACAACTCAACCTCCGCGAACGGCAGCATTTACGTTGAGATTCAAACGGCGGACGGTGAACCCATCCCCGGCTACACTCTGCGTGAGTGCAAGTTGATGGTGGGCGACAGCCTGGAACGCGCGGTGGCGTGGGATACGACGGACGATCTGAGTTCTCTCTCCGGCCAAACCGTCCGTCTGCGCTTTGTGATGAAGGATGCGGATATTTACGCCCTGCGATTTACCAATGACCAGTAGCTGAAACTAATGACCGCGAATCGCCTGATCCCCTGTCTTGCATTCATCTGCGCGGCCGGAATCCTCCGCGCCGCACCGGCCACGGTCGTTCATCACGGTCCCGCCGAATTCCGTCGCGGCACGCTGGAGGACGCGGGCGCCAATACCTATGTCTCCGCGTCCGGCGGCTTTCAGACCATCCACCGCTGGGACCTGAACCGCGACGGTGAGATCGACCTCGTCTTCAGCCAGGATCACGACGCCGATTATGCGCCCGACGCCATGATCTACTGGAGTGATGCCG
>JAURHD010000043.1 GCA_030833445.1 Cephaloticoccus sp. | reverse complement strand
AGAATGCTGAAGAGCGATACTCGTAAAAAAAGCATTAATGACTACATCTATTCCTTGGATACATACAACACAGAAAAATAATTATAACAGTGACCTGACCTCGCTATTTTGAGCCACCTTTGATGTTAGTCAGGATCTCAGAAAAGACCCAGACTGACTCCAATGCCGGCTCGAAATTACGAGGCCATGTCACCTGAGTATTACATCAAACTGACCGGATCGACATCCAGCACTTGGGTAATGTCGTCCGGCCACTTGAAATCGCTGCGCAGCTTGGAGAGTAACGGGATGGTCTTGGAGACGTTGTCCGTGAAATACCACAGCTGCCAGCGGTAGGCGTCCTTGATCTTTTCGATCGGAGAAGGCGACGGTCCGCGCAACTCGACCCGTTTACCGAGCTCTGCCTCAACCAGTTTGGCCCACTGCTCGGAGAAAAATTTCAATTTCTCCGGGTTGGGTCCACGAAACAGATGATGTATCAGATGCCGGTAGGGTGGATAGTGAAAGTCCTTGCGCAGTTTCAACTCTGTCGCACTGAAACCCTCGTAATCCGCGTGCCGGGAAAATTGGATTGGCTCGGCCTGCGGCGTAAAAGTTTGCACCACGACCTCGCCTGCCCGGTCGCCACGACCGGCCCGACCCGCCACCTGGACCAGTAACTGAAAGGTGCGCTCGTTGGCCCGAAAATCGGGAATGTGCATGGATATGTCGGCATCGATCAGTCCCACCAAAGTGACATTGGGAAAATCCAGTCCCTTGCCGATCATCTGGGTGCCGACCAATACATCAATTTTCCCCGCTCGAAACTGACCGAGGATTTCGCGGAAACGGTTCTTTTTGGACATCGTATCGGTATCCATCCGCTCAATGCGCGCACGGGGCAGCACCCGGCGCACGGACTCCTCCACCCGCTGGGTGCCGAGTCCCCGCCATCGAATCTTCGGCGAGCGGCACTTGGGGCAGGTTACCGGTGCATTGCGTTCGGCTCCGCACAAATGGCACCGCAACATCTCATCCGCGCGGTGATAGGTCATGCTGATGCTGCAATGTTCGCATTCCTCCACGTGACCGCAATCGGTGCAAAGCATGGATGAGGAGTAGCCCCGCCGGTTGATGAACAGGATGGTTTGCTCCCGTTTCTCGAAACGGTCCTGCATCGCGTTGGCTAAGCGCTGCGATAATGTCGTGAGTCCGCGGGACCGCATCACTTCGATCCGCATGTCCACCACATCGATGAAAGGGAGTTTCCGGTTATCGACGCGCAATTTCAGGGTCTGCAAGACATACTTCCCGTTCAGTGCATTATGGTAACTTTCCAGGGACGGGGTTGCGGAACCAAGCAGGCAATGGGCCTCATTCAATTTGGCCCGGTAAACCGCCACGTCGCGGCCGTGATAGCGTGGAGTTTCGTCCTGCTTGTAGGCTGGCTCATGCTCCTCATCGACGACGATGAGTTTCAAGTTGTGCACGGGCGCAAAGACGGCGGATCGCGCGCCGACCACCACCTTCGCCTCACCGGCTGCCAGGGCCAGCCAACCATCCAGTCGCTCGCCTTCACTCAGGTGGCTGTGCCAGACCACACACTTGTGATCCGGCGCAATCGCCTCCAACCGGGAACGCAACCGGGCCACGGTTTGCGGCGTGAGCGCGACCTCCGGCACAAGAAACATTACACCCCCTCCGGCCTTCAGCACGGTGTCAATCGCGTGCAGATACACTTCCGTTTTCCCGGAGCCCGTTACGCCGTGCAGCAAAGTTACCCCAAAGCGATCATGCGCGACTTCCTCCGTGATACCCCGCACGGCCGCCAATTGTTCGTCATTCAACTTGGGGGCTTGCGCCGCCACCAGTTCGCCTTTCGACCAGTCCTCCGCGTAAGCTTCCCGCACCACCCGGCGGACTTCCTCTTTCACCACTCCGCGCTTGATCAAGGCGTTCACCACCGCCGCGGTCTGGGAAAGGCGCTTTAACACCAATCCTTTGTTTTGCGGGCGGTATTGTTGAACCAGAAACTGATAAAGCCGGGCCTGTTGCGGCGCACGTTTGGCGAGGGTCGCCAAATCTTCCGGTGATAATTTCTGCGCAACGCTCAGCAGCTTCTCCTCTTTGATCCCCGCCCCACTGCGGACCGTGGCGGGAATCATGGTTTCAATGATACCGTCCAGTGAAGCCGCGTAGTAAATCGACATCCACCGGGCCAGTTTCAGCAGATCGGGCGTCAGGGCCGGAAACGGATGAACCACTTGGGCGACACTTTTAAGCCGATCCAAGGGGAAATCCTTGGGGGCGCCAATCGCTCCGACCACCCCAAGTCGCAGGGTATTGAGCACGGGAACCCGCACCAACGACCCCATCTGCAGCGTGGCGCGCAGATTCTCCGGGACCCGGTAATGCAGCAGCTTGTCGAAGCCTGCCAGCGGATGGACACCCACAATCATGGCGCCGAATGACGCCTACCCGAGCCGACGAAGGCAAACCTGAACACCACTTTACACGAACAGATTGACAGTTCCCAACGCCATTCAAACAGTTTCCCTGTGAGTATCGCCCCCGCACGCGAGAAGTTTCGCCACTATCTGACCCAAAAAGGACTGCGCGTGACCAACCAGCGACTGGCGATCTTTGATGCCGCCTTCAATCGCAAGGAGCACTTTACCGCCGAGCAACTCCTCGATTACGCCCGGAGCATCGACGATTCCGTATCCCGGGCCACCGTTTATCGCACCCTGCCGATCATGACCGAAAGCGCCTTGTTGCGCGAGGTCGACATTGGGACCGGCGAGAAATTCTACCTGCCGATACTGGGCGATTCGACTCAAGTCGCCCAAGTGGTCTGCGTGGACTGCGATCGAATTTTTGAAATCAGCGCCCCATTCATGGAATGGTATGGCAGCACCGTTTCCTCCAAACTCGGACTGACGCCCGTCTCTCAACGCCTGCAAGTCAGCGCGAATTGCGACACATTCCGCAAGACCGGCACCTGCCCGCGCCGAGCCTAAGTCGCCATGGATAAAAAGACGGATCACGAATTCGACATGCAATTCTTCGAGTCGGTGCTCCGCCGTTTGCCCGACTACACCGAGGTCATTGAAATTCTTGGCGGCCTCTACACAAAACACGGTCGTATCGCCGATGGACTGCGCATGGATCGGAAGCTGGTCCGGTTTCTACCGGAGAATGCCACCGCCCATTACAATTTGGCCTGCAGCCTGGCGTTGTTGAACCGCAAGGCCGATGCGCTGCGCACCCTCAAAAAAGCCATCGACTTGGGCTACAATGACATCGATTGGATGCGGCAGGACCCCGACATGGAAGTGCTGAAAGGACATCCCACATTCGAATCGCTGGTAGAGCGCATTCAGGCTCAATCCAGAGAATCCTAGCGCAGTCCGAACAGGAGTTGCATGACGGTTTGCAAATCGTCCGTCATCACCCACTGACCCCGGCGTGAAATAGCCAGACGTTTGGACTTGTCCCGGGCATCGGCCTTCTCATCCACCGAGAGAATTTTTACTTCATTGGTCCGCATGCCCTTCACGTCGGTTGAATCAAGCGGCGTCCAGCGGTAGGGCAACCCAGTCCAGGAAAATTCAATCTCCCAACCGGCAATCAGCATCGGCGGGTGTTTGGTGACCAGCCCCGGGTAGCGATCCACAAAATCCGGCCGTTGCCGGGTGGCGATCCGCAGCTTCACCACGGGGCTCAACTGATTGAAATAGTCCCGCACATTGTTGATTCGACGGGCTCGGTGGGCATTGAAAAAATCCAGCGGGTCGATCCCCATCAGATTCATGCCGTTGTAGACGCCGTGTTCATTGCGACTGCCAAATTTTTTCCAGTTATACCACGACTGAAAATTGCGCGAAAGGTAGAGGCCAATTTCAAAATGCACATGCGCCCGTTGCTTCGGAATCGCATAGCCGCTGGCGCTCCGCCCCATCAGGGCAATGGTTTGCCCCTGGCGCACGACGACGTCGGGGCGAATCCCGGGTTCAATTTTG
This sequence comes from Cephaloticoccus sp., assembly GCA_030833445.1. Lineage (GTDB taxonomy): Bacteria > Verrucomicrobiota > Verrucomicrobiia > Opitutales > Opitutaceae > Cephaloticoccus. Next base: position 73 of record JAURHD010000043.1, on the reverse strand, counting down.
GCCAGATGTGCGTAGAGGGTATAGACGGCGGGAGATTGGGCCGGATGCTCCATGACAATGTAGCGTCCATAGC
>JAURHD010000042.1 GCA_030833445.1 Cephaloticoccus sp. | reverse complement strand
ACCGGCGCACGTGACCTCAGCGTCATCGAGACAGCGCCGTCCAATCGTCACCCGATCCAGACCATCGTCAAAACCTACGACGAAAAGATTGTCACCGATGCGATCCACCACGAGATCCGGCGCGGCGGGCAGGTATTTTATCTGCACAACCGGGTCATGACGATCGAACTGGTCGCCGCCCGGCTGCGAGAGATGCTGCCGAACATTACCATCGGCGTGGGTCACGGCCAGATGGACGCCGATGATTTGGAACGCGTGATGACCGACTTCGTGGCCGGCACTTATCAAGTTCTGGTTTGCACGACGATTATCGAGAGCGGACTCGATATTCCGAATTGCAACACGATCATCATAGAGGGGGCGGATCGGTTCGGATTATCCCAACTTTACCAGCTTCGCGGTCGCGTGGGCCGGTTCAAGCACCAGGCCTATGCCTATCTCCTGCTCCACCGTCATACGCGGTTGATGGATGTCGCCCGGCAGCGCTTGACGGCCATGCGGCAGCATAACCAACTCGGGGCAGGCTTCCGCATTGCCATGCGCGACCTCGAGCTGCGCGGTGCCGGCAATCTCCTCGGCTCTCAACAGAGCGGCCACATCGTAGGGGTCGGCTTTGAACTGTATTGTCAGTTGCTGCGGCAGTCGGTGGCTCGATTGAAAGGCGAGAAACAGGCCGCCACCATCCGGGCCTCCGTCAAACTCGATATTGTCTTCGTGGGTGAAGGGAACGCTGATGAGGGTGCCCGTCGCCGCTACGAGGACGGCTATACCGCCCTCAAGTCCCAGGAAGACGCCGAATCGGTTGACGTGCCCCGGATTCAAGCCCGGATTCCGTCATCCTATCTCGGGGAAACCCGACTGCGGATCGATTTCTACCGTCGCTTGGCTTTGGCCGAGACCCCCGCTCGGATTGATGAGATTGCCGCGGAACTGACCGACCGTTTTGGTCCATACGGGACCGAAGTTAAAGCCTTGCTGATCATCACCGAAATCCGGGTTCGGGCGGAACAAAAGGGGCTCATTTCCGTCGAAACAGGTTCAAACCGCCTGAAGTGCCTGCGTAACAGCGGTCGACGGGATGACTGGGTCCAGATTGGCACCCGGTTTCCAAGGTTGACCGCACCCAAGCCCCTTCTACGGTTACGCGAGATTATAACCTTTTTAAATAACCTGCCCAATCCATGACGTTCAGTCGTTGCGTTCTCACTACCCTGGCCCTGCTCGGCGCCACCTACTCCACCCACGCCCAAGCCCCCGCAGACACGGAAGATGGTCTCAACCTGCGCTTTGCCAACGGGATCGCGGCCGTCGTCGAGGACAAGGTTATCACGGTGGACGATGTGCGTCGGGAAATCTCGCCTCTCATTCCGCAGATTCAACGCGAGGCTCGCAACGAGGCCGACTTCAATCGCCGGCTCGAACAACTGCAGGACAGCATTATTCAGGACCTGATCGACCGCGTCCTCATCATCAAGGAATTCCGCAAGGACGAAAAGAAACAGATTCCCGCCGGATACATCGACCGTCACATTTCCGATATCCAAGCCGAGCAGTTCGAAAACGACCGCTCCAAGTTCCTTGCCTACCTACGCGCCCGTGGCACCACCCTGCGCGAGTATCGTCGTGAAGTGGAGGAAGACATCATTTACGGCTACATGAAGCAACAGCAGCGCAAGTCGCAGAGCATTGTCAGCCCGGTTCGGATCGAGACCTTCTACAACGAGAACAAAGACCGCTTTTATCAGGAGGACAGTGTGCACCTGCGCTTGATACAATTGAACCGCTCCAGCGGCGAATCCGATCTCCAGCTTTATACCCGCGGCATGGAAGTCATCAACCGCTTCGAAGCCGGGGAAAAGTTCGAGGATCTCGCCAGCGAATACAGCAAGGATTCCCGCCGCAACAAAGGTGGTGACTGGGGTTGGCAGAAGCGCTCGGACCTCAAGAAGGAATTCAGTGAGCCCCTCTTCGATCTGAAGCAAGGCGAAGTCAGCCGTCCCGTCATCACGCCCGAGGGTTGTTTCGTGCTCTTTGCCGAGGATCGCAAATACGCCGGCATCCAGCCGATCGATGAAGTGCGCGGCGATATCGAACGTATCCTCGTCCAACAAATGGCCCGCCAGAGCGAAGACCGCTGGCTGGAGCGCCTGCGCCGCAACGGCTACGTGAAGCACTACTGAGCTGCAACGACCAGTTCTCTCTTATCGGGCGGGATCATCTCCCGCCCTTTTTTGTGCCCGCACAGAAATCCCAAATAACTGTCCGAAAACAATGGTTCGATTCGTAGAGAGATGTCGGACATCCAAATCCCCCCCAACAACCATCACCCTCAAATGAAAATCACCGTAGAAACTATCGTCAAAGCGCCGATCAAGGAAGTTTGGCGCGCATGGACGACGCCAGATGACATCAAGCAATGGAATGCTGCCTCAGACGACTGGCATACGACTGCCGCGACCTTGGACCTGAGGGTAGGCGGTGCATTCTCGTTCCGAATGGAGGCCAAGGATGGCAGCTTTGGCTTCGATTTCGCGGGAATGTATACCCAGATCATTCCCTGCCAGCTTATCGGGATGCAATTCGGCTCTCGCGACGCCATAGTGGAATTCCTTCCGCAGACAGGGAATGTCGTGGTTAGAGAGACGTTCGACGCAGAAGAAACCCATTCCATCGATCAACAGCGCCAAGGCTGGCAAGCCATTCTGACCCGCTTTGCACGTCATGTGGAAGCAAGAGCTTAAGCAGAGCTGCGCTTGTCGGGGCAACAAACTCCTTTCATACTGATCGGCATTCCCACACCCCATGAAGACCGCCGCCGCGAATAACAAACTCACCGCCAAGCAATCCACTGAACTGCTCGCCAGCCTGCAGGCACGGTTTGAACAGAACCTGCCGCGCCACAAGGGAATCGCCTGGGCCAAGGTGGCATCCAAGCTGGAGGCCAGTCCGGCAAAGCTCGCGTCCCTCCAGCAAATGGAGGCCACGGGCGGCGAACCCGATGTCGTGGGTTTCGACAAAAAGACCGGGGAATTCATTTTCTTCGATTGCTCGCCGGAGAGTCCCAAGGGGCGCACCAGTGTCTGCTACGATCGCGCCGCGCTCGATTCACGCAAGGAGCATAAACCCAAGACCAGTGCCATGGAAATGGCGGCGGCCATGGGCATTGAGCTACTGACCGAGGTCCAATACCGAGAACTGCAGCAGGTGGGTGAATTCGACACGAAGTCGTCGAGCTGGGTGCAGTCCCCCGCCGATATCCGGGAATTGGGTGGAGCTTTGTTTGGGGATCGCCGCTACGGCCACGTTTTTATTTATCACAATGGTGCGCAGTCCTACTACAGTGGCCGGGGCTTCCGCGGCTCACTGCGAGTCTGAAACTGCCATTCTGATTTGCCTACGCCTTGGGCTTGATTGGCTCCAACGGCACTTTCACGTTGGGGCAGCTGTCGATCCACTGTCCCTGCGGACGCGCCCACTCCACGGCGTTGGCGATCACCCGGCGCACGTTTTTATCGAAATAAGTCGGATAGGTTTCATGGCCGGGGCGGAAATAGAAAATCTTGCCGTTGCCACGGTGCCAGCAATTGCCGCTGCGGAACACTTCCCCGCCCTCGAACCACGAGATGAAGACCTGTTCGTCGGGGGAAGGAATGCCGAAGGGCTCCCCATACATTTCCTCCTGAGCCAATTCAAAACAGCGGTCGATGCCCTTGGCAATTGGATGACCGGGATTGCACACCCAAAGGCGTTCGCGTTCGTCCGCTTCACGCCAAGTCAGAGAGCAACTCGTGCCAAGGAGCCGTTTGAAAATCTTGGAGTAATGTCCGGAGTGCAGCACAATCAGACCCATACCCTCGAGCACACGCTTCTGCACCTGATCTACCACCTTGTCCTCGACCTTGTCGTGGGCCATGTGGCCCCACCAGACCAGCACATCCGTTGCCGCCAACCGGACCTCGCTCAGTCCATGATCCGATTCCTGCAGGGTAGCCGTGCCGACCTCGGCAGTCGGGAGCAGTTCGCGGATGCCGGCGGCAATTGCGTTGTGCATCCCATCGGGATAGACGGCGGCGACCTTGGGGTTCTTATGCTCGTGGACGTTTTCGCCCCAGACGACAACTCGGAGTGGATTCATAGTGCAGAGAGGGTTTGCAGGATTGGCCGGAGAGG
>JAURHD010000041.1 GCA_030833445.1 Cephaloticoccus sp. | reverse complement strand
GATCTCGGCGGCTTGCTTGCCCTTGAGCTCGGGATCCTTGCGGTAAGCCGCCTTGATCTCATCGATGATCTCGGTGGTGGTGGTGACGCCGAAGTCGGCAGTATAGAGGGCTTCCTCGAGTTGATCGAGTGAAGCCGCGTCGATCTTGCGACCGCCAAACAGTCCACGCGTGGTATCCGAGATGGCCGAGACCGTCTTGGAAAACCCGGCCTTAAATTTTTTGAATAACCCAAACATCAGATGAAAAAGTGAAAAACTGCTGGATAGAAAATGTGGGAAACAGGAATAAGCAGACTACTGAATAGGGAATGTGGAAGGCTGGAAATCTGGAACGGACTACATAAATGAAAGCATAGCCTTGGATCACAATGGGGGACATGCAGGTGGGGAACTACTTGGGATCAGCGTGGTATTTTTTCCTGATTTCCTGATTTCCATATTATTCTCAGTCCAACATCAGGAATTGTGTGCTAACCCGGGGCCAACCCGCTTGATGGTCAGGGGCATGCTGGCGAAATTAAGGATGATACCGTCAGTGATATCGGCCGCGCGCATCTGGGACCGAGCCGCCGCAAAGAATATATCCTCCAAGGCTGCAACCGCCTTCAGTTCGACCAAGAAGACACCTTCAACTAACAAATCCAACCTGTGCTGCCCAACCACTTCACCCTGATAGAGGATATCGATGAGCTTTTGCTGCTCGAACGCGATACCGACCCGGCGCAGTTCAACACAGAGCGCATTTTCGTAAACCGATTCGAGGAAGCCGGGCCCGAGAGATTTGTGCACAGCGATGGCCGCTTCAATTACCCGGCTGCTTAAATCCCTGTTACCTAACTCAGGCATTTCCAGGGTTTCTGAGTTCCAGATTAAGATGAATAGGTCCGCTCATTTTCCAGCCTTCCAGCTTTCCACATTAATACTTCCCCAACCCCTCATTCGGCCTTGCGCGCATCGCGGCCGAGCTGGCCCTTGAGGCGGTCGAGCACGCCGTTGATGAAGCGCTTGGAGTCGAGGTTGGAAAATTGCTTGGAAAGATCGATGGCCTCGTTGATCGAGACCACCGGCGGGATGTCCTTGCGGTATTTCATCTCATACATCGAGAGGCGCAGGATCGCGAGGTCGACCTTGGCGATACGGGAGAAATCCCAGTTGTGCACGAGGCCCTTGATCTCGGTGTCGAGTTCCTCCGCATGTTCGATCACGCCGTGGATCAGTTCCTCGCCAAAGGCATAATGATCGCGCGGCTGTTCCATGCCCTCGAAGAAGACCCGCAGGTCTTCGGCGAGATTGGCGGGCCGGTTCATGCTCCACGCAAAGAGATACTGCAGGGCAGCGACACGGCCGTCGCGCCGTTGGGCAAAAATGGCCTTGTTACTCATGAGTTTAGTTTCCGTTTCAAAGCTGCCATTTCGAGGGCGGCGGAGGCGAACTCCGCGCCGCGGTCGATGCGACCGGTGCAACGCGCCCGGGCTTGCGCCAGGGTATTGGTCACGAGCACGCCATTGATCACGGGGACGCGCGAACTGAGCGCCACTTGTTGCAACGCAGCCGACACACTCTGCCCCACCATCTCGTGGTGGTTGGTATCGCCGCCGATGAGCACGCCAAGGGCGATGACAACATCGCAGCCCTTGCGTCGGGCCAGTTCTGCGGCCGCCCAAGGCACTTCGTGTGAACCCGGCACGCGGACCGTGCGGACATTCTTTTCCTGCACTCCGGCACCATAAATCCCTTCCAGCACCCTTACCAGCAGGGCGTTGACGAGTTTCTCATTGAAGCATGCGGCGACGATGCCGACCGAAAAGGTCGCGCCGTCAATCGTCCGGGACGTGGGTGCTGAGAGACTCATATGGGAAAGAAGTCGGCTAGCGGAAGCGGGATAAGTGCGCGCCGCAACCTATAAATTAAGGGGTCACCTGTTCCACGATCTCCAGCCCGTAGCCATCGAGCCCGACGACCTTGCGGTTGCTACTGGATAACAGGCGGATCTTGCGGAGGCCCAAGGCCACCAGGATCTGGGCCCCGATGCCATAGTCGCGAAAACTCATCGGGGGGGCGTCGGAATGCCCCATCAGGCGCTTGATCACGTCAGGTCCACCGGTGGCATGCTCCATGTAGAGCACGACGCCGCAGCTGGCCTTGGAAACGGCTTCCAACGAGGCGGTCAGGGCATGATGCGAATCGAGTCCCTTCAGGCGAAACACATCGCCGAGCAGATTCTCGCTGTGCACGCGCACGAGGGTGGGCTCGGCCGTCAGCGTGCCTTTGGTAAAGGCGAGGTGGTGACGATTGTCCATCTTGCTGCGAAACACATGCAGCGTGAAATCGCCGAACTCAGATGGGAACGCCTCGGTGCAAACCGCCTCGACCAGTTGTTCACGCTGGTGCCGGTATTCGATCAGCTGCGCGATCGAGATCATCTTGAGGCCGAACTTGCGCTTGAATTCCACCAACTCCGGCAGGCGTTGCACCGTGCCGTCATCGTTGACCAATTCGCAAAGCACGCCACTCGGATGCAGTCCCGCCAATATTGCCAGATCGACCGCGGCTTCGGTGTGGCCGGCGCGTTCGAGCACCCCACCGGCCTTGGCCCGCAAAGGGAAGACGTGACCCGGTTGCACGAGCTGCTCCGGTGTCGCTTTGACGTCAGCTAGAATTCGTATCGTCTGCGCCCGGTCAAAGGCACTGATGCCGGTGGTGATCCCATCAGCTGCGTCGACCGTCACGGCGAAATCCGTGCGTTGCACCTCGCGGTTGTGTTGGACCATCGGGCCGAGGCCGAGGTGTCGTAACTGCGGTTCCAACATGGGCACGCAAACAATGCCGCTGCAGTAGCGGATCATCATGTTGACGGTTTCCGGGGTGACCTTGGAGGCAGCCATGATGAGATCGCCCTCGTTCTCCCGGGCCTCGTCATCCGTCACGATCACGAGGTGGCCCGCCGCAATCTCTTGGATGGCGGCTTCCACCGAATCAAACGTGTCAGACGGAATGGCAGACATAAGGCGAAAAGCGTCTCCAGTGGGGCCGTGGCTGTCAATCGACACTGGAGAAATCCTCTCACGTCTGACTGGGGTCTTTCCCGCGTTGCGGTGCATATTCCGGGACCTAATCTCTGCAAATCCTATGAAACAAATACTGCGCCATTTGGAAATTTATCTCAGCCTGGCCGGACTGGCGGTCATATTTGGCGTCACCTTTTTGCTCCGACCCTTTGGATATGATTCGTGGACGGTGGCCGCCATCACGGCATCCTCGGTGGGTGTGCTGCACGGCATGATTTTTTGGCTGGTGCGGCGGCGCCAACATGCCGTGCGTCTCGAGACCATCCGTGAAATTCAGCACATGCTGAAGGACATGATCAACAACCAGCTGACGGTCATTCAGACGATGTCCCATATGCATCACGCCGATCCGGTCGAAACTGCGAAACTCAGCAATCTGGTTAATCGTTCCGTCGGAAAAATCAGCATGGCCTTGCAGGACTTGTCTGATGAATCTCTCCAGCAATGGAAAAAGCGCTACGGCCTGTTACAGGAGAGGGTGACTGACTCTACTGCCGAAAGTTGACCGCATAAGTCTCCGTCTCCACATCATCCGAAGAACCTTCCGGCCCGATCAGGGTGACAAAGAGAAGAAAGTTATATGGAGCCCGGATGATGCGCGACGAAGTCAGGAACTTGCCGTCGTTGCTCGCCGTTAGGATGAGACGTTCGTCGGCTTTTTTGTAGGTTACCGCCCACCGCAGCAAGGCACGGTTGTAGTTACCGACCACCGGCTGTTTGTCTTTATCGTAGAAGGACAACTTGAAATTGCCGCCGGTAATCTCGATTCCCAGCAGACCGTCACCGGTCTTCCGTTCAATCGTCATCCCCGGTATGACCGGCTCGGGTTTGTCTTCTGTCTGCCCGGGTTTCGTTTTCGGTTTACCGGTGGAATATTGCGCCAAGGCCGGCAGACTCAAAGATGCGGACAAGGCACAGAGGATAAGCAAACGTCCAAGCTTCATGACCCCAACCTATCGCGTATAAATTACATCGCAAGCTGCTTACGGACCATTATCCGGTTTTACGCGCAATTGACCAGCCCCACCCCATGAACCGTGTCCATCGCACCGCCTTGAGCGAACTCAACTTGATCCTCGCATCCATAAAGGGGAACCCCGCGATAGAAATTGGCATAGCGAGTGAACTGACGGGCGAGAAGGTCGCTTACCGTGTAAGTTACAAGGATGACAAACTGGTGCTGCACGGCGGCACGGAGCGCGGATTGTTACAGAGCGTCTTCGCGTTACACGAATACCTGCAGGGCGGCGGCCGACTGGATGAGCGAATGCGGCTCGAGGGCACCTTCCATTTCCGGGAACGCATCTTTCACGGCCGGTTTGATACGTGGCCGGCGACGCGAGCCGATGTGCGGTTTCTCGCCCATTTCGGCGCCACCCATTGCCTCGTTTCGCACGACTGGCAAGGCAGCCGGCGGTCATTGCAGGGGTATGTCATCAGCCCGATTTTTCCTGACGCGGTGGACGCAGCGGAAGTCACGGCGAATCACACCGGCCTGCGGCGCTTGCTCGATGACTGTGCGGACTACGGGCTGGGTGCGATGCTATGGCTCACCGAGTTGCCCTGTCAGGGCGGGCCTTGGGTGCCGACGGCGGCGCGCGAGCGGTTTTGCACCCGCTATGATCCCACGGTGCTGAGTGACTCCGGCACCTACGAGGGCAAGGTGCTGTGTTTCGGCCACGCCAAGGCGCAGGAGTATTACCGCGATCTGCTGGGTCGGTTTTTTAAGGATTTTCCGGAAATCGAAACGCTCTTTCTGTTCGGCCTCGATTCGAGTGGTGAGTTTTGCGACCCCCACACCTGTCCGCGCTGTCATGGCATGAGTCGGATGACCCAGCGTGATCGCTTGATCCGTTTTCTGATTGAGGAAGGTCAAAAAGTGCGTCCGGGATTGCGCGTGTTGACGACCGGTTGGAAATGGGACCGCGACGCCGGGGAGTTCCTGCGCCATCAGGCAGCCCTGCCCGCAGCGAGTGGCGTCTACCTCGCCGCGCAAAAGGACGGCTGGCAATGCGAACGCCAATCGCACGTTTTCATGCACGCGGTGCGAAAGATTTGCCGGGATCGCGGCCAGACCTTCATCGGCTACGATAATTTTCACTGGGGCGACGACACGGTGCACGGCATCGGCGACATTCAAGATTTCCCGCTTGGCATCGGCGCGAAGATCAAACGCTGGCACGACTTCGGCGCCGATGGCGTCTTCGATCACTGGGGCAACGCTCCCGAGGCCATCTGGAGCAACTCCATCGCCTGCCGGGAATTCTTCCTCAATCCAACGGCAAATGCCCCGACGATCTGCCGGGGAATCGCGGAGCGACAATTCGGTGAAACTTGCGGAACGCAGGTCTTTCGGGCGTGGTCAGCCTTGGAGCAGGCCCATGCGGAACTGTCGGATGCCTGCATCTGGTCGCCGGGCCAGTGGCCGGGTTGGTATGAAGGCCGTAAACACCATCCGCTGCCGGGACAGTTCACGTCCAAAAGTCTGCGGGAGCACCAGGCCCCACCGCGCACGGAAGGTGGTCGCGTTTACAATCCAGCGAACTTCGACGAT
>JAURHD010000040.1 GCA_030833445.1 Cephaloticoccus sp. | reverse complement strand
CTGGGGTTTGATTCGGCTGCGGCCGCTCGGAAAATTGAACATGCGGATCGTGATTCCCCCCACGAGTGGTTTTCCCAACACCGAGTTCAGCAGCGGATTCATCGCTGGTTACGCGGGGACCAAATATCCGGAGCACGTGCAGCGGTTCCAACAGTTTCTGACCAGCAAGTCCTTTAATGTGTTGGTTGCCGAAAGCGGGGATTCGCTGCCGCCGGTGCCCGGGTATGTGCATACCGAAGAATTTATGCGCCCACCGGAACATCCGGAGGAATGGCCTTTGGCCGACGTATTTGCCGTGGCGGCACCGGAGTTTGGCATTACAATTTGTCGCAGCCCCTTTGTGCCCTCGAACGTAATCACCCGGCCGATTACGGGTATCGATTCCTCGGTCATCGACGAGGTGATTGCCGGTCGGGTGGAGCCGGAGGATGCCGGCCGGATTGTGGCGCAGCGCGTCGATCAGGAAATTGCCCGCAATATCGAGCACAATGAACCGCTGCGGGCAGAGTATGAGCGTTTGCTCGCGGTGCAGGCCCAGATCGACACCTTGCGAGCGGCCGGGAAGAAAGTGCCGGCCGCGTGGATCACCAATCCATTTCATCTAATTTACTATCAGGCCCAAGGCTGGTTGGAGGAGACCTCACCATGAAATCCAATCGCTGGAAAGGCACCCTGATTGCACTGCTGTTCCTATTGCCAAACATCCTGGGATTCTTGGCTTTCACGCTCGTGCCTTTGGTGATGAGTTTCGGCATGGCCTTCACGGATTGGGATTTCATGCGGCACAACATGTTTCGCCAGGTTCCGCTGCACTTTTCCGGGTTGGATAATTTTATCTTTCTGTTGAAGAACGAGGCGTTCTGGCACTTTCTTGGCAATACCCTCTTTATGATGATGGGGCTGCCGTTTGCGATCGCCGGCAGTCTGGGGGCGGCGCTCCTGCTCAGTCGCACCCGCAAGGGCCGGCAACTGATCAAACCGGCGCTGATCGCCGCGACCCTCGTATTGACTCTCTCCGCGTTGGGCATGATCTGGTTGGGGGTGGCCTCGAATGGCATCTGGCTGCTGTTCGCCTTGCTCGCCGCGACCACGTTGGTCGTCGGGGTTTTCACGGGTGGCACACTTTACCGCACTTTGTTTTATCTGCCGAATTTTACCGCCGGCGTCGCCACGTTTGTCCTCTGGAAGAAACTCTACAATCCTGACGCTGGTCCGATCAATATGGGCATCGGCTGGTTGCTCGATGGAGTGAGTGGCTGGATCAATGCGATGCCCCGGCTGTTTGGTTACGGCCTGCCGGTGTTCTGTGCGGCCATGATTCTGCTGGTAGGAGTTTGGCAAATCCGGCGATTGCGCCGCGTCTGGGATGAAAGTGAAGCGGCCGTGGGGGCCGTCATCGGCGGCAGTATCTCACTCGCGGTGCCTCTGGCCTTATTACTGTCATGGATGGGGCAGGGTGACACGGTGGCCTGGGGTAGTGCTGGCCTGTTGATAGTCATTACCGTGGCCGGGATTTGTCGGCGCCCCCGTGTATGGGGTCGCACCAAGGCAGGAGACAAAGGCCTCGGCACCGAGATCGCCCTCGCTTTGGTGATAATACCGGTCTTGGTCTTGTTGATCGCGGGCTTTGTGGTGGGACCCGGTTCGCCCGGCGCCGCCGAGAAAGGGATCCCGACCCCGGACTGGTTGGGCAGTTATTATTGGGCCAAACCGGCGATGATGATCATGATGCTTTGGGCCGCCATCGGGTCGAATAACATGATTCTTTATCTGGCTGGCCTGAGCAATATTTCCCCTGAGCTCTATGAAGCCGCCGACATGGACGGCGCCTCTTCCACCCAGCGCTTCTGGCACATCACCTGGCCGCAACTCGCGCCGGTAACCTTTTTCATCTCAATCATGAGTGTGATCCATGGTCTGCAGGGCGGCTTCGAAATGGCCCGCACCATGACGAAGGGCGGTCCGGCCGGTTCCACGACCACGCTGAGTTATTACATCTTTGTGGAGGGGTTCGAAACGGGTCGCATGGGCTACGCTTCAGCCGTGGCGTGGACTTTGTTCGCCCTCGTTTTCGCTCTATCTGTTTTCAATTTCCGCTATGGCAACCGACACGTTAACGACTAAGCCGAAGATCCCCGGCTCCGGGTTTGGCCTGCATGTGCTGATGGCCTTGCTGAGCCTGGCCATGATCGTGCCCTTTGTATGGATGGTGCTCACGAGCCTGAAGTCGCTGCCCGAATTGGGCAATCCGGGCTGGATGCCAAGTGCGTTGCAATGGCACAACTACATCGAGGTCTTCCACGTCATTCCCTTTCTCCGCTTCATGGCGAACAGTTTCGTGGTCGCCGGATGGGTCACCGCTTTGCAGGTGCTCACCAGTGCGATGGCGGCTTACAGTTTCGCCCGGTTGGACTGGCCGGGACGTGATCGCGTATTCTTTCTGTATCTGGGCACAATGATGCTGCCCGGCTTGGTGATGATGATCCCGAATTTTGAGAACATGGTTAAGTTTGAGCTGGTCGATACCTATCTCGGTTTGGTGCTGCCCGCGGCCTTCAGTGCCTTTGGCACCTTTTTGTTGCGGCAGTTCATGATGGGGATTCCCAAAGCGTTGGATGAGGCGGCGGAAATTGACGGGGCTTCCAAGTGGCGCATTTTCTGGGACATTATTTTGCCGCTGACCCGTCCGGGATTAGTGACGCTGGCGATCTTCACCTTCATCGGAAACTTCCAGAGTTTTTTCTGGCCGCTGGTCATGACGAAGAGCGTCGACAAATACACCCTGCCGGTGGGGTTGCTCTTCTTTGATACCGAACACGGTCAGGCGACGCATCTGTTGATGGCGGGAGTAACCATGTCGGTCATCCCGCTCGTAATCGTCTTTATCGTGCTGCAGCGGCAATTGATCCGCGGCATCCAGATCGGCGGGGTGAAAGGCTGACCTAAAGGGCCGCGTCAGACTGCGGGATGTTGGCCTGCAGGGCGGCCCGGGCCCGCGCCAAGCCAGTAGATTCTGGTTCTACGGTAGTTTGCGCGCGCTCACGGGTTTCTGGGGTTTCACCGGCTGCGTGAATACCCCGTAGGTGTCCGGCCGACGATCGTTGAGCATGTCGATTTGCCAGACCCAGTCGCCAGGGCGCGTGAACTGAGTGGCGATGCGCGGGGCCGCAAGATCAATGGTCGCCAGGGCGATGCCGGGATGCCGGCCGGCGTCGGCGGCGACGGTGCCGTCGGGCCGGATAATACTGCTGCGGCCGATGAGTTTGCCGGGCATCCATGCCTGATCGGTCGGGCAACCAAAGCAGACTGGCACATGATGCACGCCGTTGTAGATCGCGGGGCCGCGGAGCAAGATGTCCATGAACTCGTCGCCCCAACCGCTCATGACATGTGGCCAGAAGATTATCTCCGCGCCATTGAGCGCGAGACACCGGGCGCTTTCGGGAAATGAATTGTCGTGGCATATCTGGATGCCAATGCGCGCACCGGCGACCTTGAAAACCGGCCATGCGTTGCCCGGCACCGTGCCGTAGGCCTCCTCGTTCTCAATCGTGTGCACCTTTTGATAACCGCCGGCGACGTGTCCCTTCTCATCAATCACGATGGCGACGTTGCGGACGACTTTATCCACCAGGGCCAAGACGGGAGCAATGATCGCCATGCGGTGCCTTTTCGCGATGGGGGCAAACCGCTTCACCGTTTCCAGCCACGCGGATTTCACGATGGCGGGCGCATTTTTCCGCGTCAGTGGAATCCCGATGGTATTAAAGGTTTCGCCGATGCAGGCGATATTGGCACCGCGTTTCCCTGCGTCGTTGAGCCAAGTCTCAGCCTGCTCAAAATTGGCGCGTTGACGGGCGGCGGCGGATTTGCCGGTTGCAACCGAGGGCAACTGGACGGCGGCAATGGTGAGGGGGCGTTTCATGATGAGAGTTGGCTGGATTTTGGTCTCACGTAGAGGCGCAAAGACGCGGAGATTTGGAATTATGGATTGATGGGTATGTCACTTGTGATGCACCGAATAGGATTCTGGTATGAACGATTTCTCTCTGCGTCTCCGCGCCTCTGCGTGATAATAGACAATGTTCGTCATTAGCATTCGAGCAACTCGAGGGTGTGATTGGTATGGCTGACGAGGACGCGGTTGGCCCCGAGGGCGAGCACCCGGTTCAACGCACGGGTGATTGTGCCGGTGGTCCGCCATGCCAAGTCGAGTTTTTGCACGCCGGTTTTTGTGGCGACTATCAGGCCGCCCTCGCTGTTTTGACTGAGCCCGATTACCGGTGCGCCGACCTGCTGCCTTCGGACTACCTGGCCGTTGCCCAGATCCACCGCGGAAACAAATCCATCCAAACCACCCAGCAAGCCGACGGTTTTGCCGTCAAGTTGCCCCACCATGGCGGCGGCCAGCCGCATGCCGCCCTCGAGTTTCCATACCCAATCCCGCTTGGCCGTGGAAAGCACCCCGCAGCCTAGTTCGGTTGCGAAGAACATCGTGCCGTCAGGTTTTTCGGTATCGATCCATTCGGCCGCGAGGGAAGGTCCGTTGATAAATGGGATTACCCGTTTCAGCATGCGGAACATCGGCTGGTTGAATCCGCCGAGATGGTAGACTTCGCCGCTCGCCCCGCCGTCCGGGACATTGGGATAATACATGATCCCATGGTTCCAACCGCAGCGCACGTAGATGTCGCCGGCGTCCGGGCGTGTCTCGGGTGAAACGAGGATATTGTAGTTCCAAGGCCCATCGGAAAAACTATGGCCGACAATATCGCCGTCGGCGTTGAGGAACACCAGAATGGCGTAGCCTCCGAGGACAAAACAACCGCGACCCGCTTCGTCGCGTTGCCAGATGCCGATGCTGTGGGTCGCGTTGAACCAGCCCTGCAGGCAGTCCTTGCGTTCGATAAACCGTTTAGCAACTGGCCAGACATGACGCGGACTTCCATCGGCTTCGTAACTATGCAGATCGCCTCCGAGCAGTCCGACACAGAGCACGGGCGGTCCCTTGGTTTCGACGGCCTGCGCGGAGATATGCGTGATGGGCATCGGGAGTTGGCGGCGCCACCGCTCACGACCGGAATCATCAATCACGATGAGTTCATTAAGCGCATTGGTGATCACGATCTCAGCCCGGCCATCACCATCGAGATCGGCCGCAATCCAACGCTCGATGGCAGGCGCAATCTGGCGGTCGCTCAATACTTCGAGGCGGTGCAGCACGAAGGGACTGCCATCGGCCGGAGCCGGAATGTGGATATGCACCGAGCGGACTTTGTGACCGATGGCAGCAGAGTGGGCGGCCAGACGGTTCTCGGCGTCACGATAACGTTTGTAGCGGTGGTCTGGTGCCGGGGTGACATTGCAGGCCAGCATATTGCCATCCTCCGACTCGGCTTCCACGGTAATGCCATCCGGCAAGCCGTGAAACGTGCGTAAGGTGGGGTCGTCGATGCAATCACCGAGAATGGACAATGCAGTCAATCGACGCGGCTGAGGCAGAGTCAGCGAAATGGTGTAGTGCGGAGCTTGTGGCCATTGAATCCAAGTTTCACGGGAGTAACCATCGGGCATGACCGGATCGAGCAACTCGTCTGGCGAGCCATTGACCGGCAGGGGATCGGCGGTGATGCGAAGATTGCGCACGATCTCCGGGACCCGACTGCCACTGTCAAAGCTCCAAGCGCTACGGAAGACTTTGGATTCCGCCGCTGGCTCGGTTTCTGAATGGGGCGTGACATCGGCAGTGGTCGGGAAAGTGGCGAACCAGGCGGCAATTTCCGCGGTGAGTGCGGTGTAGAATTCCGAAGGGAGCTGGTCGGCAGGGTTGCCGTTGTAGGACAGCGTTGTTTGCGCGGTTGGATCTGCATCGAAGGTCAAGGAGCCTGCGGTCAAATCGATCAATAGACCGACTGGTTCATTACTTTTTAAAATGAGTCCGCCCAGTTGCAGCTCGGTGAGTCCGGCAAACACCAGTGAGTGCAATTCGACACAAGCGCTGGTCGCCCGGGCCATGGCTCCGGGGAGCCAAGCGAACGGCGGATGCAGCTCCACGCCGCACCATGCCAGTGGTTGGTTGTCGCTCCGGACCAGTGCGCTGAATGCATCGAGGGTTTGCAGATCGAGTGGCGTGTTGTCGTTGAGCGGGCGAACCGTGAGCAGATTCTGCAAAGTGGTCGTATCACCGGCGTGGTGCTCACCTGCCCGGTGCTGACGCAACACATAGGGTGAGCAGGCCCCTTGATCGGTATCGACTTCACAGGTGCTCGCGACTGGTGACCCCGTGATCACCGCAAACTGATGCTCACCCTGGGCCGTTACCCAGCGACGGCCGACCAACTCCGCATAACCAGGGGTGCGCCATGAACAGGTCAGCGCGTAGGGACCGTCAGCTAGAAAGGAGACGTGATCGATCACGACGCAGTAACCCGCTCCGGTCTTCGACCAAAACAGATGTCGGGTCCAGTTGGTGTGATGATACTCGGTTACCCGGCTCGCGGTGAGCGCGACAGGGCTGAAATCGGCGA
>JAURHD010000003.1 GCA_030833445.1 Cephaloticoccus sp. | reverse complement strand
GACGGTCGCGCGCATGGCTTTGAAACGTTCCTTGTGCTTCACGCCGAAACGCTGCTCTTCGTCCACGATGACCAGCCCGAGCTCCTTGAACTGAACGTCCTTCTGCAACACCCGGTGCGTGCCGATTAGAATATCAACCTGTCCGGCGGAGACGGCAGTAAGGATTTTCTTCTGTTCCTGACGCGAACGAAAACGGCTGACCATTTCGACAATGATCGGATAGCCTGCCATGCGTTCGCGAAATGTGTTAAGGTGCTGTTGGGCCAGCACGGTGGTCGGCACCAGCACCGACACCTGTTTGCCGCCTTGCACGGCCTTGAATGCGGCGCGGATCGCGACTTCCGTTTTGCCAAAACCTACGTCGCCACAGATCAACCGGTCCATGGGCCTCGTGCGTTCCATGTCGGATTTCGCCTCGGAAATCGCCTTCAATTGGTCGCGGGTTTCGGTAAAGGGAAACGAGGCCTCAAATTCTTTCTGCCAAGTCGTGTCGGCGGGGAAGGCGTAACCGGGCTGCGCTTCACGGGCAGCGTGGATGCGCAGCAGTTCCGCCGCCAGATCGAGGGTGGCACGTTCCGCGGCCTTGCGGGATTTTTCCCAGCGGCCCGAACCGATCCGACCGAGTTGGGGCCGCACCTTACTCAAGCCGACATAGCGGCTGATGAGATGTGATTCCTGCAACGGGACGTGCAAGGTGACATGGTCGTCAAATTCCAGTGAGATGACCTCCTTCATGCCCTGCGCCGTATCGAGTTTGGACAACCCGCGGTAGTGGGCGATGCCATGCTGGAGATGCACCACGAAGTCACCCTCAACCAATTCCGAGAAATCCAGCAATTGATCGATCTGGGCGCGGGTGGCGATCGATTTGATATTCAAGGCCGGTCGGCGCTGGCGCTTGCGGCCGAAAATCTCGGTCTCCGTGATCAGCACCCAACCCAAGTCTCGGGCTCCGGTCTTGCCGTGCAGCTTGGGTGCTCCTTCGCGAAAAGTGATGCGGAAACCTTCATTGATCGTGCCGCGCAGGAAACGCGGTTTCAACGTGGTGAGCAGTTTCTCTTCTTTCAGGATTTCCTCCATGCGCTGTTCTTCGCCCTCCTTGGAGGCGACCAGACAAATTCCATATCCCTCCTGCCGCCACTGGGTGGCCAATTGCAGGAAAGCCAGACGTGCATCGGTTTCCACCTGCAGACGTTCCTGGGCGACAAGTGAATCGTTGGGATAGGTGCGATGATGCACCAAGCTTTCGGTATCCCAGGTTTCCTCCAAGTGCGAGGCTGTGAACAGGGCGCTGGCTTCGTCGATATCGGCCAGTCCGAGATGCAGGCGACATTTCGCGAGCAGGGAGGCGAGTCCCGTGGATTCCGCTTGGGCAAATGTGCTGAATTCCTCTTCAAGGGTGGCCGGTTCAACCAGCGCCAGTGCCGTGTGCGGGGCCAGATAATCCGCAATGCCAGTGGAGGATTCTGCCAGCTTCAGGCGCGGTGAAGCCGAGATCGTCACGCTTTCGACGCGCTCCCCGGAACGCTGGTTCACGGGATCGATGGTCCGGATGTCCTCAATCTCGTCCCCAAAAAAATCCAACCGATAGGGTTGAGTGGCGGTGACCGGATAGACGTCGATGATGCCGCCGCGGACCGCATAATGGCCGGGAGCTTCGCAGACGGCTTCGGAATCGTAGTCGAGCGCCTGCAGCTGCTCCATCAGCCCGTTGAAAGGCTGAACTTGCCCGCGCGTCAGCGTGATCTCCCGCGTGGAGAATTCCTCGATGGCCGGCACCGGTTGCAGCAATGCTGCCTGGGTGGTGACCAGGATCAGCAGGTCCTTCGATTTTCCCAGATTGCGCCGTGCGCGCAGGCGTGAAAGAGCCGTCAGTCTTTCGCTGGATGCCGCAAAAGCTTCCCGCATGTCGCGGCTGTCGGGCATTGATTCTGGAAATACGAGAACTTCCAATGGATTGGAATATCCAGCGGTGGCATGGAAAAAGAGCAGATCCTCGGCGAGGTGCTCGGCGGCCTTGAGATCTTGTTCGACCACAATCCAAACCGAGTGCTCATGCCGATGCATCAATTCGATCAGGGCACAACCTCGCGCCGCCGGGCAAATGCCGGTGTAGTAATGACGGGTAGGTTGAGGGTCACTCATGTCTGACATGGAAAATACAGGCGCCGCGGATGCCGAAGGCGCAGAATTAGACCGACGGAGCAGGCTGCCAGTTGGCGAGCGCGATCTGCGCTGCCGCTTCTTCCGCCAGTTTTTTGGATGAACCGCAGCCGGTGGCCAGAGGCTCATCCTTGAAGTATACGGTTACGGTATACTCACGAGCGTGGGCTTCACCGGTGGTGGTGGTGACTTCGTAGCGCAGGGCGGCATTGCCATGCTCCGGTTGCACCAGTTCCTGCAGACGGCCTTTCGGATTATCCCGAGGCAAGACGTGTGCCAGACGCTGATTCAAGTCACCGTAGATGCTCAGGATGACGTCTCGGGCGGATTCATAATTGGAATCGATAAACACTGCCGCGACAAGGGCCTCAAATGCATCCTCCAACGCGGAACTGTTGCGGGTCAGTTCACTGGACTTGGATTGCACCCGCAGGCAGGCATCCATCCCCAGTTCCAAAGCCAGTGAGGCGGTGTAGCGTCCCTCGACCAGCAGTTTGCGTCGCTGGGTCAGCACGCCCTCTCGCGCAGTGGGATAGAGGCGGTAGATTTCCGCCGAAAGCACCAATTGGAGCACGGCATCCCCGAGATACTCCAGCCGCTGATTGGATTCATTAATGTCCGGCGATTCGTTGACCAAGGACGGGTGAGTCAGCGCGAGTTCCAGCAGAGCCACATTCTTGAAAGTGTAGCCGATTCTCTGCTGCAGTTGAGTCAGTTCGGGGGTCATGAGCTGGCGCTGGAATAACGGCGCAAGCCGCGATGAAAGAGCACGGTCGCCAGGGTGAACCAAAACAACGTCACCCCGAACAACCACAGCGCAAAAGCGGGTTGAAAGCCGTGCAGCAGGGTTTGCGCCGGGACATTGCTGACAATCACCACCGGCAGGGCCCAGACGAAGAGTATACGCGTCACCCCCTTGAAGGCCTGCCGGGGCAGGCGGGAGAATTCGAACATCGAAAAATAACTCCCTTCGAGACCTTGGGCATTGGTAATCCAGAACCCAAGGGACACGACAGTCAGCATGGCGCTGTAATGGATCATTACCCCGCAGCCGATCATCAGGGCATACATGACGATGTCGAAAACCGAGGGGTGCAGGCCCAGTTGCCAGGCGGAGTAAATGACCACCGCGGTGGCGAGAATGGAGTTCATCAGGCCGTCCAAGTCCAGTTTCCTGGTGGTGGCCATGAACATGATGTTGCCGGGCTGGGCCAGAAAGAAATCAAAGTAACCCGAACGGATATTGCGGGCCAATTCAAACAGGCTGCTCCAGAAGAAACCCATCAGGAAGCGCTGGATCAGCATGGCCGTCCCCACCAACAGCATCATTTCATATTTCGTCCACCCGGCGATTTCATCAGTGTGCGCGTAAATGACGGTCACGAGCAGCAAATTCACAAACATCCACAAGACTTCCACCGATGCCCAGAGCAGGAAGTCGAAGCGAAACATCATGGTGCGGGTGATCGAGTAACGCACGCAGGCCAGCCATATCTTCAGATAATGCAGCATGGTTTCAGCCTCCGACTGCCGTGTGACGGCGCAGACCGCGCGCCCAGAGAAAATGGTTGAGGGTCAACAGAGCGACCACCCAGAGGAGTTGCACCCCGAGTCCCTGCACGGCGAGGCTGTAATCAATGCGCCCCGTGAGAATCGCGGCCGGGAAATACATCTGATAATAAAACGGCAGGTATTGCGAAAGCCGGAAGACCCAGTCGGGCATCAGATCCAACGGAAACATCTGACCGCCCAGCACGGTTTCGACGGCCAGGGACAGGATCACGAAGCCTTGGATTTCCAGAAACCAAAACGTCAGCAGCCCAAAGCAGTAGGCGATGCTGAATTGAATCAACCCGGACAAGACCACCGCGGGCAGGCCAATGGCGAGTCGCCACAGTTCATCCGGGAATGTGATGTAGCCTTGAATGAACGGGTAGGCCAGCGCGAGGGGAACCAGGACCAGCAACCCGGAGACGAGCCGGGCTGAGAGATAAATGGTGAAACGATAGACGAAATAATTGACCGGCTTGAGCAGGAACTGGTTGATGAGCCCGTTGCGAATTTCCTCACTGATCTGGTAGTCTTCGTTGAAGGCCCCGATAAAGAACTGCAGCACCAAGAGCATGACAAAATAGGTCATGGTCTGGTTCACGTCGAAGCCGCCGATCTCGGTGGACCCATGGTAAGCGGCGGTCCACAAAATGAACACCCCGGTCAGATGAAACAGGGAGAAGAATCCGCGCAGGGCAAAGTTCCACCGGTAGACGATGTTGCTTTGCAGTCCGACCAGAAAGACGTGCCGGTATTTTTGAAAGACGGCCAACATGGCTTATTTTAACGAGAACCGTTCCGTCACTTCCTTGGCCAGATGCCGGTAGGCCGTTGCTCCCGGGCTCAACTTGTCGTAATCGAAGATGGTCTTGCCGAAACTGGGAGCCTCGCTCAGCCGCACCGTGCGCGGAATCACCGTGGAGAAGATCTTGTCGGGCAAATGTTGCTTTACCTCGTCGACGACTTGCCGGGAGAGATTGGTGCGCACGTCAAACATGGTCATGACAACGCCGCCGAGTTCGAGCGCGGCATTGATGTTGGCGGTCTTGAGCCGTTCCACATTGCGCAGGATTTGGCCGAGTCCCTCGAGGGCCATATATTCGCATTGCAGGGTGATCAAGAGATAGTCGGCGGCCGCCAGGCTGTTCATGGAAAGCATGCCGAGGGCCGGCGGGCAGTCGATGATGATGGCGCGGTAACCGCCCGAGTCGCGCAAGGGCTGGAGGACCGCGCGAAGTTTCATCAGATAGTTTTCCATCTGGGACAGCTCGATTTCAGCCGCCGCCAAATCTTCCTCGGATGGAATCAGGGCCAGATGTTCATAACTGGTCGGCGTGATCATCTCCATGGCGGAACCTTCACCCCGCAATGGACCGTAAAGACTGCGCCCCTCCTGCTTCTCCACACCGATGGCGCTGGTGGCATTGGCTTGGGGGTCCAGATCGATCAGCAGGGTATGAATTTTTAGATCGGCGAGGGCCGCGGCCAGATTGACGGCGGTGGTGGTTTTGCCGACGCCGCCCTTCTGATTCGCGATGGTAAATACGGTGGTAGCCATGTGTTGCGATCCAGTAAGGGCGATTTCGACGCTGCCGCAAGCGCGCCTTTAGTTTCGCTGGATAGGAGTTGCTTGACGTAACCCGTTGCAACCGGGATGCATGAGTTTACCTCCGAAATGAACCTGCTCACCGCATTTGGTGGAAAAGAGCGAACCGTCTGATGAGCGCAATCAGTCTGCTTTTATGAAAACCACCCTGATCATCGGCGCCGGGGTTACCGGACTATCGACGGCCTATCATCTGGCGCGGCTTGGGGCGGGTCGGATCATCGTGCTGGAGCAGGGTCCGATCGGCAATGGTTCAAGCAGTCGGGCGGCCGGGATTACGACCGGATTGCTATGGTCGGAGACTGGGGTGCGGGCCCGGAAGATCGCCACGAAATGGTTTCGGCATCTCAGCGGTGAACTCCCGGGCTATACGTATCATAATGAGCACGGCTGCCTGAATCTGTTCAGCCCTGAACTGTGGCCGAACCGCGAGAAATTGTTGCCGTTGTATGACCGGCTCGACACGCCGTATCAGATTTTGAGTTCGAAGCAGATCAAGGCGCGCTGGCCACAATTAAATCCTCCGGATGAATTTCTAGGCCTGCACGATCCCCTTGGTGGTTACAGTGAGCCGGCTGACTATTTACCCGCGCTGGCCGCGAGGGCCCGTGAACTTGGCGTCGAAATTCGCGAGCAGGTCACGGTGCGGGAATTGCAGCGCGAGGGCGACCGAATTGCGGGCGTGTGCACCGATACGGAAATCATCCCGGCGGATACGGTAGTCGCGGCGAGTTATGCGTGGATGGTGCCGCTTTTGGCCACCGCCGGACTCGCAATTCCAGCGAAGACGTTCGTGCATCAACGCTTCGTGTCATCCCCACTGCCCGAAGCGGTGGTGCTGCCACCGGTGAATTCGGATCCTTACCTAGGCTATATTCGTCCGGCCGCCGGTAATCGACTGCTACTTGGTATTGAAACGCCGAATTTGCCGGATGTGAAAGTGCCGGTGATGGACTATCGCATGGAGTCACTGAAAGAATCGTGGGACTTGGTTGCTCCAGCGGTCGAACGGTTTGGCGGAATTTTGCCGGAGATCGGTCGCTTGAAATGGGAGACCGCCAAGGTGGGACTGCTGTCGTTCTCCATGGACGGCGAGCCGATCATTGGGCCGATGCCCGGGGTCGAGGGACTGTTCTTGGGCTGCTGCTTTCATTCCGGCG
The DNA here is from genome assembly GCA_030833445.1 of Cephaloticoccus sp. Classification (GTDB taxonomy): domain Bacteria; phylum Verrucomicrobiota; class Verrucomicrobiia; order Opitutales; family Opitutaceae; genus Cephaloticoccus. The sequence continues at coordinate 195,444 of JAURHD010000003.1, read as the reverse complement.
GCTTTAGCTACAACCCCGCAGTGGGTTGCTTTCTTGCCGAGTATGTGTGTCAGGCAAGCCCTTCGATTGATCTTAGCGCGTTTCTACCCTCGCGCTTTTCCGCCGTAGACACCGCAGATTATCTGGCCACTTCCATCACCCAGAGCCAGTCCTTCAAACGTCGGCTTTGAACTCCAATTAAATCGGACATGAGCGAAATCACCAACTCACCACGCACCCGCACGCAGGAACTTTATGAACGTGGTCGGGAGTTAATTCCCGGTGGCACTCAATTGCTGAGCAAGCGACCAGAGTTATATGCGCCGGGGTTGTGGCCGGCTTATTTTAAGTCGGCGAAAGGCATTGAGGTTACCGATCTCGATGGCCGGGTGTTCAGCGATTTTGCCACGATGGGCATCGGAGCCTGTGTGCTTGGCTATGGATGTGAGGCAGTGGATGAAGCCGTGATTGCGCGGATTCGTGGCGGTTCAACCTGCACACTCAATGCGCCCGAGGAAGTGGCTTTGGCGGAAAAACTGGTGGCATTGCATACATGGGCGGATCAGGTGCGCTTTACGCGATCCGGAGGCGAGGCCATGGCGGTGGCGGTGCGGATTGCCCGGGCGATCACTGGACGTTCGGTGGTGGCGGTGTGCGGTTATCACGGTTGGAGCGACTGGTATCTGGCGGCGAATCTGACCGGCGGTGATGCGCTGGGGGGACACCTTTTGCCTGGGTTGGAACCGGCGGGGGTGCCAGTCGAGTTGACGGGCACCACGTTTACCTTTCGCTACAACCAACTGGAAGAACTCCAAGCAATCGTGGCTCAACACGGTGCCCGGCTGGCCGCGATCGTGATGGAACCGATGCGGTATGTGCAGCCCAGCGACGCATTTTTGGAGAAGGTGCGCGCCACGGCTGACCGGCTGGGCGCGGTTCTAATCTTTGATGAAATCACCAATGGGTTTCGCGCGAATCTGGGTGGGAGTCATCTGCGTCTGGGCGTCAATCCTGACATCGCGGTTTATGCAAAAGCGTTGGGCAATGGCTATCCGATCGGGGCCGTGGTTGGTCACGGTGCGGTGATGGATGGAGCCCAACGCGCATTTATCTCGAGCACGAGTTGGACCGAAGGAATCGGTTCGACGGCGGCGCTGGCCACGTTGGCGGAAATGGAGCGCACGCAACCATGGGCCCACATCGCGACCGTGGCGGAGAAGGTGAAGCAGGGCTGGCGCGAACTCGCGGTGAAGCATCAATTGCCCTTCACGGCGGCCGGTGATGGAAACTTGTGTGTATTTGGGTTTGGCCCCGGCAAAGATGCGAATGCGTCACGCACCCTCTACACGCAGGAGATGCTGGACCAGGGCTACCTTGCAGGCGCGGGCTTTTATCCCTGTGCCGCGCATACCCACGCGGCGGTGGATCAGTATCTCATGGCGGTGGATCAGGTCTTTGCACGAATCGCAGCAGCAGCTGCGAACGGCGGGGTTCGCACCAAGCTCAAGCACCGGGAAGCGGACCAAGGCTTTCGCCGGCTGACGTAAAAAAGCCGGGCTCAAAGAGCCCGGCTTCATCGCTGTGAGCGGCGGTTCGCCCGGCCAAACTTACTCTCCGACGAGGTGTTCGATCTCCTCGCGGGTGAGGGTCTGCATATCGATCTCCTTCTTGATCGCACCCAAGCTGACGAGACACTCCGTGAAGAGCTCGCGCGTGCGGAGTTCGAGGTCCTTGGCGTTGAGATCGGTCATGATTTCGATGATGCGTGTGCCCTTGCGGACATGGGTGCGTTCGTCGGCCCGGATATAATCCGATATGTGGCGGAGCAGTTCGTCATTACGATCGGCGGCGGTGTCGATGAGATCATTGATCGTTTTGAGCACGCCGACTTCACCGAAGAGGTTGATCTCAGCCATCGCGAAGGCTGGATCCATCGGTCCGCGACAGGTGGAACTCGTCAGACGATTCCGCAATTCATAGGGATCGTAACCGGAGGCGAGCATCGCACGGTGGCCGATCTCGGTGTGGCGGGCCTCGTCCCATGTGACCCGGGCGAGATCATACTCGGCATCGAAGTCCTTGAAGCGGATATCCCAGACGAAGGTGCCGAAGGCCTCGATCGCGTCGACCTCATCGCGTTGGGTGCGGATGAAGCGCAGGCGGATGGCCTCGTAGGAGTCCTTGTCGAACCGCTTTTCGCCATCCGCCGCATCATAGTCACCCGTGTGTTTAAAGGTGTCGAATCGCGAGTCGCGCATCGGCGCGGTGCCGCGTTCGTAGGGCTTGCTGTCGATGCGCAGGGGGGTGGGCGCTTCGCCCTTCGCGTCGGCACCGGTGACTCCGCCAATGGAGGTGAGTAACCGCTTCAGGTGCCAGCGCCAGGTGGCGAGCGGGGCTTCTTCGACCCCACCGGCAATGTATGCCTCGATGGCTGCATCCGCCCAGGCGAGCATCGGCTCGTAGTCGGTAAGGATGCGCTTCAGGCACCGGATCGTGGGGACATCGGTAACCTGATCGGTATCGTCGATGTGGTGACGGTAGGTTGTGGCGATGGCTTGACCCACGACTTGGTGAACGCCGACCAGCAGTTCCGCTGGAGACGCCGCGCTGAGCATTTCGTCAATGAAACGGTCGATCGCCGGATCACGATAAGCGTCGATCGCCTTGGGCCGGAATTCCTGTTCGGTCAGACGTTCACGCAACATCCGTGCGGCGTCGGCATGATAGAAAATATGGCGGCCGGTCTCGAGCTTTACCTCGTAGTCCGGAATCGTGAGGGTCCATGAACCGAGAGCGTGCATGAGCCGGCGTTCCAAATAGAAGAAACGCAGCAAACGGCGGCTGTTTTCCTTCACGGTGAACTTGCCGCCAAGTTGACGACGGTCCACGGGGAAGCGGTAAGGGTAGTTCGCCCGGCGCTCGGCGGCGGCTTCACGTTGGTTGCCCAAGGTCTGGGCAGTGATGATCTTTTTGTCGGCCGGCTGGCCGGAATTTTCTTCGGGGAGTTTCATAGGGGAAGGGGGTGTGATTTTCCAGATGGAAGCAGGTCGGACAGTTTAGACGGGTGGGTGGATTTTCGCGTTCAGATTCTTTCCAGAAAACGTATATAAAATTAAGTATAAGCGAAGGATTATCCCTTTACGGCACCACTGGTGAGCCCGGAAATGAACTCTTTCTGCAGGAGGAGAAACAAGATCATCACCGGGGCGATGGAGACGAGGGTGCCGGCCATGATCAGACTGAGGTCGTCGTTGTAGAGCCCCTTGAGATTGAAGATGGCCACGGAAAGCGGGTGCAGCTCGGGCGACTGCAACACGATCTGTGGCGTGATGAAATTATTCCAAATGCCGATGAAGACGATGATCAGGTAGGCGCTGATCATGGGCCGCATGATCGGCAGGACGATTTGGAAGAAGATCCGGAATTCACCGCAGCCATCGATCCGGGCGGATTCGATGATATCGTTGGGCAGGCTGTTGATCATGGCCTGCCGGAATAGATAGAGCCCGAACGCCGGTGCCAACCCGGGCAGAATTACCCCCGAATAATGGTCGACCAAACCGAGATGGTAGAGCGTTTCAAAGCCCGGACCCAAGAGCAGGGCGGCGGGAAGAACGACCGTGCCGATGGTAAAGGTGGTGATGAATTCACGGCCTCGAAATTGAAACTTGCTCAGGGCATATCCGCCGGCAGCGCTAAAAAGGGTCGCGCCCAGACTCATGACCGACGCAAAGAATACCGAATTGAGCAGGGCCCGTGCGACCGGCAGTTCGGTGAAGAGCCGGCCAAACTGGTGCAAGCTGAGGCGATCCCACGCAATGCCGAAGAGACCGTCACCGGCCGGCAGAAATCGCGAAGTAAAGAAGTCTGCTTGGGTCTTCAAGGCCGCGCAGATCATCCAGACAAAAGGGATGATGGTGATGAGGGCAAAGACAGTGAGGAAACCGTAGATCAGCACGCGTCCCCATGAAAACGATGGATGCGTGGAACTCATGATTCCTTCCTCCGGGATATCTGGCGTTGCACCAAGGCAAAGCCGACGAGGATCAGGGTCAGCACCCAGCCGATGGCACTGGCATAGCCCAGGTCACCATTGCGAAATCCGGTCTGGTAAAGATAGGTGACTGCAGTCAGCGCACGATTCTCCGGTCCATTGCCGCCGGTTTCATTGTAGAGCAGAAAGGGCAGTTCGAAAAATTGGAAGCTGCCGGTCACGACCAGCAGGGTAATCAGGTTGAGCACGGGTCGGATCTCCGGCAGCGTGATGTGCCGGAACCGCTGCCATGAACTGGCGCCATCGATGTTGGCGGCTTCGAGCAATTCCGGCGGAACGTTCTGCAAGGCGGCCAGGAAGTAGATCATGTAGAATCCGGCCGACAGCCACAGCGTCGCACCGACGAGGCTGGTCATCACGTAATTTTGCAGCCAGGGGAAATCGGGATCCCACGAGGAGAACATCGCATGGAGCGAGCTGTTGATGAGCCCCGTGCGTTTTTCGAGCATCAGGGAAAACAGGATGGCGACGAAGGCGAGGCCGACGATTGAAGGGGAGAAGAAAGCCAGTCGGTAGAGTCGTTTGCCCTTCAGATCGGGACGATTGAGCAGCAAGGCGAGTCCCAGTGCGGTGGGGATTTGCACCAATAGGGCGCAAAGCGTGAAGATCAGGGTGTTGCCGACCGCGGTCCAAAAAAGCGGGTCCTGCATCATGAAGCGAAAATTGAGGGTGCCGACAAATGCAGTGGTTTTGGGCCCGAAGGATTGTTCAAAGGCCAACACCATGGAACGGATCAGCGGCCAAGCCGTGAAGGTCAGAAAAATCGCCATGAAAGGCGCGAGCAGGCACCACGGCACCCAGGCGGAATTTTGGCGGGCAGGTCTCATGGCATTTCGGCTTTCAGAAAGACGTTGCGCTGCATCTGGGCGAGGACCTGCTCCTGCGCGCGTTCGAGCAGTCGCTGCGATTCTGCTATGAGCGCATCCGGGTCGCTGACGGCGTGGTCCTCGGCGTAGCGGGAAAGGTCGATCATCGCGATATTCAGCGCCTGCTGCGCATTGCCATAAAACGGCGACGAAGGTCGCAGGGGCACATCCGGTGCCAGCTTGATGTATTCGCGGCCGATCGCCTGATTGCAGAAATAGGGATCGGGTTCGTCGTAACAAGGTTGGGACCAATTCGATTTGATCGGCGTGATGATCCGGGCGACCTCATAGAGCCGACGGGCGGTATCAGGGGACAGGTAGAGTTGCTTGGCGTATGCCCATGCTGCCTCGAAGTTCTGGCTGGCCTTGGTGATACCCAGCATGGTGCCGCCGTAAACCGAGGTGCGCCGACCGCCTTTTTCCCACGCCGGCAAGGGCATCAATTTGAATTTGCCTGCCATGGTGGGCAGGCTGTTGCGAATACTGCCGGCATACCAATCGGGGGCCAGAAAGCCCACGCAGTAACCATCGGCAATCAACTGTGGTCCCGAACCGGAGGTGGGGATCTCACTGGTGACTCGGGCCGGACCGGCATACCAGGTTGCGAGATGGCAAAGCGTGCGGATATTAATGGCTGAATTCAGGGTCGGATTGCCGTCGGGATCAAAATAACCACCGCCGGCCTGCAACATCAGCACCTCGTGAAACTGCAGACTGGTCGGTGCGGCATTCAGCAAATAGCGGTCCACCCGGCCATCACCATCCAGGTCCTGCATCAGTGGACGCATGATGCGGAAATAATCATCCCAAGTCTCGATCTGCGAAACATCGATCCCGGCGGCTTCGACCAAATCGACCCGATACATCATCATGACCGGATGCACATCATGCGGCAGGCCAAAAATGTGCCCCCGGTTCGTCCACGGACTGAAGGACGGGGCGTTGATCTGATCGTAAATTCCCTCGGCGTGCAGCCGCTCGGTCAGGTCGACGAAGCCCACATCCTCCAAGGGACCCGAAAAAACCTGTCCGATCAAAGAACGCTCGACCTCGATCAGGTCACCCACCGGGGTGTCGGAATAAAATCCAGTCATCATGCGACTGGAGATTGCGGCCCCCATCAGGGTGACCTGAACGGGCAGGTCCGGATGCTGTTCTTCCCATTCCTCGGCAATGAGCCGGGATAGCTTGGCGTGATTACGGTCGAAGAGCCAAAAGATGATTCCGGGGCGGGGTTCCACCGGCAGCAGGACGACCAGCAAACTTGCCACGATGGCAGTAGTGACGACGAACCAAACTCCTGGGGAAAAATAACGCAGCATTGGGGTGGGGTCGCTTGCGCGAAAAGCTGTCCACCAAACTGGAGCCGGGGGGTGCGGTCCTGCAAATGCTAAACCCGACTTATGTCAGAATTCGTCAACCTTTGACCGCGCCACCGGTCAGGCCGGCAATAAACTCGCGTTGCAAGAGCAGGAAGATGCACATGACCGGGGCAATCGAGACGAGGGTGCCGGCCATGATCAGCGCGTAGTCGGTGCCGTAGATTCCCTTGAGATTATTGAGGGCGACCGAAAGCGGCTGGAGATCGGGCGACTGCAGAATGATCTGTGGCCCGATGAAGTTGTTCCACGTGCCCATGAAACTAATCATGAGAAACGCACCCATCATCGGACGGACGAGCGGCAGCACGAGTTCGAAGAAAATGCGGGCTTCACCGGCTCCATCGATGCGGGCGGCCTCCAGCAATTCATTGGGCACGCCGTTGATCATGGCTTGCCGGAAGAGGAAGACCCCGAAGGCGGGAGTCAGGCCCGGCAAAAGCAGTCCCGTGTAGGTGTTGAGCAGATCAAGCTGGTAAAGCAGCTGAAAACCGGGGGCGAGGAGAAGCGGCCCCGGGATGATCAACGCAGTCAGCACCAACGTCGTCACGAAATTGCGGCCCTTGAAATTTAGCTTGGCGAGCGCGTAACCTCCCATCGAACAAAACAGCACGGTGAGGATGGCGTGCACGGAGGAGAGAAAGAGGGAGTTGAGCAGCGCGCGGGAAATCTCGAGCTCGAAGAAGAGGCGGTAGAAATTCTCGAGGGTGATCCGGTCCCAGCCGATGCCGAGGAAACCGTCCCCCGCGGGTAGAAACAAGGTGGCGGCGAAATCGAGTTTGGTTTTCACCGCCCCGGCCAGCATGTGCGCAAACGGAATCAACGTGATCGTGGCGAAGACCACGAGCATGAGATAGACGATGGATTGGGCGGTTCTCTTTGAATTCATGGCTCAGTATTCCTCATGCCGTTTGAGGATCCGGCGCTGGATCATCGCGATGGTGATCAACATGATCGCCAGCACCCAACCGATGCTGCTGGCATAACCCAGATCACCGGTTTGAAAGCCGGTTTGATAAAGATACATCACGATGGTCAGGCCGCCGTTGTCCGGCCCCGATGTGTCGTTGAGCATGATGTAGCTGAGTTCGAACAGCTGAAAGCTGCTGATGACCGAGAGCAGGGTAACGAAGCCCGCGATCGGCAAAATGCCCGGGATCGTGACGTGGTAGAAACGCTGCCACGGGCTCGCGCCATCGATCTCGGCGGCTTCGATCAGGTCCTTCGACACGTTCTGCAGCGCAGCGAGAAAATAGACCATGTTGAATCCGGCATACATCCAGAGCGCGGCAATGATCAGCGCGGTCATGATGTAGTTCTGCGTCCAGGCGAAATTTGGATCCCACGCCGAGATAAATTTGTGCAGCGTGACATTGAGCAGGCCAGTGCGCTGTTCGAAGATCGGGGCGAAGAGCATCGCGACGAAGGGCAGGCCGACCAGGGACGGGGCGAAGAAGATCAGCCGGAAAATCGCCCGGCCCTTCAGGCTGGGGCGGTTCAGCAACAAGGCCAGGCCCAGCGCCACCGGCAGTTGAATGAACAACGAACCGAGGGCGAATTTGACGGTATTGGCCGTGGCCTTCCAGAACAACGGATCGGTGAGGAGGAACTTGAAATTATGCAGTCCGACCCATTCGACCCGGCCCGGTCCATAGGTTTGCTGCATGGCCAGAAATAGGGAGTGGATCAGCGGCCAGACGGTGAAAACCGCGAAGATACCCAGGAAGGGAGCCAGGAAAATCCAAGGGGCGAAGTTCAGGCGTTTCTTCACGGGGTCTTGTCCTCCAACAGAAATACATTGCGGGAAATCAACCTGACGAGGGACTGCTGCTCTTGATCGAGGAGACGCTGAGCTTCGATTTTCAAGGTGGGTTCGTCGTAGATCTTATTACTATCAGCATAGGCGCGCAGTGCGATCATGGCGCTCACAATTTTTTGTCCGGCGGCTTCATTGTAGGGGGACGAAGGACGGGATGGAACGTCGGGGGCTTGATCGATATACATCCGCCCGGTGGGCTGGCCGCTGAAAAAGGGATCAGGCTCATCGTAGAACGGTTGGTTCCACAGGGTCTTGACCGGGGAGATAATCGTGGTCGTGCGATACATGTGCTCGGCCAGTTTGGGCGACAGGTAGAGATGTTTGATCAACGCCCAGCTCTCGTCGATGTGATGACTGGTTTTGGCGATCCCAATCATCGTCCCGCCGGCGACACTGGTGCGAATGCCGCCTTTCCGCCAGGCGGGCAGGGGCATGAGCTTGAGTTTGCCGCTGAGCCCGGGGTTTTCAATTTTCCACGATCCCGCCATCCAATCCGGTGTCATGGTGGCGATCACCACGCCATCGAGACGCTGCCGATGACCGGCGGCAGTGAAGGCGGGCACATCGGTGCAGGCTTGTTTGGGTCCGGTGATCCAGGTGGTCAGCCGGGCCAGCACTTCCGCGTTGATCGGATCATTGAAATTCGGCCGGTCATCCTGATCAAAAAGGGACCCGCCGGCTTGGAGGATCAGCATGGTGATGACATCGCCGCGGGTTTCCGAGGCGGTCATCAGGTATCGATCCGGCCGGCCATCGCTATCGTAGTCCCGCATCAAGGGCCGCATCACCCGGAAATAGTCCTCCCAGGTTTCAATTTGGGATACGTCGATCCCGGCGGCTTCGACAATGTCCGCCCGATAGGAAAGCAGCACGGGGTGAACGTCGTGTGGGATGCCGAAAATGTGGCCGCGTGAGGTATAGGGTGCAAAGGATGGCGTGTTGATTTGATCGTAAATTCCTTCGCGGTGGAGTCGTTCGGTGAGATCCACAAAGCCGATTTCATCGACCGGGCCGAGAAAGGCTTTGGCGACGATGGCGAGGTGGGTTTCGATCAGATCGGCGACGGGGCTGCCCGACAAAAATCCGGACAGCATGCGTCTTTCCAAGGCGCGGGCATTGAGCAAAGTGATGCCGAATTCGGACTCGGGATGCTGTTCGTTCCATTCCTTGATCAAAGGGGTATAGGCCTCGTAGTGAACGATGGCGGAAATCCAAAACGGGATGCCTTTGACTTCCTTGGTCGGCAGGGACGCCACAATCAAACTGGTGACCACGGCGATGGTCAGAATAACCAAGGCGCCGGGGGAAAGGAACCGGCTGATCCAAGCGCGAAATGCCTTCATTATGCCATCCCGTGTAATTTCTGGTAGCGGGACCGCATCAATCGGCCGGCTTCGCTGGGAGTGTGCTGGTATGTATGGCGCGGCATGGTTAGCTGTAGGCTCAGTCGCTCGTAAACGTGAGAGCCGGAAACCGTTTGGCAATCCGTAATCCTACGGGCGAACGGGTTCTATGACTGTTTGGAGGCGCGGGCGAGAATCGAACTCGCGATAGAGCTTTTGCAGAGCTCGGCCTTACCACTTGGCTACCGCGCCCTTCAAACAAGGGCGCGCACGTTGCAGGAAAAAAATCGGTGCCGCAAGACCTGAAATCAAAAACCCTGCCGGTGGGCTTACCGGGCGGGTATGGACGGGTCTTAAGCGGGGATGGGGGGCGCGGTGTCGCCCTTTTCGTAATCCATCTGCAGGGTAAAGCGGAAGGTGCTGCCTTCGCCCTTGCGACTCTCCACCGAAATGGAACCGCCCATGAGTTCGCATAGGCGTTTCGAAATGGTCAGGCCGAGGCCGGTGCCGTTGCGCCGCCGCTGCAAGGAACTGTCCACTTGGCTGAAAGGTTGGAAGAGTTGGCTCATTTTGTCGGCATCAATGCCGATGCCGGTATCGGTCACCGTGAAGAAAAGCCGGAGGTCCTGCCGGTCGTCTCCATTGCGGCCTTTCTTGCTGCAGCTCAAATTGACGGTGATCCCGCCGCGCTCGGTGAATTTGACCGCATTGGCCAGGAGGTTGGTCAGGATTTGGCGCAGACGGGTCTCGTCGCCATTCACAATCACGGGCACGCCTTCACTGATGGTGTATTCCAATTTGATCGCGGCGTTGCGGGCACTTTGAGTGAATATCGCGCAGACGTCCTCCACGCACTTGTGCAGGCCGAAGGGCGCGTGTTCGATTTCGATTTTGCCAGCCTCAATCTTGGAGAGGTCGAGAATATCATTTATGAGTTTGCTCAGAGCCAGACCGCTGGAGCGTATCAGTCGCACCTGCTCGCGTTGGTCGGCAGTCAATTCTGTGCCGGCCAGCATGTCTGCGAAGCCCATGATCCCATTGATCGGGGTGCGGATCTCATGGCTGACGACCGCGAGGAACTGACCTTTGGCCTGATCGGCGGATTCCGCTGCTTCCTTCGCATTCATCAACGCGATTTCGGCCGACTTTCGTTCAGTGATGTCGTGGCCCACGGCTTGGTATTCCAACAAATCGCCGCGATCGTCATAAATGGGCCGTTGGGTCCAGTTAACGCACGCCTCCCTTCCATCCGCCATCTTCAGCAAGTGCTCATAATTCTGGATTTCCCGATTGGAAATCCGTCCCGCATCCAGAAAGGGGATCAATTCGCCGACCAGTTCGTTGCGTTTGCGGCCAAAGGCCCGGGCGTAGGAGCCATTGACGAAAGTCAGCCGGCCATCAGCCCGGTAGCGGCAGATCAGGTCCACCTGATCCTCCACGATTCCGCGGTAACTGGCTTCCACTTTTGCAGGGACTTGGCCATGCGTTCGATATTGCGGGCCAATCCGATAATTTCGTCATGATCGGTGTCCTCGCTGTGAGTTTCTTCCCTGGATCCCGCCATGGAAGAATCCCGCAGCGACCGCAATTTTTCCGTCAGGGTGCGATCCCAAATATAGCCCGCCAGGACCAGCAGCACGCACCCAATGATGGCCAATCCTACGACATAAAAAGCTGAACCGAGCTTTTCGCGCAAATCCTCCTGAGCAATCAGGGCAAGGAGTGCCACCACCAGGGAGATCGACAGGGTGAGGATGAGTATCGTCTTACGATTCGCAGAATCTGGCATGGGGTAGTTATGACAAAGCTGCTCTACCACAGATAAAGGTCTAACCCAAATATCCGACTGAAAAGGATTTGATTGCGGGCCAACCTTGGCCACGGTTCTACGCATTGACCGACGCATGTCGGTGTTCACCCCTAAATCTGTATCCTGGATCGATTCATGTCCTCCTCACCCAAAAAGTCCCTCATCATGCAAGGCGGTTGGAATGGCCACCAACCCGTGGAATGTGCCACTCTCATGGCGGAAAAGCTCAGTGCCCGTGGATTCTCGGTGGAGATTGTCGATGACCATGCGGTATTGGACGATGCGGCCCGTCTACAGTCGCTGGATCTTTTCATCCCGCTCTGGACTTGTGGCACGCTCGAACCCGCCCGGGAGAAAAACCTCGTTGATGCCGTGATCAGCGGCGTGGGGATCGCCGGATTTCACGGCGGGATGTGCGATGCGTTTCGCGGCTCGATCAACTATCAATGGATGACTGGCGGGCAATTTCTCGCGCATCCGGACAACATCAAGGAATACCAGATTCGAATCGTGAATCACGATGATCCGATCACGAAGGGCATCCCCGACTTCAAGGTGAGGAGTGAACAATACTACATGCTCGTGGACCCGCGCAACGAGGTGTTGGCGGTGACCACGCATCAGTCGGAAAGCGCGGTCTGGACCAATGGCGTGGAGATGCCGTTCATCTGGAAAAAGGTTCACGGCGCCGGTCGGGTATTCTATTCCGCCTGCGGTCACCAAGCGTCTGAATTCACTGATTTTCCCGAGCAACTCGAGATCACCTTGCGTGGCATGAGCTGGGCGGCCCGTTAAATTTTACCTCCTATGAAACCATTCTTCTCCAACCCCGCGGATATCAAGGTAGCCGTCGTCGGCTATGGCGGCATCTACAACATGGGGCGCATCCATTTGCAGGACGTGCAAAAGGCCGGCATGACTCCCACTGCCGTCGTGGAGCTGGACGCGACACGGCTGGCGTTGGCGCCCAAGGATTTTCCCGGCATTCAAACTTACACCACGGTGGACGAGATGCTGGCGAAGTCGGACGTCAACCTGGTCATATTGATCACGCCGCATAACACCCATGCCCCGCTGGCGCTGCAGTGCATTGCCGCGGGGCGGCACGTGGTTTGCGAAAAGCCGTTTGCGATCACCACCGAGGAATGCGACGCAATGATCGCGGCCGCGGAAAAAGCCGGCGTGATGTTGTCGACCTTCCACAATCGCCACTGGGATGGCTCGGTCGTGAAAGCACTCGAGGTGATCAAGAGCGGCGTCATTGGTGACGTGATTCGCGTCGAATGTCACATGGGTCAGCACAGCAAGCCGGGGGATGTCTGGCGCGGTAGCAAGAGTATCTCCGGCGGCATTTTGTATGACTGGGGCGTGCATTTGCTGGAGTATTCGCTGCAGATCATAGATTCAGAAATTTCCGAAGTATCCGGTTTTGCCAAACGCGGCTATTGGGCGGACCAAACACGTTGGAAAGCCGACACGATTGAGGATGAAGGCTATGCCGTGGTGCGGTTCAAAAGCGGCGCTTGGCTGACGCTTTGCATCACTCACATTGATGCCAATCCGAAGCGGGGGATGTTGGATATCACCGGCACCAAGGGATCCTACTGGTGGGACTATGAAAATCATGAGATTACCATTCGCGACGGTGACCGCACGGTTGTGACCAAGGGCAAAAACCCGAAGGAGCAGTGGGAAAACTATTACGCGAACATTGCGGATCACCTGAGCAAGGGTGTGCCGCTCGTGATCACGCCGCAGTGGGCTCGTCGACCGATCCATATTTTGGATTTGGCCAACCAAAGTGCAGTCGAAGGCCGGGCGCTGCCGGCCCGTTACGTCTGAGCACAAAAAGGCCGGCTCAAATGAGCCGGCCTTTCGTTGAATGTAGGATTTCGTTTACTTGGCGCGGTTCCAAGCCTTGTGCAGCTCCTTGCGCAGGATGGCCGCATCCGGCCAAGCCGGGGCGAGGCCCGTGATGTTGTAGCCGGCGCCACCTGCATGATAGGGCCCGAGTTCAGGGCAGACAAAGAGGGTCTTGTCTTGGTTCTGCTTGGCGCTCTTCCAGCAGCGGAAAAGATCTTCCGTGAACTTGAGGTAGCTCTTCACCTCGTCGGTGAGTTTGCCGTTGTGCGTGACCGAAACCTGACAGTGGTGGCCATTGAAGGGGCGGCAGTGCGACTGTTCGCCGTTCTGCACCAGCTTCGGATACTTCAGCAGGTAGGAGCTGTAGTTGCCGGGATGGATGTGCTTCACCACCGCGAAGTGCGAGAAGTCGAAGTTGATTTTGATCATCTTGCCCGTCGCCTGCTTGTAGAGCTTGGCGATCTCGTAGGTCTTCTCCGGGGTCTCGGTGCAGGTGTCGCGATGCACCTCGAGTGACATGACCACGCCGCCGATCTTGTCGGCTTCCTTCATCATCTTCACCCAGTTCTTGGCGGCGACGGAGGGCTTGGTGTCCTCGTCGTCCAACTGGACGTTGATTTGCACGGCGCCGGCGTCCTTCTGCGCTTGGATGGCCTTGGCGTATTGCTTGGCTTCACCCGAGTTGTTGGAGATGAAACCTAGCAGGTGCTTTAGTTTGTATTTGGCGGCGAGCCGGGTGTGCTCGGGGGTGAGGGCGGTGGTAAAACCGTCGAAACCCGCGGCGGCCACGGCGGCAATTTTACTCTCGAGGGACCATTCCTTCTTGGGCGTGGGATGGCCGACGAGCGACCAGAGGTTGGCAATATGGGCTATTTTAGGCATGGGGATAAGAGAGGAGGATTAAGCGTGACGACCCTTGAAGGTGAGTTCGGCCACGCCGGATTTGTCGAGATTGCCGAGACCGAGCGCGACCATCTTGTCGAACTGCTGCTTGGTGGCGGAAGCGAGCGGCATGTTTATACCGGCCTCGGCGCCGAGCACCCAGGCGATCGTGCTGTCCTTGGCGGCGTGCGCCCCGGAGAAATAGCAGGCGTGGTCGCGGTTCTGCATGTCCTCGCCGTCGGTCTTGAGGACCTGTGAGTTCGCACCGGTTTGGAGGAATACTTCACGCAGCATGTTGAGATCGAGCCCAAGGGCATTGCCGAGCCCGAGACCTTCAGCGAGACCCGCGGTGTTGATGTTCATGACCATGTTGACGAGGGCCTTGACCTGCGCGGCTTGGCCGGTCTTGCCGACGTAGCGGAGCGCGGTGGAAAGCTTGTCGAGAATCGGCTTCACCTGGGTGAAGGTCTTCTTGGCGCCGCCGCACATCAGATAGAGCGTGCCGTTGCGGGCCTGGGGAATCGAGGAAGCCATGCACCCTTCGAGGGTGACGGCCCCGGCCTTCTTGGCGCGGCGTTCGACTTCGACGTGGGTCTTCGGCGTGATGGTCGCGCAGTTGACGAATACCTTGCCCTTGGCCTTCACCAGCAGGGAGTCGCCGGATTCCGCGAACACGGCCAGCTGGGACGCGTCGTCGGTGACGACCGTGAAAATGACATCGGCGGCGGCGGTGACAGCCGCGAGAGTCTTGGCGTGCTTGGCGCCAATTTCCTTGGCGAGTTCGGCGGCGGCCGGGGTGTAGCTGTCGTAAACAGCAGTGACTTTGTAGCCGCAGTCCTTGAGACGGCGGGCCATGTTGCCGCCCATGCGGCCAACTCCTACGAAGGCGATTTTTTCAGACATAGTGATGAGGTTTTGGGTTTTGATGAAAAAGGGTCTGCGCTGATCAGCGGGCAAAGTAGGGATTGTGCTGCTTCTCTTGGCCCAAGGTGGTCAACGGGCCGTGGCCGGAAGCAATCACGGTGTCCTTGGGCATGGGCAGGATCTTATCCTTGTTGTTGCGATATTGATCTTCGAAATTGGTGGGGCTGCCACCCATCGAGCAGCAGAAAACAGAGTCGCCGACAATCGCCAGCGGCCAGCTGAGACCGGTCACGTAGAACGTGGTCATGCCGGGAGAATGACCGAAGGTGAACAGCGTCTTGATCGACAGCTCACCGACATGGAAATGCGCGTTTTCCTTGAAGGTTTTGGCCCCGGGAAAATCAACCGGTTCCAGTTCACTGGCCCAGACTTCGGGAGAGCCCACCGCGGCGAGCTTCGCGAGATCGGCGATGTGATCATCGTGCGTGTGGGTGATGAAAATGTAACGCAGGTTGAGTCCTTCCTGTTTGATGACATCAATGATCGCGTCGCAATTGGCGCCACTATCAAAGGCGGCGGCGTGCTTGGTCCGGCTGTCCCAAATGAGGTAACTGTTCACCGTCATGTCCTCAAAAGTGGTGTTCGACATGGCGAAACCCCGCGGAAAATTCGGTTGCTCGGGATACCATTCCTTTTTCGCGAGGGATTCGAGCGCGTCAGGACCGAGGCGCAGATGACGGGCCACGCGACGAATGACGGGGAAGAGCGGTTTGCCCCCCTTGACGGCGGCGAGATCCTCCGCGCTGACTTCTGCGCGTTGAGCCAATTGCTCGTCCGTGATTTTTAGACCGCGTTGGGTCTTGTTGATTACGTCGTCGAAATTATCTTCAATCGGAATTCGGGCCATGGCCGTTTAGTAAATGCTGCCGGGCAAGAGGCGTGCAAGCCGAATGCCTGTCAAAATTGCGGCGAGGCGGAACTTACATTGGCTTCGGCGAACGAGGCGGGCAGGTCGTGGCGTTGGTCAGTGGATAGGACGCGCGGATGCGACTCAGCAGGCTTTGATAAAAATCGAAGGACGGGTCGCCGGGGGTGCGGGAGAGTTCGCGCTGCAGTTTGCCCGCGTCGTGATTGGCCTTGGCCTGACTTTCCTCGCGCACCTTCGCGGCCCGTTCGCGGTAATCGGAATTATCGATCCCGGCATGCTCGGCGAGCATCGGCAACCAGCGGTGGGCGTATTGCACGTGGGCCGTTTCATCAATGATGTCGAACAGCATCATCTCCGCGGATTCGAGATCCTGACCTTCCTTGAAGTCGACGTAGCCCTCGTTCTTGACGACAAAGTGACCGGTTTCGGCGACCATGCCGATCATGAATACGTGCTGATAGAGCAGGGCCTTGGAAATGGGTTCCATGCGCAGCGGAGCGAGCAGCTCGTTGTGCCGTTCACGGGCTTCAGGAATGGAAATGCCGCGTTCCTTGGCGATTTCCTCGAGGGCCTTGTCGCGGTCCTGCAGGTCGTAGGGACCGAAGCCGACTTCATCCAAACCGATGCCAAAGTCGCACAGGCGCGAATAACCGGAATCGCCGTGACGGGATTCATCCCAAAGATGGCGCGAGATGTCATGATGCCACTGCCACGGCATATAATGGCCGTAATAGATCCACGCCAACTGGTCGTCCGGAATGTTTTTTTCCATCATGTAACCGTAGGCCCAGAACAACCGGCGGGCTTCGATACTGGTGGTGAAATCCGCGCGCACATAATCCATGAATGGTTGTTTGGCGCGGGTGGGTTCGTCGCGGGCAAAGAAACGACGCAGCTTAAAATCGGTGGCCACGCCGGCCGGTTGCGCGGTGTCGGCGGCGTTTAGCGGCAGGGCAGACTTGAGGTGGCCGCAATCGGCGAGGGCGGCTTCCACCTTTTGCCGGTAGACGGGGTCGGTCTCATGCGGATAGCGCCGGCGATAGTCGCGATACCAAAGCCACTGCTGGCTTTTGATTTGGTTGATCTCATGCAACAACGCGATGGTCGGGGCATCGTGGATCGGGTGGACCGTGACACTGTATTCGCCGTAGGCCGCGACGAGGGTCTTGAGCAGGTGCACGTAAATGCCATCGAGGGCATCGTGGTGGGTGGGGGCCAGCAGCACGGTGTTGACGAGCCGTTCCAGTTGGCCCGAGACCGGGGCATCGGGTTTGCCGCCGGGGAACTGTTCCGTGCGTTCACGCAGGCGTCGCACGCATTCGGCCTGATCCCAGACGTGGCGGTGAATAGTGCTCTTGTCATCCCACGCGGAGACATCGCGACCCCAGGCGCAGATCAATCGGTGGATGGACTTCTCCACATATTGCCAATCACAAAGCTGGTCGACCGTGCGGGGCTTTTGCTTCGCTTGGGCGTCGACCAAGACTTTGCGCGCGGCTGGTTTAAGGGGTGGGGCGAGTGGGGACAGGCTCATGGTTCCAATATATCAATTATCTTGCGTGAGGGCTATGCCTAGTAGGAACTGACTTATGTCTATAATTGACCGAACCCGATGGCAAAATCCGTTTACGGAGCAGGGTTTAAGAATACCAGCCGATCGTGGCACCGGTGTCTTTCAAATTCATGAGACCGGGGTGTTGCGGTTGGACGGCAATTGGCAACACCGCGCGGTCTGCAGTCCTTTCTGGAGATTGTTTTACGAATTTAGCTCCGGCACCTGGGTGGACTGTGCGGGTGAACGAGTGGCCCTGAATCAAGAACGGGTGGTGCTGTTGCCGGCCGGCGTGCCGTTCGATTGCGGCAGTCAGGACGGGGTGGATCACCTTTGGCTACATTTCACCCTGCAATTGAGCCGGCCCTTGGATGCGCAGAAAATGTTGATGGTGGACGCGGGACCGGATTTTCAGGGGGTGGCGACTGCCTTGCAGGCGGCGGTGACAGCCAAATTCACCGACAAGTCGGCCCATTTGGCGACGGCGCTTCTGCATGTCGTCCTATCGGACTTGGGATCGGGTTGGACGGCGATACCGAGTCGGCGATTACACAAGGTGTTGACGTGGCTGGACCTGAATCTCGGTTCGGCAATCACCAACGAATTACTCGCCCAGCAGGCGGGCATGGGCGTGGAGGGATTCATTCGCTGGTTCAAGGCCCGCACGGGTAAAACGCCGGCCGCCTATGTGGCGGAAAATCGGGTGCAGGAGGCTTGCCGTCGTCTGGCCCTGACGGACGAATCGATCGAGCAAATCGCGGAGCGTTTGGGCTATAGCAACCGGCATCATTTCAGCCGGGTATTTGCCAAGTATGCCGGTTGTGGTCCGGCCACGTTCCGACGAGGGGATCATCCGGCCCAGTAGGTCTGAATGTATCTACTTGTATAGGGATTTCATAACATAATGGGAGAAGAATATATCGATACAGGAATTTTATCTATATAGGACTTGCTCTGCTATGCGAATGTTAATACAACTCGTATTGAACATTAATTAATCCACCACCATGCTTACTAATAAAATAAAAGCACTCGAGGCCGCCCGCGCCAAAATCACAAAGTTGGAGCAAGCCATCGCCGCCGAACAATCCAAGGAATTGGCCACCCTGCCAGCCAAGTATGGCTTTCAGGATGTCAATGCCTTCGTCAAAGCCCTGAAGGCCGCCGCTGGCGGTCGTTCCCTCAGCAAGACCAAGGGCGGCAAACGCCGCAAACGCGCCATCATCACCGATGATACCAAGAACAAGGTGAAGGCCATGACCGTCGCCGGAAAAACCGGTGCGGACATTGCAGCCACCGTGGGTATCTCTGTGCCCAGCGTGCAGAACATCAAAAAAGAACTTGGCCTGACCAAGGCTCGGAAGAAGTAACCCGCCGGCCAGATTCCAAAAATTAAGCCCTGCACAGCCTGCGGGGCTTTTTTGTGGTGCAAGTTTGGCGAATTGGTTCTGCTGGCGCCAGATGTCCACCTATATTCAAGCCAACACCAACGGGCGCTTGCATGATGCCCGGGAGCCGGCCTTGTCGCCTTTGAACCGGGGCTTTTTGTATGGGGATGCCATCTATGAAGTGTGGCGCACCTACCAGGGGGTGCTGTTTGCCTGGGAAGAACATTGTCGGAGACTGCACCAATCCGGGGCCGCCCTGCACATCGCCATACCGGGCGATGCCGCCATGATGTTGGCGGAGATTAAACGCACCGCGGCGGCATTTCGTCAGCATACGGAATTTGGCGGCGAACTGTATGTGCGATTGCAAATCACCCGCGGCGGCGGCGCGATCGGTCTCGATACGGCCCTGGCGGAGGGCCCCGATTATACGTTGTTGGTGCAGGCCAACAAAGACCTGACGCCGGCCATTCTCGCGAAAGGCTATACACTATCCTTGGAGACAACGCTGCGCCGCAATCCGGCCAATACGATCAACCCGGCGTGGAAAACGGGCAACTATCTCAATAATATTCTCTGTCTGCGTGCGGCCCGGGAGCGGGGGGCGGATGATGTGGTGATGGTAAACCAGGCCGGGGAAATCACCGAGGCGGCCACCAGCAATCTGGCATTCATCCGGGATGGCGTTATCCTCACGCCGCCGTTGGATGCGGGAATTCTGGGTGGGATCACCCGGGCATTGGTGTTGCGGGAAGTAGCGGCCAAGGCCGGTTTTACCGTTCGTGAAGTGGCGTTGAAACCCGACGATATGAAATCCATGGGGGAGTGTTTTATCATGTCCACCACCCGGGATATCTCACCGGTGGGGGCGATAGATCAGCATCCGTTCCGGGTCGCGGTCGACTCACAGACCATGCAATTGAAGCACGCTTTCGCCGAGCATGTGGCCCGCTATGTGGCGGCGCATCCCGGGCAACGTTTGGACTGAGCGCCCGGTGGATCAGTAACGGGTGAGGGTGCTATCGATTTCCACGGCCCATGCGTCAATCCCTCCGGCCACATTGGTTACGGCTGGGTAACCTTGGGCGCGGAGAAATTCAGCGACCCGCTGACTGCGACCGCCATGGTGACACATGATCAGCAGATGGTGATCCTTGGACAGCTCATCCAACTGCTCGGGAACTTGTCGCATGGGAATATGCCGGGCAATCTCCACCCGGCACAATTCCACTTCAAATGGTTCGCGCACATCGATCAGGACGACGGTGTCATCCGCGGCATTTTGCAGCAGCGCGTGGGCCTCTGTTACCGAAATTTCCAAGGGGTGTTCAGAATGGTTCATAAGAGTGGGATTGACGTTTTCGCACGTGGGCGCATAGCGGGTAGGGGTGATGCCGGTGATGGTGGCGTGCTGACTGCACAAGGGGCAGGTGGGATTGCGCGCCATCGCAATGGTCTGCACTTGGTGACTGAGAGCATCGTAAGTGAGTAATCGGCCGCGCAACGTTTCGCCGCAACCCGTGATCAGCTTGATCACTTCCATGGCTTGCATGCTGCCGATGATCCCGCACAGGGCGCCGATCACGCCGGCTTCACCGCAACCCGGCACACTGCCTGCCGCCGGGGGGGCCGGAAACAGGCAGCGATAGCAGGGGCCGCCCGATGCGGGGTCGAACACGCTGACCTGACCTTCGAATTTGAAAACACTGCCGTGCACCAAAGGCTTTTGCGCAAAATACGCCGCATCGTTGTTGAGATAACGCACGGCAAAATTATCCGTGCCATCCACGATTACATCGTAGTGGGTAAACAATTCCACCGCGTTTTCAGCCGTGATCCCCTTGGGATGGGGGACGATCTTTACCAACGGATTCAAGGCCCGCAGAGTGGCTGCGGCGGACTCCACCTTGGCTTGGCCAACCGAGTCGGTGGTATGCAACAACTGCCGCTGCAAATTGTGTTCCTCAACGATATCGAGATCGGCGATCCCCAAGGTCCCAACCCCGGCGGCGGTCAGATAGAGCGCGGCCGGGCTGCCCAGTCCACCGGCCCCGACGATCAATACCTTGGCGGCGGCGAGTTTCTGCTGCCTGGCCACACCCACTTCCTCCAGCAGGATTTGACGACTGTAGCGGCGCAGGGCTGCGGCATCGAGATTGGGCGTTTGATCTGGCATTAAGGTTAAGAGAGGCGATTCACCGGCGCTCGCAAATGAAATTGCACCCAAGCGGGCGCCCCATCCAAATTGCCGCATGCGTTGCCTCGGGATTGATTATGGCACCCGCCGGATTGGCCTTGGCTACGGCGATGACATTGGCGTGGCCACCCCACTGCCGGCTTTGGTGCAGGCGACCCCTGAACTGCGTTGGCTGGCCTTGGGGGAGATCATCGTGCAACGCAAAATCACCGACTTGGTGCTGGGCTATCCCTACAACATGGACGGCACGGTGGGGTTCAAAGCCCAGGAAGTGGATGCCTTTGCCGAGGCTTTGAAAAACAGTTTCGGGCTCCCGGTTCACTTGATTGATGAACGGCTGACCAGCTTTGAGGCGGAGTCATCGATCGCGAAACACAAACGCCGCGAAGTGAGGGCGAGTGGCTTGGTGGATTCCCGCGCGGCCACCATCATCCTGCAGGATTATTTGGACCAACGCTTCCCGCCCATCGTGTCCCAGGAAGAATCGGAATAAACCACGGAAGACACAGAATACACGGAAAGAAGACCTATGGCTGAACTGATCTTACGTGAGGAGACGCATGCCATTCTTGGTGCCTGCTTTGAAGTCTATAAAGACAAGGGCTGCGGTTTTCTGGAGTCGGTTTATCAGGAGTGTCTCACCATCGAGTTTGCACACCGGCAGATCGAGGTCATCGCTCAACCGATTTTGAAACTTCATTATCGTGGCGAACAGCTGAAGCAGGTTTATCAGCCGGATTTCGTTTGTTTCAACAAAGTGATCTTGGAAATCAAAGCAGTCACTCATTTGGCCGATGAACACCGGGCACAGGTGCACAACTATTTAAAAGCCACAGGGCATCGGGTGGGATTATTGGTCGATTTTGGACATCATCCGCTGGTTGAATATGAAAGGATCGTCCGTTAATTCCGTGTCTTCCGTGAATTCCGTGGTAACCAAACCCTCCCGTTGGAAATGTATCTGCGCCTACGATGGCACGGGCTTGGCGGGTTGGCAGAGTCAGGTCCGCGGCCGGGCGATTCAGGATATCATCGAGACACGCTTGGCTGACATCATGAAAACGCCGGTGCGTATTCACGGCAGTGGGCGGACTGATGCCGGGGTGCATGCGCGCGGTCAGGTTTTTCATTTCGATGCAGTCTGGCCGCATGGTGAACAGAAACTGCTGATGGCGCTGCGCAACGGTTTGCCGGCGAGCATTCAGATCAAATCGGCCCGACCAGCCAAAGCGGATTTTCATGCGCGCTTCGATGCCAGCGGCAAGCGTTACGATTACTATGTGCACCTGGGCGATGCGGATCCGTTTACCCGGCCTTACACCTGGGTGGTTTATCGGCCGCTGGATATCGCGGCGATGCAGGCCGCGGCGAAGCGGCTCTGCGGGAAACATGATTTTCGCGCGCTCACCGCGCTCAATGGACCCGAAAAAGACGACACGATCCGCACCTTGCGTCGGTTGGATGTCGTCAAACGCGGCGCGCAGATCCGGATTACGGCGACGGGCGATGGCTTTCTCTACAAGATGGTGCGCAGTTTGGCCGGGCTCTTGGTCTCGGTGGGTGAAGGACGCCTCGGCCCGGATGAAGTTGAGCGGATCCTGAAGTCCCGGCGGCGCACGGAAGTTGTCCAGACCGCCCCTGCCCAGGGCTTGTTTTTAACCAAGGTATTTTACTGATCGGGAACCACTAGCCAGCCCGCGGTATGGCTGAGCCAGAAGCATATTAATCCATGGTCACCACGGAATACACCGAACACACGGATTCTGATTCAACGAAGATCAGGAGTGAACTCACGCAGAGCCGCGGAGACGCAGAGTTTGCAATAGGAAGTTAACCACAGAATACACAGAAAACACGGAAGGGAAATAACACAGAGCACACAGAGATCTCAGAGTTAAAACTAAGAACCTCTTCTCTGTGTCCTCTGTGTTGAAAATATAGGACAGAGGCTTGGAAGCCTTTTCAGTGTGTTCCATGTGTTCTGTGGTTACTTAGTTCGCGGTCGTTTGATCTTTTTGCGGCCATCCATAATTCCGTGTATTCCGGGTGATCTGTGGTAAAACCTCACCATGAACACTGTCCAGCAGATCGGCCGGGGTTTACTCGATGTGGTATTTCCTCCGGTCTGTGTGCAGTGTGAGGCGTTGGTTGAGGGATCCGGCTACCGCCATCTCTGTGCGAAATGTGCGCCGTTGCTGCACCTGGTTCATGCGCCGCACTGTTCGACTTGTGGGCATCCTTTTTATGGCGAAATGCAGGGTGAGCGGATGTGTCCGCATTGCCAGGGGTTGGCTCCGGCTTTCCGGGAAGGACGCACGGCCGTCCTGCTCAAGGGCCCGGCCCGGGCTCTGGTGCACACCTTGAAATATCACCGCGGTTTGCACGTGCTCGGGGACATGGTGGCAATCATCGCCCAGAACGAATCGTTGGTGAGTTGGCTGCGTGATGCGGTGCTGGTGCCCGTGCCGCTGCATTCCCGTCGGGAGCGGGAACGCGGTTACAACCAAAGCCGGTTGATTGCCGAATCGGTTGCCCGGTTGGCGGGCGGGACCACTAGAGTCGAGGACTTGCTCATTCGGGACGTGGATACCGTATCGCAAACGCATCACGACAAAAAGACCCGCCAAGCGAACTTGAAAAATGCCTTTGCACTGGCCCAAGGGGTGACCATTAATACCGCCCAGCATACTATCCTGATTGATGACGTTTTCACGACTGGTTCCACCCTTAACAGCTGTGCCCGCACGCTCCGGCGCGCAGGTTGCCTAAATCTCGATGTCTTTACCTTCGGACACGGCTGAAGCCGTGATTAATTTCGACAAGCCGACCTATTCGGTCCGGAAAACCCGCAAAAAGGAGATTCCGCACGGTCTCTACACCCAGGATCCCGTCAGCGGTGAAACGCTGTTCACGAAGGAAGTGGTGGAGAACCTCATGGTCGTGCCGACCAGTGGCTATCATTTCCCGATCGGGGCGCGTGAACGCATTGCGGCGCTGCTGGACGAAAAATCCTTCAAAGAGGCGGATGCAGGCGTCCGTTCGGCTGATCCGCTCGGATTCAAGGACTCCGTGCCTTATCCCGACCGGATCAAAAAATACGAAAAAGCGAGCGGCTTGAAAGAGGCGGTGGTTTGCGGCACCGGCAAGATTCACGGTATTCCGGTATCCTTGGCGGTGATGGATTTTCGTTTTTGCGGTGGCACGCTCGGTTCCGCGACCGGGGAAAAGATCACCCGCGCCATTGAGGTGGCATTGGCCAAAAAGATTCCCTGCATCATCTTCAGCACTTCGGGCGGCGCCCGCATGCAGGAGGGTATCCTTTCACTGATGCAGATGGCCAAGACGAGTGCCGCGCTTGGCCGTTTGGCCGAAGCGAAATTGCCTTATATCTCGGTGCTGACCCATCCGACGACCGGGGGAGTGTCCGCCAGCTACGCGACATTGGGTGACGTCATCATTGCCGAGCCCGGTGCTCTGATTGGCTTTGCCGGTCCGCGTGTGATCAAGGACACCACGAAGCAGACTTTACCGGAAGGATTTCAGACCTCGGAATTTTTACTGCAGCACGGCTTGGTGGATTTGATCGTGAAACGCACGGAGATGCGGGATCGACTGCGCGATATTCTCGAGGCCCTGTATGTGAAGTCCAAGCCGGATAATCCGGCTCCGCCGCGCAAGAAGTAAAGCCGGCCATGGCACTGGGTGTTACTCCCGATTATACGGCGGTCACTTCGTATCTCTTTGGCCTCAAGTCGACGCATGGCTTGAAGTTTGGCATCGACCGGATGCGGCTCTTCGCGGCGGCCCTGGATCATCCGGAGCAGCGGCAATCGTTCATCCATGTGGCCGGAACCAACGGCAAGGGGTCCGTGGTGGCCATGCTCGATGCGATCCTGCATGCGGCCGGATGGCATACCGGCATGTATACCTCGCCGCATTTGGTGAAACTGGGGGAACGCGTGCAGGTGGACCGCACTCCGCTGACCGAGGATGAAATTACCGCCTATGTGACGGAACTGCGTCCAATCGCCGAAACCCTGGCCAAGGGCAATCCGGATGATCATCCGAGTTTCTTTGAATTCATGACCGCGATGGCGCTGCTGCAGTTTCGCCGCCGCCAATGTGATATCGCCTTGCTCGAAGTCGGACTTGGCGGACGCCTCGATGCGACGAATATCATCACGCCGGAGATCACGGTGATCACCTCGATCGGGATGGATCACTGCGAAATGTTGGGCACAACCTACGCGGCAATCGCCGGTGAAAAAGCCGGGATCATCAAACAGGGCATCCCGGTGGTGGTCGGTCGCGTGCCACCTGAGGCTGAAACCGTGATTCGGGCGCGCGCCGCCGAATTGGGATCCCCGCTGCGTTCGGTGCGGGAGGAATTTGGCGAGGAAGTGACGCATTACCCGCACACGAATCTCGAGGGTGACTATCAGCGCTGGAATGCGGCGACCGCGACCCTGACGGCCCGCGTGCTGGGTGAACGCTGGCGAATCACTGAACAGGCAATTGTGGATGGCCTGACGCACGTCGACTGGCCGGGCCGCTGGCAACGGGTCAAGTTGGGCAACCGGCTGCTGATTCTCGATGCCTCGCACAACCCGGAAGGCGCCGAAGTCTTGGAGAGCAATTTAAGGAGTCTGGTGGCGGAGACCGGACGCAAGCCGGTTGTGATCACCGGAGTGTTGGGCACTGTGCGGGCGCGTCCACTGCTGGCCACGATCGCGCAGCACGCGAGTGCGATTCATTTGGTGGTGCCGCATCAGCCCCGCGCAACCAGCCAAAGTGATCTGGCGGCGTTGATTCCGGCGGAATACAAAGGGACGGTGACTCACACGGATTTGCCGTCGTTGTTTCCGAGTGCGGATCAATGCACGGCGGGTGAGGCCGATGATGTGATCGTGGTTACCGGTTCAATTTACCTGATCGGTGAAGTGATGACGTTGCTTGGCCCGCAAGTGGGCGAGGGCCACCTGCAGGACTTTTAGGGCAAATCAGGGAAGAGTCTCACGCAGAGCCGCAGAGTATACGGAATTATCACCACGGAATACACAGAACACACGGAAGTCTACTAACACAGAGCAAACAGAGATCACGGAGTTTAAAACAATCCCTCTTTCTCTGCAGCCTCTGTGACCTCTGTGTTAAAAATCAGAGACTAGGGACTGGAACCTTCTTCCGTGTATTCTGTGTATTCCGTGGTAGGTAACCTGAGCCTCAAGCCAGTTTGATCAGCTCGGCGGCGGACGGCAGGTCCTTGATAATCTGGGACGGCTCCGGACCAACCCCGAGATAGCGCAGATTGGGTAACTTGTCATCGGCCGGCCAATCCAAGCCTTCGTAGGCGACGTCGAACAGTGCCTTCACCATGCCGGCGACATACCTCTGCGCATGGACCGGCAGATCGGCAAACTTACGCACTTTCGAAATGTCCTCCGTCCATCCCGGGTAAGTCGCGTAAACCGGCTTGAGCGTTTTGCGCACGGCTTCATTGCGCGGCACGTGGTGATAGACCTTGCCTGCCGCATCCTGATACGCGGTGCAGATCAACAGTTCGTCGGCGCCGGTCAACGCATCGGCCTTGTTGATCATCAAATCCTGAAAACCGCCATAGCGCAGGGCGTCGCCTTTTTCCACGGCGTCATACCAGCCGACCATGCGCTGCCGACCCGTGCTGGTGCCGAACTCGATTTTCTTCAACCGCACCGCCAACGGGTGGGCGTCATCCATCTGGGTGATAAAGGTGTGGGTGCCGACTTTCGTGTCATAGGCCTTGGCCACGCCGATGGTGTGGACCGGTTGCAGCGGTATGCCGGCGCTCTCGAAAAACTCCGGCGTATAGGTGTGCGAAGCGGTGACGTTGGGTGAGAACCCGTGACGCTTGTCGAGCCAATAGGCTTGGCCAAATTCCCCGAGGATGGTGTGGCCCGCCTGCTTTTCGCGCAGGATCAATTCGCGCACTTCGCCGATGTTCTTCGCCAGCGCGGTGCCGGCCTGCCAGTAAACCTCGGTCAAGCGTTCGAGGTTCAACGTGAACGGCTCCGCGCCACGGAACACTGTGAAATCGAATTCTGATTTGTCGAAGACACCCATTTCCAATCCCTCGGCATTGGCGCGCAGTTCCGCCGCAGTCAGGGTGTCGAAGAATCCGGCGAACGTGGCCGCATCCACTTGATAGACGTGTTGGATCAGGGCCAGGGCCCGGGTCGCGCGTTGCGCCAGTTTGCGGGCGAAGAAATTGGGGCCGGCTTGAAAATCCGCGTAGGTGATCTGCCATTGCCCGACTTCCTCGTAATAGGCCGGGGTGATGCCGCGGCCGGTGGAGCCGCGCGGCTCTTCCTTGAGGATGGCAGTGCGGTAGTGCTCGGTCGCGAGGTCCAGCAGACGGTGCGAGAGATCGGAGACCATCGTGCGTTCGTCAATCCGCAGGCGGCTGAGAATCTCATAGCCCTTCTTTTCAAGTGGCTTGGCTTCCCACCAGATTTTGCGGGGATCGGCCACGACCCCGGCACCCATGCAAAGATGGGGCACATCCTTCACGACCACGCCGGCCGGAAGCAGGTTGAGTTTGATGCCGCCGGCCGTGTGACCGGAATTGGCGCCACCGTTGACTTTGAATACCACCGAGACGGCGGCGGGGGTGCCGCGGAGCTCCTCGGCGACCTCGGGGATCAGACGACCTTTGCCTTCGTCACCGAGTGAAATGCCCACATCGGCGATCAATTGACTGGAGAAAACGGGGAGAGACATGGTTGGCGCGGCAACCGAAGTCGGCAGGACCCCTGTTGCCGTTAAGGGAAAAACCAAGGGGAGGGGGTAGGGCAATAAAAAACCGATCACCGGGGGTGGCCGGCTGTGTCATCAGGGAGCTTACAGACCTTTTAACACAGAGCTCACAGAGGACGCAGAGACATTGGCCGTAAAAGGCACAAAAGGTTGCAAATACTCACGCAGAGCCGCTGAGGCGCAGAGTTTAAAACCACGGATGAGTTCGACCACGGAAAACACGGAAGTTTACTAACACAGAGCACACAGAGAGCGCAGAGACTATCAGGGTATTTCCCTCTGTGGCCTCTGTGTACTCTGTGTTTAATACCTGTATTTAGGACGTTTTCCTCTGCGGCTCCGCGTCCTCCTTGCCCGCCGTAGCCTAAGGGGCGAAGGCTGGGTGCGTGAGTCTTTTCCGTGTGTTCGGTGTATTCCGTGGTGCCCTGAGTATTTCTCAGTGTCCTCTGTGACATCCTTGCCCGCCATAGCCTGCGGCGAAGGCGGGTGTGTTAGACTTCCGCCTAAATCTCAGTTCTTCCGCGTGGAGACCTCGATCACGTCGTGCGGAGCGGATTCCTTTTGCCCGGCGGGACTCACCCGGATGTAACGGGCCTTTTCGCGGAGTTGATCCAAGGTCGCGGCCCCGAGGTAACCCATGCCGCTTTGCACGCCCCCGATCAGATTGGCCAAAACGTCGTCGGTCGATCCGCTGACTTCCTTGAGGGCCTCAATGCCCTCGGCGGCGATCTTGCGGACCTTGTCATTTTTGTCGTGACCGTAACGGGCGGCACTGCCGGCCTGCATGGCGGCGAGGGATCCCATCCCGCGGTAGGCTTTGTAGACCTTGCCGCTGATTTCCATGATCTCGCCCGGGGCTTCGCGGCAACCGGCGAGCAGTCCACCGAGGATGACGGCGTGACCGATGGTGAGCGCTTTGACGATGTCGCCCGACTTGGTAATGCCACCGTCGGCGATGAGCTTCACGCCTTTTTGGGCGGCGGATTTGGAGGCGACGTGGAGCGCGGTGAGTTGGGGAATGCCCACGCCCGCGACCACCCGGGTGGTGCAGATGGAGCCGGGGCCTTGACCGACCTTGATCGCATCGGCGCCGCAATCGGCGAGAAATTCAACGCCGGACCCACTGGTGACATTGCCGGCAATAATAGTCAGTTGCGGGAAGGCTTCGCGGAGGGCCTTGGTCATTTCGCCGACGCCTGAGGTGTGCGCGTGGGCCGAGGAAATCGCGACGGCATCAATGTGCTCGTCGACGAGGTGGCCGACATGATCACGAATCTTATCGTGGTCGAGTTCGCCGTTGGACTTGCGCACCGGGGAGATGGCGGCGCCGACCACGAGGCGGAACTGGGCATCGCGGGCCGGCTTGCGGCGGGCCTTGGATTCGCTGGTGATCTTCTCAACGTCGGAACTGGTCACGAGGCCGCGGAGTTCATCCTTCGCATTCACGACCAGCATCTTGTTGATGCCGATGTGGGTGGTGAAAAATTTGTCGGCGGCGGCAATGGGATCGTGGGCGACGGCACTTTCCAACTCGGTGATCAATTCCGACCGGGGGGTCATCACATCGACGACCTTCTTAGTGCGGTAGCGATCTTTGACGACGTTGCCGGAGAGGAGGCCGGCCAGTTTGCCGTCCTCGGAGACGACCGGGAAGGTGCTGAAGGTAAACTTGCGCTCGGCCATCATCGCGAGGACGTCGCCGATGTGCTCGTCCGGTTTGACGGTGATCGGGTCTTGAATTAGGCCGTGAATGTGGCGCTTCACCCGGGCGATTTCCTTCACTTGTTCCTTGGCCGGCATGTTGTAATGGATCAGACCCAGGCCGCCATTGAGGGCCATGGCGATCGCCATGCGGGATTCCGTGACCGTGTCCATGTCCGAGGAAATGATCGGGATCTGTAGCTTGAGCGCCTCGGATAGGCTGGTGGACGTATCGGCGTCCTTCGGCAGGATATTCGAGTAAAGCGTCGCGAGGGACACATCGTCGAAGGTCAGGCCCGAGGGGAGGTTGGCTCGGAAAAACGCGTCGGCCGGCAGGTAGAATTCGGCGTCGGACGCGGCTTGGTGGGAGGGTGAATGCGTGGCAACCTTAGTCATGAGTTGCCGTAAACGGAATATCGGGATTCTGACGCCATGCAAGTGGGAACTTTGAATACACTGGAAATGGTCTCACGCACCCAGCCTTCGCCCCTTAGGCTACGGCGGGCAAGGAGGACGCACAGTTATTAACCACGGAACACACGGAACACACGGAAGAAGGCATTGGCTCACGCAGAGGCGCGGAGCCGCAGAGCCGTGAGGTAATGAATGCGATGTAGGGCGGGTATCGCTGATCCCGCCAATCGATTGGGGTGAAATGCAAAAGGCGGGATCGGCGATCCCGCCCTACAACCTCTGTGAACTCCTTGCCCGCCGTAGCCTTCCAGATATGCAAATCCTCTGAGAAACAAGTGGCGAAGGCTGGGTGTGTTGGAAATCCTTTGGCCGCAAAAATGCACAAAATAGCGTCACTGTTATTGGCTCACCCGCGCGCCTATAGGCGCCTTTAATGTCTCATCAGTTAATGATTTTTGCGACTTTTCGCGGCTAATCCTGATTGGCGTGACGGTGGGTGTGCTAAACACCGAGTTCTTTGTGCGCTTTGCATTGGAAAGTCTGGTTTGGCTTAACCACTAAGTGGAATGCAGAAGACAGCATTGGCTCACGCAGAGCCGCAGAGCCGTGAGGCAACGTTTCTAAACTCCTACTTGGTCGCATCTCTCCGCGACTCTGCGTCTCTGCGTGAGGCTGCTTTCCATGTCTTCGGTAGTTCACCCTCAAATTGACTCGGTATTTGCAGATGGATCCGCTTATGCCCTAATACGCACCGTGGATTACCGTCTGGCCTATCGTCGCTATCATTTGGAGTTTCGCCGTCCCGTGCGAACCTCCCATGGTTTGTGGACGCACCGCGAGGGTGTGATCGTGCGGCTGACCGGGTCGGATGGCGTCGTCCGCTACGGGGAGGCGGCGCCGATCCCTTGGTTTGGCACCGAGACCGTCGACGAGGTGGCCGAGGCCTGTGCGCAACTGGGTGAGAAGGTGGACGACGCCCGGCTGGATGCCGTGCCGGAAGAATTGGGCTGTTTGGTCAACGCCTTGCGGGTGGCCCGCACCCCGGCCGTAGATCCGGCGAACGTTGCTCCGCGGCAGATCGCGGCACTGTTGCCCGCGGGTCAAGCGGCCATGCCTCTAATTGAGCCATTGGCGGACGCCGGTTTTCGCATCTTAAAATGGAAAGTCGGCGTGGGTGAGCTGACCGAGGAGCTGGGTCTGCTGGATGAGCTGTGCGGGCGATTGCCGAGCGGGGCCAAGCTGCGGCTCGACGCCAACGGCGCGTGGGACCGCCGCACTGCCCAACGCTGGCTGGAACGCTGCGCGGAACGTCCGATCGAATTCGTGGAGCAGCCTTGCTTTGCCGAGCCTTCCGCCTTCGCCAAGGCTATGGCGGACAAGTCGCAGGGCACTACGGAGCAGCGGAAGCTTGAGGATCTCTTGCTGGGGTTGGCGCAGGATTTTCCGACGCCGCTGGCCTTGGACGAATCGGTCATCCGGGCTGCACACGTGGAGCGCTGGCTCGATCTGGGCTGGCCCGGGTTTTATGTGCTGAAGCCGTCGCTGCTCGCCGATCCGGTAGCCGTGACGGCCAAGCTGGCCGCGGCCAAAGCGAAGGTGGTTTTCTCGAGTGCCTTGGAAACGGGCGTCGGTGCCAAGGCGGCTTTGCGGACCGCGTTTGCGTCGACGGGCGAGCCCTTCGCCTTGGGTTTCGGCGTCTGGCCTTTGTTTGCGCTGCCGGAATTGAACGGTCCCACCGCCACACCGTTTGTCCGCTGGGCCGACGTGTCGCGCATCAACGAGGAGGCCGTATGGAACGCGCTGAACTAGAGTCGCTCGTCGCGGCCACCGGGTGTGCCGAGTCGCATGGCGACTATACCTTTTTGGTCGATCCGCATTGGTCTGCCTCGCAACGAGCCGCCTTTGAGGAAATTAGCTCCCAGCTCCCAGCCCTTGGCTCTCAGCTCCCGGCTCCCAGCTCCCGGCTCGACCAAGGTTGGCTCTGCATTCCCACCGGCGGCACGAGCGGTGGCCTGAAGTTTGCGCGGCACGATGAACAAACGCTGACCGCCGCGGCCCGTGGGTTTGCCGAGCATTTCAAATTCACGCAGATCAACACCGTGGACGTCCTGCCGCCGTGGCACGTCAGCGGACTGATGGCCCGGGTGCGTTGCGCCGAAACGCAGGGCCGGCATTTGCCGTGGGCATGGAAGGAGCTGGAGCAGGGGAACTTTCCTGAGATCACGCCCGGCGAACCGTGGACGCTTTCACTGGTGCCCACGCAGTTGCAACGTCTCTTGGGTCAACCCGCGGCCGTGGCCTGGTTGCGACAACTGGCCTTGATCCCCGTGGGCGGCGGTCCGGTCTGGCCGGCCTTGGCCGAGGCAGCGCGGGAGGCGGAACTGCCTGTCATCCTGAGTTACGGCATGACGGAGACCGCGGCGATGGTGTGCGCGCAACGGCCCGAGGATTTCGCTGCGGGTGACACGAGCTCGGGCCGGGTCATGCCGCACGCGCAGATCACCATTGATGACGCCACCGGCGCCATTCAGGTCGCGGGTGAGACATTGATGCGCGGCTACTACGGCGAGGCCCCGACGGGCCCGCAGTTCACGACCCCGGATCGCGGTCAGCTCGATGCGGCCGGCCGGCTGCAGGTCGAGGGGCGGCGCGACGACGTCGTAATCACCGGCGGGGAAAAGGTGAATTTGCGGACGGTCGAGGAAGTTCTGCGCGGACTCGGGCGGTTCGACGATGTCGCCGTGGTGGCGCTGCCGGATGTCGAATGGGGAGAAGTCATCGTGGCTTGCCATACCGGCCCGGCGGATCCCGCTGAATCGGACCCAGTGATCAACGCCCACCTGTCGCGGCACCAACGGCCCAAACACTGGCTGGCCTTTGCCGCGGCCGACTGGCCGCGCAATGCCCAGGGAAAACTCAATCGCGCGGCCTTGCGCGCGGCGGCTTCAGCCCTGGTTCACCCACGCCGCTAGCTTGGCCGACAACGCGACACGTTCGCGTTTGCTGCGCGACGTGCAGACATGCTCGGTGCGGGCGCGGGCGGCGACCTTGGCGGGCGGACCCAGGCGCGTGACTTCGTAATCAATCGCAAAACTGGTTTCCGAAAGCAGGCTGGGCTTCACCGTCACGCTGACCTCATCGCCGCACTGCAGCGGCCGCAGGTAGTCCACCGAACTCTTGGCGATCGGCACGATGACGTCCCCGCTGGTGATGAATTCCTGCACGGGCAGTCCGGCGGCGCTCAGCGCGGACTCGTAGGCCTCGTGGCAGAGGACGAGGTAGTTGGCGAAAAAGACGATCCCCGCCGCGTCGGTGTCGGCCAATCGGATGGTGCGCTGGTAGGTATGGGGCATGGGGGTAATCTGGGGATATTGGGTCCGTGGGCGAGAATACAAATGCGGGGATTGTCTCACGCAGAGACGCAGAGAGATTTAACCGCTCCCGCCTTCGCTGAAGCTATGGCGCGGCAAGGATGAACGCTGATGGTCGCTGATGACAGTGACTAAGGCTCACGCAGAGACGCGGAGCTCTCAGAGGAATTATAACCAAGGCAAAATTGGCCGCAAAGAGGCGCAAAAGGACGCAGAATTTGATTAACCACGAAACACACGGAATACACGGAAAAGGCTTCCAAACCTCAGTCCTATATTTTCAATACAGAGTTCACGGAGTCCTCAGAGACATAGAATCCTTTTGTGAATTTTGTGCCTTTTTACGGATATCAAGTCTTTCTCTGCGGCCTCTGTGTGCTCTGTGTTATTTCCCTTCCGTGTTTTCTGTGTATTCCGTGGTTTACTTCATGTCTCTCTGCGGCTCCGCGACCTCCTTGCCCGCCGAAGCTTCAGCGAAGGCTGGGTGCGTGAGGCCAATTCCGATCAACTCCCCGCTTTTTTAGCTTACGGCTTACCGCTTAGTGCTTATCGCTTCTCCCATGACCAAGAACGAGATCGCAGAACTGCTCAACGAGATCGGGGTGCTGCTCGAACTGAAGGGCGAGAACCCGTTCAAGATCCGCGCCTATCAAAGCGGCGCCCGGGCGCTCGAGGCGATTGAGGAGAGCGAACTCGCGCGACTGATCGCGGCGGAGGAGCTCGACAGCGTGAAGGGCATCGGTGACGCGCTCGCCCAAAAGATCACCGAGCTGCACACCACCGGCAAACTGCAGTTTCTCGAAAAGCTGCGCGCCTCGATCGAACCCGGCCTGGTGGAGCTGCTCGACATCCCGGGCATGGGCCCGAAAAAAGTCCGCGCGCTGCACGACAAGCTCGGCGTGACCGACATCGCCAGCCTCAGCAAGGCCTGCGCGGAGAACAAGGTGGCCGAGCTCGACGGCTTCGGCGCGAAGTCGCAGGAAAAAATCATGACCGGCATCGCCCACCGCGAGGCCTACGGGAAACGGCATCTCTGGTGGGAGGCGAACGAGGTCGCCCAACCGATCCTCGAGGGCCTCAAGGCGCTGCCCCAGGTGGAGCGGGCCGAGGCGGCCGGGAGTCTACGTCGCGGCATGGAGACGATCGGGGACCTCGACTTTCTCGTGGCGGCGTCGGACGTCGGCCCGATCGTCGACTGGTTCGTTCAGCAGGATGGCGTGCAGGAAGTCACCGCCCGGGGCGAGACCAAGGCCAGCGTGCGATTAGCGAGCGGCCTGCAGGCGGACCTGCGCATCGTGCCGGCCGACCAGTTTGTCTTTGCCCTGCATCACTTCACCGGGTCAAAGGACCACAACGTCGCCATGCGGCAGCGCGCGCTGGCGCGCGGCCTGAGCCTGAGCGAGTGGGGGCTCGTCCCGGCGGAGGGCGAGGGGACGGCCAAGGAAAAGGCGGAGAACAAGGCGTTGCGCACCCCCGCGGACACCGAGGCGGATTTGTTCAAGGCGCTCGGTCTGCATTTCATTCCCCCGGCGCTGCGCGAGGGCCTGGGCGAGATCGAGGCGGCCGAGAAAAACGAACTCCCCGCGCTCGTGGAACTGTCCGACCTGCGCGGCGCGTTTCACAATCACACGACCGAGTCCGACGGCCGCAACACCCTGGCGGAAATGACCGCGGCGGCGGCGGACCTCGGCTGGGATTATCTCGGCATCGCCGATCACTCCAAATCCAGTTTTCAGGCCAATGGGCTCAGCGAGGAACGCCTGCTCAAGCAGATCGACGCGATCCACGCCCTGAACCAGGAGAATAAATTCAAGACCCACGTGTTCACCGGCGTCGAGTGCGACATCCTGACCGACGGGCGGCTCGACTACGACGACGCCCTGCTGGCGAAACTCGATTACGTGGTCGTGTCGGTGCACAACGCCATGACGCAGGAAGAGGCCGTCATGACCAAGCGGATCATCCGCGCGATCGAGAATCCGCACACGATGATGCTCGGCCACCTGACCGGCCGGCTCCTGCTGCGGCGCGAGTCCTACAAGGTCGATGCGGGCAAGGTCATCGACGCGGCGATTGCGAACAAGGTCATCATCGAACTCAACGCGAGCCCGTGGCGACTCGACATGGACTGGCGGCTATGGGCAAAAGCGGCGGACAAGGGGCTGATGTGCGCGATCAATCCGGATGCGCACGAAACCGAGGGGCTGCGGCACGTGGCCGCGGGGATCAACTCCGCCCGCAAGGGCTGGCTGACGAAGGAGTCTATCCTGAACACGCGGAACCTCGCGGGGGTTAAGCGGTGGTTCGCCGAGCGTAAGTAGAAATGGGATTGACCACAGAACACACAGAAAACACGGAAATAGGATTAAACACAGAGGACGCAGAGAACATGGAGACTTGGGTATTTTATCCTCTGAGAACTCTGTGCTCTCTGTGTTAGAAACTGGATGGCCGCAAAAAGTCGAAAAGAGCGCAAGGGATTGAGTGTAGCTATGGCGGACAAGATGGCGCGACGAGGCCGGGAGCGTGGAGTGGGAGAAAGAGAATGATAAAGATTAAGAGAAAGAGGATTGGGTCCGTTCTAACTTTCCTCCTTTCCACATTGGCCCAACTCCTTATCCCTCAATCCCCATGCGCAAGATCTTCGTCTCAGGCTGCTACGACATCATCCATGCCGGGCACATCCAGTTTTTCCGGGAGGCCCGCGCCCTCGGTGATTTCCTGACGGTCTGCTTTGCCTCCGCCGATGTCCTATGGCTGCACAAGAACCGCCGGAGTTCCCTGCCGGACGAACACAAGCGGGCTTTGCTCGCCGGGTTGCGCGTCGTCGACGAGGTCGTGGTGGGTTGCGGCACGGAGGAGGGCATCGACTTTCGGGAGCATTTTCTGCGGATCCGTCCGCAGGTCCTGGCCGTGACCGAGGACGACAAATACGCGCCGTTGAAGAAGGCGTTGTGCGCGGAGGTGGGCGCGGAATACGTGGTGCTGCCGAAGACGCCGCCGGAGTTTCCGCCGATCTCCACTTCCGAGATCGTGCGCTACATCCGCGCGCCGCAGGAAGCCCCGATGCGGGTCGATTTCGGCGGCGGGTGGCTCGACGTGCCGAAGTTTGCGCGCCCGGGCGCTTACATCGTGAACTGCTCGATCACGCCGACGGTGTCGCTGCGCGACTGGCCCTACGAGCGCAACGCGGGTCTGGGGGGTAGCGGCGCCTGGGCCCTCCTCAACGGCAAGAACGGCGTGACCGCCGAGCTCGATCTGGGCGTGGGCTGGCAGGATCCCGCGATCATTGCCGAGACGGGGCTGTGCATTTGGAAGAGCGGCGCACGTCCGGAACTCGAGCTGAAGCATCACGGCGGTTTTTTGCGCGGTCGGATGGCGCTCTACTGGACCGGCAAGCCGCATGACACGCCGGGAGTGGTGCAGCACAAGCGCGACTTTGATGCGATCGAGGCGGCGGGCAAAACCGCGCGCGACGCGGTCTGGGCCTCGAGTCTCGAAGGGCTGGCGCAAGCGGTCGGTCAGTCCTATGCCGTGCAACTGGGCGAGGGCATGGATCCGTTGCCGGCCAAGGGCGCGGGCGTGCTCGCGATGAAATATTCGGGTGGTGGCTTCGGTGGCTATGCGCTGTATCTGTGTGCGACGCAGGAGGTGCGCGATGCGCTGTGCCAGGAGGAAGGGTTCCGTCCGATCGAGCCGTATGTTAAATCGGGGATGTAGGTGGTTGTTAAACCACGGAATACACGGAACACACGGAAAGTTGGATTGGCCGCAAAAAGGCACAGAACTCGCAAAGAATTTGTCCTCAATCTCTGTGATCTCTGTGACCTCTGTGTTGAAATGGCTTGTATCACGCGGAGACGCAGAGACGCGGAGAGGTATTAACCATAGAAAACACAGAATACACAGAAACCGATCCAGTTGAGTAACCACGAATGAACACCAATGCTCACGAATGGATCAAATCCACCAGGTTACTTCAGAAAATTCGCGGCTATTAGTGTCCATTCGTGGTTCAAAAGTAGGTTCTGAACAAAACACTTCCGTGTGTTTCGTGTATTCCGTGGTGATAACTCAGTGATCTCAGTGACCTCCTTGCCCGCCGTAGGCTATGCGAAGGCTGGGTGCGTTAAATAATCTGAACGGACGGCCCGGCGGTCCGTCCCTACCTTAAGACAGTATTCTCTCTGCGGCTCGGCGCCTCTGCGTGAGACTGTTTTGGATCGCTCAAGAGGCGGGGTCAGCGACGCCCGCCCTACAATTTAGGAACTCTGACTCAGTGATCTCTGTGTTAAAAACAGATTCTACCGTCCGCCGCGGCCGAAGAGCGCTACGGGGATCGTCGCGAAGAGGATTTTCAAATCCAACCACAGCGACCATTGGTCGATGTATTCCAAGTCGAGTCGCACCCAGTCCTCGAAGCTGGAGATTTCGTTGCGGCCGCGGATTTGCCAGAGGCAGGTCAGCCCGGGTTTCACGCTCAACCGGCGGCGTTGCGCGTTCTCGGCGATACGATTGATTTCCTCTATGGGTAAGGGCCGCGGGCCGACGAGGCTCATCTCGCCGCGCAGCACGTTCCAGAGCTGGGGCAGTTCGTCGAGGCTGTGGCGGCGCAGGAAGCGTCCGAGCGGAGTGATGCGGGGATCGTTGGCGATCTTGAACACGGGGCCGTCCATTTCGTTGCGGTCGGCGAGGGCGGCTTGCGCGGATTCGGCGCCGGCGTGCATGGTGCGAAACTTATACATCGTGAACGGCTGGCCATTGAGCCCGGCGCGCTGGGAGCGGAAGATGACGGGTCCGCGTGAACTGAGCCGCACGAGCAGGGCGCAGAGCACGAACAGCGTCGAGAGCACGACCGCGAGGAGGACCGCGCCGAGGTAGTCGACGACCTGTTTCAGCGCGAGGTCGATGGGCCGGGCGGATTGCGCACCGTAGTAAAAGACGGGTGCGCCGCCGAGGTGATCGAGCGAGAGGCGGAAGGGCGAACTGAGTTGCACGCCGGGATGGATAAGCATCTCGACGCCTTCATGATCACAGGCGGTGACGACGGTGTGGACGACGATGGGGTCGAGGCCGTCGAGGTGGAGGATAACGGTGTTGACCGCGTGGGTGTGCAGCAGCGCCACGATCTCAAAGGTGCCGGTGGTGGGATCGATGTCCGCGACCGTGTTGATCAGGTCGGCCTCCGCGGGGGTGAGGTTTTTGCGCAGGGCGGCGGTCGCCGCGCCGCGGCCGATCCAGAGCACGCGTTTCTGCAATTGCTCGCGGATGCCGGGACGCCGGGCGACAAAGGCTTGGGTCAGCTCGTGCCGGCCGTAGATGAGAAAGGACGCGAAGGTGCCGCCGAGGATGATGACGGAACGGGCGTATTGGACGCGCACAATGAAGAGAAACAGCACGAGGCCCAAGACCGTGTAGGTGCAGCCGCGCATGATCTTAAAGATCGTGGCGGCGCGGGAAACGAGGCTGGGTTCATAAAAGCCCTGCTGGGCGAGCATTACTGGACTGAGCAGACCGGCGAGTAGGAGCAGCCAGATGTAGTCGGTGAAGTTTTCCAGCTCCGGCAGGGCGATCAGCGGAAACTCCGAACGCAGGGCGTAGGCGAGGGCGACGGCGAGGGCGGTAAGCAGACCATCCGCCAATTGCTGCAGGCGCATCCGGGGGTATTGCGGACTGTTGAGCACGGAGGGAAGCGGCCGAATTTAGAACTGCTTGGTGTAACTCGCGCCGTTGGCGTCGACAAAGGTCAGGCTGTCCGAATTGACCTTGGTCAGCTTCAGCCCGAGCTCGCGATTGACGAAATCGTTTACGCGGTAAACGCGGTCGTTCATCAGGACCTTGCTGTCCGTGCCGGAGGAGCGCACGCCCATCACCTGCAGTTGATCGATAAAGGCATAGATCGCGTTGCTAGGCACTGGAGCCGGGGCGGTGGACGGTGCCACAGTGGACGGTTGCTGTGCGACGGTGGATCCGCCGTCGCTCTGGGAGCTTTGGCGGACAGGCTGGGGCGATGAGGCAGGGGGGACCACGGTCGGTAGGGTGACGACGGGGCTGGTTTCGGCGACGATGGGGGCCTGTAAGTTGGTGGGCGGTGGAACGGTGGACAGTTGGGCGGTGGCTCCTCCGTCGCTCTGCGAGCTAGGGCGTGACGAGTCGGTCTCAACCGGTGGAACGGTGGACACTTGGGCAGTGGCTCCGCGGTCGCTCTGCGAGCTTTGGCGCGACAAGACGGTGGTTGGTTCAGAGGCCGGGCTGCGGACCAGATAGATGGTGATGCCGACGGACACCGCCACGAGCACGGCGCCGCCGATGAGCACGAACATGAGGTTCTGGCCGGACTTGGATCCGCCGCCGCGAGCTTGGGAACCGCCCCCCGGGGTGAAAAGGCTGCAGCCATCACCGGAGTGCTGCCGCTGGGCCTTTTTGAGAGCGTTGTTGATGAGACTCATGGTGGATGAATTGGCTGGCAGGTAACCGGGGTCTTAGTCGGTTAGCGAGTCCATGTCACGCACGGCGCGTCGGGCATCCCAATAGTTCACCTCGTCGGAATCGCGGATATAGGCGGCGAGGAGGGACTTGTCGCAGAGATTGTTGACGATCCGGGGAATCCCCTTGCTGGCGTTGTGGATCTTGCGGAGGGCTCGTTTGGTGAACGTCGGACGGCCCATGCTGCCGGCGAGGGTCAGGCGATGATGGACGTAGTGTTTGGTGTCCTCGAACGTGAGCGGATTCAACTCGTAGTGGACAAGGATGCGCTGGCGCAGCTGGCGGAGTTCTTCGCGGGCGAGGATCTCCTTGAGCTCGGGCTGACCCATCAGGACGATTTGGAGGAGTTTCTGTTTGTCGGTTTCGAGATTGGAAAGGAGGCGGACCATCTCGAGCACGGCAAAGGAGAGGTTTTGGGCCTCGTCGATAATGAGGACGATGTCGCGGCCTTGCTCGATACGCTCGAGGAGCACCCGGTTGACCTGCGCCACGAGGTCGACCTGGCTGCGGGCGAGTTTGGTTTCGCCGAGCTCGGTCAGGATCGCCTTGAGCATCTGGGTCTCGGTAACCCGGGGATTGAGGATGAGGGCGGTATCAAAGTGCTTGGCATCGATCTCGTTGAGGAAGCGCCGGCACAGGGTGGTTTTGCCGCAGCCGACCTCGCCCACCAGCACGATGAAGCCTTTCCGCTCCTGCACGCCGTATTTCAGATGTTGCAGGGCCTCTTGATGGGTGGGGCTGAGATAGAGAAACCGCGGGTCGGGGGTGATGTTGAACGGCATCTCCTGAAACCCGTAATATGCCTGATACATAGAAAGGGGCAGCATGTGG
This sequence comes from Cephaloticoccus sp., assembly GCA_030833445.1. Lineage (GTDB taxonomy): Bacteria > Verrucomicrobiota > Verrucomicrobiia > Opitutales > Opitutaceae > Cephaloticoccus. Next base: position 154,925 of record JAURHD010000003.1, on the reverse strand, counting down.
CTGATACGTCGAAAGGCACGCAAAAACCATGGGGTAAAAAGTTTACAGAGATAATTTACACAGTTCCATTAATCCATTCTAACGGTTGGCGTGAATCTGCGTCGCGTCATCGTCAGCCTGTATCTGGCCCTGTTTTTGGGGGTGGCGGTGATGTCGGGCGTGTTCTTTTGGCAAGCCCAGCAGGAATACGATCAATTGCGGGAGCAGGAGCAGAGCAACCGGAAGCGATTGGCCGAGGCCACGCAGCGCCTGCACGAACAGGAGAAGATCCTCGACCGGTTGCGCACGGATCCGACCTACGTGGGAAAGGTCATCCGGCAGCGGCTGGGCTACGCCAAACCCGATGAATATATCTTCCGCATCAAGGAATGACGCGCGATCAACCCCCTTCATGGCAACCCACGAACTAATCGAAAAGTTTCAACAGGCCGGCCAAGGCCAGGTATTCGCCTTTTATGACCGGCTGGATGCGGCCGGACAGGCACAGCTGCTGGCAGAGGCGGAGGAGATCGATCTCGAGGAATTGGCGCAACTGAAGACGACGCTGCTGGGGAAATCCGCGGCCTCGGTGGATCTGGGCGATCTGACACCGGCCCCGTATGAGCGACTGCCGGAAGCGGGGGGCGATAAAGCAGCGTGGACGGCGGCCAAGGCGGCGGGGGTGGAGGCACTCAAGGCCGGACGCGTGGCGGCGTTCACGGTCGCCGGCGGGCAGGGCACGCGACTGGGGTACGATGGACCGAAGGGGACCTTTCCGGTCACGCCGGTGAAGCAGAAACCGTTGTTTCAGGTGTTCGCGGAGAAGATCCTGGCGGCGGGGCGGCGGTATGGCCGGCCCTTGCACTGGTTTATCATGACCAGTCACCAGAATCACGAGGCGACCGAAGCGTATTTCACGGAGCACGGCTTTTTCGGCATGGCGCCTCACAAGGTGCATTTCTTTCGCCAAGGGCGGATGCCAGCGGTGGATTTTGACGGTAAGATTTTGCTGGAGACGACCGGGACGATTGCGATGAGCCCGGATGGCCACGGCGGTTCGTTGCGGGCGTTGGAACGCAGCGGTGCACTCGATTTGATGGAGCGCGAAGGCATCGACATCCTCAGCTATTTTCAGGTGGATAATCCGCTGGTGCGTTGTATCGATCCCGCCTTTATCGGCTGGCATGTGCAGCGCGGGCCCGAGATGAGCAGCAAGATGGTGCCCAAGGCCTATGCGGGCGAGAAGGTCGGACACTTTTGCGAACAGCGCGGCAAACTGGTGGTGGTGGAGTATTCCGATCTGCCGGCCGCTATGCAGGAGGAAACGGACGCGACGGGTGGTCTGCGGTTCATCGCGGGAAGCATCGCGATTCATATTTTGGACCGGGAGTTCATTCGTCGCATGGCTCGCGCCGCAGATGGCACGGAGGCACTGGCGTTTCACCGCGCCGATAAGAAGATTCCGACCGTGGATGCGGCCGGCGCGGCGGTGAAGCCGGCCAAGGCGAATGGGGTGAAGTTTGAGATGTTCGTCTTCGATGCGCTGCCGTTTGCGAAAAATCCCGTGGTGATCGAGACCGGCCGCGCGGACGATTTCTCCCCGGTGAAGAATGCCGAGGGCAAGGACTCGCCGCAGACCTGTCGCGAGGACCAGCTGCGTCAATATGCGCGCTGGCTGAAGTCTGCGGGTGTAACGATTGCGACGGACGACAGCGGTTTGCCGGCGTTAAACTTTGAGGTGTCGCCGCTGTTCGGGGATGATGCGGAATCGTTTGCAGCGTCCTGGGCGAAGTTGTCGCCCAAGCCGGAGATCACCGAGGGGTTCTACTTGGCGTAAGGTTTATCAATTAACACAGAGGAATTTTTTTGCACACCCTCCTTCGCCACGTGCGTAGGCTTAGGCTACGGAGGGCAGGGAGGACAGCTATCACCTCGGAAAACACTGAATACACAGAAACGGATCCCAGTCTTTTGTGTATTTATTCTACACGGAGAACGCAGAGGAGTTACCGATGAAGGAAAACCAGTTAACGGCGATGGCCGCTCGCCGCTTGCATCGAAATGTAGCCCTGAGCATTAATTCTAGTTCATTCACGGCTCTATCTTTGTAAGATTTCGATTTGTTCTCTCCGTGTTCTCCGTGAACTCTGTGTTTAAATTTCGAATCCATCCACCACTTTACTCATGACCCTTGTTGAAAAAATCAAAGCCGCCGGCAGTGCCGGTCACCTCATGCCCGCCGCGGTGGAAAACCTGCAGGCCTTTTTGGGGGCAAAGCTGCCGGAGTGGGCGGTGGCAAGTATCACGGAATTGGTGGAAACCGAAGCCTGGTCGGAACTGAATGACCGGTTCTATGTTTACCTCGCGTTTGGCACCGGAGGCATGCGGGGCCGGACGATAGGCAAAGTATCGACCAAGGCGGAGCAGGGCGAAAGTGGTGCGACGGGCGCGCCGGCCCATGCGGCGATTGGCAGCAATGTGTTGAACGATTTCACCCTGATCCGCGCGGTCATCGGCCTGTATCGCTACACCAAGAAGTATCAAGTCGCGCAAAAGAACGACGCGGCTCCGAAGTTTGTCGTGGCCCACGACGTGCGTTATTTTTCGCGGCACTTCTGCGAACTGGCGGCGTCGACCTGGACGCGCCTCGGCGGCGAAGCCTATATCTTCGACGGACCGCGCCCGACGCCCCAATTGAGTTTCTCGGTGCGTTGGCTCAAGGCCCATGCCGGTGTGGTGATCACGGCGAGCCACAATCCGCCGCACGACAACGGGTTCAAGGCTTACTTTGATGACGGAGCGCAGGTTGTGCCGCCGCATGACAAGGGGATTGTAGATGAAGTGAATGCCGTGCCGCTGAACGAGCTGGATCAATACCTGACCAAGGAGCTCGGCAAAGTGGTCACGCTCAAACGGGAAGCGGATGACGAATACCTGGCGGCGGCAGAAACGGCGGTGCTGGACACGGCCTTGGTGAAATCGGCCAAACTCAAGGTGATCTTCACCAACATCCACGGCACGGGCGCGGTGCATTCGCTGCCGTTGTTGATTCACGCCGGCTGTCATGTGTCGCCGGTCTTGCCGCAGCTCGATTTTGATCCGGCTTTTCCGACGGTCAAATCCCCAAATCCTGAAAATGCCGAAGCCCTGTCCCTTGGCGTAGCCTTGGCCGAAAAGGAAGGCGCGGATGTGCTGCTCGCGACCGATCCGGATGCGGATCGCATGGGTGTGGCGGTGCGCAATCGGGACGGCAAAATGGAATTGCTCACGGGCAACCAGATCGGGTCTTTGCTGGCGGAATACCGGCTCACGAAATACAAGGAACGCGGATTGATTCCCGCGGCCGGCTCGGATCGGGTCTGCCTCGTGAAAACCTTTGTGACCACGAGGCTGCAGGACGCCATCGGCGCCGGACATGGCGTGAAGGTCATCAACACGCTCACCGGTTTCAAATGGATCGCGGCCAAGATGCGCGGTTACGAGGATCAGTTGCGCGCAGCGATCGGCGACAAGGCGGACGATCCGAAGATGACCTTCAAGGAACGAGCCAAGTTCCTGCAAGAACATGCGACGTTCTACGCCTTCGGCACCGAGGAAAGTTACGGCTATTTGCCCAATGACTATCTGCGGGACAAGGACGGCAATTCGGCCTGCTTGATGTTTGCGGAACTGTGCGCGGCGGTGAAATCACGCGGCATCACCGTGCCGGAATACCTGGATGAGATTTACCTCAAATACGGGTTCTATCTCGAAGGCGTGATCAACATTTATTATGAAGGCGCGAGTGGGAGTGTAAAGATCGAGCGCATCCTCGAGACCTACCGTTCGTCTTCGCCGACGAAGTTTGGCGACGTGACGGTGACCAAGTTCGAGGACTTCGGCCGGCAGGATATTTACGATGCGGACAAGGAACTTATTCCGAAGCAGGACCTGTATTTCGTGACCTTGAGCAATGGCTACAGCTTTGCGGCGCGGGGCAGTGGCACGGAGCCGAAGATGAAGTTCTATCTCTTCGCGAATGCGGATGTCTCCAGCGCGGATGAACTGCCCGCGGTGAAGGCGAAGACCAAGGCGACGCTGGATGGCTTGATTAAGTTGATCGATGCGGATGCGCGGCAACGCGCGGAAGGGTGAGTGGTAGATTGTATTTACCACGGAGCACACGGACTACACGGAAGGATTTTAACCGCTGATGAGCGCTAATCGACGCGAATCATGCACAGGGCTCACGCAGAGACGCGGAGCCGCAGAATTTTGAACCAAGGATTAACACAGATAGACATGGATGGGATCTCTATCTCTGAGAACTCTGTGTTCTCTGTGTTGAATATGGAATTATTTTTAACACAGAGCTCACAGAGAGCGCTGAGAGTTCCAAACCACGGAACACACCGAAGACACGGATTCTCGATTAAACGAAAGGGATTGGTTTCCGTGTATTCGGTGTATTCCGTGGTTATCTCAATACGGTGTTAAAATGGGTGGTCTGAACCGGACGGCACGCTCGGAGAACGGTCCCTACTTATCGATTCAGAATTCTCAAACTCTGAGAACTCTGTGTCCTCTGGGTTAAAACTCAGAGTAGCAGCAGCGCCGGGTTCTCGAGGTGATCTTTGATCGCGTTGAGGAACTTCGCGCCGAGGGCGCCGTCCACCACGCGGTGATCGCAGGAGAGGGTGAGGGCCATGCGTTCGCCGATCACGATCTGATCGTTGACGACCACGGGCTTCTTGACCGTGGTGCCGACGGCGAGGATCGCGGAGTTCGGCGGGTTGATGATGGCGCAGAAACGCTCGATGCCCATCATGCCGAGATTGGAGACGCAGAACGTGCCGCCGGTGAATTCGGCCGGGGCGAGCTTCTTGGCCTTGGCCCGCTTGGCCATATCCTTGGCCGCGGCGCTGATCTCGAAGACCGTCTTTTGATCGGTGTCCTTGATCACCGGGGTGATCAGACCGTCATCAATCGCGACGGCGAATGATACGTGGGTATTCGCGTGGGCCTTGATGCCGCTGTCACTCCAGGAGCAGTTGACCGCGGGAATGGCACGCAGGGCGAGGGCGCTGGCCTTGAGAATGAAATCGTTGACCGAGACGCGCACGCCATCGGCACCGAGACCGTTGTTGAGCTGCACGCGCATGGCATTCATGGCGGCGGCATCGACCTCAATCTCGAGATAGAAATGGGGAATCTGGGTCTTCGACTCGACCAAGCGCTTGGCGATGGTCGCGCGCATGTTGCTGAGGGCGGTGGTGCCTTCGGCTTGAATGGGGCTCTTGTCGAAAGCCGAGCGCCATGGCCAACTCGGGGCCTTGGACTTGCCCTCGGGGGCGGATTTGGCCGGAGCTGGGGCCGGGGGATTCTTCGCGGCTTCGAGTATGTCGGCACGCACGATGCGACCACCGGGACCACTGCCTTTGACGCGGGAGTAATCCACGCCCTTTTCCGCGGCCAGTTTCTTGGCGAGTGGGGAAATTTTTACGCGGCCCGAACTGACGGAAGGCGCAGGTTCGTCCGCCTTCGCCGAGGCTTCGGCGGATTCGTCCTGCGGCTTGGCCGCAGGCGAAGTTTCTGGCTTGGGCGCGGGTTCGGCTTTCTCTTCCTTGGCAGCGGGTGCTTCCTTTTTCTCCTCTTTTGGAGCGGCCGGAGCGGCGGCTTTGGCCGGAGCCTCCACCTTTTCACCCTTTTCACCAATGGCACAGAGCGGGGAACCGATTTCAACCTGAGCGCCGTCCGGGGCGAAGATCTTCAACAAGGTGCCGTCGAAGAAGCACTCCAGCTCCATGGTGGCCTTGTCAGTTTCGACCTCGGCGAGCATGTCACCATTGGCGACGGTATCGCCTTCTTTTTTGAGCCATTTGACCAGCGTGCCCACGGTCATGGTGTCGCTGAGTTTGGGCATTTCAATAATGTCGGCCATGGGAATGAAGCTATAAGGGTTAAGCGGTAAGTGGGAGAGCGGAATTTTGGAATGTCGAAATCAGGCAGGTTGGAAATCGGGGAATATCCCGGATTACGCCTTCGGGCGGATATGCTTTTCTGAGTTCCTGAGTTCCATATTTGATATCCCCGGTTCAGGCCATGACCTCGAGGGCGGCCTTGATGACGCGGGCGGGATTGGGCAATTGCTCGATCTCGATCGGCGGGCTGTAGATGGCGGGGGCGTCGACGGTGGAGAGGCGCTTGATCGGCGCATCCAATTCATCGAAGGCTTCGTGCTGGATCATGTAGGCGATCTGGGTCGCGATACTGCAGAAAGGTTTCTGTTCCTCGACGATCAGCACGCGATGGGTCTTGGCCACGGAAGCCAGGACGGTGTCGATATCCAACGGGCGGATCGAACGCAGGTCGACCACCTCGACGGAAATCTCATGTTCCTTTTCGAGAACTTCCGCGGCCTTGAGGGAATGCAGCACGCAACGACCATAGGTGACGATGGTCAGGTCGGTGCCCTCGCGTTTCACGTCGGCCTTGCCGAGCGGGATGAGGTATTCGCCGTCCGGCACTTCGCCCTTCTCGCCGTAGAGCATGGTGTTCTCGAGGAAGAAGACGGGGTCGTTGTCGCGAATGGCGGACTTGAGCAGCCCCTTCGCGTCGTAAGGGGTGGCGGGGACGACGACCTTCACGCCGGGATGATTGGCGAGGACGTTCTCCGGAGTGTGCGAATGGGTGGCGCCGACATTGGTGCCGCCGTTGGCGGGGCCGCGAATGACGATCGGGCAATTGATGAGTCCGCCGGACATGTAGCGCACGTTGGCGGCGTTGTTCAGAATCTGGTCAAAGGCAACCGAGTAGAAACTCCAGAACATGAGCTCCATGATGGGGCGCATGCCGAGCATCGAGGAACCGACACCCATGCCGATGAAACCGGCTTCACTGATGGGAGTGTCGACGATGCGCTTGGGCCCGAATTTTTCGAGCAGGCCCTCGGAGACCTTGTAGGAGCCGTTGAACTGGCCGACTTCCTCGCCGAGGAGCACGACGTTTTCGTCGCGCTCGATTTCCTCGGCCATGGCGTGGCGAACTGCTTCGCGATAAGTAATGATAGGCACGGTAGAAAAGAGTTGGAGGATTAGTCGAAGAAGAGGCGACCGGACGAGGTGCGTTCGGCGGGATGGTCGGTTTCCCAGTAAACATCGCGCTGGATGTCCTCAACGGTGGGCCAGGGACTGGCCTCGGCGAATTCGATGGCGGATTCGGCCTCGGCCCGGGCGGCCTTTTCGATGGACTTGACGGTGTCGTCGGTCAGGACTTTTTCCGCGAGCAGACGGTCTTGGAAGAATTGGATCGGATCCTTGGTGCGGCGGTATTCCTCGATCTCGGCCTTGGTGCGGTAGGTGTTATCGGGGTCGGCGACGGAATGGCCGCGATAACGGTAGGTGCGCAATTCGACGATGGTCGGTTCGCATTTCTCGCGGGCGCGATTGAGATGCTCATCCATCACGGCGCGGACGGCATAGACATCGTGGGCGTCGACGCTGGCCCAGGCCATGTTGTAGCCCTCGGCGCGCTTGGCGAGTTCACCGGCGGAGGAACGCGACTGACTGGTGCCCATGGAGTAACCGTTGTTCTCGATCACAAAGACGATGGGCAGCTGCCAGAGCGCAGCGAGATTGTAGGCCTCATGGACGGCGCCCTGATTGACGGCCCCGTCACCGAGAAACGCCATGGCGGCGCCCTTGAGGCCCTTGTATTTGATGGCGTAGGCGAGACCGGTGCCGAGGGGCACCTGGCCGCCGACGATACCGTGGCCGCCCCAGTAATTGCGATCGGGCGCGAAATAGTGCATCGAGCCGCCCTTGCCCTTGGAGCAACCGGTGGCCTTGCCGAACAACTCAGCCATCAATTCATTCATGCCCATGCCGACGGCGAGGGCGTGACCATGGTCGCGATAGGCCGTGATGACGTGGTCATGCTTGCCCATCAGGGAGCAGCAACCGGTGGCGATGGCTTCCTGGCCGATGTAAACGTGGAGAAACCCGCCGATCTTCTTGGCCTGATAGGCGCGAATGCTGCGCTCTTCAAACCGCCGGATGCGCATCATGGTGCGATACAGCTCGAGCTTTTGCTCCTTGGTCAACTTCTGGTTGATTGCAGCAGCGGCGTAATCTGTCGTGGCGGTGGTCGGCTTGGCTTTGGTTTTGGTGCTCAAAGTGGTGATTCCTTTCAGATTAAAGGACAAAGATTCCGTCGGAACCCATAGAAATCAAGTGTTTAGTCCTCGGCGGGACCCGCGGGCGGGTGGGACAAGGCGGGCGTGATTTGTTCGATTTCAACCTGCACGGGTATGCCCGGGGCGCAATCCGCGCGTAAAGATACAAAGCGGTCACGATAACGGTCATAAATCGGCCAGAGAGCACTGCGGTCCGTGTCCGGTATGGGCAGGGCATCGATGGCGGTGCGGCTGAAAAAGCCGAACTGACCTTCACTGATCGCGGGCGGAAGGTTGGCGATGGGTTTGCGGCAGCGAAACAGGAACATCAGCCAGTGGGCTTCGCCCTCGTAGGCCTTTTCGGCGATCATGGCGAAAAGGTGCAGGTCATCGGTGGTCACCTCAAAGCCGGTCTCCTCGCGGGTTTCGCGGACGGCGCATTCGAAAGGGGATTCCCCGATTTGGGTTTCCAGCTTGCCCCCGATGGGGCTCCAGACCCCGAGATTGGGCGGCTTGGCCCGGAGGAGGAGGAGCTGTTCCCCGGCTTGGTTTTCGAGGAAAACCAAGACAGCGAGTTTGTAATTGAGCGAGGGAGTCATGAATACGTCGACCGCAGACGCGGCCACGTTTTGAGCGTGACGGTGGCGGCCTCCTCGACAACGTTTTTCCCGCTGATGATCCGTGGCAATATCAGACATCGGGTCGTAATCTCGCCAACGCCTTCAGTAGCAATACCTCGAGTCAGCAGGGGAGTATTACGAGACTCGAGACTATCGGAGCTGATGGCTCTACGGTCAGTGCGTCATTGAATACCCTGATCAATAACAATCCGCCGCAAATACCCGGTGCAGCCTATCTAGGACTTGGGGCCAACGCCCTGGCCAACATCACCGGCGTAATCGGCGAGTTCGACGTGAATGCAGTCGTGCGGGCCTTGTCGCAAAAGCAGGGCACGGATTTATTGAGTGCACCCAAGGTGACGGTGCTCTCGGGCAATCCGGCGACGATCACGGTAGCACAGGAATTGCGCTATCCGCAGAGTTTTGGACAGACCCAGAGTCAGGTGGGCACCGGCAGTGCGAGTGGCGGCGGTTCGGCGGGGGTGGCGATCACGGCGGGCACGCCGCAGGAATTCACGACCCGTAGTGTCGGTGTGGAATTGAAGGTGACCCCAACGGTCGAGGAAGATGACTACAGCATCAGTCTGGATCTCAATCCGCGCGTGACGGAGTTCGATGGCTTTGTGGAATACGGCGGCCCGAGTGTGGCGATTTCCGGCATCACGACGGTCAATGTGCCGTCGGGATTTTATCAGCCGATTTTTTCGGTGCGGGATATTTCGACCAAGGTCACGATTTGGGATGGCGCGACTCTCATCATGGGCGGGCTGACCCGGGAAGAGGTGAAGAAGGTCAACGACAAGGTGCCGGTGATCGGTGACATCCCGTTACTTGGAAAACTCTTTCGTTCGAAAGGGGAGAGTGCCCAAAAGCGGAACCTGTTGATTTTTGTGACCGCTAATTTGCTCAGTCCGGGAGGTTCACCCAAAAAGCAGGCGCTGAGAAATGTCGCGCCCAGTTCGCTGTTTCAGAATCCGGTCATCGTCACGCCGCGTGGGGCAGAACCACGTTCAGGTGAAAGCAATTGAGCGACGGCGCGTATTTGAGGTTTACGGCTGAGGTTCGGCGCGTTTCGCTTCGCCATCATGGCAAAATGGCTGCTCGTTGACGGTTTCAATCTGGCGTTCCGGGCGTTCTTTGGGATGCCCGAGCTAACCAGAACGGATGGATTTCCCACCGGAGCCCTGCATGGCTGGGTGAAGTCGCTGTGGCGTTTGGCCGATGATCAGAAACCCGTGGCGACGTTGGTATTTTTTGATCTCGGTGGTTCGCAGGATCGGCTGGCCCTGCATCCGGAATACAAGGCCCAGCGGGAAGAAACGCCCGAGGCGTTGGAAAAACAAATTCCCTACATTAAATTGCTGACCCGGGCGATGGGCTTGGTCGGCGTCGAGCAGGATGGGGTGGAGTCGGATGATTTGCTGGCGGCCCAAGCAGTGGCGCTGGCCAAAGCGGGGCATGAAGTCTTGGTCGTCAGTGCGGACAAGGATTTTGCGCAGATCGTGGATGACCGGGTGAAGCTTTTGCTGCCGCCCCCGACGGCGAATCCCAGACTCGGCTGGCGGGTGTTGGATGCGGCCGGCGTGGTGGAGAAATTCGGGGTGGGACCGCACCAGATCGCCGACTATCTCGCGCTGGTGGGGGATTCGGCGGATAACATCCCCGGCCTGGCGGGAGTTGGCCCCAAGACCGCATCGAAATGGTTGCAAGAGCACGGTTCCCTCGAGGGTGTGATCGCCCATGCCGCGGAATTGAAGCCGGATCGCTTTCGGGAAAAGGTCGTCGCCGACGCGGACCGTCTGCGACTGAACCGACAGCTCACGACTTTCAATCTGGGATTGCCGACGGTGGCGGCGGAAAGCACGGCTCCACGTGTGGACGAATTGTTAACTTTGCTCGAGGAGCTGGAAATGAAATCCACCCTGATCGAGGCGCGAAAGCGCTACACCCAGCCGGAGCTGTTTTAACGTCCCTCGGCCGAAATCCCCTTGGGATCGAAGATGTATCCGATGCCGTGGACCGTGCGGAAGGCGTCCAGGTTCAGGCCGTGCTTCTTGTAAAGATCGCGCACCTTGACCACATATTGATCGAGTGAGCGGCTGCGGATATCGGCGTGCACGCCCCAAACCGAATGGATCAACGCCTTGCGGGTGATCACGACCCCTTGATTGGCATTCAGATGGGTCAGGATGCCGAGTTCCTTGCGGCCGATCTTTTCGCCGACATCACCGGGGAAAGTGATTTCCAATCGCTCCGGGTTGATCCTGGCCCCGCAGAATTCGAAGGGCTCATCGCTGATGCGCACATTCTTGGTTACGTTGAGATCATGGCTGATCTCGGCGCGACGCAGCACGGCGTTGATCCGAGCAATGAGTTCGGGAAAGCTGAAGGGCTTGGTGACATAGTCGTCACCGCCCATGTTCAGGGCGCGGACCTTGCTGGCCTCCTCGTCGTTGCCGGTGAGGAAAATCGTCGGGAGCGCGATATCCTGTTCGACCAGTTCGTCGAGCAGCGCAAAACCGGTTTGATCGGGCAGGCCGATGTCGAGCAAGAGCAGATTGGCAAAGTTACGCTGGAGGAATTTGATCGCGTGGGCGGCGCGATTGTAGACCTGCGTCTGCATGCCGGCCTCCTGCAAATGGAGGGCAATCAAATTGGCGAGTTCCACCTCGTCTTCGACAACGAGAATCAGCGGTTTTGCTTCGGCGCGCATGGACTTATCGTAAGAAGACAATGGCTTACAACAAGAAGGCTGGGGTTGTTTGTCAAAACCATCCTTCGCGGATATGGAAATTGGACCGGACACAAATTCGGGCACGTGCGCATGTCATATCGGAGTGCACTGTGCTGAAAGGGTGAAGCGCGGGGATTGAGAGGCCGGTTTGCGCTCCGCGAATTTACTTGAAGGAAGGAGAGGTGGCGTGTGCTTTGGGCGCGTGTCCGACCGCAAGCCACTCCTGATGCTCGGACTGCCGAAAGGCAGCCTCGAGGAAGCCACGATAAACCTGTTCCAAAAGGCAGGTTGGCGTATCAACACGAGTTCGCGTTCCTACAAACCCTCCTTCGATGATCCCGATCTCGATGGACGCTTTGTTCGCGCGCAAGAAGTCAGCCGTTATGTTGAGCATGGCTTCTTTGATTGTGGTTTGACCGGGCATGACTGGATCATGGAAAACGAGTCCGACGTGGTGGAGGTCTGTGATCTGATTTACAGCCGGGCCTCGACCCTGAAGTCGCGCTGGGTGCTCTGCGTGGCGGAGGCATCCGGGATCACCAAGCCCGAACAGCTGGCGGGCAAGCGCGTGGCGACCGAATTGGTCGGCACCGTGAAGCGCTATTTCGAGCAAAAGAAAATCGACGTCGAAGTGGAGTTCTCCTGGGGCGCCACCGAGGTCAAGGTGCCCGATTTGGTGGATGCGATCGTGGACATTACCGAGACCGGCAATTCCATTCGCGCCAACAAGCTCCGCATCATCGACACGTTGATGGAAACCAACACCAAGTTGGTCGCGAACAAGGACAGCTGGGCCAATCCCGAAAAACGCAAAAAAATAGAGAACATCGCACTGTTGCTCCAAGGAGCGCTACGCGCTGAGGGCCGGGTGGGGCTCAAAATGAATCTCCACCGCGACAATCTGGCGAAAGTGCAGGACCTGTTGCCGGTAATGCGTGGCCTGACCGTCTCGCCGCTTACGACCGAGGGCTGGTGCGCGGTCGAGACGGTGATATTGGAAAGTGACGCGCGGGAATTAATCCCGAAGTTGAATAGTTTGGGCGCCGAGGGTATCGTGGAATACCCACTCAACAAAGTCGTTTACTGATATCGAATCATGAAGGTCACACTCGGTCTCCTCCAACACGCCTGTGGTTCCGGCCCGGCGGCGAACTTGAAGAAAACCCTCGCTCTGGCGGAGAAGGCGGCCAAGCGCGGCGCGCAGATCATCTGCACACAGGAGCTGTTCCGCTCACAATACTTCTGTCAGAACGAGGATCATGCGAACTTCAAGCTGGCCGAAAGCATCCCAGGGCCGAGCACCCAGGCATTTCAGAAACTGGCCAAGAAATACGGCGTCGTGATCGTGGCCTCGCTGTTCGAGAAGCGGGCGGCGGGTCTCTATCACAACACGGCCGTGATCATTGATGCGGATGGCAAGTTGCTGGGCATCTACCGCAAGATGCACATCCCGGACGATCCGCTGTTCTACGAGAAATTCTATTTCACGCCGGGCGACACGGGCTTCAAGGCGTGGCAAACCAAGTTCGGCAAGATCGGCGTGCTCGTTTGCTGGGATCAATGGTATCCCGAAGGCGCGCGGCTGACCGCGATGCAGGGTGCCGAAATTTTGTTCTATCCGACAGCGATCGGCTGGCACCCGGGTGAGAAAGCGGAGTATGGCGTCAACCAGCATGGCGCATGGGAAACGATCCAGCGCAGTCATGCGGTGGCCAACGGTTGTTATGTGGCGGCGATCAATCGCATCGGACACGAAACCCCGATCGGTGGCGATGGCATTGAATTCTGGGGCCAGAGCTTTGTGGCCGGCACCAGCGGTCAGATTCTGGCGAAGGCCAGCGTGGACCAGGAAGAGGTCATGTTGGTGCCGATCGAACTCGATACGGTGGACGTGACCCGCACGCATTGGCCGTTTCTACGCGACCGCCGGATCGATGCCTACGGCGATCTGACCAAACGCTTCAGCGACTGACATGGCAGCCAAGGCGCAGCAGACCCCCGCAGCGGCGGGCTATCGCATGCCGGCCGAATGGGAACCGCAGGAAGCCATCTGGCTGTCCTGGCCGCACAATTTGAAATCGTGGCCCGGACAGTTTCGCCCGGTGCCTTATGTGTTTGCCGAGATCGTTAAGCAGATCAGCCGCTTCCAGGTCGTGCGGATCAACTGTGCGGCACGGCTGCAGGCGAGAGCGATCCGACTGTGTGCGAAGGCCGGGGCGGACATGTCGCGGGTCACGTTTTACGATCATCCGACGAACGACGCTTGGTGTCGGGATCACGGCCCGATTTTCGTCAAGCATCGCCAGACCGGCGAGGTGGCCCTGACCGACTGGGTGCACAATGCGTGGGGTGGCAAGTATCCGCCTTACGATCTCGACAACAAGATCCCGCCGAGCATCGCGAAAAAGCTTAAGTTGCGCCGGTTTGAAAACGACATGGTGCTCGAAGGTGGTTCGATCGAGGTCAACGGGCGCGGGCTGTTGCTGACCAGCGAACAGTGCCTGCTGAATAAGAACCGTAACCCGCATCTAACCAAGGCGCAGATCGAGAAGACGCTCCGGGAATGGCTCGGCGTGCGGAAGATTCTATGGGTGGGGGACGGCATCATCGGCGATGACACGGACGGGCATATCGACGACATCACGCGGTTCTACAAAGCTGACGGTTTCATTACGTGCATCGAACCGAACAAGCGCGACCCGAACCACAAAATCCTCGTGGAAAATCTGGAGCGCCTGCGTGATTTTCGCACGCCGTCGGGTCGCAAGTTCGACATCGTGACCCTGCCGATGCCCAAGCCGTTTGGCTTCCAGGGCCAGCAGGTGCCGGCGAGTTATGCGAATTTCCTGATCATCAACGGGGCGGTGCTCGTGCCGCAGTTTCGTCAGCCGAAACGCGACAAGGCGGCCCGGGATATCATTGCGGGATGCTTTCCGGACCGCGAAATCATTGGGATCGATTGCTACCATTTGATTTGGGGTTTGGGCACGTTGCATTGCATTTCGCAGCAACAACCCCGGGCAGGCTTGGTCTGATTCATAATGATGAACCGCCCCATTTCTTTGTTCCTGTCGGGAATCCTGTTATTTTTGGCCGGCTGCGAAACGCCGACTTACACGGGTGCCGGACTGTTTGGCATTGTGCCCCCGCAGGTGCGCACGTTCGAGGCTGACCAGAAGACTGTATTTTATGCGGCGCAGAAGGCGCTGAAGCGCATGGACTACAATCTGACCCGGTCACGCCTGACCAGTGGGACGGTGGAGGGGACCAGCAATTTACGTGACACGCAGGTTTTTGGGGCCTCCCGGCAGTTCGAATTCAAGATCAAGATTGAGCGATTACTGGATGGTCAATCCGAGGTGGCGGTGAGGTTATTTGAGCACAGTGAGGCCGATTTCAAAGGGACGCCATCGATTCGGGCATTGGAAGATCATGGGCTCTATGATGCCTTTTTTGAAAATCTTGCTTACGTATTTAAAGGACTCCAGCACTTTGGATATACCAAGTGGCGAGTAGACGTGATCTTGGATAACGTATTGGTAAGCAATGAATAGAAACGTAAGAACCGCCGCAGGGTTCGCGAAGTCCTAGTCATTCATCGGCACCCGAATTATTCGGATTTAAGCCCATGCAAACGAGTCGGCCCAAGGTGGTAGATTTTCAAATATCTGCTTGCAGCCAAGAGGTTGCGAAGGCGATTCTGACCGTTCGCGACATTGTTATCGGTTCAGTCGGCGTCGTCGCAGTGCTCCCGCCGACCTTTCACGTCAGTTCAACAGTCAACCAAATGGTTCCGCCTCGGCGGGATCTTCCCGGTAAATCGGGGCCTCCGGAGCAGGGAGCCGATTTAAGGGATCACAGCATATGAGTTCAGTCATGCAAGAGTTGCTCGAGCAGTCGTCTTTCGACAAGCTCAAGGAAGGTGGAATCCTTTCCGGCACCATTACCGAAATCCGCCAAAACGAAGTCGTCGTTGATATTGGCGGCAAATCCGAAGGCCTCATCCCGGCCCATGAGTTTATCGATATCGGCGAGCTGCAAATCGGCTCCCAGATCGAAGTGCTCCTGGAAAAACTCGAAGACAAGAACGGCAATCCCGTCATCTCCTTCGACAAGGCCGAACAGAAGAAGAATTGGGATAACATCCTGACCAGCTTCCCTGAAGGCTCCGTGGCCACCGGCCGCGTCAAAGCCAAGGTCAAGGGCGGTCTCATCATCTCGATCGGCGTCGATGCGTTCATGCCGGCCTCACACATCGATGTGCAGCCGCCCAAGAACCTCGATCAATACGTCGGTCAGACCTACGATTTCAAGGTCCTCAAAATCAATCTCGAGCGGAAGAACGTCGTTCTGTCCCGCCGCGAGCTGATCGAAGAGCAACGCGCCGACAAGCGCCGTTCGCTGCTCGACACCATCGAACCCGGTCAGACCCGCAAGGGCATCGTCAAGAACATCACCGATTTCGGTGCGTTCATCGATCTGGACGGCATGGACGGCTTGCTCCACATCACCGACATGAGCTGGGGTCGCATCTCGCATCCTTCCGAAATGCTCAAGCAGGGTGAAGAGATCGAGGTCATGATCATCGAAGTGAACCGCGAAAAAGAGCGCGTTTCCCTCGGCCTCAAGCAGAACACCAAGAATCCTTGGGACGAAATCGACCGGAAGTTCCCGGTCGGCGCCAAGATCGCCGGCAAGGTCGTCAACCTCGTGCCCTACGGTGCGTTCGTTGAAATCGAGCCCGGTGTCGAAGGTCTCGTGCACATCACCGAGATGTCCTGGACCAAGCGCATCTCCAAGCCTTCCGAGCTCCTCAAAGTGGGCGACGAAGTCGAGGCCGTGGTGCTCGGCATCCAGAAGGAAGAGCAGAAGATCTCGCTCGGCCTCCGCCAGCTCGAACCGAATCCGTGGGACATGGTTCGCCACAACTACCCGATTGGCGCTCGCGTCAGCGGCAAGGTGCGCAACATGACCACCTACGGCGCCTTCATCGAACTCGAGGAAGGCATCGACGGTATGGTTCACGTCTCCGACATGAGCTGGACCCGCAAGGTCAACCATCCTTCCGAAGTCCTCAAGAAGGGCGACGAAGTGGAAGCCACAGTCCTCGATGTGGATCCTTCGCAACAGCGGATCAGCCTCGGCATGAAGCAACTGACCAACGATCCATGGTCAGACATCGACTCGCACTTCAAGATCGGTGACGTCGTCACCGGCACGGTCACCAAGCTGACTTCGTTCGGCGCCTTTGTTGACCTGAAGGACGGTATCGATGGGCTCGTGCACATCTCGCAAATCACCGAGGAGCGAGTCGAGAAGGTGAAGGACGTCCTCAAGGCCGGCCAGGAAGTGACTGCCCGCGTGATCAAGATTGATCGCGATGAGCGTCGTCTCGGCCTGTCGATCAAGGCGGCCAACTACTCGAGCGAAGAACTCGCGGCTGAAACCGCGAATTTCGAGGCGATCAACCGCCAGGCTGGCACCGACATGATGAACCTCGGCGACATTCTCGACGAGGCCTCCAAGAAGGACTAAGCCAAGCGGGCATCCGCCCCTTAAAAATTCAAAGCCCGTCCGGACTATTCCGGACGGGCTTTTTGCTGGATGGGTGGAGCAGCGTAAACTAAATGGAACGTTCAGTTCCGCTCGGGACTGACGTGGCTGGATTTCGCCTGGACGAATTCCCGGATGACCTGCATCCGCTGACGCTGGCGGTCTTCCTCCTCGATTTCCTCGGTGGTGCGAATGGCCTCATGCTTGGCCATCGCCCGGCGCATTTTATTGATCGCCAGATATTCGAGCTGGCGGATGCGCTCGCGGGTGACCTTGAACTTCTTGCCGACTTCCTCGAGGGTCAACTCATCGCGACCTTCCAGACCAAAGCGCAACTTGATGATTTCCGCTTCGCGTGAATCGAGCGAGTTGATCATGTCGTGCAGGTCCGAGTTTTGGGTATCCGCATTCAGCTGTTCGTAGGGACTGACGGCATTGTCGTCGCCGACAATCTCGCCGAACGTGGCCGAGCCGTCGTCTTCGCCCACCGGGGCGTCGAGGGAGGCGGGGCGGACACTGACCGATTTCAAGTGAGCCACCTTGCTGGTGGGTATCTGCAACTCGCGGGCCAATTCCTCATCGGAGGGTTCACGGCCCAATTCCTCGGTCAAAGTCATGGCCATGCGGCGCATCTTGGCGATTTTGTCGACCAGGTGAACCGGCAGGCGGATGGTCTTGGACTGATTGGCGAGGGCGCGCTTGATGGACTGCTTGATCCACCAAGCGGCATAGGTTGAAAGCTTGCCGCCCTTGGCTGGGTCGAAACGTTCCACGGCCTTGATCAGGCCGATATTTCCCTCGGAAATCAGGTCGAGCAGCGGCAGACCAAAGTCTTTGTAGTCCATGGCGATTTTCACCACGAGCCGGAGGTTTGCTTGGATCATATGATCCCGGGCGGCCTTGTCACCGCGGTGGATCCGCTTGGCGAGTTTGACCTCCTCCTCGACGGTGAGCAGGGCAGTCTTGCCGATTTCCTGCAGATACATCTGCAGATTCGAACGATCGGAAGGTAACGTCTCGGTCGGCGCGGAGTGGGCTTTCTCGAGGAAAGAAGGGGGCGTATCAAGCGTCTCAACCTGAGTTGAGGCGACGGTTTCGGTGGCTGCGATTCTACGATTAATTTTATGCGCCATAGTTTTATCCTCGGTATGTTTCGTCACTGAGTGTCGGAGTGATGTTCCTTTGAATTATTCCACATAGCCTAGCGTATACCGTTCCAACCTATGTATACGGCGTTTTCATAGGTGTGGATGCGCTATGACACAAAATAGTGGCAATCCAAGCGGGACAGGGTGGCGCATATCAGCCCTTCAATCGGGCGTAACGTCCCGATTTTGAGTCGATTCTGACAACTGTCAGAATACGGCTTAGCCCGGGAAAGCTTCAGCCATGGCGACGGCCTTAAAGAGGGCGGAAGCCTTGTTGATGGTCTCCTGGTATTCATCGGCCGGAACCGAATCCGCGACCCAGCCGCCACCGGCCTCAATATAAACGTTACCATTCTTCAGCAGCGCGGTGCGCAACATGATGCAGGTATCCATATTGCCGTCGTAGCCAAAGTGGCCGAGCGCCCCGGCGTAGAATCCACGCTGAAGTTGTTCGATTTCCGTAATGATCTGCATTGCGCGGACCTTGGGGGCACCGCTGACGGTGCCGGCCGGGAAAGTAGCCCGCATCAGGTCGTAGGCATTTTTATCGGCGGCGATCCGGCCTTCCACTTGGGACACGATGTGCATGACGTGCGAATAACGCTCGATGGTCATGAAATCGGGCACGGTGACGCTGCCGTATTCGCATACCCGCCCGATATCATTCCGGGCCAGGTCGACCAGCATGAGATGCTCGGCTTTCTCCTTTTCATCAGCCAACAGTTCTTTTTCGAGGGCCACGTCTTCGGTGTGGTTGGCACCGCGTTTACGGGTGCCGGCGATGGGGCGGATTTCAACCAAACCATCGGTCAGGCGGACATGGACTTCCGGTGAGGCACCGACGATCGAGAAATCGCCCGTCTCCAAAATGAACATGTAAGGCGAGGGATTGATAGTGCGCAGTGCCCGATAGAGATCGAGCGGAGTCTTGCTGAAGGGCTGCGAGAAGCGCTGGGCCCCGACTACTTGGATGATATCACCGGCGCGGATATACTCCTTCGAATCCTCGACGCATTTTTCAAACCGTTCGCGAGTAAAATTCCCCGGAGGTATTTCAATCTTGGGTGAGTCCACCAATGGGGCGGGACTGAGCTCCCGCGGCTGTTTCAAGAGTGAATGCAGCTGTTCAATTTCGGCGACCGCCTGATCGTAGGCCGCCCCGGCGTCATTTTTGATGTGGGCGTTGACGCACAGGCGCAGGGTCTGTTTGGCCCGGTCAAAGATCAGCAGCGAATCCGAAAGCATGAAATAGAGCAGCGGCACGCCCAATTCATCCTTGGGCGCTACCGGGACGGTAGGCTCGATCCGCATCACGTATTCATAACCGACGAACCCGACCGCTCCACCGGTAAACCGGGGCAAATCGGGCAGGGCGACCGGTTGATAGCCGCTCATTTCCTCCTCGATCAATTTCAATGGATCGGCCGGAGTGGCGATTATTTGGACGGGTTGTCCAGGGATTCGGATCTCGGTCGTTTCGGGTCCGCAGACGAAGACCTTGCGGGGGCGGCAGCCGATGAAACTGTAGCGCGAGAGCTGTTCACCGCCCTCGATCGATTCAAGCAGGTAGGCCGGGCCGGCATCCTTGAGTTTGGCGTAAGCGGAGACGGGGGTCTCAAAGTCGGCCATCAAATCGAGATAAACCGGCACGATGTTGCCTTGACGGGCAAGGTGCAGAAACGATTCGCGGGTGGGTTGAATGGGCATGGGAAGTTATTCGACGGTGACGGACTTCGCCAAATTTCGCGGTTTGTCCACATCACACTCACGAATTACGGCTATATAGTAACTGAGAAGCTGCACGGGAATGGTCGCGACAATGGGTAATACGGCTTCATCGCAGTCAGGGATGGTGATCAACTCATCCGCCAGACCGGCCGGCAACTCCAGTCCTTCGGTGCAGATGGCGATGATCAGGCCTTTGCGGGCTTTGACCTCCTGCATCGAGGAAACGACTTTGGCGAACATCTCGCCCTTGGTGACCAAAAACACACTGGGGCATTGTTCGCTGATCAAGGCGATGGGACCGTGTTTCATTTCCGCCGCGGGATAGCCCTCGGCATGGATATAGGAAATTTCCTTCAACTTCAGGGCACCTTCCAGGGCAATGGGGAAGAGCGAGAGCCGCCCCAGGAAAAGCATATCACTGTATTGGGCGAAACGTTCCGCGATTTTGCGAATGGCCGGGGCCTGCTTGAGAACCTCGCGCACCAAGTTGGGGGCGGCTTTCAGCGCGTTCACATAAGCGGCGCCATCACTGAAACTCATGTCCCGCATCCGGCCAATATACAGTGCCATCATCGCCCCAATGAGCAATTGGGAAGTAAATGCCTTGGTGGAAGCGACGCCCACCTCGGGGCCGACGTGTTGATAAATACCGCCGTCCGCTTCGCGGGCGATGGTGGATCCCACGACGTTATTGACGGCCAGCACCCGGTATCCTTTGCGCTTGGCCTCACGCAGGGCGGCCAGCGTGTCGATCGTCTCGCCGGATTGGCTCATCACGAAAAACAGGGTGTTCGAATGCAACGGCGCGTTGCGGTAACGAAACTCGGACGCGTAATCGACTTCCACCGGGACGCGGGCAAATCGCTCAATCAAATGCTCCGTTACCAAGCAGGCGTGCCAGGCGGTGCCGCAGGCGCAAAACATGAAACGGTCGATTTGACGGAATTCAGCCGCGCTCAGATTCAGCCCGCCAAATTGGGCGGTGCTGCCGTCTTCGGAGAAACGGCCACGCATGGTGTTTTCGAGCGCAGTGGGTTGCTCGAATATTTCCTTTTCCATGAAATGGGCATGGGTGCCCAATTCGGCATCGGCGATTGACCAGGTGACCTGATCGATGACGGCTTTGATATCGCCTTCATTCACGGTGGACAGGGAAAACGAAGCGGGCGTGTGCCGGGCCAATTCGCCGTCCTTCAAGTAAACCACATTCTGGGTGCGGCTCACAATGGCCGCGACGTCACTTGCGACCAAATTCTCACCGTCACCGATGCCCAGAATCAAAGGGGATCCCTTCCGCGCGCAGACGAGTTCACCCGGGGTGTCGATGCCCATGACCACGATGCCGTAGGTCCCTTCGACGTGAAGCAGGGTTTTGCGCACGCTTTCCAAGAGGCGACTTTCACCGTCGGCGGCTGCCTTGGGTTCCTTGGCGTAGTGATAGGCGATCAGATTGCAGAGGGCTTCGGTGTCGGTCTCGGATTTGAACGTGTAACCCCTGCCGAGGAGGAATTTCTTAATCGAAGTGTAGTTTTCGATCACCCCGTTGTGAATCAGGACGATAGCGCCATCGCTGCTGACATGGGGGTGGGCGTTTTCCTGCGTAACGCCGCCGTGGGTGGCCCAGCGGGTGTGACCAATACCATAATTCCCGGCAACTTTGTGACGGTTGGTTTCGACTTCAAGGTTGGCTACCCGGCCAATTTTCTTGGTCACATGGAATCCGTCGGCTGCGGGCACGGCTATACCAGCCGAGTCATACCCCCGGTATTCCAGTCGTTTGAGCCCCTCAAGGATGAGGGGGGCAGCCCTTTGCTTTCCGGTATAGCCAACAATTCCACACATAAAAAATATTTTAGCTCGCGAAATTACCCGCTGGCACAAACTTCGCGCAAGGTAATAGGATTAACATATGACTACGCAAAAACGGGTGCTGGCGGTAATCATGGGTGGCGGTCGGGGGACCCGGTTACATCCCCTAACCATGGAACGCTGCAAACCCGCGGTGCCGTTGGCGGGCAAGTATCGGTTGGTCGATATTCCCATAAGCAATTGTATCAACTCGGAGATTAATCGGATATTTTTGCTCACTCAGTTTAATACGGCTTCTTTGCATCGCCATATTCAAGGCACCTACCATTTTGACCCGTTTGGCGGCGGCTTTGTGGATATCCTTTCAGCGGAGCAAACCGAGAAGAGCCTTGATTGGTATCAAGGCACGGCGGACGCAGTCCGACGCAATATCATCCATTTCCGGAAGTTTGACCATGACCTCGTGCTGATTCTCTCGGGGGACCAGCTCTACAAGATGGATTTTCGCGAGATCATTAACGCGCATTTGGCCAGCGGGGCGGATGTGACGATGGCGGCGATTCCGTTTCCGGTATCAAAAATCGAAGGACTGGGCCTCTTGAAGGTGTCGGACGATCTTTCGATCACGGAGTTTGCGGAAAAGCCGAAAGATCCGGCGGTGATCGAAAGTTATACGCTGAGTGCCAAGGTAGAGGAAAAGCTGAAGTCGAATGCCAAGGAAAAGCACTGTCTGGCCTCGATGGGCATCTACGTATTCAACCGCACTGCGCTCAATGACGCGCTCGACAACACGATGACGGACTTCGGCAAGGAAGTGATTCCGAGTCTGCTCGGCCGCAAAAAACTCTACGCACATATCTTTGAGGGCTATTGGGAGGATATCGGAACGGTGAAGGCGTTTTTCGAGGCCAATCTCGCCCTCGCGCAACCTTTGCCCCCGTTTAATTTCTTTGATCCGTCCGCGCCGATTTATACCCAAGACCGTTATCTGCCAGCCTCCAAACTCAACAAGTGCGCCGTGGATCATGCGGTGGTCGGCGACGGGTCGATCCTCAGCAACTCAACCATCAAGCACAGTGTATTTGGTATTCGGTCCTTCGTCGACGAAGGCTGCGTGCTTGAGGACGTGGTTTTAATGGGGTCGGATTATTATGAAACGGAGGCGCAGCTGCAGGAAAACAGCCGCGAGGGCCGTCCGCATCTGGGTGTCGGCAAGAACTGCCGAATCAAAGGCGCGATTATCGACAAGAATGCCCGGATCGGTGATGACTGCCAACTGAGTGTCGATGGCAAGTTGGATGGACGCTATGCCGATGGAGCCGTGATTGTGCGCGATGGCGTGCTCATCGTGCCCAAAGGCGGAATCATACCCCGCGGCACCGTGGTCTGAATTTATTTGCGAGCGGCAGTCAGCACGGGTTTGGCGGCGATAAAGCCCAGCCCGATCATGATCAAAAAGATCGAATAGAAGGTGCCGCGGCTCAGACCCATGATCAGCGCGGCATCGGGTTCACGAAAGACTTCGCCGATCGCGCGCACCAACGAGTAAGCGATCAGGAATTCACCCGCTAGCCGGCCAGGGTGCCGGACCACAACGTTTGTCCGCCAGAAGCGCCACTGGGCCAGTGCGAGTAGCAACAGGCCTTCCAACAGGGCCTCATAAAGTTGGGAGGGATGCCGCGGAACCAGAGGGTAGGGGCTATCGGGAAAGATCACCGCCCAAGCCACACTGGAGGGTTTGCCCCACAATTCGCCGTTGATGAAGTTGGCCAACCGCCCGAGCAACAGACCCAGGGCAGTCGTCGAGGCAATCAGGTCGCTGATGTGTAAAAATGGAATTTTATGGGAGCGGGCAAACCAAGCCAGAGCGAGGGCCACTCCGATAAAACCGCCGTGACTGGCCATGCCGCCTTCCCAGACCCGGAAAAAGATCAGAGGGTCATGCAACAAGCTGTCAGGTTGATAGAGGATGAAGTAACCCAAACGGCCGCCCGCCATGACGCCGATGACCATGGCCGTCATGAAATCCACAATCAGTTCACTCCGCAGCTGAGAACGGCCGGTCTTGGCGTATTGGTGCAGTAACCAACCGGCCCCCACAAAGCCAAGGAGATAGGCCAGTCCGTAGTAACGGATACCAAAACTATCCCCGAATCGGATCAGAAACGGACTCAGATCATGAGTCCAATAGGCGAGCAGGCTCATTTACTTATCGGTGGATTTGTATCCCGGGGTTTGTCCGGTGATCCGGGTTGGACTTCTCCCGACTGCCTTTTCTGTTTGGCCCGCGCGAGTTCGCGCATGTCCACCGCAAGGTCGTCCTTTTCGAAAATTTCCCGGCCCAAAATATGTTCGATCACATCTTCCATGGTGAGCACCCCGGCGGTGGAGCCAAACTCATCCACGACCATCAGCAATTGTTGATGGGTGCGTAGGAACACCTGCAGCGCGTTGCCAGCGGTGATGGTGTCCGGGATGAAATTGATCTCGTGCATTAATTTTTCGACGAGTTCGAGGTCACGGTCATGGGCCTTGGCATTTTGCAATTCCCGGCGACGAACCAGACCGACGATATCATCCAGATTTTCGCCGTAAACCGGCATGCGACCAAAGGGCAGGCTGGGGTATTCGCGAAATACTTCCCCCACCGTCATGTTGCGTCGCAGGGCGGTAACCACGATGCGGGGTGTCATGATTTCGCTGACGCGAACATCATCCAACGAAAGCGCGTTGGCGATGATGCTGGATTCGCTCTTGGACAGGGTGCCCTGTTGTGCTCCGCGTTCCGCGAGAAGGATAATTTCCTCATCATCGGTATGACTGTCGATTTTCGCGGGGATGGCCCAACGGACGAGCAGGCCGCAAACGTAAGTCACGGGGGCCAGCACACGTCGGATCCACCACAGGGGAAGCACGACATGAGGTTGCAGTTGGCGCCGATAGGCCACGCCGAGGTTTTTTGGCAATACCTCCGAGAAGACCAAGATGGCCAGGGTCAGGGCGGCCGACAGCAGGCCAAGCACGGCGTCCCCGAACAAGCGGGTCGTCAACCCGCCGATGATTACCGAACCAAGGGTGTTGGCCACGGTGTTCAGGGTCAGGATGGCGGAAATGGTCTCGTCGAGACTGGATTTCAGCTTTTCCAAGAGAAGGCCGCGGGCAGGACGCCTCTTTTTCAGGGTCTCGATATCGGCCACGGTTGTGCTCAAGACCAGCGCCTCGAAGAGGGAACAGAAAAAGGAAATGCCGAGGGTGAAACCGATGGCGAGGATGAGCCAGTGCATGGGGTCAGTTTATGCAGGCAGGATTATTTACGAATATAATCTTCAAGGGCCGATTGAATGCAAAAGAGCCTTGCCCGGGGGCGTTTCACCCAGCCTAGTTTTACTCATGAGCGAACTGCAACACACTCCACTGCGGGAATTCCATGCGGCCAATGGCGCGCGTTTGGTGGATTTCGCCGGGTGGGAAATGCCGGTCCAGTATCGCAGCATACTCGAGGAGCACAAAGCGGTCCGTCGGGCCGCGGGTCTTTTCGATGTCAGTCATATGGGGGAGGTCGATGTGCGCGGCGCCCAGGCCGAGGCGTTTTTGAATAACTTGGTCACCAATGATGTGGCCAAACTTTATCCCGGACGCGTGCTCTACAGTCCCATGTGCTATGCCAATGGCGGCGTGGTCGACGATCTTTTGGTCTACATGCGCGGACCGGATGACTACTTTCTTTGCATCAACGCCGGTAATATTGCGAAGGATCTGGCATGGATTCACGAACAAGCGGCGGGGTTTGACGTAACCATCACTGATCGCTCGGCCGATTACGCGCTTTTGGCCGTGCAGGGACCGTTGGCCGCTCCAATCGTGCAGTCATTGACCGGCGCCAAACTCGGACTCGTCAACTATTACCACTTTGTCGAAGGCACCGTGGCCGGCGTGAACTGTTTGATCAGCCGCACGGGCTATACCGGAGAAGACGGATTTGAACTCTACCATGCGGCCGGTGACGCCGAGACTCTGGCCAAGGCCCTGATGGCGGCTGGTCAATCACAAGGGTTGGAGCTGGCCGGTCTCGGGGCCCGGGACAGTCTGAGATTGGAGGCCGGATATCCGCTATACGGTCATGAGATCACGGCCGATATCTCACCCCTGACGGCAGGACTGGGTTGGACCGTGAAACTGGCGAAAGGCGCCGATTTTATTGGCCGGGATGCCTTGTTGACGGAAAAGGAAAACGGATCGACTCAATCCGTGGTGTTTTTCAAGACCGGTGACCGCCGAATCGTCCGGCCAGATTCCGCCGTGTTCAACGCGGCAGGGGAGATCGTGGGCAAGGTCGTTTCCGGCACCCTGTCACCCATCCTCAATGAGGCCATCGGTTCGGCCTTGGTCAGCAAGTCAGCGGCCGAATCTTTGCTGCAGGTCGATATCCGGGGCACGAAAATCAATTTGCAACTCGTCAAACCGCCCTTCGTCGAACTAAAGAAATCCTCATGAGCAACGTCCCCGCTGAACTGCGTTACGCAAAGTCCCATGAATGGTTGAAACTGGAGGCGGATGGCACCGCGACCATTGGCATTTCCGATTACGCGCAAGGTTCATTGGGAGATATCACTTACGTGCAATTGCCAGCGGTGGGCACAGACTTGGCGGCGGGGGACGGCTTCGGCGTAGTCGAATCCGTCAAAGCAGCCTCGGATATTTATGCACCGGTAGCCGGGACCGTGTTGGAGGTTAACGCCACTTTGGATGCGACTCCGGAGGTGGTGAATCAGGAGCCCTATGCGGCTGGTTGGCTTATCAAGATCAAGGTGGCCAATCCTGCTGAGGTTGAGTCGATGCTCGACGCTGCCGGGTATAGTCAGGAGATCGGGTAATCATTCGGTGGCCGTCCTGGTTCGGCGGATGGTCGGATCGAGTGATCCGTCACGAACAGGTTACTTTTTTGTGTGAGGGTTTGCTTCGGCGCAGGCATGCGTCAAACGTGTGCCCATAAATCGTATTATGCAGCGCTCAAAGCACTTAATCGTCCCTATCGTTGCCACCCTGATTCTCCTTGGAGGATGCAAAGAAAAATCCGGTTTATCCCCCGCGGCTCGAGGCGGGAGTGCCCAAGTGGTGGAGGTGATCCCAATCCACCGGCAAGATCTGGCCGAGACCATTAATTTGGTGGGTTCATTGCAGCCCAATGAGTCGGCGGAAATCCGGGCGGAAGTAAGCGGGGTCGTGCAAAGCATCCAATTCGATGAGGGCCAGCACGTGGCGGCCGGGGATGTGCTCCTTAAAATCGATGATGCCGAATTGCGGGCCCAGTTGGAGCAAGTTGCAGCCCGTTTCCGGCTCGCGGAACTGAATGTAGCCCGCAGTGAAAATCTCAGCCAATCACGCACGATTCCCCAATCCGAATATGATCGCGCCCGCTCCGAATTTGCCGCGGCCAAAGCCGAATTGGAAATATTGAAATTAAGGTTGGGCAAGACGGAGGTGAAGGCTCCGTTTGCGGGAGTGGTGGGCGCCCGCACAATCTCTGCGGGTGATTTTGTGAACACAACCACAGCAATCACCCGGATTGATGATCTCAGCCGCTTAAAAATCACCTTTGCGGTGCCCGAACGTTATCTGGCCAAAGTGAAACCAGGCACCATGGTGCGGGCCACCACCCGGGGCGGCGGGGTGGAACAGTTTGAAAAAACGATTCAGGGTGAAGTTTACTTTGTGAGTTCGACGATCGACCGCGATATCCGGGCTTCGGAAGTCAAAGCCATCCTCGCCGAGCCGGACCCTGTTTTGCGTCCGGGGATGTTTGCCAATGTGGAATTGGTGCTCGATGTGCGCAAACAAGTGCTGACCGTGCCGGAAGGCGCGGTTTTGGCTGATGCCCGTGGCGTGCAGATCATTGTCGTGGCCGAGAAGGACGGGAAAAAAGTTGCGCGTTATGTCCCGGTGTCCACCGGTCTACGCAATCGGGGCATCGTGGAAGTGACCCCGATTGGCGAGGAATTGAATGACGGCACCCAAGTGGTCGCATCAGGAGTGGGTGCGTTGATTCTTTTTCCCGGAGCAGCCCTGGAGCCGAAACCGTTGCGCGAGCCTTTCAATCAAGGCCTCTAACCAACCCCTGTAATTCGACCCGACATGCTGCTCTCTGACGTCTCCATTAAAAGGCCGGTGGTGTGTATCGTGCTGGCCTTGCTGGTGCTGATTGTAGGGGGGTTGGCGTTTTCGCGGCTACCGGTGCGCGAGTATCCGAATATCGAGTCTCCCGTAGTTTCGGTGGATGCCAATTACCCCGGGGCTGCGGCTGAAGTGATTGAAACCCAGATCACCGACCCAATTGAGGAGCAGTTGTCGACGATTGATGGGGTGAAGCAGCTGAACTCCAGCTCCAGTGCCGGTCGATCCCGCATCTCCCTCGAATTTGATTTACGCCGAGATACCGACGAAGCGGCCAACGACGTCCGGGATAAGATCGGTCGCGCAGTGGACCGTCTGCCGACGGAAGTGGATCCGCCTGAGGTCGAAAAGGCCGATACCGATTCGGATCCGGTGATGACGATCTCGATGAACTCGGATCGGTTTACCCGGCTCGAGCTGGCTGAAATGGCCCGGCGCAACGTCGCCCAACGGTTACAGACCGTGCCGGGCGTCTCGCGGGTTGGACTTCGCGGTCCACAGTTTGCGATGCGACTCTGGGTGGATACCGACCGGCTGGCGGCCTACAAGCTGACCATTGCGGATGTCGAACGCGCCTTGCGGCAGCAAAATGTGGATGTGCCGAGTGGTAAGATTGAATCGATGACGCGGGAGTTCGGCATGCGACTGGAGGGCCGCATGAACAGTGTGATCGACTACGATAATCTGGTCCTCGCCACGCGAGGGGACACGCAAGTGAAGTTTTCCGATATCGGCCGCGTCGAATTGGGGGCCAACGATTATCGGATCGCCGCTTTCTACAATGGGCGCACCACCATCGGCCTGCAGGTTGAGAAACAGTCCCAGGCCAATTTGCTTAGCGTGGCGAGTGAAGTGAAGGCCCTGCTGCCGGAAATACGCGGCAATCTGCCGGAAGGGGTGAACCTGCAGATTGCCTACGATACGAGCTCGTTTGTGGAACGCTCCGTGGCGGAAGTATACGACAGCCTATACATCGCCTGTGCCTTGGTCGTGTTGACGATTTTCATGTTCCTGCGAGACTGGCGCGCGACGGTGATTCCCCTGATCGCGATCCCGGTCTCAATCATCGGCTCATTCGCAGTCATGCAGTGGATGGGCTTTAGCATCAACCTGCTGACCTTGCTCGGATTGGTGCTGGCCGTGGGATTGGTCGTGGATGATGCCATCGTGATGTTGGAGAACGTCTACCGGCGGATTGAAGAAGGGGAGAACCCCATTCATGCGGCGATATTTGGCGCCCGGCAGATGGCGTTTGCGGTGATCTCAACCACACTGACCTTGGTGGCCGTGTTTTTGCCGGTGGCATTTCAATCCGGTCGGACGGGCCGGTTGTTCTATGAGTTCGGTCTCACGTTGGCGATTGCCGTGGTCGTATCCAGTCTGATTGCGCTGACGCTGACGCCAATGCTTTGCTCGCGCATTTTGGCGACGAAACGTGACCCGGACGGGCATTTGCATCACGGCTGGTTTTACCGCGTGACCGAGCCGTTGTTTGTGCGGATCAACGCATTTTTTGCCGGTGCCCTGCGTTGGTCCTTTGCGCATCGCGCCATCGTCCTGCTGGCCTGTGGTTTGTTTGCGTTTTTGGGTCCCTGGCTCTACACCAAATTGCAGCGTGAACTCACCCCGCAGGAGGATCGCGGGATATTCCGGGTTCTCATGAATTTTCCGCTGGGCTCGACCCCCGATTACGCCGAATCGTATGCGAGCGATGTGGAGACCACGCTCCTGGCCACGCCGGAGATCGACCGGATGTTTCGCATCACCGGCTTTGGCAGCAGCGCCAACACCGGCTTTATGTTTGTTACGCTTAAGTCGTGGGAGGATCGAACCCGCAGCACCCAAGAAGTCCTCACCGCGTTGCGTAAACCCTTTAGGGATAATCCTGGCGGGATGATCATAGCGGCTCCGATCCGGCCATTGGGCGGGCGCCGCAGCAGTTCCGGCGGCGTGCAGATGATTTTGCAGGGACCGGAATTTACTGAACTGCAAAAGATCGCCGCCAGCTTCAATCAAGCTTTGGAGGGCAATCCGATTCTTGGTCAAATTCGAATCGAACCCCAGCCGAACAATCCGCAACTGCGGGTGACGGTTGACCGGGCCCGGGCGGCGGATCTGAAAGTGCCCCTGGTGGATGTGGCCACGACTTTGGAATCTCTTTTTGGTGGCCGTCGCGTGACCAAGTTCCGCCGGGGAGCTGATGAATATGATGTAACGGTGCAGGTCGAGGATGCCAATCGCGCCACGCCATCTGATCTGGGCCGGGTATATGTGCGTTCCACGACCGGAGCCTTGGTGCAATTGAGCAACCTGGTGGATTACACCGAGGAAACGGTGCCCGAGTCCTACTCGCATGTGGATCGGCAACGCTCGATTACCCTTTCGGCCCAATTGGCCGATGGCCGCACGCAGGGTGATGGCGTCGCGGAATTGCAGCGACTGGCCGCAGATATTTTGCCGGACAATTATGGTTATACCTGGGGTGGGGAAACCCGGGAATTTGTGGATAGTTCATCGGATGCCATGATTCTTTTTGGACTGGCCTTGCTGTTCACCTTTTTGATTTTGGCGGCGCAATTTGAATCATGGATTCACCCCGTGACCATATTCACCGGGGTGGTGCTTGCGCTTTCCGGCGGCGTTACCGTGCTGTATTGCTCGCGCTTTTGGGGACCGGGTTTGACCGATAATCTGTTTTCCCGCTTCGGACTGATCATGCTCATCGGTTTGGTGGCCAAGAACGGCATTCTGATTGTGGAGTTTGCGAATCAGCTGCGAATCCAAGGACGTGATGCCGCCACCGCCGCATTCGAAGCGGCCACGATGCGGTTTCGTCCCATTTTGATGACGGCAATTTCCACCATTTTTGGTGCCGTGCCCTTGATGCTGGCCACCGGACCCGGGGCGGAGACCCGTAACCCCATGGGACTGGTGATTGTTGGCGGACTGACCATATCCACGTTCCTGACGTTATTCGTCATTCCCATATTCTACGTGCTCATGGACCGGCTGGTGGTGAAGGTCACCGGACATTCAAGTGCCCAAGGACTCATCCGGGCGGATGAAATAGAGCGCGAAACGCGGCAGATGGAATCTTCCGTTTAGAAACGTGGCTCAAAAGCCGAAGGTTTCCACGGCGATATTGAATCCGAAGTTACTTTCACGCCGGGGGCCGTCATAGACCGTGATCAAGTATTCGACGCTCCAAGTGTTGCCGAGATTCTGGCGCAGTCCGAAGGCTTGCTCGTTGAAGCGCCGGCGTCGGTTGTCGTAGTGAAATTTCGTCAGGATCTCGTAGGCTTCGTTGAGGCGATGTTCATACTGCAGCACGTATTCCTCGATATCCTGCCGCAGAAAATGACTCGAGAACTGCAGTCTCCACGCATCACCATCATGAATGCTCACACTTGTATTGAATTCCTGGAGCGTGAAATCGTGGGTGGATAGCCGCTGGTAGTAGTCAAATTGCAGCCAAGCGGCAGGCATGAAGGCGAGAAAGCTGTGCAGATCTGATGCCGTGCGTTGAGTAGGGGACCGCTCAAAGCGGAAATCGTTCGCCAGATTGAATACGAGCAGATCGCGTGAGCCGTATTCCGTATCCCGCGTCTGCCAGGTGTTATCCAGTCCGATTCGCAGAACATTGGTCGGTCCGAGATCGTCGATGTTGCGGGTGTCACCCAGACCCATTGGCGGGAGATAGGTCGTAAAGGTGCGATCGTCGATCGTAGGAATGTAAGCCCGTCCTTTTTGGGCATCCGGAATGTAGCGGTAGCCCAGACGTGGGGTCAGCAAATGCCGGATACCGTTGATCTGCCACACATCGTTACGGTAGTCGTTCACGGCTGAATAACGTAGGGCAGCATCAAATCCGATCTCCCCGAGCGTGCGGGTATAGTTGTCCTTGGCCCCCACGGCACGTTTATAATGGGTGACCCGGGCCCCGACGATGGGGGTGAAACTGAACCAGTCTTCGTGGGTGATCGGCCGGTTGATGGCATAATATGCGTCCAACCGATCACTGCGCCGCACCGGGCCGGCCTTGCCCGGAGACGCTTCTCTCAAGGCAGCAAAACCGCCATGAAATCGCTGATAGAAACCGCCGCCCAGAGCCAGGGGCATTACATCGAAGGTTACTTCCGGCAACCGCTCCTGAACACGTTGAAAGTCATTCGGGGCAAAGCGAGTGAAGGCGCTGACAAAATAATTGGCCCCGGTATGGAGCGCCTGGACGTAATTATCCGGTTCCTGAATACGGAAAAAATCCCGGGGACGGAAATCACGCAGCACCTCGGAGTCCGCCCAATAATTCACCTGTGCGGTGACCCGCAAACTGTCGGTCAGATCTTGGGCGTGCCACCACTGGACGTAGCCGCGATTGGGCTGCACCGGCCGGCCCAACAAATCGGTGAGCCGATCGCCATGATCATTAATGAAACCGGATTGGATATCCCCGACCATTTCGCGGTTATCCCGGATAATGTCATAGCTACCGGTGGGTCCGAACATTATCCCGCGGGCCGTGTAAATGCCGAGGGTGCAACCCAATCTAGTATCGGCACCCAAGGGCAAATGCAGGCCGGCTTCGGCGATTACCCCCAGGGATGAACGATACCCACCATTGAAGGAAAGGTATGAAACCAGGGGCAAATTCAGGTGGTGGGTAAAGTGCGGCAGGGAGAAAGGTTGGATGCTGCCGATGCCGATATGGGCCGCCTCGGCATTGAGGGTCTTGCCGTCCATGTAGGTCAGCGTTCCGGCATTCAGGGTAGGCTGATATGGTCCGGGTTCACGGTAGCTCAATTCTGCCCGGGAAACGATAAACGTGCTCATATTCCCTTGGGCGCTCTCACCTGAAATGAAATAGGGGAATCTTCCCGCCCGCATTTCAGCCAGGGTAAATGACTGGTTTTTGCGGTCATAGGATGCCTTGTCCGTCAGGATACGTTCCGCCCCGCGGGTCAAACTGACATGCCCTTCTGCAGTCGCTATGCCTGTCGCATAATTGTAGTGAATAGTATCTGCTTCCAGTAAAGTTTGCCCATCACTCAGCCGGGCATTCCCACGGAAGGTAAACGTGTTATTAGTCGAATTGAAATCGGAGGTTTCGGCAGACAAGTCGGCTGGGTTCACCGTGTCTTGCGCCCCAAGTGGCACCACGAGAATCAAAAGATACAGCAAGGAGAAACGGCGAATCACGAAGCCGGAGCAAAGGCCGCCAACAGCGGGCAAGCAAGCTCACTTGCATACGTGTTGTCGGGCCGGCTCGCAGGTTGCAGGTGGGCCCTGGATATAGTCCTATTGACCTCGGTGGAATAAATTGCGGGGTATGGGGTGCAGTTCGAACGTTCTCTACAAAGGCCATGCAACCTACACCATGATTTTATCTGTTAGCGACCTGACCTCATTAATGGGCGCACGTCATGCCTCACCGCATGATCTGTTGGGGATGCATAATTGCAGCTATCAGAAAAAACGGGGCTTGGTCGTCAGGGTGGTCCTGCAGGATGCCGCTGAATGCGCAGTGGTTGATCCTGCTAAACAGGAACGGTGGCCCATGGAGCGGCTTGATGAGGCGGGAGCCTTTGAAGTGTTCTTACCCCGGCGGCGAAAAGCATTTCACTATCAATTGGAGGTCAAATCCCACCGGGGGGACCTGCGCACAATCCATGATCCCTACCGCTTTCTGCCGACCCTCAGTGAACAGGACCTTTATCTGTTCAACGAAGGTAATGAACATAGGATATACGAAAAGCTGGGAGCTCATTTGCGCACCATGGATGGTGTCGCTGGCGTAGGGTTTGCCGTCTGGGCACCGAACGCATCCCAGGTTTCTTTGTTGGGAAATTTTAACCAGTGGGATGGACGTTATCATCCCATGCGTTCGATGGGAGCTTCCGGGGTATGGGAGCTGTTTGTGCCGGGACTCGTAGAGGGCGAGTATTACAAATATCAGATTCGTGATCAGGCTGGGAATACCCAGATCAAGACCGACCCATACGGGACTCATTTTGAAGCTCCGACCAACAACGCCTCGATTGTCTGCGACACCCGCAAACATAAATGGGCTGACCAAGCTTGGATGGATCGACGGCGCGAGCAGGCGTCGCAACTGGATCGCCCCATGTCGATCTATGAAGTTCATCTGGGTTCGTGGCGGCGCAATCCTGACGAGGGCAACCGGCAGCTGACCTATCGGGAACTGGCACCCCAGCTGGCAGATTATGCGGTCGAACTAGGCTTTACCCACATTGAGATCATGCCGGTGGCCGAGCATCCCTTCGAAGGCTCGTGGGGCTATCAAGTCACGGGCTTTTTTGCTCCGACGCATCGCTTTGGCACTCCGGAGGATTTTGCCTGGTTTGTGGATCATCTGCACCAGCGCGGTATCGGCATCATCTTGGACTGGGTGCCGGCACACTTCCCGCGTGACAGTTTTGCCTTGGCCCAGTTTGACGGCACCCATCTCTATGAGCATGCCGATCCGCGCAAAGGGGCGCACATGGACTGGGGCACGCTGATTTTCAATTACGGCCGCAATGAGGTGCGTTGTTTTCTGATCGCCAATGCGCTGGCTTGGCTCGATCGCTACCACATCGATGGGTTGCGCGTCGATGCGGTTGCCTCGATGCTGTATTTGGATTATTCGCGCAAAGCGGGGGAGTGGGTGCCCAACCAATACGGTGGTCGCGAGAATCTGGAGGCCATCGACTTCCTCAAACGCACCAACCAACTCGTGCATGAGTATTATCCCGGCGTAATGATGATTGCCGAGGAATCCACCTCATTTCCTGGGGTCAGTCGTCCGGTAGAAACCGGCGGGCTGGGCTTCGATTACAAATGGAACATGGGCTGGATGCACGACACCCTGAGCTATTTCAGCAAGGAGTCCGCGCATCGCAAGTGGCACCAGAATGACCTGACCTTCGGCATGCTCTATCAGTATGCGGAGAATTTTGTCACCGTGCTTTCACATGATGAAGTCGTGCACGGCAAGGCTTCGATGCTGTTCAAGATGGGGGCATGGCACATCCCGGAAAAGGCGGCCAACCTGCGGGCCCTCTATGCGCATATGTGGATGTGGCCCGGGAAGAAACTGCTCTTCATGGGTGGAGAGTTTGCGCAGTCGCATGAGTGGGATTATCAGCGAAGCCTGGACTGGCATTTGTGCCAGTATCCCGACCACGCCGGGGTGCGTCGTCTGGTGGGTGATTTGAACCGACTCTATACTCAGGAGTCCGTTTTGGGCCGCAACGATTTGAACTCGACGGGCTTTCAATGGCTGGCCTGCTATGACAACGAGGCGAGTGTAATCGCCTATCTGCGTTTGAATGCCGAACATTGTGAGATGCTGGCGGTGGTCGGACATTTCACTCCCGTGGTGCGCAAGAACTATCGGCTAAGCGTTCCCCGGGGTGGGATGTGGCGTGAAGTGCTGAACACCAACAGTGAATTTTACGGGGGCAGTGGGCTGGGGAACGGTGGCGGTTGCCACACCGAGCCCGTGGCGGCGGACGGTCATGGTCAATCCATCGCGCTCACGTTGCCACCGTATGCCACCTTGGTTTTCAAGTGGTCTGAATCAGGTTAAATTTTAGCCAAATTCACCCTAATAGTTGGGTGAGCCGATCGTGGTCATGTTGAACCCTTAAACTGGAGGCCAACATGAAAAGACAATTCACGATACCGGTTATGTGCGCTGTGCTGTTCCACGCGGCATTGCTGTTGGGATCACGTAAAGAATCTGAGGCTACGACCAACCGACCGGATGAGTCCAAATCAGGACCGCAACTGGCTCCGATCCCGGTTGTATCGGACCCACCGGTGATTGAACTTGTGGCCGATGATAGTGATATAAAGTCGAAGCTGGGGGACACTGATGAGTCAGCCCCCGTCACCCCGGAGCCTTTCAGTAAGCCGATAGCCGATGCAGTTTCGATGGAGAAGGTGCCGGTGACGATAAACAGCAAGATTTCGTTGGAGAAAATACCGGTGGGGGTGTTTGGGGTGCCGAATGGTTCACCGGAAGGTCTGTCACTCACCCCCAATATTTTCGATGCCACCAAGTTGGATAACACTCCGCGATCCACCGCCCAAGTAGCCCCGATCTATCCGGCGGAGGCCCGGATGCGGGGCTACGGCGGAGAGGTTGTCGTGGGTTTCGTTGTCAATGAAAGTGGGCGCGTATCGTCCTCCTATGTGGTGAGCACAACGGATCCGTTGTTAAATGATGCTGCACTCCGCGCGGTGGAAAAATGGCGCTTTGAGCCGGGCCGGCATCTGGGACGGGCGGTCAGTTTTAGAATGACGGTGCCGATTGTGTTTCGCATGAATTGACGATCTCCGGCGATCAAACGACCCGGCTGATGGTGTGCAGGGATCGGTCCCGACCCGTTCCCTGCACCTGATCGCCGGTAATTTTTCCCAGTAGTTGCCGTCCCATCGGGGATGTCGGCCTGATTAATAGGGCGGTGCGGCCATCTTCCAGTTTAAGTTCCAGACCGCCAGCCCGTGGACCCAAGAAATACCAAGTCGATTCCTTTGCACTGACTAATTCAACCAACGCACCGATCGCGATGGGGTCCTGCTGATGGTATGCGGGCAGCGTTAGGGTTTGGAATAAACTGATTGCCTCACTGGCTTCGGTGGCAAGCCGAGCCTGTCCTTCAGCCAAATAAGCCGCCTCCTGGCTGTGGGTGTCGTATTTATTCTCCGCCCGACTTTCCTCGCTGGTGGCCTCATCGTGCGCGAGTTGGGCGCCTCTGATCAAGTTATCGAGCTCGGCCTGCAGATGGCGTAAAATTTGGTGACGGAGGTCTTCTTTGGTCATTTGGAGGAGGGAATGTTCTCATTTAGTCCGCCAAGAGGGCTGCAAATAAAGCGTTAAAAGTGACTTGTGACCTTTTGGGCTCGCGACATGTATTTTTCCAAGCACCTTTCTTGAGTAATATCGCTTCAGAAACCACCCTAAGCATGGCGCGTAAAATCAGCTTCATCAACTACAAGGGCGGCGTCGGCAAGACGTCCCTAATCGTCAACACCGCGGCCAGTCTCGCAAAACTAGGCAAAAAGGTCCTGCTGTTCGATTTGGATACACAATCCAACGCCAGTATCTGGCTTTTGCGCCTGGAGCGTTGGAATAAGATCAACTCGACCAACGAAGGCGCCATTTTCTCTATTTGACCCGGGAAGTGCCCGGATTGAAGACATTGTTTTCCGGGATGTCGTGGAGGACAAGTCGGGGGCGAAGGTGCTGCCCGGTTTGGATATTGTGCCCACCAATTTCAATCTGGTGGACCTTGAAGCCGAATATACCGGTGATCCCAAATTTCCGCATTATCTCATTTTCCAACAGCAACTCGCCGCGATTGAGAATGAATATGATTTCATCCTCTTTGACTGCCCACCCAATATTTTACGGGCGTCCCAATGTGGGATCTTCAGCAGCCATGAGATTGTCGTGCCATCCAATCCGGATGCGCTCAGCTTGATCGGATTTACCCTGTTGGTCGATAAACTCGGTAAGTTCCATCAATTGTCTGCCAGTTTTCGCACCGCGGCGATGGGGCCGCCGGCCCAAGTCCGGGGCGTCGTTTTCAACTCGATCAAGACCGGGGTGGATATCGAAGTGCCTAAAATGCGCATGCAATTGCGCATGAATCAATTCAAGGCCGCCAAGCGCGTCTCCCCAGATGCGAAGATATTCCAAACGCAGATTCGCGACGCGATGGTTGTGCGTCGGGCCGTTACCCTGGGATTGCCGGTGACCATGCTTTCGCAGGACAATGACGGTGATGAGCAGGAAAGCGTCATCACCGATTACCGTAAACTTGCCGACGAAATCATCCGTATGGGTGGCATTACATCGTAACCCTAACCACTTAATTTTCATGTCTGAATCCACCTCTAAATATACCGCCAAAGATTGGGACGATGTGCGCTTGGCCTTCGCGACATCCATCATGGTCGATACATCCCTGAGCAGTTTGGCTCAGAACTTGGAAGGCCCGGATTGGCCCATTAAGGGAGCGGATGAAAATGCAGCCGCCTATATTGACCTGGGCTACGATGAAATGCGGGAATTGCTCACTTTGAAG
The DNA here is from genome assembly GCA_030833445.1 of Cephaloticoccus sp. Lineage (GTDB taxonomy): Bacteria > Verrucomicrobiota > Verrucomicrobiia > Opitutales > Opitutaceae > Cephaloticoccus. Next base: position 116,937 of record JAURHD010000003.1, on the reverse strand, counting down.
GGATACCCGAATCACGCAGATCTGCTCATATCAATCCTGAAGGATACCCTTTCATTTGATGATCCATTCGGTGACATGGTAACGCACACCGAGGCTAGCGCTGAACGCGATAACCAGCTGCTCAAGAATATGGCGAAATTGGGCATCCCTGAGGATTTCCCCATCGAATTGACCGCCTTGAACAAGGATACCCGCGAATTTTGCGGTTTGGAGCATTTGTCCACCTTGGGTGAGTTCGCCCGTTTTGCTCAGAATATGTCCCAAAACGTGATCGTGGGCGGGGATTTTAGAAAATTGCTCAATGCGCTCTCTCATGTGGATGAGAATTCGCTCACCGAGGTGCTCCCATATCGTCCCGGGGCAAAAGGCCTGCACCTGATCGAATGTCTGGCGCAAGCCGAACGCGCTGGGGACACGCTCGAACGACGTCAGGCTGCCTTTACCTGTTTTAAGGAGGAATGGCAGACCTTGAAATCGGAGCTGACCTCAGGTGGAGAATTGCGGCGCACCTTGATGGTATTGAAAAATCCCGAGGCAGAAACGCGGGTTGCGGCTATCCTTGAACCTTTGGTCAAAGGGCTGGCCCCCAAAGAGGAGCCCAAGAAAAAGGGGTTGTTCGGCCGACTGTTTGGCAAGTAATGATAGGGCAAGATGCCGGACAGTCCCATTAAATTTCCGACCAAGACCGCTCAAGGTCCCGCTTTAACTTTACGCCGACGGACTCCGGTGCGTTCCCTGCAGGAGGTGTCCGAAGCCACCACTGCGGCCCGGGAATCGATCAATGCAATTGTGTCGGCTACCAGAACTCCTTGGGGTGAGCCGGCCACTTTGGATGCGGAACGGATCTCTGAACTGGAGAAAAATCTGCGACAATTGGAGGTCATGCTGGCGGATCGGGAACGGGCGGTGGCAGACGCCGAGGCCCGACTGCAGGAAAAGGAACGTGAAGTTGCGGAAGGGGAAGCCTTGTTGATGGCTCGGGAACGCCTGCTGGCCGCGACGAAGCAGGAGGCCCCCGCCAAGACCAGCATGAGCGATGAAGAGCGGGCCGCCTTGGAGCAATTGAAGGCAGAACTGGAGAAACAGGAAGCCGCATTGAAGGAGGCCAAGCAACAGATCAAGGACCGGGAACAATTCCTGGATGACAGTGAAAATACCCTTTTTGAGAAAGTTCAGGCCCAGCAGGAAAAGGAATCGGAGCTGGAACATAAGGCCGAAGGACTGAAGGCCCTGGAAAAACGTCTGAAGGAGCAGGAAGCAGCCATCGATCCGGTTGCGGCGGCAGCCCTAAAGGCGGAAAATGATGCCGCCGCCCAGCGGGACGAATTTAACGAATAATGACCCGGTGGAGGGTCGCTCGGCCGGGCCGAATCTCCCATTGACTCGGAGGCTTTCGACACAAATCTTTATGCAACATTTTTCCGCTAATACCGTCACACCTGTGACACTGTAACCTCTACATGAAGAAATTTTACCTCTTGGCCTTCCTCACTCTGGCGTCCCTAAGTCGCGCGCAGAACCCCGAGGATGACATTCCCAACTTCAATTTCGACGATTATTTCGTAGAGCCAAAGTTCTCGCTGAGTGTAGGGACACGCACTCTCAATGGGACCAAGTCATCCTTCGCCGGTCAGGGTTTGGTCCAATCTTCCCAGTCGATCAGTGATGAGGTTTCCACCGATGTGGTGAGGTCTTACCACGATGGCGTGGTGGTGCGTGACCAACGTGACGGAGCTACTGATGGTAAAACCAATACCTGGGGTTATACGGATGCGCGCCAAGTATTGGATGATGGAGCCACGATGTCCTTTCACACTTACAAGGCCGATATCACTGACAGTGCCATGCGCAGCAAAGATCCTGGTATGAGTCTTGGCACCGAATTGGTGGTGTCCCGTGACATGGGAAACATCAGCAAACGTCTGCAGTGGCGTCTATTTGCTGGCGTTGGCATCAACGGAATCGAATCCAGCGTTCGCGACAGTGTGCTGGCGACGATTACTACGGTTACCGATAAATACAGCTTGGATGGCCAGACTTTGCCGCCCGGATTGCCCTATGGGGCGCCTTCCAGTGGGGTCGACGCGGACGGCAATGTCATCGAGACGACGGTTTACCTCGACCGGAAACCTGACAGCCGCACCACCACGACCGCGTCAAACAACACCCAAGTGACTAATTTTTGGCATCTCAAGGGCACCTACCTGACCATGCGTTTGGGCCCGACCTTGATCTATTCGATCACCGATAATCTCCGGTTTACGGTCAGTGGTGGTCCCGCCTTGGTTTATTCAGGCACTACTTATTCCGTGGAACAGACCTTGGTGCCTGACACCAGTGATACGTTGGTCACAACCGTATCGGAGACCGAGGGAAACAATCTATCCGGTTACTATGTGGATGCCACGATGGAGTATCTGATTACAGAACGGGCCGGTTTGTATATGGGAGCATTTTATCAAAGCACCGGGACCTACGTGCAGACTATCACGGAAAATGGTTCCAGTTACACCACCGACGTCGACTTGTCGAAATTGCAGGGCTTCCGGGCCGGCTTGAATTTCAAATTCTAAGGGCCTGGGGAGGCGGTCGGATATCGTGCGAAGGCACCTTGGCTGCGCATGGATCACGGACCTAGTCCGTGGTGTTGGAAAATTCCTCAAGGATAGTCGCCATACTGCGCAGGTCGGCGGCGGGGAAAAGGGCGTTTAGTCGGGCGATTACCTGCTGGATAATACCGTCGGGACAGGAGGCGCCGCCGGTAATGAGCACCCGCTTGGGACTGGTCAGATCAGACCACAAATCCCGCTTTATCATCATGCCGTGCGGCCGGCCATCATGATGAGGAGGGAAAACGTAATGCTCCACTTCCCGGGAGGAAAGAATATTGGCCTCCGATTGAATGAAATAGGCGCGGGTTCCCAAGGACTGCTCGCACAAACGATACAATTGGTAGGTGTTGGAAGAATTTTTACCCCCGATGACAAATGCGGCGTCAATCGGTGTGGCCAGAGCCTTGGCGAGCGCATCCTGGTTTACCTGAGTGGCATAGCACAGGGTGTCAGTGCGGCCGCTGCCCCCGACGTGCTCGGCTCCGGCCGGACCGTGCAGTTGGGTGTAGGTCTCGCGCAAATAGGAGATGATTTCCCGGGTTTCGTTTACCAGCAACGTGGTCTGATTGACCACGGCCACCCGCTTGAGATCACGCTCAACATCGAAGCCGGGGGTATGTTTGCCGGCAAATGTTCGATAAAAATCAGCATGTGCGGCCGAATCCTTGGACGTGATGTAACCGGACAGGAGCTTGGTCTCCTCCAGGTCGCGGACAATGATGGCCGGTGCGTATCGCCGGGTATTCGAAAACGTGGCTTTGGTTTCCTCATGCTCCGCTTTACCGTGAATGATTACCGTATAGCCGGCTTGGCCATAGTTACGGGCGGCTTTCCATACTTTTTCCACCAACATGCAGGTCGCATCATATTGGCAGACCGCGATGCCCTTACGGACTAATTTGCGTTTGTCTTCATCCGTGGCGCCAAACGCGGGGATAATCACAATATCATCGGGGGTCAGCGTATCCCAAAGCAGTGGGTTGGGTTGGCTCGTATCACTGGCCGGTCCCTCCACCGTATATGGAACCCCTTTGTCGGTTTGCAGATACCGCAGGCCCCGGCGCAAGAGGTCGGCATTGACGAAAGGATTATGAATCAACTCCGATAACATGAAGACCCGGCGGGATGGGTTGGCCGACAGGGTTTCATAGGCCCTTTCAATGGCATTCTTTACGCCGAGGCAGAATCCAAAGTGACTGGGAATGAGATAACTGATCGGTCCGAAATTGATGGCGACGGGCTGGCTGGCCGTCCGTTCATGCGTGCGTGCCTGGGCTTTGATGAGGGTGCACAATTGCGATTGATACAGCGTGCTTGAAACGGGGTCCTCGGCATAGATGGCGGCGTTGCGCTCCTTTTCCGGGCGGAATTTATAGATGAAATCGTTTTCGCCTATATGGAGATAGGGGATTTCGATCAAATAGGGATCCAATTGCTCGACGATGGCCTTGAGTGAAGGGGCCAGACGTTCGGAATTGAGGGTCAAATTTTCGATGGACCATGGCTCGATTTCCGAATCGAGCGGAGTGCCGATGGCTTGGGCGAAATAGACCGAGTAAGCGCGGCCGCCTGCGGTCACTTTGAAATATTCGACCGGTTTGGTGTGGGAGGGAAACGCCGATTCCAGCCGCTCGAGTGCCATGGCGAGATCGATACCAGTGAAGGCCAATCCCGTTTTCGAACCCAGTTTACGGACCGCCATACGGTTGGAACCGTCAAAGGCCAGCAGGCACACAAGAGATGGAAACGCATCAGACATTATTCATGCAAGGTGGACAGAACGCCCTCAGTCGCAATCCACTATTTACCGAATGAGGGGCTTGATTCGTCATGCTCTCTATTTAGAAACGAATCTGTGCAATCCCATGCGGCCCGATTATACAGTTACAGCCGGGGCATGCTATTCACCGTGCTTGTGGTGGTAAGCGGGTTTGCCCACGAGGTCGGTATCGACTCCCGGCAGTTTGCGCAACAGTATATGCTGCGCACTTGGGATATAGATAATGCGTTCCCTTTTGTAGCGGTAACGTGCATGGCACAAACGCCGGATGGTTATCTATGGGTGGGATCGTTTTCCGGACTGACCCGATTCAATGGCATCCGATTTTCACCGGACCATGAAGTGGTGACGCCGGAATTTAGAGATGTTATGGTGTTGGAATTATTGGCTGATCCAGACGGGGTATTATGGGTTGGCACGAACAATGGGATCTTTCGGCGCCAAGGAGAGAAGTGGCGTCATTATGGCGATGATGAGGGGGTGCCCAAAGGTCTGGTAGCGGGATTGGCGCGTGACTCCCATGGCCGCTTGTTTGCAATGGTCGGGCAAAAACTACTGCGGCTCAATGGAGACCGGTTCGAAATCTGGCTGCCCCAACCACCTGATGCAAATAATCAAAAACCATGGAGCTTGTTGGTTGATGCCGACGATCAGATATGGCTGATGGCCGACCGTAATTTGGCCTATTTCACCGATGAGAGTTGGCATTCATTTAGCCCTGAGGAATGGGGTAAGGGCGAACTCGTAGTGCAAGGGTTTGCCGCGGCCAAAACTGGAGGGATCTGGGTGGCGGTCCTTTGCGCATCCGTAGATGGCACGACGGTGAATGGGTGCAAACCATCGAGCGGCCGGCTGACCATAACCAGGAAGCAGTGAAACTTCACGAGGACCAGTGGGGTAATTTATGGATGGCGGGATATCATAATGGGGTGGTCGTCTACCGTAATGATGGCACCTGGTTGGAGTGCACCATGGCGGACGGGTTGTTGAACAATGCGTTACTGTGTATCAGTGGGGACCGTGAGGGGAATATATGGGTTGGATCCAATGGGGGAGGTCTGGCCCGGATTCGTCCGCGATCAGCCAAGACCTTTGATGAAGCGGTGGGTTTGGAACAACCGGTGGTCAATGCGGTGATCGAAACTTCACCCGGCGAGTTGCTGGTTGCCACCCACGGCGGCGGGTTATTGCCCTTTGATGAGCACCACTTCGGATCTGCCATAGAGTTCAAAACCACAAAACAACTCAACAAACACTCATGGGTTCATGGGGTATTGCAACAATCCGGCGTGGGTCTGTGGGTGGCTACTTATGGCGATGGATTATTCCTGCGATCCGAATCAGGAGTGCAAAACTGGGATGCTGCCACTTTGGGATCAGACACTATTTTCTCGCTGTATCTTGATCGCGCCCAGCGCTTGTGGATAGGCACCGAACGTGGAATCGTTTGCCGGGAAACGGTCGCTTCCGCGAAGTGCCCTGTGGGGATCAGGACGAACCGTATCATGTCTTTGCTGAGGATGGTCGGGGTCAATTATGGGTGGCCAGTCGCAGTGGTAAACTGTGGCGCCACGATTCGGCGGGATTCATTTTAGTTGATGCTCTGGACGGTCATTTGCCCGGAACGGTGAGTAATCTTTTCGTGGACCATGCGGGAGCACTTTGGATTACCACGCTCGAAGGCAATATCCTGCGTCAAAGCGACAAGGGTTGGGTGGTTTACGGCCGCGAAGCCGGCTTGGTTCGGGAAAATTTGGTCGGACTCGTGGAGGCAAGGGACCATGATATCTGGGCTTCGTCTGCCCGGGGGATCATCAAAATTACCCGACAATCACTAGATGCGGTGGCGTCCGGCACCCAAGCTAGATTGTCGGTGCAAGTCTTTGATCGTCGTGAGGGCATGAAGAGCGCGACTTGTCGGGGTGGTTTTCAAAATATGGCACTATGCGATAGTGCAGGGGTGCTCTGGTTCGCTACCCTGAAAGGATTGGTGAGAATCGACCCGCAGCAGGTGCAGGTTTCGACGGTAGTGCCCCAGGTTCACATCGAGCATGTTCGGGCGGGTGATGAACATTTGCCATGGCCGGATGATCGGAATCAAGCGGTCATGGTTCCAGCCGGCACCCAGCGGGTTAATATACGCTATTCCGGTATCAGTCTTGGCTACGGGGAGGATATTAACTATGAATATCGCCTGGACGGTGTGGATACTGGCTGGGTGCACGCCGGAGTGGAACCTGTGGCACGATTACCGGATTTGCGACCCGGGGTGTATAAGTTCCACGTCAGGGCGGTGAATCGAGAAGGGGTGCCGACGCCGGAAACGTCAGTCGTCATCGATGTGACGCCGTTCTACTGGCAAGCGTGGTGGTTCAAGGCATTGGTTTTGGCGATTCTAATCATCGGTGCCGGTGGATTGGTGGGGTTTGCGGTCCGGTGGCATGATAATCGTGAACGCGAAAGACTCCACCAGGCCAAGATGCTGTCTGAAGAACGCGCTCATTCAGCGCGGGTGAGAGATGAAATGGAAGCCGCTGCCTCATCTAACCGGGCCAAGAGTGAATTTTTGGCCACGATGAGCCATGAGATCCGAACTCCGTTGAATGGGGTGATCGGCTCGGCGGACATGCTGTTGGATATGGCCCTGAACAGCGAACAGCGGGAACACCTGACGACTTTGCGGGCCTCGGCCGAATCCTTGCTGGCCGTGCTAAATGACATTCTCGATTTTTCAAAAATTGAAGCCGGGCATATTCATATCGAGAGCCTTGAGTTTGATCTGACGCAACCGTTGCGGGACGTGTTGGAAGTGCTGGTGCCGCGTGCGACTGCGAAGGGAATTGAGCTGGTGCTGTTGGTTCCATTGGAAGTTCCTTTGTTGGTGCGGGGAGATCCTGATCGCCTCAGGCAAATTTTACTCAACTTGGTGGGCAATGCGGTCAAGTTTACTGAATCCGGGCAGGTGGTCCTTGGCGTGACGGTCATTCCGAACGCCACCAATCAAGCAGAGAATTCCGTCAAACTGCGTTTTAGTGTTACGGATACTGGAGTAGGTATCGGACCGGAAGTGCAGGCGCGACTCTTTGAACGTTTCACTCAGGCGGATACCTCGACCACCCGGAAATACGGTGGCACCGGGCTGGGACTAGCGATTTGCAAGCGCCTGGTGGAACTAATGAACGGCACGATCTCCGTGCGGAGTGTTCCGGGCAAAGGATCGGTATTTTCCTTTGAACTCGAAATGGAAATGGAAGCATTGCCGCCCTATGGCGGACCCCTTCGCCCGGAACAAGTCATGGTGCTGGATGATACGGCTGCTGCGGCAGAGTCCGCCGTGGCGATGTTTACCCGCTGCGGCTATCTGGCGCAATTTACCGACGTGCCTAGCAAGGTTATTCGTTGGTTGCATGAAGTGAGTGTGTATTCCCATGACACTTGCTTCCTGCTGTTGGATGAGTCGGTGGCGTTGTCTTCCGATCAGAGGCACGTGATTGGGGCGGCCGTGCGCGCCGGTAAACTTCGGGTGATTCTGGCTGCCTTAAGATCCAACCGGGATATTTCGTCGGACGATTTCGTGGTGCATGCTGTTTTACGTAAGCCCATTTTGGATCCCGATTTGTTGTTGGCCGCATTAGCCAATAATAAACCCAAACCGGTCACGGTAGATCTGACTCCGGCTGCACCCACGGTATTGCCGGTCGATTCCACTTGGGGGCGGGTTTTGGTGGTCGACGACGATTCTATCAATCGACTCGTGATATCCAAACAACTGGAACAATTGGGCTGTCAGGTCGATCTCGCGTCTGATGGGGCTGAGTCAGTCGCCATGGCCCGGCTGCATGGCTATCGAATCATTTTCATGGATTGTCGCATGCCGGTCATGGACGGACACATGGCCACCCGGGAGATCAAACGGGCTTTGCGCGACGCGCCACCAATCGTGGCTATCACCGCCAATACCACGCTGGAGGATCGCGAGCGTTGCACTGCGGCGGGGATGGTGGATTTCATCAGCAAGCCCGTGCGAAAACCCGAACTCCTGAGGGTGCTTATTAAATGGCTTGGTGATCGCCGCTCGGACTCAGACCTCGTCTAAGGCTGCAGCCAGTTTGCTCGTTTCCTTGCCGCCACCCATGGCGAAGTCGGGCTTGCCGCCACCTTTACCGCCGATCGCGGTGGAAATTGACGCGATGATCTTGCCGGCCTGATGACCGGCTTTGATTGCCGCCGGCGAACAGAACGCAACGACGGTCGCCTTGTCGCCAAAGATTGCGCCGAGTTTCACGACCCCTTCGCCGAGCTTCGGCAGAGTTTGGGATCCGAGATTGCGCAGCGCTTCCGGTGACTCGATTTCGACGACGGCTGAAATGAATTTCAAACCGTCTTTCTCGACGGCGTTGGCGATCAGGGAATCGGAGAGGCCGGCCGCGGCCTTTTGTTCAAAGCCTTTTAGCTTGGTCTCGATTTCTTTTTGGTGCGCCAACAGGGCATCAAGTTTCTGCACCAGGTCATGGGGGCCGGCATTCAGTTTCGCGCCGGCGGTCTTGAGCGCGATTTCATGTTCGGCGGTAAAGGTATAGGCGGCCTGACCAGCGACCGCTTCAATGCGTCGGGTGCCGGCGGCAATCGCCATCTCAGCTACGATCCGAATCAGGCCGATTTCACCGGTGGTCGTGACGTGGGTGCCGCCGCAGAGCTCGCGGCTGTAGCCACCGATGTCGACCACCCGGACGATCTTGCCGTATTTGTCGCCGAAGAACGCGAGGGTGTCGGCCGGTTTCTTGTCGAATTCGGTTTCGTAGGACTCGACCTTTGCGTTGTCGATGACCTTGTCGTTGATGAGCTGCTCAATCTCTTGCAGTTGCGCGTGGGTGACGGCCTCGAAATGCGAGAAGTCGAAACGCATGCGCTCGGGAGTCTTGGATGTGCCGGCCTGGCGGACGTGGGTGCCGAGCACTTTGCGCAAGGCCCAGTGAATCAAGTGCGCGGCAGAGTGGTGACGGGAGATGGCACGACGGCGCGTCAGATCGACGGAGAGTTCCGCATGGCTGCCCACTTCGACTGCGGGTGATTTGGCGGCGACTTTGTGAAGGTGGCGTCCAGCCTTGTCCTTCACCGTGTCCACGATGTGGACCAGTTTATCGCCGATGAGGGCCGTGCCGGTATCGCCGGCCTGACCACCCATCTCGGCGTAAAATGGCGACTGATCGAAAACGAGAAAGGTGTCCTTGTCCGCCGAAACGACATCCACCAATTCGGCCTTGGCGACAGTCTCGGTGTAGCCGAGAAACTTGCTGGCTTTGAGATCGGAAGTTTCTCCTTCCGTCGCAGCGACGAGAATTTCCTTCTTTTGGGAAGCCCGGCCGCGCTCGCGCTGAGCCTCCATCAATTCTTCGAACTTTACCTCGTCTACCGAGAGTCCTCTCTCAGCGGTAAGGACGCCGGTCATATCTAGCGGAAAGCCGAATGTATCGTAGAGTCGAAAAGCTGCATCACCTGGAAACAGAAATCTCACTTCTACTTTGTCCGTTTCCAAAGTCCCATCTTTAGCAGTTTTCGTATTTAGAGACTGCATCTTCTGCTCAAATACCTGAAGTCCCTTGTCCAACGTGCGTCCAAAGCTCTCCTCCTCACTGCGGATGACACGCCGAATGATTTCCTGCTGCTGTTGGAGTTCGGGAAAGACCGCACCGAGGGACTCGACGACCGGGGCGACGAGTTGCTCAAAGAATCCGGGTTTCAGGCCGATCTTGGTGCCGTAGAGAATGCCCCGGCGGAGGATGCGGCGGATGACGTAGTTGCGACCCTCGTTCCCGGGCATGATGCCGTCGGCGATGGCGCACGATACGCAACGGGCGTGGTCGGCGAGGACACGGAAGGCGACATCGGTGTTTTCCTGTTCACTCAGGCCTTCGCGTTTGGTTGGGACGGTGGCGGTGTAGGTTTTGCCGGAAAGGGCGGAAACTTTGGCAAAGAGCGGCGCGAAGACATCCGCCGCGTAATTCGACGGATCTTTGGTGAAGTCCTTGAAACCGTTCGTCGTGGCATGAATGCCCGCGACGCGTTCGAAGCCCATGCCCGTGTCGACGTGTTTGGCGGCGAGCTGCGAGAAGGTGCCATCCGCATTGGCGTTGAATTGGATGAAAACGTGATTCCAGATTTCGATGCAGCGTGGGCTGGAATCGTTGACGAGCTTGCGGCCCGCGGTTTCGTCGTCCGAGGGAAGGAGATTGAAATGGATCTCCGAACACGGACCGCAGGGGCCCGTGTCGCCCATCATCCAGAAATTGTCCTTCTTGTTGCCGTTGACGATGTGCACGGCGGGATCGAGTCCCTCCTTTTTGAAGATGGTGGCCCAGATGTCGTAGGCTTCTTGGTCGAAGTCGGCCGGATCGCCCTTGCTCTTGTCGGGTTTATAGACCGTGGCGAAAAGCCGTTTGGCCGGCACGCCCCAGACCTTGGTGATCAATTCCCAGCCCCAGTTGATCGACTCCTTTTTGAAGTAATCGCCGAAGGACCAGTTGCCGAGCATCTCGAAGAACGTGTGGTGATAGGTGTCGAAGCCGACATCCTCGAGGTCGTTGTGTTTGCCGCCCGCACGAATGCATTTCTGGGTGTCGGCCGCACGGGTGTCCTGGCTTGGAATGGCCCCGGCCCAAGTGGATACGTCGGGCTGCTTGTCTCCCAGAAAGATGGGCACAAACTGGTTCATACCCGCATTGGTGAACAGCAATCCGGGAGAATCGGGCAGCAGCGACGCGGACGGGACCACGGTGTGGCCCTGTTGGGCAAAGTAATCGAGGTAGGACTGGCGGATCTGGGCGGAAGTCATGAAAGGGATTAGGTTAGCACCAGTAAGGTCCAAAAGACGAACAGAAGTAATGGCATTAGTTCAGATTCGCGATGATGGCGTCGGCCATTTCAATCGTGCCGACCGAGGTCTTGCCAAATGCGATATCGCCCGTGCGGGTGCCGGAAGTGACCGTCTGGCGCACGGCGATTTCGATCCGGTTGGCGATGGCGTCCAAGCCAAAGCTATAGCGCAACATGAGCGCGGCGGACAGAATCTGGGCGCAGGGATTGGCGAGATTTTTGCCGGCAATATCCGGCGCGGTGCCACCGCCTGGTTCATAGAGTCCGAAGGGTTTGCCGAGGGAGTTGCTGCCGGCACCGAGCGAGGCGGATGACAGCATGCCGAGTGAACCACAGATCACGGCCATCTCGTCGGAGAGAATGTCGCCGAACATATTTTCGGTAAGGAATACATCGAATTGGTTCGGGTCGCGGGCCAACTGCATGGCGGCGTTGTCCACATACATGTGGCTGAGAGCGATGTCTGGTGCATGCTTGGCGAGATAGTCGGTGACGGTCTTGCGCCAGAGGACAGAGGTTTCCAACACATTGGCCTTGTCGACCGAGCAGAGCTTCTTGCCGCGGGCCCGGGCGGCGGTGATGGCAACGGCGGTGATTCGCTCAATCTCGCTCTTGCGGTAGACCATGGTGTCGATGGCCTCGATGTCACCGTCGGCCAGGGTGGTCGTGCTCTTGGGCTGACCGAAATAGACCCCGCCGGTCAGCTCGCGGATACAAACGATGTCGATGCCGTCGGCGATGCGGTTAGTCTTGAGTGGAGAGGCATCCGTCAACTCGGGATAGAGCAAGCCTGGACGGATGTTGGCAAAGAGGGTAAAGTGCTTGCGCAGGGGCAGGAGGGCGGCGCGTTCCGGCTGCTGCTTGGTCGGTAGTTTTTCCCATTTTGGGCCGCCCACCGAACCGAAGAGAATGGCATCGGCCGATTCACAAATCTTCACGGTTGCGGCCGGAAGGGCCTCACCAAACTGGTCGATGGCCGCACCGCCCACCGCGGCCTCGGTAAAGTCGAGCCGGAGGGCTTCCTGCCCGGCCACATGCTTCAGCACGCGCAATGCGGCGGACATGACCTCGGGTCCGATATAGTCTCCGGCCAGAACAGCAAACTTGAGCGACTGCATAGAAGTCAGGGACGTAACAAGGGCCGAGGGAAAGGGAAAGGGGAATTTTCGCGATTGCGCGGGCCGGGGCATCACGCATGGACTGTTAGCAATGAATTTGTATGTGCTGCCGGCCGGGATGATCCAAACCAATGCGTATCTGCTGACCGATTCGAAACGGGGAGATGCAGTTTTGATTGATGCCCCGGGGGAGGTCTGGAGCCAAGTGCAGCCGCTATTGGCCAAGGATGGCTGCAAATTGACGGAATTATGGCTGACCCACGGCCACTGGGATCACACTCAAGGCGGTGCAGAGGTCGTGCGGGCGACGGGGGCGACGGTGCGGGCCCACGTCGCTGACAAGGTGCTCATCGAAAGCCCCGAAGTCATGAAACGGTTCATGAACATGGAGCTCAACTTGGAGCCGGTGAAGGTGGATCAATGGGTCGAACAGGGCACTCAATTGAAAGCCTTGGGACTTTCCATTGCGGTGCGGCACGTGCCGGGTCATTGTCCGGGCAACGTGTTGTTCTATTTCGAATCAATGTCGGCGGCTTTTGTCGGCGATGCTCTTTTCAAAGGGAGCATCGGGCGCACCGATCTACCTGGCGGCGATTTCGATCTCCTTGAACGGTCTATTCGAGAACAGATCTATACGCTGCCCGCCGCTAGCACGGTTTATCCCGGACATGGTCCCGCCACGACGGTCGGCCGTGAGATGAAGTCCAATCCCCATGTTCATGGCTGAGCACGAACAATTCATGCGTCGCGCCTTGGAATTGGCGCATAGCGTCTGGGGCACAACTCATCCCAACCCGATGGTCGGGGCGGTTATCGTGGAGGATGGAAAAATTGTGGGTGAAGGGGCGACCGCCCCTGATGGCGGACCGCACGCGGAAAGACTGGCCTTGTTGTCGAGAGGGAAAAAACCGCGGGCCGGGGCGATACTTTACGTTACCCTTGAGCCCTGTTCAACTGAAGGACGCACCGGGGCATGCACGGATGCGATTATAGCCTCCGGTATCAAGGCGGTTGTGGTTGGGGCAACCGACCCGAATCCTGACCACGCTGGGCATGGCTTTGACGTATTACGTGAAGCGGGTATCACGGTGACCAAGGGCGTGTTGGAGCAGGAGTGCCAAGATCTGAATCTGATCTTTAATCATTGGATCAGCACTGGAACCCCATTGCTGGCGGCCAAGACCGCGACCACCCTGGACGGCCGAATCGCTTGTCGAACTGGAGATTCCCGGTGGATTACTGGAGAAACGGCCCGTGCCGATGTCATGCGTTGGCGTCGCCTGTTTCCCGCAATTGCCGTGGGGGCCGGGACCCTCATACATGACAATCCCCGGCTGACTTCGCGCATCGAAGGTGCGGAGGAATGGTGTCCAGTGCGCTTTGTTTTTGATGGTCTCCTGCGCACAGTGACCGACAAAAATCTACCGTCGGTTTATACGGATGAATTTCATGAACGGACCATCGTAGTGACCACTCCCCATGGTGGCATGGGATATGTGAGGAAACTTGAAGCACTGGGGGTTGGAGTCTGGGTATTGCCTTCGACCACCCAGCGAGTTGGCTGGGTCGATTTTCGGCGAAAATGTGCTGAGGCTAGAATTTCGGGGGTCTATTTTGAGGGCGGCTCCCAGTTACTGAGCCAATTGTTGCGGGATGCTCAGATCGATTACCTTTTTTCTTACCGGGCCCCCATGATTCTGGGCGATGACCGGGCCAAGCCCATGATGAATGGCCTGCGCACCGAGAAGTTGATTAATGCCGTCAGGCTCAAGGAGGTTAAACACACCGTTTTAGGAGATGACATGCTCGCTCGCGGCCGGCTGGTCTATCCGGAAAAAATGTTCATCGATGAAACTGTTTTTAGCCTCAGGTAACGTCCACAAGGTGCAGGAACTGCAGGCCTTGGCTGATGCGAGCGGGTTGCCTATCACGATTCAATCAGCGCGACAGGTGGGAGGGATGCCGCCGGTGGTTGAAGATACGGGCACGTTTGTAGGCAATGCCCGCAAAAAGGCCTTAGCGCTGAAAGGATTGTTGCCGGCGGACGGTTGGGCTTTGGCGGATGACAGCGGAATCTGCGTGGATGCCTTGGAAGGCGGACCGGGGGTCGAATCGGCATACTTTGCCGGTCCGGCCGGGGATGACGCGGCCAACTTGCGCAAGTTGGTCGAAGTGATGCGTGCGGTGCCGAAGCCTAAGCGCGGAGCCCACTACGTATGCGTCCTGCTTTTGATTTCACCCACGAATGAGGAGCATATTTTCGAAGGCAGGTGTCATGGCGTGTTGTTGGATGAGCCAATGGGCGCCGGCGGTTTTGGTTACGATCCGTTATTTGTGCCGCGTGGCTTTGACTGCACCTATGGTCAACTGTCGGAACTTACCAAACAAGCATCCAGTCACCGGGCGAATGCCTGGCACCAGTTGGCTGATTGGGTGCGGCAGTCTAAGTTGGAGTAAGGTTTAGTTGGGCAGAGCTTGGATGGTCGCCTTGAGCGTCGTGAATTCTGATTTTGTGATTTCGGTGTAATGCTGCCTTTGGGCATTCAATACGACGGGTTCCAATGGAATGTCGTGGCCGGCAGTGCGCAGACTTTGATGCAGACCCCAGTAACGACCGGCTCCCGTGTAGATTCGGATACTCCATGGTTCCGTAAGGACCTCACTGCTGAACATGGCTACCATCGATCCCCGGATGTAAAGTCCCGTGCCCGACCATGCTTCGAGCAGTCGTGGGAAATTGTGCACGCCGCCGCTCGTTTGGTGGCTGTCGGTGGGAACTATCCCGGTCAATAAGCAGGCCGAAACCTCGGTTACATTCGGCGCAAACTTTTCATCGTAGGAGCTCGAACCAGTCCCTTTGAAGGGATCACTGCCGCTGCTGTGGACCCCGAGGTTGGGCATGATCGGCGGCTTGATACTGGTGTTTACCCCATCGGTGCGGTTGCTGGTGCTCGGATTGGAACGATACCAAGTGCTGCTCCAATAACTGCTATTGGAATCACGGGTATTGCTGCTCAACGCATCGCACCATCCACTGCTTTGGTAATAGTTGGAGCTGGATTTGGTAAACTCCGGTTGGGACAGGATGGTAATGGCATCCGACATCACCGAGACCAACATTTCGCCGCTGCTATCCGGATAGCGGGCAGCATAGCCGCCCGGGTTGCTGGTAGAACTGGTGGTAGTGTTGGGAGTCCCTTGGGCATTGAAATGCCCCACAATGTAGGCGGCGTCATTGGTGCCGAAGCTCAAACCGGTGCGCCCGGGATAAGACGAGGAGGAGAGGGAGACGACCGAACCGCGTCCATTCCAGAGGCGAACCCCTGAGTCAGTCCTTGTGCCGTCCTTGACCTCGGCATCGATGGAATGGACATAGATGGTGATGCCATCGAACCAAGGCGACGCGGAGCTGATATTTACCAGATTGGCCGCCGTGGCGGCAGTTCCAGAGGCATAATAGATTTTAAAAGGATCGCAGGTGACCGTGCCAGTGAGGGTTTTGGGGAATCCGGTGGCACTGTCATAGCCCGTGGGATATAAACTGACCGAGGCCGTCGTCGCGGATGATTTCAGAATATTGTTATTCCAATTAGAGTTGTTCGGCACATCTGGATTGTAAATGGCACTACTCGCAGTCGCTGAATTGACGATGCGCTCCACCGCCAGTTTAAAACGCGTCATGTCGAAGTCGATTTTGGCAATGGGACGCGGATTGAACGGATTTGATGAGGTGCGATTGAAGGGATAGCCCTTGCTGTTATCGGCACGACGCAGGTCGTAGAAAAAGGCATCCGGAAAATTGCCCCATGCTGGGGTTCCGTTTGCATATCCGGTTGTAGAGGTTGCATCGATTATATTGGCGATGGAGACCGCCCCGCTGGTGAATGAAGCGACGGTATCGTCGGCGGATCGTCCACTGGCTGGTATGCGCAGAATCTGATTTCGGCCCACATCAGTTCGATCTGTAAAACGGTTGGGCAGATTGTTTTTGGTGGCATTGCCAGTGCCATAGCTCGGCTGACCGGGCAGCACGACTTCGCTGAGGGAGTAGCTTCCGTCGGCGTTCACCGTGTTGAGCCAGCATCGATACGAATAGGCCGGCATACTGACGGTTGAAGCGTCAGGCAGAATGCCAGTGCGGGTATCGTCATCTGGATTCACGATAATATAGAGACCGGCATTACGGGCGAACTTGGTCTGAATTTCACCCGCCGAGTCCGTGGCGGCGGCGGGTTCAATCACGGTGCGCCCTGAATTGGTGGCGCCGCTATTGTCGACCCCCGGCAGGACCAGTTCGGTGACGCCGTGCACACTGGTGCGCAGATTACCACCGTAGGTCGCGGTTGCGAAAGTTTTGAATTGGCTGAGGGTGGTCGAAGATTCGTTGCTGTTGCCGTATTTATGGTCCCGCCAGGTTCCGGAACTGCTTTTGATATTGGTCACTGAACCTGCCGGATTCTGGAAGTAAAGCGGGCCGGTGCCGCCCGGACCCGAGTCCGCCCCGCCATATTCATTATAGGTATTACCCAGATAGGCCGTATCAGCATAAAAGCTACCCGATGCAGTTACCCGGTCGATAAATTGGACCGTATTGGAAAACCCGGTCTGACTACGGGCAATGAAGTTGCCATTGGCGTGAACCGGACCGGCGATGACCATGTCTGCGCCCGGGGCGAACTCGAGGTCTTGATTGTAGAAAATTGCGAATTGGAACAGCGGTATCAGGGCGACTTGGAGATCCTGTTCGGCGTAAGCCGTCACGGCACCGACGGTCGGATGCGACATCGTGGACTTGGTGATAATAGGCACAATACTGGTGCTGGCTTGCAGGCCGACGTTGGGGTTGGAAGCATTGGCCGGATCGGAAGGATCGATGAAGGCCAGCCCAGTCGTGCTGGTCAGACCGGCGTAAAGATCCACATCCGAACTGGAGGAAAATTTAGTCGTGAGCACATTGCTTGGGGGCAGGTAGATTTTATTGCTGCCGCTGAGAAACTGGATGGGACTCGTGCTCCGCAGGCGATAGAGTTTGGTGGTGACCTGTTCCGAGGCGTAGAGCGCGACATTCTCCGCCATATTACGGGCACGCAATTGCAGCCGTTGCCGTTCGTTGGAACGGCGTTCGCTAATGGAGTAACTGATGATACTCGCACTGAGCAAACTCATGATGGTGACCAGAAACAACACGGCAATCAGGGCGGAGCCCCGGGTGGAAGAGAAATTAGGCGTGGTTTTCATGCGGGGTTATTTACGCGGTGAAATGGTGTAGTTGAAGCTGCTGCTCGATAGCAGGTTGTTGACGGAGTTGCCGTTGATCACTTCGACGTTGATCGATACACTGTCGTTGGTCGGAGTCGTGGTGGATGATTCGGTTGAAAATATGGGATAGACGCCGGTGCTGGGTGAGGACTGGGTCCGGCCTCGGGCATTGGATACGATCACGCGCGAGCCACTGATGGTGGGCGTGGTTTTCAGATTGATGGCATTTAACAGTGTGCCGAGGGCAGTTGATGAACCACTACTACCGTAGTCAGTGCCTTCGTAATATCGCACCGGGGCAATGGTCGCCGGATCGGTTGTGACCCGATAGTAAATACGGATCTGTTGCACATTGGCCGTAGTGCTGGTCGAGACGCGGGTGACGAGCACCAAACAGTCACCGTATGCGAGGTATGTTCCGTAGGTGTCCGCCTGTAGCACCGATACGTCGTTGGTCAGATCCACACTACCGTCCAGTGACTTGTAATCTGGAAAGACATAAAATTCCGTCGCATCGAGTGTCTCCTTGGAAACTTGGGCGATGAAGTAACGCAGCGTGGCATTGGTAGCCAAACGCTGGTTGTCCTTATACATGGTTTTGAAACCGAGCATGAAGGTGGCCATGGTGCCACCCAGAACCAGCGAGGTGACCGTTGCGGCCACCATGGCTTCCACCAGGGTGAATCCACTTAACCGAGAGGATTGTTTGGATTGATTTCTCATTGGTCGTAACGGGTTCGAATGAAGACCTCGCGATCCATGGCCGTGCGGGTGGTGCGCCCATCAAGGTAGTTGTAGGAATAGACTAGGGTAATTTTTTTAACCTCGGCCACGTCCTGAGTGCTGTCGGGAATTTCATCCACCCAGACCCAAATGTGCATGGTGAGCTGCTGTGAAGCGGTGCCCGCGACGCTGGATAGAGGGAGAGGACCAATAATATTGTCGACTGCACCCAGACTCGCGGCGGTTGCCGTAATGCTCGGGGTTGTGGTCGGTCCCTTGGCGGCTAGACCGGAAGCGGCTGTGGTGTAGACCGTTTGGAGCCAGAACACCTGATCTTGATTAATCCGGACCCGAATGTAGGGCGGACTGGATGAAACCGGGGCGTTCGCATCCGCTGCCGTGCTGGGGAGCAACGTATTGTAATCAAGTCCCTTGATTTGCTCCACCATGCCGTAAATCAAACTTGAAGCAGCGGCATGCATCACACTGCTTTCGGAAATACGTCGGGATTGGACGAAGGTGCCGAGAAAGCCGGCCATGACCGTTGCCAAGATGGTCATCGCCACGATGACCTCCACCAAAAGGTCATGCCTGATAAGCAATGCTTGGACTGTGCGACGTTTGGTAGAAAGCCTCGAGGCGATATCATGAACGCAGTCTACCCCACAATCATGCCTGTCTATAAGGGCCTGTAGGGCCAACAAAAGACCCTGCTGGGTTAGAGGCTTAAGCCTCTATTGCCGATACATACTGTCCGCGTCGTGTCTCAAGGTCTATCATGCAGCTGCGCATAGAGGACGGCGGCTTGTGATCGCCGGGTGACATGTAGTTTTTCGAAAACGGTGCTCAGATAATTTTTCACGGTCTTTTCGGCCAGATTCATTTCAGCCGCGACTTCCTTGTTGGTGCGACCATCGGCGATCAGCGCCAAAACCCGGCGCTCCTGCGGGGACAGCACGGCCATGACCGACTCATTTTTGGAATTTGGAGTAGCCTTTACCATCTGCAGGACCCGGGCGGTAATGGAAGGGTCCAACACTGATTTGCCCTCTGCAACATCGTGAATCGCCGTAATCAGTCCTTGGGCATTGATCTCCTTGAGCAAATAGCCGTGAGCCCCAGCGCGAATAGATTCGTCGACGAGTTTCTCCTCCGCCACCGAAGTCAAAACCAGAATGCGCGTGTCGGGAAGTTTCGCCAAGATCTGCCGGCAGGCATCAAACCCCATGCCATCAGGTAAACGAATATCCAACAGCACGACATCGGGCCGCGTTTCCACGGCAAGTTTCACCGCCGAGCCCATTCCTGCCGCTTCACCGACGACCTCGATGCCATCAGCCCCATCGAGCAGCGCACAGAGTCCCATCCGCACGACTTCGCTATCGTCGACCAGCAGCACACGAATCGAAATGGTATTTTTTGGATTCATGCGATCGAGGTGACCGGAAAGGTCATGACAATACGTGTGCCGGAGCCGGGTTGGCTGTCGATGCGCAAAGTTGCGCCAGCCCCGGCGGCTCGCGCTTGCATGTTCGTCAACCCGTGTCCATCGGAGGCGAGTTTTTCGCTGTCGAATCCAGCGCCATCGTCGCGCACCAGCAGTCCAATTTCATTCTCCCCTTTGTGCAGTCGCACGGTAATCGTGCGGGCCTGACCATGTCGCAGTGCATTGCTGATGGCCTCGTGCGTAACTTGCAGGGCTTCGGTGGTTTGTTCAGTCGTGAGGGCTACGGCGGCATCCTCATCCACCACCATGTCCAGTATGACTTCACGGGTTGCGCGGAGCTCGTCGAGAAACAATCGGACGGCGTCCGCAAAACTCATGCGGCGTAACGTCTCGGGACTGAGGCCGGTGATGTAGTCGCGCACTTTGCGGATGGTTCGATTGAGACTTACGAGACAGTCTTTAAGACGTTGTTCCGCCTTGGCGACATCACGGGTAAGCAATGGGCGGACGGCCTCGATGGTCAGGCCGACGGCATAGAGGGATTGAATTACCCCGTCGTGAAGATCACGGCCCAAACGGATTTTTTCTTCCAGGGCCTGATTTTGCAGCTGTTGATGCATGCTGAGATCTTTTTCGATCCGCAGGCGGTTGCTGCGTTCATCGGCCAAGGCGCTATCTTGGGCGATGGAGGTTCGGGCGAGTTGCTCCAAGCTGGTCATATCGGCCTTGGCCGCGGACCAAGGAGTGCGGGTGTCCGCATGGCCCAAGCGGCGGGTTAGAAACAAATCTGCGCTGACAAACACCAACATTAAGGCCAGGGCCATGATCAGGAGGAAAACCCAAGTTCGCCCGTGCAATAAACTGAGTCGGGCGAGATGCGGAGTTTCGAATTGGACCCTGAAATTTTGGGCGGATGGCGTGCCGGGCACGGTGTGGATAAAACCGATATAACCGGCGGGGGTTGAAACCGGTGCTGCATCGCCAACCCTCACAATTTCAGCGTCGATCATACGACCAATCAAATGCAGTTGATCTGGAGAAAATAGATCCGCTTGGGTTCGCGTTAATTCCAGGGCGGCGGCGAGCTGACGCTGCTTCGCGGCAATAGCCTGGGTCTGAAGCCGGGCGTGCTGTTGTTGCAGCCAGGACTGTGCCCCCAAGGCCGCAGCCAGAAATAGCAGCAGGAGCACCAGCGACAGCGTAATTATGCGGACTAGGTTGGGCATCGAACAAAACCGTCGTTCAACCTGCGCTCCCAGGGGGGGGCAAGCAAACCGTTTCCCATGGTAAACCAGAGATTAGCAAAACTTTCGACATTTGGGCCGGGGCCGTTTTGTTTGAACCGCTCAGTTATGAATACCTTCTACATTACAACCGCGATCGACTACGTGAACGGTTCGCCGCACTTAGGCCATGCCTATGAAAAAGTGCTGACGGACGTTATTGCCCGGATCCGGAAGATGATGGGGGATGAGGTCTATTTTCTGACTGGAGTAGATGAGCACGGTCAGAAAGTGCAGCAAACGGCCCGCGCCCGAGGGATTGATCCCCAGCAATTCTGTGACGAGATCAGTGCTGAGTTCCGTGCCTTGCTACCCAAGCTGAGTGTTGAAAACAATGATTTCATCCGCACCACCGAAGAACGGCACAAAGTGGTGGTGCGTCGCATATTGCAGCAGCTCTTTGATAAGGGTGAAATTTACAAGGCCGAATACCAAGGCTACTATTCAACCCGACAGGAGCAGTTTCTGCAGAACAAGGACCGCAATCCGGATGGATCCTGGCCGGAGTTATTCGGCGAGGTGACGGAGATCACCGAATCGAACTATTTCTTCAAGCTGCGCAGCTATCAGGAGTGGCTGGTGGAGTTTCTGACCAAGAATGAAGATTTCATCTTCCCCAAGTTTCGTCAGAAGCAAGTGCTCGAATTTCTCAAGGAGCCCTTGAACGACCTGTGTATCTCACGCCCTAAGGAACGTCTCGAGTGGGGTATCTCGCTGCCGTTCGATGAAGACTACGTGACCTACGTATGGTTTGACGCTCTGGTGAATTATTACTCTGCTGTGGCTGACAAACCGGGAGTTTGGCCCGCCGCCTATCACGTTATCGGTAAAGATATTCTTGTGCCGCCTCATGCCGTTTACTGGCCCATTATGCTGCATGCGGCTGGACTGGCTCTGCCCAAGGGCATCATTGCGCATGGCTGGTGGTCGATCAACGGCGATAAAATGTCCAAGAGCACCGGCAATTTTGTCGAGCCGGTTGCCTTTGTCGAAAAATACGGCGTCGACGCTTTACGGTATTTCATGCTCCGCGAAATGAGCGTGGGGCAGGACAGTGACTTTTCCGATACCCAGTTCCTGGCCCGCTATAATGCGGAACTCGCGAACAATCTGGGTAATCTGTTGAACCGCACCCTCAATATGACCAACCGCTTTGCCGAAGGGGTCATTCCGATCGCAGGCGAGGCCGGGGAGCCAGAAAAGGAACTGCAGGCTCACTGGGGCAAAACGCAGGTCGAAGTAGCGGGGCTCTGGTCTGACTTTCAATTCCATACGGCATTGGAAAAAACCATGGGTTTTGTGACAGCGACCAATGCCTACATTGAGAAGCGGGCCCCGTGGAAATTGGGCAAGTCGACCGATGCAGCCGACCGTGCACTCTTGGCCACCTCATTGGCGACGATGGCCGAGTCATTGCGACTCGCAGCCGTGTTATTACAGCCATTCATGCCGGGAGCCGTGGCGCAGATTCAAACTGTGCTGGGTTACAAACCTACCGGTATCCTTGCTGAGGAACTGGGGTGGGGTGGCCGCTTGGCCGGCTCCAAGGTGGCGGCCAGTTTGGTGCTGTTCCCCCGTATTCAAGCCGAGGCCACTCCCGTCAAGTCGTGACCATCCTGTCACTCGATCCGGTGTCGAACCAGACACCTGCCGCCCTGCATGCTTTCCTGGAACAATGCCAGGTAGAGGCGCATCGGGCGCATCGGGCTCAGTTGGTCAGTATTTCATTGGAGGTGGATTCGTTGGATCCACTGGCCGTGCTCGCGTCGATATTTGAATCCGATCAAAGACATTTTTACGTTGAGCGGCCCGCCGAGAATCTGGCGATCGCCGGGGCGGAGACGGTCTTGGAATTTACGGCCGAAGGTCCGGAACGTTTCGATGAGTGCCAGGCCTTCATCGATAATGTGTTGGCCAATGCGATCATTGTGGGTGATCAAGGCGTGCCGTTCGCCGGACCACATTTTTTCACGGCCTTTACTTTTTTCGATGCGGTCTCCTCGGCCGAGTTGTTTGCCCCGGCCACGGTATTCGTGCCGCGCTGGCAGGTCGCAACCAAGGCGGATCGCACCGTCGCGGTGGCCAATTTCATGATCGCGGAAGATACCGAAATTGCCGTGGTTGGTGAGAAAGTTTGGCGTGCGCACAGCAAGTTCAGCGGTTTTTCCTATGCGGAAAAGGTCTTTGCGCCGAAGACTTCCGCCCCGCGTATCACCATGCGGGAGCTCAATACCGGCCAACACTACCGGGATGCGGTTCAACAAGCGACGGCCCGGATAGCCGCTCGTGAATTTGACAAGATTGTGCTGGCCCGCGCCAAGGACCTCGTGGCCGACGAAACCATGAGTCCCCTGCGGGCCTTGCATGGCCTGCGGCAGCGCTTTCCCGATTGTTTTGCATTCTCCGTGGCAAACGATCGCGGCCAGAGTTTCATCGGGGCGAGTCCCGAGCGACTTGTGCGCGGCTACGGCGGGATGTTGACCACAGAAGCGTTGGCGGGTTCGACCCGTCGTGGGGAGACGGAAGCCGAGGATAGTGAATTGGGTGAAGCGCTGTTACGCAGTGACAAGGACCTGCGCGAACACCGCCTCGTGCTGGATTCAATCATCCGCCGTCTGACTCCCTTGGCCTTGCAACTGGATTTCGCGGATCAACCCAAGCTGCGCAAACTGGCCAACGTGCAACATCTGCATACGGCGATTAAAACCGCCCTGCCGGTGGGGGTCCGTTTGTTGGATGTGATTGCGCGATTGCATCCGACGCCCGCGGTGGGCGGGGTGCCCCGCGAAGCTGCCTTGGATGGCATCAGGATGATCGAGGATTTTCCGCGAGGACTTTATGCCGGTGCGATTGGCTGGGTGGATAGCCGGGGTAACGGAGAATTTTTTGTCGGCCTGCGCTCGGCTCTGATCGATGGACCGAATGCGCGGCTTTATGCCGGGGCTGGAATTGTGGCTGGTTCCAAACCCGAACAGGAATTGGCCGAAACTGAATTGAAATTTCAGGCGATGGAAGCCGGCCTGTTTTCACCATGAGCAAGGTTGCGCTCGATTTCCGAAATACGAACACCCTCTGGGCCAGTGTGCTGGTTGAGACCTTGGTTCGCTGCGGGGTGAAACAGGCCGTAATCTCGCCGGGTTCGCGGTCCACGCCATTGACCATGGCGTTGGTGCGTCATGAGCAAATTGAGGCGATTCCGGTCTTGGATGAACGAAGCGCGGCATTCTTTGCGTTGGGTCTGGCGCGGCAACACGGCAAGACGGTCGTCTTGGTCTGCACCTCGGGCACGGCCGGCGCCAATTATTTTCCGGCCGTGATTGAAGCCCGGGAAAGCGGCGTGCCGTTGCTGGTGCTGACAGCCGACCGACCGCCTGAGATGCGAGCATGTGCTTCTGGACAGACAATCGATCAGCAAAAACTTTTTGGTTCCCAGGTCGGGCATTATCACGAACTGGCTTTGCCTGAATCTAAGTTGGAAAGATTGGCCTATTTACGGCAAACGGTCGCTCATGCGTGTGCCCGGACGGTTCAACCGCAACAAGGCCCGGTCCATCTGAATGTGCCATTTCGCGACCCACTGGCCCCGATTGAGGATAACGCGACCGTTGGGCTGGATCACTCGATAACGGACGAATTCTTTTCGCATTTGGAAGGCGTGGGATCAGGCGGAATCTCCACCACCAAACTGTGGCAACGCGCCATTTCAGCCCGGGGTCTGATTGTCGCCGGGCCGGAAATCCCCGCCGATCATGCCGGGTATGCCAAGGCCGTGGGCAAGCTTGCGAGTCAGTTGGGGTGGCCGATTCTTGCCGATGGCGTTTCCCCATTGCGTCACCATCCGGCGGGTAAGGCGGTGGTCGTAACGACCTATGATACGATTTTACGGAACGAGAAGGTAGCCCGGGATTTGGTGCCACGTTATGTGCTCTGTCTCGGAGATTGGCCGACGAGTAAAGTGCTGCGCCGCTGGCTTGAGCAGAGTGGGGCCGAAGTGGTTTTGGT
The DNA here is from genome assembly GCA_030833445.1 of Cephaloticoccus sp. Lineage (GTDB taxonomy): Bacteria > Verrucomicrobiota > Verrucomicrobiia > Opitutales > Opitutaceae > Cephaloticoccus. Next base: position 91,840 of record JAURHD010000003.1, on the reverse strand, counting down.
AACCCAACGGCATGATAACCGTGATGCGCTGCATGGCCGGACCCGGCAGATCTGCGCCCCGGTGGAATCACTGGTGGCAAAAATCAAAGGCAAGCCTTTGGACGGTTATGCTCAAGGTTGGCAACGATTGGAAACCATGGCGCGGTCTGGTCTGACCCAACGGGCCTGGGCAACTCCCGGCATTTTTGAGGGTGAGGTCATCGCGGCACTCGCGGATGCATTGCCCAAAGCCACCCCGGTATATGTCGCCAGCAGTATGCCAATTCGCGATGTGGAATATTTTTGGCCAGCAGGTCGGCAGGGCTGCCGTTTCTATTTCAATCGGGGCGCCAACGGCATAGATGGAACCCTCTCGACTGCACTCGGGATTGCCCACGGCAATCAGTCCTCGGTGCTGCTGACGGGAGATCTCGCTTTCCTGCATGATGCGAACGGTTTGCTCATCAGACCCAAATTCACCGGTTCGCTTACCGTGGTGCTGATTAATAATGCCGGAGGAGGGATTTTTGAGCACCTACCGATCGCGCAAATCGATCCACCGTTTGAGGAGTATTTTGCCACGCCCCAATCAGTGGATTTTGCCCTGCTGTGCGGCGCCCATGGGGTGTCCCATCATCAAGTGCGCAGCTTGAGCCAGCTTCGCAAATTGACGGCTAAGCTTCCGGCCAAGGGAATTCGGGTGCTGGAAGTAGCCACCAATCGCGAACTCGATGCGGCGACTCGCAAACGGTTGTTCACGCAAGTGGCCGCCAGTCTGGCCTGAATGTTTAAAGTTGGATGGGGAGTCCGACTTCGATGATCTGCATCGGGGGCAACTGGTAGTAATCACGAGCTTGGCGCGCGTTGCGACTGAGGAAGCCGTAATAGTGTTTTTGCCAGTCCCACATCTTGGCTTCGCCGCCGGTGATGATCATTTCGCGATTAAAGTAATACGTGGCTTCCGATGCCTTCAGCGGCACGCCCTGTTCACGGATTTGCTCAATCAGGGCGGATACATCAGGCGATTCCATGTAACCGTAGCGGGCCACGGCTCGCCAGATGCCCTCGCCAATCTCCCGGACCTCCAGGCGTTCCTTGGCGTAGACGTAAGGAACCTCGTCGGTAATCACACTCAGCAGCACAATCGTCTCGTGCAGCACCTTGTTGGCCTTGACGTGATGCAGCAGGACAAGGGGAGTGCCACCCGGGTTGCCGGCCATGAAAACCGCGGTGCCACGCACGCGCATGATATGTTTGCTCGAGGCGATATTACAGAGCTCGTCCTCGGTGATTTCGTTGGCATAAACCCGCTTGTAGATTTGGTTCTTGCCCGACTTCCAGGTGTGCATGGTCGCGAGCAACACCGCGCCAATGGCCAAGGGCAGCCAGCCGCCATCGACGAGCTTGTGCAGGTTGCCGTAAAGGTATCCCAGATCAACGAAGGCAAACATGCCGCAGAGTGCACCTGCTTTCCAGATTGGCCATTTCCATGCCCGTCGGGCCACCAGATAGAAGGCAAAGGTGGTGACCGTCATCGCGCTCGTGACCGCAATACCGTAGGCGGAGGCGAGGGCGGAACTGCTTTTGAAGAGCAGCACGATGGTGATCGAACCGATGGCGAGTCCGACGTTGACCAACGGGATGTAGATTTGTCCCTGCTGATCGGCATTGGTGTGCAGGATCTTCAAACGCGGGAAGAATCCAAGTTGGATGGACGAGCGAATCAGGGAGAAGGTGCCCGATATCAATGCCTGACTCGCAATGATGGTCGCCAAGACCGAAAGTATCATCAAGCCCAGCCGGATCGTGTCGCCGGGAGCAATCGCCAGAAACGGATTTTCCACCTTCCCGCCATGGGCCAGCACGTAGGCCCCCTGACCAAAGTAATTCAGGGCCAGGCCAGGCAGGGCGACCCCATACCAAGCCAGCATGATACCCTTGCGACCGAAGTGGCCCATGTCGGCGTAGATCGCTTCGACACCCGTGATGGCAAGGACAATGGAGCCCAACAGCGCGGTGATTTGCAACGGATGGTCACGCAGCAGCACCCAGCCATACCAAGGATTCAGAGCCTGCAACACGATGGGCGTCTGCAATACTTGCCACAGCCCGAGCAGACCCAAGGAGACGAACCAGACCAGCATGATCGGACCATAGATACGCCCGATGGTCTGACTGCCTTGGCTCTGAAACCAGAAGATGCCCGCCAATACCACGCAGGTTGAAGGGATGATCCAATGTTCGGTGCCGGGCGCGATCAAGGTGAGTCCTTCCGCGGCGGAAAGCACGGAGATGGCCGGAGTGATCACCCCTTCGCCGATCAACATACAGGCACCAAAGAGAAACAACACGGTGGTGACTCCGATCCCGCTTTTTCCGGTGAAGATCCGGTCCAGTTTGGCCTTGGCGAACAAGGCAAAGATGCCGCCTTCACCATTGTTATCAGCCCGGGTCACAAAGGTTAGGTATTTCCAACTTACAACCAAGAGCAGAGACCAGAAAATAAGGGACAGGATGCCCAGCACACCCGTCATGCGGTCCTCGATCGACAAATAGGCGATGGATTCACGCAGCGCATAGAGTGGACTGGTGCCGATATCACCAAAAACCACGCCGAGTGCTCCCAGCGCCAGACCGGCCTTGGCTAATTTTCCCGTATTGGTTCCGTGAGAATCCATGGCCGCTAGCTTGTGCATGGAACTACCGGCTCCAAGCAGTTTTCCAAATTAATGCGAAACACCTTTGCAGCAAAATGGTTGCGAAGCGTCGGAATTCGCGCTGCGCTGCGGCCATGCCGACCGCGTGGACCCAAGTCAAAGACTACTCCGACATCCTTTATCACAAGGCTGACGGGGTCGCGAAGATCACTATCAACCGTCCCGAGAAGCGTAATGCATTTCGTCCGGAGACGATTTCGCAGATGTTCGAGGCCTTTACCGACTCCCGCGAGGATCCATCAATCGGCGTGGTGCTCCTGACCGGTGCGGGGCCACATACCGACGGCAAATATGCCTTTTGCGCCGGCGGCGACCAGAGCGTGCGCGGCCATGCCGGCTACATCGGCGGTGACGGGGTGCCGAGGTTGAACGTGTTGGATTTGCAGAAGCTCATCCGTTCCATGCCGAAGGTCGTGATTGCCTTGGTGGCCGGTTATGCGATCGGCGGCGGTCATGTGCTGCATCTGGTGTGTGATCTGACGATCGCGGCGGATAATGGTATTTTCGGCCAGGTCGGCCCCAAGATGGGCAGCTTTGATGGTGGGTTTGGCTCCAGTTATCTCGCGCGGATCGTTGGCCAGAAAAAGGCCCGGGAAATTTGGTATCTCTGCCGGCAGTATAGCGCCCAGCAGGCACTGGACATGGGCTTGGTTAACACAGTGGTTCCGGTGGCTGATTTAGAGGACGAAGGCGTCAAATGGGCCCGTGAGATCATGCAAAACAGCCCGCTCGCGATCCGTTGCCTCAAGAGTGCGTTCAACGCGGATGTGGATGGCCAAGCCGGCATTCAGGAACTGGCGGGCAATGCCACCATGCTCTATTACATGAGCGACGAGGCGAAGGAGTTTCATTCGGCCCAACGCGAAAAGCGCAAACCCGACGCCGGCAAATTCCCTTGGTTGCCATGAGCCCATTACCCGCGATTGAGACCTCGCATCTCGTGGAGGTTTCCTCATGGCGCTGATCGGCCAACGCAATCGCCTCACTATTTTATTTGAGAACGATTCGGGCTATTACCTCGATGGCGGGGAGCACGGTGAAATCCTGCTGCCGGGCCGCTATATCCAGCGCGGCTCCCGGCCGGGTGAAATCCTCGACGTGTTCGTCCATCGCGATTCGGAGGATCGACTCGTCGCCACGACCGAACGTCCGTTTGCGATGGTGGGGGAGTTCGCCTCACTCCGCGTGGTCAGTGTCAATCCACGCGTCGGTATCTTTCTCGACTGGGGCTTGAGCAAGGATTTGTTGCTGCCCATCCGGGAGCAAAAAGACGGCCTGTTGCCCGGTTACTGGGTGATTGTTTGCGTGCTGCTTGATACCAAGACCGACCGGATCATCGCCTCAGCGCGAATCAGCCGGCACCTAAATCTGACCCCGCCGACCTACGCCGAGGGTCAAGCCGTCAAGCTTTTGGTCACGGGCCCGACTCCGCTTGGTTACAATGCGATCGTGGACAACGCCCACAATGGTTTGCTTTACGGCAGCGAATTGGCTGCGCCACTCAAAATGGGTCAGCGTTTGACCGGCTACATTCGAGCGGTTCGCCCTGATGGTAAGATCGATCTCGGACTGGATCCCGCAGGTCATCAGCGCATCCCCGCCAATCAAGAAACCGTATTGAAAGTATTGGATAATGCCGGAGGTCGGCTGCCGTTTCACGATGGCAGTTCACCGGAGGAAATTCGCGAGACCTTCGGCATGAGCAAAAAGGCCTTCAAGCAGGCGATCGGTAGCTTGTTCAAGTCCCGGCGCATCATGATTTCGCCGCACGAGATTCGACTGGTCGCCGCAGCCAAAAAATAAAGCATGTGACTGATTCTGCACCCAAACCGGACCGGGTAGTTATGATCAAAGCTGATCCAATCGAGCTCTGCCAATTGCTGAAGTTCGGAGGACTCACGGAAAGTGGCGGAATCGCCAAGCAATTAATCACCGGCGGTTTGGTTGAACTAAACGGTGTAACGGAAACTCAAAAGCGCAAAAAGGTGATGGCAGGTGATCGTGTAAGTTATAACGGAGAAACGCTGGTGGTGAAATTGGCGGAGTGAGTTTCCGTTTTTAGATCAGGTGAATTGAGTTTCCTTTGATGCGATTCCCCGTCATCGACTGACCATGTCGTTTTCTGAACTGGGTCTTTCGTCCCATTTGCTGCGCGCTTTGGCCGAGCGGGACTATGCTGAGCCCACCGAAGTCCAGACCGCGGTTATTCCTTCCGCCATAGGGGGTCGTGATATCTGGGCGCAGGCGCAAACCGGCTCGGGCAAGACGGCGGCATTTGTGCTTCCGTTATTGCAGCGACTCCAGAATTCAGCCGGCGGCACCGCCTTGATCTTGGTGCCTACCCGGGAACTGGCGGCCCAAATAGCCGAGTCTGTGCGCAATTATGGTCGTTACTTGCCGAATCATGCCAAGATTGTGACCGCAGTAGGCGGTGTCTCGATCAACCCCCAGATGATGGCGCTGCGTGGCGGGGCCGATATCGTAATCGCGACCCCTGGTCGTTTGCTGGATTTGGTGGATCACAACGCCCTGAAGTTGTCTGCAATTTCCACCTTGGTCCTGGACGAAGCTGATCGACTGCTCGATTTGGGTTTCTCAGATGAACTCGGCCGCATAGTTGCCTTATTACCCGATGATCGCCAAAGCATGCTATTCTCCGCGACGTTTCCACCAGACGTAAGTGCACTGGCCGGAAAACTATTGCGCGCTCCGGTGCGGGTTGAAGTTACTCCAGCCAGGAAAACGGCGCCGAATATTTTGGAACGCGCCATTGAGGTGGATGCCCCGCAGCGCACCCAATTGCTGCGACACTTGATTCAGACCGACGCGTGGTCGCGAGTGTTGGTGTTTGTCGCCACCAAGTATGCGACGGAGCATGTGGCGGAGAAATTGCGTCGCGCGGGAATTCTCGCCGGCGCTCTGCACGGCGAGCTCAGTCAAGGTGCCCGCAGCCAAGTTTTGGCGGATTTTAAGGCATCCAAATTACAAGTGCTGGTCGCCACAGATCTTGCTGCTCGTGGACTGGACATCGTGCAGCTGCCATTTGTGGTAAACTATGACCTGCCGCGAGCGGCAACGGAATATACCCATCGGATCGGTCGCACTGGTCGGGCCGGTGAGACAGGTGTCGCTGTCAGTTTTATCAGCGCGTCCACCCACGCTCATTTTCGATTGATTGAAAAACGTCATAGCCGGGAAATTCCGCGGGAGCAGATTCCGGGCTTTGAACCTATCGAGACTACCGTCCCGGATTCACCAGCAACCGGCGGCATCAAGGGGAAACGCAAAAGCAAAAAGGACAAACTGCGGGATGCAGCGGCAGGACGGGTGAATGAAGAAATCAAACCGCTGGGTTCACCCAAATCCAGCTACCGCTGGCATCGCATTTAAGCGGAATCAGCCGTTGGTAATTGCCCGGCTATTGGAGGTCCAGACCACCAGCCAGCCGCTTTCCTGATCGACATAGACCATCGTCGAGGCATTCGGGTCGCCGCTCTCGACGTAGTCGACGTGGGTGATCCCGCTGTCGGAGCGAGCTTCCAAGTCGTTTGTCGCCGTCGTTGTCTGGCTAGGCGTGACAAAGATGAGAGCGAGGGCGGCCGCAGCGGCGAGCGGTGCACCCAACCACCACACGCGGGAGGGGATGCGTCGTATGATTGCGACGCGTGGGGTGGATGCATTTATCCGCGTCTGCAGTTGCGCCCACTCGGCGGCTGCATCCGGCACTCTGATTGCATCCGACTCGGCGCGAATCGCCGACGAGAGTTTCGGCAACTGTTGAGCGAAATCGCGGCAAGCCGGGCACTGCGAAAGGTGCGCCGGGAGGGCGGCGCGTTCTTGGTCGGTCAACGCGCCGTCCTGATCTCGGAGCAACAGGGATTCGCAGGTCGGGCAGTTCATGGGCTACTTTAATGCCTGATTAATGACGGTCGCGACGGTCATCCCGACGCCGGTCCCGCCGGTCATCATTGCGGGATGAGTGGCGGTTATGGTCGTCGTGACGATCATGCCGGTCATTATTGTGGAAATTGCGATTGCTGGCGACCCAGACGCGGTTGTTGCGGGATTCATAGTGGCCGGGCACGAAACGACGGACAGGGCGGCGATAGTTATCGTAAACCACCGTCCAAGTCGGAGAGATCCAGACCTGCACGCAACTGGTCTGCCAATAGCCGCCGGAACCATAGACCACCACGGGACCGCGGGTTGGATCCGAGACCACCGGGGGGCAATAGGGCTGGTTGTGGTTGAGATTGGAGCCGACGATCAATCCGCCGATAAAACCACCGATGGCCGCGATTTCCCGGTCGCCGGCGGCGGCGGGCTTCGGGGCTAGGATTAGGGCCGAAGCTGCGAGTAACGAGACAGTAGCGAGTGTTTTCATATTTTCGTCCTGGTTAAGGGTTCACTCACTGGGACGTAGCCCACTTCGCCATTATTCAAAAAAGTTAAACGAATTTTGAGAAGGGTCAGCGCCCGACCAGAATCACGGCATAAACCTCGTCGCCATTGCCGGTGCCGGGCCCGCCCAACACGGCCGGCACTCCGGGACTCAACGAGAGACCGGTTTCCATCAAGGTGCGGCGACCCTGCTTCCATTCCACGCGTATGCGGACTCCACGGCCTTGGGAGGCCTCGGCGCTTAATTGCAATTGCTGGCCGTTGCCGAGGGAAATCGAGCCGTCGGATGGGATGGCCAAAGTGGTCGATCCGCCTCCCACATAACGGTAGCTGGTGAAACGCAATATGCGACGCAGGGTGGGTTCATAGCTGGCCAAGCGTGGATCACTGCGACCAGGCTCGTTGGACGCCGTGATGAGGATGGCCTGCACGGAGGTTTGTTCGGCCGCCTGGGCGTGGGCGGCAAATCCGAATGTGCAAAGCAACAAGGGCAGCAAGATGCGGATGGTTTTCATAATTTGGCTCCTAGTTTTTTAGCCAGTAATCGGCGGGCATGATAAATTCGTGACATGACGGTGCCAGCCGGGATTTTCATGGCGGCGGCGATCTCTTCATAGGAAAGGCCCTCCAGCTCCCGTAAAGCAAGCACAGCCCGATGTTTTGCGGGCAGGGAATCGATGGCCTTTCTGGTTAGCGCGATGCGCTCATCGCCCTTGGCCACATCCGTGACCGTTACATCGGGAGCGGCGAATTCCTGCTCGCCGGTGGAACTGAAAGATAAAAATCGATCGAACCAGCGGCGACGTTTGCGCAAATGATCGAGGGCGCGTCTCACCGTGATGGTATGGAGCCAGGTGGTGAAACGTGCCTCGCCCCGGAAATCCGCGAGTTGTTGCCAGACCGTCAGCCAGACCTCCTGACACACATCGCGTGCATCCGCTTCGTGCCTCACGATGGAATACACCAGGCGAAAGGTGCGCTCGTAGTGCCGCTGCATCAATACGCCGAACGCCGCCTGTTCGCGATTGCGGGCGCGTTCGATCAAGTCGGAATCGGCGGGCTGGAGGGATGCTTCCGGAGCAGTCACTGAATAGGGAGATAAACCGGCGAGGAGAAAGTTCCGCCGTTCATCAATTCCAACGGTCCAATCCGCAAACTATTAGATTCCAAGCTGATTTTGTGGCGGATGGCTTGAACCCATCCGCGGAGATTGGTTGCCTGCAGCATGTCCTCCCCGACCACCCCCGAACGTTCTGCCTTGGCTTGGTGGCAAAGCCTGGGTCCGGGTTTCGTGGTCGCAGCCACCGGAGTCGGTGCAGGGGATTTGATCGCTGCCGCCGTGGTAGGACAAAAATACGGATTGGTAGTTCTATGGGCCGTGCTGATGGGGGCCCTGCTGAAATGTGTGCTTAACGAAGGCGTTTCCCGTTGGCAGCTGGCGACCGGCACGTCGTTGATTGAAGGTTGGTTTACGCGGTTACCGCGCTGGGTTGGCGGCTATTTTCTCGGTTACCTTTGTTTGTGGAGTTATCTGGTGGCAGCGGCTTTGGGCGCAGCCTGCGGAGTGGCCGCGACGGCCTTGGTTCCCGGGTTAGGCGTGTCCGTTGGCTGGTGGAGCGCGTTGCACGCGATCGCGGGCTACGCCTTGGTGCGTTGGTGGGGCTATGCCCGATTTGAGAAACTGATGAAGGGACTCATGGCCGTGATGTTTGTCACCGTCGTGGTCTGTGCAGTCATGATGCTGCAGGAGCCGGGAAAACTTCTGCGTGGTCTTTTGTGGCCCACCATTCCATCCGGTTCGGCGGCCCTGTTATTGGGTTTGATGGGCGGCGTGGGCGGGAGTGTGACGTTACTCTGCTACGGTTACTGGATTCGGGAGAAACAATGGCGGGGCACCGCGATGCATCGGCGGACTTGGCTGGACCTCGCCTCGGCCTATGCGTTGACGGGATTCTTCGGCCTCGCGGTTGTGGTGATTGCCGCCGCGGCCAAACCGGTTGATGCCTCCGGCAATGCCTTGGTATTGGCTCTGGCCGCCCAGTTGGAAGCACTGCTGGGTCCCATTGGTAAATGGTGCTTTCTCGTGGGATTCTGGTGCGCGGTGTTTACCTCACTGTTGGGAGTCTGGCAGGGCGTGCCTTATCTGTTCGCCGATAGTCTGAGCGCCTGGGCCAAACGACGAGGCGTGATTATCGCGGACTCGGATTCTTTGCTCCAATCCCGAGCCTATCGGTGGTTTTTGGCTTACCTTGCTTTTCCGCCGCTCTTGTTACTTTGGTGGCATAAGCCGCTGGCGATCGTGATTCTCTACGCCATCGCCGGGGCCTTTTTCATGCCATTTCTGGCCTCGGTCTTATTGGTAATGAACAACCGGCGCGACTGGGTGGGCGCACTGAAAAATGGCCACATGCTGAATCTATTACTCACACTCGCGCTGTTGTTGTTTGCCGGTTTGTTCGGCTATGAACTGTGGCAGCGGATGGGTGGTTAACCGCGTTTGCGCCACACCCAAACCACTGTTATCAAGCCGAGAACCAACAAGCTGATTGTAGAAGGTTCCGGCACGGTTGAGATGCTGAATCCCTGATAACTATCGGCCAGGGAATTGTAGATAAACAGTTGGTCGTTGGTATAGCTCATTCTCCAGTCATAGGGCGCATCAATACTTCCCGGTAGTGCTATCGAGGCTAAGAAATCTCCCGTGGTGGCACTGAAAGCGAGCGCGCGAGCTCCACCGGTAGTCGTATAGGTGATGAAAGCATCATGATAGGCATCATAACCGATAGCGTAATTTGGCAATGAGGGGTATCCAGCTGCTGATACATCTAAAGTAATGGTGCTGACACTCAGACCCGTAGTCGGACTGATTACAGTCACCGTGCTGCTGGTGTTGAAGGCATAAAGGAGATTGCGGGCTGCATCATAGACCGGGGCCGGTTGGCTATCAGGAATACCACTCAACGTTACCCCGATATTTGTATAATTACCCGTGAATAAGCCGTTACTGTCCAAGACCACCGTGCGATAGCCACTACTGTTGAAACGCGAGTTATAGGCAATCGTCTCCAAATTCGAGGAATTCGAATTATAGTAGATGCTGCGCAGGTCATTGTTTATCGGCGCGAGGGTCTGCACAATATTACCGGCCGCATCCCAAACCCGACCCCCGTAAGTTGTGCTGCCGCCGCGTCCGCCATAATACTGATCAAAGTCAGGATGCCATGCGACAATCATGGGGGTTGATCCATCGACGTTGCCCAATGAAAGTGAAATGGTGGGTGTGGCGGTCGTAAAGAACTGACTGTTGCCCGCGACGGTAAGCAGACTGAATACAGCCAAAATACTAAACTGACGGAATCGTGACTCCATCCATTAGCGATAGCAGTTTCCTTGCCTTTGGACTAGATCAAATGTTGGTGAATCCAGTGTTCTGAAATCTGGCCCGAAACGAAACCAGCGCCATCCGGTCAAGGAATGGCGCTGGCGAAAGTAATGACCTGAAATAACTTACTTGCCGAGGCTGGCGCGCAAGTCTTCGAGCTGACCGGCGCTGCCGAGCAGTTCATTGCGCGAAGCGATGAACTTGGCGTATTCGGCCATGAAAATCTTGCCGGGCGGCCGGAAGTCGAAATCGCCGGACTTCTCCTTGAAAAATTCGCGGTGCACGCGGGTCCAAACCAAGCGGCCATCGGTGTCGATATTGACCTTGGTCACCCCGAGCTTGGCGGCCGGAAGATATTCCTTCGGGTCGACGCCCATCGAGTCCTTGATCGTGCCGCCCGCGGCATTGATGCGATCCACTTCCTCTTTTGGAACAGAGGAAGAACCGTGCATGACGAGCGGGAAGCCAGGCAGGCGGGACTTGATCTTTTCAAGCACATCGAAGTGGAGGGACTGGCGGCCCTTGAATTTGAAGGCGCCATGAGAAGTGCCGATAGCGCAGGCGAGGGAATCGCAGCCAGTCTGTTTAACGAAATCCTCGGCTTCCTCGGGATCGGTGAGGCAGGCGTTACCTTCCTCGACTTTGATGTCCTCTTCGACGCCGCCGAGCATACCGAGCTCGGCCTCGACGGAGATACCCTTGGCGTGGGCGGCATCGACGACGCGTTTGGTGATGGCGACGTTTTCCTCAAATGGATCGTGCGAGGCATCAATCATCACTGAGCTGAAAAAGCCGGAGTTAATGCAATCGTAGCAGGTCTGCTCATCCCCATGGTCCAGATGCACCGCGAATATGGCGTCAGGAAAAATCTCACTGGCTGAGCGGATGATGGCCTCAAGCATGCGCTTGTCGGTGTATTTACGCGCACCCGTGGAGATTTGGATGATGAAAGGGGCCTTGGAATCAATACAGCCTTGGAACAAGCCCATGGCCTGCTCGGCGTTGTTGATGTTATAGGCACCGACGGCGTATTTACCGTAAGCGTGTTTGAAGAGTTGCGCGGTGGTGACGATCATGGGTTGGTGAGGCTAAAAGAGGCCGGTTGGAGGCAACAAGATTATTCAACGATAAGACAGTAATCCAGCCCTGCTAAGCAGGTGCTGTGCCCATCAAAATCCGCTGCTATTTGGCCGATGGGGCCAATGTATTGCCCGTATTCGGACTGCGGGATTCCTGACGGAGTTGGCGTAGCTCCTTGGCTGCGGTCTGTTCTGATTGCAATTGAACCAACGCAGTTTGCTGCGTCGGGGTTAGGATCCCTTGGGCACGAGCCACGGCTGGATCGGTAATTTCCACGCTGCCTCCCACGAAACTGCCGACTCGTGCATTGCGACCGGTTCCCGGTGGGGAAGTCTCTTTCAGGATGGTCACCAATTGTTCGGCCTGGGCGGGCGTTAACGGGCTTGGACTGTAGCTGAGTCTGGTATCCAGTTTATCGACCAGATTGCGTTGGGGCAGGGTCTGTTCATATTGCTCATAGGCCGCATAAAGCGACTCACCCAAGGTTGACCGAATACTGGCTTCTGCTTCCAAGTCGGCACTGCGAGCCAATTCCCGCAGGGTGTCGCGATCTGTCCGGGGATCGAGACCCTGAGCGCGCGCCGCGGTAAATACATCGATCATGGCTGATTGTTTCTCGACGAGCAGATTCTTGAATTGCTCCAATTGGGCTTCGCTCAATCCAAGTTTTTTAAATAATCCTGCATAGCGTCCGTCGAGCGATGCCCGTTGCTGGGTATAAAACAGGCGCACGAATTCCGGGTTCTCCATCAACTTGGCGAAGCTGTTTTGCAGCCGAGCATTCACTTGCTGGAGCTCACCGCCAACGGTCCCGGGGGTATCTTCCGAATCGGTTGTTGGGATGGCAGCGCTCGTGGCTGCTTCAGCCTTTGCGTCCCGAGTGGCTTGCCAGGTTTGGCGACGGGACTCCGCGATCGAAATAATGGCGGGGGTGGCTGATTTTAGTTTTCGCAACTCCGCTGACTCAGACCATGCCCAGAAACCGGCAGCCACCGTGGTGATACTGAGGAAGCCGATTAGATAATTGCGAATATCGCGCATGATAGACCCCGCACGATGTTGTGTGGGATCAACCAGCGCAAGCCCGGGCCTATTTCCGCCTCAACGGGGAGGAAATTCAAAGTCGGCCTTGTCCTTTTTCGGCGGAAGCACCAGGTAGGCGCTGAAGTTGGAGCCGCGCTTGGAAACGAAGCCCTCGATCAGGTTGCTTTTGCCCTCGGTGAGCAGGCGCTGAACTTCCTCCACGGGAATGTCTTTTTGGCAAAGCTGACGGCTGAGTTTGAAGACGATGCGGTTGTCCTGATCGGGCTTGCGTACGTAATAGGTATCCTCGGTTTGCAGGAGCTCGCCATTGTGCAATTTGCTTTCGCCGAGCACTTCGGCCTTGGAAAGATCTGGTGGGGCCTTGGCCTTGCGTTCGATTGGTTTGCCGTCCTTGCCGATGCGCGGCTTGCGCGGCGGGAACTCCCACGAGATGCGCGCGCCTTCGCGTTTGAGGAAGGCATCAAAGGGCCGGCCTTTTTTGGACGTAAAGCCGGTGATGAGATCGGTCTTGCCCACGGACACGAGTTGAACGGCGTTTTCCTGGGTGATGGCCTTTTGGCACATCAACTTGCCGACCCGGAAGGTCTGCTTCCACTCGTCGCCTTCTTTTTCGCGCAGGAGGAAATTGGGGCCGGATTCGCAGAGCTCGGCACCATTTTCCGGGTTGGTCCAAATTGGGGTGAGGGTGCTGATGTCCACCTTATCGCCGAAATCGAGCTCGGTCTTCCATTTTCCGGTCTCGGCATCTTGCACGAGCTTGAGGGCTGCGGCAAAGCGGGAACGCGTCTTGGCAGAGACAAAACCATCCAAGGGGCCGATGGCGCGTTCCTGCACCAAGGTCTGCACTTCCGGCTCTTCCATTTTCCGTCCGCCGATGACTTTGTAGATGATCAGATTGCCGTCCTGCGACTTGTAAGCGCGCAGGGTTTCGAGCAGCGGCTGTCCGTCGGTCGGGGAAACGATTTCGGTCACCCGGGCGTTGGAAGCATCCTCCTCGAAGGTCTTCACGTTGTGCACGATTGCTTTGGTCTGCTCGACCACCTCGGCCATGAAGTTATCCCGGGTAAACTTGTTCTGCTCCATTTGGCGGAGCTTGAATTCCCATTCGCCGGTCATGGCCGGGCTGGTGAGCGCCTCGGCTTTTACCGCGACCAGAAATTCCAACAGCTGCTCGGCCTTGGGGGTGGGCACGAGCTCGCGCTGGGCGCGCTCCAGATATTTCTGGTTGATCAGGCCATCGATGGTATCGGCGCGGGTGGCGGGGGTGCCCAACCCGCGTTCCTTCATGGCCTCGGCGAGTTCATCATCGTCAAGCAGTTTGCCGGCGCCTTCCATGGCGGAGAGCAATGTGGCTTCCGTGTAGCGCGGCGGTGGTTTGGTAGACTCGGAGTGCAGCTTGGCCTCGACGGTCTTGGCCTTGGCCGGGGAACCATCTTCCTTGGTCAACGCGGGCAACGACTTTCCGTCCTTGGCATCCTCGTCTACCGTGGACTTGCCATAGACGGCCAGCCAGCCGGGGGCAGTCAGCACCTTGCCCTCGGTCTTGAAGCGATGACCAGCGACCTCGCTGGTGCGGGTTGTCACGTCGAATTCGGCGGCGGGATAAAACAAGGCGACAAACCGTCGGGCGATCATGTCATAGACCTTGGCCTCCATCTCGTCGAGGTTCTTGGCTTCGAGGGCGGTGGGGATGATCGCAAAGTGATCGGAAATCTGCGCATTGTTAAAGATGCGCTTGTTGGGTTTGACCCAATTGGAGGCAAGAACCTTGTCTGCATGGCCCTTGAGGTCACCCGACAGATTCGCGAGGGTTTCCTTACAGGTGGGAATGTAATCTTCCGGCAGGGCCCGCGAATCGGTTCGCGGGTAGGTGATCATTTTATGCTTCTCGTAGAGCGCTTGGGCGATCTGCAAGGTGCGACGGGCGGGCAGGCCGTAGCGATTGTTGGCTTCGCGCTGCAGGGTGGTCAGATCGTAGAGGCGCGGGGCAATCTGAGTGCTGGACTTTTTTTCCTCGGTGACAGTCGCGGCAGGCTGGCCGGCGCAATCGGCCACCACCCGCTCTGCCAGAGCCTGTTCCCAGATGCGGTCGATCCGGTCATGATCATCGTTGGCGGCCTTTTTGAAATTCTCCCGCTGATAGACGCCTTCGTATTGGCCTTGGGTCACGCCAAAGTTGGCCGTGACACGCCAGTAGGCGCGGGGGATGAAATTGCGGATCTCGCGTTCGCGGTTGACGAGCAGAGTGAGGGTAGGGGTCTGCACGCGGCCGACCGAAGCGACATTGCCGGCCCGGGAACCAAACATGCGCTTGGTTAACGCACGCGTGCCATTGATGCCGATCAGCCAGTCACTTTCACTGCGGCAGCGGGCGGCATCGCCGAGTCCGGTCATGGATTCGCCATCACGCAGATTCTCGAAGGCGGTGCGAATGCCCGTGGGGGTCATCGTCTGCATCCAGGCGCGTTTGACCGGCAATTTGCACTTGGTGAGCTGGTAGAGATAGTTGAAGATCAGTTCCCCTTCGCGGCCGGCGTCACAGGCGTTGACGACCACGTCGATATCCTTACGAGCGAGGAGTTTCTTTAGTTTGCCATAGCGGTCCTTGGAGCTCTCGATGGGTTTGAGATCAAACTTCACCGGGATGATCGGCAGGGTTTCCAGGCGCCAGAAACCGTATTTCTTCTTGTCGATGTCTTCGGGCATGCAGAGCTCCACCAAGTGGCCCACGGCGGAGGAAATGACGTATTCGTCGTTCTCGTAGTGGTCGGCTTTCTTGGGGATTTTGCCGAGGGCACGGGCCAGATCCGCGGCGACGGACGGCTTTTCGGCGATGACAAGGGACTTCATGGGCCGGGAGCCGTAAGGCGGCGGACGGGCGAATGACAAGCTCTAGTTTTTTGCACCTAGATCCCAGCGGAGGGTGAATCCCCTCTAATTAGACTGCCAATTTCGGCGTTTCTTCGAGCGCGCTATCGAGGGCCACGAGCAGTTCTGCGATGGTTTCGTCGGTCTCGTCGCCCATGTTGGAGATGCGGAAGGTCTTGCCCTTGAGCTTGCCGTAACCGCCGTCGATCACGAGGCCGTGCTTGCTCTTCAAGGTCTTGTTCAGGGCGGAGAGATCCACGTTCAGGGTATTGGCGAAGCAGTTGAGCGATTTGGAGCCGTTGGCCTCAGCGGGGAATAGTTTGAAACCCTTGGCCAGACCCCAAGAGCGGACGGTGTCGTTTAGCCGCGCATGGCGCGCGTAGCGGGCCTCAACCCCCTCGGCCTTGATGTCTTCCAGTTTGGATTGGAGGGCATAGATCAGGGGAATGACCGGGGTGCTCGGGGTCATGCCGTTTTCATGGTTCTTCTGGAATTCGAGAAAATCGAAATAGTAACCGCGATCCGCCTGCTGGGCGGCGCGGGTCCGGGCGCGCTCGGAAACGGAGAAGATCGAGAGGCCGGGCGGCATCGCGAGCGCCTTCTGCGAACCGGTCAGGAGCACATCGATGCCGAGTTCGTCCTTCTTGATCGGCACCACGCTGAAGGAACTCACCGTGTCGACGATGGAGATGACATCCGGAAACTCACGCACGACGGCCATGATGGCGCTGATGTCGCTCATGGTGCCGGTGGACGTTTCGTTGTGGATCAGGGTGATGGCGTCGTAGTTGCCGGTGGCCAATTCGCGTCGCACGGCTTCGGGATCTACCGGCTGGCCCCATTCGGACTTCAAGGCACCAGCGACCTTGCCGCAGCGCTGGGCCACGTCGAACCACTTGTCGGAAAAGGCGCCGTTCATGCAGTTGAGCACTTTCTTGGCGACTACATTGCGCAAGGCCCCTTCCATGACTCCCCAGGCACTGCTGGTGGATAAATAGACGGGGTCTTTGGTGTAGAACAGGGCCTGCAGATCAGGCTGAATGGACTGGTAAAGCTTTACAAAATCCGGGCTGCGGTGGCCGATCATGGGCTGGGTCATGGCCCGCAGGGTTTTTTCCGATACGGCAATGGGGCCGGGAATGAAAAGTTTGTAGCTCATAGAAAATGATTATTGTTACAAATAACACGAAAGCGACTTCCCAAAAACCTCGTCAACCCCCATTGCTGTCATTTGTCGCATGTCGTCCTGGCTGAATAAAAAGTCCAACGCTCTAGAACTTTACACCATTGATGTGATTTTGGGCCGGCGTGCGGATACGGGCGCGGCGGTCTACGGAGCATTTCTCCAGTTGATGTCCTATTTGTTCAGCGGTATCGCCCAGTTACGCTTCTGGCTCTACCGGCATCGGATCCTGCATGACCAACCCTTGGGCTGCTTGGTGGTGGTCGTGGGCAATTTGACCGTGGGCGGCACCGGCAAGACCCCGGTGGTGGAGAAATTCGCCCGGGCATTGCAGGAGCGGGGACGCAAAGTCGCCATTCTCAGCCGAGGCTATAAAAGCAAAGCGCCGCCATTTTGGAAGAAATGGTGGTGGGCGTTGACCCATGCCACGGAACCACCGCCGCGGATCGTGAGCGATGGCAAGCAAGTGCTGCTCGACAGTGAACAGGCGGGGGATGAGCCCTACATGCTCGCGAGGAATCTACCGGGCGTGATTGTATTGGTGGACAAAAATCGGGTGAAATCCGGTGCCTACGCCATCAAGAAATTCGGCTGCGACACCTTGGTGCTGGATGACGGATTTCAATACCTGCCACTCAAGGGGCAGCTGAACCTGCTGTTGGTCGACAAGACCAATCCTTTCGGCAATGGCCACCTGCTGCCGCGCGGGATCTTGCGTGAACCGATCAAACATTTGCGACGGGCCTCCTACGTTTTTCTAACCAAGTCGAATGGTGAACGCGACACCGAGTTGGAAGCACTCATTCAAAAGCATAACCCCGGGGTTGATACGATCGAGTGCGCCCACCGGCCCCAATATTTGCAACGATTTGGCTCCGATGAACGCCAACCATTGTCCTACCTGAAAGGGCGTCGCGTGGTGGCGTTTTGTGGTATCGCTACGCCGGAAAGTTTTGAAAAATTCCTGCGGGACTTGGGTGCCAAGATTGTCGGCCGGGAACGTTATCTCGACCATTACCGGTATGGGCCGGAGGATTTCGATGAATTGGCCGAGCTGGCCCGGTATCACGACGCCGAATGCCTGGTCACGACGGAAAAGGATGCGGTGCGTATCCCGGATGAACTCAAGTGGTCGCGGCCACTGTATTATTTGCGGTTGGAAATTGAGATATTGCGGGGCGCCTCCGATTTCGATGAAGCCGTGGGCCGGATCTGTTTTCCGCAAAACGGTTCGCGACCGCCTTTAAACTGAACGTGCGTATTGCCTTGCCCGACAGCATGCAGACCGGGTTAGTTGGGGCATGCTTATTGATCCCCGTTTCCATGAATTGGCTGCCGGTCTCACCGGATTTTCCATCGATCTGAAGAAGAACGAGCGCGTGCTGATTGATGCCTTTGATGTGCCCGACGAAATGGTCGTCGCCCTCGTGCGCGCGGCCCGCCGTCTGGGTGCCCATCCCTTTGTAAACATCCACCGGGCCCGGATATCACGGGAGCTGATTTCCGGGGTGGAGGAGTCGTCTTATGGGGCCCATGCCGCCGTCGAAAAGCAGCGCATGGAAATGATGGACGCCTACATTGCCCTGCGGGGTTCCGACAATATTTTTGAATCCTCCGACCTCGAAGCCGAGCAGGTGAAACTGGCCAGTCGCTTGATGAAACCGGTGCTGAATCACCGCGTTAACAAGACCAAATGGGTAGTGCTGCGTTGGCCGACATCGGCGATGGCACAACAGGCGGCCATGAGCACGGAAGCGTTTGAAGACTTTTATTTCCGGGTCTGCACGCTTGATTACAAACGGATGATTCCCGGCATGAAGGTTCTGGCCGATTTGATGAAAAAGACCGATCGCGTGCACATCAAAGGTCCGGGAACTGATCTGCAGTTTTCGATCAAGGGAATCGGCGCCAAGGAATGCGGCGGAGAGCGCAATATTCCTGACGGCGAAGTGTTTTCCTGCCCCGTGAAGACCTCGGTCAATGGGGTGATTCAATACAACGCACCCACCGTTTACCTCGGCTCCTCCTTCGACCATATCCGACTGGTTTTCAAAAATGGAAAAATTGTCGAGGCTACTTCCAACAACACCAAACGGTTGAATGAAATTCTCGATAGCGATGCCGGGGCGCGCTACATCGGAGAATTTGCGATCGGATTTAATCCGCACATCAAGGAGCCAATGCGGGACATCCTTTTCGACGAGAAGATCGCCGGCTCTTTCCACTTCACTCCCGGTCAGGCCTACGCGGATATCAGCAATGGCAATAACTCCCAAGTGCATTGGGACATGGTTTGCATTCAACGCCCCGAATACGGCGGCGGTGAAATTTGGTTCGACGGCAAATTGATCCGCAAGGACGGCATGTTTGTGCCGAAATCGCTGGATAAATTAAATCCCGACTACCTGCTCGGTAAGAAACGGTGATTCGTGATCTTATCCAATCGCTGCCGAAGACCGAAACCCATCTCCATGTAGAAGGGGCTCTGCCTTACAGTGTATTGCGGGCATGGCGGCCGGAGCAATATCCGGAAGCACCGCCATTTCACGCTGCGGGTTACCGCTTCCCGGATTTCACCACGTTTGAGCAGTGCCTGTTGGATCATGCTCTGCCATGGTTTAATTCCGCCGAGCGCTATTACGAGGGGATGAAGGCTATCTTTGCGACGCACGTCGCGCAGAATGTGCGGTATGTGGAGACGAGCTTTCACCTGTCGGTCACGCAGTTCATCCACGTGCCGGGACCGGAAATCGTGGCTGCGATCCGGGCGGCGGTGCCGGCCGGTCTCGAAGTCCGCATCTTTGCCGGCATGCTGCGCAACGACTACGGCGGGCCGCTGCGACCCGTGATCGATGATTTGAAAAATTGGGACGGGCTGGCCGGGGTCGATTTGCACGGGCATGAGAGCATGCCGAACGAGCCGTGGAGCGCCAAGGTCTGGTCTGAATTACGGGCCGCGGGCAAGGTGACCAAGTGTCATGCCGGGGAATTCGGGGGCGCAGATCGCGTGCGGGAGGCGATCGAGCAACTCGGAGTAAAACGCGTGCAACACGGGGTGCGGGTCGTGGAGGATGAAGCAGTGCTGGAACTGGCCCGTGAAGGTGGAGTTACCTTTGACGTGTGCCCCATCAGCAATATCAAGCTGGCGGTTTTCCCGAATTATCAGGCCCACCCGTTGCGCCGAATTCTTGCCGCCGGCGTCAATTGCACCATCAGCACGGATGATCCGCTGGTATTTAATAATAGTCTGACCGAGGAATACCTCGTTTTGGCTGAGGAAATGGACTTCACTGCTGGCGAGCTCGGTCAAATTGCAGCCAATGGCTGGCGGGTCGCGGATGTTTCAATGGAGACTCGCGCTGCCGCCTTCGCTGAAATCGCCGCGCTCACCAATGAATAACCCGATTGCGAACACCCAATACACTTTGCCGGCCCATCTGTCCCGCCTGCGAGCGGACAAGGCACTCGCACTGGGTTTTCCGGAGCACAGCCGGGTAGCCTTGCAACGGGCCTTCGACGCCGGACTGGTCAAGGTCGGAGATACTGTGATCAAGCGCGACCATGCAGTTTATGGTGGAGACGTGATTTCTTTTGCCCTGCCGGAGATAAAGGCGGCGGACCTGACCCCGGCTGACATCCCATTGGATATCATTTGGGAGGATAAGCACATCATCGCATTGAACAAGGCCTCGGGGATGGTCGTCCATCCTGGTGCAGCCACGGGCGGTGATACCTTGGTTCACGCCTTGTTGTCGCATTGCGCCGGCAGTTTGAGCGGAGTGGGTGGGGTCGAGCGTCCAGGCATTGTGCACCGGCTGGATCGGGAGACCTCCGGGGTCATGCTGGTGGCCAAGAGTGATGCCGCTCACCGCGGTTTGTCCGAACAATTTTCCGCGCGCACATTGCAAAAGGAATACGTGGCGCTTGTGACCGGCAAGACGGAGCTGCTCAGTGGAATAGTGGACAAACCAATTGGGCGTAATCCGACTCAACGTCACAAGATGGCTGTAGTGGAAAGTGCCAAAGGTGGACGTGCCGCCCGGACGGATTGGCAAGTGGTCGAGGCTTTTGGCGAAGTAGCGACTTTCGTGCGTTGCGCTATTCACACCGGCCGGACTCATCAGATCCGCGTGCATATGAAATCACTCGGAAACATTATTCTGGGTGATGTGGTTTATGGCTGGAAGCCGCTGCCCGAACTCAAGCATCAACCCGAGCGTGTGATGTTGCATGCTGAACATCTAGTCGTAACCCATCCCATCACTGGCAAGACTCTCGATCTGCGCGCTCCGGTGCCGGCCGACATGCAGGCTGTGTTGAAGGAATTGCGAGCCATCGTGCCACCGCCGAAAAAAGTGGCGGTGCGTAAACAAAAGAGCCGCCCGAATAAATAAACTCAGTGCATGTCTTTGAGATGTGCTGGAGGATATGGTGATTTCTATATGAGTAATAAATCGGGGGTTACCTTGACGGAATTGCGCGAGTCAGCCGGAGGACTCCTGCTCGAATGGGCCAGGTTGCTCGCACCCCACTATGGGTCCACGGGCAGCTTGGACTTGGATTTGCTCGATTGGCCCGGGGCGGCCGGCCCATCGTTTTATAATCAGTTTTCTCCGGCGGCACTGCTGCTCTTGGCTGACGGAGTGGTCCCCGGGGTGGAACTAGTGGAGCGCACGCAGTTTCGCCGTCTGGCCCTGGCCAATCTGGAATACAGCACATCGATCACAGACGCCACATTTTCGACGCCGCATTTTTCGCGCGGCCGGGATTGGGGGCGGCACATTGGCGAATGGCTGGTCTATTACCAATTGGAGGCATTGCGGCATCTGGAATCCAGCGTGACTGCTCCGGAGTCGTTGATCACACGCTTGCGTGCCGTAGTGCAGGGTGCCACGGCGAGGGTTTACGCTGAGTTCAAAGCGCGTTACACCAGTGACTCGAAAGAATTCCCCGGTAATCACGCCGTGTGGCATGGGCTGTTGTTTGCCGCAGCGGGAGCTTATTTTCAGCGGAACGAATGGACGGATTTTTCCCGGGATTTCATGCGGCGCCATGTGCTGCCGTATCAGGATGCCGCGGGCTGCTGGCAGGAAGCGAACGGGATTGTTGTCGGTTACTCACTGGTCACCGCTCTGGCTGTATCCCTGTATGCCGAGCTGACCGACGATGCGGCAGCGCGCAACGCGGTGGTCCGCGCCCTTGGATTGCATGACTATTTCTTACTGCCGGACGCGAGTAACGCAGTGATCGCGGATGTGCGGATGCGACGACATGGGGTGCCATCCGTGTGTTTTCCGCCGGGTTTCATCAAGGGCGAGCATGGCGGCAACTTGGTCGTGACGGTGATTGAGCGGATGCGCATGCAACTTCGCTCTCACGGTGTGCACGATAACAGTGCACAGGCTTTTGCCTTCTTTGGATCCTTCTGCGAGTGGCTATTTGGGCCGACAGCGAAGTTGGCATCGATGGCTACTGATTGGCAGCCCCCATCTACGGTGGCGCGGGTCGGACAAGGAGTGTGGCGGGGCTATCTCACGTGGCAAATGGTGCCGGAATGGGGTGCCAACCGCTTCGTGCTCGACGGGCAGAATTTTTTGGAACTGTGGCATGATGAGGCCGGTTATCTGGCTGGAACGGGCAACAGTAAATTTATGCCGCGGTTTTCGACCTTGCGCCGGATCGACCAAGGTCGGGCCTATGTGCCGGATAGCGCAACAGGGGAAAGGATCAGTGAATCGCAGGCCACGGCGTGCTATGCTTTCGGGACCGATCGCATCACGGTCGCACTGACGATCGATGATGCTGCCACGACCATCACCGTGAAGTCGGAAAAACAGGAGAGTGGCGCGACGTATGAGTTTGGTTTGCTGCTGGCTTTCCGGCCGGCGGAACTGATTCATGCGGCGCGCAAACAATATGAGGTCGAGCCCGCTACTCTGATCCAACTCGGCCGGGAGTTTGAGTGGCGCGGACTACACTGGATCGCACCCAATGGCGCGAGGGTCGAGTATCCTCTGGTGCCGCATAACTCCTATACGCAGGACGGTCTGCCCGATCCAGATGACTACGTCGCGCGCCTCAGCTTTAACGTGCAGCCGACCGGAAGCACACTCCGCATTCAACGCTCTAGTAACTCTGCCGCCACCCCGTAACGCAAATTGTAGAGCGAGTGATGAAATTCGCTGATGCCACCCGCGCCGGCGATCGCTACGAGCGTAGCCAGGGCGGCTGGAAATACATCGGCCCGAGCCGGGGGTAAACCGGCCAACTTTTGACGAGCTGGCAGATTCAGCCGGCCGAGTTCAGTGCTCAGTTGTTTCAATACCTCCGCCGTGATGAGAGGGGATTGCTCCTCGAAGGGTAGTCCGGCGCGGGCGGCCAGCATGGCTCGGACTGTCGCCATGGTGCCGCCTGTGCCAATGGCGACGAAGCCGGCCGGCAGGGAAAATTGGAAACCGCTCTGTTGGAGTATGCGTAGCGTGTGCTCCGCGATGCGGGCAGCTTCGTGGGACGGAATTTCCCGGCTACGGTCTGTCACGAATTTTTCGGTCATCCGCACACAGCCCAGCTGCAGGCTGACGGCTTGCTCGACCTGGCGGGCAACAAACCGGAGGCATTCCAAGCTACCACCGCCCAGATCAAAGATGTAGAAGTTACGGGCGGTGGGGAGACTTGGATCGCACCGCAATCCACGGCCGATCAGATTGGCTTCCTCGGATCCGGAAAGGATGCGCAGCTGATGCCCGGTTGCCGCCTGGACTTGCCGCTGAAAATCGTCACCGTTGAGCGCATCGCGCACGGCGCTCGTGGCAACCACCTGCACGTGGATTGGTTGATGGGGTGCAATCAGTGCCATGAGCTCTGTGATGGCGGTCAGTCCATTTTGCATGCCTTCGGCGGATAACCGGGGCGGGGTTTGGTTGATGCCGGCACTAATTCTGGCTTCGATCGCTTGGGATAGCAGGGTCACCATGGTGCCGTCGTCCGACTGACGAGCGACCAAGGCCTTGATGGAATTGCTGCCAATATCAATGACCGCGACGCATGGTCTCGACGGCGTCATAACGCAAAATCCACCGGCGCGATAAGGAGGACAAATTCTCCTTTGCGGCTGGCGCGTTCCAATTGGGCCTGCACTTCTGACGCTGCTCCGATCCAGAAGGACTCGTGCAACTTGGTGACTTCCTTGGCGACGCAGATGACCCGTTGCGGCCCCAAGGTTTGCACGATTTCAGCCACAGCCTTGTCGATCCGGTGACAGCTTTCGTAGAGGACGATGGTCGAATCGAAGTCCCGGTGTTTTTCGAAAAAGGTGATCCTCGCCGCACTTTTGGGGGGGAGAAAACCTACAAAATAAAATCGATTGGTGGGCAGACCACTGGCACTGAGCACCGCGGTAACCGCGCATGCGCCCGGCAGGGGCACGACAGGGAGATTTTGCAGTCGACAGGCACGGGTCAACCGAAAGCCCGGGTCACTCAGGCCGGGCGTGCCAGCATCGCTTACCACCGCGACTGACTTTCCGGCCGCGATTTGTCCGCAGAGATATTCCGCCGCAACGATCTCATTGTGATCATGGTAGGCGGTCAGGGTCTTGTGGGTCAGCCCCAACCTGCTCAGTAATGCCCCCGTCGTCCGGGTATCTTCACAGGCAATCACATCGACCTGCTGCAAAATGGCTTTGGCCCGTTCGGAAATGTCGGCCAGATTCCCAATCGGGGTGGCGACCACATAGAGGTGACCGGGAAGTGCGGTCAGGGATGAATTGCCCGTGGATTCTGACATGCTGAAATAAAAAATCCGGCGGGGGTGCCGGATTGTAAATTGATATCTGGGTAAATATCAGCGACCCGATTGCGAGAGGCCGGGTATCTGACCTTCCCAATCGGCGGGACGGCTCCACGGGATGGAGGTATCCCGGTTGGTGCGCGTAGTGCAACCGGCGAGCAGGGTGCCTAGAAAAAGGAGCAGGAGGGCAAGGCTGCGAGTCTGGGTGTGTTTCATATGCTTAATTGGCTATTACAGCAGAATCGCCCTTATGCAAGGCGCCACGCAAGGATTCGGGTTGGACTTGGGCGATCGAAAATTTCTCCCGCACGTCTGTGATGAGAGCCGTGGCAACGGTTTCTGTTCCGCGCCGAATCGTAATGAGTTGGGCCGGAAGGGCTCCGTGAACAGCGCCATAGTTTACGATCACGAAGGCACTGGCGGGACCGACACTCATCATGAGAGAGGTCCGAGCGCGGCTGGTAGTCAGTAAATAGCCTGGGGGCGGTGACTCATCTTGTGCTGACGGTGCCGGGCTTACCTTCGAGTTCGCCTCAGCCAATGCCTGCTCCAAGCGCTCAATCTTGGACTGATAGGCAGCCACACTGGCAGGTGAGGTTTGCCGGGAATTCGACTCATCCAGCTCGGTTTGCAGTCCGACGATTGCCTGCGTCAATTCCGTGATCTTCGCTTCACTTGCAGTCACGGTTTCACGGGTGGAACGGAGTTCCCGTCCCAATTGAATTTTGGCCGATTCAGCGGCTGTGAGGCGGGTCTTGGTCTGGCCTAAATCCACATCCATCGATTTCAGATCGGCCCGCAGCTGCTGGTTCTCATCTTGGGATTCTTTCAACGTTTGGGCTTGGGCAGAAACCAATTCACGATTGGTGGTCAGATCTTTCCGCAAGATTTTATTGGTCCCGGCGAGGTGATAATAGGCTGCGCCCAACCACACGGTGCTGATCAATGCGATGGTGAGTAATATTCGAATGACCATAGTGCCGCCCTGGCGAAAAAGGTTACCCCTAGGCTAAGGTTTGCAACGGCAAATCCGTCTCAGGACAGGCTCGAATAAACCGACTCATGCCATGGATTGCGGGATTCTTTTTTCACCGTCCCATTGGCGGCAAGATGCTCCAATATTTTGAAGGACAATTCTGCGTCACCATTCACTTTGGTGGCGAACGTCTCGGCAGTCTGCGGATTACCTTTGGACTCCTGCAAAGCCGCGAGCAATTTCCGTTGCAATTCAATGACCCCCGTCGCGGCCTTTTTACCGGCTTCCACCCCCGGTTGGTGGTAGGCATTGATGTTGATCAGCGAGGCATACAGTCCAACCACCCGCTCATAAAGTGCGATTAACATACCGAGAGAACGGGGAGAAACTTCACTGATCGTGATGGTAATCGAGGTGCGGTCTTTTTCGCTCAGTGCATCGCGGGTGCCCAAGTAGAACCCCTGCAGATAGTCGCCCGAACTCACTCCGGTCTCAACGGCCATCGAGGCCCCTTGGCGATCCTTCAGCACTTCGATGAACGTAACGAAGAAGTTGCTCACTCCCTCGCGCAATTGCTGCACGTAGGCGTGTTGGTCAGTCGATCCCTTGTTGCCGTAGACGGCGATCCCTTGATTGACCACCTTGCCGTCCAAATCCAGTTCCTTGCCGAGTGACTCCATCACGAGTTGCTGGAGATAACGGGAGAAAAGTAGCAGGCGATCCTTGTAGGGTAACACCACCATGTCCTTGTTGCCGCGTCCATCGGTGGCAAAATGCCACATCAGGGCGAGGAGCGCAGCGGGATTTTCCCGCGTGGTCTTGGCGCGGGTCACCGTATCCATGGTCGCCGCTCCTTCCAGCATGGCATCGATATCCAGACCTTGCAGCGCGGCCGGTAAGAGGCCGACGGCACACAGTTCAGAGGTGCGACCACCGACCCAATCCCACATCGGAAAGCGGGCGAGCCAGTTCTCCCCTTGGGCGATCAGGTCCAATTTGGAACCGGCCCCGGTCACCGCGACAAACTGCTTGGTATGGTCAATCCCGGCCGCTTTGAAGGCGGCGGCCGCTTCCAACATACCGTTGCGGGTTTCAACCGTCCCGCCTGATTTGGAAACCACGATCGCGAGAGTCTGGGGCAACTTGCCGGCCAAACCCGCCAACACATAGTCCATGCCATCCGGGTCGGTATTATCGAAGAAACTGACCCCCATCTTGTCTTTGCCCGGTTGGCCCAGCGCATGATTGACCAATTGCGGTCCGAGGGCAGAGCCGCCGATTCCGATCACGAGCAGTTCGGTAAATACCTGGCCGCTGGCAGATTTGATTTCACCAGAATGAATTTGGCGGGAGAAGGCCTTGATCGCAGCGAGCGTATTGCATATTTCGTCACGCAACTCGTGCGTCGGAGCGAGGTCTGCATTGCGCAGCCAATAATGGCCGACCATGCGGTTCTCATCGGGGTTGGCGATGGCCCCTTGCTCGAGCGCATCCATGGCGGCAAACGCCTTCTGGATGGGATCCTCCATTTTCGCCAGAAAGTCGGCCGGAAATGGAATGCGACTGATATCCAGGCCGAGGCCCAGATCAGGGTTGGCGTAGTAGTATTCTTTGAAACGGGTCCAGCTCATGACAATGCTCAGAGGTTCTTGTCGGTGACCGCACCTTCGGACGCACTGGTCACGTGGCTGGCATACTTGGCGAGCACCCCACGAGTGACGGAGCGCTTGCGCGGCTTCCAAGCTTTCAGACGCGCCTTCAGTTCCGTGGCCGGGATGCCCAGATTGAGCTGATTTTTCACGGCATCGATGGTGATGGGATCGCCGTTCTTGATCACACCGATAGGGCCGCCAACGGCCGACTCCGGGGTGATATGTCCGACCACAAAGCCATGCGACCCGCCCGAAAACCGTCCATCGGTGATGAGGGCGACGGTCTTGCCGAGACCAAGACCCATCACTGCGCTGGTGGGCGAGAGCATCTCGCGCATGCCGGGACCGCCAACCGGGCCTTCGTTGCGGATTACGATGACGTGGCCTGCCTTGACCTTGCCGGACATGATGGCGGCCTGGGCGGCTTCCTCGCTGTCGAACACGATGGCCTTGCCCGAGAATAACAAACCTTCCTTGCCCGTGATTTTGGCCACGGCACCCGTGGGGGCGAGGTTGCCGTAAAGGATGCGCAGGTGGCTGTCGGATTTGATCGGGTTATCGAACCCGTGCACCACGTCTTGATCGGCCGGGTAGGGTGGCACGTCCTTCAAATTCTGCGCGATGGTCTTGCCCGTGACCGTCATGCAGTCGCCATGCAGCAATCCGCGGTCGAGCAGCATTTTCATCAACGGGGGCAGGCCGCCGATGCGGCTGAGATGCGCCATGCCATATTTGCCGGAAGGCTTGAGGTCGGCCAGGACGGGGACCTTTTTGCCAACGCGACTAAAGTCATCGATGCTGAGTTTGACGCCAATGGAGTGGGCGATGGCGAGCAAGTGTAACACGGCATTGGTCGAACCACCGAGTGCGATCGTGACGGTGATGGCGTTCTCAAAGGCTTTTCGCGTCATGATGTCGCTTGGCTTGATGTCAGCCTTGAGGAGCACCATGGCGGCCGCTCCGGCCTGTTGGCAATCCACTCGTTTCTCCCGACTGATCGCGATTTGCGCCGAACTATTGGGGAGACTCATGCCCAATGCCTCAATGGCTGAAGCCATTGTGTTGGCGGTATACATGCCCCCGCAGGAACCTGGGCCGGGAATGGAGCAGGCTTCGATTTTCTTTAGGCCGGCATTACTCAGGTTGTGAGCCGCATGTTGGCCGATCGCTTCATAAACGGATACGGCATCACATTCCTTTTTGGAATCTGGATGGATTCCGGGGAGAATCGTGCCGCCGTAGACGAATACACCGGGACGGTTGAGCCGGGCGAGGGCCATGATGCAACCGGGCATGTTCTTGTCGCAGCCGCCCACGGTGACGACGGCGTCAAATCCTTCGGCGCCAGCCACGGTCTCAATGGAATCCGCGATCACTTCGCGTGAAACGAGTGAATAGCGCATCCCGGGTGTGCCCATGCTGATGCCGTCGGATACGGTGATGGTGCCGAAAATAATGGCTTTGCCGCCGGCGGCATTCGCACCGGACTCGGCCTCGCGAGCCAACTCGTCCAAGTGCATGTTGCAGGGCGTCACCATGCTCCACAATGAGGCGATCCCAATGATTGGCTTCTTGAAATCGGCTTCCGAGAAACCGACCGGCCGGAGGAAGGCGCGGGCACCGGCCCGGCTCGGTCCGTCGGTGATCACGGAAGAATGTTTGCGTAAGGATTTGGCGGATTTTTTGGCACACATAGGGTTAACCCGGACAGGGAACCAGACCGGTTGGGACGCGGCAAGCCACATGTCGGACCTATGACATACGCTGACGAGTGAGGAATCTCGTTTAGGGATTGCTTCAACTCCGAGCGGGCGCATTCACTAGCACCCTATTATCGCATGGCTTTTAATCTGAAAAAGGTGCTCCGCGCGTTGCTCTTCTCTTCGAGTCAACCACTCTCCATCAAAGACATCCAAACTGCCTTTACCCGGTTTCACGAAGTCGGGACCAAACCGGCAATGGAATTGGAATCGGCGGATGCTCCGGCCGAGCCGATATTGGAGGAATCGGACGAGATCGATATCACAGACGACGAGGATTTGGAACTCTACGGTGAAGTGCCCAGTTTGGTGACCGCGGCCCAGATTCGGGAAGCGATGGATAAACTTTCCAACGAGCTGAGATCCGCCGATGACAGCCTGTTGCTGATTGAGGGCTCCAACGGTTACCGGCTGGTCACGCACCCCCGCTTTGCGCGATGGGTCCGGATTCTACGGAATGATCCGCCGCCCCTGAAATTGAGCCGCTCAGCTCTCGAGACTTTGTCGATTGTGGCTTATCGCCAACCAGTCACTCGTGCAGAGATCGAAACCATTCGGGGTGTTTCCGCAGATGCCGGCATCAATAAATTGTTGGAACGTGAGTTGATTTACATCGTGGGTCGGGCCGATCTGCCGGGCCGCCCGATTCAATACGGCACCACCGATCAGTTTTTGGAATTTTCCGGAGTGAAGTCCTTGGACGAGTTGCCGGCATCTGATGTGCTTTCCAGCCGTCAAATTGATGAATGGCTGCAGACCGCGATGAGTCCAAACCTGCCATCGGCCGATGCCGAGATGGGCCTGCCACTGGAGGAAGGTGAAGGCGATACCCCTAATCTGGAAGCAGTGAGTGTGGAGCACACCACCGCGGCGGAACCCGACACGGAGTCAGTCGAAGAAGAAAACAAAGTCTCCTAATGGATCTGAACCCGATTCGCGAAAAAATAGACGCACTCGACCACCAGTTGGTCGAGATCATTAATCGTCGGCTAGAACTGGCCGCCGAGATCGGCCGGATCAAGCGCAGCACCGGAGGCGAGATCTACGTGCCTGAGCGCGAGGACGCGGTCATGCGCAAGGTCACTTCGGACAACCAGGGACCGATCAAGAACGAGGCCTTGCGGGCGATCTACCGTGAGATCATGTCGGCGGCCATTGCCTTGGAGAAGCCACTGATGATTGCCTATCTGGGACCAGAAGCGACGAATACCCACGCCGCGGCCATGAAGAAATTCGGGGCAAGTGTGGATTATCACGCGATGGCGACGGTCAGTGATATCTTCACCGCCGTCGAAAAGGGCGAAGCGGATTACGCCGTGATCCCGATTGAAAATTCGACCGAGGGTTCGGTGCGTGAGGCGCTCGATAGCTTCGTCGAGAGTGACCTCAAGATTGTCGCCCAAATCTATCTCGAGGTGACGCACGCCCTGATCACCAACTCACCTTTGGAAAAAATCACCAAGGTTTACTCGAAGGACCAGGCGCTGGCGCAGTGCCGCCATTGGTTGCAACGGCATCTTCCCCATGCCCAGCTCATCGACGCTTTGAGCACCTCGCGGGCCGTCCAGATTGCCCGCGATGAAGCCGGCACGGCGGCCGTCGCAGGCGAACTGGCCGGACAGCATTACGGCGTGCCCGTTTTGGTGAAAAACATTCAGGACAAGGCCGATAATACCACGCGGTTTTTTGTAATCGGTCGTAAACCGGCCGGTCCGGTCGGCGGCGGCAAGGATATCAGCAGTTTTCTGATTTCTCTCGGCGATGAGGCGGCCTCTCATTCCGGCGCATTGCTCAAGATGCTCATGCCGATGGCGGAACGAGGGGTGAATCTGTCGAAGATTGAGTCACGCCCCAGCAAGAAGCGCCCGTGGGATTATTACTTCTTCATTGATGTGACCGGGCATTTTGATGACCCGTCGATGAAGGAAGCACTGGCCGATCTTAAAAAGTTTTGCCCATTGGTGAAATGGCTCGGCAGCTATCCGGCCGTGAATTGATCGGATCATGTCGGAGTCGTTAAAAATTGGCCTGATTGGGGCCGGTGCCAATACGCGTGATCGTCACATTCCAGGTTTTCGAGCAATACCTCAGGTAGAGATTGCCGTAGTCGCCAATCGGTCTGCCGTATCATCCCAACGGGTCGCGGATGCATTTCAGATTCCGCGGATTGTCGACCAGTGGCAGGACATTATCGCCGATGAATCGATTGATGCGATTTGCATCGGCACCTGGCCCTACTTGCATGCCGAGATCACCTGCGCCGCACTCGCGGCCGGCAAGCATGTCTTGACCGAGGCGCGGATGGCTCGTGATTTACCGGAAGCGGAACGGATGCTGGCGGCATCCGCGGCGAGACCGGATTTGGTCGTGCAAGTGGTGCCATCGCCAATGACCCTTCCGCTCGACCAGACCATTCGACGCATGATCGCAGGCGGAGACTTGGGTGAAATACGCGAAGTATGTGTGACGCAGACGACCGGGGCAGCAGCTGACGCGAACTCTGCTTTTACGTGGCGCCAGGATATTGAGCTCAGTGGGCATAACACCATGGCCCTCGGTATTTATTATGAAGCCGTGCTCCGTTGGATGCAGGAGGATGTCTGTGTAGAGGCTGCCACGGCATCAATCAGCACCGGTGAACGCAAGCGGCCTGATGGCAGCATGGCGGAGGTGAGAATTCCCGACAGCTTGACGGTGTTGGGCCGTTATCAGAACGGCGCCCGTTTGATTATGCACCATAGTGGTGTCGAGGTGGGTCCATCACGCAATGAGGTCCGGATCAACGGCGCCAAAGGGGCCCTCCGGATTGATGTAGGCGCGGTGACCCTGCACTCGACCCCGCTGGGGGAGATAGAACGACCGGTGAAAATCCTGCCAGCCGATTATCAGGACTGGCAGGTTGAGGCCGATTTCGTGAATTCAATCCGCACCGGCGCACCGGTGCGGCTCACGGATTTTGCCACCGGGGTGCGCACCATGCGCTTCACCGATGATGTCTGGCAGGCGTGGTCAAGCCACGCTTAGTCGAGTAATACCTGCCATTGATTTTCGCGGGCCGATTGAGCTGCTTTGAGCGCACCGATGGCGACGTAACGCTTGTAGTCGACTCCCGCCAGACGAACCTTGGGCGATTCAAAGCCATCGTCCGTCAGTTTCTTCTGCAACATGGCGTCGATCCCTTTGATTTGGGAACCTCCACCGGTGACGATGATATTCTGCAGGAGGGCAACGACGGAATCCGAAGAGGCACGTGCGATCAAGGTGGTGAGGGCCGGATAGATTTTATCGATCAGCTGATTGGAGGCATTGCCGATGATATCGCCCAATTCCAAGGAGTGGGCTTTGCCGCCCATGACCACCTTGACGTCGATGGGTTTGCGCGATGGACCAACATACGCGTGTTCCTCCTTGATATCGCGCACGGTATGCCGGGACAGCCGGTTGTTGGGATATGTGCGGTTCAAATCGGAGTGCAGGATTTGATCGATGCTGTCGCCCGCGAAAGGAATGCTAATCTGGTCATCACTGGTGGGGAAGTAACCTTGCACCAGACAGAGATCGCTGGTGCCGCCACCAATATCGATGAAAAGCGAATTGACGACAGGATCAATGTAACTGGATTGACCGAGCCGGGAATCGTCACGGTAACCGAGTGCGGCCAGAAACGGCTCCGGAATGAGCAGCACGCTATCGAAAATGCCATGGGCACACTGCCGGAGGGTTTCCAAGGCAGGTTCATTGGCATTGGCGGGCACGCCGATCACCGCCCGGATTTCGGCTTGGCCGGAGGGATCAGCGAGCGAGCGAATGTGCCCAAGGAAATCATGGGCCGCATCGGGGTGGGCAATGAAGCCTTCCTCAAGGGGCGCCACCAGTTTCACGTGCAGCATGTTCTCCTCCGCTTCCTCACCAAAGAGAATTTGCGCATTGCCCGTGATGATGCCGTCCACGATGCCGTCCTTCACGTAACCAACACTGGTTGGGATGACCTTGCTCACAGTGATATCCTTGCTGCCGGCGGCGCTTGCCAGGAGGCAGGATTTGTTGGTGCCAAAATCAAAACCCACTAAAATGGTTTTGGTCTTGGCCGCCGATGGGCGTGGATTGGTTGCACTGGTTGCGACATTAGCCGAACTAGCCGTGTTTTTTTCTACAGTGGTCGTAGTCATAGGTATGGTTTTATTTTACGGGTTGGTTGACGGCTGGAGTAGTTTCAGGGTCGCCCGGTTGACTTTTGCTTGGACAGCATCTCGTCGATAAACCCAGCGATATTCGCCGGAGGTGGCGGCCGGGGACGGGCAGTGGAAATTGATTTCGGTGAAGTCAGATCGGATGACTGGAGACCGGCGGTATTTGTTCCCAATTGGTCTGCCAGTAGTGGGGCGAGTAAGCAGGCGAGCAATGCGGCATCATCCACGCGTTTACGCTCTGATTCCAGGGCGGTGGTCAGCTCATCGGGGCTAATCAGACCTTGTGCAGCAATTTGATCCAGCAGTGGTTGCAAATGCTCGGACTGCATGGCGGTCGCTTCATCCAAACGGCGCTGATGCTGCAATACACAGATGCGCTGATGCACAGCCAGTGCATCTTTGAGAACCGTAGCGTTCTGGTTGTCGGCTGTCCGGGTAATTTCACTCAAGGTTGCCACCTGAGACCCCGGTTGGTGCAGCCGGTTCAACAAATATTCAAACGGGCCAACCTAGACGTATAATTTACGGACTGGCCTCGGACGCAGTCCGATCTGCAAACAAAACCGGTCGGTCGCGATATTTCCAAAAATACAAGGCCACCATGAGGGCCGCCAACAAGGCCATCAGAGTAAAAAAGGCGAACAGGCAACCGCGTTTGGCATCCTGACTCGCAGCCACGGGGGCGGGCTCAGGAATCAGGACATCTTGAGCAGGGGCTGCTTCATGGCTTGTGCGGATCGTCGGTTTGACCGGCGGCACTTGGTCGGTGGGATCACCTTTGGCAATTTCCCGATCCAGCCAATCGAGCTGCTGTTGCACCAGCGCACGCTGACGGCGGAGTTCATTGAGGTGATCGGAGGCCATCGGACAGTGGATGGGTTATACGGGGACAATAAAAAACGCAGCCTAAATCAGGCTGCGTTGTAAATGGGTGACTGGAGTGTCTCGTTCAGACGATCGACACACTGCGCTTGGACTTGTCGTATTCGACCACCCCATCGGTGAGGGCGAAAAGGGTCCAATCGCGACCGACGCCAATGTTCTTGCCCGGATGGATACGGGTGCCGCGTTGACGGACGATGATGTTGCCAGCGACGACGACTTGACCGCCGAAACGCTTAACGCCGAGACGCTTGGAATGGCTCTCGCGACCGTTGCTGGATGTTCCCTGACCTTTTTTATGCGCCATGACGAATAATCTCCTTAAGCTTTGATGGACTCAATTTTGATGACGGACAGTTCCTGGCGATGGCCGCGTTTGCGTTCCATGCCCTTACGTTTCTTCTTTTTGAAGACGACTACCTTCTTGCCACGCTTGTTTTCAAGCACCTTGGCCGAAACAGAAGCGCCGGCGAGCAGGGGAGCTCCGACCTTGAAATTTTCACCTTCCCCGGCCGCAAGAACGTCGTTAATTTCCACGGTAGCACCAGCTTCCGTGTTTGGATAACGGTTTACGATCAGGATGTCGCCCTCGGTAACAGTGAACTGCTGGCCCTGGGTTTTGATAGTCGCTTTCATAAATAAAACCGGAGATAGAGCTGTTTTGAGGCAGCGAAAGCAAGGATTTATTTTGCCAATTCCGCGGCCTTTCCAGCCTCGACCGCCGCCTGAGCTTCCGCGAGTTCCTGGCGATAGGCTTCCCACTCAATGATCGATCGCAAATTACGGTGATCCCGGGGCTTGAAATCCGCCGGATAAATGATGCGCGAGGCCGGTGGGGTCAGATTGGCGAGAAACGCCTCACGCGCCTGCTGGGATTCCAAGGCGGCCAAGCGGGCGGCTTCACGGTCGGCCGCGGCCCGTTTGTCGGCTTCCATGGCCTTTAATTTTTCCAACGCAGCCTGTCGGGCCCGGTCGGCCTCGGCGGCCTCCTGTTCACGCAGTTCAGCGAGGCGGAGGGCTTCACCTTGAGCAGCTTCCTTTTCCATGCGGAGTTGTTCCGCCAGAGCCTTCATTCTGGCGTCCTCAACCTGGGCTGCTTTCAGGGCCTCGGCCGCGGCCACTTGCTCAGCTTTCAGTTGGGCGAGTTGGCGGGCACTTTCGTCGGCTTCCTGTCGCGCCTGTAGCTCCGCCAGCCGATGGGCCTCCAATTCTGCAGCCGCGCGTCGGGCTTGATCCTGTTGGGCAGCCTGCTCGTCAGCGATGCGCATCCGCTCGAGGGCTGCGGTTTGTTCCGACTGGTAGTCGCGGTAGCCGCGATAACCGAGATATAATCCAAGGCCGAGGACGAGAATAACCAATACGGTAACAATTTTTTTCATGACGAGTTCGTCCCCGTGGACACGGCTGGGTTGCAGAGGTTCGTCAAAAACTGACGCGCCGTGGGTTCTTTGGCAAGGTCAGGCCGGCAACTCGAAATCCGCTACGCCGGGGTGAGCGGCATTCGCGGCGGCAAAGGGCATCGCAAATTTTACCGCGTCGATCAGGTTAGTGCCCTGCATTACGAGTGCGTGCAAGATACAGGCAAAAAACACATCGCCCGAGCCGGTGGGGGATACTTCGCGTATCGTGGGTGGATGCAGTTCCAAGGTCGGTTGTCCTGCGGCCTGGATCCAGACGGATTCACCGCCATTCGAGATCACCCAGTTCTTCACCGCGGACTTGCGTTGAACGGCTGGCAGGCGGTCCGGCATGGACTGCCCGCTGCTGTGGGCGGGGAACATGGCATCAAATTCCTGTTGGTTGATCTTCACTAACTCGACCGGCTTGTGAGTGAGTGTCAGCAAAGGTGGACCATACACATCGGCCATCAGCCGGCCGCGTTGTCCCCAGCGTTCAATGGCCTCATGCAATACGAGAAAGTGCGGTGCCTGCCAACCGGGGAAACTGCCGGACAGGGCCAGCACCTGGCCATCGGGCTGAGCATCGAGGTAATCGGCACAGGCCTGCACGGCCGCGGCGTCGGGTGGACTGTCGGGGCCGAGGAAAGTGGTCTCCGACTGCTTATCGCTCCAGATTACGGTGCCGGTGCGGGATGGGGCCAAGGTCGTGAAGGCCTTGTATGCGATGCCACGTTGTTGCAGCCATCCCTTGCTTTCCGCACCGGAAGCCCCTCCCGCAAAGAGCACAGCCATGCTCGGCGTGCCAAGGCGGGCCAGCATATTGGAGACGTTTACACCTTTGCCCCGGGTATTGAAGGTTTCTGAAACGGCGCGCTGGGTGCGACCGATCGCCCAATCCGCATACACGAGGGTGCGCTCTGCGAGGAGATTGCCCGTGAGGGTGAAAATCTTTTGGGGTATGCCCATCAGGTGGCGGGCCGCTTACGACGGTTGGTGCTGCGGTAAAACACCTGATTGACCAAAAATGAAAGGCCGAACAACGAAGCGACCGTCCGGACATTCCGCATAGCCCCCATGACTTCGGTGATGCGTGCCGCCGAGGCTTCCCGGATCCGCAGAAGCACGAGGCAGTTGGCCAGACTGAAGACCGGGGCAAAGATAAAGGCCGTGTGATATACAGTCATCGGATCAAACCCGCGGGCCTTGGCGGTGCTGATCAGATAACCACCCAAGGGCGGTCCCATCGCGGCAGCCAAGCAGGAGAAGGAAATGAACAAGGCGATTCCCATCGTCCGGGAGGTGGGCGGGGTTATCTTCAAGAGGAGATTGAATACCCCGATGCCATAGCCGGCACTGAATAAGCCGCCGGTGGTCGCCACCACGTAAAGCAACCAGAGATTACCGGTGTCGACGAAACACCAGATCAAGTTGAACAATTGCCAGAGGGCCAGGGCGACGACCATCACCGGGATGTTGCCAAACTTGTCGAGCAAGCGTCCCCAAGCCGGAAAGGAAACCGCGGCTCCCAGTGGACCAAACAACAGGATCCAATTGGCCTTGGCCACCGTGATGTGGAGCTGTTCATACATGAACACCGGGAAGAACGGGCCAAATAGATTGATGGTGAAACCCATCAGGGCGGCAAATGCGATAAACGTCACCAAGGTGGGATCACGGCGCACATTTCTCACCTGCTCCTGCCACGGTAGCTGGGCGGCTGGTTGATGCTTGCCCGTGCTTGCAGCCATGCGCTGCTGGGCCAAAACCGAAAACACGCGCAACACGATCGCCACGCCAAACAGCACGATGTAGGCGGTCATCTTGCCGTTCATCAGCGCAAGCAGGCCGGAAACCGACAGCAGGAATACGATCATCGAGATGTAGAGCAGCCGGTTGCGCACCCCGAAATATTTTCCCCTTAAGCGGGCGGGAACGACTTCCTGCATCCATCCGTTCCAGGCTACGCCATTGATCGCACTGGCGAGTGATATGATGGAAAAGCCACCGATAAACACCCATAACGTCAGGGGCGTATCCGCCTTGGGGATGAACGGCAGCGCGCAGGTCAGGATGATCCAGCCAGCACAATGCAACCAAGCGCTGACGATACAGAGCCGTCGGGCGTCGAGCCGTTGGGCGAGTAGCGGGGTGAGTAACACCTGCAGAAAGTTGAACCAGAATGGTAGGGATACGATGATGCCGTAACTGCGGGCCGAAAGGGAAAAAATCCCAGTCAATAAGGCGGCCAGCACGATATTGCCAGGTTGGCTTAACAACGTAAGCGGGATGGCGGATATACCATCCCACAAACATAGCCGCAGATTGCTGCGCAAGAGACTGGGCATGCGAGTGCCGGACTTGTTAGCATTCACTACGCCGAGCGTATTGGCCGTGATTGAGGAAAAGTCATGCCTCAATTTTTCTTTTCTGCCACAGCTTCCGGCTCGGCGGAAGTGGTGCAGTCCTGATCCTGACCTGCATTGAGTTGATCGGACACGGTCGCATTCGGCTTCGGAGCTTGGTATGCGACCAAGGTGGCGACACCCGCCCCAAACTTAAACTCTACTTCGAATCGCACCGGAAGCTTGCGTTCATCCTGCGAGATCCAGACCCGAACGGTTGAGCCGCGTTTGAACATGCCCTTGGGCTCGGTCTTTTCCATCTTGGGCACCAATACCAGGGTTTTGAATTCCCCGAGTGGGGTCCGTAAGGTTTCATAAGCCTCCGCATAAATGGTCAGTTCATAAAAATCATCATCAAAGATCACCAGGGCATCCTGTTTTTCACCGGGCGCCAGGTTCCAACTGCGGGTTTGAACCAGACTGGTGATCAAATCCATGGGCACGCCGGCTGGGATGATTACATCCTTGGATTTCTCAGGCTCAACCTCGTTCAAATAAGACGCGACACGTTCCTGATAGTTAAAGCTCAAAGATTGCCGGGTTTCCTTGCGCTTGGACTTGCTGGTCTCGGTGGAGTGAAGGAGCAGACCGGAGTGCGGATCGAAGTATGCGTCGGCCTGCGCCACAAACGGGAAGAAATTTTTCAGGAAACCCTTGGTGGTTGTGGTCGTGTTCACGTGGAGCGTGGATGCGGTATCGGTTGATTCAAGGTCGGCGCCGATCTTGATTTCCCCGGCCCCGGTGAAAATGCCCCAGCCGACCCGGAAGGTCAGCTCTTCGCCATCACCCAACGCCACCGGCGTGGTTTCGGCATTGCCGTCCGGCACCAAGCCGACAAAGCCCAATAGCAACAGGCGGGTGAACCAGCGGAAAGAGAAGAAGCGTTCCATATTTCAATCAGACTCTGAAAAAGCAGTCAGGTGCAGTTAAATAGTCAATCAGCTCGCAGCGTTCAGCGGTAAATCGAGTTGATTTTCATAACCGAGCGCGGAGGCATCCCAGCCGCGTTCTCGCAGAGTGCGGGCGAATTCTCGCGCGAATCCGTGCAGGGTCAGGATCTGCTTGGGTCTCACCGCCTCAACGAATCGCAGGAGATCGCTAAAATCTGCATGGTCGGACAAGGGGAATGCGGCGTCGGTGCGGAAACGGTAGGTGGCTCCGGAATCCAAGGCCCAGCCGGAAATCATCGCGGTTCGCCTGGCCGGTATGTGCCGGAGCAGACCACCTTGCTGGTGTTGCGGTGGGCAAATGACCACATGTCCACCCACGGTTGTGGCATCAAATTTCCCGTAGGTTGGAAATTGATAACCGAACTGTTCGTAGATTCCGGTCAGACGAAGCGCACTATCGTGCAACATCACCGGCAATCCAGCCGGCAGGAGTGCGCGCAATACTTCCTGAGTCTTGCCGAGACTGTAGCAATACAGCACCGGCACACGGCCTTCGTTTATCGCGTCATGACAAAAATCAATGATCTGGCCGATGACCTCTTCGTCCGGAGGAAACACATAGCGTGGCAACCCGAACGTGGTTTCCATAATAAGCAAATCAGCTCGGGGAGTAGCACAGGGCTCGGCTGCGAGTCCGGGCCGCAATTTGAAATCGCCCGTGTAGAGCAGGGTGCCGGCTGCGCTTTGCAATTCGATCAAACTCGAGCCGAGAATGTGACCGGCCGGATGCAGGGTGATGGTCGCGTCCGGGGTCAACTTTTCCGCCCGACCGTAGGGCAATATATGTTCGATTCTGCGCCCGGGCAGCCGCGCACGCAGGAGCCGGGCGGTCGGGGCTGAACAAATCAATTCCTTGTGCCGGCCAACATGATCCGCATGGGCATGGGACACCACTGAACACAGAGTCGATTTCTGCGCATCCAACCAACACTCAACTTGAGGCAACCAAAGACCTTTCTTGAACTGCACTTCCCAGGGCATTGATGCAACGTAGCCCCGACAACCGGAGCGTCAATCGATGGCCTCAACCAATCGTGCCGTTGACGAAGTATTTCCTCCGTATCAAGCGCCAGAGGATCACAAAAAATGCGGTGAGGGGGATGGCGAAGAGCATGCCGAGCACGCCGTTGAAGGCGGTGCCCCAGAAAAAGACAGCAACAATGATCATGACTGGATGGAGACCAGTGCGGTCACTCATGATTTTTGGCGTCAGATACCAGCCTTCTATACTTTGGACGACAATGACGACAAGGATCACCATGCCCAGCATGTGCCAGCCACCCTCGGGTTGAAAGAAGGCCAGTGGCAGGGTGACGGCCAGGCCAATAATCGTGCCTAGATAGGGGATAATATTGAGGATCCCCAATGCCAACCCGAGCACCAAGCCAAACTTCAGTCCGACGAAGGTAAAGCCCAGCGCGAGCAACACCCCCATAATCAGGCCGATCAAAAGTTGCCCGCGGAAAAACGAGACGATGATCGAAATGAATTCGTTGACGAGGAAGACTATGTCTTCCCGCAGTGACTCACTGAAAAAAGTAAGGTTCTCATCCAAGTGGCGGGTAGGCTCACTGCGCGAAAGCAGAAAAAAGAATAGGTAGATCGGCACAATCGCGACATGCGCCGCGAAGCCGAAGATGCCAATAAGACCGCCGCCGGCGGCCTTGAGTGAAGGGAGCGCATGGGTGAGCAAGTCGTTCGCTTCTTGGGATAGGGTCGTGACGACCTTTTTGATGGCGGGATTCTCCATCTGGCGCTGCACCAAGGCGATCCAGTCCGGATAATTTTGCTCCACATAACCGGTGGCACTTTGCCAGAGGGTTGGGGCGAAACTGATGAAATTCAGTAATTGCTCCACCAGGGGAGGAACCAGCAGGACCAACACTCCCGCCACTACTATGACAAACAGTCCGTATAGTAAAATTACGGCGGCGAGGCGGCGGTTTTTCAATCGCTGCTCGAAAATCTCTACGACGGGGCGGAGCATGAGCGCCAGCACCCCGGCACAGGCCAGAGGCCAGATAACCCCTGAGAAATATCTCGCCAACCGACCCAAGGCGACCGTGCCCAACACGAACAGTGCGGCCGTGGCCAGCACCGCGAGTAGAGTCAGCGCAAATCCGATAACCCGTCTTTGGCTGTCGGTAAAGAATCGGCGTTCGGTGGCTTCAGCCATACCCCGAAGGTGACAATTCACCATAACAGTTTACCAGCCCAAATATTATTTCGAATCACTGGTCGGCTGCGTCATCGGAAACGGCACCTGTGTCCGCCCCGTGTGATGTCGATAGAGCCAGCGGGCCATCGCGGGTAGCAGAATGATGGCGCCGAGCATATTGACCAAAAACATGAATCCAAGCAGCAGGCCCATATCGGCCTGAAATTTCAGGTCTGAAAAAATCCAGGTGCTGACGCCGATTGCCAAGGTGAATCCGGTAAACACGACTGCACTGCCGGTCTGGGTGTAAGCGGCATACAGGGCATCTTCAAAGTAGTCACCCCGCTTTAGCGCATCCTGCAGCTTGGAGAAAATATAAATTCCGTAATCCACCCCGATCCCGACGCCCAAGGCCACCACGGGGAGGGTGGAAGTTTTCAATCCAATTTCGAGCCAGGCCATCAACGCGTAAGCGAGGAATGACACAATGGCCAAGGGCACCACGATACAGATGGTCGCGCGCACGGATCGGAAAGTAATCAGACAGAGGGTAATCACCGTGCCAAAAACCCAATAGAGGATCGGGCGCTGAGCCGCGGCGACAACTTCATTGGTCGCGGCCATCACGCCGACATTTCCACTGGCCAAGAGCAGATTCGCCTTGGGGGTGGGATTGTCTTCGCGGAATTTTTTCACGGCATCGGTGATGCCGCGGATGGTATCCGCCTTGTGATCGGTGAGGAATATCATCACGGGCATGACACTGCCATTGCTGTTCAAAAGTCCCGTCGCGGTTTCGATCGGCGAGACAGCCTGGGCCAGTGCCTGAGGATTGCGGGGCAAGACCCGCCACTTGAGCGACATTTCATTGAAACCACTATTAATGATTTTCGCAGCTGAGCTCAGGCTGATGACGGACTGCACTCCAGGCACTTCGCGCATATAACCTTCGAAGCGATCCATCAGGGAAACGACTTCGTAATCCACACAGGCATCCGGGTCGCCCACGACCAGCACGGATATCATGTCCACGCCAATGCTGAATCGTTTTGTGATGATCGCGCTGTCCAGATTGTAACGGGAGCTTTGCCGCAGTTCCGGCACGCCACTGTGGAGATCACCGATCTTTACATCGTTAGACCGAATGTAGCCGTAAATTCCTGCCGCGAACCAAACCGCGATAATTACCAAGGAAACCCGGGGATGAGTGACGATCAACAGCCGGCGCCAGAGGCGGTCAATGGCGGCGGTCTTGGCCGTGGCGACTTCACGGGAGGTAAATGGGGCCTTGGTCCAATCAGCCTTGGTCGTGTAATTCTCCGGCAACTTTTGGTAAGAGAGCAGAATTGGCAGCAAAAATAGATTCGTGATGATTACCACCCCGACGCCCAGACTCGCGGTGATGGCGAGTTCCTGGATGATCGGGATTTTGATCACCAGCATGGTGATAAATCCGAGGGTATCTGTGATCAGGGCGACTCCGCCGGGCACAAGGATTTGGCGGAAGGCAGATTCCGCAGCCTTGAGGGAACTGGATCCATTGAAGACTTCCATTCGGAAGGCGCGCACCATTTGCACGGCGTGGCTCACCCCAATGGCAAAGACCAGGAACGGCACGAGAATCGACAACGGGTCGAGACCAAACCCAAGGGCATTGAGCGCCCCCAATTGCCAGAGCACGGCAATCATCGAGCACGTGATCGGGGGGATGGTCAGACGCAGTGATTGCGAGTAATACCAGACCAATGCCGTCGTGATGACGAATGAGAGCAGAAAGAAAAAGATGACGTTCCGGGCGCCGGCACTGATGTCGCCGATGACTTTGGCGAAACCAATGATGTGCACGCCCAGCGACACATTGAGGTTCGGCTGGTCGGCATACTTGTCGCGGATTTTCTCCTCCAAGTATTTGGCCACTTGGATATAGTCCAATCGCTGACCGGTCGCGGGATCGACCTCCAACAACTGTGCACTGACAATGGCACCCGTAAAATCGTTGGCCACCAACTGGCCGACCTTGCCGGATTTGATGATATTTTCCCGGACTTTCGCAAAACCCTCCGGAGTCGGTTCAAAACCGGCAGGGATTACATTGCCACCGGCAAAACCATCCTCGATCACCTCGATGTAGCGAACATTGGGGGTGAAGAGGGACTGGACCTGGGTGCGATCGACACCGGGGAGGTAAAAGACTTCGTCGGTCACTGCTTTGAGCACCGTAAAAAACTCCGGGGTGAAGATGGTGCCTTGCTTCGCGGTCAACGCGATGACGACCCGATTGGCCCCGCCAAATTGATCCTGATATTTCAGGAAGTTCTTTATGTATTCGTGTTGGAGCGGCAGCTGTTTGTTG
This sequence comes from Cephaloticoccus sp., assembly GCA_030833445.1. GTDB lineage: Bacteria > Verrucomicrobiota > Verrucomicrobiia > Opitutales > Opitutaceae > Cephaloticoccus. Next base: position 48,675 of record JAURHD010000003.1, on the reverse strand, counting down.
AAGCTCGCGTCAATCCGGGTGCGGCTGGCAAACCAGCCCATGCACAAAGTCAGCAGCGTAAAGCCGATGATGAATTTCAGTCGTTGGCTGAATACCCAGGTGGAAAAATTATCCAATCGCGTGCGCATGCTCAGGGTTGATCAAGTGAGGCGACGCCACCCTCGCCAAATGCCAGCAAACGCCCGGAAGGAGTTTGCAGCAGATACGCCACGCCGGTGGTCAGATTTTGCGGCCAAGCTTCAAAAGTGACGCCAGCATCCTTGCTGAGTAGAAAAGCACGGGATTGGCCGGCCAGCACAATTTGGCCATCGTCCAAGCGACAGGCCGTTGCGAGTAATGGCTTGGAGGGAATGGGCACGGCCTTCCAGCTGTCACCATTATCGAGTGAGCGGTAAATATGACCGCGCAATCCATAAGCCAGCAGGGCGCTATCACCCAGCGGGAGCACCCCGTAAAACGAACCTTCGTAGAGTGCGGGGATTGGAACCCAGGTTTCCCCGAGATCGTGCGAGCACAACAGGGTTCCGCGCTCTCCAGCAATATACAGCGTGCCATCTGGGTCCGCAGTGATCTGATTTAGATGAGAGTCATCGTCCTGCACCATGTGGGGTTGCCAAGTTTTACCGCCGTCCAAGCTACGGACACATTGACCGTATGCTCCAATGGCAATGATCGTGTGCTCATCCACCACACAGAGGTCCAAAAAGGAATCCTCCAGATTTTCGCCCTGATAGACGGTCTGCCAAGAAGCGCCTCCGTTATCGGTCGCGATGATCAAAGCTGCATGTCCCACGGCCCATCCCTGTAGTCCATCCTGACTGAATTTCACAGCAGTCAGGGTGGCGGTGGTCGGCGAGGGTATCCCTTGCCAATTTAGGCCTTCATTATCGGAGCGGAGGATGGTGCCACGTTCGCCCACGGCGATCACGTTTTGACCCGCCAAGGTCGCGCTCAATAACAGCATACGAGGCGTATCGACCTGCACCGATTGGCCATGCAGAACAAGGCCTGTGAGCAGGCTGATGACTAGCCAGCGCAGAACGATCATCATGTGAATCAATGGGTGCATCAAAAAGGCGGGCTTGGCCAGCCCGCCTTTTTGTTTAAACTGAGCAGGGGTCAACGGATCCCCGAACGGCGCAGACTGTCCGGACTGTAGTCGCCGGGTTCACGGGAGATATTGAAATCATACATCTCTTTCTCGTTATCCAAGCCGATTGCCAAGTAGCGGCCCGCCTGCAAGTCGGTGTGGACCTCGAGCGTGCTCCAAAAGACGAGAGCATCGTAATAGTTGATATTATGTGATTCGGACACGCGCCAGAGCTGGCCACGGGAATCATATTGGTCGGCGACCAATATCTGCCAACTGTCCTCGTCCACGTAAAATGTCCGGCGGGCATATAGATGAGAAGCGCCAGGCTTCAGGGTGGCTTCGACCACCCAGACGCGGTGCAATTCGTAGCGGGCCAAGTCTTGGTTGATATGAAGAGGGGTGAGGATGTCCTTGTCCTTCACTTTGTCACTGTGCAGCGCGTAGGAATTGTAGGGCACGAGCATTTCTTTTTTGCCCACCAGTTCCCAGTTATAGCGATCAGGGGCACCGTTATACATGTCGAACTGATCACTGGTGCGCATGCCGTCAGCGGCAGTGCCCGGATTGTCGTAGGCGACATTAGGCGCGCGACTGACCCGGCGCCGACCGGTGTTATAAACCCAAGCGCGCCGTGACTCTTTGATTTGGTCCATGGTTTCGTGGGCGAGCAGTATCGTGCCAGCGAGACGGGCCGGACTTGTCACGGTCTGCTTGAAGTAGATCAGGACGTTGTCGAGTTTCTCAGGGGTCATGCCCTCACGCACGTAATTGAAAAGAAATTCATCCTCGAAATCCACCATGGTGTAACTGCCACTCCGATTCGGCGCCGCCTGTCCAATATGGCGGGTGGCGGCCACGCCCCGATAGCGGGTCAAGTGGTTCCACACTACCTCAAGACCATTTTGAGGAATTGGAAAGGGTGCCCCGATGATCGCATTGGCGAAGCCGTCACCATTATTGACCAGCACGCCAGTCGTGGCGTTTTTCCGGGTGGCTTCGTAGATGCGCTCCGGATTGGACGCACTGCGATGGCTTGGGTAGACGACCAGTTTGTAATCGGGATAGGTCTTCATCAACGCCGCATGACCGGCGGTGACGATATCTGCATACTGGCTCAAATTCTCGGCGGTGATGGTGTAGAGTGGTTGGTCACCGGCATAGGGATCGGGGTGGTGATCACCGGGTTTGTAATTGGCCGGTGGGGTAGTGATGCCACCGTCCCAGGCCGGGATGGTCCCGGCGGCATTACCGGCGCGCTCGCCGCCGAGCGGGGTCAGGTCATTGCCCAATCGTTCGGCTTCGGATTCGGAAACGGCCGCCAATGCCGTAGTGCTGAGTGCGACCGTCAGGGTAGTAAGGCGGAATAGGGAAGGGTTCATGTTTAAACAACTCAATGGGGTTAGAATGAGTATTTGATCGTCGCCGCGACATAATCACGGTCACTCAGAAGATTGTAATCCCTGGCGCCGAAATAGTTCACGTAGCGCAGTTCAAGGGACCAAGAATACTGGTATACGAATTCAGCGGCGACGGTCACACTTTTGCGGCCATCGATAAAATTACCGACGGGTAGCGGGGTGTTGCCGCCGGCATCATGCGTGAAAGCGATGGAGGGCGACACATTGATACCGGCAAAGAGGTTGTTGTATTCCAGTTTTGCCAGGACCTGATAGCCCCAGGAAAAACTGTCGGCGAAGGCGCTTTCCGATGTGGCGGGCACGGTGCCGAATCCGGCAGTGGTCATATTGGCCGCACTGGCACTGCTGAAAGTTCCTGGGCCATCGTAACGCAAGGTGCTCTTGGCGGGAAGGTCAGCCCAGACTCCGCCCACTTCGCCAACGAGGGCGAGTTGGCTTGAACCAAGGGTCGGACCAAAGATTTTTGTGAGGGTGGATTGGGCGGTCCAGACATCATGCCGGCGGTATCCGGGAACGTAGGTGTTGTATTGACCGAGATAGCTGCCGATCTGATTGGCCGCACCAAATTGAGGCGCCAAGGAGGACAGGGTCGCAAAAAGCAGCTCCACATCGTCGACCTGTAGCGGCATGTCCTGCTTGTAGGAGACGTCTCCCTGCCAGGATATGCCGGTGTTACCGACCGTCCCGTTGAAACTGGCACCGAGCATGTCAATGCCATCCGGATATTCGACCACGAAGTGACCGGTTTTGGCGGCGGTCAGCAATCCGATCTGACTGGCCCCGGCAGCGATGGCCTGAGCGGAAGGATAGAATGGCTGCAAACTCGCAGGGAGAGCGGCGATGGGCACATTGGTCAATGCCGCACCAATCAGGGTGCTTAGAGCTGCAGGAACCCCGGCGGCGGGATACCCTGCGCCGACCATGGCAGGCGCCAACTGCGCCGTTGCCAGACTCGTAGCCGTGCCGACCACCAGCGCAGAGCTGACCGGACCGGTTGGGGTGCGAGCGCTCAAAACCGGTGAACGGCTGTGGTATTTGGCGTAGTAGAGGCCGACGTCCAACCCGCTATCGGTGTAGATGTGAGCGGAGATGCCGTATTGGGTGAAGTTGCCATACTCGTGATCCTTTTCGCGGGTGATTCCACCCAGTCCCGTGCCGTTCACGCCCGTCTGGTCATTGATGCCGCCAAAGCCGAGCCACACCATGTCCCCACCACGACTGGCGAAGTCATTGGTCGAAAAATAGGTGCCCGCCGGCTCAAGTTCATTGCGGCGGAATTCAAGTAACCAGAACGGTTCGATCGTGATATTCTTGGTCAGACCGATGGAAGCTTTCAGCATGTTGACCGGCAGGAATGCCTCTTTCAATTCGGCCCCGGGGACGCGCAGCTTAGAGAGGTCGACCGGATTGACGATGTTGTTGCCGTTGGGAATGAAGGTGCTTTCACCCAGGCTCAATACTTGGCGGCCGAAGCGCAGATCGACCGGTATGTCACCCATGTCGAACTGGCCATAGACATACATGTCCAAAAATTCTCCGCCCTGCACCACGCGGTCCTCGGCTTGGTTGGAGAGAACGGTGCGCTGGGTGGAGTCGCTGCTGAAATCACTGAAATAATAGCCGCGCACGAATACCCCGTAGTTGCGGTATTTGAGTTGAAAATCATGCGAAGCCTTCGCCAGCGATGACACCCAACCCTGATCGTAGTTGAGATTGCCGTCGTCGGTATTGACCGAGTATTGCAGACCGCCATTGGCGCGTCCGTAATAGTGCGGATCTGGCCCCTTCAGGCGGTAGAGACCACCGAAGGACACGGTCGTATCAAAACTGCCGCTCCAATCGCCTTCGCCAAATTGGAAGCCATGGGCCGGTTGGGTGAGAAACAGCAGGCTGATCGCAATGGCGGCCGTGGCGTGACTACGTCGATTGAAAACACGAAATATTTGTAGTGCGTTCATTTGAGGTTGTTAACTTGGAGCTCTACTTTCGAGAACAGGCGGGGTTGAGGTTTGTCAATGGGGTCGTCTATGACAATCCAGTTATGCGGGTCCCTGCGGTGCAAGCCAACAACTTTTAAGCGGGGAATATTACCCAAAGTTACGGCTTTGAACTTGGTTGGTTTTGCGTAACTTGCCACTTCCATCCATGCAGGCCGCCACCCATATCCACATCAAGGGAGCCCGGGAGCACAACTTACGAAACCTTGAGTTGAAGATTCCGCGTGGCCGATTGGTGGTCTTCACCGGTCCGAGTGGGTCAGGGAAGTCATCCCTGGCTTTTGATACCATTTACGCGGAGGGCTACCGCAAATACATGGAATCCCTTTCCACCCAGGCCCGCCAGATTCTCGACCAGCTCAAACGGCCGGATATTGACTTTATCCACGGCCTCTCGCCGGTTCTCGCCATCGAGCAACGCACCGGGGGATCCTCGCCCCGCAGCACGATTGCCAGTGTCACGGAGATTGCGGATTACGCGCGGTTGTTGTGGGCGGTAGCGGGTGAACAGTTCTGTCCCAAGGACGGCGGTCGGGTGATCCGGCGATCACTGGACGACAACATCCAACATATTCTGACTCAATGCGCCGGCCAACGCATCATGCTGTTGGCCCCGTTCATCACGGCCAAACCGAGTGTGCTGCGGGATGAATTGCCGCAATTGCGCCAGCGCGGATTCCAACGGGTGCGGATTGATGGTGAAGTGCACAATTTGGACGAAGGCGATATTGTGCCGAAGGGCACCAAGGCGGTGGTGGTTGAACTCATCGTCGATCGTCTGATGGCCAGTGCCGACCAACGTTCCCGGTTGGCAGACTCACTCGAACTAGCCTTTCGCGAAGGCAAGGATCGGGCAGTCGTTTTGGCGCAATTAAACGCGCAAGCTCCTTGGCGTGAAGTCCAGCTCAGCCAGCACCTGGCCTGTGAGCTGTGTGGCGATACTTTCGAGAAGCTGACCCCGCAGCATTTTTCCTCGAATCATAATGCCGGCGCCTGCGGCACCTGTGGTGGGTTGGGCCGCAAACTCCGGTTTGTGCCCGACCTGATTGTGCCGGATCCCACTAAGAGTGTGCGGGGTGGAGCCCTGAAACCCTGGCGAATTGGCGGAAAGAATCTCATCATCAAGCACAACGCAGTTTTGAAGCAGTTGGCTGAACAACTGCCCTATGATCCGAATGTGCCTTGGGCGGAACTACCGGAAGCCACGCGCAAAGCCATTTTGCATGGTGCCGGAACCCGGGAGTTCGCCTTCAAGTTGCGGCGCATGCGTGAGGCCCGGGCGATGCCCTTTGCCGGGGTGATTGCAGATTTGGAAGAAAGCTTCCGCGATACCGAAAGCGATGGATTCCGAGCCCGTTTGTCGACGTTCATGATCAGTGGGGACTGTCCCGAATGCCATGGCGCGCGCTTGAATGCCCGGAGCTCAGCGGTGAAATTTTCTGAACACAGCTACCCTGAATTTCTAGGGATGGATGTAGCCGCGGCTGCGGAGTGGTCGGCTCAAGTCGCGACGCGGCATCGCGATAATGAGGCCTTGCGCGATGTAGTAACAGGGATTGAGCAACGCCTCCAATTTCTGGTGGAAACCGGACTGGGCTATCTGGCCTTGGATCGCGATTACTCCAGTTTGTCCGGCGGCGAGGCCCAGCGGGTGCGGCTGGCCACACAATTGGGGATGGGCCTCATGGGCGTGATTTATGTGCTGGATGAACCGAGTGTTGGGCTCCACCCGGCGGACAATGATCGGTTGCTCTCGCAACTCCGTGAGTTGAGGGACCGTGGCAACACCGTGTTGGTCGTCGAACACGATGAGGATACCATACGCATCGCGGATGAATTGATCGAACTAGGACCGGGCGCAGGCACGCAGGGCGGGGAGATCCTGTTTCAGGGCACGCCGGCCGAATGCGCCAAACTGCCGGCCAAACAGTCGCAGACGGGAGCCTATCTTTCGGGAAAACTACGGGTGGAATGTGATGCCAAAACCAAGTTGCCTGACGGTGCATGGCTGACCGTGCGTGAAGCCCGCGAACACAATCTCAAAGGCGTGGATGCAAAATTCCCCATCGGTTTGCTTACTTGTGTCACAGGCGTCAGTGGTTCTGGTAAGAGCACCCTCGTGAATGACATTTTGGCCGTCGCAGCCGCCCGAAAACTGAATGGGGCCAAGAGCTTTCCCGGCAAACATCGCTCCATCGAGAATCTCGATTTCTTTGAGAAACTGGTGCTGGTGGACCAGAGCCCAATTGGTCGCAGCCCACGATCCAATCCGGCGACCTTTGTCGGACTGCTTGATTTACTCCGGGCGCTGTTTGCCCAGGTTCCTTTGGCGAAGGTGCGTGGATACAAGGCCAGTCGATTTTCCTTCAATGTGCGGGGTGGACGGTGCGAGCGCTGTCAGGGTGATGGCGTGATCAAACTCGACATGCAATTCATGGCCGACGCGTATGCCCCGTGTCCCAGCTGCGAGGGGCAGCGCTTCAATCGGGAAACCCTGGAGGTGCGGTTTCACGGTCACTCGATTGCCGATGTCCTCAACATGACCGTGCGGGAAGCGATCGTCCTCTTCCGCAACATCCCCCGGGTCTTGGATAAATTGGAAACGCTGGATGCCGTTGGACTGGGCTATCTGCAACTTGGACAACCTGCGCCCACCTTGTCGGGTGGGGAAGCTCAGCGATTGAAACTGTCGCTCGAGTTGAGCAAACGTCAGCAAGGCGAAACCCTTTACATTCTCGATGAACCGACCACCGGATTGCATTGGGTCGATATCCAAAAATTGTTGGATCTGCTCTTCAAGCTCCGCGATGCCGGTAACACGATCATTATCATCGAGCACAATCTCGATGTAATGAATCTGGCGGATTGGATCATCGATCTCGGTCCCGGCGGCGGCAAGCACGGGGGCGAACTGATTTACGCCGGTCCTCGTGAAGGTATCGAGGAAATAGCCGAATCGCAGACCGGCCAGGCTTTGGCTCGGTGGGCGCATCGCTAGTCCAGGGTCGCTGACGGAACGAGCCTGGGATATTTCTGCAACTTGTGGCGCGGGGGGTGTGTTCTGGGGATAACACCGGGAAATTTCCCGGAAAAAATCAATCCCCCGAAATATGAAAAACCATCTTGTCCGCTCTTGCTTACTCTTCACTGGTCTCGCGCTTGCGACTCCCGTATTCGCCGATGTCACCCATGATGACGGTTACGTCGATCTTGGAAAATTCACCGCGGCTGCCGGTCGTGAATTTGTGGAAATCAATCTCAAGCCCGCCTTGCTCAAAATTGCCGCGACCATCGTGGCTTATGAAGAACCCGAGGCAGCCGAACTGCTCCGCAATCTGAAATTGGTGCGGGTAAATGTGGTAGGACTGGACGATACGAATCGCAGCGCCACCGTGGCTCACATCACAAAGATCCGGGCCGAATTGGAAAAGCAGGGCTGGGAGAAAATCATCACGGTCCTTGAAGGCGCCGATGCATCTGAGAATGACGTCGCCATCTTTATGAAGCCGGATGGGGACGATTCCATCGCGGGACTCGTTGTCACCGTGATCGAAAAGGACGGTGAAGCTGTCGTGGTGAATATCGTCGGCAATATCCGGGCGGAGCAAATTGCGAAGCTGGGTGACAAATTCGACATCAAGCCACTGCGGAAACTCAAAGTTGCCGCTGAATCCTGAACTTCAGCAGCCCAACCTCCATGGAAACTCCCATCACCCCAAAACGTCGCCGGCGTTGGCCCTGGATTGTGTTGGCCATTCTTTTGACTCCTTTCGTGTTGGTAGGCGGCGCAGTGCTCAACTACCTGACCTTGGACCACGAAGCCAGCGTGCTGCGGCACCAGGTGATGCGGGCGACCGAGGCGAAATGGGATACGACCGTCCAATTTAGTGTCGGTCGTCCCACCTTCGCGGTTTTGCGGTCCTGTTTCGCGGCGTTTCCCAGTAAAGATACCTTGGAGGCCCGCCAAGCCTTACGCGCCGTGCGCTCTGCGAGTGTCGGGGTTTATCAGTTACAGACTGATTCAACGATTCAGTCCCGAATTGATATCATGCATTCTGCCGATGTGGTGATGCGCCGCCGCGGGTGGGAGCGGGCTGTAGGGGTAAGAGACAGTTCTTCCACTGTCATGATCTTCTTCCCGCAAAAATCCGCGACGGATGGGCGCGTTTGTGTGGCCGTGGTGGATGGGACTCAGCTGGTGGTGGTGTCGGCGAAATTCGATCCCACGGCTATGGTTGATTTGATCAAGCTGCACCAAGGGCAGGGTGATTGGCGGGGTATGCTGCCGGTTTCCATTTCAAAGATTCGATTGGCGTATTGCGGGCTCGGGCGACCGCGATAGCTTGGGGCCGTGAGCCGGATTCCTACTATCGTCCACCTCGATGCCGATGCGTTCTTCGTATCGTGCGAGTTGGCATTGCGGCCGGAACTACGCGGGACGAAATGTGCGGTAGGTGGTCGCGAACGCGGTATCATTTCATCCGCAAGCTATGAGGCCCGTGCCTGCGGAGTTTATACTCCAATGCCAACCCAGCGGGCGTTGAAGGTATGTCCGGATCTGATCATGTTGCCCCACACGTCGGGTCTTTATGGGAAGACCTCGCGTGCGATGTTCGATTTGTGCGAAACCATCACGCCCTTGGTGCAGCGCAATTCCGTGGATGAAGGCTACCTCGATCTTGGCCCCTGTGGGTGCCGGAGTATTGCGGAAATCGAAGACAAGATGCGTGGATTGCAAACCCGTATCTGGTCAGAACTCCAGATTCCAATCTCCATCGGTATCGCCACAAACAAACTGGTTTCACAGATCGCTTCGAAATTGCGCAAGCCACGTGGGTTTGTGACCGTGCCGCCCGGAGAGGAGCAGGCCTTTTTGGCCCCGCTGCCTATTGGTAAACTGCCCGGGATTGGTGAAAAAACAGCGACGGCCTTACAGGCGAGGGGAGTGCGCATGATCGGGGATATTCTGACGCGGAATGAAAATGAACTGGAGACGATTTTTGGTCGGGGCTGGCGCGATATGCTGGCGACCGCCCGCGGCCAAGATGATGGCGAGGTGCATATCGATCACGAGGATGCCAAAAGCTATTCGCAACAGGAGACCTTCGGGCAGGACATCCTGGATGCCGTGGAAATCGAACGGGTGTTAAAGCGCATGGTGGATGATCTGCTCAGCAAAATCCGCCAGGACCGCAAACGCGTGCGCACCATTACGATTAAAGTGCGTTATCCAGACTTCACCCAGGAATCGCACGCCCACAGCCTGACTGAGGCGACTGACATTGAGGCGCCATTTTATGCCCACGTGCGACCGCTGTTACAGGCGGCCTGGCGCAAACGTCGGCCGTTGCGTTTGGTGAGTGTGCGCTTTTCAAATGTCGAGGACGGTCCGGCGCAGTTGGAAATGTTCAGTCAAGATGATGAAAAACGCCGTAAACTCGCGCGGGTGATGGATCAATTGAATCAGAAGACCAAGGACGGCGTATTGAAGCGGGGGCATCAGCTGCGCACCCCATTGAGCACCGACTAATCTCCGGGGATATTTTGACAGCAGTCCATCCGGAGCCGAATACTCATCGAATGGCTGATGATTCCAAACTCTTGTCCCGGATTGCGGCTGGCCGCGTGTCAGTAATGGCGCAGACGGATTTGTTGCACCGGGAATTTGGCCGGGCCACGAGTAATTGGAAAGCTGACGGCACTCGGGTCACGCCGGTTGATATTGCCATTTCCGAAGGCATCTTTCGTGAACTCTCAGCACAATTTCCCGAGGATCAGTTTTTTAGTGAGGAGCTGACCGAGGCGGATACGCCCATCCCGGTAACGGCCCGCTATTGTTGGGTGCTCGATCCGATCGACGGCACCAACAATTTTGCCATGGGCATACCCCATTGTGCGATCGGCTTGGCCCTATTGAAAGAAGGTCAACCGATCTACGGCTTTGTCTACGATCTGGCCCGTCGCACCCTGATTCAGGGCGGGCCCGGATTTGGGGTCAAAGATGGGGACCGCGAGGCGCAGATCAAAGGCCTATCATTGAACCGACAGAGCGTGTTGGGATTTCACAGTCCCTACGACAAGCTATATGCTCCGCATGCCGCCATCTTGGTGGATCATTTCAAAATCCGTGGCTTGGGCACGAGCACCGTCCACTTGGCCTACGTGGCCAATGGACTTTTTGACGGCGTGGTGGACCACAACGTCAAGGTTTGGGATATCGCTGCGGCGGTGCCGCTCGTATTGGCCGGCGGCGGGGTGGTGGAATATGTCAGCAAGTCACCATTTCCCCTGCGCGAATTCGACCTGCAGATGGGCCGAATTTTTTACGTGGCGGGTGATCAGGCCGGAGTGACAGAAATGCGCCGCTTGCTCGGCGTTTGATTAGACCTGATACTCGGTTCCTGGCACTGGGTCGAGGACCTTGCTCTTGGGAATTTTTTCCGCGAATTGAGCCGTGAACCAATCCCGCGCCGGTTGATCACCATGGGTCAACACGATGCTGCGTGGAGTGGCCTGCAAGGCGAATTCCAACAGGTCTTCCCGGTCGGCGTGGCCGCTCAGTTCAAATCGATCGATCCGCGCCTTGAGCTTAACCTTCACGTTGGCCTTTTCAAAAAGGAAGGTATCGCCTGTGTTGGCGGCCAGTAGTTTTCCGCCGGGGGTATCCGGATCGCAATAGCCGACAAACCCGACCGTATTGCGGGTGTGCCCGACCAAGCCCGAAGCGAGGGTATAGCTTGGGGTGTTCTCGACCATCATGCCGGAACTGACGATGTAGAGGGCGTTCTGTTGTGGATCGACGCCAGCCGGAATCTTGCGCGGCAGAGGATTGGCGTGAAGTTCCTTGATGATACCGCGGTTGAATTGGATATGCTTCGTCTTGCGGGAAATTTCGTCGAAATAGTCGGCCAGATCCATGCCGAGCCCGGAAGCGAAGATTGGGCAATTCACGAGTTTGCCGAATTTACGCGCATCGTGAATCACCGTCAGGATTTCCTGCATGCGCCCGAGGGCGAAAATCGGAATCAGAAAGGAGCCGCCCCGCTTGATCGTGTCGTTGATCGCGTCGACGAGCCGGTTGAGTTCATCGCTTCGAGTCCGACTGTTCAGGCTTTCGGTATCACCCCGGGTGGTCTCCATAATCAGGGTATCAAAGTGACCGGAAGGGAACTTCGCGCCGGGCAGGGTGCGCTGGCTTTCAAATTGCACATCGCCAGTGATGAAAATCTGACGGTGTTTGTGCCTTAGCTCGACGCCAGCGGCACCGGCCACGTGGCCGGCGGGATGCAGAATGACCTCGATTTCATCCCGATTGCCGCGGAACTTTTTTGCGTGCCCAAAGGCAAGACCAGTCATGCGGGCGCTGTAACGTTCCACTTCACCGTGGGTGAAGAGGGGATAGTCGGGGATGTTCTGATCTTCCTTTTGCCGTTTCATCACACTGGCCGAATTGCGCAGCATGCGTTCGATCAGCATCCGGCTCGAGGTGGACATGATGACCGGCGTGTCAGGATGTTCCCGCATCGCGATGGGCAAGCTGCCGATGTGATCGAGGTGACAGTGAGTGATAATGATCAGATCGAGCGGCTTGTCGCGCAGCAGATTGAGATTGGGCGCGGCCTTGCGGCCGACCAGCTTGGGATTCAGACCGCAGTCCACCAGGATGCGCAGATCGCCGAGTTGCAGCAGGGTCGAATTGGCCCCGATGCCACCTTCGGGATTCAGATCAGTTAACTTCATTGAGCTCAGGGGAGCAGAACACCCGTCCGACGGAAACCTATTTTTCAATCCCGCGGCACACGCATCGCAAAAGCCGGCAGCATCACATGCACTCGTTGTCCGAGTTCATTCACCCCGTGAAATGAGCCAAGCGCCACTGCGTTGTCGGCAGAAACATGGTAACTGTTGTAGGAAAATTCCTCACCGGGGGAGAGGCGGGGCGTCTCGCCCACGATTTTGTCCCCTTCGATTACCATCCGGCTCCCATCCGGTTGTTCGATGACCCATTTGCGACCCAAAAGAGTGATGGTGTGGTCGGAGCCGTTGTGCACCGTCACAAAATACACGAACGCGTGTGGTTTGTCCGCAGGCAGGCTGCAGCCACCGTGGTGGTAACACAGCTTATCGAGACGGGCACTGAGGCCGGGAACTTCGCGGGAAGAGGACACGGCTACAAAGAGAGCCGGGAATGGGCGCGGCGCAAGTCAGACGTGTCATGCGGCTGGTTTCACACTTGCGACGATGCGCCGCGATGGCCCAAATCATCCGGGTATGGCTAAACTGGCTCTTCTCTCCGTAAGCGACAAAAAGGGTTTGGCGGCTTTTGCCACTGCCTTGGTCAAGCAGCATGGCTACACGCTGCTTTCAACCGGGGGCACGGCGAAGATGCTCCTGGCCGAGGGACTGCCGGTGACCGAAGTAAGCGAGCACACCGGATTCCCGGAAATCATGGAAGGACGCGTCAAGACCCTGCACCCGATGATTCACGGCGGGTTGTTGTGTCGCCGCGACAGTGCAGAGCATCTGGCCCAGGCGAAGCAAAACGACATTGCCCTGATCGATCTCGTGGTCGTGAACCTGTATCCTTTTGAGGAAACCGTGGCCAAACCGAATGTGACATTTGAGTTGGCCATCGAGAACATCGACATCGGTGGTCCCTCGATGCTGCGGAGTGCGGCCAAGAATCACGCCAGCGTCACGGTGGTCTGCGATCCCAGCGACTATGATGCCGTCCTTTCCGCGATGAACGACGAATCCGCAATGAAGGAACTGCGCCGAAAGCTCGCCTTGAAGGTGTTTCAGCGCACGGGGCGTTACGACACGGCCATCGCCCAATATCTCGAGGGCCAGGCCACCGAGCCGGACATGGCTGCGTTGAGCGGTTTGCCGGCGAATCTCTCGCTGAATTACGCAAAAGCGCAGACCTTGCGTTACGGGGAAAATCCGCACCAACAGGCCGCACTCTACGGCACTTTCCACGAGCACTTCGAGCAACTCCAAGGCAAGGAACTCTCCTTCAACAACATTTTGGATATCACTTCGGCGACTTATCTGATTGGTGATTTTGAACGTCCGACCGTGGGCATACTTAAGCACACCAATCCTTGCGGGGTGGCCAGTGCGGATACTCTGGAAGCGGCTTGGGAACTCGCCTATGCGACGGACCGACAGGCCCCATTTGGGGGGATCATTATCGTCAACCACACCTTGGGCGGCGAATTGGCGAAAACCATTTCAGAGATTTTCACCGAGGTTATCATTGCGCCGCGTTTCAGCGACGAAGCATTGGAAATCTTTAAGAAAAAGAAGAACCTGCGCTTGATGGTGGCCAAGGCGGGCATTGGCGCCGAATCCCTGCAGGAAATCCGCAGTGTGATTGGCGGCGTCCTCCTGCAGGATCGCGACAAGACGCTCGGTAATCCCGCGCAATTCAAGGTGGTGACCAAGCGCCAGCCCACGGCTGAGGAATGGGCATCCATGATTTTCGGTTGGAAAATCTGCAAACACGTCAAATCCAACGCGATTGTTTATTGCCGCGGTGAGCAAACCCTCGGGGTGGGTGCCGGGCAAATGGCCCGGGTGGACAGTTCGCGTATCGCTGTCTGGAAGGCCGGAGAAGCTAAACTTGATCTCAAGGGCTCCGTGGTTGCGAGTGAGGCGCTCTTTCCATTTGCCGATGGCCTGATCGCCGCTGCAGAAGCCGGAGCGACCTGTGCAATTCAGCCGGGTGGGTCGGTCCGGGATGCCGAGGTGATTGCCGCTGCCGACGAACGTGGGATGGCCATGGTCTTCACTGGAATTCGTCATTTTAAGCACTAATCACCCAAACCCCGGTCCAACTACCTCCATGAGCCTCATTCGATATCGCGCCAAACTCCTGATCATGGTCGGACTGGTCCTGGCCTTGGCCGGGTGTTACACCAATCCCGTAACCGGCCGCCAGTATGCGGTGATGACTTCAGTGGGGGAAGAACTGCAACTTGGCGCCCAGGCTTTTGCCGAGGTGAAGCAACAGGAAAAGATCAGTCGCAATCCCGAGGTTAACGCCCGAATCCAGCGGATTGGAAAACGCATTGCCGCTGCGGTTGGCAACCAGTTACCCGGGGCGCAATGGGAGTTCGTGGTGTTTGATTCCGCCGAACTCAATGCCTTCGCCTTGCCGGGGGGAAAAGTGGGAATCTACACCGGTCTGATTGATCTGGGCGTTTCCGACGACGAGTTGGCGCAGGTGATGGGCCATGAAATTGGCCACGTGGTCGCGCGGCATGGTGGTAAACGCATGACCGAAGCAACGATGGTTGGCTTGGTGGGGGTTGCCGGGTCCATAGCGGTGGATAAGAAATACGGATCGGACAAAGCCCAGCTGTTTGCCTTGGCTTATGGCGGTGTTTCCACGGTGGGGTATGTGTTGCCGCATTCGCGGGGCGACGAAAGCGAAGCCGATTTGATGGGCCTGCAATATGCCGCCCAAGCCGGCTACAATCCCGATGCCGCCGTGACCCTGTGGCAGAAAATGGCGGCCGCATCCGGCCAGAGCAAGGTGCCGGCATGGTTGTCGACCCATCCATCCAATGGGCAGCGCATAACCAATTTGCGGGCGGCGGCTCCCCGTTTCACGCAACTCTATCTGACCAATCGCGGTCGTTACGAATAAAGCGGTTTTCAGTTGGCGCACCGCATGGCTTTGGGGCAGGGTGCTGGCATGTTCGACCCTGTTGAAAAACTAAAAGAATATATCAGCTACCCCAGCGTTTCGGCCGACCCAGCTTTTGCCGAGGGCATGAAAGGGGCGCGAGAATTCATTGGCGGCCTGCTGACCGAAATAGGCTTTGCCGTCGAATACGTGCCGACCGAACTGCATCCAGTGTTGGTCGCCAAGCGAAAGGGTAATCCCGATTGGCCACATGTGATCATCTACGGGCATTACGATGTGCAGCCTCCGGATCCGTTGGATCTGTGGGAAACGCCGCCGTTTGAAGCTACGGAAAAGGATGGTCGTCTCTATGGCCGCGGCACGGCTGATAACAAAGGGCCGTTGATGGCGCATGTCACCGCGGTCGGACGTTTGCTGGAAGCAGAACCCGATCTGCCCCTCAACATTACCTTCGTAATCGAGGGTGAGGAGGAAATCGGCAGTCATAATTTCAAATCATTCCTGCGCCGGCACAGTGACAAACTCGCCGGGGCTGATTTTGTTTTCCTATCCGACACGGGTATCCCGAGTGCTGAACAAATGGTGGTGACGGTGGGCTTGCGTGGGGTGGTTTGCTTCGAAGTCGAGCTGACGAATGCCAAGGTCGATCTGCATTCCGGAATGTATGGCGGCGTATTGATGAACCCGATTCAGGGACTCGCCGAAGTCTGCGCGTCTCTGCATACGCCCGACGGCCGCGTTAACATCCCCGGCTTCTATGACGAGGTGTGCGATGTGGAACCATGGGAACGTGAACAGCTCAAGCAGCTCGATCAAAGCGAAGCACAATTTGCCGAATTTCTTGGGGTAAAGGGCTTCCATGTGCCGCCGGGTTACACTCCGTTCGAGGCCATCCGGTTCTTGCCGACCCTTGAGTTCAACGGTTTCGGTGGCGGCTATCAGGGCGAAGGCTCCAAGACGGTGATCCCGAGCAAGGCTCGGGTCAAAATCAGCTGCCGACTTGTGGCCAATCAGACCCCGGAGTCGATCAAGCCATTGGTGTTTGATGCGATCCGCTCACGTGTGCCTGCCGGTTTGAAGGTTAAGATTACCGAGCAGCACGAATCCACGCCGTATCTGGTTGTGCCGCCGGATCGGAGCAATACGCCTAAGGATCAACCGGCCGTCCTAGCGCGTGCTTTTCGGGCAACACACGACGCGGTTTCGGAAATCTGGGGTCGCGCACCGCTCTATTTACGTGAAGGTGGCAGCGTGGGGTTGATCGCCGACTTGAAGAAGGAGTTAAACCTCGACGCCATTCTACTCGGTCTCTTTCTGCCCGAAGATAATCTGCATGCGCCGAACGAAGGATTTAATCTGGCGGTGATGGAGAAGGGGATCGTGACGATTCAGGAAATCCTGCGTCGCACCGCACACCCCTAAAGACTGCGGGCTTGCTCAGGCAAAAAAAAGCCCCGGAGAAATCTCCGGGGCTTTGCGCATGGCAAAAAGAAATTGATTACTGGACGACGACGAGCTCGACGCGACGGTCTTTCGCGGCGGCACCTTTGTCGGCATCCTTGACGGCTTCGAGGCTGCCTTTGGAAAGGGTTTCCAGGCGATCGGTGGAAATACCGAGGGTGCCGAGGAATTCTTTGGCGGCGGCGGCACGACGATCACCGAGACCGAGATTGTATTCGGCTGTGCCGCGCCAGTCGCAATGACCTTCGAGCAGGAGGCGATGAGTAGGATTGTCACGCAGATGCACCGCGGCGGCTTCCAACTTGCCTCGTTCAGAACCCTTGATGCTTGAGCTGTCGAAATCGAAGTAGACCGATTCCAGCACCCCGCGCATCTGGCCGTTCAAATCGAAACCGGCATCGCGCCCTTCCAAACCAGTGCCCGGAGCAGCGCCAGTGGAAATATCCATCGGCTGCAGAGAGTTGTAACCACCATCAGCACCTTGGCCGAGCATCGTGGCACTGGGGTCCGGACGCTTTGGCTTTTTGGAGCAGCCGGCCAGCAGCACGGCGGCAGCGACAATGACAACGGAAAGTTTCTTGAAGGCGATATTCATGGAAATACGGATAGAAGGCTCTCCTGATGTATGGCGAGGCCACCCTCGGCGGCAAGGCTTTTACGGGGATTTCTTGTGTTCGACCAAGCCGATTTCCAACGCATAGCGCGTCAGACTGGCCACATCGTGCAAATTTAGCTTCCGCATCAGGTTGGTCCGGTGGTTGTCCACGGTCTTGATACTGATGCCCAGTTTGGCGGCGATTTCCTTGGTGCTGTGGCTTTCGGCCACCAATTGGAGGACCTCGCGCCCCCGGTCGGTCAGGAAGTCGGCGGCTCTGCTGGCGGCCGGGTTGGCCACCACATTGCGGAGCAGGGAAGCCACCGCAGGCCCGAAATAAGTGCCGCCATTGGCGACGGTTTCGAGGCCTTTCTTAAATTCAAACAAACCAGCCGTCTTTTCGACAAAGCCATGGGCGCCGGCTTCGAGCATTTCCCGCACTAAAACCGGGTTTTCGTGACCCGAAAAGACCAACACCCGCACGGTGGTGAGCTTTTTGACCAAGCGGCGGAGGAGATCGACCCCATTGAGGCCGGGGAGCTTGGCATCCAGAACAATTACGTCGGGTTTGGTATCCAAGCAAAGGTTCAGGGCGTCCTGGCCGTCGCCACTTTCCCCGACCAGTTGATAGTTGGTGTCGAGCCGGAGGATTTCCACCAGCATCTCCCGGATAGCGGTCTGGTCTTCAACAATTACGAGGCGTTTCATAGGTATTGTCGGGGGGGGTGATGGATTGCAGAGTGGTGGGTTGGCTGGGATTCGAACCCAGAACCAATTGCTTAAAAGGCAACTGCTCTACCGTTGAGCTACCAACCCAAGCTGCTGGAAGGGTGCGAAATAGGTTTTGAGTGAAGACGATGGCAAGAAATTTCTCCGAGGTAAAGGCGGCGTTTCATTTGACCGCCGATAATCCAGCGCCTATCTCTGCTCTCTACTTCACAAAACTTGGGAACATTCCAAAAATATACGAATCAGAGCCAGACAGAACGTATGTCAACCAAAGCACAGGAAGTGGCTCTCGACCGGTTGCTCGTGGACCGATTCAAAAATGGCGATCAATCCGCCTTTGATGAAATGGTTTCGCGCTATTGGGATCGTATCTATTCCATGGTAAATCAGCTGCTGCGAAACACGCAGGACGCCGAAGAAGTGACCCAGGACGCCTTTATCCGGGCACATCGTGGTCTGGTCAATTTTCGGGGTGACTCTGCGTTTTCGACTTGGCTCTACCAGATTGCGACCAATCTGGCGCGCAATCGCTATTGGTATTGGTGGCGCCGCAAACGCGATAAAAGCATTTCCTTTGATCAACCTATTGGCACCGAAGGAGATATGACTCTTGCAGATGTAATTCCAGCTCAAGTTGAATCTCCGGATGACATTACCGTCACCCAAGAATTTGTAGACCGGATTGGTGCAGGCATGGAGCGATTGGGCTCTAAACACCGTGAGATTTTAGTGCTTCGTAATATCAAAAATCTGTCCTACGAAGAAATCGCCGAGGTGCTTAAGATTTCCGTCGGCACGGTAAAAAGTCGGATTGCCCGCGCCCGTGAAAGCCTGCGCGCCACCCTTGGCGAAGATTTTAAGAAAGAAGAATGATGACCAACACCAAGTTCACCGAATTACTCAACCTCTACCTCGATCATGAGATTGGAATGGAGGACGCGGCCGCACTCGAGGCTGAGATCCAGCAAAACCCGGAACGCCGCGAGATTTATCGGCAGTATTGTCAGATACACAAGGGCTGTGCCCAGCTGGCATCGAGCTTTGCAGGGGCCGGTGCTGCAGACTTAACCCGTGATCTGGCAGCGCGACGGAATCAAAGCTCCCGCCGTCATTTTGCGGCGTGGACCGTAGGGCTCGGTGCGATGGCCGCCGCCTGTTTTGCCGTGGTGCTCCTGAACCGGGAATCTGCATCTGTGGTTCCAGCCTCTGTGGCCCAGGCTAATCAAGCTGCCCCGACACAAGTCGCAGTCGCTCCGGCCGTATACTCATTGCCCCCCATCCGTTCGCGTGGCACCGAGATGCATTCTGTTTTTGCGCCTACCTTGGTAAACTCTGCCCCGGCGTCCCAACCAAGCCGTTCCATGTATGTAAATGCCCAAGGGAATCGCTTTGAATGGATGGACCGCGTGGATACGACCAATCCCGACGATGATTATGGATTTCAGGTCCGTCCTACCGTCCAAGATGGTCAGCGCACGTTCCGCAGTCAGCGTCCGATTGAGGGTCGCGTCGAAATGACGGCCTTTCAGTTTCAGCGCTAATTCAGTGCTTTTTTGATCAGGGCCTCGGTGCTGGCTTCCGCGCCGAGAGCGAGGGCGGCGTTGCGCACAGCTTTGTCCGCATCCGCGGTCTTGTAACCCAAGGCGGTCAAGGCGAGCACGGCGTCACTATGCCGATTGCTGCCGGGGAGGGCGGTGCCCTCGGATGCAATCGAGCCATTGCTGACGCTGAGGCCCGAACCGCCGACCTTGCTTTTCAGTTCGACCACCAAGCGTTCAGCGGTTTTTTTGCCGATGCCGGGACATTTGGAGAGGGTGGCAATATCCCCAGCGCTGATGGCGCTCTCCAGGGCAGGTAGTGAAAGTTTGCTCATGATTGTCAGCGCAACCTTGGGGCCGACCCCGCTGACATGCTCGATCATCAGTCGGAAAAAATCCCGTTCGGCTGGACTGGCGAAACCATAGAGGGTCTGGGCATCTTCGCGATAAACCACGTGGGTGTGCAGCTTGGTGGTCGCGCCAGTGACAGGCAGTTTTTCAGCGGTGGTTACGGGGATGTTTACCTCATATCCAAAACCGTTCAGTTCGATGATAGCGTGCAGCGGACTCGCCGAGGTGAGGACGCCTTGAATGGAAGTGATCATTCCGTTTAGCGCAGTTCCAATACATCCAGCATATCGTAAACCGCAGGGGATTTCCCCACGATCCACTCGGCGGCCCTCAGCGCACCGCGGGCAAAGATCGCGCGGTCACTTGCCTTGTGGGTCAGTTCCAGTCGTTCGCCCATGGCGGCAAAAATCACGGTGTGATCACCGACGACATCGCCGCCGCGCAGAGAATGAATGCCGACTTCACTGCTTGTTCGCTCGCCGGGAATACCTTCGCGGCCGTGCCGCAGAGCTTCGGGACCGAGCTTACGGGCGGCGAGAATGATTTCCAACAGGCGGGCTGCGGTTCCGCTCGGCGCGTCCTTTTTGAGGCGATGATGCATTTCAACCACCTCGGCATCATAATCACTCGAAAGCACCTTGGCGGCCTGTTCGGTGAGGGCGTTAAGGAGGTTGACGCCCACGGAATAATTGCCGGCCCAAACACAGGACACCTTGGCGGCCTCCTTGAGCAGCTCGGCTCGTTCCGCGATGGAATGACCGGTCGTGCCGATAATCAGTGGTTTCTTCAAGGCCACGGCCTGCGCGATGATGTCGCGGGTTATGTGGTGGGAACTGAAATCAACGATCACGTCACCTTGGGCCAAGCCTGCCATCAGGTCGTCGCCGGCATCGGTGGCGGACGCGACGGTTATACCCATTTCTTTGGCGAGACCGGCAATGGTCTGGCCCATGCGACCGCGCGAACCAACTAATGCGATGGAGAGTGCCATATGTGCTTACTTTCCCATGGCCGCGAGAGCCTTGAGGATAATTTTCCGATTTTCCGCCGTGGCGGGTGCCAGCGGAAGCCGCACCGCCGGGGACTTGATTATCCCTGCCTTGCTCAACGCGATTTTGATCGGCACGGGATTCGGTTCGATGAACAGGGCTTTGAAAATGGGATAGAGATTACGGTGCAACTTGGCGGCGCCGTTCAGATCGTTTTTGCGCGCGGTCTTTACCATCTGGCCGACCTCGCGAACAAACAGATTGGAGGCCACACTGATCACGCCTTCCGCGCCGGCCGCGATGAAGGGCAGGGTGAGGGCGTCGTCGCCACTCAACACCGTGATGTCCTTGCCCAGGGCCTGCTTCAACTGGTCCACCCGGTCGACACTGCCACCGGCTTCCTTGATGTAACAAACATGCGGATACTTGGCGCGGAGTCGTGCAACCACGCCGACACTAATCTCGATGCCGCAACGGCCGGGAATCGAGTAGAGCACGATCGGACGATCCGTGGCCTCAGCGACTGCGGAGAGATGCAAAAACAAGCCTTCCTGGCTCGGCTTGTTGTAATACGGCGCCACGACCAACATGCCGTTTACACCGGCATCATGGGCGAGTTTGGTGAGGGCAACGGCCTCACGGGTGGAATTGGAACCGGTGCCGGCAATGACCGGCACGCGACCACGGGCTTGATCCACGGTGGCGCGCACGACCTCCATGTGTTCGTCATGATCGAGGGTGGGCGATTCCCCGGTGGTGCCAACCGGCACCAGACCGTCAATCCCACCTTTGATTTGGAATTCAACGAGTTTACGCAGGTCGCCATAGTCGACCTGTTGCTTGTTGAACGGCGTTACAAGGGCCGTCAGGGTGCCGGTGAACGGGGAATGTTTCATGCTGGAAGAGGGCAATGATGCCTTGCTGAACAAAGCAGGGTCATTTACAAATTCCGCAACGCTTTTTTACCATACCTAATCCTATGACGCCACATACTGAAATAATCAACGACCTGCTGAAACTAGCGGTGGATAGCGGGGCCAGTGATATCGTCATCAAGGCGAACAAACCCGGATACGTGCGTTTATCCGGCCGGCTCAAACCGGTGGACATGGACCCCATTTCCAGTCCGGAAGCCCAGGCGTTCATCGAGGAGCATTGCCCGAAAGTATTCCTTTCGAGGTGGAAGGAGGACGGGCAGGTGGACTACGCGTATTCCGCCGATGGTGTGGGCCGGTTTCGTGTCAATGGCTTCCATCAACGCGGCTTGGTCAGTATTGTGATGCGCCACATTAAGAGCAAAGTGCCGGTGTTTGAGGACCTGGGGCTCAACGGTGATCCTTTACTGCATCTCGCCAAAGCCAAGGACGGGATTTTGCTGATATGCGGAGCGACCGGATCGGGCAAGAGCTCCACGATGGCCGCGATGTTAAACTGGATCAACATGAACCTGGACAAGCATATCGTCACGATTGAGGACCCGATCGAATATACCTTTCAGGACGACAAATCGCTTTTCCAGCAGCGCGAAATTGGCTTGGACGTGCCGAATTTCGACTTGGCCATCAAGTCCGTGCTTCGCCAAAATCCCGACATCATCTTGATCGGTGAAATGCGTGACAAGGAGACCTTTGAAACCGCCATTTCCGCCGCGGAAACGGGTCACTTGGTCTTTTCCACCATGCACGCGGCAACCGTATCTCAGGCCTTGACGCGTCTGTGTGAATTTTTCCCCCCTGAGCAGCAGATTCAGGCCCGCCGTCAGATCGCCGGTTCAATCCGCGGCTTTATCTGCCAAAAGCTGATCCCGTCTCTCGAAGGGGGCGGTCGCGTGCCGACCAATGAGATTCTAAATGCCGATTCCACGGTGAAAAACCTCATTCTGGAGGGCCAGTTTGACAAGCTGCAGGGCATCATGGAAGGCAGTGGGGACAGTAATAGTTTCTCGTTCAACAAGGATATCTATCGACTCATCAAGGAGGGTAAAATCAGCAAAGCCGACGCGTTGCGCTTTTCACCAAATCCGCAGGCGCTCGAGATGAACCTCAAGGGGATCTTCATCAAGTCTTGATGCACCATGGGCCGTAACCTCACTGCATGCTTGGGATTGGTGGTCACGTTGCTGACCAGTAGTTCGGGACTGGCGACTGAGGAAACCAAACCGCCCGCGTCGGGACTGGCCGCGGCCCAAGCTGAATTCGAACAGCTCAAGTCAGACGAAAAATTAAAATCCAACCGCGCGAAACTTGATCTGCCGCAATTGGGTGGGCTTTCGGCCGGACATGACGATTTGACCTACGTCGCACCCAGTCTTCGCGAACAATCGCTCAAGGATAAGAAAGGCACCGTGCGTGATCCAAACTGGCTGGTCAATGCGGTCATGAAAGATCGACGCGATGATGACCGCACAACCGATGAAAAGGATGCGGAGGAAGCTGAAGCGGACAAGGATCTCGATCCGATGGAGAAGTTGATTGCAGAGCATCTCCGGGGACCCAGCGAACCGGAGGTTTCCGCCGCACAAAAATCCGAGGCGGATGCGAAATTATCGGCCAGTGTAGTGAACCCTTTGAATGCTTACATGGACGGATGGGTCAGTGCCCGGGATCGTGATCTGTTGCTTGGCGACACCAAATCGTCCTCAGACGGTATGGAGCACACATCGTTCACCAGACCGGATTCATTGGCCAATGACACCCTGCGCCGCGATTTGCCTGCTAATGTTTTCGTAGGTCCAGCCAGTGCTCCCGGGGAGCTCTTTCGCGTTGAACAGAATCCCTATTTGATTGTTTCGCCTCCGGGGGGCGGTCAATTGTCGAACCCATCGGCGACCACTCTGGATGTGCCGATGAAGTTTGAGACTCCGGTCGCAACCAAGCCGCTGAACATCCAGCCTTCTTTCACCCCGGCAGAGCGCAAAAAGGAAGTGATGCCCCCGGGTTTGTCGAAGCCGGAAGAGGACGCGCGCTATTTCCCACAGCTGAAGCGGTTTTAGGGCTTGGTTTTTGGTCGCGCGGGCGATTTTCTTGCGGGTTCACATCATGGCATTGGCACTTTTATTCTCCGGTCAGGGCGCCCAGAAGGTAGGTATGGGGCAGTCGCTCTACGCCCAATCACCTGCGGCACGGGCATTGTTTGACGAAGCGGACCAAGTTTTGGGCTGGTCGTTAACCAAGCTATGTTTTGAGGGGCCTGAGGCCGAACTGACCCAAACGAAGGTCTGCCAACCAGCCCTTTACGTGCATGGCCAGGCCTTGGTGGCGGCGTTACGGGAGCAGGGTAAACTGCCGGAAGTATCCTACGTGCTTGGACTCAGTCTGGGTGAAGTGACGGCGTGTGCAGTCGCCGGCGTGTTTGATTTTTCCACGGGGCTGAAAATCGTAGCTGAGCGGGGACGTCTGATGCAGGTCGCCTGTGAACAGACGGTCGGCGGCATGGCCGCAATCATGGGCGAGGAACGCGCTGCCGTCGCTGCGTTGTGCGCAGAGTTTGATATTGAGGCCGCCAATTTTAACGCCCCCGGTCAGATCATAGTATCTGGCGAAAAGGAAAAAGTTACCTCAGCCGTGACGGCGGCCAAGGAGCGCGGCATCAAAAAGGTCATACCGTTGAATGTCGCCGGAGCCTACCACAGTCGTTTGATGGAGCCGGCCCGGTCGGCCTTTGCCGATTACCTTGCCGGAATCGAGTTCGCGGCCCCAAAATTTACCCTATTCACCAACACGACCGGGCAAACGGTGACCGAGCCGTCCGCCATTCGTGAGGCTTTGGTGAAGCAGGTGGTTTCTTCCGTGTTGTGGGAGGATTGCATGCGCAATACGGCGGCCGCAGGCGCGACGGAGTTTTGGGAGCTGGGACCCGGAGGCGTGTTGGCCGGTCTGGCCCGACGCACCGACAAGGCATGGGTGGTGAAGAGCTACGCCGAATTTACTGATTTGGCGAACTGAGCCGCATCCATGGACGTCACCCTTACACGAAATTTTTGCATCGTCGCCCACGTCGATCACGGCAAGACCACGCTTTCTGATCGCTTGTTGGAATACACCAACACGGTCACGCAACGGGTGCTGACCGCGCAGCATCTCGATTCGATGGATCTAGAGAAAGAGCGCGGTATTACGATCAAGTCGCATCCGGTCACGATGCTCTATCCGGCCAAGGATGGAAAAATCTACAAACTCAACCTCATGGATACGCCCGGCCACGTGGATTTCTCCTACGAGGTATCCCGGAGTCTCGCGGCGTGTGAAGGTGCGGTCCTATTGATTGATGCCGCCCAAGGCGTCGAAGCTCAGACAGTAGCCAATGCGCATCTCGCGATGGGCCAGAACCTGAAAATTATCCCGGTGATCAATAAAATCGATCTGCCAGGGGCGAATCTCGATCTTTGCATGCGCCAGATGGAGGACATCCTCGCGATTCCGTCGGAAGAAGCGATTCTCGCCAGCGGCAAGGCCGGCATCGGCATCGAGGAAATTCTAGAGGCTGTGGTGCAGCGCGTGCCATCGCCGCGGTGGAGTGATCATCCGCACACGCGCGCTTCGGTGTTCGATTCCATTTATGATTCCTATCGCGGGGTGATCGCCCACGTGCGCGTATTTTCCGGCTCGATCAAACCCGGTGACGTGATGCTCCTGATGAGCAACGGCATGAAATCCGAGGTCAAAGAGGTCGGGGTGTTCACGCCTAAGATGCTCAAGACCAAGTCGCTCGATGCGGGGGATGTGGGTTATCTCGTTTCAACCATCAAGGACACTTCTGACATAAACACCGGCGATACGATTACGCTCAATATCAAGCCGGCCACCGAGATGCTGCCGGGTTACAAAGAAGTGCGTCCGATGGTGTTTTGCGGTCTCTATCCGGTGGAGACTTCGGATTACGAAAAGCTCAAGGCCGCCGTCGCTCGGCTGCGTCTCAATGATGCCGCGTTTGTCTTTTCGTCGGAGAGTTCCGTCGCGTTGGGCTTCGGCTTTCGCTGTGGATTCCTCGGGCTGTTGCACATGGAAATCATTCAGGAGCGCATTCGCCGCGAGCACGACGTCGACATCATTTCCACTTATCCGAGCGTGATCTACAAGGTCGTCAACCACGGGGGTTCCGTGGTCGAGGTCGACAACCCGATCAATCTGCCGGATCCCGGCACGATCGAGGAAATCCGTGAGCCGACGATCACGGCATCCATCCATATTCCCAACGATGCGATGGGCGACATATTCGCGCTGATCATGGAGAAGCGCGGGTCGATCGATCATACCGACACCTTGGATGCCACGCGCGTGATGCTGACCTGCACGTTGCCGCTCAATGAGATCCTCGTGGATTTCAATGACCGGCTGAAAAGTATCACACATGGATACGGTTCGATGGATTATGAGCTGGGTGAATATCGCGAAGCTGATCTGGTGAAGATGGAAATTCTCATCAACGGCGATCCCGTCGATGCCTTTGCTTCGATCGTGCACCGCGACAAGGCCGAGGGAAAGGGCCGCGAACTGTGCGAAAAACTAGCCGAAATCATACCACCCCAAATGTTCAAGGTCGCGATCCAGGCGGCCATCGGGGGCAAGATCATTGCCCGCGACAACGTGAAGGAAATGCGAAAGGACGTAACCTCCAAGTGCTACGGCGGTGACATCTCCCGTAAACGCAAACTCCTCGACAAACAGAAGGAGGGCAAAAAGAAGATGAAACAATTCGGTCGCGTATCCATCCCATCGGATGCCTTTATCAAGGTTCTGAAAACCAATTAAACCTGACGTCCCGTGTTCGGAATATTTGCCTCCCAAGACCGCAAGATGCGCGCCAACGCCGTGCAGTGGTTGGATGTGGCCGACAAGGTCTATCATTACCGCCGCGATCGACTCACCAATACTGAACTGGGTGAGTTGCATGAATCGGCGAATAACCTGCGCCGGCTCGTGAAGGACAAGGCCGACAAGATGAAACTCAAGCTCGGCATTGAATCGCTTGAAGGCGTGCTGCGGCAGCATGGCGGCACCCATTATCCCAAAAGTTCACTGGTCGAGAACATCGAGTTTTTCCTCGTGGCCGCGATCGTGATTCTGGGTTTCCGGGCCTATTTTATCCAGCCGTTCAAGATTCCGACCAATTCCATGTGGCCGAGTTATTACGGCATGACACCGGAAGTATTTGAGCGTCCTGCTGACGAACCGGGTCTCTTATTGGAAGGGGTTCGTTTTATTTTGTTTGGTGCCCGTCCGGTGCGCGTGGAGTCTCCGGCCGATGGCGAAGTGCTGATCCCGGTATTCGGTAACCATGACAAGTTGGCGATCCCGTATGAAACCGTGGCGGCTCGCAATTGGCTGGTTTTCCCTACCACCAAAAAGCAATACACGCTGTTGGTCGGTGGCAAACCTGTGACCCTTCAAGTGCCGGCAGATTTCGATTTCGAATGGACCGTTCGCAATGCGTTTTTCCCGGAAACCCAGGTCAACCAGGATCCCGCCCAATCTGATCTCGCTCAGGTCCTCAACGCCCAGAAGGACCAATTGCGCGATAGTTCCGGCCGATTTCGGTTCTTAAAGACCGGTAAGATGGTCAAAAAGGGTGATCGGGTCCTTGCGTTTGACGTGCTGACTGGGGACCAGCTCTTTGTGGAACGGATGAGCTACCACTTCTTTCCGCCTAAGGTCGGGCAGGGGTTCGTCTTCAAAACCGGCAAGATCGATAGCATTTACATGCAGGACAGCGCTGGCCGCCAAATCGATCAATACTACGTGAAGCGTCTGGCCGGCGTCCCTGGAGATACTTTGGAAATCAAGGATTACGGCCTCTATCGTAACGGTAAGCCGATCACTGGTGCCGCTGCCTTCGCGAAGAATGCCCAACGCGCTGATCATTTTGTGGGTTACCGCAATGAACATGGATTGGATGTCGGCCAGACCATGACGGTCCCAGCCAATGGCTATCTGGCTTTAGGCGACAACTCGGCCAACAGTCAGGATGGACGTTATTGGGGATATGTCCCGGCTTCAGAGGTCGTAGGCCGTCCGATCTTCATTTATTATCCATTTACAAAGCGTTGGGGTCCATCCAGATAGCCTATATTAATGCGCACAATAAACATTATGTTTAAACAACAAGTGCGCATAATGTCCGATTCGGCTTACGACGTGCTACTGTCGAGGAAATCTGCCTAACCACGTTTCCGACCTTCTGCGATGAGCCAACCCGATCTGCGACCACCCCTTTTCAATTGGTTGAATCAACGCAGTGCAGGTTTATTACTGCATCCGACATCACTCCCTGGTGCGCAAGGCATCGGTGTATTGGATGAATCCGTGGATCGCCTCTTGCGATTTCTCAAAGATGCCAAACTGCGTTACTGGCAGGTTTGTCCACTTGGACCTACCGGCTACGGCGATTCACCTTACCAATGTTTCTCAGCATTTGCCGGTAATCCCTATCTGATCGATTTAGTCGCTTTGCAACGGATCGGTTTGCTGGACGACACGGATTTGCTGCCGTTGCGCAAATTACCGGTCGATCAGGTTGATTTTGGCGAGCTCTACGCCAAAAAATGGCCGGCGCTTTTCAAGGCCCATACAAATTATGAGAAGTCACCGCGCGCCCTGCCTTACGGTGATTTTGAGAAATTCTGCACTGCCCATGCGTCCTGGCTAGATGCCTACGCGCTGTTTATGGCCCTTAAGGATCACTTCAAAGGCCAACCGTGGTGGCAATGGGATCGCACCGTGCGGTTTTATCAAGTTGCCGCCAACTCGACGGTCGCTCGCCAAGTCGGTGCCGTCACCCGCGCCCACAAATTTCTGCAATATTTGTTTTTCGGTCAATGGCAGCGGGTCCGCGAAAAGGCCGCTGCGCTTGATATCTCAATCATCGGTGATGCCCCTATTTTCGTTTCCCGTGACAGTGCCGATGTTTGGGCGCATCCTGAATTGTTTCAGCTGAACCCCAAATCTGGCGAACCCTTGGCCGTAGCCGGCGTGCCTCCTGATTATTTTTCCGCGGACGGTCAGCTTTGGGGCAACCCGCTCTACGATTGGAAAAAACATTCCGCTACGGGTTACGCATGGTGGTTGGAGCGCCTGCGCGCCAACTTTGCCCTCTGCGATATTGTGCGCATCGACCATTTCCGTGGCTTCGATACTTACTGGTCGATTCCGGCGGATGCGCTCACCGCCAAGACAGGAGTCTGGGCGCAGGGTCCCGGACTGGAGTTTTTCCAAGCGGTCAAAAACGCCCTGCCGGATTGCCGTCTGATCGCCGAGGATCTTGGCGAACTGTCACCGTCCGTGCACGATTTGCGGCACGCCACCGGTCTGCCCGGCATGTCGATCCTACAATTCGCCTTTGGCGGTGACAGTGCGAATACCTACCTGCCGCACAATCTGACGGCTAACAACGTCGTCTATCCAGGCACGCACGACAACAATACGACCTTGGGCTGGTATAAGTCGGCCGATGAGAAAACCCGTGACCATGTGCGGCGCTACTTCCGGATCGATGGCCATGAGATCAACTGGGATTTTCTACGCGCCGGTTACGCGGCCGTCAGCAAACTGGCGGTGTTTCCCCTGCAGGATTTGCTCGGTCTGGGCGCGGCAGCACGTTTGAACACTCCCGGCGTCGCCGCGGGTAACTGGCAATGGCGCTACTCCGCCGTCGAACTGGAATCCTTGCATCGCGGCAGTGCCAATTATCTCGCTGAATTGGGCGAGCTTTACGGTCGATCCTGAGCGCTTTTGGCCACAGAGACGCCAAGACACGGAGATCAAACCCAAGAAGATTTCCGTTGGTAGGATGCTTTATGTGAAGCGCTGCAAGCGGCGACGGCTCTACACGGAGTTCTACGTTGGATGAAGATCAGATTACTCCAATTATTCGTTCTCTGTGTCTCCGCGTCTCCGTGGCTAATCAGTCAGCAGGAACTCGCTGATTTGCGGCACCACTTCATCGGCCGCGTCGAGCAGCACGTAATGCCCGGCATCCGGCAGATAGCGGACCTCCGCTTGGGGAAATCGGTTTGTCCACTCGGCGAAAAAGTAATCGTTGAAACAGAAATCGCGACCACCCCACACGATCATCATCGGTGAATTCTTCAATTGGGGCAGACCGTCACTTACAGATTGGAGCGTTTTCCAAGTGGGATGATCCGGTGACATCGGGATATCCTGCACAAATCCATTTACCGCCACCCGATTTGCCCACGAATCATACGGGAGCAACAACGCCATCTTTTCCGCGGCACTCAATTTGCGCCGATGCATCGACATCCAAGTTGCCGGTCCGGCAAAACCATTGGTGCCCCGCACCAGCAAGGGCCCGATCACCGGCCAACGGCAGGCCGCAATTCTAAACGGGATGTGAGGTGACGGAAACGCCGCGGTATTCAACACCACGATTCGCCCGATCAATTCCGGATGACGCGTCGCAAACCCTAAGCCGATCGCCCCGCCCCAATCGTGCACGACCAGATGCACTTGTTTGAGTCCGAGCTTCGCCACCAGCGCTTCCAAATCTGCGATGCGCGTGGCCAGCGTATATGGATAATCAGCGGGTTTATCCGACAAGCCCATCCCGATGTGGTCCGGCGCCACACAGCGCAGCTCCGGCGCGAGATTTTGGATCAAACGGCTGTAATAAAAAGACCAAGTGGGATTGCCATGCACCAATAGGACGGCTTCGTCACCGCCTCCCGTGTCGACGTAACTCATCCGTGCGCCATGCGGCGTAACGAATGATTGCGGTGTGAACGGATACAGTGCCCGCACTGCGTCTGGGATGGCGGAGGTGGTTACCATTCGAGCGCAAGCATCAGACAATTCAGTCCGCTACCGATGCCGAGCAGCGCCACTTTGCTCCCCTCACTCACCGCCCCCTGCTCGATCGCCAGCGCCAGTGTGGCCGGCAATGCGACTGACCCGGTATTCCCTAGGGTTTCGAAGGTCGAAAAATCCTTCGTCAAATCGAGCCCCAGCGCCTCGTAAAGTTTACGCCGGTGAATGCTGCCGACTTGATGGCAGATAAAACGGTCGGGCGTGGCCGAGGTCCAACTGGTCAGGGCAGAAAACTCGTGCCACGTTTCTTGAGCGAGATTCACCCCCGCGATCAACAAGGCCTCTGAATCGGTCTGCATGGCCAGCGCATCGGCCCCGTGGGAATCCCCTTGGCATAATTCGCTGTGCGCGGTGCCCGCCCGCGCGATCCCGCCGATCAGCCGATGCTTGCGACCCTTAACCAAATCTTCATGGCACACGACTGCGCCAACTGCCCCCGAACCGATCGTGAGGTTGGCAAAATACGGTTTGATGCCATTTCGGTCGAGCGGAGCCTCATTCAGTGTGCGTAAAGTTTGCTCGACCAGTGGCCGGCTGTCTTCACCCGCCACGACCAGGGCGCATCTGATCTGCCCGGATTCGATCATGCCGGCGGCAATTGTCAGCGAATTCAGAAAACCGAGACAGGCATTTGAGACATCGAAAATCTGCGCGGTGGGCGGGAGTCCGATCTTGCGATGCGCAAAGGAAGCCGTGGCCGGTTCCAACATGTCGCGACAAACCGCACCGTGAATGAATAATTCGACTTGGTCTGGCGCTATTCCTGATTTGTCCAACGCGGCCAATCCGGCCTTGGCGCTGGCATCGGACGGACGCGTGCCGGCGGGCCAGATGCGGCGTTCGCGGATGCCGGTCATTAATTCCAACCGGCCTTCCGGCAAACGCAGCCGTTCGTAGAGAGGTTTGAGCCGCAGTTCGATCTCAGCCGAGGTCAGCACTTCATCCGGTAACGCCACTGCTAGCGTCTCGATGCACGTATGGTTAAATCGCATGGATCAGCGTTCCGGTCTCATCGTGAGGTGCACAATGTCCTTGTCGTAGAAATTAGACCCGAGACCGGCATCAACCACCAGAGTGGCCCCGTTGATGCCACTGCTGCGTTCGCTCAATAGGAACAAGGCGGTATTGGCGACCTCCGCGGTCGAAAGATTCTTTTTCCGGAATGTCAGTTTTTCGGTATAGAGGTAACTTTCCAAATAACCCGGGATGCCGGCCGATGCGCTGGTCTTTAATGGGCCCGCCCCGACGACATTGAAGCGAACGGCAGTATCCGCGCTGAAAGACTTGGCCAGAAATCGCGAGGTTGATTCCAGTGCCGCCTTGATCGGTCCCATGTAACCATAGTTATCCGGTGTCACTTGCAGGGACGAAATTCCGATGGTCACGACCGAGGCCTGAGGATCGAGCAACGGCTTGAACGCATTGGCGACCTCAACAAGTGAAAATGAGGAAATGGCCGAGGCCTGCAGGTAGTCGGCGCGTTTGGTTTCGTGGAACGGCTTGAAACCCTCGCTATAATTCGCGAACGCGATCGAATGCACGATACCGTGCAGCGGCGCGTGGCCTGCCGCCTTAATTTCCTCCGCCAATTTCGGTGCGGCAGACTCATCTTCGACGTCACAAATAAACACCGGTTTGCCGGCTAACAGTTTTTCCAAAGACGTCTTTCGGGCCTCCGAGCGCACGCTGTAAATGACCTTGGCCCCCTGCTCCTCCAAGGCGGACGCGATGCACCAAGCCACGCTCTTCTTGTTGGCCACGCCAAAGACGAGGAAGGTCTTGCCGGTCAGTTGGAGGAAATCAGGCATGGTTGAATGTGAAAATCAAGAAACGGAGGGAAAAGACAAGTGGCGGAACCCAAGGTTTGGTTTCTGGTTTCCTGATTTCCACATTATAACAGTCAGATTCATGTTTGGCCTTCCGGGGTTTTCCAAGCGACCGCAAAACTCACATTCAGCACCCGCGTGCCATCGGTTTTCTTGATATTCCCGTCCATCATGGTGAATCCGCCCATCGCTTCCTTCTTCTTCACCTCAATGTGCACGGTGTCCCCGGGATAAACCGGATTGCGGAAACGCACATCATTGATCTTGGCCAACAACGGCACCCCCTCGCCCGGTTTCGCTCCCGCGGCCAGAGCTTGTTTGGCCATAAATAGTGCGCCGGTTTGAAAGACGGATTCACATAACAGCACCCCCGGCGTGATCGGGGCATCCGGATAGTGACCTTTGTAGAAATCCTCATCCGATCGCCAAGTGCGTTCGGCGACCAGTCCCTCGGTCGTTTCACTGACTATGGAGTCCACAAAAAGAAACGGCGGACGATGCGGAATGAGATCGGTGATGACTTCGGACATGGAGTTAAAACCACACTGAATGCAGCCGTGGGCTGCAAGGTTGGAAATCAGGTGGTCTCGTTCTGTAACGCCTGCGTGATCGCTTGAAGCAAATCGCGGGGTAGAATCGGCTTGCGTAACACTTGCTTGATGCCCAATCGGCCCAGCTCCAATTGCATTTCCTCCGGAGCCATGCCGGTGCAGGCTATGACCTTGAGCGATGGTTCACGTTTGCGCAGCTCACGAATGAGGGCTAGACCGTTCATGTTTGGCATGACCAAATCGGTGACCACAAGATCGAACGGGCCCGCGTCAGCCAATTTTGCCAAGGCCTCAAGACCGTCCCTTGCGGTGACCACCTGGTGATTTTGCTGCTCGAGCAATCGGCTCACGGCAGTGGCTACGAGTGGTTCATCATCAACCAGTAGAATACGGCCAATGCCCTCATTGCGATCAGTCACAAAGGGCAATGCACTGGAATTAGCTGGTGATTCCTTAGTGGCGGGGAGATAGATTTTAAACGTGGTGCCCTCCCCGAGGGCACTCTGCACCTCCATAAATCCCCCATGTGTCCGGACGATCCCAATAGTGGTGGATAAACCCAGGCCCGTGCCTTTGCCGGGTGGTTTGGTGGTGAAAAAGGGTTCGAATATTTTTTCTAAATCCATGGCAGGGATGCCAGTGCCGGTATCGCGGACGGCAATCATCACAAACGAACCGGGAGCAACCTTTTCATGCGTCTGAACCTGGTCATCAGACAGTTCCACATTGCTGGCCCGTAATTCCAACTCACCGCCGTCTGGCATGGCATCACGGGCGTTGACGCATAGATTCAGCAATACTTGGTGGATTTGAATGGCATCAGCCAGGATGCAGTTGAGGTCGCTGCTGAATTGGGTCCGGCACCGAATTTCCCGGGGAAAAGTCTCTCGTGCCAAACTTGCGATCTCCTCAAGTAACGCCCCCGTTGCGACCACATTGCGTTCCAGTGTGGATCCGCGGCTGTAGGTCACGAGTTGACGAATAATCCCGGCACCGCGTTTCGAGCTCTGATCCATCATATCGAGCATTTTCACTTCTTCCGGGTTGGTTACTGACCGCCGGAGCAGCGTCGTGATCATGATGATTGGGGAGAAAATGTTGTTCAAATCATGAGCAATGCCGGCGACGAGTGAGCCCATGGCCTCCATGCGTTGGGATCTCATAAACCGATCTTCCAAGGCCCGTCGCTCGGTAATATCAACACCGACCGCGACAATAAACTCCGGCTCACCTTTTGCATCCGTGAGCAGGGTGTTAAACCAATCGATCAGGTGCAGGTTGCCCTCCCGATTGAGCCAATGATTGGTGTAGCGCCCCGTCTTTGCCCTCAGTTTTTCTACCCACATTTTATCAAAGGCCTCGCGTTGCACCAGAATGGTTTCGTCGACCGGCAGCAGGCCCGTGGACCAGATGGGCTCGCCTAATAGTTCCTCCTCTTTGTAGCCCGTCAATTGTTCCCCCGTCAGATTCAATCGGCGAATGCAGCCGGCGCGATCCAATACCACGACAATGACCCCGGCGTGATCCACCACGGCGCTGGCAAAATTTCGCTCCGCCGCCAAATGTCGTTCGCTGTTTTTCAACAACCGCGTGCGCCGCTCCACCTGACGTTGGAGTGTCCGGTTCCAAACTACCAGCAGCAGAATGATCAGTCCGGCGGTGGCCGCGCCATAAATTACATACTGGATGTGTCCGTCGTGAAGCACCCTCCCTCCCCACTTCTTCTCGATGGCCTCCAGATCATCGGCACTGATTTGATAAAATCCCCGCGAGACATAATTCAGTAGGGCCGTATTACCCTTGGTCACTCCGCGGGAAAATTGACCCTGATTTATCGGCGCGGTGGACTTGAACTGATTCTGAATTTGCAGATTGTTCAGGTAGTAATACGCGCAAGGTTCATCCACCACGAAGACATTGACCTTCAGGTCGGCGGCGGCCTGCACGATACTTTCATAACTGGGGTAAAGCAGCAGGTTGTTTACGCCCGCAGCTTGCAGCTGGAGAATGGCCGTGTCCCCGGCTTTCACCGCCACTGCAAAACCGCGTAACGAGCTTAGATCCACTATCCCGGTGATCCGCTTGTCGAAGAATACGGCCACGTCGATGTTGGCATAGCTGGCCGTGAAATCCAGCCACGCTCGCCGCTCCGGGGTATTGAAAATTGTATCAATGACATCGAACTCGCCTGCATGCGATCGAGAGCACTTTTCCAATCCATGGCGTGCAGTTCCGCTTTCGTGCCGGTAACTTTTTCCCACTGTTGCCACTGATCAACCAATATACCCTGCAACTGCCCATCCTCATTTTTAAAGACATACGGCGGGTAATTGTCATCCATTACCACCCGGATAACTGTGGGCCTTTCCGTAAGTGACGGTGCCGCCGTTACCAGATTAGACAGGAAGCAAATACTGATACCCAACATGATCCACTTGACCATTTGGAATCCGCGGCGGAACCCATCAAAGTTGGAGCCAGTGCACTTCATGTCACGCCAAGTTGGTTCGGTGCTTTGCCGGTGGCAATTGCATAGCACCTCTCCCCTGACTGTTCGCATTAAATAAGACCCGATAATTCAGTGCGACCGGTCCGCGGTTCTAGCTGTCCCGCCGCGTAGCGCTACCCGGTCGATTTCGATGCCTCATAAAGCATCTTGTCGATTTTGTTGGCCGTGATCACCCCGTAATTGATCGTGCCTAGCCAGCCCGACATGATGATGCCCACACTGCCTGCGTGATAGAGCCCGGGGAGTTGGTCGGGCAAATCCATCGAGACTTTCAGTCCTTCGAATTTTGTGCCAAACGAGGTGCCGCGCAGGTGCGTGGTGTAGCGCTCGATCGTCCGTGGGGTAGCTGCTTCCATCCAATCAATCTTGCTACGAACGTCGGGGATAAACTTCTCCAGTGACTCAATCGCTTCGTCGATCAGGCGTTGCTTGTGTGTCGCATAGTCTTCTTCCGAAAGATCATTCCAATCCGGATACTTGCCGTTGAGCGAAGCGACCACGGTGTAGCGATCCGAGCCTGGCCGGGTTTCCGGATAATAGACCGAGAAGGTCCGGCTCGTCGTATGAAAGTCGACCAGTTCCTCGCTGCTGTAGACCGGAGCGGCTGACGTAAACACGAGGTCACCGATATTCGGAATCGATTCGCCTTTGCGAATACCGAGATACACTTGGCAAGAGCTGGTGTTTATCCGCACGGCTACCGCGGCCGCGATGTAGTCCGGCGTGAAGCTCTCTTTACCCGCCAAACGGAAGATCGTATTCTTGATGTTTGCGTTGGACAGTATCGCTTTACAGCGGATTACCCGGCCATTGCTAGCAACGATTCCCGTTGCGACTTTGCGACCGTCGCGTTCTTCGACCAGAACCTTGTCCACCAGCACATGCTTGCGGCACTCCACGCCGTTGGCCTTGAGTTCCGTCACCATCTTCTTGATCAGCAAATCCGATCCGCCTTGGAAGGTGAATACCCCGGCGCCCATGAAATTCGAAAACACGATGCCATACGTGATCGCGGGGTCTTCTGGTGTGGATCCGTTGGCGTAGGTAATTGGCTCCATCAACAACCGGTGCACATCGGGCCGACCCGGGAAGAAACGCTCAAACATCTGCCCGGTCGTTTCCGGATTGTTGTCGTAGAAATTCATCGACCGCAGGTGATCGTAGAACGCCTCGACCGTGGCCGGCTCAACTTTGAACTGCTCGACCAGCACCCGTGTGTAGTCCTCGCGCGTGAAATCCGTCCACACATCCATCTGCGGATTTACGAACCGGATGTCCTTCAATTGGTGAATCGAATCGGCAATTTCCTTGGTCCAATATTTACGACAGCTCTTTTTCATGCCGGACGGAAATCCGTGCAGGGAAATGTCGAAAATATGGCCGCCCTTGCGCGTAAACCAAGTGGCCAGGCCGCCGTATTGGTAGTGGTGCTCGAGAAGCAGCACTTTGTGGCCCGCCTTCGCCAGATAGTTGGCACCGGTCAATCCGCCCAAGCCGCTGCCAATGACGATTACGTCATATTCGTCTGCCACTCCTTTTAACCAGTCGTAAGCCATGTGAAACGGTTAGCGAAACAAACCCCTGCCTCCACTGGCAAGGTGCTTTTACCTCAGTTTGTCGGGGTCGCCGCCTTATCCGCTACGTAGATCAGGTAAGTGCTGCGCTTGGCGTTGGCGTGCAACCGTGCCGGGACCGGCTTGATATTACCCGCGGCGAGGCGCATCCGCTCAGCAAAATTCTCGTCCACGCTGGCGGACCAGACCGCGGCCCGCCCACCAGGTTTCAAGGCGTTGATCAACCGGGCTACCCCGCGCCGATCATAAAGTTTGGCATTACCTGCCTGCACCATCGCTGTCGGGCCGTTGTCAATATCCAGCAGCACGGCGTCGTATTCGCCCGGTTTGGCCCGGCCCAATACCGAGCCGACATTCTCGATCACGATTTTAACCCGGGGATCATTCAGTAGTGCACCGTTCAGGCCAGCCATATGGGTCCGGTTCCACTCGACGACTTCCGGGATGAGTTCAGCCACGATCACAACCACATTCGGTCCAGCCGCGGCCAGCACGCTTTTGAGTGTAAATCCCATGCCTAAACCGCCAATCAGCACCTTGGCTGGTTCCTTGCCACTTACGCGCTCGGCTGCCAATTGGCCGAGATGCAATTCCGAGGCCGCCACGGACGAGTGCATCAAATCTCGCCCTTCGATGCGCAGGCTGAAGTCGCCGTCGTGCACATGCAGGGTAAGCCGTTTGCCATCGGGTGTAGAGGTCTCGGCTAGTTTGATATGCGGCTTCATCCCCAGCATGACCACGGTAAGCCCGCCTCATGGCAAGCTCCATGGGTGAGATTCATCCGCAGACTTGAACCGACCTAACCCAACTGCTTAAAACTTAACCTTACCGCTCTGAACATGCCCGATTTCGTCAACCTCTCGGTCTACAAATTCACGCCGCTGGGCGATCTACCGGCGCTGCGCGAACGCCTGTTGACGCGGACCAACGAACTCCAGCTCAAGGGCACGATTTTGCTCAGCCCCGAGGGTATCAATCTCTTCGTCGCCGGCACGCGTGAATCGACCGATGCCCTGGTGACCGAGTTGCGCACCCTCCCCGGTCTCGGTGATCTGACCCCAAAGGAAAGTCCGAGTGCCAAGCAGCCTTTCAGCAAGATGCTGGTTAAGATCAAAAAGGAGATCATAGCCTTCGGGATCGAAGGGATTGATCCGGCCAATCGCCCCGCGCCGAAACTGCCCGCCAAGACCTTGAAACAATGGCTCGACGAAGGCCGTCCCGTCACTCTGCTGGACACCCGCAACCACTACGAAGTTCGCATGGGCACGTTCAAGGGTGCCGTCCCCGCCGGTATCGACCAGTTTCGTGATTTTCCGGCCGCCGTCGACAAGCTCGATCCCGCCTTGAAAGACCAGCCGATCGTGATGTTCTGCACCGGTGGTATTCGCTGTGAAAAGGCAGGGCCTTACATGGAAAAGGCCGGCTTTACCAATGTTCACCAACTCGATGGCGGTATCCTGAAATATTTCGAGGAGTGCGGCGGTGCGCACTACGACGGCGAGTGCTTCGTTTTTGATTATCGCGTTGGGGTCGACGCCGAACTCAAGGAGACCGACTCCGCCCTCTGTTTTACCTGTCAGATGCCGTTGAAGGTCGAGGAGCAACAGGATCCGCGCTACGTCGCGGGCGAGATCTGTCCGCATTGCTTTGATCGCGTTGCGAACAAAGCAGCGGTAAGCGATAAGCTTTAAGCGGTAACCAAGGAGTCTCGCGCAGAGTCGCAGAGCCGCGGAGTGAAATGGACCACAGAATACACGGAAA
The DNA here is from genome assembly GCA_030833445.1 of Cephaloticoccus sp. Classification (GTDB taxonomy): domain Bacteria; phylum Verrucomicrobiota; class Verrucomicrobiia; order Opitutales; family Opitutaceae; genus Cephaloticoccus. Next base: position 9,808 of record JAURHD010000003.1, on the reverse strand, counting down.
ACACAGAATCGATCCACTTAGTTTTTAACCACGAATAATACCGGATAAACACGGATTGCTGTGGGAACAGAGGCGGACACAGTATCTTTAACCACTAAGGGTCACTCTTCTTTGTGGATTTTGCGATTAAGCAATTCCCGGCGCGCCCCGAGGTCGCGCCCTACCCCAACCCAAATAATCCGCGTAATCCGCGGTAAAAAATGGAGACCCTAGAAGCTGAAAGCTCAGTGTTTGATGACTCTACAATAGCCGATAGCCAATAAGCGTTAACAAATGGACAGCGCTCCGTGGCTAAATATGCTGATAGTTGAAAGCTGAACGATGGCGACTGATCGCTTACAGCTTAACGCTCACTGCTTCGTCAGCACATGATAATTCGCCATCGATATGCCACTGAGCATTGCGCCGACGATCCCGAGAAATCCTTGGTCCGTGCCGCAGAGATACAGATTCGCCAGCGCTGTTTTGCCGTCCCGCACTTTCTTCGGTGCGCCGTAGATCGCCCCGTTCACATGTCCGGTAAACTTCGTGATTGTCCGCGGCGTAAACATGTCCGTTGCTACGATTGCGCTGCCCAGCGCGTCATCGGGCACCCCAGGCAGGAATCGCCGCGCGCTCTGCTGCACCGCCCCAAACCAACGCTGCTTGTCGGCATGATAAGTCGCCTCTTCCAACCCGAACCAAGCCTGAGGATTCGCCAGACAGGTCACGCGAAAAAATCCCTCGGCGAGATTCACGCCATCGCCGTAATTGAAATTATTGGGAAAACAGATCACGCCACTGCGCGGATCCACTTGTGTGGTTGGACAAGCATAATCGAAGTTCGATGAATCGTTGAAAAACACGATCGTGTCGTTGCCCCACCCCAGATCCGCCGGTTGCCGATTCAGCACCGTGATCGTCTCCACGAAGGAATGCCGTCCTGGTTGATGCTGCAGCTCCGGTTGCAGCGAGGATTCCTCCGCTCCGATCGGCTCACCCAATCCGCAAATCGCAAAGGTCTCCGGCGCCCCAATCGATGAAATCACATGCTTGGCCGTGACGTGCTCGCCGGAGTCCAGCACGAGTGTATCCACCTGGCCATGGCGGTGGATGATTTTCTGCACGCCGCATTTCATCCGGCGTTCACCCCCCGCCGCACGATATTTTTCCAGCAACACCCGCAGAATCACCCGCACACCATCGAGTGGCCGCGCAAAGCCCTCGAAGAACAGCGCCTTGAACATGATCACGAACTGCCCGAACTCCATGTCCCGTTCCTGCGCGCTGCCATAATACATCACCGGGCAAAACAGCATGTCCTCCAGCAAGGGATCACTGATGTGTCGACGCACGACCGTTCGCGCCGATTCCGGTTGGGCATCGAGTGAGACGTCATCGTAACCGTGGATGAAAGTGACCAGCTGACGAAATCCGTCGATTTGCGCTGGAAATGCCCGGGCCACCTCGGCCTCAAATATTGCAAAGTCATTGGTAAATGTCAGGTTCGTCTCCCCGGTCGGGCCGAACGAGATCCGCGACGCCTTCTGTTCACACAACGCGAATTCCTCGCGATCGATGCGCAGCTGTCGCAGCAGCTTGGTCAGTGGCGTGCCCTTCACGCCCGGCCGCACAAAGTTGGTCATCGCGTGCAGGCCGACGTCGTATTTGCGCCCGCCGAGGCTGTAGAAACTGTTCAACCCGCCGACCGCGTTGTGTCGCTCAAAGATACAGACCTTCTTGCCGAAGTGCGCTAAGCGGATCCCGGCCGCGAGGCCCGACATGCCGGCGCCGATAATGGCTACATCGTAATGAGAAAAAGAATTCAAAGCGATTAAATGTGGAACTTAGGAATGCTGGAACAGAATCGAACTAACCACAGATGGACACAGATTAACACGGATACAATCCACCAGACCAAGGCAGTAGATCGGTCTGAATCTGTGTATATCTGTGTTCATCCGTCGTTAAAAACTGACTGACCATCTTTGCGCTTAAAAACAAAAAAGCCGGGACGGATCCCGGCCTCTGGTGCTACTCAAAGCTGATTGCTGATAGCCTATTTGCCTAGGGCTTCAAACTTCGGCGTCAGGTATTCCGCGCAGGAGTCGAGCGAGGCGAGCTGGATATAGTCGGCCTCGGGGACCTCGATGCCATGCTGTTTGCGCAGTTCCATGACGATATCGAGGAAGTCCATCGAATCGAGTTCCAGTTGGTCACGCAGGCGCACGTCGGGTTTGACGCTGCTCAAATCTTCATCGGGGGCGATGTCCGCGATGATATCGAGCACTACCTGTTTGCATTCGTCTTTTGTCATAGTCGGTGTCGGGTCGGTGTATAGGCGGAGGCAACTTAGGGAACAAAGCGTTTAACAATCAACGTGGAATTTATCCCGAGCATACCAAAGGAGTTATTAAGGATAGTGTCCACTTTCGCAACCTTGCGCGGTTGATTCAGCACGAGGCCCGGCAGATCGCACTTTGGATCGAGATTATCGACATTGATCGTCGGATGCACCGTCAGGTCGTCAAAAGACGGCAAGTTACCAGCCAACTCCAATGCTCCGGCTGCGCCCATGCAGTGCCCGATATAGCTCTTGGTGTTGTTGATCGATGTATCCGGGCAGCCCTCGCCAAATACCGCGCGGATCGCCTCGCACTCCTGGATATCGCCCAAGGGTGTGGCTGTAGCATGAGTGTTGACGATATGGATGTCCGCCGGGTTCAGATTCGCGTTCTTCAATGCCGCCCGAATGCACTCCGCCTGCCGCGTCGGATTCGGCAGCACGTAGTCGCTGGCGTCGCTGTTGACGTGGTAACCGCCGATTTCGCCGTAAATCCTGGCGCCGCGGGCCTGGGCATCCTCGAGCCGCTCCAGCGTATAGAGCGCCCCACCCTCGGAAATGACGATGCCGTTGCGCGCCGTGTCGAAGGGCCGGCTGGCCTTGAGCGGATCCTCGTGGGTGGCCAACGCGTTCTGGCTCTTAAAACCGGCGAAAATACCAAATGTGTGGATACTTTCGCTGATCCCGCCGCAGATCGCGAAATCCACTTCGCCGAGCCGCAGCATCTGCGCAGCATGGATCAGCCCCATGTTGCCCGCCGCGCAGGCCGCCCCGATCGTGTAGGCCGGCCCGGTCACCCCGAGGTTGAGCGAAGCCTCCCCGGCTGGATTGTTGGCGACGGTGCGGGGATTATGGTAGTGCGACCAAAACTTCACATCGTAGTCGAACTTCGAGATGTTGTAGATTTCGTTCTCGGTCTCGACGTTGCCGTGCTCCGTGCAGCCGATGTAAATCCCAACCCGGTCCTTGGCCATGGCCTCAAAGTCTACGCCGCTGTCCGCCAATGCCTCTCGTGCACAGTAAATCGAAATAGATCCCGCCCGCGTGCCGACACGCACCTCCTTCTTCTTCTGATACTTAAGTGCGTCGTAATGGCATACCCCCGCGAGCTGCGAGCCCATGTAGCGAATTTCCATCCGCTCAATGCCGGCCACACCCGCCAACAGATTCTGGCGAAATTCCGCCAGGGAATTGCCATTTGGGGCCGTCAAACCGACGCCAGTGATTACGATACGGGTCTGCTTCATCACGATTAAAAGGGAAATCGCTAGCCAATCAGGCGTCGAAAGCAATACAACGCTCTCGAAATGAACGTTCTTGTTGTTGGAGGTGCCGGTTACATCGGCAGTCACTGTGTCCGTCAATTGATCGCCGCCGGCCACAAACCGGTCGTGCTCGACAACCTGGTCTATGGACACCGGGCCGCGGTCCCCGAGGACACCCCCTTCTACCCGACCAACCTCGGCAACGAGAAGGAAGTCGGCAAAATCCTCCGCAAAGAGAAGATCGAACTCGTCATGCACTTTGCCGCCTACGCCTATGTCGGAGAGAGCGTAACCGATCCGTTGAAGTATTATTTCAACAACGTTGCCGCCACCCTTCACCTCCTGCGCTGCATGATCGGTTCGGGGGTCAAAAAGTTCGTGTTCTCTTCCACCTGCGCCACTTACGGCATCCCGGAAAAGATGCCTCTGGTCGAAACCATGCCCCAGGCGCCGATCAATCCCTACGGCCAGACCAAGCTCGATGTGGAGAATATCCTCAAGTCCTTTGCCCACGCCTACGGGCTCAGCTTCGCCGCCTTCCGCTATTTCAACGCGGCCGGCGCTGCCGAAGATGGCTCCATTGGTGAACATCACGATCCCGAGACCCACCTGATTCCCCTCGCGATCGATGCGGCCAATGGCGTCCGCCCTCCGCTTCAGATCTACGGTGATGACTATCCCACGCCCGATGGCACTTGCCTCCGCGACTACGTGCATGTCGACGACCTGAGTCGAGCGCACATCGCCGTGTTCTCCAAGCTCAGCACTCCCGGCGCCGCCCTTTTCTACAACCTCGGCACCGGCACACCGACCTCCGTTTTGGAGATCATCGCGGCGGTTGAAAAAGTCACCGGCAAGCCCGTGCCCCGCAGCACCGGACCGCGCCGCGCCGGTGATCCCCCGGCCCTTTACGCCGATTCCACCAAGGCCAAGACAGAGCTCGGCTGGACCCCGCAGTTCACGTCCATTGAGGCCATCGTGGAAACCGCTTGGAAGTGGCATGAGGCCAATCCCAAGGGCTACGCCAAGGCGTAGCTGCGCGATAAGCTTTCAGAATTGGCCGCAAAAAGTCGCAAAATCCGCAGAAGACTCACGCAGAGCCGCAGAGTCGCAGAGTAAGCATAATTGGCCGCGGAGGCACCCAAGACACGGAGAGCAACGGTCATTGGCCAACGCTGATTGCTTAATGCTAATCGCCTGCCCTGAGAGTCCTCGCGCGGAGCATGGTCTTACTGCTTACCGCTAACGCTGCAGGCGATCATCAATCGTAAACGGCACGGGTTTGCTGATTTTAATTTGTTTAAAATCGGGGTGGCTCGGGTTGAGCACGAAGTTCGTTTCCGTCGGCACCACGGCGCTGGGCACCGCGAGGACCGGTGAGTGAGCCATCTGCAACCACAGGTCGCCAAGTTTCTGCGACGCGGCTGCGGGAGGATTAGTCTGCCAGTCACGGGGCAGGCTCTTGTCTCCGAGGGTAGTGATCAGGCGGTCCGCGAATTCGATGCGAAAGAACACGTAATGGAATACGATGGGAAAATCGAGGTGCACAAGCGCATCCAACACGGCCAGCGACTGCGTGGCGCTCGCATAGACCACGTGCTGCCCGCGCGAATTCCAGCGCCCACCGGCGCGCGCGGCCCCCTCACCGCCAAAAGCCGTGGGAGCATGCACTTCCTTCACCAAGCGCCAGGCAATCGGCATGGTTCAGTAAACGCCGTATTCGATGCGACCCAACAGGTCCTCGACCTCGCGGGCCCCAAATTCAGTTTCGGCATATTCCAGCGGAATTGCCCCACCCAAGCCGATCTTGGGCGTGCTGAGCCAGCCCCGGGCTGCTTCGGGGCCTTCCAAGACCTGCGTTGCGAGGCCCATGAGTCGGGCATAGCGCACCACTCGATCAGATTCGGCGATATCGAGCCGGCCACCGGTCTTGCGGCGATGTAGCGTGGCTTTGGATATACCTAGCATGGGCGCCAGTTTCTCCATCGGCACCTCAAGGCTTGCCTGCAAGGCCTCGAGCTCTCCAAACGGCAGTCCCTTGTGCAGCTCCTTGAGTGTCGTCTCCGGCGTATAGGTATCGGCGGCCGGTGGTTCCGCTACGGCAGGGGCCACTGCAGCGCTCTGGGTGTAAAACTCAACGACCCCTCCGGTCTTCTTCTTGAGTGGGTTTTTCATATGCAACTATTAATAGTATCATATGAGACATTGTCAAGCGGGCTAAGCGATAGATCGGAAACATCAGTTATCAGCCGTCATCTATCAGCACTTAGTTTCCAGATAAAATACCTCCAAAATACGGTTGTCGCTTTCGGAGCTGATAACTGACCGCTGAAAGCCTGTGCCCTGCTCCATGTCTCTGTGCGTCCATGGCTGTTCATCCAAGGCTTTCCGCTTAGTGTATACCGCTTAGAGCTGACAACTACTGTCCGATCAAACCGGCCACGGTGGGATCGGACAAGTTGTCCGCCGTCGCAACCACCACCCCCGTATCGATCAGGTTCGGCACGCTTTCACCACGTAGCGCAGCCACGACAGTCTTTACCCCGAGATAGCCCATTTTGACCGGGTCCTGCAGCACGAGCCCTTGCAGTTCGTTGTCCTTGATCGCGTCGACAAAGACCTGACTGTTGGCGAAGCCCACGTGCTTCACCTTGCCCTTCCCTAAACCAGCATTGCTCAGCGCGAGTATCATCCCAGCGCAGGTCGACTCGTTTGGCGTGAAAATCCCGTTCACTTCCTGACCGTAACGGATCAGCAGGTTCTGCGATGCGGCCAGCGCGGTGTTGCGCGTGGCGCCGCCGTGTTGGTTGGAAGATATCACCTTGATTTCGGGAAACGATTTCGCGAGCTCGTCCAAGAAGCCGGCCTCGCGGGCCTCGCAACTCGCGGACCCCGCCTGCACGCGCAGGAGGATCACGTTCCCCTGACCGTTGAGCAGTTCGCCGAGCCGCCGCGCGGCGAGTTGGCCGCCCACGTAATTGTCGGTTGCGATGGTGCTGATCGGCGCGTCGGACTTGAGCGGCGAATCCACGATGACCACCGGGATGCCGGCGGCGACGGCTTGCTCGACTGGAGCGGCGAGCGCACGGTTGTCGAGTGGAGCGAGCACGATGCCACTGACCCGGCGCGTCATGAAGTTTTCCACCACCTGCACTTGTTGATCCCGGTCGTCCTCACGCAGTGGACCCTTCCAAATGATTTCTACGTCCGTGCCCGCTGCCTTGAGCTCCGCCTCGGCTTTGAGTGCACCCGCGTGGATTTGTTTCCAGTATTGGTGCGTCGTGCCCATCGGCACCACGGCGATTTTGTAGGACTCGGCAGCGTGAGCCAACGTAGCAGCGAACAGTGTGAGCAACAGGGGTAAGCAGCGCATGGGACGAAGCGTTAGGCCTAAAGCATTAAGCGGAAAGATTAAACCCAAGTTTTAACCACAGATAGGCACAGATTCACACGGATCCCCAAAAGACCTTGCCGCAAAGAAGCGTAAAATCCGCAAAGACGATATTCCGAGATCTGGATCCAATTCGTGCCTATTAGTGTCCATTAGCGGTTAAAAAATTAGTGGATCGATTTTGAGTCTTCTGCGCCTTTTTGCGGCAAAATCCGCTCAGTTCTTCGTTCGCAATAAGCGGTAGCCAATAAGCAGTAAGCAATTCCCTCCTCCGCGCCTCTGCGTCTCCGTGGCCAATGATTCCCACCTGATTCGATTTGCCCTTATCCCGGCGACCCATTCATTACGCCTCATGCAAAACGGTTCCAAGGTAGTCTGTGTCGATGATGTTTTCCCGGCTTGGGTGCATCAGACCTACACCGCGCTGCCGGTCAAGGGTGAGACCTACACGGTTCGCTCCATGTCCCCGGGCCGCGGCAAGCCGCTCCACATTGTTGACGGCAAGCCGGTGCAAAACGGAGCGGGTGACAACCACCCGGAGATTTACTTGCTCGTCGAGGAATTGCGCAATCCACAGGATCCCTTTTGCGCCGGCACCGAACTTGGCTTCAAGGCCGAGCGTTTCGCCCCCATCGAGGAAGCGGAGTCCGAGGAGTCCTACGAGGAAGCCGAGGTCAAGGGGATCTTCGTGCCCATGCCGGCCGGGAGTTGATTCACTTGGCTTTCAGCTGTCAGCGTTCAGGTTTCAGCACTGGATTTACTACAGAGACACCTAGAGAAAAAATTCATTTTCTCTATTGGAAACAACACGGAGCCGTAAAACGGTAGGGCATAACTGAGTGGGGCGTCGGACGGTTCAATTTCAGTGGCTCGATTTTTGAGTGTTTTGAGCTTTTTTTGCGGCAAACCTCTGCTGGGGCTTCGCGCCTCCGCGTGAGACATTTTCTGCATCCCTGTGATCGAACTGCTCGTATCAGTTGCTGTAGTTCGATTCTTCCACCGATTCACCGTCCGACCGTCCACCGTTTCTGACTTCCCGCTCCTCGCTCAACCATGATCCACACTCTCAGCCAAGCTCAGTTTATCCCCGCGTCACTGGAGAATGTGTGGGCGTATTTCTCGACGCCACAGAATCTGAATGAGCTGACCCCGCCGGAGTTGAAATTCCGCACGATTGGCGAACCCGGTCCCTTGCATGCCGGACAATTGATCGCGTATCGCATCCGCGTGGCGCCTTTGATCTGGGTCAATTGGCTGACGGAGATTCGCTACGTGGAGAAAGGTCGCCGTTTCGTGGATGAACAACGCGTCGGGCCCTATCGACTCTGGTATCACGAACACACGTTTGAACCCAAAGACGGCGGCGTGCTGATGTCCGATGCGGTGACCTATGCCCTGCCCCTGGGGCCGCTCGGTGATCTGGCGCATACGCTCTGGGTTCGCCGCCAGCTCCGGCACATCTTCGACTATCGTCGTGCGGCCGTGGACCGGATCTTCGTCGCCAAGTAAAAGCCATTAGCCGCAAAAAAACGCAAAAAGTCGCAAAGATTACTGATCGCAATTGAATCGGTTCAGTCCATGGCGCGCAAATAACAGTTGGCCAATAAGCATTAACAAATTCGCCTCCGTTTCTTGCTGACGGCAGATTGCTGACACCTGATAGCTCCTAGTCTCTATGGCTAGGCCTTCCCCGTGACCTGACCTCGCTATTTTGAGCCACCTTTGATGTTAGTCTGGGCCCCAGAAAGGACCCAGACCATGAAAGGTAAAAGACATACGACAGAAGATAAGATCCGCATCCTGCGGGCTGCCGATGGCGGCAAAAGTATCGTAGAAGTCTGCAAGGAGAAGAACATCTCGGAGCAGACCTACCATCGTTGGAAGCGCCAGTTCGGCATGATGGAGGTCAACGAGGCTCGGCGACTGAAGGAACTGGAAAAGGAAAACACGGAGCTAAAAAAGATGCTCGCCGACTCGCTGCTGGAGAACCGCGTGCTGCGGTTTGTTAACGAAAAAAAATTGTGAGCCCGGGACACAGAAAACAGATGGTGCAGGCCGTCCTGACAGACGGCCTGTGTTCCGGGCGACAGGCTTGTCAGATCCTGCGCCTAGCCCGGGCCACTTTGTGGTATCGGGCTGGGCAGCGCAGCGATCGGCAGCAACAGATGGTGGCACGACTCCAGGCACTGTCCGCAGCGCACCCGCGCTACGGTTACCGTCGGATTGCCGCTTTACTACGGCAAGAAGGCTGGGTGGCGGGCAAACGTCAGGTGCAGCGACTCCGCCGTTTGGAAGGTCTGCGGGTGCCGCCGACCAAAAGAAAGTATGCCCGCCGGGGCCATGTCTGGACCTGGGACTTCATTGCGGACGCGACCGTGCGTGGCGGTGCGCTACGCATGCTGACCGTGCTCGATGAGCATACGCGTGAATGCCATGTTTTGCGGGCCGACCGGGCCTTGAAATCCACCGACGTGATCGCCCTGGTGGGCCAAGCCATCGAGCAGCACGGCGCGCCTGAGTTTATCCGCTCGGACAACGGCTCGGAGTTCATTGCCCATGAACTCCAAGCGTGGCTGGCTCGGGAGAGAATCAAGACAATCTACATCGAGCCGGCCAGTCCCTGGCAGAACGGGTTCGTCGAATCCTTCCACGGCCGCTTTCGTGATGAATGTCTCAACCGCGAACAACTGTGGACCCTCACGGAGGCCAGGGTCGTCATTGAGGACTTCCGCATCGACTACAATACACGCCGACCCCATAGTCGGCTTGGTTATCGCAGTCCCGTGAACTACGCCGCCCAACTTACTGCTGCCCCGACTCCGGTCGGCC
>JAURHD010000039.1 GCA_030833445.1 Cephaloticoccus sp. | reverse complement strand
CGCCCGTGGTGCGGCTGCGTGCATTCGATGATCCAAATCCGTTCAGGTCGGATCGTGTTGGTCGGTCAGGAAATCATTCCCTTGTGGCGCCATGCGAACGTGATGTTTCTGTCCGACGATGACGGCCTGACTTGGCAGCGCAGTAACGTGCTCGATATAGAAACCGCGCCCCATGATCAGGCCGGCTTGTGCGAGGGCACTGTCATTCAACGACGGGATGATTCGCTATACCTGCTGCTGCGGAACGAATCGGGCTTTCTCTACGAATCTACATCTCACAATGACGGGCTGACCTGGACCGAACCAAAGCCAACCAAGATTCCGACCGTCACCTGCTGTCCCCAACTCCGCACTTTGGCCGATGGCACCGTGGCGCTGTTATGGAATCCACCGCCGCGTTATGATCCGGCCAATCCAACCTCGCGAGATGAACTGGCCATCGCCTTGTCGACCGACGATGGCGCGAATTGGTCAAAGCCGATTATTGTGGCGGCTGATTACAGTCGCATCCGCACTTTGCCGGAATACATCCGCGCCTCGTATCCATATCTCTACGAACGCCGGCCCGGCGAACTTTGGATCACCACCATGTATGGCGACGTGCGGATCCAACTCGATCCGGTCCGGTTGGACGAGGGTGTCATTCCTCTCCCGCCTTTGATTGTGCTTTTTGGGGATTCTACCACCGCCCGACGCCCTGCCGAAGTGAAGTCGGTCTACGCTGTGCATCTGCAAGAGCGACTCATCGGCGCCGGCCTTGACCACGTGGTAGCAAACCGCGGTATACCCGCCAACAATACCGACGATGGTATGGCGCGGTTTGAATCCGATGTGCTCGCCTTGAATCCGGCATTGGTCGTGATTCAATTCGGGCTTAATGACGCGGCGGTAAATGTCTGGCAGGACCCGCCGGCCACGGAACCCCGCGTGCCCCGGGATCGCTACATCGCCAACCTACGTTACATGATCCGGACCCTGCAGGAGCGCGGCACGCCTGTGATCCTGATGACGGCCAATCGGATGTATTGGTCGCCAATCATATTGGAGCGTTACAGCAAGCCTCCCTACGACCCCAATGATCCCGAGAGTTTCAATCACCTCTACCTCGACGGATACGCGGCCGCGGTCCGGACTTTGGCTAAGGAAGAGCAGGTGCCATTGGTGGATATCAACCAAGCCTATCTCGATTCCGGCAACCCGCACCAATTTCTGTTGAAGCGCTGCATGCAGCATCCGTCCGACCGGGGCCACGAACTCGTCGCCGACCTGCTCACGCCCGTGGTGATTGAGCAGCTAAATAAGCGAGCAGGCACCTGATTTTTATTAGCCACGGAGACACCAAGACACGGAGGCAGGGTGATTGGTTAATGGTTATTGAGAGCGGTCAGCAGATCAGCCATCAACAAGAGGAGCCACGGTGACGTAGAGTCACGGAGAAAATATCCTAGCCGCAATAGGCGTATAGGCCGCTAAAAATCGATCCATTTTCTAACGCTGATAGACGCTAATGAGTGCTGAATTAGTATTTGTGATGATCAGCGTGGATTAGCGGTTTTGTCCTCTTCGGCTCCGCGTCTCTCTGCATGTGACCCTTTGCTGAAAGCTTTTCGCTGACAGCTGAGTGCGGAGCGCGCTTACCCAATCTTAATATACCGTCGGCGCTCCTTACTCCGGCCATGCGTCTTTTGGCGGTCAGTGGGTTCACTGTAGGCGCGACGCCGATATCCGCCCAGATTGGGATCGGCCGCACACTCCATCTGGAAGTTCTGCATGCGCGCAAAGGCCGCGAGTAACTGATCGGGCAGGAGATAGTCATCCAGTCCGGCGCGTTGCAGGGCGAGCAATAGCTCGTGCACCGACTCGAGCGTCGAGAGGCAGCCTTCCTGCGGTTGTTGTTTGATCCGATACCGACTGGGTGCCGTGGGCGTAAACATGATCCGCGGCAGACGCTGCAATGATGGACTCAACCGCAACATTTTGCGGGCGGCACTCCAGGTCGCATCAAGGAGGAATACCTGCAACGGTTTGGCCGTCAGCTCAGTCGCAACGGGACCGGCGACCGAAAGGTTATGCGCTTCTTTTCCCGGGTAGAGGAGGACGGATAAATAGTTTGGATTGCTCAATCGCGCCTGCACTTCGGCATGCTCATCAAAATCGCGACCCATCAGGATCTCACTGTTACGGAGACAAAGATGAGTCAGTCGCCCCGTGTTACCTTTCTCGTGCTTGAACTCCTTCGGATGCATCAAGAGCACGAACCGCGCCCGCGTGGGCATCGCCTGCAGGGTGTCGCACCAGCAGAGTTTCTGCGGACGAAAACAGCGGTAGCAGTTCAAACGGCTCATCGGCTCCAATTATCAAGAGTCTGGCGCAATACAGAAGCCCGAATCATGATGCCCGAACAGATAGTATTATTTCCGTTCATATGCGCTCCGCTTTGATTGAGCAGACTCGCCAAGCGGAAATTTGCTGGTGAAGTTACCCGACCCCATGCGTGCCTTTGCCACAAAATTGATTGCCGATGTCCGTGGACTACCCCGGTCCGTGCACATCTTGGTGGGCGGGCAATTCATCAATCGCTTCGGCGGCTTCGTCCTGCCGTTTCTCGCGCTTTATCTGACCGGACGCGGCATCGGGATGGGGCAGGTCGCCCTGGTGCTCGGCTCGATCAGTATCGGCGGGCTCCTTGGACCAATCGTCAGCGGCTACCTGTCGGATGCCATTGGTCGGCGTAATACCATCGTGGTGGCGCTCGCTTGTTCCGCGATCACGACTGTCTCGCTTTATTACTGTCAGACCGTGCCCGAATTCATGGTCGTTGCGTTCCTCCATGGATTTTGCGCCTTCCTTTACGGTCCGGCAGCCAACGCCCTGCTGACCGATCTGGTCACCGAAGACCAACGCGTCATCGCCTTCGCCCTGATGCGACTCGCCATCAACGCCGGTTTCGCCGCCGGACCGGCCGTGGCTGGCCTGCTATTCAGCCGGGCGCCGGCGCTGATCTTTTATGGGGATGCCTTCACCACGCTGATCTATGCGCTGTTGGCCTTCCTCTATTTGCCTCACGGCCTGCGCACCATTACCAGCAAGGTAACCTCGCTCAACGTCATCTGGCAGAGCTGGCGCGAAGCCCTCGTGGACATGATCCACAACCGGCCCTTCGTCATACTGGTCATATCATCGTTACTGATGGAGATAGCCTTCGTGCAAGGGTTCAACGTTCTGGCCATCACGGCCACCGATCGCGGACTCTCCCCGGCACAATACGGTGTCGTCATGGCCCTCAACGGGGTGCTCGTCCTGCTGATCGAGTTGCCGCTCAACCAATGGGCGCGACGCTTTGACCTGCGCAAGGTGCTCGTGCTCGGGTTTGCCCTTGTCGGGCTCGGCTGCGCCTCGTTCGGATTCATGCGCACGCAACCCGGCTTCCTCCTCGGCATGATCTTGTTCACGATTGGCGAGATGCTCGCGCTGCCCATCAGCATGAGCTATGCCAGCACCTTGGCCCCAACGGCCTACCGCGGACGGTATTTCGGCATGCGCAGCATTGTCTGGGCGGTCGCCGGGATGGTGGGCAGCAGCGGCGTTTGGTTTTATGGCCAACTCGGCGACAACTGGTGGTATGTAGCCGGCGGCATCGGCGTGCTTGGCGCCATCGTCATGGCCTTGACCCTGGCTCAGCCGGAATCGCGGCCGGTGATTCCGGCCAAAACCGTTTGAGCTAGTTACTGGGCGGCGGGTGGGACGCTTAACGCCGCCGCGACCATCGGGGTGCGGTGCTTATAGTAAAGGGCGAGCCCGCCCTGGTAGATCAGCGTAACCAACATCACCACGCTGTAGAACACATAGAAGAAAATTTTAACCAATGTGATCAGCTGCGCCGTTTCCACTCCGGCCTCGGCCAACATCTGCCGCATTTCCGTGGTCTGGTTGTCGAGGGCGAGCATCGCATCGAAACTGCCGATGCGGGACGCCGCATAAACCCAGATGACCCCGAGGACCATCCACTGGGCCCGCACCAACAACCGCATACCATCCGCATCACGCTGGCGCAGTTTGTTGCGGCCGCGCACTTCTGTGATGCCACCAATGGCCACCAGCAGGCCGACCCCCGCGCCGAGCAAATCACCAAAGACGAGTGAGCCGAGCGCGCACAGACCGGCAAAGATCGCCACGCTCAGACCATTGACACTGGAGAGCCGCAACACGCGGCGCAGGACTTCATCAGGAGTGGTTTGGGCCATGACTGAGGATTAACAGTTTGAACTGCCGCGGTGGCAATCTCCGTTCGAACCGGACATTGCAGCGCAAAACCCGACCGAACGGCGATCTGTTAAAACCGGGTCAAAAGTCGGCGCACCGGTTTTTGCACGTGTAAGGGGAAGGTGAGCGGTGCAGAGTGCGATTCATGAAAACACCGCACGCAGCCCGACTTGCCTCGTCTCGCCGGGGTTTCACCTTGGTCGAAATCATGATCGTCGTGGTCATCATCGGAATCTTGGCAGCGTTGGCGATTCCCGCGTTTCAACGCCTGCAACGCAAGGCCCAGAACACGCGTTTTATCAGCGATCTGCGGACCTTCTCCCAAGCCTTTGAAACTTATGCCATGGAAAACGGTGTATGGCCGGCCAACGCCGGTTCGGGCGTCGTGCCCAAGGCTTTGACGGGTGACATCAGTTCCAGCTGGACGAGCACCAATACCCTCGGTGGACGGTGGAATTGGGATAAAGACCGTCTCGGTATTGTGGCGGCAATTGCCACGACCGGGGTGACGGCTGACGCGATTCAGATGGCCGAGATCGATGCGATCATTGACGACGGCAACCTCGCGACCGGACTGTTTGTCGAAAACAGCGGACTATATATGTGGGTGTTGGAGTAGCTTTGAAGTGATCAGCGGTCAGCATGACTACAAAAATACCTGGCAGCCAGTAGGTTTTGTGGGCTTCACCGCTGCCTACTGAAAGCTGATGGCTGACAGCTGCACGGGACGCGTGCACATTCTTCGTGCAACTTTCGCGGGATTCGTGAGTCTTGGAAGCATGCAGATAGTGCGCATTCTTATCGCTGCGGTCATTGCCGTCGCCGCCCTGTTGGCCGGATTATTTACGGCGGCTTTTGTGGCAGTAGCCGCACTAGTGGCGTATGTCGTATTACTGATTCGGGGGAAGACCCGCTCCGCAAACTCGCCCCGGCCACCGAATTCATCCCGCCCACACGTTCACCGGGAGTCCCGCACAGGCGGTGACGTCATTGATATCGAGGCCAGCGAAGTGCACGGGGTGAACGCAGAATCCCCGGCGCAACGAGATTAGTGCGTGGGCTGCGTTTAACCGGACCGCACATCAGTCAATGGTTCATCTTCCCTGGATCGGGGCTTATGCCTGACTGGACGTGCCGGTAGACCGGTGCGAGCCGAGGCATAAATCGCATCCATCAACTCACTGTGCACAATGCCATTTTGCAATGAGGTGCGCGGTTCCGCCCGACCAAGAATGGCGTCGATGAAATTGTCGTTGGGCGTCTGGGCCGAACCCGCAACGGGAAGATCGCCGATCTCTCCGTTGGCATCGTAAGCGCGCAGCCAGGTGCCCATCCAGCCGTCGATGTCGACGCGGCCGTGTTCGAACATGAAATGCAAATCGGCGCCGTCACGCACACAATTTCCCCCGATCGCCAGACACGCCAACACGCCGTTGGCAAAGCGCAGGTTGATGGCGGAATTGATATCCACTGGCGTGTCCACGTTGTCGAGGAACGCAAAGACCTCGGCGATATCCGACTCTACCGACCAGCAGAGCGAATTGAGCAGATGAGCGCCGCTATCGTAGGCCTGTCCGCCACCCGAGAGTGCCGGCACCTGCCGCCAGCTGCCTTTCGTGAGGTGTTTCCAGTTTTGCGAAAGATAACCGCTGATCAGTTCAAGCCGGCCGAAGCGTTTTTCGCGAATGACCTCACGCAACCACGCAAAAGCCGGCGTGCAGGGTGTGTTGTAGCCTATCACGAAGACTTTCCCACCTTCCTTCAATCGTGCGGCCAAGGCATAGGCCTGGGTGGCCGAAGTCACCATCGGCTTCTCCATCAGCACGTGCAGGCCGGCATCCGCCGCCAGCATGGCATGATCGAAGTGCATCGTATGTGGCGTGATGATGGCCACGGCATCCAACCCACCATCGCGAAACATCATCGCCGGATCAGTAAATACCACCGGTCTCGGTGAATAGTCGGCGAGATGCCGGGTGATGAAGCTATCGACGATCGTGGTTGAGACATCGCACAAGGCTGCGATCTGCACGTCGGGGTTAGTGCGGAAGCGTTGAGCGTGCGCGCCGCCCATGCCGCCGGTGCCGAGGATGCCGACGCGCAATCTGCCGCCGGCAGGAGGTTGGTAATTCATGTGGGGTGGGGTTACCGCTAAGGCGGCGGAACTGCTTCAAACCCAAACAGACCCGCAGCGGCAATCGTTAAATGCGTCCCAGCGCTAAAACCAGCCATCGCGGCCGCACTTTGCTTTATTCCAACGGCACGCGGCCAAAGCCCCAGGAAAACGATGCCTTGAATTTCTCCGTGCCACCGAGCCGCACGCCGTGAAACATGGTCTCAGCCATCTCGGTGGAGTCGAGCAACCGGGCGACGTCAATCATCAGCTCGGCATCCGCAACCAAGCGCTCCACTTCCTCGCCGGGATAGCCCGCCCAATACTTCAAGTCGTGGAGAAACCCAGCAGGGTAGAGACTGACCCCGCGCCAGTTGTCGAACCAACCCGTTACCCCATCGCTCTTGAAGGGACGCAACGGCGGGTCGCGCTCAATCTTCGCCCACAGTGCCGGCTGCCCATAGTGTTCACAGATCGCCTTGATGCGCGGCAAGGGAACTACCTCGCCAATGGCGGGTAGCTCAAAAGTCTCGGGCAGCGTGGCAGGCTCATGCGCACTGACCGTGTCCCAAGGGAAGGCGGTCAAAATGAGGAGTTCCAAAAACGCCCAGCGGTAAAACCTGTTTTTCATTTGCTCCACCATTCGTATTTCCCGGCTCTTGCCAACCGGGAAGCCTGCCGTGATACTGCTCGAACCGCGGGCCCATTGGCCACGGTTTACCCCTATGTCGCACGACCCTCACGCCGAGTTTGATCATACCGTGCTCGATAAAATCGAGCTTAGCCCTGTCGGAGCCGTCGCCTCGACGCCATCGTATCAAGATGCTCTGCGTCGGCTATATGCCGCCCAGCAAGTCTATGCCAGTGCCGATCATAAAGACGGCCACGTCACCGCTCGATCATTGGCGAGTCTGCCGATCTTTCACGCCGAAAATCTGGCGGACTTCATTGCGGGTAAAATCCCGGAAGAGGCCATTGAGCCCAACGAGAGCATTTACACGCGCTACGTGCAGTCGTTGCACATCGATCTGCAATCCCGGGCTGAAAACTGCCGGGTGATGGTGATTGGCAAACCGTCGCATCATCGCGCCAAGCACGGCACGGAGGTCGTGCATGATCCCATGCACATGCTGTTCTTGGTGCCGGGCGCCGGTCCACATCCAGGCATCCCGGGGAATTATCTGCACGGGGCCGTCTTTCATCTCGGGGCCGACGAAGCCACGGGATCATGGATTGTGCAGGTGCATGATGCCGATGATGGTGCGGCCGAGTTCCGCACCCCCAAGAAAACAGACGCGCTCGCCATGTTGGAAGATGTCCTTGCCAGTGCCCCGTTTCACCTGACGGAACTCGAAGCCCTAGGGTTTAAGATGAACTGATCGCTGCAGATCGCTGCGATCAGTTGTTATGGGTAATCTCTTATTGGATAATTGACTGAGGTATCACGCAGAGGCACGGAGTCGCAGAGGGCTTTATTGGTTGGGAAATTTCATTATTTAAGCTCAAACGATAGGTATTCCGCCCTCGGTCTTCATCTGTGTAGATCTGTGGTTTAAAACTCTGTTGATTATCCCTGAAGGAGGTTCGAGTCCGGGCATAAAAAAGGGCCCGATTGATATCGGACCCTAGGACTGACAACCGCGAACCGGTTACTTCTTTGCGCGTTTGGCCACTTTCTTCTCTTTGGCCGTCATGAGCGGTTTCTTTTTCGTTTCGCGTTTCGAATCGTGTGATTTACCCATAAGTATAGTTGTTTATGGCCTTCAGTAATGGGGCCTGGGCGAATTCTATGCACGCTGACGTGACAATAGCAACGCAGCTGAAAAGACAGTAGTCGGTCGGCGGATGCCAGTGGACAGTTGATGAGTGCTAACCGCTCTCAATAGGTGACCGGCCTCAAGTTTTCGAGCCACCCCGAGTGTTAGTCTGGGAGCTTGTTATGGGTTGTATCTGGATTGCGGT
>JAURHD010000038.1 GCA_030833445.1 Cephaloticoccus sp. | reverse complement strand
TATGGGGTCGGCGTGTATTGTAGTCGATGCGGAAGTCCTCAATGACGACCCTGGCCTCCGTGAGGGTCTGATCGGCATTCATGTGATTCTCCAGCTGGTCCATTTTGAAGTCGTCAAAATCCCGTGGTATGTGCGGCAGATTTTTGACGTGGATGAGGAGGACAGTTTTCCCACTTGGTATTCTGCGTCCGCGCTATTGCTGGCGTCCGTCACCCTCTGGATCAATGCGCGCAGAATGCAGGCGAAGGCAGATTCAATGCGTTGGCACTGGCAGGTACTGGCCATGGGTTTTCTGGTGCTTTCGATCGATGAGATCGCAGGTATTCACGAAACCCTGAACAGCTTGGGCAAAACATCCTGGGCCATCCCCGGGGGCATTATTGCCACGGTGGTCGGACTCGCTTATCTGAAATTTCTCACCCGAATCGATCGCAAGACCGCGGTCCAATTTGTCATCGGCGGCGCGGTCTTTGTGGGCGGGGCCGTTGGAGTTGAACTCTACACCGAGCGCTATCTGGTAAACGATGAACTCAATACGCTGGCCTATAATTTGTGGAATGCCTTGGAGGAGGGCATGGAAATGGCCGGCGTGCTTATCTTTCTGCGAGCCCTGCTCTATTCCATGAAAGCAGGTGTCGCGGTGCAGCCCTTGGATATCGACTTGGTCGATTGAGCGCTTGATCGCGCAATTTGAAAAATGGTGCCCAGGGTGGGAATCGAACCCACAAGCCTTGCGGCGGTAGATTTTGAGTCTACTGCGTCTGCCAATTCCGCCACCTGGGCACAGG
This sequence comes from Cephaloticoccus sp., assembly GCA_030833445.1. GTDB lineage: Bacteria > Verrucomicrobiota > Verrucomicrobiia > Opitutales > Opitutaceae > Cephaloticoccus. Next base: position 7,668 of record JAURHD010000038.1, on the reverse strand, counting down.
TGCGAGGGGAGGAAGGTAGAGCGCAGACTCAGCTTGTAAATCCGAAATTGTGGGCTGCCGAAATGATCCGCTCAGATCCCACCGCGTGCGGCGGGTGAGGGGTCCGATTTCAGGGCATGGGAGTCAATTGAAAGACTCCGGCAGGATAGGTCATCATGATGGTTATTGGCTGAGCGTGATGCCGTGGCTTTGCAGAGTGGTGCCGATCTCACGTTCGTAGGTGGCGAGGGCCCGGCGCTGGTCGCCCAATGCCCGGGCGTAACTATTCTCCACCAAGGCCAGCTGTTCCTGTTGTTGCAGCACAAAGAAGGTGTTGCTGGTGCCGGCCTTGAGGCGCTTTTCCTCCGCCTCGAGGGCTTGGCGGGCGAGGTCCAGAGCGTGGCGGGTTGCTTCTACCCGTTTCCGCGTGGTTTCGATCTGGCCGGCCGCGGCCGCCACGGCGAGGGCGATATCCTGCTCAAATCTTTCCAGATCGGCTTCAGACTGGCGGACGGTCAATCGCGCCGCCCGGGCGCGACCACGTTCCGATGCAAAGGTGAGAGGCACGCGCACCACGATGCCGGCGGTGTAGGCCCGGGCGTCATGCTCACGGACCTGGCGGCGCGATTCCTTGAAATTGGGATCCAACCCACCGTGACCGTAACTGCCCACGAAATCGACGCGGGGGAGCAATTGATTCGAGGCGTAACTCTGGTTGGTGCGATCTATTTTCAATCCAAGTCGTGCGGCTTGTTAATCGGGCCGAATATCCAAGGCGGTGCGATAACCCGCGGCGGCGTCGACCGACAGGGTGGCAGCGGGGGGCAGTTCCGTGATGTTGAGATTACCTGCGGTAGTGGTGAAATCGTCGCGACCGATCAACTGGCGCAGTTGGTTTTCGGTATCACGCACGGCGCGCTCCGCACTGATGATGGCCTCCTCGCGGTTGGCGACCCGGGCCTCCGCCTGGGTGACATCGGCATCCGAAATCGATCCGACTTTGCGCCGCTTTTGATTTTCACCCAGCAGTTGCGCCGCGAGGTCGCGGGAGAGTCGGGCAATGCGCAGGTTGTCGTGCGCTTGTTGCAGGTTGTTGAAAACGTAAATGACGTTGGTGACCGTATCGATGACGGTTTGCCGGTGTTGCCACTCGGAGATACCGCGATTGGCCCGGGCCACGCGCAGACCTGCGAGATTGGCGCCGAAGCCGAAGCCACGCAGCAATGGTTGAGTGATACTGATACCGGCGAAGGTGTTATAGCTGTCGGTGAAGCCATTGAAGGTGCCGCGCTGGTTTTGCTCGCTGGCGCCAATGCTGTAGCTCAAGCCCCAGGGGGTCAGTCCATCCAAGGTGAGACTTGAGTTGTCCGAACGGGTGAGTGGCCGGGTCTGCGGCGCAACGAAAGATCCAGGTTCCTCGGTCTCACCTTCGCTGCGGGTGTAGGTGAGTGCGGGGTCAAAACTGCCATAGGCCGCCAATACACCGGCCCGGCCGATCTGCGGCGTATACGCACTGACTTTTACGTTCTGGTTGTTCTCCAGGGCGAGTTGGATGGCTTCATCCAGACTCAAGGTCGTGTCCTGCGCGGCACAGAAAAGAGGCACGCCGCCAGCAAGGAGGATGAAGAAAAAAGCTGACCGGGAAAATGACATGTATTGGTTGGTCACAAAGTTTAAACAGGGTCGGGTGTTCAGGAAACGACCACGCCGTCGGCCAGACGCACGATCCGCGAACCGTAGGCGGCATTATCATCAGAGTGGGTGACCTGCACGATGGTCACGCCGTCGGTTTGGTTTAGTTTGCGAAATAGTTCCATGATCTCGCGACCTTGGTCCGAGTGCAGGTTGCCGGTCGGTTCGTCGGCGAGGATCAAGCGGGGATTGGCCACCAAGGCGCGGGCAATTCCCACCAATTGCTGCTGACCGCCCGACAACTGATTCGGATAGAGGTCGCGTTTCCCGACAATCCGAAAACGGTCGAGGGTATCACACACGATGCTCTCGCGGTTTTTCTTCGGCACATCCCGATAGGAGAGGGGAATATCGAGATTCTCGTAGACGGTCAGATCGTCGATCAGGTGATAACTTTGAAAAACGAAACCAATGTTTTTCTTTTGCAGTTCGAAACGGCCCTTGCGGTCCAGTTTCTCCACCGCCGTGCCGTCGAATTCGTATTGACCCGTCCACGCATTGTCATGGAGCCCCAAGGTATGAAGCAGCGTGGATTTACCCGAACCGGAGGGTCCCATGATCGACAGAAAGTCACCTTCGGCGATCGTGAGATCGATATTGCGCAGAGCGTAAAAGGGACCGCCTTTGAGGGGATAAACACGATTGATTTGGCGCAGGGATATCATGGGTTGCATGCTCTATTGCAGACCCTGTGCCAGCGGGTTTAAAAGTGTGTAACCAATTGGGGTTTAACGTTTAAAAATTAAACCAACTGTTGCGGTAACGCACGGATTGTCCGGCGATGGAATCAGGCCGTCCCAATAATGGGATGGCCCGTCCGACTACCCTGACGTTTTACCACATGTCTTCGCCGCGATCGAAGACGCCTTGAACGGCGGCTTCCCAGACAGCCGGATCACGCTGTTTGAGTATCTCGGCGGCGGTGGAGAAGGAGAGCAGCGCGAGGCCGGAAGCGAAATCATTGGCCCGCAAACCGTAGTAGAGTTTGCCGCCGTCACCCGCCATGAAGCGCAGTTGTTTGGCGGCGACGGATTCCAGCCATGCGGATCCTTCGATGCCACGGGCAGCTTCCAACAGCAACCAGGCAAGACCGGGTTCGTAGCAACGGAAGTGATCGTTGGCAGGATGTTCAAAGCTGCCATCGGCCAACTGATTTTGATGCAGCCAGTCGGCGAACTCGGCCCAACGTGCCTGCAATCGTGACCAGATGGTATCACCTGCATCGGCCGACACAGACTTGAGATCCGCTTCGACAAGATTCGGCGCCATCGCGGGCACGCGTTCCTCGGGATCTGCTTTGGGACTGAACTGGATGACGTGCTTCAGCGGCACCTTCAGGCGCTTTTTCATTTCCGCACTCGCGAGGGCCGCGACCAACCCTTCAGAAGTGTAGAGCAAGATTTGCTGCGGAGCGCTCTTCGTCCATTCGGCCCAAAGGGTGTTTTTGTAATCAAAGGTGGCGATGTATTCGATCATCGGCACGGCCGCATCGTAATATTTGGTTTCGCCCGTCAGATCGGCATAGTGGATCAACGTGGAGGCAAACAAGGCATCGGCACACCAATACTCGCGCATGCCGTCCGGGTTGACCTTATGATTCAGGACGCCCACGCCCATGACGCCTTTGTCGGTCAGGTAATTATTGAGGCAGTGATCAATGAAGCGTTTTACGCTGGCGAGCACGGCGGCATTTTCCGGCAGATGGGGAAAACAACGGACGCCTTCCAACATGCCATTGGCGGATGAGGCGTTGTCGGCCACACACGAGCAGTTAACCATGCCCTTTTCGTCCATGTTGTAGCCATACCCCATGTCCAACATGTCAGGGTAGTGCACTCCCTGATACTCCATCATCCGGCCGTTGAAACGCCGGGCAATGGCCGTCATTCGGGCATCGTCAAGTAGGGGCATAGTGCGCGAGGCGCCCATGACGACATAGGCTTCCTCAAAGCAGGCCTGCATGGGATGGGCCATGCCGGGACTCGCAATGATATGATGCGAGAAATAGTTCCAATGCTTGATGAGTCCGCGAGCGACGACGGTGGGGTTCAATTGCATGTATTCAGGGGTTGGTTGTCACCCTTACGCTCGGGGGGGAAGGCGGTGGGCCGCAATCCAAATGCAATCCTAACGGTAGAATGAACCGCGGTTCGTGCGGTTTACTGGCCCAACGCAATGGTCAAAATCGATGGACTGCGGCCGTCAACGGGCGGAGTTTGCCCCGGTTCGAAAAACCTCCAACCCGCATCGGCAATGAAGTTAAAGGTTTCCTCACTGAGACTGCCCAGGGTGATGTCCTTCATTTCCGGCCGGGCGGCTGCGAGTTCCTCAACGGAATCAAGCGTGCCATCGGTCTTAAGATTGATCGCCAATACCCGGGCGGGACGGACTCCGTTCTGCACCGCAATCAGGCGCGAACCCGATCGCACCAGACCATCAATGCCGATGAGCGTGTTGCCGGTGGGGGTGGTCAGGGCACTGTCAAGCCGACCGGTGGCAATCAGGCGGCGACGAGGGCGGACACGCGACGACGGACAGCCACCACCGGCGCGGGTTTACGGAGCGATACCTTGATACGCAACGGCCGGCGCGGACGGTAGTCATTCAAGGCGATCACCGCGATACCCGCGATGGTGGCGCCGCAGAACAACTCGGAACCGGAGACCGGCAGGTATGGCAGAACGGCAAACGCGAGCAGGCCCGCGGCAACATTGAAGAACAGATTTTTGGTGAAGGATGATTTCATGATGTTTGAAGTTGCCGCAGTAATTGCACGCGTCGTGCCAACCGATTTTAAGTTGCGTAAACTCCAATCAATCAATGGTTAGAATTTTTATTGATATTATGGAGCCCTGTCTCGCGCACGGAATTTTTCCGCCGATGGGAGGCATGATTCCCGAAAATGGGATGGAGCAACCACGGTTGTTTACACAAAGAATCCACTATCCGGACATCCCGGAAGACAGTAGAAAATGGTCGGGCCGGTGAGATTCGAACTCACGACCTCTTGCACCCCATGCAAGCGCGCTACCAGGCTACGCTACGGCCCGAACAAGAGAACGGTCACAAAGCGGTATGCGGGCTGCGCTGGCAAGTGGTTTTTTAGGACGCCGGGTTACGGGTGACTGATTGCTTGAGCTTGAACCGTAAAAGGTGAGCGTGGGCAGCCTGTGCGTTCCCGAATCGAATTTCTACCTTGGCTTTGGCCGGTGCTGCTGGCCCTCACGATTGTCGTGGCTTCCGGTCGTGGGTCGGTCGCGGCGCCGAATATCATCGATTTCGACAAGGCCGCGCATTTTTCAATCTACGGGCTGTTGGCCACGCTGGTTGCACGGGCGGGTTTTCCGGAGCGGCGGCGTTGGTGGGCGATCCTGATTGTCTCGTTGTTCGGGCTGACGGACGAGTGGCACCAGAGTTTCACCCCGGGCCGCTCGGTGGAGATTGCGGACTGGGTGGCGGATACGCTCGGGGCGATCCTGGCCGTGGCGCTTTATGTCCATTGGCAGGGCTATCACCGGCTGCTGGAAACGCCGTTGGGCCGGAAAAAAGCGCGGGTTGAAAATCGCGCGGGAGTCGTCCCAAATCAGCGGTGATGACCTCTGTGGAAGCCCAAGCCAAACTCGCCCAACTGCGCGCCGAAGTGGCGCGGCACGACGAGCTCTACCATCGGCAGGCGGAACCGGAGATCAGCGATTACGACTATGACCAGCTAAAGCGTTCGCTGGCCGATCTCGAGGCCGCGTGGCCAGAGCTGGCTACGGCCGAATCGCCCACCGCCAAGGTGGGGGATGACCGGGCCGAAGGTTTTCAAACCTACCGGCACCGGCAGCCGATGCAGAGTCTCGACAACACCTACTCGGAGGCTGAGCTGCGGGAGTTCGACGCGCGACTGGGCCGGTTGCTGGAACGCGAGCAGTTGAACTACGTGGTCGAGCCGAAGATCGACGGCCTCGCCGTGAGCCTGACCTACGAAAAAGGTCAACTCGTGCGGGCGGTGACGCGGGGTAACGGCATCGAAGGCGACGATGTGACGGTGAATATCCGCACGATCAAAACCCTGCCGGAAATATTGAAAGTTACTGACGGGGCGGTGATACCCGAGGTGATAGAAATCCGCGGTGAAGTTTACATGACACTCGCCGAGTTTGCGCGCATCAATGGGGAGCGGGAGGAGGCCGGCGAGGCACTCTATGCAAATCCGCGTAATCTGGCGGCGGGCACACTCAAGATGCTGGACCGCGCCGAGGTGGCTGCACGTCAGTTGGAAATCGTGCTGTATGGCTTGGGCTACTGCGAGCCGGCCAGTGCGGTCGGTGAAACGCAGAGTGGATTTCATGCCTTGGTCCGCCAATGGGGCTTGCCGACGGTGGAGAAGATTTGGACGCCTCAGGGTATCGATGACGTGTGGGCGGCGGTGCAAGCACTCGACCGCATGCGGCATGACTTTGCTTATGCGACCGATGGGGCCGTGGTGAAACTCGACCCGATCAAACTGCAACGAGATGCCGGCAGCACGAGCAAAGCCCCGCGCTGGGCCATGGCCTACAAGTTTGCCGCGGAACGTGCCGAGACATTGCTCAAGGCCATCACAATCCAAGTGGGCCGCACGGGAGTGCTGACACCGGTCGCCGAATTGGAGCCCGTGCAATTGGCGGGCACGACCGTGTCGCGCGCCACGCTGCACAACCGCGATGAGATTGCCCGCAAAGACATCCGGGTGGGCGATCAGGTTTATGTGGAAAAAGCCGGTGAGATCATCCCGATCGTGCTCGGAGTGAACTTGGAGAAACGCACTCCGGAATGCGCGGCGTATGTTTTCCCAGATGCGTGCCCGGTGTGCGGGACCAAGGTCGTGCAGGTTGAGGGCGAGGTGGCGCTGCGTTGTCCAAATTTCGAATGTCCCGTGCAGGTCCGTCGACGGGTGCAGCACTTTGCATCAAAAGGCTGTCTCGACATCGACGGCCTCGGCATCGCGATGGTCGATACCTTGGTGGACAAAGGCTGGGTGCGCAGTGTGGCGGATATCTACCGGCTCAAGCGCGTCGATTTGCTCACGCTGGGCAAGAGCGTGGAGAAATCCACCGACAACCTACTCACTGGCATTGAGGCCAGCAAACACTCGGAACTATGGAGGGTCATCAACGGGCTCGGCATCACACATGTCGGCACGGCGGCGGCGAAGGATCTTGCCAAGCATTTTGGCAGCCTCGAAGCGCTGGCGGCGGCGGGCTACGACGATTTTATCGGCGAGAAAAAGGCCAGCCGCATCAATGGCATCGGCGAGACCATGGCGCTGGCCATCATTGCGCATTTTCAGAAACCGGAAAACGCCGCCTTGGTGAGCGAGTTGCGCGAACTCGGCGTGCAGCCGTTGGCGCCGCAGGCGGCTGGTCCTGAGGGCACTCAATTTGCCGGTATGACCTTTGTGCTGACCGGCACGCTGCCGACGATGACACGCGATGAGGCCAAGGAGAAAATCGAGGCCGCCGGCGGCAAGGTGAGCGGTAGCGTCAGCAAGAAAACCAGCTATGTGTTGGCAGGCGCGGAAGCCGGTTCGAAATTGGAGAAGGCGCAAAGCTTGGGTGTCACCGTGATCGACGAGGCGGGATTTTTAAAGCTGTTGGCGGACTAATCTGCGGGCATATGCCCTTAAGGAATGTGTAGACGAAAAACACCGCCCAGGGCGGACTAGCATGCGCTCACCCGGCCTGTATCCTGACGTGCAGTCCTTAAATACGTGACTCGATTCATCCCCAGTCTAGGTCGCGGGCTTGGCGCGAACATGGTGTTCGGCGCGGCGATGCTGTTGGGACAATCATCCGCACCCTCCGGAGAGGAGATCCGGGAGCTGATCGAGTTGAACCGACAGTTGCAGGAACAGGTCAAATCCCAGCAGTCGCAGATCGACGAGTTGCGGGAACGTGACCGGCCTCAAGTTTTCGAGCCACCCCGAGTGTTAGTCTGGGAGCTTGTTATGGGTTGTATCTGGATTGCGGT
>JAURHD010000037.1 GCA_030833445.1 Cephaloticoccus sp. | reverse complement strand
TGCGCCCCCGGCAGGCAACGCCCGCCACCACCACCAGGGCAAGGTAGGCAATGATAACGATGATATCGACGGCCCTCATCAGAATATCCCGGAAGTCATTTCGTTCGCAGGGTCACGGCAAAGAGCCGGGGATTGGCTTCCCCTTCGCGGGTGAAGTTGATTTTGAAGCGGACCGTTTGGCCGCCGAGCGCGCTCAAGTCGCCCTGCGGAAAGGCCACGGCGCAATCCAAGCCGCTTGGTTGCGCGGAGCTTCCGCTCTGCTCGCCCGAGTAATCCTTCAGCAGTTGGAATTTCGCATCCGATATCTCGACCGTCAGGTGATCCGCATAATCGGCATTCAGGTATACTTCGCACCCTGCGGACGGCAGCGTAACCGGAGCCGACCAGACGGAACCACTCGTCATAGGCTCCTCGCCACGCGCCTTGGCTGGGTAGAGCCCGAGCGCACCCCAACGATCACGTGGTAACGTCGCCATCGCGACCTCGCCCCGGTAACCTTGGTTGTATTCCGCGTTCAGCCAGCGGCCAAAATAGATCAGTGTCTGGTCACCAACATTCAGAATGCCGTTGCCCGATTGGGTCAGCACCGTGGGATAGTTTTTTCCCGGCATCGGCGTGGCCGGCGTGTCCAAACGGGAAATATAAGCGCGGCCTTTGTCCGGTTCGCGGAAGTGCAGGCCGTCATTGCTGATCACCAAGCCGAGATCGCAGGAAATCTTGCCGTAGCCGAACCAACCCCAGCGTTTCTGCGAATCTTCATCACCCGGCGCGTTGTGCCAGAGCCCGTAGAAACCGACGACGACGTTACCGAAACTTTGCGCCCCCACGCCGAGATGAACCTGATCGTAGGGCTTGGTGTGACCGCGATCTTCCGGGTTCGCCGGCTCGTCGAGCAGGAAGGCGCCGGTATCGCCGGGCAGCCAGTGGTCGAAATCCGTGGAGATGATCGCACGGCCCTGCCGTCCACTCAGGTGGCCGCCATCACTGAAGGTGATGCGCTGGCCGTTCACGACAAACAGGTCGTTGAATTTGTAGACACCGGCGGTTTCGAGAAATTGATCGATGCCAAAATCGTCCGCCGCTTTCCAGTGAATGCCATCCGCGCTCGTCGCGGTGCGGATCACCCAGGTTTTTCCATTGTGCGGATTGTAGACCATCTTGTAGCGGCGGTTGGGATCGGGATCCGATTCGTCCAACATGACATGCACGCCCTCGATCTGAGTGTCCGGCAGGGCGATCGCGTTGTTGTCCTTGCTGCCGTGGATTTCCAACTGGCCCAGATTCGGTTTGGTCCAGTGGATCCCGTCAGTGCTCTCGGCATAACAAACCGGTCCCGGGACCAAGTTCTTCACGATCGGTTTGTAAGTGTCGCCCAGCTCGCTGAGGTGCACGGCGTAATACCACATCTGGTATTTGCCGTTTCGCTCCACGACGCCGCCGTAGAAGTGCGAGGCCACCGAGTCAGGTGCCTTGGGATCTTCCTTCGTCGGCGAAAGCACCGGTTCCTGGCGGTAGGTCGGCGTCGACAGATAAGTGCCGACGTTTTCCCGCAATGGCAGGAGGTAGTCATCGATACCAAGCAGGAGGGCCTGTTTGGGCACGGACACGCCGGTTGAGGGGAAATAAAACTCGGTCGAGGCGGGGCCTGCATGAACCATCGTCGTGATAGGGGTGAAGGTTACTGTCAGCAGCACCGTCAGACGGCGCAGGTAAAGGATGCCATTTTGGGTCATGGGGACAGATTGATTAAACTTCAGGCCAGGTGCGGAGGCAGTAGTTCCGGCGTGTTGGCCCGGCACCACGCGATGACGCGTTGCACGTCAGCCTCGGTGCCGCTGCGATAAGGCGACTGACAGCGCAAGCCGACCAAGCCGCCGCCGGCCACGCGTTGAATCCGGTCGATCGCGGAATCCCAGTAGCCTTGCTGCGTCACCATCGGCACCAAGGCGCCGTAGAGAAAATTGTGCACTGCATCCGCGAGCGGCTTGGCCTGTTTCAATTTGCCGGCGGCGCACAGCTTGTAGAGCTCGACGATCTTGGGCGCGTTGAAACCGGTCACGGAACAATAGCCGCCCTTCCCGCCCGCGGGCAGTTTCTTATAGAAATCTTCACCGCCAAAGATGGCAATATCCGGTGCCTTCCGTAGGATCGCCTTGATCCCCTTCACGTCGAGCCCAGTGTCCTTGGTCCCGATGAATGTTGGGACTTCGCGGGAGAGTTCGCCCATCAATTTGGGATCAATCTTCCGCTTGGAGCGGCCGGTGACGTAAAGGACAATGGGCGTCTTGCCGGCGGCGGCGGCCACTTCCTTCACGAAGCGCTTTACCTCGTCGTCCTTCAGTTCCAGCCAGAACGGCAGGGCAATCTGCAGCGCGTCGGCTTTGAATTTTTTGGCAACCTTGATCCGCTGGATCACAGTTAACGTGCTCAAGGCGGACACACCGATTTGCACCGGCAGCCCGATGGCGTGCGCTTCGCGGCAGGCAACCTGGGTAATCTTGGCAAAGGTCGCGTCATCCTGAGCGTAGAATTCACCGGTGGTGCCACCGGTGTAGACGCCGCTGATGCCGGTGCCCGAGTAGCCTCGGATTTCCTGGGCGAAACGCTTCTCATCAAGCGTGTCCCGGCTGGTCCAAGGAATGATCAGGGCGCTCCAGACGCCCCGGAGAGTTTTACGGGTGAGTGGTTTGATTTTTGCGGGCATAAAAAAGGGGTGATGTTACGCGTTGAAACGACGGGAGGCGGGCAGGTTCTGAAGACCGAAGAATTGCACGGCGTTCTCCCGCAGGATGAGCCGCTTGGCCTCGACGGAAATTTCCGCGCACTCGATGCGCTCGCGTTGCAAGGCGACATGGTAAAGCGGCGTATCGCTGCCGAAGAGGAGGCGCTCCGCGCCCAATTCCTTGACGGCCCACTCCACAAGACCCGGCAGAATACTCCGGGCACTGGAAGTATCGACCCAGAGATTGCGATGCTTGGCGGCTTGGACGGCGCGCACCTGCAAATCCACTTTGCCATTATCTCCCGCCCCATTACCCAGATGCGCCAGCATCACGCGGGCTTTGGGAAACCGGTTGGCAAAAGGCACAAAGGCCTCAGGCAGACTGTTCGGGCAGCCACTGTGCGTCATCACGGGAGCAGCCACTTCCTCGAAAAAGGAAAACAATTCGTCGCCGTGATCAGTAATGCGGTAGGCGTGCTCCTCGGGATGAATCTTGATCCCGACACACCAGGGCGATTTCAGCATTTGCCGTGCCTGGGCATAGGTTTCCGGCTGGAGAGGATTGACGATCACATACTGCAACAAGCCCGGCACCGAGGGCAGTTCATTAAATGCGGCGGCATTGGCCGGAGCCACCTGGGTTTCGCGTCCCCGCGGCATCAAGCCAGCCAAAGGGGAGAGAATCGACCATTCGACGCCGCAGTCGGCCGCGCGTTGCGACACTTCGGCGGCCGTGGCACTGGAAAACTGCTCCAGTAGTTTATTCGCATGCGGAAATACTCCGTAATGCCCGTGCGTATCGATTGCCTTGATTTCGCTGGTGGGTATCATGGTAGGACAGAAACAGAGGATTAACCGACACAAGGATGCCTGATGAGCCCCAAACGGCTCTCCACGGGGGTTGATCCGCCAATCTTCCCCGGAAGCGCGAGGTAGTATCCAGACAATGTTGAGCAAGGATCAGACACGTAAAGTATACATGTGTATAGGTATTTTTTGTGTCAACGGGAATCACCGGATTGACTGTCATCATGGCGCAGACCCGGACTTAAACCTGCGCGCAGTGATTCATTTAACGACTGATAATATGCATATTATCCGTGCATCAAGGCCGTGATTCGATCCCCAATACTTCTAAAAACCCGAGACCCCCATTCTGAAAATCAGTCTGCCAGTCCATTCTTGACATACATTTGTATACATTTGTCTTTAGGGATATGTTGAATCCCGATAGGAAGCTACAGTGCCGCCTAATACTGTCGCTCCTTGGCATGAAGCAAACCAACGTGGACAAGTGGAGTCGCAGGTCGCCCGAACCATACGTCTGGCAATCCCTCAAAATCTCCCTGCCAACCCTCTGCGCTCTGTCAATTGCCCTTGTCTGCCCCATGCCCGCTCACGAAACCGAACCTGCGTCCCCAAGCGAAACCACCCTTTTCGTTTTCGACAATCAGTCCGTCCCGTTTTCCCGCAACCTGCAGTTGACCATGCATCAACCGGTCAAGCATCCCGGCAACCCGGTGCTGCCCCGCGGAAATCCCGGTGCGCCGGATTCATACGGTGTCCAATTTTACGGCAGCGTGCTGCATGATCAGGGCAAATATCGGATGTGGTATGTGGCCTTGGACGAGGACCTGAAACAATGGCCCGATACCACGCCGACGATTTGGCGGGTGGCTTATGCGGAGAGCACCGACGGTCTCCACTGGAGCAGACCGTCCCTTGGCTTGGTCGACTACAAGGGGAACCGGCAGAACAATCTGCTCAAGATCATCCCCGCACCGATCGGCACCATTAATCTGAAAGTTATCCGTGACGAAGAAGACCCGGATCCGGCCCGCCGTTACAAAATGACCGCCCAAACCTGGTGGGTTGGTAGAGAAGGCCGGGGCGGTCGGGGAACCCTCGCCCCCTTGGTCAGCGCAGATGGCTATACCTGGCACTTGGTGGCGGGTGCCAAAGTCCGTGACGGGGGCATCGATGCTGAAACGACTTTTCTCCCGCATCATCACTATGAAGCGGGCAGCGGCCTCTACCAATGGAAGCAGGAGTTCTACATCACGGGGCAAAGCAACTCAGGTCACTTCACACACGGCACGACTCCTTACTCCGGTCGCGAGGTGCTGCTGCATCGATCAGGCGACTTTGACCATTGGCAGCCGAGTGCTCACGTCGCGTTCGTGCGCGAGGGCCAATACCGTGAGTTCAAATATGGCTTGGGCGAGGAAACGCATGAAGGGATCAGCGTCTGGAACCGGGGCAATGTGCTGCTGGGCATCCATGGCCAATGGCACGGCGGCGAAGGCTGGAATCAACGCACCATCGACCTGGGCTTTTTAATCAGCAACGACGGGCTCTATTTCCGCGAACCGATGACCGAATGGACCCTGATCCATCGCGGCGACGATGGCGAATGGGATCAGGGCGGTCTTCTGCAGGGTCAGGGCTTCGTCAATGTCGGCGACCAGACCTATATTTACTACGGCGCATGGGATCCACGCCCGGGTGGCATTGATCCTGGTGAGGTTTACCCCCCGCGGGGCGGAGTCGGACTGGCCACATTGGAACGCGACCGATTCGGTTCGCTGAGTCCCCGGACGGCCGGTTTGCCGGCCGATTTCACCAGCACCACCATCGCGGTCCCCACGGGACGTCTCCCGGACTTTTTTATCAATGCCGATGGCTTGGGAACCGATGCCTACCTGCGGATCGAACTGCTTGACGAACGCGAGCGGCCACTCGGCACATCTCCGGATGATTACACGGCGATCGTCCGTGAGAATGGCTTCCGCACGAAGATAGACTTTACCTCGAATCACCCAATGAACGATGCACCGGCTGCCGTCCGACTAAGGGTCTCATACATGGGACCAGAAGCCAAAACCATCCGGGTCAGTGCCCTCTACGTGGAACCCGGCGACCAAAGCCAATCCACGCCCTCAATTTAAATCCCTGTATAAATCCAACTCAATAGAACCTATGACCGGCCCGCTAGACCAAGCCGCGGTTGAAACTGAGACCGCCGAAATTCTTCAATCCGTCAAAAACGACGGCTACACCGTGATGCGAGGCGTGATACCTCCCGAGGAAATCGGGGCGGTGCGCGACTCGATCGTCGCGACCGTCAACCAGCACTCTTCCACCCCGCCGCCCAACGGCGTGGTGACGGGTCTTCTGCGCAAGGACCTGAGCATGGCTCCTTACCTGACCCATCCGCGTTTCATGTCGATGATGACGGGGTTGTTTGGCGACCATTTCAAAATCTCCTTCATCACGGGTTTGGTTAACAATGCCGGCGTCAAGCGCGGTCCGATGCACGCCGATTGGCCCTACAATCAAAATGCCGCCGCCAAGGTGCTCTCTCCCTACCCGGATGTTTTGATGCACCTGGTCACCATGTGGATGCTGACCGACTACACGATTGAGAACGGCGCCACACACATCATTCCCGGCAGTCACAAACGTGGCTATGCGCCGCGCTTCGGCAGCAACTACGAGCCCATGGCCACCTACAAGAACGAGATCCAGATGGTGGGCAAGGCCGGCGACGTGGGCATTTTCGATGCCCGCACTTGGCACGCCACCGCGGAGAACATCACGCAGGAACCGCGGATCGGCGTGCTGATTCGTTACTGTCCATGGTGGTTGAATCTCAAACCGCTGACCCCCGGCTCCCGCGAGCGGCAGTTGATCGTCGGCGAAGATCCGAAGGGTCTCACCGCCAAGGTCGAACCCATTCCGCTGTCGGTTTTCAACACCCTGCCGGACAACATCAAACCCCTCCTCAACCACATGGTTGACGAAACGTGCTGATGGAAACCCGACCCCTCGGCCGCACTTCGCGGCAAATCCCGCGCATCGCGCTGGGCAGTTCCAATTTCGGCCGCGAGATCGACGAAACCACCTGTCGGGAGATGTTGGATTACGCCATGCAACATGGCATCAACCTGCTCGACAGCTCCGAGGCCTACGGTGGCGGCAACGCGAAGCTCGGTCGCAAGAAAGCCTACGGCATCGATGATTCCCGCGAGGTCTCCGACGAGATGCATTCCGCGGAAAAAATCATCGGCCGTTGGTTGAAAGAGCGCGGATGCCGCGACCAAGTGACTCTCTGCACAAAGTTCAACACCGGAGGACGGCCCGAGCAAGTGAAGCAATCACTTCGCGACAGCTTGGAGCGGCTGCAGACCGATCATGTGGAAATCTACATGTTGCACTGCTGGTTCAAGGACGTGCCCATCGGCGAAACGCTGGGCGCGCTGAAGGAGGAAGTGAAGGCGGGTCGGATCGGGAGCATTGGGTGCAGCAACTTCACCGCCGATCAGGTGCGTGAGGCGCAAGCTGCGTCCACCGCGCTTGGACTGGAGCGGATCAATGCGGTGCAACCTTCCTTCAGTCTCGCCGATCCGACTATCCGTGAGGATTTGCTGCCCTACTGCAGTGAGCACGAGATCGCCACGATCACCTACAGCCCATTGGCCGCTGGTTTCCTCACCGGCAAATACACCCCGGGCGGCGACATCCCGAAGGGCACGCGGTTCGACGTCGCGCCGGCCCACACCAATGTGTATTTCAGCGAGCGAAACTTTCGGCTGGTGGAAAAACTGCAGGCGCTCAGCGCCGAAACCGGCGAACCCATGACCCGGCTGGCCATGGCCTGGGTCTTTCAGCACTCGGGCATCAGCACGGTGCTGGTGGGCGCGCGAAAGCGGGCGCATCTGGACAACGCTTTCGAGGCCCTGAGCCGTCCGCTCGACGAGGCCATCATTGCGCGGATGAACGCCTGGCTGGACGAAGGCTGAGCCGGTTGCTGCGGAAATGACCGCCCCCACTTCCATGCGGATATCAAACCGCTCCTCCGTCGCCGTCTTGATCACGGGCATGTTGGTTTGCCTGTGGCCGGTGATCACCGCCGCCGAGGCCCTGATCCTCGGACTGGCAGTGGGACTCGCGGGTCTGAATTCCTGGACCAGCAAGACCACGACCTACGCATCCAAACTCCTGCAGATATCCATCGTGGGGTTGGGCGCCGGCATGAATCTCGCGGTGATCTGGGCGGTCGGGCTCAGCAGTATCGGTTACACGTTGATCGGCATTACCTTTACCCTGGCTCTGGGTTGGTGGCTGGGCCGGCGCCAAGGGTTGTCGCGCAACCTGACTTTATTGATCTCCAGCGGCACTGCGATCTGTGGCGGCAGCGCAATCGCCGCCGTGGCCTGTGTGTTGAAACCCAAAGAGGAGGAAATGACGGCGGCCCTCGCGACGGTCTTTCTGCTCAACGCGGTTGGTCTGCTGGTGTTTCCCGTCTTGAGTCATGTCTTCGGTTTCAGTCAGCACGAATTCGGACTCTGGGCGGCGCTGGCGATTCATGACACCAGCTCGGTCGTGGGCGCGGGCGCCAGTTACGGCGATACCGCACTCAAGGTTGCCACCACGGTAAAACTTACCCGGGCGCTGTGGATCGTCCCGCTGACGCTGGCGATCGCCTGGACCCTTGCCCGGGTGAACCGGCAAATGGTGCCGACACCACCCAAAGTCAAATTTCCGTGGTTCATCGCCGGGTTTCTCGCGACGGCCGCGCTCGCGACCTATCTGCCAGCGTTTGCCGACATCGCTCCGTATATCGCAACCGCAGCCAAACGACTATTGGTGGTGGCGCTCTTTTTGGTCGGAGCCAATCTGTCGCGCCCGGCCTTGCGCGCGGTGGGCTGGAAGCCACTGGCGGTCGGGGTGACGCTTTGGATCACCGTTTCGATCGTAGTCGCCGGCGCGATTGAATTGGGCTGGATTCGCTAGATCCCGCCCCGACTCAACCGATGGCGTCGCGGGTCAGATTGCCGTTGATCAGCCGCATGATCCCGAGGGGATTCGCATCCTGCAAAGCCGGCGGCAATTGGTCGGCCGGAAAGTTTTGGTAACAGAGCGGCCGCGCAAACCGGAGCAAAGCCGCCGTGCCCACCGAAGTGAAACGGGCATCCGTGGTTGCGGGTGAAGGACCGCCGTGGTTCATTGCGGGACTCACTTCCACGCCGGTCGGAAAACCGTTCACCAACAATCGCCCGGCCTTTTGCTCGAGTTGCTCAATCAGTTCCTTTGCTTCGCCCAAGTCGTGCGGCGTGCCGTGCAGGGTCGCCGTCAATTGTCCATCCAAGGCACGGGCACACGCATCCATCTCGGCTGCGCTTTCACATTTGATAATGAGGGTGAACGGACCAAAGGCCTCCGTGGCCAGTTCAGGATGAGCTTGGAAATTCACCGCGGTGGTCTCCGCCACACTGGGA
>JAURHD010000036.1:0-7500 GCA_030833445.1 Cephaloticoccus sp. | reverse complement strand
AATGAGATCCAAGCTGAAGTGAAGGGAACCATTCTTGAAGCTCTGATCGAAAACGGTCAACCGGTCGAATACGGACAGCGTCTCTTTAAGGTCAAACAAGGCTGACCACCGATTTAGCCGACATCACAATCTACGATGGCAAAGCTATCGTGGATTGCCGCATAACCATTACCCATGATTCAGAAAATCCTCATCGCCAACCGCGGTGAAATTGCCCTCCGTATTGTTCGAGCCTGCCGCGAATTGGGCATCAAGACCCTCGCCGTTTACTCCGAAGCCGATGTGCAATCGCTTCATGTGCAGTTGGCCGATGAGGCTATCTGTATAGGAGGGCCACGTAGCTCGGATAGCTATCTGCGTGCGGATCGCATCATCAGTGCCGCAGAAATTGCGGACGTAGATGCGATTCACCCTGGCTACGGCTTTCTCTCAGAGAATGCCAAATTCGCCGAGCAATGCGAGTCATGTAATATCAAGTTTATCGGACCTAAGTCTTGCTCCATCAAGATGATGGGTGATAAAGCCATCGCCAAGGAAACGGTTAAAAAAGCCGGAGTCCCCACGGTGCCAGGATCGGATGGGCCGGTCGATACTGAAACCGAAGCCGTCAAAGTGGCCCGTAAGATTGGTTATCCCGTCATTATCAAGGCAGTCGCCGGTGGTGGTGGCCGTGGAATGCGGATCGCACACAACGACGTTACTTTCGCCAAGGAATACCATTCTGCGCGTAATGAGGCCGAAAAAGCCTTCGGTAATGGGGCTGTTTACATCGAGAAATACATCGAAAAGCCCCGGCACATTGAGTTTCAAATCCTCGCCGATAGCCATGGGAAGATACTGCATCTCGGTGAACGTGATTGCTCGGTCCAACGCCGACACCAAAAGCTGATTGAGGAATCGCCGTCTCCATTTCTGACCCCGGATCTGCGTAAGAAAATGGGCAAGGCCTCTATCAAGGCCGCCACTGCAGCCAACTATGAAAATGCCGGCACCATTGAGTATCTGGTCGATGCGAAGGGTAACTTTTACTTCATCGAAATGAATACACGTATTCAGGTTGAACATCCTGTTACTGAGGAAGTTACCGGAATTGATTTAATCAAACAACAGATCCGGGTCGCCAACGGGGAGAAGCTCGAGTTCGACCAGAGCGATATCAAATTTGAAAAGCATGCGATCGAATGCCGGATCAATGCAGAGGATCCCGCCCGCAACTTTATCCCCTCCCCCGGCACCATTGGTCTTTACTATGCGCCAGGTGGCCACGGCGTCCGGGTAGATTCCCATGCCTACAGTGGTTACACGATTCCGTCTCATTACGATTCAATGATAGGCAAGCTGATCTGTTATGGTCGTGATCGTAAAACCGCCTTGGAGCGCACCTATCGTGCGCTCAGCGAATACCTGATCCGGGGCATTAAAACGACCATTCCTCTGCACAAAGCGATCATGTCCGATCCTGTTTTCATCGAAGGCAAAGCTACAACTGCCTACATGGAAGAGTTTATGAACCGGACCCCGCCGGATTTGTTCACCTAAACGAATCGCGTAAGATTCTGCAGGTGATCGCCGTATAATCTGTGGCGGTTTATCCTATGGTCTGGTGAGCACGACATCGCTCCATTCACCCAATTGGCGGGATTCACACTGCCAATCAGGCGCATGAGCCGAGAACACGGCCATTACTTGGGCGCTTTCCGCTGCTAGAATACCACTGAGCACCAGTTGTCCTTTGGGTGCGACCGACTTAATCAACTCAGTTGGAAAGCGCATCAGAATTTCTGCCAAAATGTTGGCTAAAACCATTTCAGCCTGACGTCCGTGCAAACCGGTCACCAGATCACCCTCATATAACTCCACTTTACCCGCCAAGTCATTCATGGCGGCATTTTCATGGCTGACGCGAACCGCCTCAGGGTCGTTATCGAAGCCTGCAACTTGCTCAAATCCAAGTTTAGCCGCCGAGAGGGCCAGGATGCCCGATCCACAACCGGCATCGATTACCCGGCCCTTCAATCCGTTGGTGTCAGCCCATGCAACCAGTCTTTCCACGCAGAGCCGCGTCGTTTCATGGTTACCAGTGCCAAAGGCCAGACCCGGATCAAGCCAGAGAACTTGATGACCTGCTGGCAGGGTAAATTGCTCACGCTCCCATAACGGCACCCAGTGCAATTGACCAAATTGCCAGGCTTTGAAATGCGCCTTGTAACTGTCCCGCCATTCCTGCTCGGGCATTTCACGGACTACCGGTGCTGCAAATTTCACCTCCGCACACAAAGACTGCAGCTCCTCCCATCGGGCAAGGGCCTCTGCCTCATTCGGGAAAACCCCGACAATCCATGATTGTTGAGCAATGACATCCTGGACCAGATTCCATCCTGTTGTTTCTGATTCAATCAGGAGATCATCGATAATTTCGATGCTATTGCCGGAAACACCTGCCTTGATTTCTACCAGTTGCATCCCGCCAGCGTCACGGTGAAATGGCTAGGCGCAAGACGAACCGCGGAGTAAACCTAGGGGCGCAACACGGTGGTATAATTTGTCCGATACTCACGCGGGCTATGTCCGGTCGCCGTCCTAATAGTCTTGTTGAAAAAGTGGAGGTCAGGGAGACCCACCTCAGCCGCGATGGTTTTTATCGCCATGGTCGTGTGCACCAAAAGATGCAGGGCACGTTCCGTCCGACGCTGGCGGATATAGCCCTCAGCGGTCACCCCAAACTCAGCCTTAAACAGGCGGGTCAGATGATTGTGTGAGATATCGGCATGACGGGCGATAGCCGGTATGGAAAGGGTTTCGGCCAGATGAATTTCCACTTCCCGGACCGCCATACTTAACGCCGGGTGCAATGGTTTGCGTGGGGCCTTCTCGGAAAAAGGGTGGTTGACCAGTTGCCACAGCAATTCCCACAAGCGCACCGATGCCCGGCACGGCATGGAGGGCAACCAACCGGCTGCTTCATCCATAGCCTTAGCCAAAGGGTCATAATCGTCGCCCAAATCTTGAATCACCGGCATCGGCACCATGTCGCCGCGGGCAAGCAGGCGAAAATGAGCAAATGCATGCCAAGACTCCCCTTTAAATTGATAAACGATCCGGGCGTTGGGTGGCGTCACACTCACTCGTCCCGGCCGGATCTCAAATTCCCGACCATCGATGGAAAGTTGTCCGTGGTAGTTGTAGAGGTGCAGGCACCACAGTTCGGGCAGATGAAAAACTTCCTCCTTTAAGCGACGACCGTGCACCGCCCGTCCGGCTTGAACCAGTTCGGGGGGATTTTTTAACGGCATCTGCCAGTTTGCCGCGTCCATGGTTCAATCAGCCTTGGGACTCACTCAGACGGGCCAAGACTGCCGGCAGCAGCGCATGCTCCGCGGCATGTATTTTCTTCGCCAAGGTATCCAAGGTATCCGCGGGTTCCACACGCACGACCGCCTGATCAATGATCGGTCCCTCATCCACCTCGGGCGTCACATAGTGCACTGTGCAACCGGTCACCTTCACTCCACGCCGCCAAGCCTGGCCAATTCCGTCCAAACCTGGAAAACTCGGCAGCAGACTCGGGTGCAAATTGATGATTTTTCCCGCAAACGCATTCAAAAACCCGGGCTTCAGCACCCGCATGAAACCCGCCAGCACGATCACATTGGGCGCGCAGGCTTGGATTGCATCAATGTATCTCGCTTCACCTTCACCCTCGAGTTTGGTGCGAAATGGCGCCGGGTCCAAAAACGTGGCCGGCACATCATAGTCTGTGCCTAAAGCAAGGATTCCTGCCTCAGGTTGATCCGTGAAAATCTGCACAACCTTGCCCCTGCCCAATTGATTTTCCTTCTGCGCCTGCAATATCGCCTTGGCGTTGCTTCCTTTCCCGGATCCAAGAATGACAATTCGCATAAAGTATAATCAGATGCCGCCAGCTGCTTGAATGCGGGCGATCAGCTTGGTGGTGCTAAACCCTTCCAGAAACGGCATGAACTCAATGCGCGCGCCGATTTTTTCAAGGGCCGCCCGTTCTGTGGGATCCAAGGTCTCAAGGGTATAGTCCCCCGCCTTGCTATAGACATCAGGACGCAGCTGCACGATTTCATTATCCAATCTGGGGGTATGAAAGACCACGATACCGTCGATAAATTCGCACGCGGCCAGACCATAGGCCCGCTCAATTTCAGACTGCACTGGGCGGCTTGGTCCTTTCAATCCACGGACACTCTTATCCCCATTAATTGCCACATAGAGCGCACCGCCCAAAGCCCGGGCCTTCCGCAGGTAATACAAATGACCCGTATGCAGCAGATCGAAAACCCCGTTAGTCAGCACCAATGCCTTGCCATTGGCTCGCAGATGCTCTCGTGCCGCCACTGCATCTTCTAGGCTGAGGAGTTTCGGGTTCGCTAGATTCACCGATCAAGGCATCGCATGCAGCGGTTGCGTTGTAAATTATCTTCGCAACTCACTGCCGTTTTGCCGAACCGGTGTCCGCGATCAGGGACAGGTGACTCAGAAAAACTTCTTCGCTTTCTCGAAGAAGCTCTTCGAGGTCGGCTCATTGGCATCACCGCTGACCTTGGCAAAATCTTCGAGCAGCTGGCGTTGTTCGGAGGAGAGCGAGGTCGGCACTTCGACATGAGTGCGCACCAGTTGATCACCCTGTCGGCCACCGCGCAGAGACGGCATGCCCTTCTCGCGCAAACGAAAGGTTGTGCCGCTTTGAGTGCCGGCCGGGATTTTCAACGAGGCTTTGCCAAATAAAGTTGGCACCTCAATCGTGCCCCCGAGTGTGGCTAGGGTAAACTTGATCGGTATCTCACAATACAGGTCATCCCCGTTGCGTTCGAAAAGTTCGTGCTCCTTCACGCTCAGCACAATGTAGAGGTCTCCGGTCTGACCGCCCGCCATGCCGGCTTCACCGTTGCCGGATGAGCGTAGACGCGAACCGGTATCAACCCCCGCAGGGATGCGCACGTTCAGCTTGGTCGTCTTCGGCAGTCGGCCTTCGCCTCGACAGGCACTGCAGGGCTTTTCGATCTTCGATCCGGCACCCGCACAAGTCGGACAGGTTTGGGTAAAGGTAATGATTCCGCCTGAGCGGCGGATTTGACCGGCACCGCGACAAGTCGGGCAGGTTACCCGTTTGGAACCAGGTTCGGCCCCGGAGCCATCACAGCGCTCACAACTTACGTTCTTACGGAACGAAATATCCTTTTGGGCGCCACGTGCGGCCTCCTCGAGGGTGATTTCCAAGTCATAGCGCAGGTCAGCACCGTCCCGGCTGCCATCCCGGCCACCGCCGCCACCAAACATTTCATCAAAAATCCCGCCGCCACCTCCACCGCCACCTTGGCCGAAAACATCACGGAAAATATCAAACGGATCGTGGAAGCCGCCTCCCCCGCCACCGCGCTGGCCGCCACCCATCCCACCTTGGAATGCGGCGTGACCATAACGATCATATGCCGCCCGTTTATCGGCATCGTTCAACACATCATAGGCCTCGGAAACCTTCTTGAACATTTCCTCCGCTTGGGCATTTCCCGGATTTTTGTCCGGGTGATACTGCACGGCTTTTTTACGGTAGGCCTTCTTTAGTTCTTCAGTCGTGGCGCTTTTGCCAACACCCAAGAGCTCATAGTAATCTTCTTTAGCCATGGCGAATTATGCTTTCCCTTCAGGCTTGGGTGCACCACTGGAAACAATCACTGAGGCCGGTCGGACCAAGCGACCATTCAAGGAATACCCGGTGCGAACCACTGTGATTATGTTTCCTTCCGCAATCTCTTGGCTCGGTTGCTGTGAGAGCGCCTCGTGTTGATGCGCGTCAAAAGCTTGTCCGGCCGGATTAATCTCCTTAAGACCGTGCTGTTCGAGCGTGCTCTTTAACTGGGTCTGCACCATACCCACGCCATCGACGAGGGTCTTCAGATCAGCATTGGGTTGCGCGGCGGCATTTAAGCCGAGGCCAAGATTATCCAAAACCGGCAGCAAGTCTTCCAAGACCCGCGACGCGGCATACTGCCTCAATTCATCCTTCTCTCGGGTGGTGCGCTTGCGAAAATTCTCGTGGTCCGCCACGGCGCGGACATAGCGATCATAATGAGCGGCGGCATCGGCTTTGGCGGAGACCAACTGGTCCTCGAGACTGGGCGGCGCCTCCTCGGTCTTTGGTTCCTTGGCAGGTTGGACCTCACTTTGGACGGGATTTCCGCTGTTGGCCGCTGCATCGGCGCTGGCTTCGGTGTTCGGTTTAGGCTCGGTGGATTCCTGGCTTGTCATGATAAACGGTCAGTAAACTACGGCTTTTTACTTTCTTCAAGCGTATCGGAAAATCCGTCGAAAACTTTTCCCGCCGGTGAAGCCTGTTTTAGCAAATCCGTGCCTGACCGGAGGGCACTGTCCAGCATGCGGCCAATATCCTCAGGGAGCAGGCCACCAACGGCTCCGCCCAAATCAAAGACCTGGTCCAACGAGGCTGGCAGCAATAACTGCTGTCTGTCCGTCACGTTACTGAAACTGCGATCAAGGTTAAGCTGGATATTACTGATCACTGGTTTTGATCCCGTATAGTTCACAACCTGCAACCGATCAAATTTCACCTCCAGTTTTCGCACCAGAAATTCCCGTCCGTGGGTGGTGTTTCCCGGCACGGGCCGAGCGGCTGGATCAGCCAGATAGGAACGCATCACCTCCGCATTAATGCGTCCATCGGCACGTTTCACCAATGTCACTTGCTCCACATCAAGCTTAACCAGGTTGATGACAGGCTTGGCGGTCATCATGGACCATGCCTCCGCGTCCAAGGCAAATTCGCGGACGCGCAGAAAATCAGGTTGTGGGAAAGTGGGCGGATTATTGATCACCACCCCACGGGCCGAAAGCTTCCCGGTGATGGGATTCACCATCAGTGACTCAACCTTCAGATCAAATCCCGTGCGATTTCGTAACCATGTTGAAGTCGCGTATGGCAATGCCAGCATCCAGACCAAGGCTACCGACGCCAAAAAAGCGGTCAGCAAAACCATACATTTGATTAAAATGCCCCCGCGATATTTCGCGAGTTGGCCGGTGGCGCCCATGGTTCAGGCAAAATTCTCAGTCACCAGGATGATGCCAAACTCGTCTGCGACCGCATTAAATTCTCCCGCGTAGGGCAGCAGGGCGTTATCACCCCGTCCGAGGGTTACATTGCCAATTTTGAGTTTGCCACTGACCACACTCAACAGGCGCGGTTGTTCCTTACCGGGAAAATGCACCTTCTCTCCCGGCCCGAGCACCAAGCGTCGAATCCGAAACTCATCGCATTCGGCAATCACTGCCGAGGTCGGGGCACCGCGCACCGGGGCGGGTTCAATGTCGTCCCACTGGATGAACTGCAACGATTCATGCACATGCAACTGGCGCGGTTTGCCATCCAAGCCTACCCGCGCCCAATCATAAACCCGGAAGGTCGTGTCGGAGTTTTGCTGGATCTCGAGAATCAGATTACCTGCATCAATCGCG
>JAURHD010000035.1 GCA_030833445.1 Cephaloticoccus sp. | reverse complement strand
CGGGAGGTCGCAATTCTGTGTGCGGTGGATATTGGCCAGAGCGTTGAGCCCGTGGATGCGTTCCTCAAGTGCGTCGACCTCGGCCGGGGTGACGAGATCGGTCTTGTTGAGCAAAATGACGTCGGCGAAGGCGACCTGTTTCTGCGCCTCGTCCTCACTGTCGAGATGCTGCAGGATGTGTTTGGTGTCGACGACGGTGACGATGGCATCGAGGCGAAACTTGGTCTTCATCTCGTCATCGGTGAAGAAGGTCTGCGCAACGGGCGCGGGATTGGCCATGCCGGTGGTCTCAATGAGAATGGCGTCGAGCTTGTCCTTGCGCTTGAGCAGGCGGCCGAGGATGCGAATGAGGTCGCCGCGCACGGTGCAGCAGATGCAGCCGTTGTTCATCTCGAAGATTTCCTCGTCGCTCTGGATGACGAGCTGGTTGTCCACGCCGACCTCGCCGAATTCGTTTTCAATCACCGCGATCTTCTTGCCGTGGTTTTCGGTCAGGATGCGGTTGAGCAGGGTGGTTTTGCCGGCGCCAAGGAAGCCGGTGAGGACGGTGACGGGAATGGAATCAGTGGACATGATGGTCGAAAAGAAGACCCAAAACCGTGAATCGCCGCTTTGCAACCCAGCGGACGAAGTGCTGCCATACTCCGATGGATGACTTGCCGCCACTACCGACCGAACCAACGCCGGGGCTTTACCGGCATTACAAGGGCAATGACTATCGGGTGATCGGTCTGGCGCGCCACTCCGAGACCTTGGAGCCGATGGTGGTCTACGAGGCGCTCTACGGGACTGGCGGCATGTGGGTGCGTCCCTCTGCGATGTTTACCGAGACAGTGGAATTCGAAGGTGTATTCGTTCTGCGCTTTGAGCGGGTCGGACAATGAACCGCTAATTTGCGCTGATGGACGCTAATAACTGGAATCGATCGGAATATATCCGGGTTTCATTAGCGACTATCAGCGAATATTAGCGGTTTTACTCGGTTGAGTTATTTGGATAACGAGAAGCGGGGAGTGGAATCCCCGCCCTAGACTTGAGTTAGCGGTTGCGGTGGACCATGCGATAAAGGGCCGGCAGCACCACAAGGGTGAGGAGCGTCGAACTGATGATGCCGCCGATCACCACGGTCGCGAGCGGACGTTGCACTTCTGCACCCGCGCCGGTGGCGAGAGCCATGGGCACGAAACCCAGCGAAGCCACGAGGGCGGTCATCAGCACAGGACGCAAACGGGTGAGGCAGCCTTCCTCGATGGCTGCATCGAGCGGCTTGCCTGCTTCTCGCAGAGAGCGAATGAAAGAGATCATCACGAGACCGTTGAGCACGGCGACGCCGGAGAGTGCGATGAAGCCCACGCCGGCGGAGATGGAGAGAGGGATGTCGCGCAGCCAGAGCGCGGCAATGCCTCCAGTGAGCGCAAGGGGCACCCCGGTGAAGACGAGAAAAGCATCCCGCGCATTGCCGAAGCTCATGAAGAGCAGGCCGAAAATCAGCAGGAGGGCAACGGGCACGACAATCTGCAAACGTTGGCTCGCGGAGATGAGTTGCGCAAACGTGCCGCCGTATTCCAACCAGTAACCGGCGGGAACTTTGACGCTCTCGTTGATCCGTTGCCGGGCCTCGTTAACAAAACCGCCGAGGTCACGTCCGCGGACGTTGGCCGTGACGACGACCCGCCGTTTACCATTTTCTCGACTGATCTGGTTGGGTCCTTGGGCGATTTGCAGCGTGGCGACTTCGCGCAGTGGCACGAAGGCCAGAGGAATGGAATTGTCGGAGAAGGAATCGAGGCCGAGTTTTTCAGGCAACACGCGGGCTTCATCCTCATGGAGCGGAGGCAGGGGCACGGGTAAGTTGCCCAAGGCGTCGACGTCGCTGCGCAGATCCTCCGGCAGACGCACGACGAGGTCGAACCGGCGGTCGCCTTCGAATACCTGACCGACTGTGGTGCCCCCGATCGAAGTCGATACCATCATTTGCACATCCTCGACGGCGAGGCCGTAGCGCGCGATGGCCTCGCGGTTCAGGTGAACCGTGAGCAACGGCAGGCCGGTGGTTTGTTCAACCTTGGCATCAGCGGATCCGGGGATGGCTTGCAGCACGGACTCAATCTGCGCGGCCGTCCGATTCATGATGTCGAGGTCGTCGCCGTAGACTTTCACCGCAACATCGGCGCGCACGCCGGAGATGAGCTCATTGAAGCGCATTTCGATTGGCTGCGTAAACTCGTAGTTGTTACCCGGGATTTTCCGGACCACGGATTCCAATTCTGCGACAAAGTCGGCCTTGGTCCGTTGCGGGTCAGGCCATTGGTTACGTGGTTTCAACATGATAAATGTATCGGCGACGCTGGGCGGCATTGGATCGGTGGCGACTTCGGGGGTGCCGATCTTGGAGAAAACCTTGTCCACTTCCGGCAATGCCTTGATCACGGCCTCGAGCTCTATTTGCATCTTCACGGATTGCTCCAAACCGGTGCCGGGGATGCGGAGGGCGTGCATGGCGATGTCGCCTTCATCCAGATTCGGAATGAATTCGGTGCCCATACGCGAAGCTGTGTGGCCGGCGAGCCCCATGAGGATGACCGCAAGGGTGATGACGGCGGGTCGCACGCTGAGCGCGAAGCGGAGTATGGGACGATAGACTGCCTTGGCCCCGCGCACGGCGGGGTTGTCTTTTTCGGATACCTTGCCGGTGACGAAGATCGCCACGGCCGAGGGGACAAAAGTCATCGAAAGAATCATAGCCCCAAGCAGCGCCGTCACCACGGTGAAGGCCATCGGGTGAAACATCTTACCTTCCACGCCGGTGAGTGCGAATATGGGGATGTAAACGATAGCGATGATCAACTCGCCGAACATCGTGGCCCCGCGCACTTCCTTGGTTGCTGAAAAGGCGAGTTCGAGGCGTTCCGCCTTGGTGAGCAACCTCCCGAGTCTGGCCTGCGCCTCACCAAAGCGACGAAGGCAGTTTTCGATGATGATGACCGCGCCATCCACGATCAGACCGAAGTCGAGCGCACCGAGACTCATGAGATTGCCGGAGACCTTGTTGGTTACCATGCCCGTGATGGTGAAGAGCATCGACAGGGGAATGACCGCGGCGGTGATGAGCGCGGCGCGAAAGTTGCCCAGCAGCAGGAACAGCACGACGATTACGAGCAACGCGCCCTCGATCAGATTCGCCTGCACAGTCTCAATGGTGCGATCAACGAGGGAGGTGCGGTCATAGACCGGTCGGGCGACAATGCCATCGGGCAGGCTGCGATTGACATCTGCCAGTCTGGCCGCGGCCCGGAGGGAAACTTCGCGGGAGTTTTCGCCAATGAGCATGAAGACCGTGCCAAGGACGACTTCCCGGCCGTTTTCCGTGGCGGCGCCGGTGCGGAGCTCCTTGCCAATGTCGATATCGGCAACGTCGCAAATGCGAATGGGCTGACCGCCGTGCCGGGTGATGGTGATGGCGCCGATTTCCTCCGGGTTGGCGACCTGGCCGGGGACGCGCACGAGATACTGTTCACCAAACCGTTCGATATAGCCCGCACCCGCGTTGTCGTTGTTACGGGCCAGCGCATCCATCACGTCGCGCAGGGTGAGGTTGTAAGCGAGCATGCGATCCGGCCGGGGAGTGACGTGAAATTGCTTCACATAACCGCCGATGGTATTGACCTCGGTGACTCCCTGCAGATTGCGCAATTGTGGCCGCACGACCCAGTCTTGGATCTCACGCAAATCCGTCGGGGTGTATTCGCTTCCATCAGGCTTGGCCGCGCCAACTTCCGGCTCGACGGTGAACATGAAAATTTCCCCAAGGCCGGTGGAAATAGGTCCCATGGAAGGTTCGAGTCCCGATGGGACCTGCGATTTCACTTCCTGAATGCGCTCATTGACGAGCTGCCGGGCAAAGTAGATATCCGTGCCGTCCTTGAATACGACCGTTACCTGCGAGAGGCCGTAGCGGGAAATCGAACGGGTGTAGTCCAACTGGGGCAGCCCGGCCATGGCCGTCTCAATCGGATAGGTGATGCGCTGTTCGGATTCCAACGGCGAGAATCCGGGGGCCTCGGTGTTGATCTGCACCTGCACATTGGTGATGTCGGGCACGGCATCGATGGGCAGGCGTTGGTAATTGTAGAGGCCGAGGGTTCCCATGGCCAACGTCGCGATCAGGACGAGCCAGCGATGGCGGATGGAGACTTGGATGATTTTTTCAAGCATGAGGATGTCTCCTTAGTGGTCGTGAGAAGCCGCCGACTTCCCGATGTCAGCCTTGATCAGAAAGCTGTTCTCCGAAACGTAGGTTTCACCGGCATTCAGTCCCTTGAGCACCTCGACATATCCATCGCTGCGGCGGCCCAATTCCAACGGACGGGCTTGGTAAAGTTCGCCGTGTTGCGAAAATACCACGTTGAAATCAAAGAGGGTTTGCAGTGCGGATTCGTGGACCGCGACGGCTGCGTCGTGTGTGCCCACCTTGATGTCGGCTTGCACAAACAGGCCCGGACGCCAGTGAGTGTCGGGATTGGACACGACAACCCGGGCAATGAGGGTTTGCGTTTCCACTGCGCCAAAGGGTGAAAGCCATGCGATCACGCCGTGCTCAGTGGCCATGCCCTCGGCGTGAATGGCCACGGCCTGGCCCAGTTCAACCCGGGTTTGATCGCCGCGAGGAATGTTGAGATCGATCCAGACTTCGGACAGGTCGGCGATTGTGTAGAGAGCCGTGCTTTCCGGCACGGTTTCCCCGACGGTGGCGTCGCGTGCGATGATCATGCCACTGCGCGGCGCAGGGACTTCAAACCGGGTCAATGATGCATTGGCCTCAACGATAGCGAGCACTTCTCCAGCGCTCACGCGGTCGCCGATAGACTTGCGCGTTTCCTGCACCAGGCCCGCGAAACGCGCCGTGGCCCGCGAAACCCGTTCCGTGTTTACGCGGACCTGACCATAAACCGGCAAGATTTCAGCGAGCTTGGCAGGGCCGGCGATCGCTACCTTCACCCCGGCACGTTCCGCGGCCTCGGCGGCGATTACGGTTTGCATTTCCGGGGCGTCGAGTTCCCAGCGGTGTGTGCGGTTGTTGTGCCCGGCGATGACGGTGTAGTGAAAGGAATGGGGTTCGTAAACTTCCGCTGGACTGCGGGCGAAATCTCCCGCAGGTGAGAAAGTATGTTCGTCCACCACGCCGTTGGCCCGGGTCAGCTTCACGGTCAGCGCGACCTTGTCGGGCTGCAAGAGCTGACCGTCCAGAGTGAACCAAGCACGGAACTCCGGTGGGATGCCCGCTTCGAAAATAGCGAGCTCGACCGTGAAGGCTCCATCGCTGAACAACCGGCCGTTGTGTGGGCCGCGCGGGGATTCTTCCGCATGGTCATCGTGTCCGTCGTGGGAATCATGTGAATGACCATGTTTGTCATCGGAATGCGGGTGGCTGCGTTCAATCAGGAGCCAAGCGGCGAAGCCACCGAGCGCGAGGACGCAGAGGAGGGAAATAATGGCAGAACGTTTCATGTTAAAAATTCAGGGATTGGCGGAACCGGCGAGCATCTGCTCGATGGTCACGAGGGTAGAGTGGTATTCGGTGGCCGCGGCGATACGCCGGCAGCGGGCTTCAAACAAAGCGGTGCGGGCAGCGATGGCATCGGTCGCGCCGTAGCGCCCGCGGCTGACGCCAGCTTCGATACTGTCCACCCAGGCTTGCGCGGCGGGTTCCATTTCGTCACGGGAGGCGAGGAATTCGATTCGGGCGTGATTGAGCTCCTGCAATAATGCGTAGAGGACGGCACGGGCTTCCAGCAGTGCGGTCTCGGCATCGGCCCGACTGCGATCTTGCTCGGCACGGGTTTCCGCGAGCCGGACCGGGGCGGTGGTATCGGGCCAAGTGTAGCCCACGCCAAGCACAAAGCCAAAGTCATCGGTCGCTTCATTGCGGCGCAGTCCCGCCGACCAACGGATATCGCCGCGGGCTATGGTCCGGCGGGCGAGTTTTTCCCTCGCCTGTTGCCAACGGAATTCCGCGGCATGTCGGGCTTGGATCGGTGTGTCCTTCAATTGAGCGGCGAGGACTGGGTAGTCGGCGATATCCGGCAGGGTATCAAAATTGGCGATGGCGGCATCGAAGTCCGGTTCCTCCGCGCCCCAAAGTGTGGCCAGACTTTGACGCGCCGAGAGCAAGAGATGCTCGGCGTGTTCGGCCTCGAGCTGTGCTTCCGATAGCGCGAGCTGCGCCTGGGCCAAGTCACCGGCAGGGGCAACGGCACTGGAGTGCCGTTGTTTCAAGGTGATTGCGGTTTTATGTGCTAGGTCTGCGTGTTCTTGCGCCAGCTCAAGGGTGATTTGACCTGCGGTCACGCGAATGAAGCGTTGGGCCGCTTCAGCAAGCAGGGCCCGCCGCTTTTCCAGCCATTGCAACCGTTCGGCTTCGCCTTGGGCCACGGCCAGGGCTTCGCGACTGTCGCGCCGGCCGGCCCGATCGAATACCCGGCTGAATTGCAGGGTGGTTTCGGCGTCACGGGCGGCACTGAGACTGCCCGTGCCGAGAATGTTTTCCACTTCCAGTGAGACCGAGGCCGCGGGCCCTGATCGTGCGGTGTCGTGACGGATTTGTCCGAGGGCGGCGAGTGATTCGCGTGTATGAAACCAAGGGTGTCCGGCTTCGACACGGGAAAGGGCTTCATTGAGGGTGAGGGATGCGCCTTGGGCAAGAAGCGCAAGGCAGAGAGGGATTACGAATAGACGAAATTTCATGTTGAACGCGGTTTGAACAGGCCGGCACGCGAAGGTGTGACGACGGGAAGCCTGCTTGATGCAGGCGTTGAAAATCCCCGGTAGAATCCCGGCGGATCACAGTTCAGGCGTTCAGGGAGGGAGCCCGGGCTGGCGGCGCCGCGCGCACGGAAAACTGCCAGGTGGGAACCAGTTCGAGGGGAGTCGTGCTTCGCTCAGGGGAAACCAGCGGAATCAGAATGGTTTTTGCCGAGATTTCGTTGAGGCAACAGAGACAGGAGAGCGCGACCGGGGCGGCGATCTGGATTACTTTCAGCGAAGCCTTGTAAGCCGTGTTTTCCACGGGCTGACAGTTGTCGGTATCGCAGTGCGATTTCTCATGCAGGTTGGTGCAATCGATACTCTCGTGGCAATCCGCCGGGTTGCCGATAAGCCCTGCGGCTTCGAGATCACAATGCTGCGTCGCTGGCAACCAAAGGGCCAACAGCAGCAGGGCGACAAACTTATGCAGACGGGAAATCACGCATGAGCACAATTGCCCGGTCGGCCATTATGTCAACAGGACATACCAGACGCGTGGACTGATGCCTTTACCAAGTGCCGGTGGAGATGGTGGGCCACCATTGGCCGATCTTGCCGAGTTCAATCACTTCGATGAATACGATCGCGGCGAGAAACCAGAATACCTCGGTCAGCGTGCGGCTGAACAATTTTGAGGAGAGGGTTACATTTTCCGGCATCACGAGACGGCGCAACCGCGGCCAGAACCGCGGCACGACCAGGCAGTAGTCGGAGAATGCCTTGCCGAACAGCTCAAGCAGGCGGCGCTCCTCGGCCTGAATCACGAAATGGTAATAGATCAGGAATCCGCCTGTCCCGACCACGAAGAGCGAAAAATTCTGCAGGGCGAGCCCGGCTCCGCTCACACCGAGAAAGGAAAAGAAATAGAGCGGGTTGCGGCAGAGTGAATAGGGGCCGTCCTGGCAGAGCTCCTGGTTTTTTCTGCCACCGATAAAGGCATAGGCCCAGACCCGGCCGAGCGCGGCGACGATGAGCAACAGGAAACCGGTCAGCTCCATGACAGTGTGCCACCCGCTGCCAAAACCTTGTGGCATGAGGACAAAGGCGACGGCCAACCAACTAAGTGCGATGATGAAGGAGAGCGGTTTGCGCAGGCATTCAATGCCAGCACGGGTGGAGGCGGGGGTAGGCATGGGGGGTAAGACTGACGGGGTTACGAGACGTTCAAACTATGCAAGGTTATGACGGAAATTTGCGAGTTTGAATTCTGCACTGCATTTCACGTGCCAAGGAAATGCATTTGCGCTCATGGGACGGGTTCGGTGGGCTGGGATGATGAGTGATCACAATGCCCCGATGGAGCTGCCGCTGGTGCGGCAGTATTTTCCGGAACTCCCGGAGGGAACGCTCATGCAATTGGGGCGGCTGGGCGGCTTGGTCAAAGCGTGGAACGAACGGCTCAACCTGATCTCGCGCAAGGATGCGGAAAATCTGGAAGAGCGGCACCTGCTGCATTCGCTCACAATGACGAAGGTGTTGCGACCGGCCGCGGGGACGAAATTTGCCGACATCGGGACCGGCGGTGGATTTCCGGGGCTGGCACTGGCGATCGTATACCCGGAGTGTGAATTCACGCTGATCGATTCGGTCGTAAAGAAGATCACGGCGGTGCAGGCGATGGTGGCAGAACTTGGATTGACCAATGTGCGAGGATTGTCCGTGCGGGCCGAGACGATCCGGGAGAAGTTTGATTTTGTGACCGGACGCGCGGTGACGGCATTGCCAACATTTCTGGGTTGGGCCCGTCCACTGTTACGAACGGGCAGCGCAGGCACGCCGGCCAATGGCGTATTGTATTTCAAGGGCACCTTGTGGCGCGAGGAACTGGCGGGCGGAAAAGTGCAACCCTCCGCGGTCTGGCCGCTCGATACCTGGGTGCCGCGTGAATTCTTTACCGAGAAGTTCCTGCTGCACTTCACGGCCCCGCTTGGTGGCAATTGATGTTGATCGTAAGAGACGTATCTAGAAATCAGTTGGCTGTTCCTGCAGTAGTATTCCTCAGATTAATCCGCGCATATCCGCGAAATCTGCGAAACTTGAGAATTGATTTTTCCCGCGGATGGCGCGGAGGGAAACGGTTACGAGCCGTTCGTATTGGGTGCAGGATCTAGGCAAAAGGGCAATGGTTCGTCCAAGGCTTTCTGCCACCCACCTTTGCGTCTTCTGCGTCTTTTTGCGGCCAACCTCCGGCTGGATCTGTGGTTAGAACCGGAACGTCCAGGTGCCCTTGACCGAAACATCACCTTGGACCGGCCTGAGGCGGTCGTCGGTCGTGTCGTAACCCTGATTCACCACGAGGTAGAAATCGTTGCCGGGTTGTGGGGTCCACTTGATGCGGAAGTTCATGCCAAGGGAATTGGAGAGGTTGTCGTATTGGCCGAGCAGGCTGAGTTGAAGGTCGGGTGAGAAGGTGTAGCTTACCCGCGCACTCCCCACCTTCACCACAAAATCACCGCCGGGTAACCGGATGTCGCGGATGTCTCCCTCGAGCTTGAATGAAAGGGTGGCCGTCGGTCGCACGCCGAGACCCAGTTCGTAAAAATCTGCATGACCGTTGAGGAAACCACCGTGGCGCCACTGCACGTAGACATCCACCAATCTCGAACGTGAGGTGCCTACTTCGATTTGAAAGTTGTCCCATTCATGGATTCCGGCTGGCACCACGATTCCGGGTAGAATATTGAACGCCGTATCATAAGTTTCGTAATGGCGGGCGATCCAGATATTGGAGAAGTCGCCGCTGCTGGATTCCAGGAATAATCCCGGCCAGACATGGTAGTCCAACAAGTGGAAATCCAAATCTCCCACCCAGTAGTATTCGATAAAGGGCTCAAATATGCGGAGGAATTTTTCTTCGATATGGGTGTCATGCCACAGGACGACATCAAATTCGGTCACGCCGGTGCGGGAAACGAAACCGAGGGCGGGGTCGAACCGGTCGTCGATGCGTTTGAAGTAGGCGAAGATGGTCAACGGATCGTTGGGGTAATCCAACTTGATCGTGGTGGCGGTGCCTTCGCCGCCGGACCGATCGGTCGAGGTGGCTTGGATGCCGGTGCGCACGCTCAGGGTTTTGTCCCCGGAAAATTGGGAGTT
>JAURHD010000034.1 GCA_030833445.1 Cephaloticoccus sp. | reverse complement strand
AATCCTTGATCAACGCGAGCCGCGGAAATCCGCCGGCGTGAGTTTCCTTGGTGGCAGCCAGCAGCACGGCGGGGCCCACTTCGTCGCGCTCGGAAATGCGTCGCAGATAAATGCCCGGTTCGTTTTTGCCACTGCCTTCGATCCAGCTCACCACCCGTGATCCGTCGCGCAATTGCACGGTGGACACGCGACCGAGCGGATTGCCGAGATCAATCCGCTCGGGCATGAGAAAACGAGTGCCAGCATCCGGGGAGGCCGTGGCGTAAACCCGGGGCATCCCCATGGCTCCGGTAAACCAGACGGCCGAAACCTGACCGCCTTGACTGTCGAGTTGCGGACCATTGACCGGGCAACCGTTGATCTGCCAGTCGTCAACACTGAGGATGCGCGGGAGGGTCCAGTGGCCATCTTGAAACAGGCTGGTGTGGATATCGCGAATCTCACCTTCGCGTCGCGCCCGGTAGGCGACGAGGATGTCGCCGTTGGGAAAACCGGTGAGGGTCGTATGGCAGCAATCGCAGACCGAGTCGTCGATCAGGAGATCGGGTCCATCGGTGCCGAGGACACGGCCGTAGAGCTGCTGGGCCGCACCCGTGGCCTGCTTGGCGCGACCGTCGAGCCACACGGCGAGCACGCCGCCTTGGAGAAGTGGTTGCACGGCCACGAACTCGGTGAAGTTGCTTTCTGATGAAAGCTGAGCGGCTTTGCTCCAGGTAGAGCCGCCATCATCGCTCTGCGCATACCAAGCTTGGAAGTTTGGGTCGTGGTGATGGGCCGCATGCGCGTCGATCGGTTCCGTGGTAGCATTCTTGGCGAACCAGATCGCGGTCAATCGGCCAAAAGCCTCGACGGCGAGCTGCGGGGCATTGGCTCCGCTCGCGACCCAGTCACTGCCGCTGGCGATTTGGATAGCCGGGCCCCAGTTGGCGTTGGCCGAATCGAATTTCGCGAAAACCAGCGCGGTGGTTTCATCGGGCTGCTTTTCCAACCAGCTCAGGTAAACATTTCCGTCCGCTCCACGGTGTAAGGTCGGTCCGAGGGCATCCGGTCCGGTCGGGGAGTTGAGAGGAATCAGCGTGACCGGGTAGCCGGGCTCCGCCATCGCCTCGGGGAGCGGTTGGTAGTTCTCGTCCGTCAATTGCACCTCGCTGAGCCGCCAGCTTCCGCGCCCGCCATGGAGGGTGGCGGTGAGGTGGGTGCCGGGAGTCAACAAGGGCCACACCGAATCCTCGACCCTGAATGCCATGGTCATGGCCATCATGAAACCGGGAATCGCCTCGTGTTGAATCATGACGAGTTGCTTTTCCGTCACCACCCGGGTGACAACGCCGCGTAACGGATGGCCGGTTTCTTCCTCACCGCGGACGGCGCATACAGTCAAAAGAAGAACCAACAGAAAACGGCTAAGCATGACAGAGATTGTATTCATGAAGGTGAGTTGGGGGAAGCCGGATTTGGCGTGATTAGTAGGCATAGCTGATTCCCAGATAGAAGCTGCGCGCGTCACCCGACAGGAACTGGGCTTGATCGGTGCTTTTGGCATCCTCAATCACGCCGGTGGTGGTGACATAGCTTTTGTCGGTCAGGTTCCGCATTTCAGCGAACCACGAGAGACCGGTTTTGCGTCGATGGCCGACGCGGAAGCCGGCGATCGCGTAGCTGTCGGCGGCGTAGGTATTGCGAAAATCGATGTAAGTTTTCGACGGCGACCATTGCCAGGTCGGTCCGGCATACCAACCGGCGGCGTTCTGCCAGGTCAGTTCGCCGTTGATCAGCTGTAGCGGCAATCCGGCGAGCGTGTTGTTGCCGTAGAGCGGATCACCGTCGAACCGGAAGCAGCCATAGGTCCAAGCGGTGCGCAGAACCAACCGATCCGTGGGCGTGGCAGCTTGCATCCAGTCGCCGCCGAGCAGGTCTATTTCCGTGGCGAACTCGATGCCACGGTGAGTCGTGTCGTTGGCGTTGATGGTCGCGGCGGCGGTGGCGGGATTGTTGTCATGGTCGAGCGTGAGCAACTCGTGGCGCAAAGCCGCTTGGTAGAGCGTGACATCCCAGTGCACCGGTCCACGGAAGCCGCGCGTGCCTATTTCAAAGGTGGTCGCAGTCTGCGCCAAACGGGCGGTGCCGAGCGTGAGGGTTTCACTGAAGGATGGCGGTTCGTAACTGCCGGAGACATTGGCAAAAACCTGCACGTCGTTGCCATCCCACCGCAGGCCGGCCTTGGGCATGAAGCGGTGGTATTTCAAATCGTAATCCGGATTGCCACCGAGGGTCTGGTCACTTTCGCGGCGGTTGTGCGCCGCGCCGGCGCCGAGCACGAGGGTCAGGCCGTGACCCAGTCCGAATTGATCCTCCGCAAACAACTCGAGGTTGGTGGCGGTTTGATCCGCGGTGGCGAGCAGTGCACCGCGTTGACCGCCATTGTTGACGAAGTTGGCCGACTGCGTGAGGCTGCGTTGAAAGAGCAGTCCGGCGTGCAGACGATTGGCGTGACCCGCCACGTCGCCGGTGTGCGTGAAGACGGTGCCGAGCAACAGATCGTTGGAGAGCTGGTCGATGACTTGGAAGATCGGATGATCGAGATCCTTGTAGGTCCACGCGGCGGTGAAGTCCCAGACGGTGTTGCCGGTGGCGATCGTGGTCTTGCTGGCGAGGCGCAGCAGATCGTAATCGCGATGCTGATCGAGCGCCACATTGCCGCCGGATGCCTGCGCGGGATCGGTGTTGAGTTGCGCCTTAGTCAGATTGCCCGGCAATTCCGAATCAGTGCGGACTGCCGTGAGGTAGAGGCGGGTCTCCGCGTCGGCCGAGATGCGCCAACCCGCATTGCTGAACAGGCGTTGGTTGTCTTGTCGGGCGTGATCGCGAAAGCCGCTCTGTGATTGCTGGGTGAAAGAGGCGTAGCCGTCGAGGTCTCCACGGACACCGCCGCCGGAAAGGTTGGCGCGCAGGTAGTCCCAAGAACCGGCCTCGAGGTGGGCGGACAGGGCCGGAGCGCTGCGGCCGTTGCGGCTGATGTAGTCGATGGCTCCGCCGAGTGTGGAAGCCCCGTAGGCGAGGGCGTTGCCGCCGCGCCAGACATTGATGTAGTCAGTGCTTAGGGGTTCGAGGGACTGCATATCGAAGCCGCCGTCGGCGAGATTGATCGGCACGGTATCCTGCAGCACGCGGATGCCGCGACCGTGGAAGGTGCGCTGCAGACCGGAGCCGCGAATGGAGAGGCGCGCCTCGTCGGAGCCGAATCGCGAGAGGGCGATGACACCGGGCGATAGGGCGAACGCATCATCGACCGTCGAGGCGCGGCCGCGCAGATAGCGGTCGGCATCGATGGTTTCGATGCCACCGGGCGTGAGTGCGAGTTCCTCGCGGGCCGCGTCAACCGTCGGGACGGTGAGCGGGGCCGGCCGGGTCGCATTGACATCCAGTGGTTCAAGCTGGATCGGCAGCGAGTCGTCATCGGCGGCGATGACGGCAGTCGCAATTGAAAGGGAAAGGAGTAGATAACGAAAATTCATGAGATGGGTGCATGCTTGGAATGGGTGCGGCGCAGGCACGGTCCGCCACGGCGGGCGGATATCAGGTTGGGACCGGTCCGCACACAACGGCGGGACGGTCGACTGGGCAGTCAGGGCGCGTTAAACGCGCGGCGGGCGCACCGGGACTTCCTCAGTGGGGCTCAGACCGGTGCAGTCAATTACACCGGGCCAGGAAAATTCGGGGACGCTGACAAGAAAGGTCTCCGGCGTCTGGCAAACGAGCAGCACTTTCTCGGCGCTGCGCTCGACTTGCTGGGGAGATTGTTGCGACTTCACATCATCGACGACGACGCAGATTTCACAGGAAGCCGAAGCATCGAAAGTCTTCGCGATGGCCTGCTTGAACGGCATCACCTGCGAGTAGTCATGCATCATCTTGCCCCAGGCGAAGACCTGCACGGCATCCCACAGCGCACCGTTGGCACAGAGCCAGGCGAGGCAGAGAGTGGTGATGGACAAGGTGCGGCGCACGGGCTGAAAGAACGGATGCTCGCTCACCTTGCCAAGGCGGAACTGTGTCAGCGCGCGGGTATTAGTTTGCTGTTTCAGTTGCTGAAGCTGGCTTGTGCATTTCACGCCGAGCCTGCCAAATCGATAACCCCAACGCGATCAACAGCAGCGGCAAGCAAGCGAACATCAGTCCGCGCCAGCCGAAGGTGAAAACAAACCAGCCCGATGAGAGGGATGCGACCGCCTGCGTGCCGAAGACGATAAAGTCGTTGGCCGCCTGCGCCTTGAATCGTTCGTTGGCTTGATAACCCAACGGAAGTAGGGCCGTGCCGCCCATGAATAGAAAATTCCAGCCGACCCCAAGGAGAATGAGGCTGCCCCAGAAATGCATGAGTTCCTGACCGCCCAAACCGATGATGACCACGAGGGCGTAGAGCCCGGCCCCCACCGCCATCACGCGCCCGATGCCATAGCGCTTCATCAGTCCGCCGCTGAAGACACTGGGCAGAAACATGGCGATAATGTGGCTTTGGATCACTCTTTTCGTATCGCCCAACCCGAAGCCGCAAACTTCATGCATCGTGATCGGCGTGGCGGTCATCACAAAACTCATCACGCCGAAACCGATCGCGGCGCAGAGCGACGGAATATAGAACGCCGGGGAGCACAGGACGGTGCGGAGTGGACGCCCGGGTGCATCGTTGAGGTTAATCACGACCGGTATCTGCCGGTAGAATTGAAAGATAATGACCGCGATGATCAAGACGGCGCCGACGAGCACGAATGAGCCGGCGAATTCCGGCAGGCTGGAGAACAGACTGCTGCCGCGAGCGCCCATCTCCGGACCAATGAATGCCGCCAACAGACCACCCCCCATCATGACTGAAAGGGCCGGGCCGTAGAGCGCGGGATCCTGAATGCTCTCCAAGGCGGCGAATCGAAACTGCTGCCAAAAGGCCACGGCCACGCCCATACAGAATCCAGTGGCGACCAACAGGGGAAATGAGCCCTGCACTGCGGCAAGGTAACCAAAGACCGCGGCCAACATGGAAAAACCAAACCCCACGTGACTGCCGAGTTTGCGTCCCAGTTTGCGGAGCAACAACGCCACCCAGATCGTGGATGTGGCCGTGCCGACGATGATCATGGCGAGCGGGAGTGTGGCCAGTTTGGGTGACGGGGCGATTCTGGCGGCGAGCAGTCCCCCCACTAGGATCATCATGGAACCCGCGGACATACCGAGGGCCTGGCACAGGGCGAGAATCCAAACATTGCGGGGGAGTTTGCCGAGGGTCGAGTTGCTCACCTTAGTTTATACGGTTGTTTACCAGTCATTGGGGTTAACTTTCTCGATGACGGCGCTGGAGCAACGTTACGATCAGCAAAAGACAGAAGGACAGACCGAGCAGCACGGCGGCAAAGGCATGGGCGGTCGGGTAAGCCATTTTCTGGACTTCGTCATAGAGGGCGATGCTGGCCACTTTCGTCACGCCGGGGATGGACCCGCCGATCATGAGCACGACGCCAAATTCGCCCAAGGTATGCGCGAAGGCGAGGGTCAGTCCGGCCGCCACGCCATGCTTGGCCAGTGGCACATGCACGCGCCAGAAGACCCGGCGCGGTGACGTGCCCAGGGAAGTGGCGGCATCGAGCATTTCACGCGGCACACTGCGCAACGCCGCTTGGAATGGCTGCACCGCAAAGGGCAGGGAATAAAACACCGAGGCAATCACGAGACCGGTAAAGGTAAAGGCGAGCGGGGTGCCGGCGAGACTGTGCCACCAACTTCCCGGGGCGTGTTGCGGCGAAAATGCGATCAACAGATAAAAACCAATGACCGTGGGCGGCAGGACGATCGGAAGTGAAACCAAAGTCTCAATAAACGGGGTAATGCGGCGGCGCGACGTATTGAGCCAGTGAGCCAACGGCAGGCCGATAATACCCAGAATCAAGGTAGTGATGGCGGCCAGTTTCAGGGTCAGCCCCAGGGCCTGCCAGAGCGGCGCGGACAGACCGAGAAACGTAGTCAAATTGGCTGGCATTAGAGGGAAGTTCGCATGCCGTAACCGGAGCGCGCAAACAGGTTCTGGGCGTCCGGGCTTTGCAGGAATTCAAGGAAGGTGCGGGCGGCGGGATTTGATGCCCCGCGATTCGTCAACACGGCGGTGTGGATCAATGGGCTGTAGAGTGAGGGTGACACGACCAGCCAGCGGCCGCGTGATGCAGGCTCTATCCCAAGGACCGTGGAGAGGGCCACGAAGCCGAGATCGGCGTTGCCGGAATCGACCAGTTGCGCGGTTTGGCTGATAGTTTCGCCCATGACCAATTTTGGCGCCAGACGATCGCTCAACCCAAGTTGCTCGAGGGTCTGTTGGGCCGCCCGGCCGTAAGGCGCGGTTGCGGGATTGGCGATCGCGAGTTTGCTCACCGCGAAATTGCGGAGTGCGTCGTTTAGATCGTTCAGCTGCAACGCCGGTTGCTTGGTCCAGAGCACGAGTTGGCCGATGGCGATGACACTCAGACTTTTTTCGTCCGCCTGTCCGCGAATGATCAAGGCCCGGGAGTGATCCAAATCCGCGGAAAGAAACACATCGTATGGCGCCCCGTGAGTGATCTGCGCGACCAGATTGCCGGAGGCGCCAAAGCTGGCTTTGATTTTGATGTCGGGATGAGCCTGCGAAAATAAGGCCAGCAACGGGTCCATGACGTGGGTCAGGTTGGATGCGGCTGCGACGGACACGGTGGATTCAGCCCGCCCCATGGTGGTTCCGATCAACAAGGTCAGCAATAGTCGCAGCATGACAAAAGCGTGAGGAATTGGCTTGGGGCTGGCTACCGCAAAGCGAATGAACTTGGTTGGTAGGCGTGTCCCCCGATTCATCCAACCGCCCTCCGGTTACCGTGCTCAGCGGTTTTCTCGGTGCGGGCAAAACCACTTTGTTGCAGCAGGTGCTGTCACAGGCGCAGGGCCGCAAGTGGGCGGCGGTGGTCAATGATCTGGCATCGCTGAACCTTGATGGTCGGATCGTGGAGCAGGCCGGGGCCTCGCGCGTGGTCGAACTGGGCAACGGTTGCGTCTGTTGTTCGATGCGGGATGAATTGGCGGAATCCATCGCGGAGTTGGCGGCGACGGGCCGCTTCGAACACATCTTTGTCGAGACCACTGGGGTGGCCGAACCGCGCGGCATCGCGGCGCTGTTTGTCCGGCCCAATGCCTTTGGCCGGCGGTTGAATGATTTTGCGCGGCTGCATGCCTTGGTGACGGTGATTGACGCGGCGCAACTGCTCCGGGTGTGGCGGGCCGAACGTTTGCGTGATGGCCAGCGAACCAGTCGCCACCGTGAACCGAAGGAAGTGATGGAGCTGATGCTCGAGCAGATTGAGTGCGCCGATGTGCTCGTGCTTAACAAAACCGATCTGGTGAATGAGGCGGAACAGACTCAGCTGACGGAGATTTTGACCGAGTTGAATCCGCGCGCCGAAATCATCCGCACGCGTGATGGGAAGTTGCCGGCGGCGCAATTGGTCGACACCGCCAGATTTGACGAGCAGGCGACTTTGCAAGGCGCGCGTTGGTTGCGCGTTCTGGCCGACGGTCCCTTGGTGGCACCGGTCCGGGCAATCGCGTCCAAGAAACCCCAGTGGAACTCACTGGTGTTTCAGGAACGGCGACCCTTTGCGGGGGATAAGTTGCGCACCTTGATGGCCCGGGGACATCCGGGACTATTGCGGGCCAAGGGATTTTTTTGGCTGGCGGAACAGCCCGCCGACATGGGCTATTTCTCACTGGCGGGTGGCGTGGCGCGTTGGGAAATGGTCGGCTCCTGGGCGGCGGCACTGCGCGAACGCGGCGTGATCGGTGAGGCCGAGATTCCGGCCACTGCGAAAGTGCTTTGGCAGGAACCCTATGGTGACCGTCGCCAGGAACTGGTCTTTATCGGACTCGATCTGGATACCGTCGCGCTTCAGCGCGATCTTGAAAACTGCCTGGCCTGATTATCAGGCGATGCCGTAGCGTCGTTTGAGGCTGGAGTAGGGGAAATGCCGGCCCGGACAGACGGTGTGGTTGATATCGACCCAACGATGCACGGTCACCTTGTGACTTGGATGGACGAGCCCATCCTCCAGCCAGTCGACCAACGCGTAGGCGCTCTCCAATTGTTTCGCGCTCGGTCGGCGTTTTTCAAAATTGCCGACGAGGCAAATGCCGATGCCGGAGTTGTTGACCTTGCTGCTGCGCACATGTCCGCCGCGCAGCTGCTTGGTCCAGCGCGGACCGATCTCGATTTCCCCTTCGCCGGAGTCGCGGCCATTGCCGATGACAAAATGATAGGCGAGACCGTGTTCCATGCCGCGCCGCTTGTGCGCCGCGCCGTAGGCCTTGGCGTTGCCGTCCTCAATCCCGCTGTGATGCAGCACAATGTAGCGCCAGCGTTTGGCATCGACCCGAATTTGCTTGGTGGCGGCCACCACGGGATTCAGGGCGGCCACGTCGGCCGCATTGGCCGGGGTGACAGGAATGATCAGTTTCTGGCCGACCAAGATGCGGTCACCCTTGATCCGGTTGCGGCGTTGCAACAACGCCACGGAAACCCCGTTACGTTCCGCAATGGTGGAAAGGGTGTCGCCTTTTTTGACCACGTAACGCGATTCACCCGCCTTGAGCGTGGCAGCCCAAAGGTCCGGTGGTGAAAGCAACAGCCCAGTGGTGGCCAGCAGGCTGGTGCGCAGAAAATCGCGACGAGATGGCATGATGCAAATGAGGACACTGCCCGCGCAGTGCGGCCCTAGCGTAACACCGGTGTCAAATTGTAGCCGGCCTCGCCGCGGCCGGTCTGGGGTCAGCGACCCCAGCTACAGCGCAAGTCCGGCGGTCAGTTGGCGCATTTGAGCACGTAGACCACGCCTTGTTCCGATCCGATGGCGAGTAATGAATCATCCGGCGACCAGACGAGCTTGGTCGCGGCCGTCGGCATCTTGACGGTGGCGCGCAGCGGTTTGGGCCGTTCGGGACTCCACAGCATCACGACGCCATCGACTGAGGCCGTGGCGAGCAAGCCGTGCGAATTTTGAAATGCGACGGCGCAAATCTTGGTCTGATGGGGGAGCATGGCGGGTTCGCGGCCTTCGGGACCGGCCCCGGAACAATCCCAGATGCAGCATTCACGGCTACCGCCTGTGGCAAGCCACCGTGAATTGTGATCGAAGGAGAGTTCCTTCACCTTGGTTTCGTAACCGCTCATTTGCAGTTCCATGTCTTCCTCCGGCACCCAGAGATGAACACTCGGATCCTGATTCCCGGAAACCAGCCAGCGGGCGTCGGGCGACCACACCAAGGCTTG
Source organism: Cephaloticoccus sp. (assembly GCA_030833445.1). Lineage (GTDB taxonomy): Bacteria > Verrucomicrobiota > Verrucomicrobiia > Opitutales > Opitutaceae > Cephaloticoccus. The sequence continues at coordinate 696 of JAURHD010000034.1, read as the reverse complement.
GATGCCGTTGTTATAGGGAAACTCCTTTTGCGGGACGAAGTCATCCGCGTCCCACAGACAGACGCCACCGAAATAGGACACCGCCACACAGCCTCCCTGCGGGTGCCAGGATACGGCAGAGATGGACTTCGGGGCATCCTTGAAACTGTGCAAAATGGAACCGTCGCGCCGGATGGCTGATAGTTTCTTCCCGGCCGAGGCGGCCAGCCAAGTAGAGTCAGGTCCGGGTCGCCAAGCGAGATGCTCGACCCATGCGCCGCCCATTTCGACCGAGGTCACGTGCTGACCGGCCGATGGGTCCCACAGTTTCACCAACCCGTCCTGCCCGCCCGTGGCGAGCGCAGTTCCATCCGGCGACCAGGCGAGACAATTGGCGCCGTCATCATGTCCAGGCAGCGTGTGCTGCACGGCGCCGTCCAGCGCCGCATAAAGGGTTATCCCGCCCGCCGCGGATGCCGCGGCAAGTTGCGTGCCGTCCGGGGACCACGCGAGATCAATGGTGTAGTCGTCGAGGGTCGCGGCCCAATGTTTGAGAAGTTCCATAATTGCCTGCATGCATATGAACCGTCGGTAAAAATGCAAAGGGTGGAATTCGGGGCCACCGGATGAAATATCATGCGCAATCTTGTCGCCAGTCGGTGCATCTCGATTAATACCAATAATTGCCACACCCTATTGCTGGTATTGTTCGTCTAT
>JAURHD010000033.1 GCA_030833445.1 Cephaloticoccus sp. | reverse complement strand
ACTACTTCCGGGACAATGGTTATTTCTACTGGGAAGACTTCCTCGACTACAATTCTACGGTCGGTAGCACGGTGGCCAACCCGCAGCCCGCGGTTCTGAACAAGTATTCCTGCAAGAGCTTCTCTCCTGGACGGGGTGCAAATGCCATGTGGGATAATGCTGATGCCTTTGTTGACGTCACCTTACTCCAAAAATTGACGGATAATGCCAATCTGCGTCTCTATTACTTTGGTGGTAATCTACAGGATCGCCGCCGCCATGTTCGCGGTATCCGTATCGAGTCCGACAATTATACCCTGGCCCGCCAAGACATTCCCTTGGTGATCGATAATGTGACGAATAATCTGCAGGGCGACCTCACGCATGAGTTCGACTTGGATATGGTCAAGATCAACACCACGGCTGGTTTTGACTGGTCCTCCGGTTACAATCGTCAGGATATCTCAGTCAATAATCCGGGGTCGATCGATACCCGTAATCCCGATTTCACGGCTGATGCGGCCTACTTCGCGCTGCCTGCCAATGGTGCAGGTAAGCCCAATACTACGCAAGCAATCAGCAATTCGAGAAGTTTCTCCTACTATTTCCAAGAGAATGTTTCATTTCTGAATGACAAAGTGATTTTGGTGGGTGGTCTTCGCTGGTTCCAAACGGGCGGTTCCAATGAGAACTTCATTACCAAAGCGTATACGAAGAAAAATGATGAGTCTTTCAAAACTCACAAATACGGCATCGTGCTCCGCCCGATTCCATCGGTGTCCTTCTATTACACGGATGCGGCCAATACCTTCCCTCAGAACGGCGTAACTGACCGTTTTGCGGCAAATGACCAATTGGGTGCTCCGTTGGAAACCCAAGAGGGCACCTTGCAGGAATACGGTATCAAGGTTGACCGTCAGTTCACGGAAGCGATTTCCGGCTACGGTTCCCTGGTGTTCTACGATATGTCCCTGACTAATGTCCGCACCTTTGGTCCGCTGCGTGAAGCGACCATTCCCGGTGACAACGGCATTATCCAGTCCCCTGGTGATATGGCCGATGGTTGGGAAGTGGAATATGGCCTTCGGGTTAAGAATGATGGCGGCGTATTCGATCTCCTCGGCACCTATGCCGAAGGAACCTCCGAGACCGCCGGTGCCAGCAACGTCCCGGCCCAGGACTTCGTGCCGAGGAAGATCAGTCTCATGGGCAAGTATGAGTTCACTTCCGGTCCTATGAACGGCGTGACGGTTGGCGCCACCTACTTCGATCAGGATGCCAAGCGTAACTCCATTTGGACGATCGATTTCCCTGCCACCTACAACCTTTTTGCACGCTATACTTGGAGCAAGAACTGGAGCGTGCAGCTAAATCTGAACAACATTACGGATGAGCGCTATATCATTGCCATTGCCGCCAACGGTCTGGTGCAAACCGAGCCCGGTTTCGATGGTAAGCTGGCCGTAAAGTATAAGTGGTAATCGCTTCACCAAACGTTCCCAGGTCTGATGGATATTAACCGTCTTCAGACTGTGTAAAATTGTGTTTCAACCGGCGCTTGCAGTTCAACTGCGAGCGCCGGTTTTCTTTTATCTACTGAACCCCTCTGAGCCATCTATCAACCTCTTGGCCGGTGCTGTCTGCAAGCGGCGACCAACCAACGAGCACGTTTTGTGCTTCTCTCAATTTTACATGAAACTGCACGCCTCATCTCCCTGCGCCCATTTTGCCAAGCTGGCATGCCATACTGCGGCGTGGGCCCTTATCACCTGTTCTCTCACAGCAGCGGAAGCCCCGGCTCCGGTAAAGTTGGAGGATAATCTCCAACTCATGCTGGACCGTTCCATCATCGATACTTTTTCGGGACAGGCCGCCCTGAAGCTGGGGACGCCAGTTACGCGCGAGGTCGTTATTAAATCGGATCAACCATGGGATGGGGACGCCTTTTTCATCAGTTCCATCTACCAATTGGATGGAGTCCATTACATGCTTTACCGTGGCCGCGATGCCGGGATTGGGGATGAACGCCCTTCGGCGACCTATCTATGCCTCGCTACCAGCACCGATGGCATTAACTGGGTGAAGCCGAAACTGGGTTTGGTCGATTTCGACGGATCAAAGGACAACAACATTGTCGCCAACGAAAGCGGCAAGGCCCTGCCGTTTTGCTACACCTTCTATGATCCCCGGCCGGATACTCCGGCCAATGAACGGGTCAAGGCGATCGACATGCGCGACGGCGAGCGTCGTGCTGGTGGCGAGGGCAAGGGGCTCCGCGCGCAAATCATGGGATCAGCCGATGGGAAGGTCTGGCATGATTTGCCCATCGAGGCGAACTTGAAGAGCGATTGGGTCAATGCCTTTGATGGCGGCAGTGTCAGTTGGTCGGAAGCAGAGCAGGCATTCGTCGGCTACTTTCGCTGGTGGGACACCAACGCAAAACCGCGGTATGCCGACTGGATGATTGTGCGCCCGGGGGTGCGCACATCCTTTCGTTCCATTTCCAAGGATCTGGTCACTTGGTCAAAACCCGAGCCCATGACCTATGGCGACACCCCGGACGAGCATTTCTACGAGACCTGCACCCATTCTTACTTTCGGGCGCCGCAAATCTACATTGTGCTGGCGAATCGCTTCAATCCGGGACGCCGCGCCCTGAGTCTTGAAGAGGAACGTGCACTCGATATCACCCGATTTCCGGGCAACAAGGACACGCCCACCTATACGTTTGCCAGCGATGCCAACGATCTGGTGTTGCTGACCACCAAACCAGGCAGCAGCGAATTTGACCGCCCATTCATGGAGGCGTTTCTGCGGCCCGGCCCCGAATTGGGCAATTGGGCTTCCCGTTGCAATTATGCCGGTTTGAGTGCGGGGTTCATTCCCACCGGCCGCGCCGAGATGTCATTCTACATTACCCGCCATCACCTGCAGAAGACCAACTACATTCAACGCATCACCTTGCGCACGGATGGGTTTGCCTCGGTCAACGCCCCCTATGCCGGCGGCGGTATGGTGACGGTGCCGTTTACCTACACAGGGGATCATCTGGTGCTCAACTATGCGACGAGTGCGGCTGGTGAGGTTAAAGTGGAATTGCAGGATGCGAACGGCAATCCCTTGCCTGGTTTTACCTTTGACGACTGCGACGTGCTGATCGGCGACCGGGTGGACGGAGCCGTTACTTGGCACGGTCAAAAATCTCTGGCCCGCTACATCGGCAAGCCTGTGCGCCTGAGCTTCAAGCTCATGGATGCGGATATCTATTCGTTCCGGTTTCCTGATGCGCCGGCAGCGAAGTAGTTTGCCGCTTGATACGAAGGTCAAAAACCTGAACCGATCGCCGCACGCCTGTGATGACTTCCCGGAATCAACTCCAACAAATCGGCCTTCGGTCTGGCCGTCGTTCCTTCCAAACTGCCACAATGTTGGCCGCTGCCTTGGCAATTGTCCCGATGCATGCCGCTACCGAAACCCCCGTTTCCTCTGAAGTTCCCCCGGTCTATGAAATGGGCACGCGGCGCGAACTGTTCGTGGATCATACGCTGATTGCCCACTTGGAGAATGCCACTCTCCGGTTGCATGCTCCGGTTAATTCCGGGATGGCATTCAAAATTGACCGGCCGTGGGAGGGGCCGGGTAATTTCGGTCACGTGATCATCCGGCATGAAGGGAGTTACCTGCTTTACTATCGTGGGATGACCTTGGCCCCGGGTGACGACTCCGGTCAGGTCTGCGTGGCGGTGAGCACTGACGGGGTGAAGTGGGCCAAACCGAGTCTGGCCCGGGATGAACGATCCGGGCGCACGGATGCCAACTTGGTGACCGATTCCTCGGGCAAACCTTTCGTGGGAATCGTGTGGCAGGATACGCGGGCCGGCATACCCGCCGACGAACGGATCAAGGCGATGCGCGGCGTGCCGGTCAGCGGCGAAGCGCACACGGCATTCAAGGATCCCAAAGGCCCCAAGCGGCTCGAGCTACTGGCCTCGCCGGACGGCTTGGTTTTCCACCTGTTGGAATCCTCACGTCAGCCAACCTTTGTCAGTCACCTGCCCAACAGTTTCGACGGCGGGAACACGATGTTCTGGAGCGAGGCTGAACAGCTCTACGTGCTTTATTACCGTATCATGACTGTTACCGGCATGCGGACGATGGCACGAACTACCTCGACTGATCTGCGGACTTGGACGGATCCGGTTCCGATGACCTACGGTGAGACGTCTCCTGAGCAATTCTACGTCAATAACACGACGCCGTATTTTCGTGCTCCTCATATCTATATCGCCTTGGCGGCCCGCTTCATGGAGGGGCGCAGTGCGATTACGTATGAACAAGCAAAAGCCATCGGCCTCGTGTCACCGCGTGGCATCATCTACAACCATGACTGTTCCGACGGAGTGCTCCTGACCACACGAGCCGGATCAGACTCGTATCAGCGGACATTCATGGAGGCCTTGATCCGGCCGGGTCCCGGCGATGGCAATTGGACCTCGCGAACGAATTATCCGCTGACGGGTATCTATCCCACAGGTGACGGACAGATGATGTTCTATGTAAACCGCAACTATCTGCAGGACGCCTGGCACATCGAGCGACTGACGATGCGCATCGATGGATTCGTTTCCGTCAACGCGCCTTACTCGGGCGGTTCGATGGTGACGGTGCCGTTCACCTACACTGGGGATCACATGGTGCTCAACTATGCGACGAGTGCGGCTGGTGAGGTTAAAGTGGAATTGCAGGATGCGAACGGCAATCCCTTGCCCGGTTTCACTTTTGACGACTGCGATGTCCTGATTGGCGACCGCATAGATGGCGTCGTCAGTTGGCATGGTCAAAAATCCCTTGCCCGTTACATCGGCAAACCGGTGCGTCTCAGTTTCAGACTGAGCGACGCAGATATCTATTCGTTCCAATTCCCCTCAAAGTAACCAGCAGCCATGAAAATCACCGATGTGCGCACGATCCTGTTGACGGGTCCATGCACGAATGACCCTTACCTGAGCGAAGCGCGCAAGCTGCGCAGCGCGGCCTTCCTCGAAATCATCACCGACGGCGAACACACTGGTCTCGGCGAAACTTACGCCGGCTATTTTTGCCCGGAATCAGTCCCTTCGATCGTCGAGTTTTTCAAACCGATCCTGATCGGGCAAAATGTAGATGACATACCCGAACTCTGGCGGCGGATGTATCATTGCGGCAATTTCTGGTGCCGGGTGGGGCTCGGTGCGATTGTGCTCAACGGTATCGAGGCGGCGTTGTGGGACTTGAAGGGCAAGCTGCTCGACCAACCGGTGCATGCCTTGCTGGGTGGGGTTAAATTTGATCGTTTGCCTTGTTACGCCACCGGAGGGCCGAGCAACTATCCGAAGGAAAAGCTCGGTCAGAAAATCGACCACTATTTCTCGCTCGGCTTTCGCGGTATCAAGGTGGGAGCGGGCAGTTTTACAGCCGGCAAGGGCTGGTATATGCCCATGGATCCGGCGGAAGCGGCGGATTTCGAATCTGACAAGGCGGCCTTCATGCGCCAGCACGCTGGACCCGACGCATGGCTGATGATGGACGGACACATGGGAAACAATCCCAAGGCCACCTGGACACTCGAGGTTGCCAAGGCGGTCACCAAGGCTCTGGAACCTTTCAATTTGGTCTTTTACGAGGAGCCACTCCACTACACTAATCCGTGGGGTTACGCCGAATTATGCAAATCCACCACCGTGCCAATTGCCGGCGGCGAATGCCTGACCGCCAGTTACGAATGGCGGGTTTTCGTCGAGCAGGATTGCTTTGATATCGGCCAGCCCGATGCTTCCTTTACCGGTGGTTTGAGTGAGTTCATGGCCGTGGCCAAAATGCTCGAAGCCCGTGGCCGCAAGATCGCCACCCACGCGTGGGGCGCAGGTGGTTCGCTGATGCAAAATGTGCACTGCGGTTTTGCCGCGGCCAACACTCGGATCTTGGAAATCGCGCCGGACTATGCCGGCTTGCATTCAGAAGTCATCGACGGTGGGTTGGTCATCAAGGACGGCCATGTGCTGCCGCCGGATCGTCCCGGTCTGGGAATCGTGCTGACCGATGAGACCAAGCGGCGCTATCCTTTCAAACCCGGCAGCGGTGAGTTCAACAGTGTGCCCGGAAAAATCCTGACCGAATGAAAATCCTGATTGATGTGCCGGTGGTCGAACCCGTGCTCGCGCAATTGCGCGAACAAACCGGACTGGAGATGGATTGCATCGAGCCGCCGGAGGAAAAGACCCGTGAACTGGACCCAAGCCGTATCCGCGAAGCAGACGTTTTGTTCTGCACCTTTCCGCCGTCCAACTTCGATGTGATGACCCGACTCAAATGGGTGCAGATCGCCTCGACCGGCTACACCCAGTTGTTCGGACTCGACCTGCCGGCCAAGGGCATCCGGGCCACCAACGGGCGCGGCTGCTTTGACACGCCGATCGGTGAATGGTGCGTGGCGATGATGGTCAACCTCGTCCGCAATATGCGCCAGATGATCCGGCATCAGGACGGCAAAGTTTGGGATCGCTCGGCGGTATTCCAACGTGAATTGCGTGGTCTGACGGTGGGGCTTTGGGGTTACGGCGGCATCGGCCGGGAAACGGCCCGGCTGGCCAAACAACTCGGCATGCGGGTGCATGTGCTGACGCGCAGCGGCCAAGTGGCTCCGCGCGAGGACAGCTACACAGTTCCGGGCACCGGTGACCCGAAGGGGATTTTGCCGGATCAGGTGTTTGCGGAGAACCAGACCCGGGAGTTTTTGAGTGGGCTGGATATTTTGGTCGTCGGTCTGCCGCTGACCAAGGCAACCGAGGGCCTCATCGGTGAAGCCGAACTCAAGGCACTGCCCCGGCATGCCTACGTGCTGAATCCGGCCCGTGGACCAATCATCCGTGAAGCGGCCTTGCTCCAAGCCCTGCGCGAGCAATGGATCGCCGGTGCCGCGCTCGACACCCACTACGTCTATCCGCTGCCACCAGAGCATCCCTTGTGGAGTTTCCCCAATGTGATCCTGACCCCGCATATTTCGGGTTCTAGCCTCAGTCCGCATTTTCAGGAACGGCTTTGGGATATCTTTCGATCCAACATTGGACGCTTTCAACTGGGGGAACCGCTGCTGAATGCCCTCACAACGGGCCAACTGAATGGTCAGTAACCTCTGCCCGAAGGCAACCGATGATGGCGGCTGCTCGTGCCCCTGAAGAAAATATACTGTGGGCAGCACTTGATTGCAGTGGAGATGTATCGATTCTAGGTCTTGCGGATGTCTTTTTTAAATCCAATCAACCCCAACTGATTCGATGGATATAACTGCCATTCTGGATTCCCTTGATCCGGAAATATATACCCTGCGCACGACCGCCCCCGGTCCGCAGGGCCGGCTGCCCTTGACCGCGCAACTGCTGCGCAACGCCACGAGCGGGCACATCTTCGGCCTGACCCAGAATGCTGGCATGGGGTGGGATCCTACGAAACTGGCGGGCAAAGAGTTCCTGATTCTCAGCACTCAGGGCGGCATCCGCGCGCCGGATGGCACGCCCGTGGCCCTCGGTTATCACACCGGTCATTGGGAAGTAGGCCTATTGATGGAGGAAGCTGCGCGCACGTTTGCCGCGCAGCGGGCGATCCCGTTTGCCGGTTACGTGAGTGATCCCTGCGATGGCCGTTCCAATGGCACGAAGGCCATGTTCGACAGCCTGCCATATCGCAATGATGCTGCGATCGTGTTTCGGCGGTTGATCCGCTCATTGCCGACCTGCCGCGGAGTTGTCGGGGTGGCGACCTGTGACAAAGGGCTTCCCGCCATGATGATGGCTTTGGCCGGGACCAAAAATCTCGCCAGCGTGCTGGTGCCCGGTGGCACGACCTTGAAGACGGAGGAAGGGGAGGATACCGCGAAGGTGCAGACTTTGGCCGCCCGTTTTGCGCAAGGGGAGATCACCCTCGATTACGCCGCGGATATGGGCTGCCGCGCCTGCGGTTCGCCGGGTGGTGGCTGCCAGTTCATGGGCACGGCTGCGACTTCTCAGGTGGTCGGCGAAGCCTTGGGCATGTCCCTGCCACATGCGGCGCTGAGTCCTTCCGGGGCGGTGATCTGGCGAGACATGGCCCGCCGGTCAGCCTTGGCGGTGATGGCGATGGAAGCACAGGGCCGGACCATGGCGGACATTCTCACGGACGATTCATTACACAATGCGATGGTGGTGCATGCTGCGGTGGGCGGCTCCACCAACTTGGTTTTGCATGTTCCGGCGATTGCCCATGCCGCCGGTTTGCGCCGGCCCACTGCCGGGGATTGGGCGAGCATCAACCGCTTGGTGCCGCGAATCGTGGATGTGCTGCCGAATGGTCCGAATCATTACGCGACCGTGCAGGTGTTCCTGGCCGGCGGCGTGCCGGAAATCATGCTGCACTTGCGCGACTTGGGTTTGCTTAAATTGGATGCGCTCACGATCACGGGGCAGACACTCGGTGAAAATCTGGCCTGGTGGGAAAAGTCCGAACGCCGCGGCCGCCTGCGGGAGAAACTACGCGAGCTGGACGGCATTGATCCCGCGCAAGTGATCCTCACGCCGGAAAAGGCGCGGGCCGTGGGCATGACCAGCACCGTGTCATTTCTTCAGGGCAACCTCGCGCCGGAGGGTGCGCTGGTCAAAAGCACCGCGATCAATCCCGCTTTGCTCGATGCCGAGGGGGTCTTCCTGCACGAGGGGCCGGCGCGGATTTTCGGTTCGGAAAACGAGGCCATCACCGCGATCAAGTCGCGGGGCGAGGATGCGATCAAACAGGGCGAGGTCCTGGTCCTGCTGGGCATCGGGCCGGCCAGCGGCATGCCGGAAACCTACCAGATTACCTCTGCGCTTAAATATCTGCGCAAGGCTAAGGGCATCGTGCTGCTGACCGACGGTCGTTTCTCCGGGGTTTCAACCGGACCCTGCATCGGTCACATCAGCCCCGAGGCGTGGGCCGGCGGCCCGTTGGGTCGTTTGCGCGACGGGGACATGCTGCGAGTCCGGATTGATACGCGGAAACTCGAGGGCTCTGTCGATTTGACCCAACCCGTGGAGGGTGGAAATCCCGGCGACGTGCTGGCCAGCCGACCGATACACGAAAAACTTTCACTCAATCCGGATGTGCCGGATGATACCGAACTGTGGGCCGCGCTCCAAAGTGTCAGTGGCGGCAGCTGGGGTGGTTGCGTTTACGATACCGCCCTGATCAAGCAACGTCTCAACTTCAACGCCAAGAAATGATCAAGTTATACTCCGATTCCGACGGATTGATTGCCGTCACCTCTGACAAAACCGTGCGCCTCGACCTGACACTGGATGCGCTCTTCCAGTCGCCGGATCCCGGCGCGCTTCTGCGTCAAAAACTCGTCGATGCTCCGGCCGCGACGATCCCGACGAGGGGACGAGCGCCGCTACAGTCCCAGGAAATCTGGGCGGCCGGCGTCACGTATTTCCGGAGCATGAGTGCCCGCAAGGAAGAATCGAAGAAAGCCGGAGGCGACACGTTCTACGACCGCGTATATCAGGCGGAACGACCCGAATTGTTTTTCAAGGCCACGCCGCACCGCGTCGCCGGTCCGGGGGAAGCGGTGAAGATTCGGCGCGATTCCAAATGGAACGTGCCCGAGCCGGAACTGACGCTCGCGATCAACTCGCAGGGAAAGATCTTCGGTTACACCGTCGGCAACGACATGAGCTCGCGGGACATCGAGGGAGAGAATCCGCTCTATCTGCCCCAGGCCAAGGTCTATGATCGCTCTGCCGCCCTGGGGCCGGCCCTTTTGGTGACGGACGAACCCCTGCCACCCGACACGGCGATTGCCTTGGAAATCCGACGCGCTGGGCAAACTGCCTTTCAAGGATCCACGACTATTGATCAGATCAAACGTTCACTGCCGTCTTTGGTGGAGTTTCTCTTTCGCGATAATGCGTTTCCGAACGGTTGTTATCTCATGACCGGCACGGGCATTGTGCCACCGGACGGGTTTACGCTGCAAAGTGCCGACGAAATCAGCATCACGATTGAACCGATCGGCACCTTGGTTAACCCTGTGGCCTGAATGACCATGATGATTACAGGCAAAAGTCTTCTCGGCGGCAAAACTGGCGGCACGGGTGGGGCGGTCTTCCGCGCGATCAATCCCGCGACCAACGAAACCCTCGAACCCGATTTCCATGAAGCCAG
>JAURHD010000032.1 GCA_030833445.1 Cephaloticoccus sp. | reverse complement strand
TTACCTTTCATGGTCTGGGTCCTTTCTGGGGCCCAGACTAACATCAAAGGTGGCTCAAAATAGCGAGGTCAGGTCACAGTCAATGTCTGCTCGAGACACTGCTTTCCACCGGTCCGGCGCCGGAAATCATTCCGGGCACGATCCGAGAAACCGTCGGGCAAGGAGTCGAGTTGGATGAGTGGTCACTTGGGCGAGACGGATGGAAGACTTCAAATAGATCCACCGGGGCCACGGTGCTGGCCCAAAATGGAAAACCCGTCGCCCAATTCCACACATTTGTCAGTGTGCGACCCGATGTAAGGAGCGAAATCGCGGCCCTGCGCAGTCGTGGACTTGCATTGCAGATTCTCAGCGGAGACCAAACGGACAAGGTGAAGAATTTGGCGGCGGCATTGGATCTACCCGCCGGGTGTGGTTTGGGAGAGCTGACGCCACAGGCCAAGGCGGCGTGGTTGCAGGAGCATGATCGCGAGGACACCTTGATGTTGGGCGACGGAGCGAATGACAGCCTCGCCTTCGATGCGGCCTACTGTCGCGGCACGCCGATAATTCACCGCGATATTTTGGCCCAAAAGGCTGATTTTTATTACCTGGGCCAGGGCATTGGCGGCATCCGGGCCTTGTTCGAAATCAATGCGCTCCGCCGTCGCACGGAAATCGCCATCCTCACGTTCTCGGTGTTTTATAATCTGCTCGCGGTCGGATTCGCCGTAACTGGACACATCAATCCCTTGATAGCCGCGATATTGATGCCGGCCAACTCACTTTTGACGCTTCTGGTAGTCTCCTTGGGTATGCAACCGGCCTTTAAACGCAAAAAGGCCCCGCTTGCGGAGCAAACGGGGCCAAAAGTGGTGGTAGGACCTGGATTCGAACCAGGGAAGGCGTAAGCCAGGAGATTTACAGTCTCCCCTCGTTGGCCACTTGAGTATCCTACCAAACGAAGAGGGCGGAAATTCGCGACTCATGGCCGTAAGTTCAAGGTTTTTTTAGCATCGTCTTGTCCCCACGTGGGTAGAACCTTGTTTGGAGTTTCTTTACCGTACCTATGATCGACCTGATAAAGCATCCCATTCGTGACGGCTTGCTGCCCCATTTCCTGACCATTGGGGGGTTTTTACTGGCCGTTTTCCTGATCGCACGGCTGATGAGCGAGAAACGGCAACCGGGCAATACCGTGGCCTGGTTGATGGGGATCGTGCTGATCCCCTACGTGGGTGTCCCGCTGTATTTGCTCTTTGGTGGGCGAAAGCTGCGCAAGCTGATGGCCCGCAAAAATCGGATTTCACCGACCTTGCCCGGACCGGAAACCATGGAGGCCTCCTGCACCCACCGCCCCATCGCCCAGGTTGTCGCAGCCACCGGGGGCTCGAAGCCGGTCGCCGGCAACGGCATGGAAGTCCTGACTACGGGCGAAGCGGCCTTTGCCGCGCTCGAGGAGCAGATTTTGTCGGCCACCCACACGATACATATCATGACATTCATTTTGGGCCGTGACGACACCGGGAAGCGCATTGTCAAACTGCTGACCCAGCGCGCACGCGAGGGCGTCAAGGTGCGGCTCCTGCTCGATTCCGTCGGTTGCATGTTTGTGAGCCGCAGTTTCGTGGCCCCCATCGTCAAGGCTGGAGGTGAAGTGGCTTGGTTCATGCCGGTGCTGCCGTTCACGTCGCGGGGCTCAGCCAACCTGCGCAATCACCGCAAGATCGCCGTATTTGACCATAACATTGCACTGATCGGCGGCCACAACATCGCCGCCGAATACATGGGACCGGCGAAGCGGCGGAAACGTTGGTCCGACTTCGGCGCCAGGCTGGCCGGGCCGGCGGCGGCCCTGCTCAACGACGTCTTCATCGCTGACTGGGCCTTTGCCAGCCGTCAATCGGCCGACGATCTGAGGGCCGAAATCTCGGTCGAGGCATCCTGCCAACCTCGCGGCAATGCCGAATTGCAGATTATCGCCAGCGGGCCGGATGTGAACGGCGACCCCTTGTATGAAGGCCTGCTGGCCATGGTGCAGTCAGCCGAAAAAAGCATCGTCATCATCACGCCCTATTTCATCCCGGACGAAGTGTTGCTCAGGTCGCTGATCGTCAAGGCCCGTTCGGGTTGCGCCATCACCCTGGTCGTGCCGGCGAAATCCAATCATCCGATTACGGACTTCGCCCGGAAACACTATCTGCGCGAATTGCACCGCGCCGGCGTGACGGTGCGGCTGTTTGGCCCGGGCATGATGCACAGCAAGGCGACCGTCGTGGATGATTGCATCGCCCTGTTTGGCTCGGCAAATTTCGACCTGCGCAGCCTGTTCGTGAATTTCGAGATCGGCGTCATCGTGCATTCCTCCATTGAGGTGAAGGCCATGACCGCGTGGGCGCAGACCCTGATCGCAGCCTCCACCGATCTGGCGAAAACACAGCCTCCGCGCTACAAACTGCTGGGTGGCCTGGCGGAGGATCTCAGCCGGCTGCTGGCACCGTTGCTCTAACCGGGCCCGTCATCGGGCGCGCAGGTCGCGCAACAGTTCCGCCCGCTCAAGGTTACGTCGGGCCACGGCGAAATCGGGTTTCAAGCGGACTGCTTCCTGCAACTGTGCAACCGCCTCAGTCCACCGCTCCTGCCGCAACAGCAGTTCGCCCAGCGTATTGTGCGCCTCGGCAAACTGCGGATCCTGTTTCAGCAAAATCGCAAGGTGCCGCTCAGCCGCTTTGTCGTCGTTTGTGCGGATGTAAAGCAAAGCCAGCGGAAAGCGTGCCACGCGGTTGTCCGGCTCAATGCGCAGCACAATTTCCAGTTGCTGAATGGCCTCATCGATCGATCCCGCCTGCGCCAGCATCGCGCCATATTCGCCGCGGGCACCCGCGTCATTTGGGGTCAATGCCAGCAACCGTTCATAGCGGACCTTGGCTTCATCAAAATGCCGCGCAATCATCAATGCACTGGCAAAGCTGCGGAGAACCACCGGATCATCCGGTCGCAATTCCTCCGCCCGCCGGTAATGCATAATCGCTTCATCAAGGCGGCCCAAGCGAAACAGGCAGTAGCCAAGCCCATAATGTGCGTCGGGATAGTCAGGCTTGAGTTCGACCGTCCGACTATAGTGCTGCACCGCCGACGGGAAATCGCCCTGCTTGTAATAGGCATTTCCCAGGTTGAACTCCGCGTCGGGGTAGTTCGGCTTCATCCTGATCGCCTCCTGATAATGCGTGATTGCTTCATCCACGCGATCCGCACTGCCCAATGCACTGCCCAGGCCCACCTGCGCCCGCGCATTCTCAGGTCGTTTCGTCACGGTATCAGTCCAGATGGAGACTTCTGATTGGTAATCCTGATTTCGCATGACGGTCCCAATCCCCGCCAGCAATGCCACGCCAGTTGCCACCGGAATCGTCCAACGCCGCCACTTTTGCCAACACCATAGTATTATCAACAGCAGCACCCCCGCCAATGGGAGATACATGCGGTGCTCCGCCATGGTCTGGGTTGTAAGCGGCACGAAGCTCGAACTTGGTGCCAGCACCGCAAACGCCGTGAAGGCCACGAAACCCACTTTCGGACGGCGCGCCACCGCCCACAGAGTCAGCCCCACGAGCCCGAGCAACAACACGCCCTGCCACCAAACCTCGCCAATGCCGGACACCACCTCGGCGCCATAATCCAGCACCAGCGGATGCGGCCATAGTGAGAGTTTCAGATACATGATGATCGCGCCACATTGCGTCAGGGCGTAATCCCATGCACTCATACCCAACCCAAAGCCGACGATACCGCCGCGACTGTCGTTCAGCAGCACAAGTATGAACAACAACGACCACGTGGCGGCCAGACCGAGATAGTAGCGCTTTCGGCGGGTCCATGCCTCGCGCAAAGTCCCGGCAACAAAAGCGCGATCGTAAAGCAACACGATGACCGGAACAGTCGCCATGATTTCCTTCGCGGCCATCCCGATAAAACTCGCGGTAATACTCAACGCCAGCCACCGCTCAGGTCTGTCCGCCGTCAAGCTCCTGACAAAGGCATAAAGGGTCAGCAGGTAGAACAAACTGCCGAGCAGCTCTGTTCGCTGGATCACACAGGTCACCGATTCAGTCTGCAACGGGTGCAAAGCCCATAAGAGCGTCATGCTGGCAGACAACGGCAATGCCACCGTGCCAAACCGCTCGCGCACCCCCGGCAGCAGCAACGTCTGTCGCACGAGTCCAAACAGCAACAACGCTACACACGCATGAATGGCGATGTTGAACAGATGATAGCCACGCACATCAAGTCCACCGATAGCATAATTCAGCGCCAGGGTAAGATTCACCACCGGGCGTCCACCGGCGCCTGTTGCCTTGGCCGGCGGCATGAACACCTCCTGCAACGGCCAGAGGTGACGGATCGTAGGGTTCACAATAATCCCGCGGTGATCATCGAAAATAAAGGGTGCCGATATCGAGTTGGCATAGGCCAGCACCACCGCAAGGACGATGCCTGTCGCAAGCAACTTCACCTTCCAGAGTGCGGCTTGGCTCGTAGGGTCGGACTTGGCTAACATACCGTCATATCGCCTGTTAAATGTCCTGCGCGCAATAAAATGATACGCCTAGGCCGGCCATGCGCTTACACTGTATGCTTGACGACAAAATCAGCAATCGCCTGCGGCGATGCTGCGACGCAATGCTTCACGATCGGCAACTCTTTGAGCCGTTCCAAGCTTGGGTGCGTCGGTTCTATCCCGATAGCATCCTGAATCGTGTCGGGAAACTTCGCCGGGCTGGCCGTGGCCAGCACCACGCTCACCCGCTCGGGCGAAAGTTCCTTGAAAGCACAGGCTGTGTGCGGGTCCACCACGTAACCGAATTGCTGATGGACGCGGCGGATGATGCCCGGGATTTCCGCATCGGGACAACGCGACGCCGAGAGTGTATCCGCGTCAAAGTTCTCAAAACGATAAGCGCCGGTTTGCTTGAAGACCGCCATCACCGCCCGCAACCGCTCAGAATCCTCTCCGAGATTGTAATAAAGGAAGCGCTCGAAGTTGGAGGCGACCTGAATATCCATGGAAGGTGCCAGACTGGGCTCCACCGCTGACACCCTGTATTCGCCGGTGGTGAAGAGTCGGTAGAGAATGTCGTTCTGATTGGTCGCCAATTTGAATCCCGCTATCGGGACCCCCATTTTTTGCAGCCACCAACCCGCGAGCACATTCCCGAAATTACCCGTCGGCACCACAAACTCCACCTTCGCGCGATCAGCGACCGGCAGTCGTAACCACGCATACAGATAATAGACGCATTGCGCGAGAACCCGGGCCAAGTTGATCGAGTTGACGGCGGATAACCGGTGCGTGGTGCGGAATGCCTGATCGGCAAACAATTCCTTCAAGGCCAACTGGGCATCGTCAAAGGAACCATTAATCGCAAGGGCGTGGACATTATCCGCGCCGGTGCACGTCATCTGCCGTTCCTGCAAGGGCGAGACGCGACCATCAGGATACAAAATAAAAATAGCCGTGCCCGGTTTGCCGATCAAACCATGAATCGCGGCCGCGCCCGTGTCACCCGAGGTGGCACCGAGCACATTGATGGTCTGTTTGCGACCGGCACATTGATGCTCGTAGAGATTGCCGAGCAATTGCAGGGCAAAGTCCTTGAACGCCAGGGTCGGACCGTGAAACAGCTCCAAGACATAGGTCCTGGGATCAAGTTGGATCAGCGGCGCGGTCTCGGGATGGTCAAACTTCGTGTAAGATTTGGTGACGATATCGCGCAGCACATCAGATGGGATATCCGACGCGAAAATGCGCATGAATTCGAAACAAAGATCCGCGTAAGACAGCCCAGCCCACTGTGGCCATGAGGCAGACAAATCGGGCAGCTTTTCCGGGACGTAGAGTCCCGCATCCGGCGCCAATCCAGTGGCTACGGCATCGGAGAAACCAAGCTTGGGAGCCTGGCCGCGAGTCGATACGTAGCGCATTTCAGCAACAAAGTTGCAGCCGGTTCACTTGCCGAGCTGGTCGAGTTCAAACACCTCGTGGGTCAAACGAGCGGCTTCATCGGCCCGATCCAGATCGATCACGATGGAGATTTTAATCTCCGAAGTGCTGATCAAATCGATATTGATTCCCGCATCGGCCAAGGCCTGGAACAGCGTGGCGGCGACGCCGGAATGGGTCTTCATGCCCACGCCAACAACGGAAAGCTTGGCAATGTGTTCGTGTATCGCGACCTGACCGCCGCCGATTTCATCAAGGACAGGCTCCAAGGTTACCTGCGCGCGGTGTGAATCACCCTGCGGCACGGTGAAGGTAAGATTCGCAATGCCGTGACGACCGACGTTCTGCACGATCATGTCCACGAGGACATTGGCATCCGCCAATGCACGAAATACCCGCGCGGCCGAGCCTGGTTTATCGAGGATGTTGCTGACGATGATCTTGGCTTGATCCTTGTCGACGGCGACGCCGCGGACGACGACCTTTTCCATGTAAGCGACTTCTTCTTTCACGATGGTTCCTGGGTTGTAATTAAATGAGGAGCGGACTTCGAAAACGACATTGTATTTCTTCGCGAACTCGACCGAACGCGACATCATGACCTTGGAGCCGGAAGAGGCCAGTTCGAGCATCTCATCATAGGAGATTTCGTCCAGCTTGCAGGCATCCTTCACCACGCGAGGATCGGCAGTGTAAACGCCATCCACGTCGGTGTAGATTTCACACTTGTCCGACTTGAGAGCCGCGGCCAAAGCGATGGCGGTAAGATCCGAGGCACCGCGACCAAAAGTAGTCACATGTCCTTCTTCGTTGATGCCC
Source organism: Cephaloticoccus sp. (assembly GCA_030833445.1). Lineage (GTDB taxonomy): Bacteria > Verrucomicrobiota > Verrucomicrobiia > Opitutales > Opitutaceae > Cephaloticoccus. Next base: position 4,383 of record JAURHD010000032.1, on the reverse strand, counting down.
TGAAAGCCGGCCACAATCACGACCTTGCCCGCTTTGAGATCCTGCTCAATCGGCTTTGGGTTGATGGTTTTGATTTTCGCCTTGGTGTGGACTTTGTCGGTAAAGATACCGGCCTGGGCACCCGTATAACTCACGGCCTCGACCCCCAATCCATGCAGCGCCATGGCGGTCAGGGCACAGGTCTCCTGTTCGCCGATTGCCAGCAGTTGGTCGAGCTCGCGTTCGCTCGGGTGCGGGCTCACGGCCTTGGCCCGGGCGATCAGCTCGTTGGTCACACCCGCGCGGGCGGAAACCACCACAACGAGTTCGTTGCCGAGGTCGCGCGAGGCTTTGATGCGCTCGGCAACTTTTTTGATGCGTTCGACGTCACCCACAGAGGTGCCGCCATATTTTTGGACGATGCGTGGCATGGTCAGGAAAGTTCAGGCGTTAAAATCACTGATGCGCAATAGCAAGGGTTGGTCGACGACGCTGCGAAGGCGTGACAATTGGCGCAAGGTGCCGCGCATCGCACGTTCATGGCTTTCATGGGTGGTCAGGACGAGGGAGGCCGTGCCAGCCGCTTCAGCCGAACTTTGGATAACACTCGCGATACTGACATGATGCTTGGCCATCACAGAGGCTACCTGGGCCAGGACGCCGGGTTCGTCTTTCACCGTCAGGCGCAGATAATATCGACCGCGGATATGCTCCAGTGGGGCCAGCTTCACGTGACCACCGGTGGGCAACACAACCTCCGAGGTGAGATGCACGCCCTTGCCATTGCGGAGCAACGCCACCGCGTCGGCGATATCGCTGATGACGGCACTGGCCGTGGCATCCTGTCCGGCACCCTTGCCGATGTAGAGGGTCGTGCCCACCACGTCGCCGGTGACGGAGATCGCATTGAAGACTCCGCTGACATTCGCGATCACATTGCCCTCGGGCAACAAGGTCGGATGCACCCGCACCGAAAGCTCGTTCGTCGCAAAATCGCGGGTGATGATCGCGAGCAACTTGATACCGAAGCCGAGAGTCGTCGCGTTCTTGAAATCGGCCGGGGTGATCCGCTCGATCCCTTCCACAATCATCTGGTCAGGGTGGACCCAGATACCATGGGCCAGCCAAGCCAACACCGCTGCTTTGTGGGCCGCATCCCAACCCTGGACATCTAGCGCCTCGTCTGCCTCGGCATATCCAAGGTCCTTGGCTTCGGCCAACACACTGGCGTAGGCCTCGTCGCGTTCCTCCATCTGCGTGAGGATGTAATTACAAGTGCCGTTGAGGATGCCGTAAATATGGGGAAAGCGATTGGCGACCAGACCTTCGCGCAGGGCTTTGATAATCGGCACGCCACCCGCAACGCTTGCCTCAAAAAAGAAATGGCCGCCATGCTTCCGGGCCGTGGCAAAAATCTCCGCACCGTGGGCGCAGATCAAGGCCTTGTTGGCGGAAACCACCACCTTGCCTGCTTGCAATGCGGTCAAGGTGATCTCCCGGGCCAGATCGGTTCCACCCATCAATTCACAAACAATATCAATCTTAGGATCGTTGGCGATTGCCAGGGCATCGGCGGCAAGTTTTCGGACCGGGATTTTGACCGTGCGTTTCCGGCGAGGATTACGAACCGCGATTGACCGAATTTCCAAGCCCACCCCAAGACGTGATTCCAATTCCGCACGGGTTCGGCTCAGGTGCTTCCAGACACCCTGCCCTACTGTGCCGAATCCGCACAGCCCGATGTTGATAACGGTTTTTTTGCTCATGCGACGGGACCATCCGGTTTCTTTTTCACAAAACGATTTTCAGTGCCGTTGAGCAAACGGCTGCAATTTGCCCGGTGACGAAAAATCACAAATGCCGCGATGAATGAGGCGATGATGATGGCTGAGGCAGGTCGTCCCAGTGCCCAAGCAGAGAATGGCAAGGTTGCCGCCGAAATCATGGAAGCGAGCGAGACGTAGCGGGAAATCAAAAAGACCAGCACCCAGACCACTGCAGCGATCAAGGCACTCACGGGCATGACCATAAAAAATCCACCCGCGCCTGTGGCCACTCCCTTTCCTCCCCTAAATTTGGTGAAACAGGAAAAGCTATGACCGAGCATGGCACCCACCAGACCGGCAATGCCGAGTGGCACCCATGCCACACCGACTATCTGGCCCTGTAAATCCAAGCCCCAGTCGCTTAAATCATACACGACATCCAGCGGCGCATACTGTAACAGGGCCCAGGAACTCGCAACCGCACCTTTGAGGACATCCAGTAGAAAAACCAGATTGCCGGGTCCCTTACCAAGCACGCGGCGGACGTTGGTCGCGCCGGGACTTTTGCTGCCGACCGTAAATATATCCACGCCTTTGGACCGCGCGACAAGGTAACCGAAGGGCAAAGCGCCCAACAGGTAACCAATCAAGCCGGTAAAAAGGATGAAAACGATCATGCCGAAATTTAGAGCTGCACAAATTTTGCTAGTTTGATGGCGCGATGCGACTTTAATTCAGCCCGGGCTTCGGGGCTGGGTTCACTGTCCAAATTGATCACCATGAGCGCGGTTTGGCCGGGCTCTTTGCGGCTCAAAGACATGTTGGCAATGTTGACTCCGTCCTTACCGAGCAAAGTGCCGACGTAGCCGATCATACCGGGCTCGTCGTGATTCTCGATCGCAAGCAATTTTCCATCAGCCTCAACTTCAACCTCGCGATTGTTGATTTCAACGATGCGAGGCTTGCCCGTCTTGCCAATCAGGGTGCCTTTGGCGGCACAGACCACGCCGTCGCCGGCGACGGCTTCGACCGAAACCAACTCCGTGTAATCCACTTCATCGGTGGACTTGAGCACGTTCACCTTCACGCCGAGGCGTTGCAAAGCGACGGGGGCGTTGACGAAGTTGACCGAGTCACCGCTGATTTTGCGTAGAAACCCGCGTTGGATCGCGCGCGTGACCGAATTGGCGTCGAGATCCACAATCCGCCCCCAGTAAGTAATATTGAGCGCGTCGATTTGGGATGGCCCCATCTGTTGGACCAACGAGCCGAGTTTCTGGCCCAGGTCGAGATAAGGACCGAGCACCTTGAGTGTAGCGGCATCCAACGACGGCATATTAACCGCGTTGCGAATCACTCCCCCCTTCAGCACATCGACAATCTGTTCGGCAATCTCAATGCCGACGCTTTCCTGAGCTTCGGCGGTCGAAGCACCCAGATGCGGCGTGAGGCTAAGTGTGGGCAAGGTGCGCAGTTCACTATCGGCCGCCAATGGCTCATCCTCGTAAACGTCCAGACCGGCCGCCGCCACCTGACCGGACTTCAAACCCGCAATCAAAGCGGCCTCCTTGATGATGCCACCGCGAGCGCAATTGAATAGGCGCACCCCTTTTTTGCATTTTGCGAGGGCCGCCTCGTCGATCATGTGAAGGGTCGAGTCCGTGAGCGGCATGTGAACGGTGATATAGTCACTCTCCGCCAGCAATTGATCGAGGGTCACCCCTTCGACCTGCATCGCCTTGGCGCGGCTCGGCGCCAGATAGGGATCATAGGCGATGACGCGCATGCCAAAGGCTTGGGCGCGCTTCGCCACTTCACTCCCAATGCGGCCGAGACCCACCACCCCGAGGGTTTTGCGAAACAGCTCTATGCCGGAGAAACTTTTGCGATCCCATTTGCCAGCCTTCATCGACCCGGCGGCCTGCGGCACCGGACGGGCACCGCAAAGAATGTGAGTAAAGGTCAATTCCGCCGTGGCGATCGTGTTGCCCGATGGCGTGTTCATGACGATGACCCCGCGCTCCGTAGCGGCCTCAACATCGACATTATCCACGCCTACCCCGGCCCGACCGACTGCTTTCAACAACGGAGCGGCCGCGATGACTTCGGCGGTGATCTTGGTTTCGCTACGAACGACAATTGCATGCACGTCGGCCACCAGTGCCAGCACCTGCTCGGGAGTGGAACCATAGGCCTCAATAACTTCCAAACCTGGCTGTTGACGCAGGTATTCAACTCCTTTGGGTGATACTTTATCGGCTACGAGGACTTTCATTAGGGAAAAAGGCTCTCAGTGAAAATTCATCCGCCCCATAAACGCAAAGAAAAATCCCGGTCTGGGAGCCCCGCCCCCGAGGCTATGACACATATTGCCAGCCACCTCGGGAAAATAGGCAATATGACACTCTGGACTCGCCGTGTTTCCAACCGCTGAATTGGTTAAAACCATGCTGACCCCCAACGACCGGCTCGAACGCCAGATGCGCTTCCTAATCGAAGCGGACAAACTGAAGGAAATCTATCGGCAAACCATCCTGACGCAAAGCCGGCGGCCCGAGAACGACGCCGAGCACTCCTGGCACTTCGCCCTCATGGTGATGACTTTGGCTGAACATTCCGTCCACCAACCCTTGGATGT
>JAURHD010000031.1 GCA_030833445.1 Cephaloticoccus sp. | reverse complement strand
CCCTGGGATATCTGTGCCGGGCACTCAGTCGCGATAGCCAAAGTGTCACCGAACAACTGGCGGGCAACGACTACACGGCCGCAGTCCAGTTCGCCACTGGCCCCGTGTTGTTCAAAATGCATCTAAGTCAGACTTCGGTCACGGTGCAGATACCCACGGGGACCGGAGTGGAAGCACATGCGTTGGCTATCGGCCTGCTGGGCTTGAACCAGGATGCCGCCGCCTTTTCCCGGTTGGCGAAAAAACTCGGACTGACCCGATTGGTCGCGGGTCGCAGCGAACTGCGCATCAGTCAGACGCATTCGATCTACGACGGACTGCTGTGGTCCATAATTGGCCAGCAGATCAACCTGCCATTCGCCTGTCTCCTCAAACGCCGGTTGTTTGAGCTCACCGGCACGGCCATGGGCAATGGCCTCTTTGCCCCTCCCTTACCCAGTGCAGTCGCTACTTTGAATCCGGCAGACTTGCTGCCGCTCCAATTCTCGCGGCAAAAAGCCGATTACGTCGTGAGTATTTCCCGTTTGATCGTGACCGGTAAACTCGACTTGGAATCACTGCGCGGACATTCGGCGACCCGCATCGAACGCACCCTGCTGGCCGTGCGCGGCCTCGGTCCCTGGTCGGTCAATTACCTGATGATGCGCGCGCTCGGTCTGGCCGATTGTGTGCCCTATGGCGACACCGGCGTCACCAGTGGACTCCAGTCCTTGTTGAAATTGGAGATCCGGCCCGACATCGACGCCACGCGCCGGCTCATGGCCGTGTTTTCTCCTTATCGCAGCATGGCCACTGCGCACCTTTGGCAGCTCAACCAACCCTTACCCGAATGAACGTGTTCACCTCCACCTTCGCGACCCCAATCGGGCCATTTTCTGTCGCCGTCAACGAAACCGGGGCGGTCGTCGCCACCGCCTTTGGCAAAGTCGCCGCCCTCAAATCGCGTCTGCCCGAATGTCATTTCACGACTGACGGTCAGCGCACCCAAATTGCGCGTCAGCAGATCGAGGAATACTTTGCGGGCACTCGCCAAAAATTTGATCTAAAGCTGGCTCCAATCGGCACAGATTTTCAGAACATGGTGTGGGCGGCACTGCGGCGCATCCCGTTTGGCAAAACCGAATCCTATGGAAATCTGGCGGAACGAATCCACCGTCCAACTGCCGCCCGGGCGGTGGGTCGGGCCAATGCCACAAATCCGATTTGTCTGATCGTGCCCTGCCATCGTGTGATTGGCGCCGACGGCTCACTCACGGGCTTTGCCTTCGGCGAAAAGATCAAGCAGGCGCTACTTGAACACGAAGGTTCAAGTCGTGCGCGCGCGATGTAGCGCCACGACGAAGCGCTTTAGCTTGGCCTCATCCTTCACGCCAGGGGCCGATTCCACCCCGCTGTTTACATCAACGAAGCGGGCACCCGAAGCTCGCACCGCCTCCTCGACATTCTCCGGCGTCAGCCCCCCGGCCAACATCCAGTGCGTTTGCGGATAGGTAGTGCGATGCCGGGCAAACTTGGCCCAGTCACCGGTTTTGCCGGTGCCACCAAACTTGTCCGGGGCATAGGTATCCATCAGGCAGTGATCAGCCAGGTTCAGCCAGTCTGGGGAAATATCCACCCCATCTGGAAGTTTCGGAGCCAACCATAGTCGATTACGGCCGACGATTTCACTCCACTCTTCGATTTCCTGCGGAGCAATCGTCGTGCGGAAATGGATTTGGAAATAATCAAACCCTCCTTCCAGCATGCTCTTCAGTTCATCGGGAGCCGGTTCCACCGTAACCGCGACGGTCTTGCGGTCCGGCAGCAACTTCGCGAGTCCCTTGAACTGCTCCAATGCGATAAAACGCGGTGAAAGCGGAAACAGGTTAAATCCGAGATAATCGGCTCCGCATTTGTCGGCAAATTCCGCATCCACCAAGGAGGTCAGTCCACAGACTTTGAAGCGAATGCCGTCAATCATGGCGCGACGAAGGCGTTGATGCTGGCGATCACGTGATCCACCTGCGCATCGGTCAGTTCGGGGAAAATCGGCAAACTGATGCAGGTATCACTGGTGAGTTCGGCGATCGGGAAACTGCCTCGTCCATACCCGAGGCCAGCATAGCATTTTTGCAGGTGCAAAGGCACGGGATAGATCAGATCGGTGCAGACTTCGCATTTGGCAAGGTGCTCATGCAAAGCATCCCGTTGCGGGTGACGCACGGTAAATTGGTGCAAGACACTGCGACCATAGGTCAGCTCGGTTGGCATCCGTAGTTCCGCCAAAGTAATCCCGGCACGATACTTGGCTGCAATGGCCTGGCGGCGAGCGGTCCACTTTGCCAGATGCGGCAGCTTCACGTTCAGCAACGCGGCCTGAAAGCCATCCATCCGGAAATTCCCGCCGATGATATCGTGATAATAGCGCCGGTCGGAACCATGCACGCGGATATGCCGGGCACGGGTGTGCAAGGCTTCGTCTTTGGCTACAAACATGCCGCCTTCGCCGCAGCCGCCCAGATTCTTGGTGGGATAAAAGCTGAACGTCCCGGCGTCCCCCATCGTGCCAACGGGAGTGCCGTTGTAAGTCGCACCGATCGCCTGCGCACAATCCTCAATCACGAACAAATTGTGCTGCTTGGCGATGGCCATGATTTCATCCATCCTCGCCGGTTGACCGAAGAGATGCACCACGATGATGCCCTTGGTCTGGGGTGTAATCGCGGCGGCGATCTTGGCCGGATCAATATTATAGGTGGCTTCCTCGATATCGACGAATACCGGCTTGGCGCCGACGTAACTGATACCCCAAGCCGAAGAGATAAACGTAAACGGCGTGGTGATGATCTCATCTCCCGGACCGAATCCCGCGATCATGCAGGCCACATGCAACGGGGCCGTGCCACTGTTCATGCCCAACGCCCGCGGATAGCCCAGCGTGGAGCAGAAGTTCTTTTCAAAGTCGTCCACGTCCTTACCCAAACAAAAGCGCGTGGCATCGTAAGTCGCAGTCAGAGCCGCCAAGGCTTCCGTGCGAATGCCTTGGTGTTGCTGACCGAGATCAAGGAAAGGGACTTTCATGAGCTAAGTTTCTTAATCAGCGCCGCGACCAGACTGTCGAGGCTCGGCTGTTTGGCAATAAAAGCGATGGGCAGTCCGCGGGTCTTCATGGCTTCGCTGGTCAGCGGGCCGATGCTGCCAGCCAGTGGCACCTTGGCCCCTTTCGCCAGGATCAGTGACTTCGCCTGATCCACGAAAGAATTCACGGTGGATGCGCTGGTAAACAGCACGGCATCGGCCCCCTTGGCCCGAAAATCCGCGGCGACCGGGTCGTCACTCAAATCCGTCTTCTCCGTCTTGTAGACCTGCAGGCAATCCACGATGGCCTGGGCCGCCTCAAGCTTTTGCACGAGTTCCTCGCGATTCAAATTGCCGGTGATGACCAGCACCTTGGCATTGTCGAGACTCCCGGTCTTGATCAGCACATCGGCCAATTCCGAAGCCGTGGCGTTATCCGGCTGGCACTCAACCCTGAGATGAAAAGCTTCGATGGCCCGGGTCGTGCCGGCGCCGACACTGGCAAAGCGCAGCAAACCGAGGGCGCGGATGTCATCGAACAACTTAAAAAACTGGTTGAAGAAAAACCGCACGCCATTGGCGCTGGTGAACACGATCCAATCATAATTACCGAGCTCGATCATCGTATCGGCGAGATTCTGTTTCGAGATCTCTTCACTAATCTGGATCAAAGGGAGTTCGACGACTTCCGCGCCAAGCGCGTTTAATTTGGCACTCAATTCCGAAGCCTGATCCCGGGCGCGGGTAACCGCTATCCGTCGGTCTTTTAAAGGTGTTTCATTCATCAAATTAGTCCCAGTTTCTTTAGCACCCGGGTGGCTAGATCCCCCGGCGCATTGTAGTCGTCATCGGACAACGGCAGGCTGCGCAGACCGACATTCTCATGAAAGAGAAACAGCGTGTCGGCGGCGGCGTGGGCGGCGAATGCAGTGTGACAACCACTGCCGAGCGCCGCTTGGAACGCTCGTTCGATCCGCAGACTGCGGGCCGTAGCCGGATCTAGGACCGCCCCAAATTTAGCGGCATCGGTTACGCGCGTCTGAATCGCGATGGCACCCTGGCCCACCGCCGGGACCATTTGGCCAAGCTCAAGGGAGTGAAAAGTCAGGCCGAGCCAGTTGCCAATGCCCAGCCGGTTCAGACCGGCCGCCGCAAGCACCGTGCCATCCGCCAAATTTTGCTCGGCGATCTTTTTAAGGCGCGTGTCCACGTTGCCGCGGAGTTCAGTGAACTCGATATCGGCGAACAGCATCTGCAGCTGGGCCCGGCGGCGCGGGCTGCCGGTGGCGAGTTTACGGGGAGACTCAATATCCGAACGCAGCACCAACACATCCCGTGCATCCGCCCGTGGCAGGTAACCTGCGATCATGAGCTCAGCCGGCAAATCACCCGGGAGGTCCTTCGCACTATGCACGGCGAGGTCCGCCTCACCTTTGGTCAGCGCCGCTTCGAGTTCGCTGGTAAACAGCCCTTTTCCTCCCTTCTGCTCCAGTGACCACTCGGTTTGCCGGTCGCCGGTTGTGACCAATTTCAACAGCTCCACTTCCACGCCCAACTTGCTCCGCAAATGCGCCGCCACCATCTCGCTTTGCACGAGGGCGAGCGGACTTTTCCGGGTTGCGAGGATTAGTTTACGGGATGACACGGGGGAAACAGTAAGCAGTTCATGACCAAAAACAAGAATCGGCACCAACGGACAAGCCATTGGTGCCGATCAACTGTTTGTAGTCCTGAAACTGATTAAGCGTAGGAAGCTTGGACACCCTTGATGTTCTTCTTGGTCATCCAAGGCATCATGCCGCGCAGGTAGGCACCGGTCTTCTCGATCTGGTGTTTCTCGCCGGCCTTGAGCAGCTTGTTGTATTTCTTCAGGCCGCCCTTGTGCTCCTTGACCCATTCCTTGGTGAACTTGCCGGTCTGAATTTCCTTCAAGATCTTCTTCATTTCGACCTTGGTCTTCTTGTTCACAACGCGAGGACCGCGGGTGATGTCACCATACTTGGCGGTCTCGGAGATGGAGAAACGCATGCCGGCGATACCGGACTCATACATCAGGTCGCAAATGAGCTTCAGCTCGTGGAGACACTCGAAGTAAGCCATCTCGGGCTGATACCCGGCCTCAACCAAGGTCTCAAAACCAGCCTGCACGAGGGCGGAAGCACCGCCGCAAAGCACGGCCTGCTCGCCGAACAAGTCGGTTTCACACTCTTCCTTGAAGGTGGTCTGGAGCACGCCGGCGCGGGTGGAACCAATACCCTTGGCCCAGGCGAGCGCGATCTTCTTGGCCTGCTTGCTCTTGTTCTGCTCCACCGCGATGAGGGCGGGCATGCCCTTGCCCTCAACGTAGAGACGGCGGACCATGTGGCCGGGCCCCTTGGGAGCGACCATGATGCAATCCACGTCCTTGGGGAGCTTGATCAAATCGAAATGCACGGCGAGACCATGCGAGAAGAGGAGGCACTTGCCCTTGGTGAGGTTCGGAGCGATGTCTTTTTTGTAGACGTCGGCCTGCACCATGTCGGGCAAAGCGATCATGATGACATCGGCGCGGCGCACGGCCTCGGCCGTGTCGTAAACCTTCAGCCCGTGCTGTATGGCGACGTCGCGGGATTTGCTACCGGCATAGAGGCCAATGATGACCTCGCAGCCGCTCTCCTTGAGGTTCAACGCGTGGGCGTGACCTTGGGAACCGTAGCCGATAACGGCGAGGGTCTTGTTTTTGAATATGCCGAGATCGGCATCTTTGTCGGTGTAGACTTTAGCAGGCATGATTAAAAGGGATTGAGAATTTGGGTTAGCGTTTGAGGGCGAGACGACCGGTGCGGGCCAGCTCGAGAATTCCGAAAGGTTCAAGCAGACCGAGGAAGGCACTGACCTTCTCGTCATCACCGGTGCATTCGATGACCATATTGTCTTGGGTCAAATTGACGATCTTGGCGCGAAAGATGTCCTTGATCTGCAGAATCTCCGGGCGCGAACGGGAGTCGGCGCGGACCTTGACCAACACGAGCTCGCGCGTGACCGCAGCCCCCTCGATGAAATCGATAACCTCGACGACATTGATCAATTTCCGCAATTGTTTGATGCACAGGTCCAACGAATGATCATCACCGTTCAGGACGGCGGTGATCCGGGACATCGTGGCATCATGCGTGGGACCGACGTTGAGCGAGTCGATGTTGAAGCCGCGGCCGGAAAACATTCCAGCGACGCGCGCCAATACGCCGAACTTGTTCTCAACGAGGACTGATATCGTATGTCGCATGGTGTAAGGGTTTAGGATGGTGGACGCTGAGGGACTCGAACCCCCGACCCCCTCGGTGTAAACGAGATGCTCTAACCAACTGAGCTAAGCGTCCATGACGAAGGTTGAAAATAAGGCTTTCCCCCGTGGGAGTGACAAGAACTTATTCCCGGCTGGTCACCGGGCTCATGTCATAACCGCCGGCGCCTTGGGTTGCAGCCAGCCGGTGCGGACCATCAATTCGGCGTTCATCAGGGCGTTCAAGGCCGCTCCGCGCCAGAGGTTGTCGCCGGTCACCCAGAACGAAAGACCGTTGTCAAAAGCCGTATCCACGCGCAGTCGGCCCACGCCGCACTTCACCTTTTGGGCGAAATCGAGGGGGGTCGGGTAAACCTTGTTGGCCGGATCGTCCACCAGTTCGGCTCCCGAAAAGGCGGCCACGGCAGCCCGGGCCTCAGCCAGATTGACCGGACGTTCAAACTCGGCGCTAACCGAGACGGAATGCGCCCGGACGACCGGCACGCGGACGGTGGTGGCTGAAATCTTGAGATTGGGCAGCCCCGTGATCTTGCGGGTTTCCTGGGCCATCTTCGTCTCCTCACCCGTGTAGCCGTCCGCGCCAAAGCTGTCGATGTGCGGGATGCAGTTAAAGGCGATCTGCTTGAGATAGACCTTGTGCTCCATCGGCTCGCCCGCGACATAGGCTTGGATCTGGGCCTCGAGTTCCTTCACCGCCTCGGCACCAGTGCCGGATACCGACTGATAGGTGGAAATGATCGCGCGCTTGAGGCCAAACTTCTGGTGCAAAGGCCACAGGCCCATGAGCATGACGGCAGTGGAGCAATTGGGATTGGCGATGATCCCTTGGTGGGTGCGGAGCGCCTCCGGATTGATTTCCGGTATGACCAAGGGCACGTGCGGCTCCATGCGAAGCGCCGAGCTCTTGTCGATGACGAGGCAACCCGCCTTGACGGCATCGGGAGCCAAAGCGCGGGTAACCGAACCACCGGCCGCAAAGAACGCCACGTCCACATCGGCGAAGACGCCGGGCTTGGCTTCCTCGACGGTAAAGGTTTTGCCCAGGCAGGTGATGCCCTTGCCCGCCGACCGCGCCGAGGCGAAGAGCCGCAACGTGGCCATGGGGAATTCGCGCTCGAGCAAAAGCCGGAGCAGCTCTTGACCGACGGCGCCTGTTGCGCCGACGATACCGACAGTGAAGGATGAATTCTTAGCCATGATAAAACCCTGGGAACGGGTCACTAAAGCCTGTGATGCGCTGGGTATCAAGCCCACACGACGGGTTTTGCTGGTCAACATTCGCCCGGCGACAATGCAGTTTTTCGAGGACGGGAATGTCATAAAAAGTTACGTCATCTCCACCTCGCGCCGTCCGCCCTCCAATCTCAACGGCTCCCTCGGGACTCCGCGCGGCCTCCATGAAATCGCCGAACGAATCGGGGCCGGCCAACCCGCCGGTATGGTTTTCAGAGGCCGGGTTTCGATCGGTCATCATTTCAGTGAGCTGCCGGAAAATGCCACCGACACCAATCTCATCACCAGTCGGATACTCTGGCTCAATGGACTTGAGGATGGCGTCAACCGGGGCGGTGACGTCGATACCCATGCCCGTTACGTCTATATCCACGGCACCAATCACGAAGACCGCATCGGCGAGCCGCTCAGCGCGGGGTGCGTGCTCATGCGCAATCTCGATATCATCGAGCTCTACGAACAGGTCCGCACCGGCGACCTAGTGCTGATCGTGGATTGATTTTGTAGGGCGGGTTCGCCGAAACCCGCCTGCGCAGCCCGCAAAACTTACCAGGCGGGTTCAGCGATCCCGCCCTACATCTCATCAGGCATTGCGGCCAAAGAGCAGCCGCAGCGAATTCAAACAGACGATCAACGTGCTGCCCTCATGGGCACCCACGCCGAGGGCCAGCGGCACCGTGCCAAAGAGTGTCGCCACGACCATGATCACAACGACTCCCAGCGATATGGTGAGGTTTTGTTTGATCACGCGGGCGGCACGGCGGCTGAGCCGTTGGGCGGACAGAAAGTTTTCAATCCGGTCGTCCATCAAAATGATTTCCGCCTGTTCCAAAGCCGCATCACTTCCCCGGGCTCCCATGGCCACGCTGACATCCGCCGCCGCCAGGCTGGGTGCGTCGTTGACGCCATCGCCGACCATCGCGATGCGGTAACCGGATTCACGAATTTCCTGCACGGCCGCCACTTTGTCTTCCGGCGAAAGTCCGGCGCGCACCTCATCAAGACCAAGTTCCTTGGCCACTTTTTCCGCCGTATGCCGCCGGTCTCCGGTCAGCATGATGGTCCGAATCCCCATGGCTTTGAGCGCGGCGAGCACCCCCTTGGATTGTTCGCGAATCTGATCCTGCAGCAAGACGCGCCCCACCAAGTCACGACCCAGCACCCAGACTTCGCTCAGTTCGGCGGGAGCCTGCGGAAGTTTTTTGGCCCAATCGGCCAGCGGTCCCGATTCAAGCAATTCGCGCCGACCCAACAGCACGCTGGCCCCGTCGAGTTTGCCGCGCAGCCCCTTGCCGGTGAGCGATTCAAATTCCGACAGATCCAACTCGCGCACCTTTTCCGCCTTGGCGTGCCGGACGATCGCCCGCGCAATGGGATGCTGCGACTTGGATTCCAAGGCATAGGCAAGTTCCAACACTTCACGCTCATGCCCCCTGGGAAAACTCTCGCAACCCACGACGGCGAGTTCGCCCGTGGTCAACGTGCCGGTCTTATCCAAAGCCACCGCAGTGATGGCGGCCAGTTTTTCGATTGCCGCGCCACCCCGGAACAAAATGCCGTGACGTGCGCCCCAAGCGATCGCGGCAAGAATCGCCGAAGGAATCGAAAGCACCAGCGCGCATGGACTGGCCACCACCATCAGCGTCATGGCGCGGTAAAATGCCGAACGGGTTGCGTCGGTGTTTTCAAAAGCCGGCAGATTGAAACCCAACCACAGCACGAGGAACATCAACGCCGAGGCCCCTATCACCGTATAAGTGTAACCCGGGCCAAACTTGTCCGTGAACCGCTCACTGGGGGCCCGCAGTTTTTGGGCGGTCTGAATGAGTCTGATGATTTTCTGCAGCGTGCTTTCCGACGGCAGCTTGCTTACACTGAAATCCACCGAACCCCAAAGGTTGATCGTGCCGCTGAATACCTGATCGCCGATATTCTTTTCCACCGGCACGGCCTCGCCGGTCAGCGTGGACTCATCACTCGCACTGCGACCCTTGCTGATTTCCCCGTCCGCGGGAAACGCCTGTCCGGGTCTGACCCGCACCAAATCCTCAATGGCCAGCTCCTCCACATCGACCTCGGTTTCTTGGCCCGATTCGTCCAATCGAATGGCCCGCTTGGGGGCCGACTTGAGCAATGAACTGACGGCCCGATGCGTGCGGTCCAACGCATAATCCTCCATCGCGCCGGATGCGGAAAAGAGGAAGAGTAACAATACGGCCTCGCCCCAAGCGCCGGTGAAGATCGCCCCGAGCGCGACGGCGATCATCAGGAAATGAATATCAAGCCGCAGGGTCTTGAGGTTTGCCCAAGAATCCTTGGCGGCATCCCAACCGCCCGCGATCGCGCCGATTAAATAGAGTCCCCGGCTGACCCAGACCATCTCGGGCCAAATCATCCCAGCGGCAAATCCGCTGATGCCACAGACTCCGCAAATCCCGGCAAACCAAGTCAGTTCCTGCCATTCGGATTCGTGTTCTTCGATAACCGGATCGATTTCCGGCCACTCAAAGGCCCGCCAAAGCCACATTTTCTCGGCGGTCACGCACGTGTCACGGGAGATCTGGGTGCGGCCGTCCTGCTGGGTGATACTGAAACCACGGGGCATGGCGGGTTTTTCATTTCCCGCCAGCTGAGACACGATCCCGGCAATGGTTTCATCCAGTTTATGGTGCAGTTTCGCCAGATCCACTTCCCCAATGGTGGCCACCTCTACCTTATGAGTGGCCGCATTGATCCGCACCGCCCCCACTTCCGGTTGCTTACGCAGAAACTCCGCCAACTCCTCGCCCCAATCGGTCATGTTATGGCGTGTTTCGTGCATCTGACACCTACATGAAGCGATCCCCGGTAAACTCGCAAATTCTATTCGCTCTCCGATTGCCAACGCTCGAGCGATAACCCAGCGTCACGCGTTTCCACTGCATGAAGAAGAAACTCACGGCGATCATTGTCGGGGCTGGCCACCGCTCCATTGTCTATGCTACCTATGCGTTGGAGCACCCCGAGGATCTGCAGATCGTAGGGGTAGCCGATCCATCGCCCCTCAGACGCGAACGGATCGTAAAGCTGTTCAAGCTTAAGCCAGAGCAATGCTTCGATAGTGCCGCCGATCTGGCCAGTCGGCCCAAACTCGCTGATTTCATCATCAACGGCACCATGGATCAGCACCACGTGCCGACCTCCTTGCCCCTGTTGGCCGCCGGCTACGACATCCTGTTGGAAAAGCCCTTTGCCACCCACGAGGCCGAACTGACCGAGCTGGTGCGCGCCGCGCGCAAATTTGGCCGCAAGATCAGCATCTGCCACGTGCTGCGCTACACCCCCTTCTATGCCGCGATTCGCAACGAGATCGTCAAGGGCACGATCGGCGACATCCTCAGCGTGCAGGCCGTGGAACACGTTTCCTACCACCACATGGCGATGGGCTTTGTGCGCGGAAAATGGAACCGCCAGGACCAGTCTCACTCCACCATGTTGATGGCCAAGTCATGCCATGACCTCGACCTGATCACCTGGATGAAAAGCGGTATCCCACCCGTGAAGGTATCCAGTTTCGGCAACAATTTCTTTTTCCGTCCGGAAAAGGCACCGGTCAAGGCCGGCACGCGTTGCTTGGTAGATTGTCCAATCGAGGCCGAGTGCGACTACTCCGCGCGCAAGCATTACATCGATCATCCCGAGCGGTGGGCCATGTATGTCTGGACCGACCTCGAGCACATCGAGCATCCCACGATTGAGGATAAGATCGCCTCACTGAAAGGCTCCAACCCCTACGGCCGCTGCGCTTGGAAATGCGACAACGACGTCGTCGATCATCAATCCGTGGTCATTGAATTTGCCGATGGTTGCACGGCCACCCTCAACATGATCGGCGGCAGCGCGCGCCTGATGCGCAGCATCCATCTCGTCGGCACGAAGGGAGAAATCCAAGGACGGTTCGAGGATTCGGAATTTATCATCCGCCACATGGATTTGCGGCCCGGCCACGAATACACCGAGGAAACCGTGAAGCTCAACGTGAACGAGGATACCTCGGGTGCCAGTGGCGGACATGGCGGCGGCGACGTTCGCATGGTCGCGGACTTCGTCAGCCTGCTGCGCGGGGAAACGCCTTCGATTTCCTCCACCAGCATCGAGGATTCGGTGGCCGGCCACTTGCTGGGCTTCGGCGCGGATTGCTCGCGGGAGGAAAACCGCGTGGTGCCGATTGATGTCTCGGCTATCTGATACGAGCAAATTCGTTTGCGCGTTCCCGGCTGAGTCGGTTGCGTTGGCGGCTTCATGATTGGACTACGCGACGACACCGACTCGACCCTGCCTCCGGCGTCCAATCCCAGTCAGGTCCAACCCTTGGCCGCAAAGCTGTTTGCTGAGGCCGGTTGGCTGCAGGAAGGCCTGCAACTCGAGCACCGTCCCCAGCAAGAGCAGATGGCGCGAGCCACCGCGGCCGCGTTTGAAGGGGATGAACCCTTGCTCTTTGAGGCGGGCACGGGTGTGGGCAAGTCCCTCGCCTACCTCCTTCCCGGCATCATCCACGCCGTCGATCAATCGCGCCAGCTGTTGGTCTCGACCCACACGATCGCCCTGCAGGAGCAGGTGCAGACCAAGGATCTGCCGCTTTGCCGCCGCGTATTCCGCTCGCAACCGGAGTTGGCCGCATACGCCGATTTCAAAAGTGCCGTCCTCGTCGGCAAGGCGAACTATCTGTGCCCCACCCGTCTCGCCACGGCCCTGCGTGATAAGCAGGAGTTGTTTTCAACTCCCGAGTCATCGGAACTGCAGCGTATCGCCAGCTGGGCCGAAAAGAGCGCGGATGGTTTGCGCCACGAACTCTCGCCTCCACCAGCACCCGAAGTCTGGGAATGGGTCAGTGCGGATTCATCCGCCTGTTCCCGCAAGCACTGCAATGGCGAACACTGTTTCTATCAACGGGCGCGCACCCGCATCCGTCAGGCCCAAGTCGTCGTCGTAAATCACTCGCTGCTCTTCGCCTTGATGAACGCCAGCAGTGGTTCCGAAGGCCGGGCCGCGCGCGGCGTGCTCTTCCCGGATGATTTCGTGGTGCTCGATGAGGCGCACACGGTGCCCGAAGTCGCCACGGATCACTTTGGTTTGCGCCTGAGCAGCTACGGCATCGATCGGATGTTGAAACATCTGTTCAATCCGAAAACCCGGCGCGGCCTGCTCGCGCGCCACGGCGGCCCCTTCGAACAACAACTCGTCATCGATGCCTTGGATGCCTCGGAGCAGTTCTTTGGTTTTCTGCGTGAACGTCTCCTCGTCAAACAGCCGATCGTGCGACTGCGGGAGGCAGGTGCATGCGAACCGTGGCTCGACGGACCGTTGCAGGCCCTCGCCAAGGCCATCGGCACCCGCGCCGACAAACTCGATGACGGCAAGGAGCGCGATGAACTGCTGGAACAACGCGGCCGGATAAAAAGTTGTCAGACCGGCATCCGCCAATGGCTGGATGTGGCAGAGGAAAAATTCGTCTATTGGTTGGAACGCTCCGGTCGCCGCCAAACCGTCGTCACCTTGCGCACGGCGCCGTTGGATGTGGCGCCCTATTTGCGGGAACAACTCTTGGGTTGCGGCACGTCGGTGCTGTTCACCAGTGCGACCCTGGCTTCAGGCGGCAGTCTCACGCCATTTCAAATTCGCATTGGTGCCACCGATGCCAACGCCGTGATGGTCGCCTCGCCTTTCGACTTTGCCCGCAATATGCGGGTTTACGTCGCCGCCGATATTCCGCTGCCCTCACCGGGGGAGGCAAAACTGGCGATCAATGCGTTGATTGATTACATCCGGTTCTGCACCCTGCGCGTGACGGGCGGATCACTGGTGTTGTTTACGAGTTACACGGACATGCGTCGGGTCGCCGAGGCATTGGAGCCGGATTTCCACAAGGCCGGCCGCACCTTCCTCATGCAGGGCGAGGACCTTTCCCGCACGGAATTGACT
>JAURHD010000030.1 GCA_030833445.1 Cephaloticoccus sp. | reverse complement strand
GTCCATAGCTGCTGTTACCGGCCACCGAATTCACATAACGCACCACTCCATCCATGGCGGCAAACACCGGATCAGCCGGCTCACCCCGGCTGTCTCGTTTGAGTGCCTTGATATCAAGACCCTCATGAAATTGGCGGCCATTGGTGCGCACTCCGCCAAAACTACCGGACGCGGGATCTCCAGTCCCCGTGTCCTGCAAAAATGCCGAGATAGGTTTACCGGCGGCCCAAGCTGGATTTGGGGTCGGCCAGGATAAATCGACCCGTTGCGCTTGGGCGGATGCAGTCAACAGACCGCTCGCCAATATCCTGATGATTAGCCGCTTCATCCCTTCCGCGCCGCCTCCTCTTGAATCTTGCGCGTGGTGTAATTCAAATCAGCCACCAATTGCGACAAGGCGGCATCGGGCACTTCCATAAAGATAAACAACATCCCGCCCTCGATGGGCCGGTCAATTACCCCCACCCCGATCGCTTGGCCATTTATCACGAGAACCAAACGCCGGGATATATTGGCCGCCGTCAGGCGATAGAGATCGCGACCCGCCGGGACCGATAGGCGAAATAGCGCACAGCGGCCCAAGTCCACCTCGGCCTCGACCACTTCGATAATATCGAATTCCGTAACGACCGGCTTGGGCTGGGCGCGCACGGCCACCCCGCTGATCGGCAATACCACATTGACTGCTGGCTGATTCTCCCCGGCCTCAATGAGAAACCGGGCGACCACCAAAGATCGTTCCGAGGTGGGTTTGCTGGCACAGCTGGTGAGCAGCCAAAGCAAACCCGCCATTAAACCCATAAAGATAACAATCCGTTTATTCACACCGGGACAGGCTCCTCAAATGCTTCCATCATTTCGAGCCCCACTGCATCCGCCAGCAAACGGCCTCGGGAAGTAAGTATTAAATTTTCACCGGAAAACACGGCCAGTCCATCACCCAACAGGTCATTTATCCTGGCATCAACCGCCGCCCAAGGTGCCGAAGGAGCACGTTGTCGCCAGTGTGCCACAGCGACACCGGCATTCATGCGCAACCCAAAGATCAGCGCGTCCTCAGCCAGTTGTGCGGGGGTCAGGCCCAGCCGATCTTCGGTCATGCGCTTGCCCTCTGAGAGCAAGGAATGCCAACGGGCCAGATCAGCGACATTCCCACCACGCCAACCATCGTGCTGGGACGCCGCCGAGGGCCCCAAGCCAACCCATTCATGCATATGCCACGTGTTGAGGTTGTGACGGCATTGATGTCCCGGACGGGCAAAATTGGCCACTTCGTATTGCTCATAGCCGGCCGTGGCCAGGCGGGACCACGTCGATTCATAGAGTTTGGCCTCGTGCTCCGGATCCAATTTCACCCGACCTTGCGATAATTTGACCCAAAGGGCCGTGTCTTCCTCAAAGGTCAGACAATAGGTCGACAGGTGATCCGGCGCCAAACGGAGGGCTTCGGTGATATCCGCCACCCATTCAGCTTCACTCTGCCCAGGCAGCGCAAACATCAGATCGAGGTTAACACTCTGAAAATCCGCCGCTCGCACGAGATCATAGGCCCGATAAATTTGGTCGAGGCTGTGTTGTCGACCAAGCGCATCCAAAAGTGCGGGTTGAAAACTTTGCACCCCCATCGAAATCCGTGTGACCCCCAAGTCCTTCAATGCATTCAAACGAGCCTCACTGACAGATGCCGGTGCGAGTTCGACGGTCCATTCCCGGGGTTGGCCGCCACTGCGCTGGCGGACCATCCCACCCAGGTGCTCCAAAGCCTTGGGCGACAACAAACCGGGGGTCCCCCCGCCCCAGAAGACCGTGGACACGGGACGGGACCATTTGATCAAGTTTGCCTCGGTTTCTATTCCATTGAGGAACTTAGCCATCCCATCCGCGGTCGGCTTCACTTGATAAAACGCACAAAAGTCACAGGTCGAGGCGCAGAAAGGCACATGCACATACAGTCCCAACGGGTCTGTCGGTGCAGCTTTGGCTTGCGCTAACACAGTGTCACTCATTACTTACGCACTCTAACTGACCGGTTTTAACTGAAAACCAATGCAAAACTCCCGTCTCACTCTCACGCGGAAAATTTTCCTCTGGGCTGGCGCCCTGCTCGGCATGGCGCTCCTCGCTGGTTGCGAAGCTGTCACGCTCACCAATCTGACGCCACCATCCATCTCGGATAATCCATCCCGCATCTATACCATCACTTTGCGTGTTGCCACCAAGAGCACCACGATTGTGCCCGGCAGTGTGGAACCGCATATCATCATCGATGGGGAAAATCACATCATGTCAAAGAGCCCGCTCGCTGAGGGCCTGTATGAGTATGATTATCACTTGCCGCCGGGACGCACCAAGTTGGCCTACTATTTTCTGGTCAATTACAGCGTCCAGTTCAACGAGCGCGAGGAGCGTCGCGAAACCTATTCGGCGATCAACAACGTCAACATCGTTGACCGCTATGTCCTTTCGCTTGAGGCCAATCGCGGGCCGGTCGGAGCCCGGATCAGTCTCTTGGGCCGTGGCTTCACCACTCAAGACAGTCTCTTCTTCGATGGCATCCCCGTTCGCACGGTATATGAGTCACCCACATCCATCAGCTTTTTCGTCCCCACTTTGGGCGCCTCTCACAATTACAAGGTAACGATGGTCGGAGCCAATGGTTCAACTGACGTCGGCACTTTCCGGATTGATCCGAGTGCCCTGAGTGTCTCGCCGTCGAACATCCTGTTGCGCACCGGCGATCGTCAGACGCTTACCTTCAGCGTTGCGAATCCCGCTCCCATGGGCGGTCTCCTGCTCGATGTTACCACCGATGTGCCTGAAAGCGTCATTATGGCCGAGGTGTTTATTCCCGCCGGTCAGACCACGGTTTCAGTCGATGTCCAAGGCGGACGTCCCGGTTCAGGCAGTCTCTACCTGAAAGGCTACGAAGCGGGTGAAGTCACGATTCCCGTTACCGTCACGGCCAACTAAAATGGTCGGATAGTCCCTTTGATACTTGGCGGGCCCACGCGGCCCGCCTTTTTTATACCCAACCACGAACCTGCGCATATCCATGAGCGAACTCATCCACTATCCGGCTTTTTGGTCCGGCCTGTTCATACTATTGTTGTTGGCCGCCAATCTCTATGTGTTCTTTACGCGGGAATGGGAGGCCTCACATCGCGCGGTGGATTACGCACGCCTCTTTTTCCCCAGCGACCGGCCCACCATCAGAAAATGGCACATTGAGCCCGGTGCGCTCACTCCGGAGATCGTGTGGACCAAACAACCTGCCGGTTGGGAACTGCATATCGACGGCCAACTGGCCGCCACCCTACCCGGTGACAAACCAGTCATCAAACTTACCACCGACAAATTTCGCGGCGACCAGGACACTACTTTGGCTGACTTCGAGCATACCTACCTATTACGACCGCTGCCCGCTGGTCTGGGACCGGACATCACCCTGAACATCAAAACCATTGCCCGGGAATTTTATTCCAAGCACAGCATGCGGTTTCCGAATGATATCCAGCTAATCGATACGGAAACCCCGGTTGGTAAATTCATCCGTTACCCCGTGGCTTACTGGGTGGACGACTATGCTTACATGGGCTCAGCGGCACTCGCAGAGGCCGATCGTCTTTTGACGAATGAAGCCGGCATTCAGCCCGGTGACTCCGAACTGGAACGCATGGAAAAAATCGTCCATTTCCTGCGCACCAGTTGGTCCAACGCCGGTGGCGTGCCGAAGGATGATTATCGTTGGCTGGATCCTTTGCGGATATTTCAGGATTTGCGCGACGGAAAGGGCAAGGGTTGGTGCACCCAAAATGCCCAAGTCTTCGCTTTCTTTGCGAATCGGGTCGGGGTGCCCACTCGATTTGTCTATGGTGCCACCGTGCAAGGTAACATCCTGGTCTACAATGGTCATTCCTGGAACGAATGCTATCTGCAGGATCAGAATCGCTGGGTCTACGTTGATCCGCAGGCCATAGTCATCGGGGTTTTCGATCCTCAGGGTCGCGCCTTAAATTCCGCCGACGTATTCCACCTCTGCCGGCACAATGCCTTCGGAGATATTACCGCCCGCACCTATAAAAACTGGAGTTGGCACGACCTACCACTGGAAGCCAACCCCGATACCCCGATCACGGTTCCCTTCGCGCTGGTCAATGACACGGCCAAGAAGCAATTCACCGAGCAATCGATCATCAAATACCGGCGACCGCCCAACGTGGAGGATATCCGCTCACAATACGGCATGCTCCTGAAAACCGCGACTTTCACCGTGACCAATTTCAAACGCTATTTCTTCAAACCGGACCTCGCCTACTCCATTCTTCCGACCCATGGCAGTCAGGTATACCGGCTGAGACACGGCCTGTTGGCTGGACTGGCAGCCTCGGTGGTCTGGTTTGTCATCTCCTGCACCTGAACTGAATCGTTGTTACATTCGAGGCTCAATCCTTCCATTCCAAGGTGACCCTTACCGGTCGGTGATCACTGGCCAACGCGACTTTCTCCCCACCGAAAATCTTGGCGGTGCCCGCTTTTACCGCCGACCGCAGTCCCGCTGAGACCAGGATATGATCGACCCGGGTGTAAGCATCCTCCCGTCGATAGTGATAGGTCCAATGCTCCCCGTGATCATCAGCAGCCGGAAGCAGCCGCGCGAATTTCATGGCACCGCGCTTGGTGAGATAACGCACCGCCGCACTACTTTTCACGTCATTGAAATCACCCAGAATGATAAACCGGTCAGTCCGTGGTTCCGGTGTGTGGGCAAGGATATGCTCCCGTATAGCCATGGCTTCACCCGCCCTGCGTTTCGTTGATTCGGGGTCGGCCTTGTTATCGGTATAACGACTTTTGAGATGCAGAGACCAAAGTGTCAGCTCACCTGACGGGGTTTCCAAACTGAGTTCTAAAAGCCCGCGCTTAACCGTTTCAACCCCATCAAGATATTTGAATTTCAGATCCGTGTGTAGATTGATTTTGGTGAAAACTCTACGCGACAATACCGCTACATGGCGGTCGGGGTCAGCCGCCTCCAATAAAACCGCTTGGTCGTAGTTAACGCCCAGCACCACCAGGTCTCGTCTCAGCTCCTCCAAATACGGCCGTGGGCCCATTTCCTGCAATACGAGCACATCTGCGTTCAAGTCACGAATGACCTCGCGTAATGCCGCTTTGGCTGACTCTGGTTTCGGATAGTCCTTCCGGTAGCCCGCTGGAATCAACCGATCAGTCGATACGTAATTCTCAATATTATAGGTGGCAATGGTCAGTTCGGTTGCGGTGACCGAAACCACGGCCAGCAGCCCCAAACCCAACCCCGCCACGGCCTTCATTACGGCTCCGTAATCAGCGCGCGTTCCCGTTCAACCAAGGTGGGATGCGAATAGTAAAACGCACTGAACCAAGGATGCGGCGTGAGGTTGCTGAGGTTTTTCTGGGCCAGTTTGCGCAAGGCGCCGATCATGGCCGTCGGGCCACCCATGGCGTTACGGGCAAAGGCATCGGCCTCATACTCGTGCTTGCGTGAAAACAGGTTGCCGATGGGAGAAAACCAAAAAGTGATCAGACCACTCAGCAACCCGAACATCAGGAGAGACGGCGCGAGCTCCCCCAATGGAAATCCAAAAGCCGGATTGAACCACGCACTGCGCGCCAACCAAGCAATCAAGGCAAAACCACCCAATTGCATCAAGGCAGAGACCGCGATCATCTTGGGAATGTGACCGCGGCGATAGTGACCGATCTCATGGGCCAACACCGCTTCGAGTTCCTCGGTGCTCAGTTGATTCATCAGCGTGTCAAAAAGGACAATACGACGAAACCGGCCAAACCCGGTGAAAAAGGCATTCGAATGTCCGGAGCGTTTCGAACCATCCATAACCTCGATCGCTTGGGCTTGGAATCCAGTGCGCTCACCCAAAGCCAACAATCGATCGCGTAATTCACCCTCGGGCAACGGGGTCAGTTTGTTGAACAGTGGCAAAATCAATTTCGGATAGAGCACCAGCATCAGAATCTGAAATCCAAACAACACGCCAAAGCCCCAAAGCCACCAAGCCTGACCAACCCAATTTACCAGGGATAACAGCACCCACAATAGCCCAAAGCCCAGGATCAGCATCAACAGCAGCCCTTTCAATTTATCGGCGACCCACAACTTGGGGGTGCTCTTGTTGAAGCCATATTTTTCTTCCAAGCGAAACTGTGACCACCATTCGAATGGCAGCCCCGGGATTGCCAATAGGATACCGACCAGCAGCAAATAGACCGCACGGCTCCACACCGCCTCGGCTCCGCCCCATCCCACCACCTCAGTGTAGAGCCATGGCAAAACCCCGCCAAAAATCACCAGCATCAGCACCAGCACATCGAACAGCTCGGTAATCTGACCGAAGCGGGAGCGCTCCAGCGTGTAAGCCACGGATTTGCGGTAGGTTGGCTCATCCATGATGGCCGCGACAGCCGGGGGAGCCGATCCCGCGTGTCGTCGAACTTCGGCCCGGTTCAGGGCGGACAAAAACCATTCGCCCAGCAGACGGAAAACCATGAGGCCGGCGACAATCCATAACACGGAAGACATGCTCCCAGTGCATGCGAAAATCGCGGTGTCGCGAGTCCAAAGATTAGTTGAAATGCCCCTGAGTCACCGCATCGTGGGACCGTGGAAGCCAAAGATTCCAAACTTTCCTTTGAAGCCGCCCTCGCCAAACTCGAGGGTATTGTCGAGTCCATGGAGACCGGCGACGTGCCCCTGGCTGAGCTGTTGGCCAAATTTGAGGAAGGCAATAAATTGCTCAAAACCTGCGAAACCCGACTGAAAGACGCCGAGTTGAAAATCGAACAACTCAAAAAGACCAAAGAAGGCGTGGCTTTCACCAAATTTGACACTGAACGTCCCGCCTAATTCCGGCGCCGACTGCATCACTAATGAACGATTCTAATTCCGTTCCATCGGATCCCATCCTTCCCGGCATAAAGAGCCCGGCCGACCTCAAGGCACTTTCAGCCGATCAACTGCCAGCCTTGGCTCAGGAAATCCGCGAAGAAATCATTGCCGTAACCTCTGCCACGGGTGGCCATGTTGGACCTAATCTTGGGGTGGTTGAGCTGACCATCGCCCTGCACCGCGTATTCGATACGCCGCAGGATCAATTCGTATTCGATGTCGCCCACCAAGGCTACGTGCACAAGCTCCTGACCGGCCGCAATGGGGACTTTTTCCGCAAACTTCGGCAGTCCGGTGGCGCCAGTGGCTTCCTCTACCGGAGTGAAAGTAAACATGATGCCTTTGGTGCGGGTCACGCCGGCACGGCTCTTTCCGCCGCCCTCGGCATGGCTACGGCCCGCGATCTCAAGGGCACCGATGAACACGTCGTCGCACTCTGCGGCGATGCCGCGTTTACCTGCGGTATCACGATGGAGGCACTGAACAACGTGGTCAGTTCCACCAAGCGGCTGATCGTCATCCTCAATGATAACGAATGGTCCATCGCCAAGAATGTCGGCGCGATGGCGAAGTATCTCAACCGCCTGAGCACGAATCCCACCTACAACAAGGTGCATCACGACTTGGAGAAATTCTTCACCAGTCTGCCTGGTGGCGTGGAAATGAATCGCGTCTACATGAAGTGGAAACGCGAAACCAAGGATTTCTTCGTGGAGTCGAGCCTGTTTGAAAAATTTGGCCTGCGTTACCTCGGCCCCATCGATGGGCACAATCTGGAGGAACTCGTCAAGAATCTCGAATTCGCCAAGAACTGCGACACCCCGATTCTGATTCATGTGCTGACCAAGAAGGGCAAGGGGCTCGAGGCTGCCATGGCTCACCCGGAAAAATTTCATGGGGCCAGTCCGTATGACCCTGTTACCGGAGAAAGCCGCAAATCAGGCGGAGTCAGCGCGCCCAATTACCAGGATGTCTTCGGCAAGGCGCTCGTGCGTTTCGCTCAGGCGGATTCCCGTATCGTCGGTATCACTGGGGCCATGCCCAGTGGCACAGGTCTCAATCATTTGGCCACCGCATTGCCCAAGCAGTTTTTCGATGTCGGCATCGCGGAGGAGCACGCCGTGCTGTTCGCAGCCGGTCTGGCTACCAAAGGCATTCGCCCCGTGGTTGGCATCTATTCGACTTTCCTGCAGCGCGCCTACGATCAAATCATTCATGACGTGTGCCTGCAGAATCTGCCGGTGACTTTTTGCATGGATCGCGCCGGCCTCTCTGCCAATGACGGTCCCACCCACCACGGGCTCTTCGACATGGCCTATCTGCGTTGCGTCCCTCACGCCGTCATCATGCAACCCAAGGATGAAGATGAGCTCGTGGACATGTTGCACACCGGTTTGCAGCACAACGGCCCGGCCTTCATCCGTTACCCGCGCGGCGCCGGCACCGGTGTAGCAATCAAGGATCAGCCGGCATTGATTCCCCTCGGCCAAGCGGAGGTCCTGCGCGAGGGCTCCAACATCATGATCTGGGCGCTGGGCCCAATGGTAGCCGAAGCCCTTGCTTTGGCTGACCGTCTCAAGGCAGAGGAAAATATCTCGGTTGGCGTCGTCAACGCACGCTTTGCCAAACCACTCGATCGCACCCTGCTGCTTAGTCACGCCGCGTGCATTCCACTGATCGTCACGATGGAGGATCACGTGGGGAGCGGCGGTTTTGGCAGTGCGGTAATTGATGCCCTGCAGGAAGCCAATTGCACGACCGCTGTTGAACGCATCGGCTGGCCCGACGTGTTTGTCGAGCACGGCAGTAGTCCGGAAATTCTTCGCGAGACCTACGGCTTATCAGCTGATGTAATGTTCCAACGCATCCTCGGACGCTGGCGTCACCATCATTCCGAGTCGGTTACCGCCGACACTTAATCCCAACACGCTCTGTCTTCCGGATCATGCCTTTGGTTGAAATTGAAATCATCGGCGAAATGACCGTTCCGGAACCCGGACTTCCGAGTATATTGGCTGACGAATTAGGACTCTTATTCGGATCTGCCCCCGGCGGCACTTGGGTGCGGTTGCGCAAATTGCCCAAATCCCCCACTACGCGGAAAATGGGGTTGTTCACCCTCTCGGGGCCGACGCGATTTTCGTAAAAATCACGCATCGCAAACTGCCGGGAATTGAATCGCTCAAAGTAGAGGCGAGGAGCATCAGCGAAATTATCGCCAAAGCCTGCGAACGTCGAACGGAGCAAGTGCACGTCATTTATGAACCATCAGGCATAGGCCGGATTGCATTTGGCGGGAATCTAGTTTGTTAGCCCCCTACCCCAGTTATTGATAAAAGGACGGGCAACTTCACTGCAGACAATATCCATGGATGATGAGTCATGCAGTCATCCAGTTCGGTTACTTTACGGGACGAACCACGAGGCGAATGCGACGTGCCCAGCGATGGGCCGGTAGCTCTATCAATCGATAAAACAACCACGCCGATAAAATCGAGGCACCCAGTGCACTCAGGACCGCCGCTAACAAAAGGATGTCAGATTCGAAATACCGGCGCGCCAGATTCATGACCCGTCCTCCAATCGGGACATGTAACAAATAAATGGAATAAGAAATCATGCCCAACCAAACAAGATAGGGGGTCTGCCATTTCCTACATTTCCAAATTAAACACATCGTCGTAAGGCCAACCGCTATGACAAGAGGGGCATCTGTTTGCCCCATTGCAAATATGGATCCAGTGGCAAATTGGAAATATAACCCTACAGACAAGATCACAATCATTCCAAAATATTTTCCGCTCACCAATCCCTGGGACCAAGCATGCAAGGCCAAGCCTAGAACAAATAGAGGACAATAGGCAAAAATCATCCCCGGGGTAAAAGCCAAAGCAGACGATAACACCCATGCGGCCAAAGTGGCTTGTCGCACCCACAACTTGGCGTGATGTAAACCCGGCATGGTCAAACCGATCAGAAGGTAATACTGTGCTTCAATCGCCAACGTCCAAGCCACAACCAGCAGCCATGGCTCGCCGGTAAAATCGCAGGTAAGCGTAAAATTGGTCAGCAAATAGTGAAAAGCGAAATGGGGCACTTGCCCCTTAAACCCCGGCGTCATTGACGAGCCTATCCAAAGACCGATAACCACCAGCAAAGCCGCCACGTAGGCGGGTTGAAGCCGCAAAAACCGTCGAATCAGGAATCGACCATAGTTACTGACTGTATGCTCTTTCCCAACCAGTGAATGTGGGATCACAAACCCTGAGATTACGAAGAAAGCATACACTCCCAGATAGCCGGATTCAAAAACAAAGCCCCCGGGCACTCTGGACCATAATCCGTCATTCCCAAAATGGAAAAGGCAAACGGCCAAGGCTGCCAACCCGCGCAGTATATCCAAAACGGGCATGCGATCTTGGGGCAGCTGAGTTGATGAAGTGGCGGCGCTATCCAACATTATGTAGAAAAGAAAGTCGCCCGCATTGCCCGCAACCCAAATCACTCACCACATTCCCTGTATGTGGATATCTCCATATGAATGGAGCCGTTCAAAAGAGAATCAGAGTGCAACTTTGCCCATCAAGCGAAGATCTTGTTAAAGGGACAACAACACCTTGGTGCGGGCGGCGGGAGTCGAACCCGCCTCTCATGCTTGGGAAGCACACATAATACCGATATACTACGCCCGCAATCGAAGGATCTTGTTACAAACTGACTTTCCAAGCGGTCGCAATCACGAATAACTGCGGCGACTTTCCAAGGCACTTTTCAAGGTTACCGAATCGGCATATAACACCCCACCGCCACTCGGCAGACCGAAACCGATCCGACTGGTGGCAACCTCACGATCCGCCGGCAATTGGGAGGTCAAGTAATGGCAGGTCGCCTCGCCTTCCACATCATTGGAGAGCGCCAAGATGAGTTCCTTAACTTCTCCCGTGGCGATGCGCGCAAAAAGCGGTTCAAAGTTCAAATCCTCCGGCGCCACGCCGTGAATCGGCGACAACTTGCCGTGGAGAACATGATATACCCCGCGGTAGGCTGCACTGCGTTCCAGTGCGACCAGATCGGGGACCTGTTCGACCACGCAAACCAACGATTGATCGCGGTGTTGATCCGCACACAGAGGACAGAGCTCAGCTTCGGCCAGGTTGCCGCAGCGCGTGCAACGCCGCACCGTCCGCGCGGCCTCTTGCAAAGCATGGACCAAGGTGGGTAACCGGTCGGGCTTTTCCACCAGCAAATTAAGCGCAATCCGCTCAGCCGAACGAAAACCCACCCCGGGCAACTGTTTCAGCTGCTGTTGCAGGTGCTCAAACGCAGGGGTCATTGCCGGGACAAAGGCTAAGAATGCACCGAGTCAGTCCCTCAGAACATACCCGGCACTTGGAATGCCGAGGTAACCTTCTGCATTTCGGCGTCGTTGTATTCCTTAGACTGTTTGGCGGCATCCTGCATCGCCGTCAGGATGGTATCGGCGACAAACTTCGCGTCCTCTTTCAACAGGTCGGGATCAAGTTCCAAAGCGATAAATTTGCCACCTCCATTGACCTTGATTTTTACGGCGCCGCCACCGCTGGTGACGTCGATTTCATGGGCTTCGAGCTGCGTTTGCAGTGCCTCGATACCCTTCTGCATTTTCTGTGCTTGTTTGAGAAGTTTGCCTACACCAGCCATGGGAATAATTGGGTTAAAAATCGATTGGGCCGCGCCCCACAGCGTGTGGCAAGGCTAGAGTGCACCCAGGATGGCTGCGTAGCCCTTTCGATAGTCCGGATACTTGGGTTGCCAACCGAGGTCGTTTTTCAATTTGCCATTCAAAATGATCCGATCCGGCACCACCCGTCGGCGTGCTGAAACGGCTGTGGGGTCAAATTGCGGTGCTGGCAGTTTCAGTGATCTGGCGAGCCAGGCCGCCAATTCCCCCTTCGTCGCGGGAGCATCATCAGCGACATTGTAAACTTGATTCGCCATGTTACTTGGAGCGGCAAATACCGCCCAAATGGCCGCGGAAATGTCATCACGGTGTGCCAAGTTCAGACGATGGCTGGCCGAGCCGGTCAACACTTGCCCAGCTTGAATTTGATCCAAAACGTGATGCCTTCCCGGTCCATAAATACCGGCCAGACGCAAAATGATCCAACGGGAGAATGCCTCACTGGAACGCAGCAGATTTTCCGTTTCTATCAGCAATCCTGACCGATCGTTTTGCGATGATGTCGGTGATGACTCATCCACCAGACTGCCGTTATCCTGAGGATACACTGAGGTGCTACCGGTATAGGTAAAGGTGCCAGGTTTGGACTGACGGGCCCAAGCCAGAACCGATTTCATACCATCCAGATAACTGTGGCGGTAGCCCTCTACCCCACCACCACCAGAACTTACACAGTTCAAAACGAAATCAGGACTGACCGGCATCTGCTCGTGCCAGGCATCGCCGGCCAAGTCGGCCTCAACCACCCGAATATCCATGGCCCGGAGCGCGGCTGCTTTATCGGTATTTCGCGTCAACGCGGTCACCTGCATTTCCCTTTGGACTGCCTGTCGACACACTTCGCTGCCGATGTAACCGCAACCCAGGACAACCAGCTGCTTTCCTGCAAAAAAACGGTGCGTATTTCGGGACATTCGTGTTGATATAGCATCATGCCCACGGTTCTCGCAATCCTGGCGGATGGTTTTGAGGAAATTGAGGCGATCACGCCTATCGACCTGCTTCGGCGTGCCGGAGTCGAAGTGACCATTGCCGCGATCGGCGAAGGGATTCACGTCACCGGTAAGGTTGGGCTTATCATGCATGCCGACGTCGCACTGACTACCGTCGGTGAACGCGTGTTTGACTGTGTTTTTTTGCCGGGTGGACCGGGGGTAGCTCTGCTCCGCCAGAGCGTGTTGGTGCGAGAAATCGTGCAGCGCCAAAATGACGCCACCCGTCTGATTGCCGTCATCTGCGCCGCGCCTTTGGTATTGCTTGATGCCGGGGTGTTACACTCCAGGCGCTATACAGCCCATTTCTCGACCGCAGATGAATTTCCGGATATTCTTGTCAATGAGCGTGTTGTGACCGACGGTCATATCATTACCTCCCGTGGAGCAGGCACAGCCCTGGACTTTGGATTTAGTATGGTCGAAAACCTATGTGGACGGGATATTTCACAAAAGGTTGCCCAATCAATTTGTGCGTGAAACTACTTGTTTATCAATGGATTTGCGTAAGCTCCAGGATACCGTAGCCCTATAAAGTACTGGGGTATATGCCCTAGTCTATTTGCCTATGGGCCTTTTGGCCAATTTTAACATTTCAGTTGGTTCCATGTGGAAGCGACGGGGCGAAGCCATCCGCTAAATCATGTGTGGAATTGCCGGAATCATCGGGTCAGCTGAATCGACGGAATCACGCGCCGAGCGCGTTGCGCGGATGAACGCAGCCATGCATCACCGCGGTCCAGACGACACGGGTATCCATTCGACTGAAACGGCGTGTATCGGTATGCGCCGGTTGGCAATATTTGATCCCGCCCATGGCCATCAACCTATGGCGACGAAGGACGGACGCCATGTCCTCGTTTTTAACGGCGCCATTTATAATTTTCAGGACCTGCGGGCTGAACTGGAACCCCGAGGGCATTCGTTTCACACCCATTGTGATACGGAGGTATTGCTCGCAGCGTTGGTGGAATGGGGTGCAGCCGCTTTGCCTAAACTCCGCGGAATGTTCGCCTTTGCCTGGTGGGATTCATTGGAAAAACGACTGTTCATGGCGCGCGATCCTGACCTGACCTCGCTATTTTGAGCCACCTTTGATGTTAGTCTGGGCCCCAGAAAGGACCCAGACCATGAAAGG